>UCEU01000021.1:0-2500 GCA_900471485.1 Hyphomicrobiales bacterium
GGCCTTCAGGTTATGAGCCTGACGAGCTACCGGGCTGCTCCACCCCGCGCCAGCGCAAAGCCTTCGGCTTTGTCGCGTCCGAGTAAACCGCGAAGCGGTTTGCTCTTACTGCCGGAGCAAAACCCTATTGGGTTTTGTTCCTGTAAGGGACGCACCATTATACGTCAGGTGCGTCGAAGTTTCATTCTGTATATGGCCCTTCAAAAGCAAAAGGCCGCTTGCGCGGCCCAATGTTCGGCTGGGCCGAAGTTTCATGATGAGAAGATTATCTTTAATTTCACATGCATCTTTCTGATGTCTTTGACATCAGGCGCATGTGTTGTTGCGTTTGGCAGACCTGGCAGCGACCGACTCTCCCGCGTCTTAAGACGAAGTACCATAGGCGCAGGGGCGTTTCACGGCCGTGTTCGGAATGGGAACGGGTGCAGCCGCCCCGCCATAACCACCAGGTCAGCGAAGCGCAACAATTGAGAAGCTGGCAGGCATTCGCCTGTTTTCTTTTTGAACACGTCTTTCTCTTTCCCGTCTGAAGGATGCGTTTGGCACCCTACAGGCCAGAGGCCGTCGCGCCTCGTGGCGCGGGCCGTCCGCAGCGCCATTGGCGCGTCAGGACAAGAGCGATAGCTCATCAAACCTGTTTGATGAGCATAAGCAATGAGAACAATTAAGCCGATCGAGCTATTAGTAACGGTAAGCTTCACACATTGCTGCGCTTCCACACCCGTCCTATCAACGTGGTCGTCTTCCACGGCTCTGATAGGGAATACTCGTTTTCAGGTTGGTTTCCCGCTTAGATGCCTTCAGCGGTTATCCATTCCATATGTAGCTACCCTGCTATGCCGTTGGCACGACAACAGGTCCACCAGAGATATGTCCATCCCGGTCCTCTCGTACTAGGGACAGATCCTGTCAATATTCCTACACCCACGGCAGATAGGGACCGAACTGTCTCACGACGTTCTGAACCCAGCTCACGTACCGCTTTAATTGGCGAACAGCCAAACCCTTGGGACCTGCTCCAGCCCCAGGATGCGATGAGCCGACATCGAGGTGCCAAACAACCCCGTCGATATGGACTCTTGGGGGTCATCAGCCTGTTATCCCCGGCGTACCTTTTATCCGTTGAGCGATGGCCCTTCCACGCGGGACCACCGGATCACTATGACCGACTTTCGTCTCTGCTCGACTTGTCAGTCTCGCAGTCAGGCGGGCTTATGCCATTGCACTCGACGACCGATTTCCGACCGGTCTGAGCCCACCATCGCGCGCCTCCGTTACTCTTTCGGAGGCGACCGCCCCAGTCAAACTACCCACCATACACTGTCCCGGATCCGGATAACGGACCGCGGTTAGACATCCATGACGATAAGGGTGGTATTTCAAGGATGGCTCCACAGAAACTGGCGTCCCTGCTTCAAAGCCTACCACCTATCCTACACATGCCGACACGAATGCCAGTGTAAAGCTATAGTAAAGGTGCACGGGGTCTTTCCGTCTGACCGCAGGAACCCCGCATCTTCACGGGGAATTCAATTTCACTGAGTCTATGTTGGAGACAGCGGGGAAGTCGTTACGCCATTCGTGCAGGTCGGAACTTACCCGACAAGGAATTTCGCTACCTTAGGACCGTTATAGTTACGGCCGCCGTTTACTGGGGCTTCAGTTCAAAGCTTGCACCTCTCCCTTTAACCTTCCAGCACCGGGCAGGCGTCAGACCCTATACGTCGTCTTGCGACTTCGCAGAGCCCTGTGTTTTTGATAAACAGTCGCTACCCCCTGGTCTGTGCCACCCCATCATACTTGCGTAAAATGGGGTCACGCTTCTTCCGAAGTTACGCGTGCAATTTGCCGAGTTCCTTCAACATAGTTCTCTCAAGCGCCTTGGTATACTCTACCTGACCACCTGTGTCGGTTTCGGGTACGGTCTATACGGTGGAGCTATTTCCTGGAACCGCTTCCCTGCACGATCAATCCAATAAGACCGTACAAGTTACGCAATCCGTCACTACCACCAGGCCCACGAATATTAACGTGGTTCCCATCGACTACGCGTGTCCGCCTCGTCTTAGGGGCCGGCTAACCCTGCTCAGATTAACTTTAAGCAGGAACCCTTGGTCTTTCGGCGAGAGGGTCTCTCACCCTCTTTATCGTTACTCATGTCAACATTCGCACTTCCGATACCTCCAGGATGTCTCACGACTGTCCCTTCACAGGCTTACGGAACGCTCCGCTACCACTTGCACATAGTGCAAATCCTCAGCTTCGGTGCATGGCTTCAGCCCCGTTACATTTTCGGCGCAAAGACCCTTATTTAGACCAGTGAGCTGTTACGCTTTCTTTAAATGATGGCTGCTTCTAAGCCAACATCCTGGTTGTTTTGGGATCCTCACATCCTTTCCCACTTAGCCATGACTTGGGGACCTTAGCTGGAGGTTAGGGTTGTTGCCCTTTTCACGACGGACGTTAGCACCCGCCGTGTGTCTGCCGAGTAGTACTCCCG
>UCEU01000015.1 GCA_900471485.1 Hyphomicrobiales bacterium
AAGACCAGCTACACGCTGGCTTAACGGACAACTGGTGATCCGGTCGTCGCGAGGACGTCCGGCATCCCCCAAAAAGGCAGAAGAAAATGTTCAAGAAAGCGGAATGGCCGCGCAAGCTTCGATCGCAGGAATGGTACGGCGGCACCAGCCGTGACGTCATCTATCACCGCGGCTGGATGAAGAACCAGGGTTACCCGCACGACCTGTTCGACGGACGCCCCGTGATCGGCATCCTCAACACCTGGTCGGACATGACGCCGTGCAACGGCCATCTGCGCGAACTGGCGGAGAAGGTGAAGGCCGGTATCTGGGAGGCTGGCGGCTTCCCGATGGAAGTTCCCGTTTTCTCGGCTTCCGAAAACACCTTCCGCCCGACCGCGATGATGTACCGCAACCTGGCGGCGCTCTCGATCGAGGAAACCATTCGCGGCCAGCCGATGGACGGCTGCGTGCTGATGGTCGGCTGCGACAAGACCACGCCGTCGCTGCTGATGGCGGCCGCCTCCGTCGACCTGCCGTCGATCGTCGTCACCGGCGGCCCGATGCTGAACGGCTATTTCCGCGGCGAGCGCGTCGGTTCCGGCACGCATCTGTGGAAGTTCTCCGAAATGGTGAAGGCCGGCGAGATGACGCAGGCCGAGTTCCTCGAAGCCGAGGCCTCAATGAGCCGTTCGTCCGGTACCTGCAACACCATGGGCACCGCGTCCACCATGGCGTCGATGGCCGAAGCGCTCGGCATGGCGCTTTCGGGCAACGCCGCGATCCCTGGTGTCGATAGCCGCCGCAAGGTGATGGCGCAGCTTACCGGCCGCCGCATCGTGCAGATGGTCAAGGACGACCTGAAGCCCTCCGACATCATGACCAAGCAGGCCTTCGAAAACGCCATCCGCACCAACGCGGCGATCGGCGGTTCGACCAATGCGGTCATCCATCTTCTGGCCATGGCCGGCCGCGTCGGCATCGACCTGACGCTCGACGATTGGGACCGTTGCGGCCGCGACGTGCCGACGATCGTCAACCTGATGCCATCCGGCAAGTACCTCATGGAAGAATTCTTCTATGCCGGCGGCCTGCCTGTCGTCATCAAGCGCCTCGGCGAAGCCGGCTTGCTGCACAAGGATGCGCTGACGGTTTCGGGCGAGACCGTCTGGGACGAGGTCAAGGACGTCGTCAACTGGAACGAAGACGTCATCCTGCCGACCGAAAAGGCGCTGACGCAGTCGGGCGGCATCGTCGTGCTTCGCGGCAACATGGCGCCGAAGGGGGCTGTCCTGAAGCCATCGGCTGCTTCGCCGCATCTGCTGACGCATCGCGGCCGTGCCGTGGTGTTCGAGGACATCGACGACTACAAGGCCAAGATCAACGACGATAATCTCGACATCGACGAGACCTGCGTCATGGTCATGAAGAACTGTGGTCCGAAGGGCTACCCGGGCATGGCCGAAGTCGGCAACATGGGTCTGCCTCCGAAGGTTTTGAAGAAGGGCATCACCGACATGGTGCGCATCTCGGATGCCCGCATGTCCGGCACCGCCTATGGCACCGTCGTCCTGCACACCTCGCCGGAAGCCGCCGTCGGCGGTCCGCTCGCCGTCATCAAGAACGGCGACATGATCGAGCTCGACGTGCCGAACCGCCGCCTGCATGTCGATATCTCCGATGAAGAGATGGCGCGCCGTCTGGCCGAGTGGAAGCCGCAGCACGAGCTGCCGACCTCGGGCTATGCCTTCCTGCACCAGCAGCACGTCGAAGGCGCCGACACCGGCGCCGACCTCGACTTCCTCAAGGGCTGCCGCGGCAGCGCGGTTGGCAAGGACAGCCACTAAGCGATCGCTTTCGATCGCGCGAATTGATGGGGAGGCGGGGCGAAAGCTCCGCCTTTTCGGTTTTCAGAGGGATGGGCGGCTGCGCGCCGCGATCTTTCAGATTCGCTCGTTGCGCTTTAGCTCTTTGTTTTCTCGCATGTCTTTATCCCGAAACCGGTGATCACTTTCGGGAGACATGCTTTAGGCGGTGCCCCAAAGCAGGCCGGTGGCCCATTCGATGCGGACCGTCTCGGCGACGTTGTCCCATGACGGCATCAGATGCGCCTTGCTTCGGTTCTCGCGAAGAAGCAGCTCGTGCAGAGTTGGCCTCTCGCTCGCCGGCAAAGTGACCTGGATCAGCGCGGCGGACAGCAGATCATCGCTCTCGAAGCATGGCCACTCGCCGTCGAACAAGGTGTCCAGATGCGGCCCTTGGTCGAAAGCCAGGAACAAACCGCTTTGCGCCCTGATGTTGGCATTGCCGATGTTCGGCGCCGTCTTCAGGCGGTAGTTCGTCTTGTTGCCGCTGGGCACCTTCTCGATCTCGAGCGCCCAGACGCAGAGGTTGGTGGGTAGCTCGGGATCATCGACGGCGAAGAAGGCGGCTGTCAGAGGGTCGTCCGACCAGTCCAGGAGCTGTGTCGGCACGCCATGATGCTGGGCAAGCGAGAGAAGCGACAGGTCGATAAAGGGCACGTCCTGACGGGGTGATGCGATGAGGCTGTTTTCCACCTGCCAGGGGATTTCCAGGCCGACGCTCCGGCCAAGCGATGCAAACTGGATCGCGGCCTCGGCAAGTGTGAAGCGCCAGAGCCTCGCCTTGTCGGAAAGGACCAGGTCTCCGGCATTGTGGCTCCCGGTGAGCGCCAGGCGCACCGCCCGGTAGAGCGCCTCGACCTCGGGGTTGGCGACGAATGGCCTCCAGCCCTTCGGCCGTAGTCTCCAGGAGGCGTCCGCATGGCCGCGAAAGACATGAGACTGCCGTCCGGTGACAGGGTTCCACCATCTCTCGGACGATGGCCGGAGGAAATCGAGAAACTTTTGGGCGGAATTGTGCTCCACGAGCTGCAATGAAGTAGACTCCTCGATCAGCTGACAGTGAATGCAACCGCATAGTAGATTGTACTTCGCGATCAATCAATGCTGGGTCGAGTGTCCAGGCATTGTCGGATCCCGGCATTTCCATTCGTCTTAGAGGGGATGGGCGAACACCATCCGCCAGCGAACCCGGAAAGGAAAGGACAGGCCATGACCCAGTACCTCGTTGCGATCCATCATCCCGATGACTACGACCCCGCCGTTTCGGAGGACGAGGCGATGGGGCGGGATATCGACGTGCTCAATGACGAGATGCAGGCCGCGGGCGTCAGGGTCTTCGTCGGCGAGCTCCAGCCTCCGCGGCGCGCGGTGTCGCTCACGGCGCAGGCCAATGGCGAAGTCCGGGCGAGCGAGGGGCCTTATCTCAAGACCTCAGAGCATGTCGGCGGGTTCTGGGTGCTCGATGTCGCCGATCTCGAAACGGCGCTTGCCTGGGGGCGCAAGGCGGCTGTCGCCTGCCGGGCGCCGGTCGAGGTGCGGCCGTTTCATTGAGGCAGCGGGAATTGATCAGTTCGCTTTTGCTGGTGTTGGCTTGTGCCTGATGTGCCTGTTGGCTTTGTCGACTTCGAAGACGCTGATTTTTCGCGCCAGCTTGCTCAAGTTCCTGAAGCCGTAAGCCTTGCAAGTGAAATCCGGCCACCGACTGGCAAGCTCGCTCCCGACACCGCTGAGTGCCACCCAGCCGTCTTCGTTTGGCATCCGCATCATCGCGTCAAGGATGATCGGCGTCGCAGCCTCCGCATCTAGTGGTGTCGGCGTTGTCTGCTTGGCCGTGGAGACCTTCGCAGGTGCGGGCGGAAGCAGTGTCTCGGTAAAGAAAAACTCGCGGCAGGCCTTCCGGAAACTTTCAGCCGTCTTCTTGCCGCCGAAGCCGAAGACATCGCTCCCTTGCTCCCTGATCCGCAACGCAAGCCGGGTGAAGTCGCTGTCTGAGGACACCAGGCAGAAGCCGTCGAAGCGGCCGCTATGCAGCAGGTCCATGGCGTCGATGACGAGCGCTATATCCGTGGCGTTCTTGCCGGTGACATAGGCGAATTGCTGCTGCGGGATGATGGCGTGGCGCGGGAGCACTTCGGCCCACTTCTTCAAACGCTCGTCGGCGAAATCGCCATAGATGCGGCGTACGCTCGCATCGCCGATCTTGGCGATCTCCTCGAACAGCCGGTCGGCGATCTTCGCCGGCGCGTTGTCTGCATCGATCAGCACGGCAAGGCGCGGCGAGCGTATTTCCGGCATGCGCATTCCCCTCACTTGCGTAAAACCTGAACGAGCATGAGTGAGTAGGGATGACGGTGCAACTGCCGCGATGATTATATGGTTTAGAAATCGCCTATAAATGGTGGCCTCGCTGCGGACACGCGTCATCGCTGCTTTCCTTACTCATCGCTGTCTCGCGGCGGAACGAAAGCGACCTCCGCACCGTTATGGCCGGCAGGAGAGCGCCATGCCGGGAGTGCGGAAGTTGATTGTTTTGAGCGCGTTCAATCTGGACGGCGAGGGGGTGCTTACGCCTGCATTCGAGCCGCGCATCATGAAGCGCGAGGAAACGGCGGTCTACGTGGCCGAAACCATGGTCAACGACTATGCCGGCGTGGTCGTCTGGAGCAAGGAGGCCAACGTCGCGATCGGCGAGCATGGTCCCTCCATCATCCTGTTTCAATCGGGGCGGGTGCCCGAATTCGACTAGCGCGCGCGATCCAACTGCTTGATTCCGTTCAGAATCACAAAACTGCGAGAAATCTCGAAAAAGCGGCGTTTTGTGCTGCGTTGCAATATCCATCCGCGCCAAGGTCCTCTATCTCTGGAGATCGTCCTGCGTCGCCGCTCCTCCCAGCGGCGGGCGGGCGTATTCGAGACAAAGGACAATTTTCGAAATGACCAATACTCTCATCGAGACCATCAAGAAGCGCCGCAGCCAGTATGCGCTTGGCAAGACCCTGCCGATCTCCCAGGACGAGACCACCAAGCTCATTCAGGATGCCGTGAAGCACACGCCGTCCTCCTTCAATTCGCAGAGCTCGCGCGTGCTCGTTCTCTACGGTGCGGAAAGTGACAAGCTGTGGGGCTTCGTCATGGAAGCGCTGCGCAAGATCGTTTCGGCCGATTCCTTCGAATCCACCGAGAAGCGCATCAACAGCTTCGCCGCCGGCGCCGGCACGGTTCTCTTCTTCGAAGACCAGGACGTTGTGAAGGGCCTGCAGGAAAAGTTCGCGCTCTATGCCGACAACTTCCCGATCTGGTCGGAACAGTCGAGCGGCATGGCGCAGTTCGCCGTCTGGTCGGCGCTTGCCGCCTCCGATATCGGCGCCAGCCTGCAGCACTATAACCCGCTGGCCGATGCCGAAATCGCCGCTGCCTGGGATATCCCGGCTTCATGGAAGCTGCGCGCGCAGATGCCGTTCGGCGCGCATTCTGGCGCCGTCAGCGAAAAGGCCTTCATGGACGACAGCGCCCGCTTCAAGGTCTACGCCTGATCAATACAAAGCCGGCGGAGCATTGGCGCCGCCGGCTTTTTCCAATTCTGATGCCTTATCCGCGAGCGCCTGAAGCGGTTCAGCTCTGGCTCTGGCTTTGCCCCTGGTCGGCGACCTTCACGATCACCTCCAGCTTTTCGCCCGGCGTGCCGATGCGCATGCCCGAGACCGGCGCGGCATCCTTGTAGGAGAGGCCGGAGGCGAGGCGCACATAGCGCTCGTCGGGGCAGATCTTGTTGGCGGGATCGAAGCCGACCCAGCCGAGACCGGGTATGTGGGCTTCGGCCCAGGCATGGGTTGCGGCCTGCTCGACCTTTTCTTCCATCATCAGGTATCCCGAGATGTAGCGGGCCGGAATATTCAGCGCGCGGGCGGCGGCCACGAAGATATGGGCGTGATCCTGGCAGACGCCGCTCTTCCTCTCCAGCGCCTGTTCCGCCGTGGTTTCGACGTCGCTGGTGCCGGGCAGGTAGGTCACGGTCTCGTGGATCGCGGCCATCAGGTCGTGCATGCGCGCCAGTTCGCTGTCGCCGCTGATGCCTTTGATCAGCTCCTTCACCAGCTTGCCGGGCTTGGTCTTCGGCGTGTCGCGCAGGAAGAGCCAGAGCGGGCAGAAACCGGTGTGCGGACCGATGACGCCGTTGAGATCGGTGGTCTCGACCTCGCCCTCGGCGACGATGTGCGTCACCTGCTGCTCGCCCTCCAGCGACACGAGGTTGACGTGATTGCCGAACTGGTCGTCATACTCGACCTCCGGCTTGGCGCCCTCGACATGCAGCGACCAGTTGCCGACGGTCTGGCCGGGAAAGACCGGCGGTGTCAGCCGCAGGCGCTGCAGCGAGAAGGCGGAGGGCTCGTCGTAGCGGTACTCGGTGATGTGGCTAATCTTGAGTTTCATGTCCGGATCCGCCTATGCATAGAACCTGTAACCGTCGGATATTTCCTGCCCGAGCTGGTTGTTGCGGGTGACGAAGTCCTCCAGGAACTCATGCAGGCCCTGGTCCATGATGTCCTTGATCGCCTGCTTCTTCAGCGACTTGCGGATCGCATCGGCGGTGTCGTGCGCTTGCAGTCGCTCGCCGTAGTCGGTGGCGAGATGACCGAGCTCGCTGGTGATCTTCTCGTAGCAATAGGCGAGCGACCGCGGCATCTGGCCGTTGAGGATCAGGAAGTCGGCGATGTTCATGGCGCGATACTCGCCGTCATAGGCCCAGCTGTAGGAGCGGTGGGCGGAGACCGAGCGCAGGATCGATTCCCACTGGACGTTGTCGATCGAGGTGCCGACGGCCGACACCGCCGGCAGCAGCACGTAATATTTCACGTCTAGGATGCGGCTGGTGTTGTCGGCGCGTTCGATGAAGGTGCCGATGCGGGCGAAGTTATAGAGCTCGTTGCGCAACATGGAGCCGTGCAGCGCGCCGCGGATCAGCCCGGCCCGATGCTTGATGACGTCGATCGCCTGCGGCAGTTCGGCCGGCTTCAGGCGTTTCGACAGGAGATCCTTGAGCTCGATCCAGAACTCGTTGGTGGCTTCCCAGGTTTCGCGCGTCAGCGCCGTGCGCACCATGCGGGCATTGTTGCGGCCGAAATCGACGCAGGACATGACGCTCGACGGGTTGGAGCGGTCGCGCAGCAGATAGTCGATCGCGTCGGCGCCCGTCAGCTTGGAATGGCCTTCGTCATAGGTTTCGCGGACACCGGCGCTCTGCAGCACGCCGTCCCAGTTGTCGTCGCTTTCGCCGCTTCTCGTCAGCGACATGCGCAGCCCGGCATCGATGAGGCGGGCAATGTTTTCGGCGCGCTCGATGTAACGGAACATCCAGTAGAGGCCGTTTGCGGTTCTTCCGAGCATCAGATCAATCCTCCAATACCCAGGTGTCCTTGGTGCCGCCGCCCTGGCTGGAATTGACCACGAGCGAGCCCTGCTTGAGGGCAACGCGGGTCAGTCCGCCGGGGATGATCTGCACCTTGTCGGAGACCAGCACGTAAGGGCGCAGGTCGACGTGGCGGGGCGCGATGCCCTTGTTGACGAGGATCGGCACGGTGGAGAGCGACAGCGTCGGCTGGGCGATATAGTTGCTCGGCCGCGCCTTGAGCTTGTCTGCGAACTCGGCGCGTTCCTTCTTCGATGCCGTGGGGCCGACCAGCATGCCGTAGCCGCCGGAGCCGTGCACTTCCTTGACGACGAGCTCTTCCAGGTGCTCCAGCACGTATTTGAGGCTGGAGGCTTCCGAACAGCGCCAGGTGGGCACGTTCTCGAGGATCGCCTTGCGGCCGGTGTAGAACTCGACGATCTCGGGCATGTAGGAATAGATCGCCTTGTCGTCGCAGATGCCGGTGCCCGGCGCGTTGGCGATGGTGATGTTGCCGGAGCGATAGACATCCATGATCCCGGGGATGCCGAGGGCGGAATCCGGACGGAAGGTGAGGGGATCGAGGAAGTCGTCGTCGACGCGGCGGTAGAGCACGTCGATCGCCTCGTAGCCGCGCGTGGTGCGCATCTTTACCTTGCCGTCGATGACGCGCAGGTCCGAGCCCTCGACCAGCTCAACGCCCATGGTGTCGGCGAGGAAGGAATGCTCGTAATAGGCGGAATTGTAGATGCCCGGCGTCAGGATGGCGACTCTCGGCTTGCCCTTGCAGCCGGGAGGGGCGAGCGAGGCGAGCGACTGGCGCAGCAGGTAGGGATAGTCCTCGACCGGCCGGACCTTGTTCTCGTGGAACAGCTCCGGGAACATGTGCATCATCGTCTCGCGGTTTTCCAGCATGTAGCTGACACCTGACGGCGTGCGAGCATTGTCTTCGAGAACGTAGAACTGGTCCTCGCCGGTGCGCACGATATCGGTGCCGACGATGTGGGTGTAGACGCCGCCGGGCGGGCGGAAGCCGATCATCTCGGGCAGGAAGGTGTCGTTGCGCTCGATCAGCTCGCGCGGAATGCGGCCGGCGCGGATGATTTCCTGCTTGTGATAGATGTCGTCGAGGAAGGCGTTGAGGGCGATGACACGCTGTTCGATGCCCTGGGCCAGCTTGCGCCACTCGCGGCCGGAGATGACGCGGGGAATGATGTCGAAGGGGATGAGCTTTTCGGAACTGTCGGCGTGGCCATAGACGGCGAAGGTGATGCCCGTCTTGCGGAAGATGTTTTCCGCATCGCGGGACTTGGCGATCAGATGCGCGCGATCCTGATTATTGTACCACTCAAAGTATTTTTCATATGGCTGTCGCGGACTTTCGTCCCCGGTGATCATTTCATCAAATGCCAAAGGTGTGGCTCCCCTTTTTTCTTCATTTGAGTACAACGCAGAAAGCAATGCAAGAACCATGCTCAGTTCGATCGGCAGATTCATAAAATCATAGCTATCGGCGAAAACAGCCGAGAAACTAAGCATTTAAGGGAAGGTGGCGCGGCGTTGCCGCGCGGCAATGGTCGCCCCGGCTTAAAATATAAGCAGATGATTATTTTCCGCGCGCGGGACGGGAATGATTTCGGGCGATGGGCAGGCGACCCACCGGTGCTTGCCGGCATCCGCGGACGCGTGCGGCTTCACCTGTTGTTGAGGCCCGACATGCTTCCGCCGCCCGCGCCGGTTTGCGACGACACGGGCGGCGGAGTTGTCTGGACGGCGTCAGAGCTTCGGCGCGGCGCCGAGATCAGCGACCTTGGTGGGCTCGGCCTCGCTTGGCTTGTCGCGCTCGATATATTGCTTCACCAGCGCGTCGCCGACACCGGGATCGGCGAAGTTCCAGATGCCGTTGCGCACGCCCTCGATGATCGCGGCATAGACCGCGAGATCGATCGCCTGGCGGACGGCGAACTGCGTCGGCTCGTTGCGGGTGACGCCCGCTTCGATCTGCAGCAGCTTGTCGACGGAGACGAACTTGTAGGCATTGGCGTTGATGCCGGCCGAATAGATCGTCTTGGTCGTGGTGACGCTGGACAGGACCTCGCCGCTCTGCACCGAGACGATGCGGACGCCGACGGTGACGACGTCGCGGCGATACTGAACGTCACCGCCGATGCCGAGGAAATTGGCGCCGGCGCCACCGGTGATGGTGTTGGCGTCATAGGTCAGAATGCCGCCCTGTACGAGGAGCCCGGCGAAGAGGATCGGGGGCAGGGGCTTGGCGATGTCCTGGGTGTATTCCTGGCGGGTCGCGCGGATCAGCTGGCGCTCCTGCAGGAGGTCGTTGAGGCCGGTGCGCTCGACCACGGTGAACCAGTTGCCGTTGCCGGCGCGCTTCAGGGCGTCGATGATCAGGCCCGAACCACCTTGCGTTACGGCGCGCGAGAAGACGGCGACGTTCTCGTTCGGCTCGTTCTTGCCGGTGAGATCGGGGAACTGGTACACCGCGATGCTGACCTTGCGCTGCGGCGGCGGCAGGTTTTCGAGGTTGATCGCCGTCGGCGACGGGCGCGCCACGATCGGGCGCTCCTCGAGCGGCTCGCGCGTCTGGCTGTCCTGGACGCAGCCGGCCAGAATAAGCGTGCCGATCAGTGTCGCCCCGCGAATGCAGGATATTACCGGTTTTACAAGATGACGCATGGTACTGTTCACGGTGCTGCTGGGACGGTGATGTTGGTGACGGAGGTGCCATCGTTGATGGCGATCTGGATCTCGCCGCCGACGCGCACGAAGGAGATCGTCGTGCCGGCCAGCGTGTAGGTGCCGCTCTGCTGCGCATTGGCGCCGAACAGCGCCTCGGTGATCTGGTTAGCAAGCGAACCGTAGAGCTGGCTGGTCAGCTGGCTGGCGAAGATCTGGCCGGGTGTGAGCGCGCTCGACAGGCCCGACGAGCGGCCGCTGTTGGTATACTGGTTCTGGGCCTGGGCCTGCGACAGCATCCAGCTGCCGTTGAGCGGGCTGCCGCCGAAGGCTGGATTGACGGGCTGATAGACCAGCGCGCCGGCGAAAGAGCCACATGCGCTCGCGGAGAACGCAGCGAAGGCTGTTACAAGTACACGCATCCTCATGGCTATCTGGTTCCTGCTTGTTGGACGGAGATGGATTTGCCGCTCATTGTCGTCGACAAGGAGTAGCTGAGGCCGTTGCCGACCTGGCTCTGCGAAATCGTGTTGTTGCTGCCTGTCAGGTTCAGGCTGTAGCTGTTGGAATTGCCGACCTGCTGTGTCGAGACGGTATTGGCATTGCCTGTGAGCGTCAGCGCCGAGACATTGTTGTCGCCGACCTGCGTCTGCGATGTGGTATTGGCATAGCCGAGCTGGATGACCGAGGTCACGTTGCCCTGGCCGGTCTGGCTGACGCTGGCGGAATTGTAGCCGGAGCCGATCGGCTGCGGTCTCGCCATGGCGTCGGGGGCGGCATCGGGTGCGCCACCGCTGGGAGTGACCAGGTAGGACGAGATGTCGGTGTAATCCGAGCTCGCGACCTCGGCCTCCTGGGCCATGGCGCCGGTCAGCGTCAACATGGAAGCGAAGGCGGCGATGGCGATCGCGCGAAGAGAAATCATGGTGCTCATCATTCGGAAATCTCGTCGAAATCGCAGCTGAATTTCTGGCCGAGGCCTTCGCCGGTCAGCCGGGCGCGCACGCGCGTTCCCTTGCGGAAATCGGTCGAGCTCTGGCCGGCGCCAACCGTCTCGCCGACGGAGAGGCTGAAATTGCCGGATTGCTGGATGGAGGAACTGCCGCTCTTGCCTTCCTTCTTCATCTCGAAGATGTAGCGGCCGCTGGCAGGCGAAATGCTGATGATCTTGCCGTGCACGTTGATCGTGCCGCGCGACTTGTCGGCCTCGATCTGGCAGGAAATGACGGGCGGAGACCCGGTATCGACAGCATCCATCGCGCACTTCTCCCTCAGTGCATTTCGGGAAGGAGGCGAGGCGCGAACGCCTCGCCTGTGGGCTGTGTTAGTTCTGCTGGATGACAGCCTGGTTGCTGTTGCCGGTTTGAGCGACGGTCGAGGCGTTGGCATTGCCCCCCTGCGCGACGGTGAGCGCGTTGTTGGCACCCGACTGAGCATACCAGGAGTTGTTGCCATTGCCGTCCTGGGTAACGCTGGCGACGTTCGCCGCACCGGTCCAGCCGCCGGACTGTATGCCGGTGCTGTTATTGCCGTTGCCTTCCTGCGTGATTGTCGCGCTCGCTACGCCGTACTGGTTGTTGTACAGGTAGTTGCCCGTGCCGCCGTACTGCTTCGCCACCAGCTTGCTGTCGGGGCCATCCTGGAAGTTATAGGCCTTCTGCCACGAATTGCTCTGATAGAAATCAGCGGTTGCGCCGGTGCCGGATTGGGTTGTCGAGATGAAGTTCGACGAATCCTTTTGCAGGCCGGTTACCGTATTGTTCGTGCCGGTCTGTGAATTGACCAGCTTCTGCGACGTGCCCTTCTGGACAAAGGGAACCGTCGTGTGGGTCAGGCCACTGACCTTGCCGAGCGAGTTTCCATAGCCAGACTGGTAGGAATCGATGTTATTCGTGTTGCCGTCCTGCCAGACAGCGGCCGTCTGCTTCTGGCCGTCCTGACCGAGCGTGATCGTGTTCCAGCTGCCGCCGCCCTGGATCGCATAGGCGAAGTCGGAGCTCGATGCGCCATAGACACCCTGCTTGATGGTGATCGTGCCGTTCGAAGCGTTGTCAGATGGGAAAACCTGGTTGGAATAACCGCCCGGGATATGCTCGTCGGAACCGGAGAACGACTGGCGCACCACAGCTTGCGAGTTGTCGCCAACCTGCTGCACGCTCGTGGTGTTGTTGGAGCCGCCCTGCTTGATGTTGAAGTCGTTGCTGTTGCCGTATTCAACAACCGAGATTTGTCCCGCGCTGCCGCCCTGGGCGATCCCGCCCTTGGGAGAATCGTAGTTGTTGATCAGTCCTACATTGCCGTTGTTGGTGCCGACCTGCAGGAGATCGACGTTGCCGCCGGTGCCCCACTGCGCGATTTCAGCATTATTGTATGTGCCGGACTGCTTGGCGTTTCCAAGGCCGCCGACCTTGTTTGAGCTGCCCCACTGGTTGATCTTGACCGTGTTGCTACCGTAGCCGGCGCCATTTTCCTGGATGAACGGGTTGGCAGCGCTTGTGCCGACGAAGTTGTTTACATTGCTCTGCTTGATATTGGCCTTCTGGTTGTCACCAGATTGGCCGAGATAAACAGTATTGCTTCCCGCAAACGCTGTAGAAGCAAAAATAATACTCAACGCTGTAGTCGACGCGAAAACAATCCCTCTCATTACAAGTCCCTCCTGTTTCGAACGATCTGGTTGAACCCATACTCACGGGTGCCGTAACTTCGCCTCTGATGCGAAATGATACAGTCGAAACATTCCTTTCACGGTTGCATTTATTAAGCAATAGTTAATCAATGGCAATTTTCATGTATAGAAAAGAATCTATTTTGAGTCTGATAAAAGCAACACATATTCACGAAGAATCAATCTGACACTTATGGAAACTATTGCTATAAGTATTTCCGGTTGCGGCCATTTGTACCATGACGGTATCGTGACTATGCAATTACGGGGGGAAGCGTGCGTAAGGTGATGTTTATTGGTGTGGCGAGCGGATTGTCTGTTGCGTTGTCGTTGCTGGCGGCCGGAACGGTGCTGGCGCAGGCGGCGGCGCCGCAAGGTGGAGGAGCCCAGCCGCCGGCGGCTGCAAATGCAACTCCAGCGGCTGAAAACAATGCGCCTCCGGCGCCGGCCTCCGGGCAGGGCTGCGATGCGGCCTGCGTGGTGGCGAACATGGACCGCGCGGCGCCTGCCTGCGCGCGCGCCATCGAGATGGTCGCACCGATCGATTTCGACTGGCTCAACCGTCCCTTCACCGGCATTTTCCAGGAGGCGGATCCGGCGGGCGGCACGAGCCCGCTTGTTATCTATCGCGGCGATTCCATCCGGTTCCTGACGGCGCGCGGGCAATGGATGCGGCAAACCTACGAGTGCCCCTTCGATGTCAGCGCCGGGGCGATCGGGCCGGTCAAGGTGCGGTCCGGGCGCATCGGCCAGCCATTGCCCGCAGAAGCGGCTGCAGCGCCGAGACCGGCGCCGCCCAATGCCGGCAACCGCAAGGTCGAGGGGAAGGTGGACGGCAAGGCGCTCGCAGCCGCCATCTCGCAGGCGGTGCAGGCGCAGAACCAGCAGGCCAAGCAGGGACAGGGCGGCGCCAAGCCGCCACGGCCGGCGGCAAAGCAGACGCTCAAGATCAAGCCGGGAGAGGTTAGCCCGGTCGAGGTCGAACAGATGGATATGGGTGCCCAATAGACCGAGGCGCCAGCGCACCGGCAACAAAAAACCTCCGGTGGTCGCCGGAGGTTTTTCGGTTTCCGGGCGGCGGTGTTTTCCGCCGTCCTTATTCACTCAGGGCGAAGCGCTCAGGCGCGTTCGCGGCGCTGGCCGCCATTGCCGCCGCGCGAGGGGCCGCCACGGCGCTTGCCACCGTTGCCTTCGCGACGCTCGCCGCCACCGTTGCCGGTGTGCTGGCCGCGATCCTCGCCGTGCTTGCGGCCGGGACGGCCGTGCGCATTGCGGGCGCCGCCGCCGGGCTGGTGACGGTTGGCGTCACCATGAGCGTGGTTTCCGTGCTGGGGACGCTGCTGCTTGCGGGCCTGGCCTGCGCCACGGAAATCCGAGGTCGAGGCGAGATCGTTGTCAGGGCCTGCCGTGACCGGCGCGACTTCGCCGCGACGCTGGCCGCGGAAATCCTCGTTGCGCTGCGTCTGGCGTTCCGGACGCGGACGACGCTCGCGGCGTTCCTCGTTGGCGCGGACTTCGTCGCCAGCCTCGGGGCGCGGACGGCGCTCGGGGCGGCCGGCGCGGGCGTTGCCACGACCTTCACCGCCGCGACCTTCACCGCCACGACCCTGGCCCTGGCCACGGTGGCCATTGCCGCTGCCGCGCTTCGGCGCCGCGTTCATGTTGGCCGGGGCTTCGCCAGAGGCAACCGCGATCGAGATGTTCATCAGGCGCTCGATGTCGCGCAGCAGACGGGTCTCATCCGGTGCGCAGAAAGCGATCGCGATGCCGTCGCGGCCGGCGCGCGCCGTACGGCCGATACGGTGGACGTAGGCGTCGGGTACTTCAGGCAGATCGTAGTTGTAGACGTGGCTGACAGCCGGGATGTCGATGCCGCGTGCGGCGACGTCGGTCGCGATCAGCGTCTTGATATCGCCGTCCTTGAAGGCCTTCAGCGCGCGCTCGCGCTGACCCTGGCTCTTGTTGCCGTGGATCGAGGCGACGGAGTAGCCGACATGCTCGAGATGCTTCATCAGCTTCTCGGCGCCATGCTTGGTGCGCAGGAAGACGATGGCGCGGCCATCGGGGTTCTCGGAGAGCGACTTCTTGAGAAGATCGGTTTTGTCGTTCTTGCCGTTGACGAAGTGAACATACTGCTCGACCTTGTCGGCAGCCTTGCCCGGAGGAGTCACTTCGACCTTGACTGGATCGGTCAGGAAGTCGGCGGCGAGATCGGCGATCGCCTTCGGCATGGTGGCGGAGAAGAGCATCGTCTGGCGACGCTTCGGCACCATCTTGGAGATCTTGCGCAGATCATGCACGAAGCCGAGGTCGAGCATCTGGTCGGCTTCGTCGAGCACGAGGTAGCGCACGGCGGTGAGGCCGATGGCGCGGCGGGCGACGAGATCGAGCAGGCGGCCGGGGGTGGCGACCAGGATGTCGGTGCCCTTTTCAAGCTGCAGCTGCTGCTTGTTGATCGACACGCCGCCGACGACGACGTTGATGCGCAGATGCGACTTGCGCAGGAAGTTCTTCAGGTTCTGGGCGATCTGGTTCACCAGTTCGCGAGTCGGCGCCAGGATGAGCGTACGGGTGGTACGGTTGTCGGGGCGGCGTTCTTCCGGGATCAGCTTTTCGATCAGCGGCAGGCCGAATGCGGCCGTCTTGCCGGTGCCGGTCTGGGCGAGGCCGATCAGGTCGCGGCCTTCGAGAAGAAGTGGGATCGCCTTTTCCTGGATGGGGGTCGGCTTTTCGATGCCGAGCTGGAACAGTGTGGCGACGATCGGCTTGGAGACACCAAGCGATTCAAAATTGGTCAAGTCATAACCTTTTCAGGGGCGCCAAAACAATACCGCCGGAACGCGGGTTTGCGGTCCGGTGTTACTCTGGCGTCAAGAACCCCGCGTGAAGTGGGAACTTGTCTTGTTGGAAAAAGCTTTCCAGCGCTTCTGCCGCGTCTTCTAGATGCGGTCCATTCGAAATGCGCTTTTGCCCTTCTTCCTGCATCCTATTTACTGGCAGGGGCACGCTCACGCGGCGGCCGGAAGGTGAAAGCTGGCCTGCATTTGGTCCAGTTCGCCCGGAAAGTCAAGGGTGGGGCCGCATAAAGCTCCGCCCCGGCGACGTCTTGGCGCGGCGCCGGGTACCAGAATCCGATTGCCGGGCTGCGTCAGCGGCAGACGCGCACGGTGTAATAACCGCCACCTCGATCGTAGCGCCGTTCGACGTGACAGTAGCCATATGGCCGGTAGTAGCTGTAGGGCCGGTAATAGCTCGGATAATAGGGCCGATAGTAGGGCCTGTAGTACGGCCGATAATAGGGACGAGCGTAGCCCCTGTAGTAGCCGTCGTAATAGACCTGCGCGTATGGACGATAGTAGGGTCCATAGGCCGGGTAGTCATAGGCGGGATAGATCGGCGGTACGGCCTGCGTCAGAAGCGCGCCGCCAATCGCGCCTACCGCGATGCCGCCCCAGAAGGCTTCGTCCGAGCCCGCATTCGCGGGCGTCGCCGTTACCAGGGGGGCTGCTGTCAGTGTCAATGCAATCAGGCCCGCCGCCATGCTTTTATGAAGAACGGACATGCTCGTTTCCTTTCATCGACGAGGCTTGGTTCGAAGGTCGTCAACAGGATCCGCGTCAATCACTGCGGACACCAGGAATATGGCGCGGTGGCGCTGAAATTCATCGCGCCTGGAGATCACGTTTCAAGATTTGCCTCGGACTGAGGCGCCGTATTCGTCGGGCGCCACGATCATCATGGTTAAAGCCTTGTTAAAGCCCTGGCCGCTATAGTCGTTGCGAAGCACAATTCCTTTTCAGCAGGAGCACATTTCTTGGGATCGAGCGGCGACCTTCTCGAACTGGCCTGCCGCCGGATCGCGGATCTGGGCAGCCCTGCCTATGTCAAGAATAGCGAGCTGCGCTACGTCGCGGTCAATGCCGCCTATGCCGATTTCTTCGGGCTGGAAATCTCCGATTTTATCGGCCGCCGCAGCCGCGAGCTGTTCGATCGCCCGGAGGAAGAGGGGCGGGAAGACAAGGAGCGAAGGGCGCTGGTCTTCGGCACCGAGGAAAGCGCCATCTGCTTCGATGCAGATGGGATCGACCACGAGCGGGTGCGGATCGAAAGCTTCATGCCGTCGGAAGCCCGCGTTTACGTGCTCGGTCTCTTCGAGAAGGCGGCGCGTCCGCGACAAGCAGGCATGACCATTGCCAGCCGGTCGCCGGCAGCGGATGTCGAAAACCGCGAGCTGCGCCGTGAGATCGAACTCATCCTGAACAGCCTGCCGATCGGCGTGCTGATCCTCGACGATGCGCGAAAGGTGCTCTACGCCAACAACGAGTTCTACGATGTCTGGGATCTGTCGCGAGAAAAGCCGCTCGACGGCACCGATTTCATCGAGATCATCCGCCGCAATCATCGCGTCGGCCGCTATGATGCGGCACTGACGCCCGAGGATGTTTTCGCGCGTCGCGAAGAGCATCTGACGACGGGACGGCAGGAGCCCGTGGAGCTCGGCTGGATCGCCGACAAGCGCGTTCTCTTCGACGGCCGGCTGCTTTCCAACGGGCGCGTTCTGCTCTCATACACCGACGTCACCTCGGTGAGGGAACGAGAGCGGGAAATCCACGAGACGCGAGAAGCGCTGGAACGGCTTGGAGACCTGCTGCAGGATGCGACGCAGGCGATGTCTCAGGGATTGATGATCGTACAGACCGGTCGCACCCTGCTTTCCAGCGATCCGCTTGCCGAAATCCTCGATATCCCCGCCGAATATCTTGCCGTCGGTCGGGAGTGGATCGACCTGTTTCATTTCTGCGCGGCGCGCGGCGACTTCCACGGCGACGAGGATGTCATCCTGCAGGGCTGGCGCGCCAACATCGCGGCGGGCAAGCCGATCTCTACGCCGTTTCACGTGCGCGGCGAGCGGTGGGTCAATCTCGATGCGACCATGAGCGAGCGGCAGCACTGGGTGGCGCTGTTCACCGACGTGACCGAAGCCAAGGAGCGCGAGGCGGAGCTGCAGCGGCTGCTGGAGCGCGCCGAGGCCGCAGATCGCGTGAAGTCCGAATTCCTCGCCAATATGAGCCACGAGATCCGCACGCCGATGAACGGCGTGCTCGGCATGGCGGAACTGTTGGCGAAAACCGATCTCGATGCGCGGCAGAAGACCTTCATCGATATCATCGTCAAATCGGGCAATGCGCTGGTGACCATCATCAACGACATTCTCGACTTCTCGAAGATCGACGCCGGGCAGATGACACTTCGGCGCGTGCCGTTCGATCTGGTGGAGGCCGTCGAGGACGTGGCGACGCTGTTGTCGTCGTCGGCCGCCGAAAAGGACATCGAGCTTCTGGTGCGCACGGCACCGGACCTGCCATCGTCAGTCATCGGCGATGCCGGCCGTTTCCGCCAGATCGTCACCAATCTCGTCGGCAACGCCGTCAAGTTCACCGAGCGCGGCCATGTGCTGGTCGATCTCGGCTTCGTTCCCGGCGCAGGCGACCAGATCACTGCCTGCATCCGGGTGGAGGACACCGGTATCGGCGTTCCCACGGAGCAGCTGGAATCCATTTTCGAGAAGTTCTCGCAGATCGATGGTTCCTCGACGCGGCGGCACGAGGGCACGGGGCTGGGCCTTGCGATCACCGCCGGCCTGGTCGATCTCTTCGGTGGCTATATCGAGGTGGATAGCGAGCCCGGGCGGGGATCGATCTTCACCGTACATCTGCCGCTCGCCATCGCCGCGGCCCGCGTCGAGCAGAAGCCGCTGCCGGTCAACGTGCAGGGCGCGCGGGTGCTCGTCATCGACGACAACGCGGTCAACCGGCAGATCCTGACCGAGCAGCTTTCGCTCTGGGGCTTCGATGGCGCCGCTGCAGAGGACGGGCCGATGGGGATCGCCATCCTCGAGGCCGCACGCCAGGCGGGCGTCAAGATCGATGCGCTCATTCTCGACTACCAGATCCCCGGCATGGATGGCGCGGCTGTCGCCCGCGCACTGCGCGCCGACCCGCGCTTCAAGGCGCTGCCGATCATCTTCCTGACCTCGATGGACATCGCCGAAGCAGAGAAGGAATTTGCGGCGCTGAACGGCCAGGCGCATCTGATGAAGCCGGCGCGGGCCAATGTGCTGCGCAACACCATTGCAGAGGTTATCAGGGCAAGCCGCGTCAAGCCGGTATGGGACGACGGCGAGGCACATGCCGTGACGACGAAGGCGTTGCCGCAGGCCGAAAGCGCGCTTCTGTCTTCTCTACCTCGCTCGGATGGCGCGATCGACGTGCTCGTGGCCGAGGACAACGAGGTCAACCAGATCGTGTTCACCCAGATCCTGCAAGGAACCGGTCTCGACTTCCTCGTGGTCGGCAACGGGCAGGAAGCGGTCGATGCCTGGCAAAAGCACGCACCGTCGATCATCATGATGGACGTCTCCATGCAGGTGATGAACGGCCAAGACGCCACCCGGCGAATCCGCGAGCTCGAAGCCCTGCAGGGCGGTCATGTCCCGATCATCGGCGTTACCGCCCATGCGCTGGAAACGGACCGGGAGCTCTGCTTCGAGGCCGGGATGGACGACTACATGTCGAAGCCGATCAGCCCCGAGTTGCTGGAGGCGAAGATCGCCCGCTGGCGTGCCGCTGCCGGGCTACGGACAGGACAAACGTCGCGCTGACAGCGCATTGCGCCCGCATTTCTCCGGGCACGGCAATCCTCCTGTCGGAATTCGCTTCTCCCGTCCGTCCTTGGGTAGAAGTGATCTGAGGAGGAAAGCGATGAGAGAACTGATCCTGACCATGTCCATGTCGCTCGACGGCTTCGTCAGCGGGCCCGGTGGCGAGGTCGACTGGATATTCAGCGGCGACCAGGAGGCGATCGACTGGAAGCTCGCGAACGCCTGGAACGCCAGCCTGCATATCATGGGCAGCCGCACCTTCGAGGGCATGTCCGGTTTCTGGCCGACCTCGACGGGCGTCTTCGCGCCGCCGATGAACCAGATCCCCAAGGCTGTTTTTTCGAGGCAGGGGCGGGCGATCCTGGCTGGCGTCAATGAGCGCAGCGAGCAGGTGGGCGCGCTGCAGCAAGGCGCCGAGAGCTGGGGCGAAGCCTATGTGGCGAGCGGCGATCTTGCCGAGGAGGTCGCAAGGCTGAAGGCCGTGGATGGCAAGCCGATCATCGCCCATGGCGGCGCCATCTTCGCGCGCAGCCTGATCGCCGAGAACCTTGTCGACCGGTTCATGCTGATGGTCTATCCGCTGGCGCTGGGGCAGGGGCTGCCGATCTTCTCCGATATTCTTGCGCCACGGCAGCTGACGCTTGTCGATTCCAAGGTCTTCCCCAAGGGCGCGGTCGCGCTGACCTACCGGCCGGCATAAGGCGTCAGGGCTTGACGCCGCAGAGCATCTCGCGCTTGCCGGCGAAGCCGGGGCGGCGCTCGAGCGCGAAGCCGGCGGCGATGAGATTGCGCCGGACGAAGCCCGCCGCCGCATAGGTGGCGAAGCTGCCGCCGCTGACCGTCTTTTCGAAGACGAGGCGCATGAGCTGCTCAGACCACATGTCGGCATTGCGCGACGGGGCGAAACCATCGAGGTACCAGGCGTCGAAATCGGCGGCTGCCGCCGACACGCCATCGATCGCGGCGCCGCAGACGACGCTGAGGCGGGTCTGCCGGTCGAGATCGAGCGATACGATGCCCTCGGGCCTGTCCGGCCATGCGGCCGCGAGCGCCGCACGCTCGGCATCGATCTCCGACCAATGCGCCAGGGCGCGGTCGATCTCGTCGCGCTGCATGGGATAGAGTTCGAAGGACATGAAGTGCAGATGCTGGCCGTCTGCGCGCAGCTCTTTCCAGCGCCGCCACGTTTCCGCGAAGTTCAGCCCGGTGCCGAAACCGAGTTCGCCGATCTTAAAGCTGTCGCGTCCGGTCCAGCGATACGGCAGGCCGTTGCCCGAGAGGAAGACATGGCCGCATTCGAGCCGGCCGTCGGTCTGGCAATAAAAATGGTCGCCAAAGGCCGGCGAATAGGGCATATCGCCGTCGCGCCATTCAAGCGGCTGGTTCTTCACGTCAATCTGTTCGGGGCTCGTATCTGTCATGTCCACAGCCGATAGTCCTGCCTCGGCTTCCGGTCAATCGTCCACGGCACTTCTGATCGTCGGCGGCGGTATCATGGGGCTCTGGGCCGCGGTGCATGCCGCGCGGCTGGGCATCGACACGGTGCTGATCGATGCGGGCGAGCTCGGGCAGGGCGCCAGCGGCGGATTGCTCGGCGCGTTGATGCCGCATATGCCCGACAAGTGGAACCCGAAGAAGCAGTTCCAGTTCGATGCGCTGGTCTCGCTGGAGAGCGAGATCGCGGCGCTGGAGGCCGAAACCGGGCTTTCGGCGGGCTATCGCCGCTCGGGCCGGCTGATCCCGCTGCCGAAGCCGCATCTGCGCACCATCGCCCTCGGACATTCCGAAGATGCGGAACAGCACTGGCAGGCGGGCGAGCGCCGGTTTCACTGGCATGTGCTCGACCGGCCGCCGGTTTCAGGCTGGCTCGAGGCTGCCGACAGCGAGGGCGGCTTCGTGCACGACACGCTCGCGGCGCGGGTGGCGCCACGATCGCTGACCTCGGTTCTTGCTGCTTTCCTGCGCAAGGCTATGCATGTCAGGATCATGGAGAACGTGGCGCTCGAAAGCCTCGATCCCGATGCCGGGCGAGCGCGGACGAGCGCCGGCACGATCCTCTTCGATCGCTGCATCATTGCCGCTGGTCACCAGTCCTTTCCGCTGCTCGGCGAGCAGACCAGCGGACTTGCAAAGCCGCTCGGGCAGGCGGTGAAGGGGCAGGCGGCGCTTCTGAAGGCCGATGTCGATCCTGACCTGCCGACGATCTTCCGTGATGGACTCTATGTCGTGGCGCATGAGGGTGAGCATGTCGCGATCGGCAGCACCAGCGAGAACCGGTTCGACGAGCCTTTCAGCACCGACGCGCAACTCGATGCGCTTCTCGATGCCGCCCGCGCGCTCGTGCCATCTCTGCGCGATGCGCCCGTGATCGAGCGCTGGGCGGGACTGCGCCCCAAGGCCATCGACCGCGATCCGATGCTGGGCCGGCATCCAGAACATGAACGCCTGATCGCGCTGACCGGCGGGTTCAAGGTGAGCTTCGGGCTCGCCCACCGCCTTGCGCAGGCGGCGGTTCTGATCGCCGCCGGGGACGAGGTGCCTTTCGAGCTGCCGGACAGCTTTCTCCTGTCCGGTCACATTCGCGTGGCTTCACGCTAAACGTGAATTAGATTTCGCTGCCTTTCGTCAATCTGTCACGCAAATCACCTATCTGCTTGCGCATTGACGCGGCGGAATCGGCTGTCGCGCAGGCTCGAGCACGGAGACGGCCACATGCGATACGCCATTTGCTTCACGCCCGCCGCGAGTGCTCCTCTCTCGCATGTGGCGGCGAACTGGCTGGGCCGGAACGTCTTTTCCGGTGAGATGGTCGAGCCGCTGGCCATTCGCGGCCTCGGTATCCACGAGATCGCCTTTCATACCGCGATGCCGCG
The DNA here is from genome assembly GCA_900471485.1 of Hyphomicrobiales bacterium. GTDB lineage: Bacteria > Pseudomonadota > Alphaproteobacteria > Rhizobiales > Rhizobiaceae > Rhizobium. Next base: position 22,127 of record UCEU01000015.1, read on the forward strand.
GCGCTACGGTTTTCATGGTGTGCTGAAGGCGCCATTCCGGCTGTCCGCCGATGTGACCGAGGCGCAACTTCTGCGGGATCTCATGCGCTTCTGCGGCTCGCAGACGCCGTTCAGCATCCGTAGGCTCGAGGTCGCCCGCACCGGCGGCTTCTACAGCCTCGTGCCGTCGCTGCCCTGCGAGCATGTGCATTATCTGGCCTCGGCGATCGTGCAGCAGTTCGATCACTACCGCGCGCCGCTCAGCGAGGCGGATATCGAGCGCAGCGATCCCGACGGGCTTTCGGCGGCGCAATTCGCCAATCTGCACCGCTGGGGCTGCCCCTATGTGATGGACGAATTCCGGTTTCACATGCCGCTGACGGGACCGGTCGGCCACGCCGACATGCCGCGTATCGAATATGCGCTGCGCGGTGTCTTCGATCCCGTCCTGACGGAGCCGGTCAAGGTCTCGAATGTCGCGCTGCTGATCGAGGAGGGTAACGGCGGGCCTTTCCGGGTGCATTCGCTGCACCCGATGGGCAAGGTCAGCGCCCGCCGCAGCCAGGAGGCGGTGCTCGCCTGAGCGGGCTCCAAGTGGCTGTGCCATAAAGACAAAACTCTGTTGCCTACTTTCGGTCTCGACATTCCGTCCTCGGATGCTACCGTTCCCCGACTTTGTGGAAGGTGATTTCATGGTATCCGAGACTTACCCGCGCAATCTGGTCGGCTACGGCCGCAATACGCCTGATCCGAAATGGCCCGGCGGCGCCAATATCGCCGTGCAGTTCGTGATCAATTACGAGGAAGGCGGCGAAAGCTGCGTTCTCGATGGCGACGCGGCCTCGGAAAACCTCTTGTCGGAGATCGTCGGCGCGGCCGCCTGGCCCGGCCAGCGCAATCTCAACATGGAATCGATCTACGAATACGGCTCGCGGGCCGGTTTCTGGCGGCTCTTCCGGATGTTCACCGAGCTCAAGGTGCAGGCGACCGTCTATGGCGTGACGCTCGCCATGGCGCGTAACCCCGAGGCGGTGGCGGCGATGAAGGAAGCCGGCTGGGAAATCGCCAGCCACGGCTACCGCTGGCTGGAATACAAGGATTTCCAGGAAGAGCTGGAGCGCAAGCATATACTCGAAGCCGTGCGGCTGCACACCGAACTAACAGGCGAGCGGCCTTACGGCATGTACCAGGGCAAGCCGTCGGACAACACGCTGAGGCTGGTGCAGGAAGAGGGAGGCTTTCTCTACTCGTCGGACAGCTATGCCGATGATCTGCCGTTCTGGGTGAAGGGCGCCGACGACAAACCCTTCCTGATCATCCCCTATACGCTTGAAACCAACGACATGCGCTTTGCGACGCCGCAGGGCTTCAACTCGGGCGACCAGTTCTTCACCTATCTTAAGGATGCGTTCGACACGCTCTATGAAGAGGGTGAGGCGGGCAGCCCGAAGATGATGTCGATCGGCCTGCATTGCCGCCTCGTCGGCCGCCCGGGCCGCGCAGCGGCGCTGAAGCGCTTCATGCAATATGTGCTCGACCACGAGAAGGTGTGGATCCCGCGCCGCATCGAGATCGCCGAGCATTGGCACAAGCACCACAAGCCGGAGACCATCTGATGATTGCACGCGATGAATTCATCTCCCGCTTCGGCGGCGTCTTCGAACACTCGCCCTTCATTGCCGAACGGGCCTTCGACGACGGTTTCGTCGGCGAGACGCTCGATGTCGACCGCGTGCACACGGCGCTGGTGGCGATCTTCCGTGCCGCAAGCACGGAGGAGCGCCTCGGCGTGCTTCGCGCCCACCCCGATCTCGCTGGCCGACTGGCGATCGCCGGCGAATTGACCGAGGACAGCAAAAAGGAACAGGCCGGCGCCGGCCTCGACCGGCTGAGCCCGGAGGAACACCAGCGTTTCACCGAACTCAACCGCGCCTATGTCGAAAAATTCGGCTTTCCCTTCATCATCGCGGTGAAGGGTCTCGACAAGCAGGCGATCCTTTCCGCCTTCGAAGAGCGCATCGACAACAGCCGCGATGCGGAATTCGAAACGGCTACCGCGCAGGTGGAACGCATCGCGCTGCTGCGGCTCGAGGCGCTGCTACCGACACGCTGAGCGACACCGCTTTTCTCTTGTCCGTCCGCCGCTTATAGTCGTCGACAGGGAGCAAAGGCGATGAGACCATCGGAAGTGCTGGAGCAGAACAGACAGGCGATCCGGGAGGCGACGATACGCTTCAACGCGGCGAACCCGCGTGTGTTCGGATCGGTGGCGCGGGGCGAGGATCGGGCGGATAGCGATCTGGATATTCTGGTGGATGCGTTGCCGGGCGCAACACTTCTTGATCTCGGCGGTTTGCTCGATGAACTCGAGCAGATGATGCTGGGTACGCCGATACACCTTTTGATACCGGGCGACTTTCCCGAAGATGTCCGACGGCGCGTTCTCGAGGAGGCCAAGCCGATATGAGTTCGACCATTATTCTTACCCACTGGTAGTGTGAGAAGGCGATGAGACCATCCGAGGTACTGGAGAGAAACAGGCAGGCGATCCGCGAGGCGACCAAGCGCTTCAACGCGGCGAACCCGCGTGTGTTCGGATCGGTGGCGCGGGGCGAGGATCGGGCGGATAGTGATCTCGATATTCTCGTTGATACGTTGCCGGGGACGTCTCTTTTCGATCTTGGGGGGCTGCTTGAGGAGTTGAAGGATATTCTGGGGGTGAAGGTGGATCTGGTGACGCCGGGCGGCTTGCCTGAGAATATTCGCGCGCGTGTTTTGTCGGAAGCGACCCGCATATGAGCGCGGAGAGGCTGGTCGATTATATCGGCAGGATGCAGGCCGCCGCCGAGCAGGCGCGGATGTTGACCGAGGGCATGGACGAGCAGGCTTTCCTGTCCGATGTGCGCACGCAGCTTGCCGTGACCATGTCGCTGGTGTTGCTCGGTGAGGCGGCGTCGCGGATCGCCAGCAATCACCCGGAGTTTCCTCGTGAGCATCAGCAGATACCCTGGGCGCAAATCCGGGGCATGCGCAATCTCATGGTTCACGACTATTACCGGGCCGATTTGCCCGCGATCTGGACCACCGTGCGGCGTGATCTGCAGACGCTGATTTCCGAGCTCGAATCCCTGCGCCACTGGCGCATACAAGGCGAATGACGTGACAGACTTCCTCGATATCCAGCCGCTCACCAAAGCCGCCTTCGCGCCGTTCGGCGAGGTCATCGAAGCCGATCCTGATACGATGCGGTATATCAACAACGGCACCACCGAGCGGTTTCATGCGCTGGCGTCGGCCGATGTCACGGGCGAGGGCGCGCGTGTCATCATCAACCTGTTTCGCGGGCAGCCACGCGATTTCCCCTATGAAGTCGGGATGATGGAGCGGCACCCGTTCGGCAGCCAGAGCTTCTCGCCGATCTCGGGACGGCAGTTTCTGGTCGTGGTGTCGGAGGACGAAGGCGGCAAGCCGGGTCGTCCGCAGGTGTTTCTGGCGCGCGGCGATCAGGGCGTGAATTATGGGCGCAATGTCTGGCATCATCCCCTGATGTCGCTTGGCGCGGTCAGCGATTTTCTGGTTGTCGATCGCGACGGGCCGGGTAACAATCTGGAAGAATATTTTTTCGATACTCCCTTTGTCATCAGCGAGCCCATTTCATGACCGGATTGACCACGCATGTCCTCGACACCGCCTCCGGCAAGCCGGCCGAGGGGCTGAAGATCGAGCTGTTTCATATCGATGCCGATGTGCGCCGGCATGTGAAGACCGTCATTACCAATGCCGATGGCCGCGTCGATGGCGGGCCGATCCTTGTCGGCGAGAGCTTCAAGGCCGGGACCTACGAGCTTCTGTTCCACGCCGGCGATTACCTGCGCGGTACCGGGGTTGCGCTGCCGCATCCCGCCTTCCTCGACCTCGTGCCGATCCGCTTCGGCATCGCCGACGAGAGCGCGCATTATCACGTGCCGCTCTTGATCTCGCCCTATGGCTACTCGACCTATCGCGGGAGCTGAGCGATGCGTTTCGCCGCGATTGCCGATGTGCATGGCAACCATCTTGCACTGGAAGCGGTGCTTGCCGATATAGAAGCGCTGGGGATTTCCGAGATCGTCAATCTCGGCGATTGCCTGAGCGGGCCGCTCGAGGCCGGCAAGGCGGCGGACCGGCTGATGTCGCTCAACGCGCTGACGGTGCGCGGCAATCACGATCGCTACCTGATCGAAAGCCCCGCCGACGCCATGCCCTCCTGGGAGCAGCATGCCTATGGGCAATTATCGGCCGCGCATCTCAGCTGGCTGCGGAGCCTGCCGTTCAGCGCCGTCTACCGCGACGAGGTCTATCTCTGCCACGCGACGCCTCGGCATGACGAAACCTACTGGCTGGAGAGCGTCTCGCCTGATGGTCACGTGTTCCTCAAGCCTCTCGAGGAGATCGAGGCGCTGGCGGAGGGGATCGATCAGCGGCTGATATTATGCGGTCACAGCCATGTGCCGCGCATGGTGCGGCTCAGCGACGGGCGGCTAATCGTCAATCCCGGCAGCGTCGGCTGCCCCGGCTACAGCGACGACACGCCCTATGAGCACAAGGTTGAAACAGGACATCCGCTGGCCTCCTACTGCATCATCGAGAAGACCGCGTCCGGCTTCGCGCCGCAGTTTCGCACGGTCGCTTACGATCACATGGCGATGTCGCGTCTTGCAAAAGAAAACGCCCGCCCGGATTGGGCGGGCGCGCTGGCGACCGGGTGGGTACGGTAGGGATTATTCGCCCGGCTTGTCGGCCGTGGTGACAGATCCGTTCGGCACGGGAGGCTGCCTCGGCGCGGCAGTGGCGGGCACCGTCTTGCCGGTGTCGAGGCCGTCGAGCAGCGAGGAGACGGCGTTGTCGCCGTCGAAGCCTGCTTCCTTCATCAGGCGATCGAGGATCGGCTTGTTGGCCTGGTAGGAGAGAAGCTGGCCGGCGAGCCCTTCGCCCATGCCGACGCCGTTGCCGCCGCCGCCATTGCCGCCGCGGCCCAGCATGCCGCCGGTGTCGAAAATCTTGATGTCGGAGATCTTCTCGATCGGCTTCACCGCTTCGGCCAGAGCCGAAGGGATGGTGCGGATGCGCTCGCGGGTGATCTCGAATTCGATGATCGCGGCGCTGAGCTTGTTGCGGGCGTCGTTGAGCAGGGCTTCGCTTTCGGCCTGCGCCTTCCCGGTTTCGAGAATACCCTTGGCCTTGATGATGGCGGCGTCGGCCTCGGCGGTCGCCAGCGTCTTGATGGCTTCGGCCTGGTCGGCGGCGGCCTGTTTCTCGGCCTCGGCTCCGACGGTGACAGCGGTCGCCTCGGTCTCGGCCTTCTTGCGGGCATCGATCACGGCGATCTGCTTTTCACGCTCGGCGATCTCGACGGCCTTGGCGGTTCCCACCTTTTCCTCGGCCGCGATGGCGAGCGCGCGGGCGGTTTCGGCGCTTGCCTTGGCGTCGGATTCCTCGCGGCTCTTGTTGGCGACGGCAATCGCGCTTTCCTGCGCGACGATCTGCAGGTCACGCTTCGCTTCCGTATCACGCTGCTGAACGGCGCGGGCAGCGTCGATGTTGGCGCTTTCGCGGGCCTGCTTGGCGGCTGCCTCGCGCTCGGCGATCGCCTGTTCGGAGGCGATGCGCGCCTCTTCCTCGGCGCGCTTGGCGGCCTGTTCCTGCTGCGCGGTTTCGGCGCGGGTCGCCGCCGACTTGTTGGCGATGTCGCGTTCCTGGTTCAGTTCGGCTTCGCGCTTGGTGCGCTCGATCGCCAGCGATTGCTGCCGGGCTTCGAGGTCCTTCTGGGCGATGGCGACCTCGGTGTCGCGAACGATCTCGTTGCGCTCCTTCTTGCGGCCCTCGGTGATGCGGGTGAGCGCCGCGAGGCCGTGGGCGTCGAAGAAGTTGTTGGCGTTGAAGTGCTTGATGTCGGTCTGGTCGAGACGCGTCAGCGAAACCGATTCCAGTTCGAGACCGTTCGACTGCAGGTCGGAACCGACGGCTTCCTGGACCGCCTTGACGAAATCCATGCGCTGCTCCTGCAGCGCGTCGAGCGTCATGGTGGCCGCGACCGAGCGCAGGCCGTCGACGAACTTCGCTTCGATCAGCAGGCGCAGTTCCTCGGCATCGTTGGTGCGGTTGCCGAGCGTCTGGGCTGCGAGCGCGATGGAGGAGGCATCCGGCTTGACGCGGACATAGAACTCGGCGCCGATATCGACGCGCATGCGGTCCTTGGTGATCAGCGCGTCGCCTTCGCCGCGGCGGACCTCCAGGCGCAGGGTCTTCAGGTTGACCCTTGCGATCGAGTGGAAGATCGGCAGTACGACGGAGCCGCCGTCGAGCACCACCTTCTGGCCGCCGAGACCGGTGCGGACATAGGCTTCATCGCGGCTGGAGCGCGTGTAGAGAGACGCAAGCACGAAGCCGATGCCGAAGATCAGGACGATCCCGATACCGGCAGGCAGGATGATGTCGTAAATCATGATTGACCCCCGTTGCCATTTTGCCCGCCGACCAGTTCGTCGGGAGCGGAAATTGCGGTGAATATGTCTGCGTTGCGATCGACGAACAGCACGGTGGCGCCGAGCGGGATAGGATGTTCGCCGGAGGCGGCGCGCGCCCGCAGCGTATGCCAGTTTCCGTGCGCGTCCTTGGTGCGCACCCGGCCCGGCAAGCCTTGGTCGAGCGGGCCGGTGACCACCTGTCCGGTACGGCCGATGAATTCGGCGACCTCCACGGCGTAGGTCTCGTCACGCGGCACGAAACGGGCGACGGCGCGGCTGGTGGCGCGCACCAGCGGGAGCGTGGCGGCCACGGCCGGAATTGCGGCCATGAGCGGCGGCAGCGGCGCCCAGAAGGCATCGGCCGCGGCCTGGACGATGAAGCCTGATATGGCGAAGAAGCCGAGCACGAGCATCACGAGGACGAGCGTCGGAACGCCGCCTACATTCAGCCAGGAGAGCATGCCGGCAATACCGGCGTGGCCGTCTGCATCCGGTTTGCCGATTATGTCGCTCAGCGAAAAGCCGATCATCGTCGCGAGAATTTCAAGCACCGTCAGGCCCGCAAGCATGACGGCGGCTATGGCAAAGGGCACGCATTCCGGGGCGAGCAGGAGGTGCATCGGCGCGTTACCTGCTGTCTGCCTTGAAACGGGCGAGGCGCGCCTCGATCGCCTTTTCGCGGTGCAACCGGTCGAGTTCGTCGAGTTCGGCGCTGGAAGAGTGCTCGCCGGCCGGCACGCCGGTCATGCGGGACACGGCCGCCGAGGCGCGATCGGCATGGGCGGTCGGATCCGCCTTGCGTACGGCGTTGGCAAGCTCGGGTGCGTGGGCGGCGATGCTGCGCTTGTAGTCGACAAGCCGTGCCTCGGCCTCGCGCCGGGTCGCCAGGATCGCCTGCAGCGCCTTCTGGCCTTCGTCCATGTGTTCCTTGGCATCGAGCAGAGCCTTGTCGAGCGCGGCGATCTGCGCCTCGATATCGATCTGGCGGGAAACGCCTGCCTTGGCGAGATCGTCGCGACCTTCGGAGACGGCGAGCCTGATCTTCTGGTCGAGCGCGCTCATGTCCTCGGAGATTTCGCGGCGGCGGTTGGCGATACGGTATTCCTCGGCCTTCGCCTTGCCGAGATCGGCGCGGGCTTCGTCGGCGGCGGCGTCGATCTCGCGGATCGCCTGCTCGATCACCACGATCTTGTTGACGCCTTCCGCCTTGTCGATGGCGGCATTGGCGGCACCGGCGATCAGCCGGCCCATGCGCGACAAAATACCTTCGTTCATCATGCTGTCCTCCATTCTGGGGGAGTTGCGCGTGACGCCGATGTGGATCTCATAGGCGTCGTTGGTCACGGTAAGGTAGGCGGGGAAGATATCGTCCCAGCCGGTCGAATAGCCCGCGACATCGAAAGGGACCGCAACCCGGCCATGCAGCGTGGCGATGGTGAGGTCGGAATGTCCCTTGATGGCGTAGAGCTTGTCGTCGAGCGGTATGCGCGTGGCGGGACCGGACGGCTTGTTGGTCGCATAGTCGCGCAGGCCGAGAGTGACGAGGCGGGCGGGCAGGCCGGTTCTTTCCCGCACGGTTTCATAGGCGATTTCATGCAGCACCACGAGATTGGCGCCGGCGTTTTCTGACAGGACCTCGTGGAGGATGACGAACATGTCGCCATAGGCCGAAAGCGTGGCGTCGATCGCTTCACGCGCTTCGGCGCTCGGCGCCAGGATATAGCGCAGCCTGTACTGTGGAGATGTTTTGACCGCAGGAGACATGCCCTAAAACATAAAGCACGCATTTGGTGCTTTCAAGGGTCGCCCGAAAAAATAGTAAAAAGAGGAACTACGAGTTTATGGTGCATTGCGGTATCGTTCCGATTTGAAACGATACCGCAATGAGGATCTGAGAAGACAGTTCAGAAACGGCACGTTTTCAAATTCTTCCATTGAAAACATTGAGAAATTTCCAAATCATACCCGAGTAGATGTCATTCCTGTGGTGTCAGATACGACACGATTTCGGAAAAATCGCTGTAAACAAGGCACAAAAAAGCCCCGACATGCGATGCCGGGGCGTGGTGTGCACTACGATTTTGGCTGACTAAGACTTGCGAACTTCGGACCTATATCTCTCGATCTCAGCTCGGCGGTAGAAGGTTCCGTTCCTTCTCTGACCGATCGCCCATACCGGGTGAATGCCCGAATTTTCCAGTGCGACCTTCAGGTTCCGATGCGGCATCCAACCATCCGACGCTTCCGAGAGAGTCACGTATTCGCGACGAAACGCAGCGTACGCTTTGTGCTCGACCACGTAATAAGGAACGCCATTCAAGCTCTGGGTGACTTCCCTCAGTTCGAAAAGGCCCGAGTAGAACAGCGGCTTGCCGATGGAATATGTCAACCTGAGCTCGCGCAGGAATTCGTGGCATTTAACACCAAGCGATGGCGGTGCGAAGACGAGCCTCACCTGGCTCGCGCTAACCAGCAGCCGATCGATTCCGATGCGCGAAGAATCTTTGCAGAGGTATCTCGTCGATACCTTGCCCTCCAGGATCGCTCCAAAGACTTCGACGATCGAGCAGACCGCCTTATGGGCCGCCGCCCCAACGTGAACCAGTTCCGCAGACTCGTCACGCACTTCAAGACCTCCAACCAGCTTTTCCATGAACTCGTCGACGGCTCTCCGAGAGAACTTCGGCTTGTGTTTCTTCAGTAGCTTCGGCTTCTGCGTCAGCAGACCCGCCTTGATCATCTTCTGCACCGTAGGCAGCGTAACGCCAAGGCGCCGGGTGATCGCTTCGATATCGATCTCATCATGGTACTCGGCTACGGCCGCCGCTACATCCGCAGCGGCGCAAATTACATAGTTGTCCGTTTTCCGACGATCGGCCTTGCTCAGGACACCACGCTGCTCGAGGATGCGACGCAGTGTCCGGCTATCGATACCTGTCTCACGCATTGCAGTGTGCGCGGTATGCCAGTTGCGGACGCCGCCGCCACCGATAAATGGATCCTCGGGGCCGATCGGCACCTCCGACATCGCGCACTTGCGCACGAAATCGATGAGCGGACGCAGCGCCGGCACTTCAACGTGGTCGGTAAGTACGTCCTGGAGTTCTCCATAGAGTGCGTATCCCTTCGAGAACTTGCTGCGGCTGATGAAATCCTCATTCAGTCTCGAAAGGCACTCGCGGAATTTGCCCCTGTCCGCCAACAGCTCGAACCCGCTAAGCCGGAGGGCGCGCGACACCGGCACTCTGGCAGCGAGCCGGAGATCAGGACTGCGCGCTAGTCGTTCGATGCGCCCGGCGACAATGCAGAGCTTCTGGGCCATAGGGTATGACAGGCCATGAAGAAACTCCAAGGACTGAGCCGATCCGACAGCCAGGCTCTCTGCGAAATACAGGTCATAAGCATGGAGCTGCGCTTCCGAGCAGCTCGCGATGGCATGCTCCACCTCCGCTTTTCTCTTGCGAAGATACATTGCGAAATCGAAGCGATCGCTGTTGGGGTATTTGAATGAGGACGTGAAGATCGGCGTGCGGTGTTCCACACAGATCTCGTTGAAACTCAGAAGCCAATCCCAACGGACGTGCGGTCGAGCTTCCCAGCGTCCGGATCCACCACGGATCTCGCTCTCAATGCAACGCGGGCAGAAACGCGGATTGCTGAGGTTCAGATGCCAACCGTTGAACTCACGATCGCCGTAAGCAACTACCGTACCTCGCACATGGAGATTTCGTGAGGCCAGCGTCTGCGTATCGATCCCACTGAGGGCGGAGAGGCCCTCAAGCGTCCTGGGATGCATAAGGTGGTGGTCCTGCCGGAAGTTCATGTGCCGGAGAAAGTCGCGGATGCTTGGAGCGGCATTTGCTGCCACAAGCCTGGATACGAACATCTGCAAGGGTTCCGAATCCGCGAGGACCGGCACGTGAGCGAGACGAGCCATGTTCAAGCCTCCTTCTTTCTGGATCTCGACGGCTTGGTCTCGCGCGGCGCCTTAGCGATAACGTGGGCCAAGGACTGGCGGGGGTCGACCTTGTCCCAGTCAGGGACGAGGAACACATTGGCTGACGGACGGCAACCGAACTTGAAGGCATAGTCGGCGGCATAGTGCTTGATCTTGACTTCGGGTCTCGATCCGGTATCGGGAGCACGATTTTCATGCTCAGTCTGGGCACGTTCCGTAGCTCCCTGGATAGCCTGGATAATGGTGCCGCAAGCACCCTGGTAGGCGTGGATCAGGCGGTGCGCGAAATCGATGTTGTCCGTTTCGCCGAGTACGAAGCCCTCGTCCTGCACCATGTAACGCTGGAGGGTCAGCAGCGCGTCGCCATCCGCCCGTGTCATCTGCTTAAGCTCCACTACGAAGCTACGATTCCGGAGCTGTGCATCGCCATCTTCCGGCGACAAAAAGAGGCCGAGAGACGGCACACCGGAAAGGATCATGTGCAGGGGCCATCCCGGGATCTGCAAGAGGCTTTTGATGATGTCGGAAACGTTCTGGATTTCGTTGGTCGTCGTCCCCTTCATCACATGCTGCATCTCGTCAATGTGCATGAAAAGAATTCGATTGTTCCGAATGGTCTCCTTCAACAGCTCGAAGAGCTCCTGTTCGGTGAGCTTGTGGGAGACGTTCGGGTACCCGCACGCCTCCAGCGCCTTTCGCGCGAACCCCTTCAACGTGATCGGGCGGGGGCATTCAAACGAGACGAACGGCTTGACCAGTTCTCCTGACGGCCGCCGATAGGGCAGGAACTCCTCGCGCTTCGGAATGTGAAATTCCATTGCACGGGTTTTTCCACTGTCGGACTCTCCGATCAGGAACAGTGCGCGCCGCTTGCCGGATTCTCCGAATGCTGCGGCTGCGGCGTTCTCGCAGAGTTCATCAAGCGCATTTGCGATCAACGCATCCTTGGGCATCGTCACGTACCTTGCCTGCTTCTTGCCTCGGCGCTCAGCACGCATCCGCCTTTCAGGACTCAGGGTCGCAAGCAGGGCGAGGGCTGCCTCGTGGAACTGCGGCATGCCATCGTCGATAGGGTCCATGCCGGCCTCGCTAGTGGGCGAGACGGGCAGGCTGTTGTTGGAGAGAGAGGCGAGGGCGGTATTTTCGAGGAACTGCGTAGTCATGGTGGTGCTCCTTTGGAGTTGGACGAATTGGACTTTTGCGGGCCCGCACATCAGAGGTGCGGGCCGTTTCTTCGAAGCGTCAGTCCTCGATCGAGAAGGAGAACCCGCTCTCCTCGCCGCCATATTCGAGGCCAGACTCTTCCGGTTCCGAGGGGGCTTCGGCTTCGCCGAAGTACTCACTGACCTCCTTCTTGTTGCGGGCGAGGAAGCGGAATTCCTCGATGGATGTCGTGAGCGGATCGTGCGCGATAGCCAGTGGTGCGAGCTCCTTGCCGCTCAAGACGTCCATCGTGATTTCCCGAGCGAAGCGCTCGTGCTCGACCTTGCGGTAGGCAGCCTCACTGGGGATGTCCGTTCCGAGTTCGGCACGGGCTGCTGCGGCGATGCCTACGTCGCGCAAGTGGTTGACCGCGTTGAGCATTGCCGAAAGGTTAATCTCGGCGTTCTTCCCGTGGATGGCCGCGAGGTTGTCTTTCGCCTCCGACCACTCCCAGACGCTGATGCCTTCCGGCAAATGCTCCGCAGTGAGGTCGAGCCACTTGATGCCGTTGTGGAACGAAACGGTGCGAAGGTTGAAGCGATCGATGCGTACCTTCACTTCGACGCTCGGAGAGTTCGGCAACGCCGCGCGTTCGGCCCACAGGCGCTCGAGCTCGCGAGACTGGTAATGGATGCCGAGGAAGACGATGCCGCGGGCAGAAACCTTGCGCTTGATAAGGGTTCCGAACATGACGCGGCGCTGGCGCTGGCTCAGCGGAGGCAGCATTGCGTATTCTCGTGACAGGCGAAGCCACGCATTTGCCGGGGTTTCACCGCCCAAGCCCGTGTGGGGTTCGTTGTGGTAGATATCAACGATCGCACGGGTCAGAGTACGGCAGACCTCGTCAACGTTAAGTACGGCGTTTCCGTCCCCATCGTAGTCACCCCGAGCGTATACGCTGGAGAACGTGCGGCCGTGGAAATAGTGCAGGAAGCGCTGACCGAACGTGCGGAACACGGATTCGATCGTGCCGCGTGCCGATGCCATACCGGCCGGGGGAATGGTGTGTACGCAGTGGAGTGCAGCCAAGGTCTGACGGAACGTCGTGTCGATGAATCCCGCTCCGGCATCGGTGACGAGTTCACGCGGCACGAAAGAGTGGATCCAACGGCTTTCGGCTCCGGCTACTTCCGCGATGTGCTCCTTCTCGGTGACGATCATTTCAAGAGCTGCGATCGACGAGTGGGCGGAGTTAGCACGGGTACTGAAACGGAGTGCAACGATGCAACGCGTGGCGACATCGATCGCGACAGTCACCCAGATGCGCACCTTCTTCAGCGCTTCGCGCTGCTTCACCGTCATTTCTTTCCAGATGGGTGTCAGAACGAACCAGGCGTGGAGATCGACCTTCCACTCGTCCATCTCGACACGTTCGCCCGGAGCGAACACCTGAAGGCCATCGCGGACTGGCGCGAACTTCTTCTTGGCGGCGTCCTCGCCATAGCGAGCAGCATGAAGGAAGAATTCGCCCATGCCCTTGATCAGCGCCTCGAAGGCGTTGCGCGACGGCATCTTGTGTTTGAAGTCTTTTTTCGAACTGGCCTTGTTGCGCTTGTCGATCTCCGCCTTCAGCTTCCCGAAGCACGCGCGCATCGACGGGCGCAGTTCGGAGGCGTACATCTGGGCAAATTCGGTCCAGAGCTGGAGGTCGATCGGATTTGCCTTCGAATACGAGCCCGGCCCCTTGCGGCGGCTGACGAGCACAGCCGGGTCGCAGCCGCCTGCCACATAGAGATTGTAAAGGCGACGGAACTGACGAGGGTTCGGAAGCGTGACTACCTTGCGGTCCTTCCCCCCCTTCTTGCCCGCCCACTTCGAAAAGACGTGGGCATCAGCAAGCGGACGGAGGTACTTTTCCAAGCAGTCGTGACCGAGGGTCGCCTTGCGCTTCCAACCCATCTGAGCGAGGCGGGGATCCTTCTTGCCGATGATCGACATCACAAAGTCAAACGCGTCGGCGAATACCAGGGCGCGGCGAGCCTTCTCCGGGTCTACATCGATGATGTCGCGCCCGAGCTTCAGTTTGGAGAGCTCAAGGGTGTCGCGTTCCACCTCGAGCAGGTTCTGCAGGTGGTACATGTACAGCGTCGCATGGGAGAAGCGCTGAACGACGCCGTCCTTGTTGCGGAGTTCACTGTGGTCCTTGGTCTGGCTGACAACAGTGTAGTCGACGCCCTCGATCTTGACCGATTTGGCATCGCCCAGCCAAAACATGGGGTTGTGGCTGCGGTTGGGTGCGAGGGCGAAGGGGTTGTGCATGTTCATGGCTCTGTTCTCCTTGGCTTAGAGCGTGACGATCATGATGGTCGTGTCTTCGATGCGGCCGGGTGCCATCGGGCGAAGAAGCCCGTCATCGATGAGGCACCAGAGGGCCGTGCGGCGGTGAGCCGGAACATCGGCGCCGGCGAAAAGCGCACGGAAGCGGACGGGGCCGCGGACGCCCTTCAGCATTTCCAGAGCCGTCTGGTATTCTTCCTCGTTGCGGAGGCGACGCGAGAGAAGGATTTCGCGGGCATTGTGAGCCGCATCGTCGGAGGCGAACTTCTCTGTCACAAAGCTTACGTCGTCCAAGAGGCCGTTCATTCCCTGCTGCTTGATGCGCAGCAGAGTGCCGACAAGGTCGGTCTCAATGAGCTTCAAAATGGGCTTGGTGGCGATGCCGATGCGCTTGCCATTCCGAAGGCGGGCACAGACGTCGAAGGTGTGGCTGTGCTCCACGCCATAGTCGTCCTCGTAGAAGCACGTGGGCTGCTGCGCCTGCAACTCGACGATGTTGCGATTGGTCTGAAGGACGAGCAACGCGTTGCGTTCGACCGAACTCTCGAATTCGAGCACGCGGGGAGCGTTGTTGTTCGCCACCAGGGTGCCACGGTAGTTGAACGGCGACTTCTCGGCCGGGGAGCGGTCTCCATTTGCAGGCAGCGGTTCCGGGTACTCGATTGCTTCCGTAGGCTTGCCGTAGGTGGCGGATGCAGGGATGGTGTAGTCGATCTTGTCGCCGAGGCGGACGCGGACCAGGTGGTGCTTGATGAGATGTTCGCGACGCACGAGATGCTCCTTTGGTTTGTCGTGAAAAATCGGCATGGGGGTCCGTTCGGGGTGGCGATGCCACCCGCGCTCGGCAGGTTTCGTTTTCGGTTGATTAGTCCGCTGGAAAGCGGGGTGAAGCCCTTGGGCGGTGGCTACGGCGGTGACCGCCGTAGCCTGTCGTTGTTACGCCGCGTCGGCGATAAAGGCGTTGGTTACCCGCTCGCAGAAGAAATCACGCCAAGCGGTTTCGGCAGCTTCGTCGAAGCGCCAGGAGTGGTTCTCACCGATCTGCTCGAGGAGAACCTGAAAGACGTGTTCCTCGAAGCCCTTGAGTTTGAGTGCAAGACGTACAAACTCTTCGACGATGGGTTTATCCTCATCGGACAGGACGACGCCGACCGGAGCAGGCTTGCGAAGAGCGGCCACCTGCTGCTTCTGCTGGCGAATGCGGGCCATCACGCGGCTGGCACGCTCCGCGTATTCGAGCTCGGGATCCAGCAAGGTCGCGAAGAAGTCGCGCTCGATTGTCTCAACGGTTTCGTCGACCTCGCTCTCTCCGACCGTGGCGTCGTCAGAGGCACGAAGACGCCAATCTTCGAGGAGCTGGATGAAATCTTCGTAGGAAGGCAAAGCCAGCGGAGCTACGCCCAATTCGGCAAGCTGACTGTTCAGGTCGGCGAAGTGCAACATGGCACTGCTCCAAACCGAGCGTTCGTGCTGCGGGCACTCCGCCGCGAGCGAGAGCACTTGCTCCAGAGCCTGACCGCGCAGTTCCTCGAACCCGTACTTGCGCTGTACGTCGGCGATCTGGAGGGTGTGGCCCAGGATCTCGATGGCGTCCTGGATCGCCTGTATTGCATTGTGGTACTTCATTGGTGGTCTCCTTCTACGGATGATGCGTTCTAGCCTGGGGAACGTAATGAAACCGTGTCGCTCACTGAGCAGGGTCCTTGGCGATTTCAGCGCGGAGGAATGCGACGAAGGTTTCCAGCGACACGCAACGGAGCGGAGGTGCATCCATCTCGGCTAGCCGCTGGTTCATGCCTTTGAATTCGTACGACAACCAGTTCCAGACTTCATGTTTTGATTCAGGGTGCTCACGTGCCATCTGAAGCGCGGCTTCCAGTCCTTCGCGCTCGACTTCAAGATAGCCGAGCTGCTCGCGCAAGCGGCGCTCCTCCTCGAAGTGAGCGGCCATCTTCTGGAACACCGCTTCGATCTTGGGCTTGGTGGTCGGTGCGGATAAGAGGGGATATTTCATGTCTGTCGTCCTTTTTGTGCGGGGTGTGGTCAGTGGCGATTGATTCCGAGCGCTGCCGCAGCGGTCGATACGAATTCGAAGGTGTCCATCTTGCGGCGCTGTCCGAGGCGCATGTACCGTACGAAATCAGCCGGCATCGACTTCACGATGCGACGGAAAGTCGTCAGCGACGGCTTGCGGACGGGGTGCGTGTTGCGAGCCGCGTCCTCATCGACGAGTTCGCACAGGATCCGGTAGACCTGGGCGATGCTCGGTCGGGCCGCGTCGGCGTATGCAAGTGCCACGATGCGGTAGAGGTCGATCTCGTTCCACGCGAAGTAGTACTGATGGCGGCGCGCCCAATGCTGGAGTTCGGGGAGAAAGAGGTCCGGGATGCGGTTCCGGACTAAAAGGCGTGCGTCGTCGTTCTTCTGCAGCATTGCGCAGTTCCTTCAAGTTCGTGTCTTTGCGGAGAGGCCAGCGCGATTTCGTCGGCTCGAGGCGAGACTGACGGCAGCCGCTGGACGGAGCGGACCCACAGAGGTCCAATCCGACTGCCGACCAGTGGTCGGCACCCTCAAGCCTCGTACGAGGCCATCGGTCGGATGCGTTTCGGAGAAACCGGAAAGGTTCTGGCGAAGCTGACTTCGACGGAACCTCGTGCCGTCACCGAGGGCGACGACACGACAACATCATTGTCGCGTGCTGCGGATATGCTGGAGGGGATCTTTCGGAGACTGTGACATGCTATTCCTCAATTCTTCAAAGCCGAAAATCGTCTTGCTGAGGGAAGGGGTGGCCTGCTAGAGGTCACCGAAGTCGCATCGATGCCTTAGTTGGCTTGTTGGCCCTTCCGAGCCGTTTGTGTCGATGTGACTTGTTGCATGTCGTCTAGTTCCTGTTTCCGTGTCCCGTCTTGGGATGACCAAATCCAACACCATCCCGATTTGGATTGCAACAGGTATAGGCTCGAATTTTTCGAGTTTTTAGCCACCGGATTTTAGAAAAAGCTAAATTTATCAGGCTTTTAATATTTTGTTAAACTTAACGATTCACTTGGAAATATGGTTAATACTACAGTGAAACATGCTTTTTCAGTGAATATTAACTAGCAAGGTCCCGGGGTTTTCGTCGAGCCTGGCCATGATTTGTAAAGTTGGTCCCGCTTTGGCACGGACCGAAATCTAGGCAGATGAAGGCCAAGAGAGAGAGCCGATCGACGGTCTGGAGTGGCGATTTTTTTCGACCAAGAGACATTTTTTTAGTGGAGAGGTTCAAAAAATCGTCTTCGGGCGCCGGACCGCGTGTGGCGTGCGTCCCGTTCACGACCGTGGCACTGCAAAATTTGACCGACGCCGACCCATTCTTTTTTGGTTTTGAGGAGCGGCCAAGCCCTTGTGGTCATCTAAATACGAGGCAGTTGGTCGCGTCCTCCTTTTCCGCAAAATCCCATGAGCGTGACGGCTCGACAAACCACCTCCGCTTCACCGGCTCGTAGAGGCCGGGCAGGGGGAACTCCGCGTGTATCGTCATGAAGTCCTGTATGTCGCGCGTGACGAGCGGCATCTGATACCGAATGGAGATGGCAGCGATCGCCGGGTCGCACCCGAAGCGAAGGTCGTCGCCGGGGTGTCCCGATGCCCAGAAGCGCCGGAACCGCGGAACGGTCGCCATGCGTGCTACCAACCGAGAGGCCGCGGAGTCGAGTTGCGCGATGTGGACATTCGTCTCGAGCATCTTATCCAGCCAGAAGAGAAGCGGCCTCGCCCGATCGGGATTGATCTGGCTGAGCATGAACCCTCCGCGCTCGAGTTCGAAAATGACCGGCGCCGGAATAGCCACCACATGATCGGGGAGGGATGCCAGGAAATTCTGGACTTCCCTAACCGGGTTCGGCCCTCTCGCATCGCTCAAGACACTCGTATCCAACAAGAGGTGCATGCCCGTTTCCCCAGCAACCATGGAAGATCGTTCCGGAAGAGGGTTGACGAAGGATTAACGGGTCTAGCAGCATCCTATTAGATGCGGTATCGTGTGATTGCGTGAAAGGATTCGAATTTGATGCCTCGCAAAGCCAAAGAATGGACGGTTCAGGAAGCGGGACTCGACATCAAGGAGTTGCTTGAGGCTGTGCGCTCGAACGGGCCGCAGAAGATCGTAGATCCTGTTCGAGGCGTCTTCCTCGTGTCGCAGGTGGACTCGGGCCAGAAGCCCAGCATCGTCGACTTCCTCGTGAACGGTCACATCGACGAGTAGATTGGTTCTTCTCGTGATTAGCCCAAATCTCCCAAATCAAAACGTCATAAAGACTCGGATCGGCGCTGACCGAGGTCAGTCGTCATAGGGTTCACCCGTATCGTATCTCACGCCGCAGTGACTGCAGGTGATCCAATAGCTCCAGCCACCGAAGTTCGATGGATGTGCTGTGAGGCCGCGATCCTTGTTCCAGCGCGAGCACATCATGCAAATCCAATCGCCCTCGGTGGGGAAAAAGGCTTGATGGACGATTTTGTGTGCGTCGCGGGTCTCCATCTCTTCGAGCCTGACTAACTCGCCATCGCCCAGTTTCTTCGCGCCGATACCCGCATCCTTCAGCGATTTCATTGCCGCTGAAAGATTGTCGAAAACATGAATCTTCTGGACGCCCCGCGCGAGCAACTCCTGCCGGAGGAAGGGATTCAGATGGCGCGTTCCATCAACGACATGCGCGAGATCGCTGTCCTTTGTCAGGATCCAGACCTCTTTCTCTTTCTTCGACGCGTCCAAGAGTTGTTCCCACGAAATCTGATCGCCAAGCGGATCGGCTCTTTTGCCAGGCGGATTGCCAAGCTCTTTTCTATGCCGTGCGGCATCCAGCTGTTCCCGAGTCGGCGAGACTGCCTGCTCGAAAAGCGGTGCTAGCATTTCCGACACGAGGTCCGACCCTTCACTGATGGCGGCGGCGAGTTCAGACGTGGAGGCATTCCATTGCTTTCTTGCGGACGTCGCCATCTCGTCGAGCCGCTTCAGCTCGTTATTCAGGTCATGGTAGCTCTTACGCTTGGCCAGATGGTCGGGAATAAGTGGTGGCGTCTTCATCGACATCTCGCCGACGTTCTTCAGGAAGACCGTCAACTTGTTCCGCTGCACTTCATCAGCGACTTGTTTCGTGATGAGAACGTGACCGCCTAGCTCCACAAGCGGAAGCAGCAGTTCGGATGGCAGCCGCCCCTCCCGCAGACACCAGAAGCCAAGCAGAATGTTCGCGTCGATGAAAATGGCCGGCATCGGATCTCGTTGGGGTTTGTCGTCAAATTCTGACGTAGGATTCGACTTTAAGTATTCTGAGACGCATACACTAAACCTTTTCGAGGTAAGAAGGCACCAATAGAGTGCGTTCGATAGACTTGTGCTCGATTCCTTTCGGGCTGGGCGGAGCCTTGACCGTTATCGATGATCTGTTGAACGTTCCGGAGCATGAGAACGGTGGACGCACGGCGTATGACAGGCGTTCCTGGCACTCCTTGCCCTGCGAGGGCTGGCATCTTCATACACGGGTTCAACTACACCCACCAAGAAGCGCTGTTCAGACAAGGAACCGCGACGAAGTCAATGACGATCGGGCAGGTCAACGGTTACAAGGAAGGCAAGAGATTACCGCACCACCCTTGATGCCGAAGCTCCGGAGTAACGATCGCCATGGATTGTAAGTCCGGAGAACACTTCGTCGATCCGATCCAGGTCTTCCTCGTCAAAGGTGACGGATGAGGCTCCAAGGTTCTCATCGAGCCTGTGTAGCTTCGTCGTCCCGGGGATGGGAACGATCCATGGCTTGCGCGCGAGAAGCCATCCGATTGCAATCTGCGCGGCGGTGGCATTTTTCTCCTTCGCGACCAACTGGATTGCATCGATGACAGGCTGGTTCGCGGCCCGGTTTTCCGCAGAGAGCCGTGGATTGGACTTGCGGTGGTCGTTGTCGCCGTCGAAGCTTGTCTTCTCATCCATGGTTCCTGACAAGAACCCACGGCCTAGAGGACTGTACGCCACAAAGCCGATGCCAAGCTCTTCCACCGTCGATAGGACCGTCTCCTCAGGACGACGCCACCAGAGCGAGTACTCGCTTTGTAATGCGGAGACGGGCTGGACGGAGTGCGCCTCGCGAATGGAATCGGCATCCGCCTCGGAGAGCCCGAAATGAACGACCTTACCTTCTGCGATCAGCTCTTTGACCGTCCCGGCGACGTCCGTCATCGGAACCTGGGGGTCGACGCGGTGCTGGTAGAGGATGTCGATCCGGTCTGTCCTGAGGCGCTGTAGCGCCTCGTCGACAACGCGGCGAATCCGTTCCGGACGGCTGTCCATGCCGAGGTCGGGACGGCCGTCTTTGAAGCCGAACTTGGTCGCGATCACCACCTCGTCGCGGATCGGGGCAAGGGCTGCGCCTACGATCTCCTCGTTGGTGAACGGACCGTAGGCTTCGGCTGTGTCGAAGAAGGTCACGCCACGGTCGAATGCTGCTCTGAGAAGCTCGACCGCGTCCTCGGTTCGCATTGCATTACCGCGGTGAAAGTTCAGTCCCATGCATCCGAATCCAAGTGCCGAGACTTCCGGGCCGCGTTGGCCAAGTTTGCGCGTTTGCATGTCCTTACTCCTTGATTTTCAGCTTATGGGTCAGCCGGCGAGCCAGCCGGTGACCTGCTCGAGCGTGCGCCGCTCCTGGTCGCACTCCATCGAGAACGGCTCGGAAAACCGGGCGCCTGGAGCGAGAGACCTAACAATGTCGACGCTGTTGCCGATCCCATATCCGCCGTGAGTGATAAATAGGCGGACATCCTTCCCGGACAGATCGTACGACCTCAGAAACGAACGGATGACCGGCGGCGCCGTCATGCCCCAGATCGGAAATCCAAGATATACGGTGGCGTATCGCGCCAGGTCGCCAACGGACGCCGTCAACGGCGGAAGATAGCCGGATCCGGTTTCTCTGCTTGCCTGCGCGACAGTGGTTTCGTAGTCCTCGGGGTAAGGCGTCACCGGGACGATCTCGAACAGCGTCGCATCCTCCGCCCTCCTTATCTGGCTAGCAATGACGCGGGTATTCCCGGTCCTCGTAAAGAAGGCGACCAGAGACGAGCCCGCGTCGGTTCCCTGTGAGGCTCCCCGTCTGGCAGTCATAGTCAGGCCGGCTGCCGCCACTGGAACGCCCTGTAGGAATGTTCGACGTCGCATATGCTTTCCTCCGGTGGACCGGCCAGATCAGTCGATCTGGCCGGCCTGCGAATAGTCCTCGTCCGACACCTTCTCCATCCATGTCACGACGCTGCCGTCGAGCGCTTCGGCCACGGCGAAATGAGACATCGGCTCATCCTTCGACGCGCCATGCCAGTGCTTCACATGCGCCGGAATCCAGACGACATCGCCGGGAGCGACAGTCTCGATGGGGCCGCCTTCCTTCTGGACATGGCCTTTGCCGGAGACGATGAAGAGGGTCTGGCCAAGCGGATGCGTGTGCCAGGCGGTGCGGGCGCCGGCGGAAAAGGAGACGGTCGCGCCGCCGATACGAGCGGGAGCATCGCTCTTGTAGAAGCCAGACGTCTCGACGGAGCCGCTAAAGTACTGCTCCGACGCGGCCGCCCTGCCGTCGCCGGCGCGCGTCACCTTGATCTCGACAGGCGTCTCGGAAGTTTCCGTGGTGGACGCCCTGGCCTCCAGCACCTTCTTCAGGACCGGCACTGCGGACATCGCGCGTGGCCATCCGGCATAGAAGGCAACATGCGTCACCACCTCGGAAGCCTCGGCTGAAGTCAGGCCATTGTCCATGGCCCGGTTGGCATGGAAGGGAAGCTGCTCCGGCTGGCCAACGGCGACAAGGGCGGTCATGGTCACTAGGCTGCGGTCACGGGCCGACAGGTCCGGCCGCTGCCACAGGTCGCCGAACAAGACGCGGTTTGTCAGGTCGGCGAGGGCGGGGGCGGTCGGCGCGACGTTTGCGTTCACGGTCGCAGAGCGTGCAGCCTCGGCCGCCTTTTCAAGCTCGATGCGAGCGGCGTCGCTGTGAGAGATAGACCCAATCCCACGCTCTTCGAACACCTTCTTCGTCTCGGTCACCGCCGACATAGCGTTCGGCCACCCCGTGTAGAAAGCGAGCTGGGTGATGAGCTCGCCGATCTCTTCCGGCTTCACGCCGTTGTCGAGCGCCCGGCGGACGTGACTTCCAGTCTGAGCGATCTTTCCGGTCGCGACGAGGGTGGAGATGGTCACGAGACTACGGTCGCGCGGTGAGAGCTCCTTGCGCTCCCAGACCTCGCCGAAGAGTACCTCGTCTGTGAAGTGGCCTAGACCCGGCGCCGTCTCGTAGACGGCGGCGGGAGCGACACGAGGACGACGCTCTTCGGCTGCTTCAACGCCGGTCGCTGCGATGGCGGACGCGGCGATGGTGGCTGCGATCTTGTTCATGGGAAGCTCCAATCATCTGTAAAAAGCGAAAGGCCGCCCGAAAGGGCAGCCGGTTGTCCTCAGACGCGAAGCAGCGTCTTGATCGCACGACGTTCGTCCATGGCGCGGTAGCCTTCAGCGACGTCGGCGAGCGGAATCTCCAGGTCGAAGACCTTGCCCGGATTGATTTCGCGGTTGAGGACGAGATCCATCAGATAGGGGAGGTAGCGACGGACGGGAGCGGGACCACCAAGCAGGCTCTTCTGTTGGAAGAAGAGGTTCTGGCCGTCGAACGTGACGCCATGCGGAACGCCGACGAAGCCGATTTTGCCGCCCGGACGCGCGCAGTTGATCGCTTGCGACATGGACTCCTCCAGGCCCACGCACTCGAGGACCGAGTCCGCGCCGACGCCGTTCGTCATCTCCTTGATCCGGGCGATTCCGGCGTCGCCGCGTTCGGAGACGATGTCCGTCGCTCCGAATTCCAGCGCGAGGTCCTGTCGGCTCTTGTGACGACTCATAGCTATGACGCGCGCCGCACCCATCCGCTTGGCGGCAAGGACGCCCATGAGTCCGACCGCACCGTCGCCGACGACGACGGCCGTCGAGCCTTCCTGGACCCCGGCAGCATCTGCCGCGTACCAGCCCGTGCCAAGCACGTCGGAAACGGCGAGAAGCGAGGGGATGAGGTCGTCGGAAGGCATCTCGGCGGTCGCAACGAGCGAGCCGTCTGCGAGTGGAACGCGCGCGTAGGGCGCCTGCGCGCCGACCATGAACTCGCGCTGTTCGCAGGACGACTGGAAGCCGAAGCGGCAGTGCGGGCAGGTGTTGTCGGAGAGGCAGAAGGAGCCGACCACAAATTGGCCGGGCTTCACCGTCTTCACCTCGCTGCCAACCTCGACCACGACGCCGCAATATTCGTGGCCCATGGCCTTTGGTTCGCTGGTGTCGTTCGCGCCCCGGAAGGGCCATAGGTCCGAGCCGCAGATGCAGCTCGCCGACAGCTTGATGATTGCGTCGGTCGGCCTGAGGATTTTTGGCTCGGCAACTTCTTCGCAGCGCACGTCGCCCGGTCCGTAGAGAACTGTTCCTAGCATTTTCGTTGTCCTTCGAGAGAGTTTGGAGGAGGACTGCGCCGTTACTTCGGCTGCAGTTCGCCGTAGAAGTATGACGCGGTGACGCCGCCATCGATGAGGAAGTCGTTTCCGGTGATAAACCCACCATCGGGTCCCATGACCAAGGCGGCGAGCGAAGCGATCTCGTCAGGAGTCGCGGCCCGGCCGACCGGGGAAAGGTCGATCATCCGGCGATATCCCTCGCCACGAGGACCGGTCAGCTCGTCCTTGGCGAGAGGCGTGATGACGATGCCGGGGCTGATGGTGTTGACCCGCGCTCCGCGCTTGCCCCAACGAATGGCTTCCGCCTTGACACGCAGCGCGTTGCCGCGCTTGGAGATCTGGTAGGCGTTCAACGGATCGACGACCTTGTCCGGTTGCAGCATCGGCAGGGCGAGAAGCTCTTCCGCAGGCGTCGTGGCGAGAAGCCTGTCCTGTTCCGCCGTCAAGGCGTGAAGCCGGTGGCCGGACATCGAGGCGATGACGACGCCAGACCCGCCTGGAGCGATGACGTTCCCAAACTCCTCGAGGATGACGGCGGTCCCGTAAAGGTCCACCTTGAGGATGACGGCCGGCGGCGCCTGGGACGGCGAGACGCCCGCGGCGTTGACGACGCCCGTCACGTCGCCGATCGCGGTGGCCGCGGCTACGAGCGCCTGAACGGAATCCCGCGAGGAAATGTCCACGGCAGTCGTGCTCACATCGAAGCCAGCCTCGCTGAACACCTTTGCCGCTGCGTCGGCATTCTCCCTCTTCAGGTCCGCAAGCAGGACGTGCTTGCCCGAGCTTACCCGGCGGGCGATGGCCTGGCCGATGGAGCCGGCCCCGATAACGACTGTTACGCTGGTCATGACGATTTCCTTCAATTGGTTGCTTCTGCGGCTCGGCTGTTCGTCACCGTTTCGAGATCGTGCCTTACGCGGTCCGGCTCGCCGTTAAGAGGCATGTTGTCCAGGTCAAGGGCGGCGTCGAGCGCATCCTTCGGATCAGCTCGCAATGCTGCAAACAGCGGATCGAGATCGGTCTGGCCGGCGCCTGTTTCGGCGACCAGCTCGAACGTCTTTCTATTGGCCGCTTCCGAGGTGAGGCTATCAACCAGCACCTGCGCAATTTGTTTTCTGGCGATAACGCCGTCGGCCGGCGTTCCGGCATGTCGTCGGTCGCCCTGAAGGAACAGCAGCCTGTGCTGATCGGCGTCGTTGTAGTCGAACCAGCCGGGGCGGACGATCGTGTAGTCAAGACCGCTGCGGCGAAGAAGCCGCTCCGCTCGACGCTTCCAGTCGTGCCCCTCGTTCGTCCGATTGTAGCTGCCACGGCGTTCGGTGACGCCGATCGTGGTCATCAGGGCGATCCGAACCGGACGGCCGCCAATCGCCGCAATGAGGTCGCGTACGCCGCGGTAGTAGACGGCTTCAGCCGCTTGCCTGCCCTGGCCGTCGGCGTTCACGGTCAAGACGACGGCGTCGATCCCTTCGAGCGCGGCCACGAGCGTTTCGGGCTTGGTGACGTCGCCGACCACGGTCTCGACGGGTGGCAGACGGCTGGCACGAGCGGCACTGCGGATGAGCGCGCGAACAGCATGACCCTTCGCGACAGCCTCGGATACGACGAGCCGGCCGACGCTTCCCGTTCCCCCGATCACCAGCATCTTCAATTGTGCCATTTAAGCCATCCTTCTTCAGTGCGCCGAAGATAACGCCTTCGGATTGATCTGATTAGTCGGCATGGATGGCATGCGCTTATGTCTGCAGTTCATAAATGCCAGCGGGACAGAGGTTGCTCGCGGCACGCATTTATGAACTGCGGCGATAACTACATGCGAACAAGCGCATCTAATCAGCGTTATCCAAGACCCTATCTTCCCATGACGGATCAAAGGTTGTTTCGCCTTCGTTCCGCCAACGCGCCACCAGAAGGAGCGGAAAATGTCGGACTTCAACCAACTGGAACTTTCTCGGCGGGAGCTCCTTATATCGTCAGCCGTCACGGTCGTGGTCACGGGGACCGCCACAGGGAGAGCGGCCGCCCAGTCATCTGGAGACGATATGAAATTTACGACGCCTGTGGCGTTCACCGTCAATGGCGAGCGCGAGGAGCTGGAGGTCGACAACCGAACGACGCTTCTCGACGCTCTCCGGGAACACTTACATCTCACAGGAACCAAGAAGGGGTGCGACCACGGACAATGCGGCGCTTGCACTGTGATCGTCGATGGACACCGGATCAATTCCTGCCTGACCCTCGCGGTTATGCACGATGGCGATGAAGTCACGACCATCGAGGGTCTCGGCCAGCCCGGCGACCTACATCCGATGCAGGCGGCCTTCGTGAAGCACGATGGCTTCCAGTGCGGCTACTGCACCCCCGGCCAGATCTGTTCCTCCATCGCCGTTCTCGAGGAGATCAAGGCGAACATTCCAAGCCATGTCACCGGGGACCTGACAGAAGCGGCCAAACTCACTGCTGCGGAGGTGCGCGAACGCATGAGCGGAAATATCTGTCGGTGCGGAGCCTATTCGAACATCCTGGAAGCCATTTCCGACGTAGGAGGGATCGAAGCATGAGAGCCTTCACCTACCAACGCGCGACGACCATCGAAGCAGCAGCACAGGCTGTGGCCTCGAACCCGGAAGCAAAGTTCATCGCCGGCGGGACGAACCTTCTCGATCTGATGAAGCTCGAGATCGAGCGGCCCGCACATCTGATCGATGTAAACGGTCTCGGCCTGGACACGATCGAGCCGACAAGCGATGGCGGTCTGCGAATTGGCGCCCTCGTACGCAACACAGCCTTGGCAGCCAACGAGACTGTGCGTCGAGACTATGGGCTCTTGTCGCGGGCGCTGGTGGCGGGCGCGTCCGGCCAGCTTCGCAACAAGGCGACGACGGCAGGCAACCTGCTTCAGCGTACGCGCTGTCCTTACTTCTACGACCGGAACCAGCCGTGCAATAAGCGCCAACCCGGCAGCGGCTGTTCGGCGATCGGCGGCGTCACACGGCAGCTCGGCGTCGTAGGGGTCAGTGATGCGTGCATCGCGACCCACCCGAGCGACATGGCGGTCGCGATGCGTGTCCTCGACGCGGTTGTGGAGACGGTCAAAGCCGACGGTTCCAGGCGTACGATCCCGATTGCAGACTTCCACCGACTCCCAGGAGAAACCCCTCATATCGAGACTGCCCTCGATCGAGGAGAATTCATCACTTCAGTCGTGCTGCCGCGACCTATCGGTGGCAAGCATATCTACAAGAAGGTGAGGGACCGCGCGTCCTATGCCTTCGCTCTCGTATCCATCGGCGCGGTCATCCAACCGGACGGCAAAGGCCGGGTCGCGGTTGGTGGCGTTGCGCATAAGCCTTGGCGGATCGATCAGGCGGACGCAGAACTTCCGAACGGCGCAAAAGGCGCGGCAGCCGCCCTCATGGCGGACGCCCGGCCGACGGAGCAGAACCGTTTCAAGGTCAACCTCGTCGAGCGCACGCTCGGGGCCGTGATCGCAGAGGCAAGGGATTAATCATGCAGTTCGACAAGCCAGCGACTATAAACCCCATCGACCAGCTCAAGGTTGTCGGCAAGCCGATCCATCGCATCGACGGCGAGCTGAAGACTACCGGCCGGGCGAGGTATGCCTACGAATGGCACGACAAGAACATGCCCTTTGTCTACGGCTATCCCGTAGGTGCGGCCATCGCCAAAGGCCAGGTGAAGTCGATCGACACCGCCGCAGCCAAGAAATCGCCCGGCGTTCTCGCCGTGGTCACCACGCTCGACGTGGGCGACCTTGAGAAGGGCAAATTCAATACCGCAAAGCTGTTCGGCGGTTCCGAGATCCAGCACTACCATCAAGCCGTCGCCGTAGTCGTTGCCGAGACTTTCGAACAGGCGCGTGCTGCGGCCGCGCTGATCAAGGTCGACTACGAGAGCGAGCAGGGCTCCTACGACCTCCGAGCTGCCATGCCGTCGGCTCAGAAGCCCGATGAATCGACCAAGCCTGAAACCGCGGTGGGCGACTTCGAGAGTGCGTTCAAATCCGCCGCCGTGACCTTGGAAGAGACCTACACTACTCCTGACCAGTCTCATTCGATGATGGAGCCGCACGCCTCCATAGCCGTCTGGGACGGTGACGAAGTAACCGTCTGGACGTCGAGCCAGATGATCGATTGGTGGCGCACGGATCTGGCCACGACACTTGGGGTCGACAAGGAGAAGGTGCATCTGATGTCGCCCTTCATCGGCGGGGGCTTCGGCGGCAAGCTCTTCCTGCGGGCCGACGCCGTGCTTGCAGCCTTCGGTTCAAAGGCCGCCGGCCGTCCGGTTAAGGTTGCACTTCCGCGCCCGCTTATGCCGAACAACACCACCCATCGCCCGGCGACCATCCAGCGCATCCGTATCGGTGCCGGACGAGACGGCAAAATCACGGCCATCGCTCATGAGAGCTGGTCGGGCGACCTTGAAGGGGGTGGACCCGAGACGGCAGTCAACCAGACCCGGCTTCTTTATGCAGGGGCAAACCGGATGACCGCGATGCATCTTGCGACGCTCGATCTTCCGGAAGGCAATGCCATGCGCGCGCCAGGCGAGGCTCCCGGCCTGATGGCGCTGGAAATCGCCATCGATGAAATCGCCGAGAAGGTCGGGATGGACCCGATCCATTTCCGTATTCTCAATGACACGCAGGTCGATCCCGAAAACCCTGAGCGTCCATTCTCGATGCGCAACCTGATAGGCTGTCTCAAGCTCGGAGCGGAAAAGTTTGGCTGGAGCGAGCGACCGAAGACGGCGTCGCGCAGGGACGGCGACTGGCTGATCGGCATGGGAGTGGCCGCAGCCTTCCGTGACAACCTCGTGATGCCCTCTGGGGCGCGGGTGAAGCTCGCCAAGGATGGCGTCGTCACCGTCGAGACAGACATGACCGATATCGGCACCGGGAGCTACACGATCATTGCGCAGACGGCGGCTGAGATGATGGGCGTCGGGATCGACAAGGTCGCAGTTCAGCTCGGCGACTCCCGTTTTCCGGTGTCCGCAGGTTCCGGCGGGCAGTTTGGTGCCAACTCGTCGACCTCTGGCGTCTATGCAGCCTGCGTCAAGCTCCGCGAGGCGGTCGCGGCGAAGTTGGGCTTCAACTCGGAAGATGCGGTGTTCGCAGACGGGGAGGTTCGCTCCGGGAACCGGTCAGTGCCGCTTGCCGACGCCGCAGGCGAGGAAGGTCTTGTCGGGGAAGACACGATAGAGTGGGGCGACCTCACCAAGACCCACCAGCAGTCGACCTTCGGTGCGCACTTTGTCGAAGTCGGCGTCGACGCCTTCACGGGAGAGACGCGCATCCGTCGAATGCTCGCTGTCTGTGCGGCTGGCCGGATCCTCAATCCGATCACTGCCCGCAGCCAGGTCATCGGGGCGATGACCATGGGCGCGGGCGGAGCGCTTTCGGAGGAGCTGGCTGTCGACACCCGTCGCGGCTTTTTCGTCAACCACGATCTGGCGGGCTACGAGGTGCCAGTCCATGCAGACATCCCGCATCAAGAAGTAATATTTCTGGACGAAACAGATCCGATGTCGTCGCCGATGAAGGCCAAAGGTGTCGGCGAGCTGGGACTTTGCGGCGTGTCTGCAGCCATCGCCAATGCGATCTACAATGCGACCGGCGTCCGCGTCAGGCATTACCCGATCACGCTGGACAAGCTGCTCGGCGAACTGCCCGATGTGGCCTGAGGTTATGGCGATGGATCAGTTCGACCTCGCGCTTCCCGCTCCAGTGCGAGCGCTTGCGACCGATGATCCCGAGGCAATCCTGTTGTTCGCTGCGGACGCCGCGGACCGCGGTGGGGCGGCAATCGCGACCCTCGTCGAAATCCGCGGCGGAGCCGCACGAGCCCTCGGCGCCCATGTTGCCGTTTCGTCGGATGGCAGTTTCTGCGGATATGTTTCGGGAGGGTGTGTCGAGGCCGCGGTCGCGACCGAAGCTCTTGCCGCCATCGCGAAGGGGCGGGACCGGATCGTGAGGTACGGGGAGGGCTCTCCGTACTTCGATATCGTCCTTCCGTGCGGTGGCGGCATCACGGTCGCCATCCACGTGCTGGCCGACGCAGGCGCGTTGCGAGCGACTATAAACTATCTTCGCCATCGGCGATCGACGTCGCTTCGCTACCTGCCCGATCAGCAAAGTCTTGATCTCGGCCCGGTCGTGCCGAAAGCGGGTTGGTCCCAAGACGAATTCGTAACTGTCTATCACCCCCGTTCCCGGCTTGTGATTTCCGGGAATCCTTTAGAGGCCCAGGCGGTTGAAGCGCTTGCGCGGACATCCGGCTACGACGTTGTAAGGTGGGAAGGCCCGACCACCGACTTCGACGAGATGATCGACGAGTGGACCGCAGTCGTCATCCTGCACCATGACCTTGACGCGGAGGAGGAGGTGCTTCGATCCGCTCTCCGTTCGCGGGCGTTCTACATTGGTGCGCTTGGCAGCACGCGCACGCACAGACGCCGAGAGAAGCGCCTTCAAGCATTCGGCTGGAAACGCTTCGAGATCGAGCGCATAAAGGCACCGATCGGCTTCTTCGGCCCGACAAGGGACGCAAGTTCCCTAGCGCTGTCCGTTCTGGCGGACGTGGCGGCGACGCGATTGTCCGTTCATTTATGACTTCCAAGGGATATGAAAGAGCACTCTTAGTCGTCGTCGTGGTTCTTGCGGCTGGGCGTTCCAGCAGGATGGTTATTCGAGCCAGTAACAAGCTGCTCGCGGTCTTCGATGGTCGGTCGCTGATCCGCAGAACGGTTTCCACAGCCCTTGCCTCTATCGGTCAAACCGTGGTGGTGGTCACAGGACACCGAAACAAGGCAGTACTCACGGAGATTGTCGACCTTCCGTTGTGCACAACCCCGACCACGGGTCCGGCATGGCCAGTTCGATTAGAACCGGTGTGGCTGCCGCAGCAAAAGCCGATCCTGACGGTATCATGATCGCCCTTGCAGACATGCCGCGCCTAGCCACGGAGCACTTCGATGCTTTGATCGGTGCTTTTGCCAAGTCCGATGGGAACGCGATCGTGCGCGCAACTGAAACGGATATCCGGGGAATCCCGTAATCTTCCCTCGCATCCTCTACGGAGAGCTGCAAACTCTGACCGGCGACACCGGCGCCCGCTCGCTAATCAGGCGCGCCACTTTGCCACTCATCGACGTCGAGCTTGGCGAGGCTGCCCTCGTCGACGTTGACACCCTCGAGCAAGTTCTGTCCGAGGGCGGCGTGGTCTAGTGCTTTACTTTCGGCATGTGGCCGACACAGTCGCCGGCGCGACAGCCGGCTCACACGGCGACCGACACCCGGCGTCTAAAGGCGATGAACATGACGATCAAGAGGCTTATCACCATCATGCCTGATGCCGCCTGCATGGCAAGGTGAACCCTTTCTGATAGAAGTTCCGCGCCTCCTGTAAAGTTGACCGCGTTGGCCGCATAGGCGGTGACAATGCCGATTCCTAGGGAAGCTCCCATCTGATGGGCGACGTTCACAACGCCTGACGCGGCGCCCGCGTCTTGCTTCTCTACTCCGGCGATTGCGGCGTTTGTCAGTGGGGCCAGAGATCCGCCCTGACCGATCCCGACAAGGATCATCGGGATTGCCAATGCGCTCCAATAGCCTGACGCCGGCGAAACCATGGACAGCCAGACCATGCCGACCAGGCCGCAGGTAACGGTCACGAGCAGTACTGGTCCGTTGCCAAAGCGGCCGATCAGTCGCGATACGAACATCGCGGCGGCGAAGTTGACTATTGTCGAAGGTAGAAACGCAGCACCAGCAGCCGATGCGTTCAGGCCGAGGACGCCCTGAAGAAACTCGCTGATGAAGAAATAGAAGCTCATGTTCGCGCCTATGAAAAGCGCGCGGGCCGCGTAAGCTCCCGCCCGCTCGGAGCTTGCAAACAGGCGAAGGGGCATGAGCGGCGTGGAAACCCTCGTCTGGACCACGACGAACGCAACCAGGAGAACGATGCTGGCAAGAAGGAGACTTAGTGTAATGCTGTCTTGCCAACCTGCAGTCCCGGACCTGTCGATGGCGACAAGCAGAAGCCCGATGGCACCCGTCGACGTTACCGCGCCGACGTAATCGATCCGTCCCTCCTGCCTGTTGGATGCATGGGCGTAACGCTTCAGCGCCCACATGAGGGCGAGGCCAATCGGCACGTTGATGAAGAAGCCCAGCCTCCAGGTCAGCCATCCAGCGAAGATACCCCCGATCACGAGCCCTACGCTGGCCGACACTCCGCCTGCAGCGGCGTAGTAGGACACTGCGCGGGTTCTCACTGGCCCCGGAGCAAACTCCGCCTGGAGAAGAGACAGTGTCGACGGCGCGATTATCGCGGCGCCCAGTCCCTGCACCGCCCGTGCGACGACGAGGACTGCCGGAGTAGGGGCGAAGCAGATCGCGAGCGACGCCAACGAGAAGATGAGGAGACCAAGCGAGAACACCCGACGTCGACCGAAGAGGTCGCCTGCACGTGCGCTTATCAACAGAAAGCCGCCGAAGGTCAGCGCGTAGATGCTGGAAATCCACGACAGGCCTTCGTCGGTGAACCCGAGTTCCTGCTGGATCTTGTTGAGGCCTGTGAATACGATCGAGTTGTCGACCACGATCATTGCAAAGCTGACGAGTATGATCCAAAGGACCGGCCGGCTTTCTCGCGGGATACTGACATCGGTGACGGACATGTGGAGTGCTTTCTAATAGGCTACTTGGCCTTCGCTCCTCCCATAACGCCGGCCACGACACGAATTTCTGATGCGACTATAGATCGGGTGATAGGAAGCGATTAGATGCTGTAATCGGGAAAGCCCTATAAGATGAGCTAATGAATGCCGGAAAACCTGAACGACATTGCGGCGTTTCTCGCCGTCGCACGAGAGCAGAACTTCACGAAGGCGGCCGCGAAGCTCGGGGTGTCCCAGAGCGCGCTCAGCCAGACGGTCAAGAACCTCGAGGCGCGTCTCGGCCTGCGGCTTTTGACCCGTACCACGAGAAGCGTCTCCCCGACGCCCGCCGGTCTTCGGTTGATCGAAAGGATCGGGCCCCGGTTCGAGGAGATCGACACAGAAATCGCCGCGTTGGGAGACATGCGCGATACACCGGCAGGAAAAATCCGCATCACCACCGGGGAGCACCCTGCTGTCTCCATCATCGCCCCCTTTCTCGCTCGCTTCCTTCCTGAAAATCCTGGCGTCAATGTGGAGGTCGTCGTCGACTACGGTCTCACGGATATCGTCGCAGATCGGTTCGACGCCGGAGTGCGCCTGGGCGAGCATATCGCCAACGACATGGTGGCGGTGCGCATCGGACCGGAAATGCGGATGGCGGTCGTCGGCTCGCCGGCTTATTTCGAGGATCGTCCGAAACCGCTCGTTCCGCAGGATCTGACGGGACACAACTGTATCAACATGCGTCTTCCGACCCATGACAGCCTGTATGCATGGGAGTTCGAGAAGGAAGGCCGTGAGATTCGGGTTCGTGTCGAGGGGCAGAGCGTTTTCAACAACGTCGCACTTCGCAACGTCGCCGCCCTCGGCGGAGTGGGACTTGCCTACATGCCGGAAGACCAGGCGGCGCCGCACCTCAAGGCGGGTCATCTCGAGCGCGTGCTGGAGGACTGGTGTGCACCCTTCGCGGGCTATCACCTTTATTATCCGAGCCGACGCCATCATTCGTTGGCGTTCAGCCTCTTCGTCGACGCGATTCGTTTCCGCGACTGACAAAGAAATGTTCAGTGATTGATAAGTTCGGCTTATAGGCCCTATCGACGGCCAACGGCTAATCCTCTCGGTGGAAGGCCCCTAAGTTTCCGATATCGACAACCGAGAGACCAAGATGAACACCAAGGTAAACACCGCGCTGGCAATGCTCGTCGTTGCTGCGGCCTTCGAAGGCGCAACCATTTCTGCAAAAGCCGCGGACTTCGCCAAGGATCCGATAACCCTCATCGATCAGGGAAGCTTCGCATTTGGCGGCAGTGTCAGGACCGAGCCCGGCACTTTCGATCCAAAAAAACCGTTGAACCCGGCCGGCCAGACATATCATGGCGATCACGGATATGCGTTCTACCAGACCCCGGCCAATCCCAAGAAATATCCAGTCGTCATGTGGCATGGGGCCGGACAGTTTTCCAAGACTTGGGAAGCGACCCCGGACGGACGGGAAGGATTCCAGACCATCTTCCTGCGCAGAGGTTTCAAGACGTACGTGGTCGACCAGCCGCGTCGTGGCGACGCCGGTCGCAGCATGGTCGAGTCCACCGTGAAGCCGACTGCCGACGAACAGATGTGGTTCAACCAGTTCCGACTAGGCGTCTGGCCGAAGTTCTTCGATGGCGTGCAGTTCGATCAGGACCCGCAGGCGATGGACCAGTATTTCAGGCAGATGACGCCGAACACCGGCCCGTTCGATTCCAAGGCGATCTCCGACGCCGGCGCAAAGCTCTTCGACAGGATCGGCGACGGAATCCTCTTCACGCATTCGCAGGGCGGAGGGCCGGGCTGGGAGATCGGAATGAAGAGCGAACACGTCAAGGCGATCGTCTCGTTCGAGCCTGGCAGCAGCTTCGTGTTTCCCGAGGGCGAAGTGCCTGCAGACATGCCGAGCTCCTTCGACACAATCAAGGGCGTCTCTGTACCGCTCGCGGACTTCGAGAAGCTGACGAAGTTCCCGATCGTCATTTACTACGGCGACAACATTCCCGACGCGCCAAGCGATCTTCCCGGCCAGGATAGCTGGCGCGTCCGGCTGGCGATGGCTCGACAGTTCGCCGCGACCATCAACAAGCACGGGGGCGACGCGTCGGTCGTGCACCTTCCTGAAGTCGGCATTCGCGGCAACACGCACTTCGCGTTCTCGGATCTCAACAACGTTCAGATCGCCGATCTCGTAACGAAGTGGCTTTCGGAAAAGAAGCTGGACTGACATGTCCTGCCGGGCTGCCCAGCGCAGCCCGGCGACTTTCCACTTATGATCTCCCGTCATAACGACATGCAGATCTCGACGGCTAATCGCCAGGTGCGCGGAATGTTACGTTCCTCGCCGGCGACGATCACACGCTGCCCTCCATGAACGAAAGGCTTCGATTTGAAACAGAAGGTTTTGAGCTTGTTCCTGGCCGCGTCCGGAGTGGCGCTGGTGATATCGCTGGCCACCTTGATCCTGCTGGGCGGAGAAAGCGGAAGCGCACGCGCCGAGGCGAATGCCGTCACCTTTCCTCCTATCGAAGAATTCGAGCATTACACGACCGTGGAGCGCGGCGCGTCCACCGAGCACATGATGACCAGCCGCGAGGCGCTCGCGGCCCTCAAGGCCGGAACTTCGGTTCCGGTCGGCACTCATATGGTCCTGGTCGACTACCGCGAGGGAAAGGTCTTCCGCTATTTCGTGTCGCAGAAGATAGGCGACGGCGCGGACGAATGGGCGTTCCAGTGGTTTCACCCCGACCGCTCGATCAAGGTAGACGAGAACACCGCACGCTGCTTTTCGTGCCACAGGTCTCGCGCGGACAGCCAGTTCATGTTCACGCTTCCCGAAGCGCAGGCGTTCGGTTCGTGAGCGTATTTGAGGTGATCGTGGCGCGGCGCTCTCTGAAACTCCGCATAGCGGTTGCGTTCGCCATGTCGGTCCTTCTTCTACTTGCGCTCGGCTATTGGTGGCTTGAAAACCTGGCGCACGAGTTGTTCGGGACAGCGATGTTCATCCTACTCGGGTGGCACCTGTTCACGAACCGGAACTGGTTCAGAAACCTTGCGAGAGGGCGCTACGGCTTTCGTCGGACCTTGATCGCGGCCTTTCATCTGGCGCTGCTCGCAAACATGGTGATCCTTCTTGTAACCAGCCTTTTCGTCTCGAAATCTCTTTTCCGTATCTTCGGACTTTCGAACGGTCCTCTCCTGAGCGAAATCCACTGGTTCTCGGCGTACTGGGTCATCGTCGCAGTCGGCGTCCATTTCGGAGTGCAGTGGCCACGGTTCGTTGGCGTCTTTGTTGCTGCCTTCAATCTTCCGACGACCAGGGGTGTCGGCAAGTGGGCGCTTCGAACACTGGCGGCTGCGGCGGCGCTGTTCGGCCTCGCCAGCCTGCCGGTCCTTGATGTCGGGACGAAGCTGTCCTTCGGCTACAGCGTGGATTTCTGGGACTTCGAGGCAAGCGTGCTGCCATTCTTCCTGCGATGGGGAGGGGTCGTTGCGTTGGCCGCCGTCTGCGCCCGGCTCGCGGATGCCGCCTTGTCGTGGCGACGGCCCGTGAGAACCTAGTTTTCGCGGTATCGTAGAGCGTCCACGAGCAGGGCAAGGGCAGGGGACATCTGCCGGCGGCTTGGGTAGTAGAGGTAGTAACCTGCGAACGGCGGGCTCCAGTCAACCAGAACCGGGACAAGACGTCCGTGCCTGATCTCCTCTGCCGCGAAATTCTCCATCAGATAGGCGAGGCCGCTGCCTGAAAGCGCGGCGGTCTTCGCCATTCCTGCATGGTTGAAAGCCAGGTTGCCGTCCGGCCGGAGCTTGTATTCCTTGTCCGCCTTCTCGAACTCCCAAACCAGATAGCCGCCATGGGTCGGTAGGCGAATGTTTATGCAGGAGTGGGCCGTGAGATCCTGAGGCGTTGCCGGCGCCGGGTGACTGTCGAGATATCCCGGCGAACCGACGACGATCATCCGCATCTCCGGTGATATCCTCACCGCCACCATGTCATTGTCGAGCCGCTCTCCAAGGCGAATGCCCGCATCGAACCGTTCGGCGACAATGTCGGTGATGGCATTGTCGACGGTCACTTCGAACGTGACGTCGGGGTAATCAGGCAGAAGCCGCTCGATGGTAGGCCAGAGTATCGAGGTCGCGGCATGCTCGCTGCTGTTGATGCGAACGGTGCCAGCCGGCTTGTCCCGAAGCTCCGTCAAGGCGGTCAGGGCGGCGTCGATGCCTGCGAAGTGGGGTTCGACGGAATGGAGAAGCCGCTCGCCGGCTTCCGTGAGCGAGACGTTTCGGGTCGTGCGCGCTACAAGCCGGACGCCCAGACGTTCCTCTAGCAGCCTCACGGCGTGGCTGACTGCGGAGGGCGAAACGCCAAGCTGTGCGGCGGCCTTGGTGAAGCTTAGCTCGCGGGCCACCGCGAGGAACACCTGAATGTCGTTGATGTTGCCCTTCGGCATTCATGAATCTTTCTCAAAACCGAATGCGGATTATACGGTCTAATGAAAATCGGACAACCGCGCTATCTTCCAAGTCAGAAAAACGAGCGACGGCGCGGCCGTCCAAGGAGCTGACATGAAGACGCGAATGCTTGGAGACGGCCTTGAAGTCTCAAGCCTGGGGCTGGGCTGCATGGGGCTCAGTTTCGGGCTGGGACCGGCGACCGACAAGACCGAAGCGGTCAATGTCATCAGAACAGCGGCCGAACGGGGCGTGATCCTGTTCGACACTGCCGAGGGATACGGACCGTTCGTGAACGAGGAACTGGTCGGCGAGGCGCTCGAACCCATCCGCAACGACGTTCTCATCGGAACCAAGTTCGGATTCAAGATCGACGACGCCGGACAGATCGTCGGCCTCGACAGTCGGCCGCAGCACATCCG
Organism: Hyphomicrobiales bacterium; assembly: GCA_900471485.1. GTDB lineage: Bacteria > Pseudomonadota > Alphaproteobacteria > Rhizobiales > Rhizobiaceae > Rhizobium. Next base: position 59,170 of record UCEU01000015.1, read on the forward strand.
CGAAGTCGTCGAAGCATCGCTGAAACGCCTGAGGACGGATCGCATCGATCTGCTCTACCAGCACCGCGTGGACCCATCGGTGCCGATGGAAGACGTCGCCGGCGCGGTAAAGGACCTCGTCGCCGAAGGGAAAGTGAAGCACTTCGGTCTTTCCGAAGCGAGCGCCGCCAACATCCGGAGAGCTCACGCGGTACATCCCGTGGCCGCGATACAAGACCACTATTCGCTCTGGATGCGCGAACCGGAAACGACGAAGTTCGCACTGTGCGAGGAGCTTGGCATCGGGCTCGTCGCCTGGGGGCCGCTCGGACAGGGATTCCTAACCGGCAAGATCACGAAGGACATGAAGTTCGACGACCCGAACGATCTGCGCAAGGATTTCCCGCGGTTCACGCCGGACGCGCTCGAGGCGAATTTCAAGGTGGTGGATTTCCTCAAGGATCTGGGGACACGCAAAGGATTCACGCCTGCGCAAATCGCCTTAGCATGGCTGCTGTCGCGCAAGCCTTGGATCGTTCCGATCCCCGGCGGCACCGCGGTCGCACATCTCGACGACAACCTCCGTGCGAGCGACATCGAGCTCTCCCAGGATGACCTGGAGCAGATCGACGCCGCCTTCGCGACCATCGACATCAAGGGCGCGCCGCTTTCCGAAGGGCTAGACGCGGCGATCGATCGCTAGTTCGCAGCAACTCCAACAAAGGATTCGACCATGAAAACCCGTCTACTTGGCAGCCTCGAAGTGTCCGAAATCGGTTTCGGCACGATGAGCTTCGCCTCCACCTACGGCGCCTCGCCCAACGACGACGAAGCGATCGGAGTGATCCGTAGCGCGTTCGACCACGGCGTCACGTTTTTCGATACAGCCGAAGTCTACGGTCCTTTCACCAATGAAGTTCTCGTTGGCAAGGCGCTTGCGCCGATCCGGGACGAGGTCGTCATCGCGACCAAGTTCGGCTTCGATGTGGACTTCGAAACCGGCGAGCGCCGTGGCCTGAATAGCCGTCCTGACCACATCAGACTGGTCGTCGAAAAATCGCTGCAGCGACTGGACGTCGACGTGATCGATCTGCTGTACCAGCATCGCGTCGACCCGAACGTGCCGATCGAAGACGTTGCGGGCGCCGTCAAGGACCTGATCGCCGAAGGCAAGGTGAAGCACTTCGGTCTTTCGGAAGCTGCCGCATCGACGGTCCGGCGCGCCCATGGAGTTCAGCCGGTGACGGCTATCCAGAGCGAATACTCGCTGTGGACGCGCGAACCGGAGCCGGAAATTCTTCCGCTCTGTGAAGAGCTTGGCATCGGGTTCGTCCCATGGAGTCCGCTCGGGGCGGGCTTCCTAACGGGCAAGGTGGACCCGGCTACCGATTTCGACGCCTCTGACTTCCGCGCAGGATCGCCGCGGTTTCAAAAGGATGCGATGGCGGCAAACAAGGCGCTGGTTGATCTCATACAGGAGTTCGCGGCCGCAAAGGGTGCGACGGCGGCTCAGGTCGCGCTCGCCTGGCTGCTCGGAAGGAAGCCCTGGATCGTGCCAATTCCAGGTACTCGGCGACTCGAGCGGGTGGTTGAGAATGTCGGGGCTTCGGCGCTGGCGCTTTCTCCAGAAGAGGTTGCCGAACTCGACAAGAGGTCGGCGGCGATAGAAGTGAAAGGCGCTCGGCTGCCAGAGAGCGTTTTGCAGTTCTCCTACAAATGACGGCAAAGATCCGCGACGACGCGGCGGAGCGCGAGATCCTCGCGCTCTCGCTGGCAAAGTTCAGATGGAAGACGTCGGGCCACATTGATCGTGTCGAGGACCTCTTCGACGACAACCTCCTCTTCGTCCACATCACCGGGCATGTCTCATCCAAGAAGGAATGGATCGAGGAGCTGAGGTCTGGCCGCTTCGTCTACGAGACGATCGAACCGCAAAGCGCATCGGTGGAATTGGCGGGGGACAGGGCCGTGCTGTCCGGAAAGGCCGTCTTCACCGTTCGGATGGGCCGCCATCGGGGCGTCTACCGTCTCCAGTTCACAGAAACCTATGTCCAAAAGGACGGTGCGTGGAAGCTCAGGGAGCTTTTGACGTCCACCTACTGAAGCAAAGGATAACCTACATGAAGACGCGAATTCTTGGAAAAGGGGGACTGGAAGTTTCCGCCATCGGCCTCGGCTGCATGGGCATGAGCACCAACTACGGTCCTGCCAAAGACAGAGCAGAGATGGTCTCACTGTTACGCACTGCGGTCGACGAAGGCGTCACCTTCTTCGACACTGCGGAGGTGTACGGCCCGCTGGTGAACGAAGAGCTGGTCGGCGAAGGGCTCCAGCCCGTGCGCGACCAGATCGTCATCGCAACTAAGTTTGGTTTCAACATCGACTACGCCACCGGGGAACGAAACGGTTTCGACAGTCGACCGGACCGGATCCGGAGCGTGTGCGAGGCGTCGCTGAAGCGGCTGCGGACAGATCGCATCGATCTGTTCTACCAGCACCGGGTCGACAAGTCCGTCCCGATCGAAGACGTCGCCGGGACGGTGCGCGATCTGATCGCCGAGGGCAAGGTTAAGCACTTCGGCCTGTCTGAGGCGGGAGCCGACACCATCCGGCGCGCTAATGCCGTGCAGCCCGTAGCAGCCGTCCAAAGCGAATACTCGCTGTGGGCCCGCGATCCGGAGGCGGACGTGCTGCCAACCTGCAAGGAACTCGGGATAGGTTTCGTCCCATGGAGCCCGCTCGGGCAGGGATTCCTGACTGGCAAGGTGGACCCCATTTCTTCGTTCGACAAGGGTGACGTCCGTTCCTGGTTCCCACGCTTCGCGCCCGACGCCATGCAAGCAAACATGGCCCTCGTCGAAGAGGTGAAATCGATCGCCGCCCGTAAGCAGGCAACGCCCGCGCAGGTGGCGCTCGCCTGGCTGCTGGCTCAGGATCCGTCGATCGTTCCTATCCCAGGCACGACAAAGCTTCATCGTCTCCAAGAAAATCTGGCTGCGGCGGAATTGCTGCTCTCCGAACAGGAGCTCGATGAAATCGCGACATCTCTGCAGAAGCTGGAAGTCGTGGGCGGTCGTGGTACCGGGCATGAAGTCTACGGCTGAATTGGCGGGAAAGCGGTCGCCGATCCATGAATGTCGTTCATGACCGCATGCCGATCTAACGGACTAATTCACGGGCGACCATCGGCGTATGGTCTCCCCATCAAAATCAAAGAGGTATCGAACATGAAGAAGAGAACACTTGGGCAGGGGCTCGAGGTAACGGCGCTCGGCTTTGGCTGCATGGGCCTCAACTTCTCCTACGGCCATGCGCTTGCCAATACGGACAGCGTAAAGTTGATCCGGGACGCCCATGAGCGCGGCGTCACATTCTTCGATACGGCAGAAATCTACGGCCCTTTCACCAACGAGGAACTCGTCGGCGAAGCGCTTCGCCCTGTTCGAGACCAGGTCGTTATCGCAACCAAGTTCGGCTTCAAGTACGAAGACGGCAAGGCGGCGGGCGTCGATAGTCGGCCGGAGCGTATTCGCGAAGCGACGGAAGGTTCCTTGAAACGTCTCGGGATCGAGACGATCGATCTCCTGTACCAGCACCGCGTCGACCCGAACGTACCGATCGAAGACGTGGCCGGCACGGTCAAGGATCTTATCGCCGAAGGCAAGGTTAAGCACTTTGGCCTGTCGGAGCCCGGTGCCCACACTGTCCGCAAGGCTCACGCCGTGCAGCCCGTGACCGCGCTTCAGAACGAGTACTCGCTCTGGACCCGCGGTCCGGAAACGAACGGCATCCTCGAGGCCTGTGAAGAACTCGGCATCGGCCTCGTCGCCTACAGCCCGCTCGGCAAGGGCTTCCTGACCGGAGCGATGGGCAAGGACAGCAAGATTGCGGAGAACGACTTCCGCAGATTGCTGCCGCGCTTCACGTCCGAAGCCATGGAGAAGAACCAGGCGCTGGTCGACCTCATTCGCCGCGTCGGTGACGAGAAGAGCGCGACACCCGCGCAGATCGCGCTTGCGTGGCTGCTCTCCCGGAAGCCGTGGATCGTACCGATCCCTGGGACCACCAAGCTGCACCGTCTCGAAGAGAACCTGGCCGCGGCCGAAGTCGAACTCACCCCGGCCGAGCTTGCAGAGCTGAACACCGCCGCCGCCAAGATCCAGGTCGAAGGCGAACGCTACCCCGAACAGCTCATGAAGACCACCGGTCTCTGAACCCTCCAAAGGCGCCTCTCGGCGCCTTTCTTCTCTGAAAGCCATGGTGATGTCACAAGATACACTCGCGCCCTTATTTACAGCGGAAGACGTTTCCGTCGCTCACCCGCCCCGTCTCCGGGTTCTGGCTGTTCTAAGCGCCCTCATGGGGTTCGCGTCGATTTCAACCGACCTCTACCTTCCGGCCATGCCGACAATGGCCGGCGATCTGGGCGCGGACACAGGATCGATGGAACTCACCGTCTCCGGATTCCTAATAGGATTCAGCCTTGGGCAGCTACTTTGGGGACCACTCGGAGATCGTTTTGGGCGGCGGATTCCGGTTGCGATCGGCATGCTGCTGTTCGTCATTGGATCTGCGGGCTGTGGTTTGTCCGACACCTCCGCGCAGATGATCTTCTGGCGTGTGGTGCAGGCTGTTGGAGCTTGCTCAGGCGTCGTCCTTTCCCGCGCCATGGTTCGCGATCTTTACGAAGGGAGCCGCGCAGCACAGATGTTGTCGACACTCATCACGGTGATGGCCGTCGCGCCGCTCCTTGGTCCGATCATTGGCGGGCAGGTTCTCGCCATCGCCGGCTGGCGCGCGATCTTCGGCGTCCTCGTTTTCGTAGGCCTCGCCACGCTCGCGGCGCTTTTCACTATTCCCGAGACGCTTCCACCAGAAAAGCGCAGCAAGGAATCGCTTCTGTCCGCCTTTCGCCGTTACGGTCGCCTGATTGTCGATCGACGTCTTATCGGCTTCGCAGCGGTCGGCGGCTTCTTCTTCGGTGGCGTCTACGCCTATATCGCAGGAACGCCGTTCGCGTTCATCGACTACTACGATGTTCCACCACGATTTTACGGCTTGCTGTTCGCCCTCGGCATCGTCGGCATCATGCTTGCGAACGTCGTCAATGCCAGGCTGGTCTCGCGTCTGGGCGGGCGTCGCCTTCTGCAGGTCGGCGCGGCCGGCGCTGCGGTCTGCGGCGTCGTCCTTCTCGTCACCGGGTCGACCGGGTGGGGTGGCCTTGCAGGACTGGCCATCCCGCTCTTCCTCTTCGTCTCCTGGTCCGGGCTCATCGTCGCCAACTCCATCGGAGGTGCGTTGCAGGACTTCCCCGAACGGGCAGGGGCCGTTTCCGCCCTCGTCGGGGCGTTGCACTACGGATGTGGGATATTGGGCTCCGCGGCGGTCAGCGCTTTCGCCGACGGCACGCCGCTCCCGCTTGCCGGGGTTGTTGGCGTTGCGGGTCTCGGATGCTTCGCAAGTCTGGCCCTGCTGCCTCGTGCGGGGCGTTGACGTCTCGTCGATTGCCTGCTTCAACTCGCGCAATCGCCAGCTATCGATATCGGGGGTTCATCAATGAGACGCGAGGAACTGGTCGATCTCAACGCATTCATGACCGTTGCCGAGGAGCAGAACTTCACGCGCGCAGCCGCCAGGCTGGGGACGTCGCAGTCCGCCCTCAGCCATACGATCCGACGTCTTGAGGCACGGCTCGGCGTCCGTCTACTCACGCGGACCACGCGCAACGTCGCGCCGACCGAGGCGGGCGAGCGGCTACTCTCGACCCTACGGCCGGCTCTCGACAGCATCGGCGCCGAGCTGGCCTCGCTCGGTGAACTTCGGGAGCGGCCGGTTGGAAACATCCGCATAACGACCTCGGAACATGCCGCGACGACAGTCCTGTGGCCCGCGCTCAGGAAGTTGCTGCCGGACTACCCGGAGATCAACGTCGAGCTCGTGATCGATTCCAGCCTGACCGACATCGTTTCCGAGCGGTTCGATGCTGGCGTGCGTCTGGGGGAAGCTCTGGCGAAGGACATGGTGGCCGTTCGTATCGGACCGGAGCTGCGGATGGCGATCGTCGCTTCACCTGCCTATCTGGCGGAAAATCCCGCGCCGATCACTCCTCAAGATCTCGCTGCTCATCGATGCATCAATCTTCGTATGCTCAGCGGCGGCGGTCTGTATGCATGGGAACTCGAGAAGGAAGAACGCGAGCTGCGTGTGCGCGTCGAGGGTCAGCTTGCATTCAACAACACGAACATGATCGTGCGGGCCGCGGTCGATGGTTTCGGCCTGGGATTTGTGATGGAAGACCACGTAGACGACCATCTCGCGGCCGGAAGGCTGGTGCGCGTGCTAAAAGACTGGTGCCCGCCGTTCGCGGGCTATCATCTCTACTACCCGAGCAGGCGGCAACCATCTGCAGCTTTCTCGGTTCTGGTGGATGCATTGAGGTACAGGGAATAACTGCGGGCCATGTTCGAAACGATGAGAACGAGGATACGAGCCGCCACGGAGGAAGATGTGAACCTGCTCGGTTAGTACGGGGCCGCTCTGATGCAACTCCATCACGACTGGGACCGCCAACGCTTCATAGCACCCGGTCCTCGAACGCCGGCAATGTATTCTACTTACTTTCGAAGCCAGCTTGGCAAGGCTGACGTGATCGTCCTTGCCGCGGAGGTCGACGGCGCCGTCGCAGGCTACGTCTACGCCGGTCTGGAGGGGCCGGACTACATGGCTCTCAGAGGGCCTGCCGGGGTGATCCACGACATCTTCGTCGACGAAAGCCGAAGACGGCAGGGCATAGGACGCACGCTGCTCTGCGCCGGCGTCGAGCGTCTCGTTGATCTCGGGGCTACCCAAGTGGTCCTGTCTAGCGCGCATCGGAATGCGGAGGGACAGCGTCTGTTCGCCTCGGCGGGCTTCGCACCGACGATGGTCGAGATGACGCTTCAGCTCGCTCCCCTGAGGGCGCGTATGTAGAGCGTCGCGTTGGGCGTCAGTCTTCCGGGGCCAAGGCAAAACCCAGATACTCGACGGGGACCAAATCTGTGAGCCAGACACCGTTCTCTGCCTGATAGAAAGAGATGCCAACGTCGAACATTTTTCCGGCTTCGACAGTCAGCACGACCGGACTTCCGTGTCGGCCGCCGACTTTGACCGCGGTGTCGCGATCCATCGAGAGATGGACGTGCTGCCGTCGTCCCGGGATCAGGCCTTGCTCCCGGATCGACTCAATGAATCCGGCTGCCGTACCATGATAGAGTAGCGCTGGGGGCCTGGAAGGCTGCAGGCCGAGGTCGATCTGGATTGAATGACCCTGAGCAGCACGGATCGACTGTCCATCGTCGGAAACCGTGAACCGCTGCTTGTCGTTGTTCTTTACGACGGCATCAAGTGTCGGGCGGTCGAAGGCAGGGTATCCTGCTCCACGGATCCGTTTGATCAGTGGCTCGATCGCGGTCCAGCCATTTGCATCCAGTGTCAGGCCTAGTCTGCCGGGATCGTGGCGTAGGACCAAGCTCATGAGTTTGCTGATTTCCTTTGACATATCCGGATCCGATCCTCGTGTGGAAGCGCGCTTCTAGCATCACGAGTTGTTGCTAGCCAAGCGTTGGTCGCTCTATGCAGCCCGCGCGTGGTCCGGACGTTTCCAGAGATGCGTTTGCTGCGGCCGCACATGCTACAGACATGAAACATGCGCCTTGATGACATCGCAAATATGAAGAAGGCGGCTGACAAAGGAAGCCCCGCTGGAGCGGGACACGTAGCGAGGAGGTCTTGATCCAAGGAAGGATGAGCCAGCTTACCAAGCGGCTTCGCTCAGACAACTCGTTATTTAGCGTTCTCTGAAGTAATCCCCAGATCACTGATCGAAAGCATTCGAAGCTACGGCTATGAACTTACGCGACACGTGTGATGACAGCGTATCGGGGCGAGGAAACCGTTGGTGGATTTCACGAGAAGAGCCTTTTAATTTTCCATTGACGACCACAATTTTGTTCACTATATGTTCTCGCATGAAGCTAGATCATCGACAACACCAACAACGCTGATGTGAACGCCGCTCCGGCGGCACGACCTCCGTTGTAATGGGTATTGTCATGAGTTCAGAACGCTTCGAGCCAGGCGCAAGCGATGAAACGCGCGCCGAACAGATCAGCCACCCGCCAAGAGCCACCATCTTCTGCCGAGGCACGCCAGTGTTTCGGTCACGTGCAGCTCGTGATCTGGGCTGCCTTCTCGATGTCGACCCCGATATAGAAGGATGGGAATGCCAGGCTGTGCGGCTACGGGTCAACGATCGTTGGCACGCCCCCGACTTCCTCATTACCTACCTCGGCGGAGTGAAATGGCTGGTCGATGCCAGCGAAGAGGAGGGCGATCCCGCGGTGACCGAGGCAGCAATCCGAGAAGGTCACCGGCATCGGTTCATTCCGCGCGAGGAAAGGGAGAGCGGGTTCCGGCTGCGGAACGCTCACGACCTGCTCCGGTATGGTAACTATCGATGCCCTCTCGGTGATCGCATCCGGATAATTGCCACTCTCGACGAAGTCGGGTCACTGTCTGTTGCCGAAGCCCTCGGCCTCTTCAGGGAAGTAGCGCCCATGGCAGGTCTCGCATCCCTGATCCTCCAACGAATGCTCGCGATAGAGCTCGATGACGCTCTCATAACTCCCGACACCATCGTTCGACGTTTATAGGGGACTTCAATGCGAAGCATTCCACTGAGCGAGCGTGCTTCAACGCTCGAAGTGCATACCTATGCCTGCGCCGTCCGAACCGCACTCAGGCGCGGCAAGATCTTTCTCGGCGCCAACCGTCTGCTGGGACTGAGGCTGCCGGGCGGGGCATGGATCGACGCATATAAGGATGCCACCGAAACGATCCTGAAATCGGCCGGGCTGGACCGATATGTTATCACGACACTCTCAGCCGCTCCCAAGCCGGGCGAGGCAGACGCCACGGACGCAATCTATTTCACCACATTCAAGGCGGCAGTGGTCGTCCTGATCCAGGACGGGGCGACAATTCCCAAAGAGTTGGAGGTCGGCCTCGACGACATTATCGATGTAGCGGATATCGATCCGAGGCATCTGGTTGCAGCGGCCAAATCCTCGGTCGCTCTGGATATGCCGCTCGATATTGCCAGGAAGCTCGCCGTCTATCCCGCGCGCACATTGTTTCTGGCGCTGCGGCCGGGGCGTTCGCTGGATGTCGTTCTCGAGAAGCTGGAAGCGAGCAAGGAGGTGAAGTTTGAAAAGGCGAAACCTTGGAAGCCCCGCCTGGAAGAACTAGAAGGCTATGGAGAAGCCAAGCGTTGGGGGCTCGATCTGATCGTCGATCTCAATGACTGGCGCCAGAATAAGATCACCTGGGACGATGTGTCGTCAGGCCTGTTGCTGAGCGGCCCGCCCGGCACTGGGAAAACCATGTTCGCGGCGGCGCTCGCTCAATCGTGTGGCGTCAACTTCGTCGCCACATCGAGCGCACAGTGGCAGAGCAAAGGGCATCTCGGTGATATGCTCAAGGCCATGAGGAGATCGTTCCGCGAAGCCGAAATAATGGGGCCGACCATCCTGCTCATCGACGAGATCGACTCCATCGGCGATAGATCAGCGTTTACCGGGCAGAACGTCGACTACAACATCGAAGTCGTGAACGCGCTGCTCGAGTTACTGGACGGTTCCGAGGGCAGAACTGGCGTCGTCGTGATCGGCGCAACGAACTTTCCTGACAAGGTCGATCCCGCTCTACGGCGACCGGGGCGTCTGGACCGGCATTACGAGCTCGAACTTCCGGATATCGATACGCGAGCACAGATTGTCCGACTTCATCTTGGTGTCCACGAGATCGGCGCCGACGACATTCGGACGATCGCAATGGCGACTGTCGGACGCTCCGGGGCGGACTTGAAGCAGTATGTCGCGGACGCGAGACGGCAGGCAAGACGACAGCGACGAGCCGTCCAGGCGACAGATATTCTTGGGTTCGTCCCGGCCATCAAGCCGCTCGACCGCGACGAACGCCGGATCGCATGCGTTCATGAGGCCGGGCACGCTGCAGTTGGCCTCGAATTGTCGGTCGCCGATATCAATCTGGTAGCCGTCGCCAAACAGAAAGTGGCAGGGCAGGCAATGCAAGGCTATGTCCAGTGGGACATTCCATCCCCCTCGTTCAGCAATCGACAGTCCTACCTGAACAAGATCGCCATGTTACTCGGGGGAATTGCTGCGGAAAGAACGGTCTTCGGCGAGCACTTTGATGGAGCTGGCGGGTTCGTGGGTTCCGACCTGCAGATCGCGACCGATCTGGCGACACTCATTGTTGCAGCGTTTGCGATGGGCGACACCATGGCGTACACGCACGCACCCTCGCCGGAACTCCTTCAGCGCCTCAGGGAAAACGATCTCGGTGTGCGCCAGCAAGTGGAGCGGGTTCTGTCAGAGCAGCTCGCGCGAGCATGCGAGATCGTTGGCCGGAACCGGACGGGTATCGAGAGGTTGGTGTCGACCCTAGAAGAGCTCGAGGTGATGCCGGGCGACGATGTCCGGGCGCTCTTGACTCATGCTACCGGCACTTCCGAGAAGCAGAAGTCCCGACGCAGCAAGCGCGATCTGCGAGGAGCATCACCGCCCGACAAGTAAGGCGATGCGATCACTCCGGCCTTGGTGATTAATGACTGATTGGCACGCCCCGGCAAGGCGTCCGGGCAAAGGTCCGACGTCCTCGTAAGGTCGGACCTCCCCAACGCCCGCCTTCGACGGAAGCGCGACGGGCGCGTCGTGCAGGCGCGGCTTCGACGCGTCAATCACGGGTGGCGACGATTAATTATGGCCAGTACGCCAAGAAGACGATTTTGCTGCGTCATCCATGCTTCCATTCCGACGACATTTTTAAGGGCGTCGGTCATCTCGCGGCGAGGAGCTTTCCGAATCGCGGTCGACTGCTCCTCATTTCGCGCATAGTCAAAGAGCCTGTTGATATACTCCTGCAGGAGTGTCGTATCGTAGAGAAGATCATCAAACTCGACACCATGGTCGCGTCTCTCCCTGTTGGTCAAGCGAACATGCTGGACCTGGAACCAGGAAACAAGTTCGAAAGTCTTTCGCGCTTCGTTGTCATCGATATGCTCGATAACCTCTTTCAGGGTCTGCATGGCGACGACGGGTACCGGTGGAAAATCGGCGCCGCTCATTAGAGCTCGCCCGGCACCGCGAGCATACGAGCTCATCTCGCTCAAGGCATCCGGCATACGTGCCCGTGATGCGAGCTTTTTGCGATCGAGCGCGTTTTTGTGCCTTCTGTCTTCCCGTAGTGTCTGAACCCACATCATCCAGATCGTTGCCAAGGCAGCGATCACAGCAATGACGGAACCAACAAGTGTCTGCCATTCTTTAAGCCAGCAATACCAATCCACTCTCGTCCCCCAGCCACGCGGTGGTCCCACGACTCTCTAACAAAGTCAGAAGGTTAATGAACTGTGAACGAGCCCTTGTCATTATCGGTTTGTGTGATGTAAGGTTTTCGAGATTGGTCGCCTCAATGAGTTTGGGCGGGCCAACGTGAATTGAAATTGAAATGCCAACGTATGCTGGTGCGCAAACTAAACTTCAGACCTGTTTTTACTGAGTGATACCGCAGTAGACGTGGTGATCTATCCGGTCCAGCAGCCGGGATCTATTCCACAGCACGGCGGCAGAACTCCAACAGTTACAGAGAACCTATAGGGTTCGTGGAGGCTCACATGGAACGTTGGTTCCAGCTGGGTCGCAGTGGCTTGTTGGATGTGATGCTGTTTGGCGTGCCGGCTGCAACCATCCTCATCCTGGCGATCCTGATCTTTATATTGTTGACGAAGCCAGCAAAGCTTGGCGTGCGCTTTTTTCACCTGCTGCGCGTGGAGTATGAGGCTTCTCACCGCGCGCCTGTGAAGGCGCAGAGGGCGGAATCTGAGCCGGATGCCCGTCCGCGCAAATTCCTGCGTAATTCTGCTGCTCCGCGCAGGTCACCATCCTCAACACGAAGGTCTCGGTCACCCCGGCTATGAGGTCTCCGAGATGATAGTGGACAGTGCTCGCACTGGACGGCCGACCTATCGTCCCGCCGCCTCGCTCAAAAATCGGTTGATGTCGGTGACGAACGCACGCGCTGCACCAAGTTCCGGTTTCTTCAGGATATCGCGCGAGACAACTTCCTCAACCCACCTAATGCCCTTGGGTTGAACGTCGCGGTAGAAACCCTCCATCTCGCCGTTTGGCGCGATGAACAGTCCGAGTTTTGCAAGGTCGACCAACAGGCCTTTAGCTGTGACAGTCGGCTGGCCCTTAGGCATGGCTTGTAGGCCGCCGTCTTTGATGTGGTCCCATGGCGATGCGTTTTTTGTAAGCTCACGGATCTGCTTTAACGCATCACGCGAAACTGCTGACTTTCCATCAATCGCACTCAGAACAGCATTCACCTCAGCACGAAATCTGGCGCCACCGATGAACGCGGAATTGATCTCCACCGCTTGCTTGACTTCCGACCATCGCCATTGGTAGTCGGCCCACTGTCCGCCGAGCGCCTCGATTATCTTCCGCAACGGCTGCTCGTTGTTGAGTACGTCGAAGTCCACAACAGCTGCAACTGGCACATCAACAGCTCTCAGTGCAGAGACGATTGAGGGCACTTTCGCCTTTCCACCAGAATACGCGTAATGAATATCAAGTCGCTCATCGGGACCGACCGCAGCCGATAACATTGCTTCATAAAAGCGGCAATCCGCTTCCGCTTCCGCGATAATCACGCCGTCATGGAATAGACCATCCATAATACTGCTGAACCTGAGTACTGGATCGGACCAAAGCGCGGTAATGGCTTCGTTCTCGAGATGGGAAACTCTCGCTCCGGACGGACTTCTCCTAAGGCGAATGACAGAGACGCGCTTGCCAGCCCCATTCATAAGCCCCTTCAGAACATCACTGCTATGGGTTGCGATGAGTGTCTGCCGCCCCGATCCTTCCTCGCTGATTATTTCCGCGGCGACACGCGCTTGAGGCGGATGGAGAAACGCTTCGGGTTCATCGATCAACTGGATGGGTCGATTTTCAGTGATGGCGCGTCCGACCACCGACGCAAGGCTGCGCACGCCATCGCCTTGGCTTTCGAGTCTATCTAGGGACTCGATACGATCAACGTAAGAACGAGACATTCTGTCCTCGTCCTCGTGGGGGATGGGACGCTCTCCGACATGAACTGGAATGGTACCTCCGGCTAGCCTATGAACGACCATGTCTCTTTTGAACGCCCTTCGGAAAGCGTCTGAAACGCGCGCCTCCAAGGCATCATCGGCATACATTCGCTGGAAGGGATGTTCGGCGGCGAAGGGTGTACGAGCGTCGAAAGTAGGGGCGGGATCGCAGTCCGACAGTCGTGTCCGTGTGTCCAGCACCGAGATGAGGTAGCGTGCGAATAGAGGTCCCATTGGTGTTGCATTGTTGGTGCCCCACCATTCATCAATGTGCGACATATGGAACGAGAACCCTGGCATTCCGACATTGCCGTTCAGCTGCGCATACGGTTTTATAAGCGACTTCACCTCATCAAGAGACATTTCCCGTCTCACCTCGATTTCCTTTAGAACGACTGGGCGCACGTCGTTCCCGTAGATCAGTCCATAAATCTCGGATAAGGTTGTGCTCTTACCGGAGTTGTTGGGGCCGATTACGGCAAGGATGCTATCTCCTTTGAGAGAGACTGCGGTCCCATCAGCAAATATCAGTCTTTGAATATGTGCGTCGAAAAGTGGCTTCTGCTCACGGCTCATCGGTTGCGAATCCTGGATAGCTGTAAAATGTATCCTGTCTCGCAAAGCGGTGCGCAGCAAGGCTCAGGCTAGCGGATCGCAACTCGGAAAGCGAAGGTTAGCTTTGCAATTCCCGTGTTCGCGCGGGTGCACGAGAAAGATTCTCAGGAACCATCGGCGGAGCTGCAACAGAGACCCTTGGTGCAACCACGGTTTCGCGGTTGATCAGCGGCGTTCGCATCATCACATCGATATCGAAGTCGACATCCTCAAGCGCGCTGTAAAGGGCGAGCCCGACTGCCTGAGCCGCGCGGGGCGGAAACGCATTCGCGATCTGCTGATCACGAGCGCCCAAGCCCCCTTCGAACATCCATGCGTCCGGAAAGCCCTGGATCCTTGCGCGCATGCGTTCCGTCAGCCCCGGCATGAATCCTGGCATCGCCGCCTCCGCTGCTGTCGGAGCCTTCTCCGGCCTCCGGCCCGCGTCGATTTCGATTGTCTTCCAACCATTGGCGAAGTTCCTCGGCGCGTTGCTGCGGTATCCAACCAAGGTCGGCGCAACGACTCCGCGATCAATGTGTCCGTCTCGCAACGTGTTCGTGGATCGACGCCGTTCCGCCCATGCCTCAGCTCCGTCCCAGCCATTTGCTTGCAGCAGGTCGACGAGGGCATCACCAATGTTCAGCCTGAAATCCGGGGAATGGTCTGGAAGCTTGAACGTCCGAGCGCTGAGGCCCTTGCGAATGCCGACAACGATGATCCGTTCGCGTCTCTGCGGAACGCCCCAGTCCTGAGCGTCGAGCTTCACGATGTGAATGTCATAGCCTGCGCGTCCGAACAGGCGGATCAACATGTTCCGATAGCGAGCATGGGTCACCTGCGCAAAGCCCGAGACGTTTTCGAATGCGAACATCTTCGGACCCATCTCGCGGACCGCTCGGACACCGGAAAGGAACAGCTCGCGGTCGTCGTCCTCGCCTTTCCTGACTCCGAGGATGGAAAAGGGCTGGCATGGCAGACCTCCGACAACGACGTCCACTCCTTGGAACGGGGTGAAGTCTACGTCGCGGATGTCGGCCTCGATCACGTTTAGAGCAGGCACGTTGCGGCGTAGTGTGGCGGCGGCTCTCGGATTCATCTCGACGGCTGCCAGATGGTCGAATCCGGCAGCGTGCATCCCGAGAAGCATCCCGCCTGCGCCCGCGCATAGCTCGACGGCGGTCAGGCGCTTTCGGAACCTGATCGCCAAGTTTGTCTTTTTGGCAAGGGGGCGGGACATTGGCGATCGGCTTACATGCCCGGAGAGAACGAAGAGAGCCCGGAAGAGGCCATAGGCGTCCGATTCTTTGCGATCGTCGAGAGCCCAGCCGCGGCCACGGCCAAAAAGCCCGTTTGAAATGCGCACGAGAGCGTAGCGCGCTCGGCCAAGGCGTCGCGCCGGGTCCTCTTCTGCTAGGTCTTTCCATTCTTCCGGACCGGGGTGATTGCGCCCGAACAATCTGTCGAATTCCAGCAACATCAGCTTGCCAGAAGCTTTTAGTTGAAGTTCCCGTGCGGAGCGCTCATTCCGCTTCGACTTCGCATCAAGGTCCAGCAGCGCATTCATGATTTTTGTCACGCGAGCGTCCAGTGCTCCGACGGATGCGAGGGCTTGTGCCGTCGCTGCTTTGGCCACAGCCCGCGCCCGTTCAGCTTCCCATTGGGCCGCTTCGGACATCCGATCGAGACGAAGCTGTTTGCGGATGTTGGCAATATCAACCGACGTGACAACTGTTCCGGCCGCAATCGTCGCAAGCGCGATGTCGCGCGTTGCGGTACTGGCCGTCGCGAGTGAGCGCATCGATGAAAGCGACAAGCGTTTGCGAGCATTCTTCGGAAGTCGTGCATCGAGCTTTGAGCGAAGCCCAGCATAGAACTTGATGTCCGCAGGAGTGAGCCCGCACTCGACGCGAAGCTGCTCCCTCACTTCCTTGAGCGGCGCTGCCTTCTCGAGTTCGTCGAACGCATCGGACATTCGCATTGCGAGAGCTATCATATCTCGCTGCAGCGACATGATTTTGCTTTTCGCTTCCCCGAATGCTTCCAGATCCATTTCCGCCACTCCATTATGCCCGGGTGTTCCATATCGGCACGGCCGTTAAGCCCCGGGGAAAGGATTCGATAAAATCCGAGGCATCGCGATTTTCGGTTGCGGGCCGTAAAACTTAACCTCACCGAAACCGCGTCCGGGGGATAGATCGCCAACGATCTGAAGAGGGCAGACATGGAACAAGCAGCAGCTCCACTGGAAGGCGTCGTCGTCGTTGTCATCGACGCCGCAGACACAGCAAGACAATTGGAACTTGCCTTGGGACAAGCTGGCGCGACGACATTTTTCGCCCGAGACGATGACGGGCTCAGGGAGCTGATGGAGCGGATCTCACCCCACTTTGCCGTCGTCGATCCCACGTTTTCCGGTGGGGGATCCGAAAGCATCGCGTGGAAGCTGTTCAGCCATCCGGATTGCCGGACAATCATCTATTCGGCAGGCGTGCATCCCCCCGCAGGCGTCGCGACCAACTGGCTGATCGACAAATCTCGCCCGGTATCGGAGGTGGTCGCCGCTATCGGTGTATCCTTGAAAGATTCAAGTTGGCCTGCGAAAGGCGGCGACGATGTGAAGCCTGCCCGGTGAGCTTTTCCCACGATCATGGCATGTGATCTCGCAACGTAGCGAAGGCATAGGTTGCGTTTTCTGCGGAAGCGGGCTACGAAGAGGCATGAAATCGCGATAACCGGGTCGATCGCAAGGTCGGACGGCCGCGAGAGCGCTCAGGGCGGCGGGACATGCGTGGAATACCGCACCTCCCGCCGTTTCGTTCGCCACTATCATTGGCTGCCCGGTCTCGGCGTTGCGTCAACATCAGTCCTAATTCTCGTCCGCATCCCCGGGTCGAATCTCAGCGCAAATTGACAATGCGTGGTCGGGATTGATGCGGCCGATATGCAGCGCGGCAACGATCGAACACGGCGGCACATATTGCCCGCCTCTCTTTGTTGTTCTCGACAAATGCGCTGAAGCGATCCGCGCTGCGCCTGCATGCCAATCGTCGTTCGCCTATCGCGCTCATGCGGTCTACCCGAAGGCGATGTTGGTCACCGTCATTGCACCGCTTCACATCTCCCGGAGACATGGCATGTCACAGACGCCAGCAAATCTGCGAGTTCGAGCAGCTCGGCATCCCGGAAACGAGGTGCGACAAGCTGCACTGCGAGCGGCAGGCCACCAGTCCCCGTTCCCACGGGAAGGGCCACACAGGGGACGTGCAACAGGGTCCACATCGTGTTCAGAACCGAGCTCCCTGTGTCGGCAAGACCAGCAGGTGCCTCTCCGCACGCCGCCGGGGTTATAACGCATGACAAACGCTGGCGATCGACAATTCTGCCGAACTCAGCCCGGCAAAACGATGCATGATCGTAGTCGGCGACGATATCGCTTGTGGAAGTCAACGAGCCCTGCACCTTGACGGCAATGCTGGCATCGAGTGCCGAAGCAAATTCCAGGTGCTCCGACAGGAAGCAGCTACGGATCTCCCAATCCACAATTCTGTAGGCAGCTTCTGTCAAATCCGAGAACGCGGGAGGAAGGTCGAATTCCACTATCTCGGCACCTGCCGCAGCGAGGCGGTCGGCCGTCTCTTCCAACAACTGCCTCTGGCCAACCTGCGTGTGTTGCCACATCGGCGTTCTGCACAAGCCGATGCGGAGGTTCCTGATGCCCAAGCTTGCCGTCTCTGCCTTTCGCGGCATGCGAAACACTTCAGCCACCATTGTGAGATCTTCGACGCAACGGGCATACCAGCCGATGGTGTCGAGGCTCGGTGCGACGGGCTTCACCCCTTCGATGCTCACGAGCCCATGGGTCGGCTTGAATGCGTAGATGCCCGTGAAGGCGGCAGGCCTGATTATGGAGCCCCCGGTCTGGGTGCCGAAGGCGATGGGGACGTGAAAGTCGGCCACAGCGGCGGCGGAGCCGGATGACGAGCCTCCCGGCGTATGGGCGGTATTGCGGGGATTGCGCGACAGGGCGCGTCGCTGAGAAGTGGCGAACTCCACCGTGTCGGTCTTTCCCATGACGACGCCACCCGAGTGGCGAACCACACTCACGCAGGCGGCATCGCGGCCAACTTGATGATTGCGGTACAGGGGGGAGTTATATGTGGTGGGCATGTCGCGGGTGGCGATGATGTCCTTGAACCCCGCGGGAATGCCGACCAACGGTCCAAGGCAACCGGAATTGTCGATTTCCCTTGCTCGCTTCAGCACTGCATCCGGATCGAGATGAAGCCACGCCCGAATTTCGTGTTCACGATCTGTAATCCGCTCCAGACAGGACCGGATGAGCTCTTCGGAAGACAGCTTTTTCGCTGCGATAAGTTTCGAGGCCTGAACGGCGCCAAGCTCGTGTGGCTTCATTGCACTCCCCTGTCGCTGTCCGGGCCTGATGCCTGCATCAAATCAAACAGGCCGAACCGCCGCTGCCTAAATCCCGGTCTGCGGCCATGAGCAGCTCGTCGAAGTTGGCAGGCGCCGCAATCTTACGACCGACAACCGCAGGCGAATATGCCTGCATCCAGTACGAATGCGTCGGGTGACCGCCTCCTGCCACCAGTAGAATAATGTTTTCCGGCTTTGCAGCGATCGGCCATGGATCGATGCCGATGCTTTTCCTGGCCACTTCCGTAGGCGAGATATCGATCCAAGCCATTCCGCCACTATCCCGCATCTTCTTCATCGGAACACGCGAGTTCTCCCAGAGGAATTCGCGTATCCTCTTCTGCGTCCAACCCGTCGAAGCCAGATAGTTGGCGACGACGCGGGTCAGGAGCATGGCGCCGGGTGTGCCACTTTCGTAGCCGTGGGTGTAATGCGGGTTCGGCACGGCCATGTAGTCGGCCATGCGATGAAGCCCTTCCTTCACATCTTGTTCGAGCGTCTCTTTCATGGCGCCGCGGCGAAGAATGTTGGTCGCGCCGGTGGCCCAGAAAAAGGAGACAGAGTCCGTACCGGGTTTATAGCCGTGGCGTTCCGTTCCGTGCGGAAGCCAGCCCTGAGGTAAGCCTTCCTCGTCCTCGGCAAATACGATGTTTGTCTGCCGCAGAGCGCCCCACGGGGCCATCGTTCCGGTACCCGGGAGAGCGCCGCCCAGGTTCTGCTGGAGTTGTCGGAGAGCACGGCCGATCGCCGCTCCTGCCGGGTGTTGAGGATCGGGTCCGAGACAACCGAAGCCGCTGCCGAGCCGAATGTAGTGGGCAAGCGGGCCATTGACGATGACCACAGGAAACGTTGCGGCGGACGTCGCCTGCATCTGGTCGCCAGTGGAGGCGGGATCCAGCATCGCCTCGACAGCAGCAAGGAGCACGGTCAGGTATTCCGGACGCCCGCCTGACATCGCGAGCGCGATGGCGCAGGCCTCGACGGTGGCAAGGCCGCCTCTTGGAGGGAACTTTCCGAGCAGATGGTCCCGCGGAAGGTCTGTGCCACGGAGGATCCAGTTGACGCGCTCCCGCGTTGCTGGCCAGAGTGGCAGGCCATCGCCCCATCGGTTGACCAGAAAGATATCGTTGGCCTTCGCCATGGCATCGATGTGGTCCACGCCCTCGACCACCATCATCGCGCCTTCGCCTTCGTTTCCGAGGCGGGGCGACCATCCCGTGAGAATTTCGTAGATCTCCTTTCGACGGGACTTCAGGGGCGTAAGGTCGGAATCAGGCAGGAACAGGTCGATCGGGAATGTCACCATGGGCGCGTCGGCGGGCAAGCCCAGTCCCGAGACGGCGTTCCGGACCACGCCCACAAAATCCTCTCGCGTGACGATCGCCGTAGGTATGCCTGCAGCCTCGAGCTTTCCGGCAGCCACCCCGCAAGCGGTCGAGCAAGCGCCGCATGCGGCGTTTCCGATGATCACCGCATCGACGCCGCTTTCCTTGATCGCGTCGATCGTGCTGTCGAGCGAGATGAATTCCGTCCCTTGCGGGTATGTGTCAGGGGGGAGGATCTCGATGCCGGGAATGTCTTCGCGCATCAATTCCATCAGAATGGGAAGAGAACGGAAGGACTGCCACTGGCCATTCGAGAGAAGGCCCACGCGCTTGTTCTCGAGAGTCGACAGGCGCGTCGCGTGAGAGTGCGAGACTTCAGTCGAACCAGACGGACTATGAAATTCCAGCAGTGCCATTCTTGCTCCTCCGCAATGTTGACAGATGCCTCGGATGGTGAGGCATGCTTGCCGCCGTCCTCCAACGGCCATTTCCTCGGTGACTGTCGTACCACCAACGAAAGGGCTGTTGACAAGGCTGGAATGTCGCAGTGGCCCTGCCAGAGCCCAACGCCAAGGGAACCCATAGGTCGGGCCTTTGCTCCGTTCAACAGGGTTGCTCTTTTGGTGGCAGGGCGTGTCTCCTGATCCCGAATAGCCGGAAGCCGCACTCTTGTCGGGAGGATGAAGAAGTGGGGAATTCAAGCGATCGCCGCGAAAGTCCGCCGTCTCAGTTTTGCGCTGTCACGACTGACTCGGCCGTACGTCGATCGGCACGCGCATTCATAACCACGAGATAGCTAGGGAGAATACGGCTAGGACGCGGTCCGGATGGAACACCCGGTCCGGGATCGTCGCTGGTCTCACGTCGATTGGCGGTTTCCTTGTCGTCCGCCATGAAATTAAAGGGAGGAGAACACAAATGCGCATGCAGCGTCGTACTTTTCTGGCCGGGATCGCCGCGTCGGCCGCCACCTCGGGGCTGGCGGCTCCCGCCATGGCTCAGTCCGAAGCGTCTCGGGTGCTTACCTACGTTCCGCCGCAGGGACTGCAGATCCTCGATCCGCACTTCACGACGTTGAACAACGTCTCGTTCTACGGTCACTACGTCTACGACATGCTCTATAGCGTAGATGCGAACTATCGTGCGCGGCCACAGATGGCCGAGGGCCATACTGTCTCGCAGGACCTGCTCACTTGGGAAATCAAGCTTCGGAAGGGACTGAAGTTCCACGATGGCGAGCCAGTGCGGGCGCAGGATTGCGTGGCGAGCATCAAGCGCTGGGGACAGCGCGACGGCTTTGGAGCAGCGCTGCTGAGCTATACGGACGAAGTGGTTGCCTCGGATGACACCACGATCCGGTTCCGGTTGAAAAAGCCGTTTGGGGTACTGCCCGACGCATTGGCGCATCCCGTTGCCTCGCCCTGTGTCATTATGCCCGAACGGATTGCCGCGACGCCGATCTCGCAGCAAGTGACGGAGACGATTGGTTCCGGCCCATTGCGTTTTGTCCGTGACGAGTTCGTTCCAGGCGAGCATGCGCTCTTTGAAAAGAATCCGGATTATGTGCCACGCCAGGACCCCAACAGTGGCTTGTCGGGAGGCAAGGTCATCCATTTCGATCGCATTCAGTGGAAGGCTTTGCCCGATGCATCGACCGCTGCGGCCGCGCTGCAGGCTGGAGAGATCGACTGGTGGGATACGGTTCATTTCGATCTGCTGGATCTTCTCCGCAGTGATCCCAACCTGAAGGTCGAGGTTTCGGATCCCAGCCTGATGAACTTCATTCGCTTTCAGAACGGCCAGGCTCCGTTTAACAACGTAGAACTCCGACGGGCTGTCGCATCCGCCGTTGATCAGACGATCTACACGAGAGCGCTTGTCACTTCCGGCGACATGCAAACCTGTGCGGCGATCTATCCTTGCCGCCTCCCTGGCGTGAAGGAACTCGGCAAGGAGCTAATCGGCGGCGAGAAGGACTGGGCAGCGATCGCCGAAAAGGTGAAGGCTTCTGGCTATGACGGAACAGAGATCGTCATTCTGAACGCCACCGACAATGTCTGGACTGCTCCGATGGGCCCGATCCTCTTGGACATGTGCAAGAAGATCGGGTTGAACGCAAGGGTGGACCAGGGCGATCTGAACACCATCTCGCAGCGCCGTGCCACCAACAAACCGCTCAGCGAGGGTGGGTGGAGCATGTTTGCGTTTCTGGCTTCGACACCCGTCCTGGCGAGCCCACTTACCGCCGTCGTCGCGCGAGGGCTCGGCGAAAAGGGTTGGCCGGGCGATAACGACGATCCTGAACTCGAGCAGCGGATTTCCGACTGGATCGCCGCGCCGTCCGATGAGGAGCGCCTGCAGAAACTCAACGATGTGCACGAGAGATTGTGGGAGACAGTGCCTTTGGTTCCGCTAGCGAGCTACTCCCAGTACACGGGCTACCGAGGGGATCTGACGGGATACATCCAGAGCGTGGTGCCGATTCCTTGGGGTGTCAGGCGGTCGGCCTAGCTCAAACCGAGTCGTCTGGCGCCCGGTCGAACACCGGGCGCCAGCACCGCAATTTCAGTTGGACGAAGCGACGATTCCCTGATCGTGCAGCCGAGACACCTCGTGCTGCGGTAGACCCAGATAGTCGGCCAGTACTTCCTCTGTGTGCTGGCCGAGGCGCGGCGCTGCCGATACGCGGCCACGTGTTTCTGCTGGCAGTCGGGCGAGGGCGCCGGGAGCCGGATACGCGAGACCGCCGGGATTGGCGACGTTGTCGAAGATTTCGTTCTGCCGCACCAGCCTCAGGTCGTCTGTGACGGCCTCCTTGAGTGAACGATAGAGTTCCCAGCAAGCGCCCTCGCGGTCGAGACGCTCATGGAGGTCCGCGTAGTCAAACTTGGCAAATGCCCGGGCGAACCGAGGCTTGAGAAGTTCGCGATGCGTGAACCGTGTTCCTTCGTCCTTCACGAATGAGACGTTGAGCTCTCGCTCCAGGCTGGCAATCTCTTCCTTCAGGTCAAGAGCCTCGAGCAGACCAGTCCATTGGCGACTGGTGATCGCGACGACCATGATCCGACGCCCGTCCCTTGTCAGGAAATCCTCGCCGAACGCCCCGAACAGAGCGTTGCCTGACCTGCTGCGATCTCCACCATTCGCAACTTCGCCGACCTGGCCGAGGTGTCCAAGCATCCCGATAGCCATATCGCTCAGAGCGACCCTTACCTCGCCGCCTTTTCCTGTCTGCCGCCGACGGCGTTCCGCCGCCATCAAGGCGAAAGCGCCATAGGCGCCGCTGGCAATGTCCCAGGCTGGCAGGACACTGTTCACAGGCTCGTCCGCTGCGAGGCCTGCCGGGCCAGTCATCAACGGAACGCCGACTGCGGCGTTGACGGTGTAGTCGACGGCATTCCGTCCGTCCGGCCAGCCCATGATCCGCAGCGTGATGAGGTCTGGTCTGCGCTCCACCAGCCTCTCGTGCGAGAGGAAGCCGTTGACGGGATAGTTCGTGACGAACAGCCCGCGGTCTTCGCCGGGCGCGGTGACAATGGCCGCCGCCAGCTCACGTCCCTCCGGGGCGGACAGGTTGATCGCGACGGACTGCTTTCCCTTGTTCAGGCTCTCCCAGTAGAGGCTGTCTCCGCTGGGAGATAGCGGCCATCGACGGTAGTCGGGCCCGCCGCCGATCATGTCGAACCGAATGACGCGGGCTCCCATCTGATGCAGGTGCAGGGCGCAGGATGGGCCAGCGATAAAGGAGGCGCCTTCGACAACGGTTAGTCCGTCAAGGAGATCGTACACTGTTGCTAGCTCCACTCTCGTTGCGAGGCCGTAGCCTACAAGATACTGATCGGGCCAAGTCGGTAACTCGGATCCCTCGCGGCTTCTCCGCAATCGAACGTATTTTCCGGAAGTGGTGCGGTGTGCAAGGCAAAAGGACTTCGAACAGCCCGGTCATATGCATAGCCTTTGGGTGCGATTGGTGACCCCGCTCTGGAGTGGATCGACGCCTCCCTTTACCCTCATGGCGATTTGCAAGCCGACAGTTCGGATACAGGCGGTATCGTCGCGGGAGGAATAATGACGCTTAGAATCGGCTTTATCGGCCTGGGCCGCATGGGGCAGGGAATGGCCCTCAACATCCTGAAGGGAGGCGCGGACCTGCTTGTGTTCGATCCGGTGGAGGCTGCGATGAACACCTTGGTCCAAAGCGGCGCAAAGGCGGCCGCGTCGGTGGCCGATGTGGCGCGACAAGCTGACATCGTATTTACCTCCCTGCCTGGGCCAGCCGAGGTCAAGGAGGTCGTGCTTGGCGAGGAGGGCATCGTCGCAAACATGCGGCAAGGGCTCGTGCTGTTTGACCTCTCGACAAACTCTCCAGCGATGGTTCGCGAGGTCGGCGAGGCGATGGCCGCCAAGGGCGCGGCCTTTCTCGACGCGCCAGTCAGCGGTGGTCCGGCGGGCGCGGCCAGCGGCGATCTCGTTCTCTGGATTGGCGGCGACGAAAGCACGTTCTCAGCTCACCGACCGCTTCTCGAGACGTTCTCCAAGCCCTGCTACGTCGGGCCGATCACGTCCGGCACCGTTACCAAGCTTGCCCATAACATGCTCGGCTACACGATCATGGAATCCTTGGCGGAAGCGTTCACCCTCGCCACGAAGGCCGGGCTTGATCCGCTGAATTTCTGGGAAGCGCTGAGGATGGGCATGGTCGGCAAGCAATCGCCACTGTTCATGCTCACGCAGCAGTTTCTGCCGAATATCTACGACAAGCCTGCGTTCGCACTCAAGCTTGCGCTGAAAGACGTGCGCCTGGCAACGCAGATGGCCGAGGAGCTCGACGTTCCCATGCGGCTCTCGCGGATGACCAAGGAAGACATGGAGGCAGCCGTGTCGCGGGGGCAGGGCGACGAGGATTCGCGATCCTTCCTCAAGCTTCAGATCGAACGCGCTGGTGTCCAGATCGAGCTTCCGAAGGAACGCATCGATGCGGCAGTCCACCGGGCGCGGGCCTGAAGGACTGCTTTCCGAAACGACTTCAGCTTTCGGAGACGGCTTGTAACGAACTACCTCAAAGGAAGACACCAATGGAAATCATTCGCAACGGCTCGCAGCCGTCCTCGCTCGGCCCCGAAGAGAACTTCACAGGTCATGTTCGCCGGGATCCGCTCTTTCAAAATCCGGCACCCTCCCGAATGGTCGGTGGCTTGGCTACCTTTGATGCTGGCGCGCGGACCGTCTGGCACACGCACCCGGTCGGCCAGATCCTCATCGTCACGGCGGGCTTTGGAAGAGTTCAGACCTGGGGTGGCCCAGTCAGGGAGGTCGGCCCTGGAGACATCGTGTGGTTCTCTCCCGGAGAAAAGCACTGGCACGGCGCCTCGCCAAAATGCGGCATGAGCCACATTGCCCTCGTCGAGTCAGAGGATGGCAAGACGACCGATTGGATGGAGCCTGTGAGTGACGAAGAATTCATGGGCACGAGAGCCGAGAACTAGCCAGCGGGTGGCAGGCTGCGTTGCGAGCTGAGACGCCCAGGTGGACGCAGGCACTTCCCTTTCCCATGCGGGCACGGGCATTTTCGTGCCAGGCAACACTGTCGATGAACGGCATCCGTGTCAGAGTTGTTTCCGATATGCCGTCTAGCCAATGGCAATCGCTCGCCTCCAGGGCTTCCGCTGGGGTGGTCGCGGGTCCTGACGCAGAGTAAAAAAGCAAGCAGCGCCGATCTCGAGCGGCCACGAAATCAAAGCAGAAGGGGTCCGAAGTTGGACCTCGGAAAGGCCGATGCGCGTGCCAGGCGCCGCTCGGAACGGAGGAGATTTGCCATGAATTTGGGAAGGGCTCTCATGCAGAGCGGGGAATTGAAAAACAGGAGAGGCCAATGAGCCGAAAGCTTCCACTGCAGGGGATCCGGGTCCTTGAGGCTGGCGCCTACATCTCGGGTCCGTACGCGGGCGCGATGCTGGCCTCGCTCGGCGCGGATGTCGTCAAGATCGAACCGATCAAGGGCGGTGATGCATTCCGTCGCGGCGTCGAGGTCGATAGCCGCTACTTCGTGCAGTACAATGCGGGCAAGCGTAGCCTGGCGGTCGATCTGAAGAAGCCGGAGGGCATACGCCTAGTGAAGGCGCTGCTGCCGCGCTTCGACGTCTTCATTGAGAACAGCCGTCCCGGAAAGATGGCGCAACTCGGCCTTTCCTACGAGGATTGCATCGCGGTCAACCCCAGCCTCATCTATTCGTCCGCTTCCGGGTTCGGTGACGGGGGCACATACCGCGACCGCGCCGCCTATGACTCGATGGGGCAGAGCATGGGGGGATACTATTCCATCATGAACGATGACGGGGCACCGCGGCTTACCGGTACCTGCATCGCGGACCTCATCACAGCCGTGACGGCGACCATGGGCGTCCTGGCAGGACTCGTCGGGCGCGGGCTCGATCCAGATCGCAAGGGGATACTGACGCAGACGTCGCTTCTCGAAGCCATGTCAACGATCACCATCGATGCAATGACCCAGTTCCATGAAACAGGAACGACGCCTACGAGACAGTCACGACATCCGCAGGCACAGAACTTCTGCCTGATGACAGCGTCCGGAGGCTCGATAACCCTTCATCTCTCATCGTCGGAGAAATTCTGGCAGGCCCTTGCGAACGCCATGGGACGGTCGGATCTCATCGATGATCCGAGGTTCCGCAAGTACTATGATCGCATGGCAAGCTATTTCGAGCTAAAGCCCATCCTCGAAGCCGAGTTCCTCAAGCGGTCCCAGGCTGAATGGGAAGAGCTCCTTGTCAGTTTCGATGTGCCTTTCGCGCCTGTCCTCACGATGGAGGAGCTGGCCACCGATCCGCAGACTAGGTGGCTTGACCTTCTGGAGCCTGAGCGCGACGGCAATGTCCTCGTGCGGCCGCCGTGGAGGTTCATGGGAGAGCGCCCGCGCCGCGAGTTCGATGCCCCTTACATCGGCGAGCATAGCCGGGAGGTTTCTCTCGAGGTGCATTCAGTTCAGGAGGTCGAGCAGCTTCTCAAGGATGGTGTCATCCATCAGTCGGTAATGGAACGCAGCCAGACCCCTTTGGCGGCGGTCGCGGTGTGAAGGAGTAACGCATGGATATTCTGACTCATTTGTTCGGCGTTGCCGGAAAGACCGTGCTTGTGACTGGTGGCGGCAGGGGCATCGGCGAGTCGATCGCAGAAGGCTTCGTCAAAGCAGGAGCCAAGGTCTTCATCTGCTCGCGCAAGGCCGAGACCTGCGTGGAGACGGCCGAGCGCCTTTCCAGGTACGGATCCTGCACGGCTCTTCCGATCGGCGCAGACATCGCAACGTCCGAGGGCAGGGCTTCGATAGTCGAGGAAATGTCCCAGCGGGTCGAAAAGCTCGATGTCCTGATCAACAATGCAGGAGCTCTCTGGGCGGCTCCGCTCGCCGAGTATCCGGAGTCCGGCTGGGACAAGGTCTACGATCTCAACGTCAAGGGCCTCTTCTTCCTCATCCGCGATCTCGTGCCGATGCTTGCCAAGGCTGCCTCGCGCGAGGATCCCTCTCGGGTGATCAACATCGGATCCATCGACGGCTTTCACATCCCGAAACATGAGACCTATGCCTACTCCTCTTCGAAGGCAGCGGCGCATCAACTCTCGATCCACCTCGCTGATCAGCTTGCCTCCAGGAACATCACTGTGAATGTCATCGCACCGGGAATGTTTCCGAGCAAAATGATGTCCGGCACCTTGGAAAGGCAGGGCGAGGAGAAGACGGTGGAGAAAGTCCCCCTGAGGCGGCTGACAAACGGCGATGACATGGCGGGAACCGCTATCTTCCTGGCATCGCGCGCCTCCTCCTATGTCACGGGCACGGTCGTTCCGGTCGATGGCGGCACAGCCACTACTCTGTAACGTCCGGACTACGAAAAACTTCCAGACTTCCAGACGCTCCTCCAGGATTGCAACGATCCATGAGGAGCGGCTGGTCCTCAATGTGCTTTTTGACGCTTTGCCGACGCTGGCGGTAAGAGCGATATCAGCAGTGACGTGAATTTCGATTGGATCCAATGCCGACAGGTGCCTTGTGCGGACCCGCAGCGTGCCTATCGTGCGATGGCGATCAGATTGCCAGCTTCCTTAGGAAGGGTGTTGCGGCGCTCCCAAAAACGTCGTTGTCGTCCCCGACAAGCATGTGCCCGGCCTCAGGCACGTTGGCATATTCGGCATGCGGACAGAGTTGCAGAAACTCCCTCGCGCCTTCCTCGCTGACCACGTCCGAACTCCCTCCCCGAATGAGGAGCGTCGGCAGCGTCAAAGATTGAGCGTAGCGCGCAAGGCGTTCGTGTCGGTCCAGAAGGTCCCTGTGACGCGCATCAAGGTAGCTCGGATCCCAGTGCCAATGATAGCGGCCGTCCGATGTTCGCCGGAGGTTCTTGACGAGGCCGTCGAGCTTTGCGGGCCGGGTGGATTTGCGAAAACCGGAAACAACTTCCGCGACTTCCTCCAGTGAGCCGAAGCCATGCTCGTGCTTGAGCATGAACGAACGCACCCGTTCGTACCCTTTTGCTTCCGTGTGCGGTACGATATCGACGAGGATCAGCGCGGCGGCTTCTACCGCCTTCGTTCCGACGGCGGCGAGGGCGGTCGCGCCTCCGGCAGAGGCGCCCGCGATGATCGGCTTTGCACTGCCAACCGATTGGACGACCAGAGCCAGATCCCGTACGAGAGCTGCCTCGTCGTAGTCTTCTGCGGGCGACCAGTCCGAGTCCCCATGCCCTCGGGCATCGACTGTGACGACATGGAATCCGCGCGCTGCCATCTTCTCGGCGGTAGAGCGCCATGAGTGACGCGTTTGCCCGCCACCATGCAGAAGGACGAGCGTCGGATCGGAGGACTGTCCGAAACTGTCGGCAGCGATGGTGACCCCATCTGCTCCGATCCAGCGATGCATGGGTTCGGGAGTTCCCGGTATTCTTTTTGCGTTTACCGCGCGCATGTTCAGACCCCAGCTTGTCCAGACTACGATTTGCGCAGCATGGCGAAGAGCGGGTCGTCGAGATCGCGTCGACCTATGACGCCCACCAGAGCCCGCAGATGGTTGGAACTTGGCTGATTGCGCGTTGAATCGTAAACGACCTTGCGCTTCGCAATCCGCCAGGCTCCGTCTCTATTCTCGAAACGGTCGCAGTAGCGCCCAAAGACTTCGAGATCGGTTGAACCGTTCTTGTCTTCGGCCGTGGAATGGGCTTCGCGCCTCTGGATCGCGACGAAGTAGGTCTCCGCGACCGCGCTGCGATCGTCCAGGAACTCGATGAGGCAGTTGCCAAGGAAATGCATCGAGAACGGCACATTCGCATGACGATTGCTGACCCAGTCGATGAACTGTCTGGGGCCGCCGGCGAATTCGCCATGCTCGTCTGTCGCATCCTCCTGGAAGCAGGCTCGAAGGGCGTCCCAATCGCGTCGGTCCACAGCCCTGGCATAGCGGAAAAGCGTATCCTCGATTTCGCTCTTCGCTATGAGTTCGGCGAATTTATCCACGTTTCCCCCACCAAATTGTTCGAGTAAGGAACAAAGCCAAGTCCTGAGGCGAACGCGTCAGAGCGCGCGTCGCCGTTCATCCCGAAATTCTAGTCGAACAGATTCCGTTCGGGTAACGCGCAAACGCATTGAACCCTGATAGGCATCCCCTATGACGACGGACTTCATGCCGGATCCCACGAGAAAACGTCCTGGCTGCGATCCAGGGCATAGAAGCTAGGGGAGAGCGCGGGGACGCCGTGGTCCCGTATAGTCTCCGGCGTCCACCCATCTTCGCGCTGGACCGATCGCAAGGGTCGGCTCTGGCCCATCAACAGGATCTCGTTCTTGCGCACGGCGAAAATCTGGCCCGAGACGGATTCCGCATCGTCGGAAGCGAGGTAGACGGCCAGGGGAACGTTCTTTTCCGGAGTCATCTGCTTCAAGCGCTCGACCCGCTCGATCTGGTCAGGTGTCGTAGCGGGGATGTTGCTCGTCATCCTTCCCCAGGCGAAAGGGCAGATGCAATTCGATCGAACATTGAAGCGAGCCATATCGAGCGCGATCGACTTCGACAGGGCGACGATTCCGAGTTTCGCGGCCGAGTAGTTCGCCTGACCGATATTGCCGACCAGCCCGGATGCGCTCGTCATATGGACGAACGAGCCGCTGCCCTGTTCCTTGAACAGCGGGGCAGCGGCCCGGCTGACGAAGAAGGAGCCATTCAAGTGAACCGACAGCACCGACGTCCATTCCGATGGCTCCATCTTGTGGAAGATGGCATCGCGTAGAATTCCAGCGTTGTTGACGACGATGTCGAGGTGACCGAACTCATCGATGGCGGTCCCCACGATCTTCTGAGCCGATTCCCAGTCTGAAACCGAATGGTTGCTTATCGCCGCCCGGCCGCCGAACGAATGGATCTCGTCGCGTGTCTCCTCAGCGGGACTTGCCGAGCCGCCTTCGCCGGAGAGGGAGACACCTATGTCGTTGATGACGACATGCGCCCCCGCTTTGGCGAGGCCTACGGCGATCGAGCGGCCGATGCCGCCCCCTGCGCCTGTGACGATCGCTACTTTTCCGTCGAGAAGCATGTTTTCCTCCGGTAGGCAATTTGGGAATTCTTTGATGACGGGAAACGCCTTGTGACGTTTGCTGCCGTCCCCGAAACATGCCTCCTTTCGGGCTCGCTCTTCAAACGCGCTTTCGCGTGCCCTTCCACCCGGATAGGCTTCTCCTATGGGCCGTGCTCGATCTAAAGGACTATAGATATCGTCATCGCACGTAGACCTGGGAGGAGACGGCGTGACTGAAGATCTGGCGTCCAAAGTCGAGGAACTTTGGGACAGGGAAAAGATCCGCGAATGCTTGCACCGCTATTGCCGTGGAGTTGATCGCTTCGACAGAGATCTCATTCTGTCCGCCTTTCATCCTGATTTCCTGGACGAGCACGGCAAGTTCGTGGGAACGGGGGACGAATTTGCGGATTGGGCGCTCGGACAGCATGCGAAAGCCCACCTCTCGCATCAGCATTGTCTGCTCAATCATACTTGCGAACTCGATGGGAGCACGGCGCATGCCGAGACCTACTTCATGTTCATTTCCATGAACCGGGAAGGCAAGCCCCTTACACTTGGTGGCGGGCGCTACGTGGACCGTTTGGAAAAGAGGTCGGGCGAATGGCGTATTTCGGCCCGCGTGACGGTGCGGGACTGGGCGATGACTGACGAGATCGCCGACATGGCCGATCTCACGTCCTTCACGTCCACGCGAACGCACTTGAGTGAGAAGGTACGCCAGTTCATGAACCTCGGGCGAGGACCTGCGCGAGACCGGAGTGACCCATCTTACGACCGTCCTCTTGTCGTCGACCCGGCTCGCCGTGATGCATACCTTGCCCTTATCAGGTCGCGCGAATGAAGGCGGTTATTTTTCCAAAATTCGGCGGCCCGGAGGTTGTGTCGGTGGCGGAACTGCCGATGCCTGTGGCCCGACCGGGCGAAGCGATCATACGTGTCGCAGCATCCACCGTTAATCCAACCGACCTCATGATGCGCTCCGGCAAGCAGGCGCAACTGATGCAGGATCTTTCCCCTCCGTTCATCGCCGGAATGGAATTCTCAGGGCACGTTCACAGCGTGAGCGAGGGGGTGGAGCTGCCTGTTGGACAGGCCGTGTTCGGAGTGGTCAACCCACGCCGACCTGATGGCGGCGCTCACGCGCAGTACATCCGTGTCCCGTCGGCATCGGTCGTTGCGATCTCAAGGACGGCGGATCTCGTTGAAGCCGCAACCGTGCCGATGAATGCACTCACTGCGCTGCTGGCAGTCGAACTGGCTCGCGTCAAGTTCGGCGACAGCGTTCTGGTCACAGGCGGTACGGGAATGCTTGGCGGGTCAGTCCTGCAGCTCGCACGCCACATCGGCTTGCACACGATCGCCAGCGGAGCGGAGGCCGATGAGGACCTTCTGCATAGCCTTGGCGCCGCCGTAGTCGTTCCCCGTGATGCTCCTGCACTGAGCCGATTCGTGCACGAGATATTTCCAGAAGGCGTTGATGCACTGATAGATGGCGCTCTAATCGGTTCCGAGCTTGCACATCTCGTCAGGACGGGTGGCACCGCGGTGTCATTGCGGATGTCGCACCCGATCCGCGATCCGAGGCTCTCGACGCCATACGTGTCGGTCCTCGCTGGAATGGAACGAAACGATCTCATCAGTCAGGTCGGGTCGCTCTTCGACCAAGGCGTTCTTTCCGGTCGCGTCGCGCAGGGCGGCCGCATCGATTTCCGGCAAGCAAGCATTGCGCATTCGCTGGCGGAGCGCACAGGTCTGCGCGGGCGCGTCGTTCTCACATTCGGTGGCGAGTAGCCCCCCGCGCGATGGGCGCGTCGATCAAGTTTAATTCGAAAGGTAGTCAGCATGGTTTGGCAAGGACAGTACGACAAGCTCTACATCGGAGGGGAATGGGTTTCTCCCGACAGCAGCAAGACAGTCGAGGTGATCTCTCCAGTCAGCGAAGAGGCGATAGCGGCGGTTCCAAGCGCCAGTTTCAGCGATGTTGATCGCGCGGTTGCTTCGGCCCGCCATGCGTTCGACAAAGGACCATGGCCACGGATGCCTCTCGAGGAAAGGATAGCGGTCGTATCGCGTCTGCGTGACGCCTTCATCACGCGCCGCGACATCTTGGCTCAAGTGATAACCGACGAGATGGGAAGTCCGATAACCTTCTCGAGCAATCTGCAGGCGGGCGTTCCAATCCTGATGCTGGAAGCCTTCATCGATATCGCGCGCGAATATCCGTTCCGAGAATTGAGACGATCGGCGACAGGAAACGCACTGGTCACGCGGGAAGCGAAGGGTGTCGTTGTGGCGATCGTGCCCTGGAACGTACCCATGATGACGACCATCATGAAGCTCGCGCCCGCACTTCTCTCAGGCTGCACGGTAATCATCAAGCCTGCGCCCGAAACACCGCTGTCCGCTTATCTCCTAGGCGAGATGCTCCAGGAGGCTGGCATTCCGGAAGGGGTGGTCTCTATCCTGCCCGCCGAGCGGGAGGCAAGCGAGTACCTGGCTCTCCATCCGGGAGTAGACAAGGTCACGTTCACAGGATCGACGGGTGCAGGTCGTCATCTGGCTACCAAGTGCGGTGAGCTGCTCCGCCCGATCACACTGGAGCTTGGCGGCAAATCGGCTGCGATATTCCTTGACGATGCAGACATCGCTGCGGGTGTCGAGGCCCTGCGGATGGGCTCGTTGCGGAACTCCGGACAGGTGTGCAGCCTGAAGACCCGCATCCTCGTGTCGAAAGACCGTCGTGACGAGCTTCTCGACCACTTCGGCGCTCTTTTCGACTCGATGCCTGTCGGCGATCCGAACGATCCGGCAACCCAGATCGGACCGATGGTGACAAGGAGGCAGATGGAGCGGGTCGGCGGATACATCGATCAGGGGCTGAAGGATGGCGCTCTCGCAGTCAGGGGCGGCAGCGGTCGGCCCGAAGGGTTGAACCACGGCTGGTTCGTGAGGCCCACCCTCTTCGCCAACGTCGACCCGGATGCCACGATCGCGCAGGAGGAGATATTCGGTCCCGTCCTAGCAGTCTCGACATTCGAAAGCGAAGAGCAGGCCGTTCAGATCGCCAACAACTCCGTCTACGGCCTCAATGGAGCGATCTTCTCCTCGGATGTCGACAAGGCGATCGACATGGCCGGACGCATCAAGACCGGGACGATTGAAATTAACGGCGGAGGAGTAGGGTTTCAGTCGCCCATCGGCGGCGTGAAGCAGTCCGGGATCGGGCGGGAAGGCGGGCGGGAAGGATTCGATCCGTATCTGGAGATCAAGTCCATTGGGATCCCCAAATCATTCGCCGATGGTCTGGCTGGCGGCGCCGGCCGTTGATTGTTCACAGGCGGCGGACCAACATAGTTGATCGGCCGCCTGAAGCAGCAGCCTAGTGGCTGAGGGTCATGCCGCCGTCGACGGTGAGGCAGACCCCGGTGATAAAGCGGGCGTCGTCGCTGGCCAGGAATGTCGCCGCCTTGGCAACGTCCCAGGCATCGCCCATCCACCCCATGGGTATGCGACCCACGCGCTTGCGCCACGCCTCGTCCAACCCCGCTTCGGTAACGCCATGATTCTTCATGGCCGAGAGCTTGGCCATCGGCGTATCCATCAGCCCCGGAAGGACTGCGTTTACCCGGATTTGCTTCGAGGCGTATTGCGCCGCCGTCACCTTAGTCATGTGGTTCATGGCCGCCTTTGTCGTGTAGTAGGAGACATAGGGCGTACCCAGATAGGCGAGAGATGAAATCGAGGAGACGTTGACGATAGAGCCGCCTCCCTGTTCGAGCATCACCGGAATTGCGTGCTTCATGGCCAGATAGCAGCTCTTGAGGTTGATGTCGAAAGCGCGGTCCCATTGCTCCTCCGAGAGTTCGACGACGCCGCCGTTGATGACAATCCCGACATTGTTGTGCAGGAGGTCGATACGGCCGAACGATGCAACGCAAGCGTCGGTTGCTGCCTTGACGTCTGCGGACTTCGCTGCGTCCCCCGTTACGGCGATTGCCTGGCCGCCTTCGCTCCGGATGATATCGGCCGTTTCCTCGGCCGCCTTGGCGTCGAGATCGAAGCAAGCCACGCTCGCACCCTCTCGAGCGAAATGGACGGCACATGCCTTTCCATTGCCCCATCCCGGCCCGGCGCTTCCAGCACCCATCACCAACGCGACCTTTTCCTTCAAGCGCACCTTGTGTTCTCCTTCTCTGGCAAAGTCGGGACTACTCGGTCCCGACCTGAAATCCGCTTCAATCGAGCGCTGATTATGGATTTTTGCGCGATGCAGCGGGATTACTGCCCCGCCTATGGCCCCTCCAGCCTTTCCCTTTTGGAGGCCTCCGAGGTGCCCGATCGCGTTGACTAGCGTGACCTCATACGGCACCTCCTTGAGAAAGTCTGGAGGAAATTATGAAGCCCACACGCTCACTGCTATTCGTTCCCGGCCACCGCAAGGGATGGGCGGAAAAGGCCGTCGCGTCCGGAGCCGACGCTGTCATCCTGGATCTGGAAGACTCCGTGCCGATGGATATGAAGGCGGAAACCCGCCACATGGTCGCGGAGACGATACGCGAGCTCGCAAACAATCATCCTCACGTGAGCGTCTACGTCCGGTTGAACGCCCTTGAGACCGGAATGACGGGGGATGATCTCGAAGTCGTGGCGATTGAGGGCTGCGATGGCTTCCTTCCTCCGAAGACCTACGGCGCCCGCGACGTCGTCTCGATGGACGCCCTGGTCACCCATTTCGAACGCCGCAACGGCGTGGCGCCCGGCACGCTTGAGTTCGTCCTCTCGCTGGAGACGGCGCAGGCCTACGCCGACTGCGAGAACATGATCAAGGCTTCGCCACGGTGCGCCACGCTCTTCGCGGGCACCGCCCGTGATGCCGACGTCTCGCGCTCCATCGGGTTCGAATTCACACCGGAAGGTCTCGAAACCATCTATCTCCGCAGCCGGGCCGTTCTTGCAACTCGGGCGGCGGGCAAGAACTTCCCAATCGTCGGGTTGTGGCAGGACCTCAAGGACATCGATGGCGCCTGGACGTTCGCCCGGCAGAACAAGCAGCTCGGCTTCCGCGGAATGGTGGCGATCCACCCGAGCCACGTCGCGATCGCCAACGAGGTGTTTTCGCCGTCATCGTCCGACGTGAGCTTTTATCAGGGCATGATCGACGCGTTCGAGGCCGCCGTGGAGAAGGGGCTTGCCGCCATCGACTACGAGGGCATGCACATCGACTACGCCCATGTGAAGACGGCCCACGAGGTCATCGGCCTGCACGCGGCGCTGCAAGAGCGCAACAGGGTTTGAGGAGCCAGCAATGAAGGGACGAGCTGAATTCGGCGACGCTTCGGCAGCGGCATGGCTTCCATCGGACAGGGAGATTTCCCGCAGCCGTCTCGCGGGTGCCATGAAGCGTTGGGGATATGATTCCCTGGCGAAGCTTCACAAGGCTTCGGTCGACGATCCGACCTGGTTCTGGCGTGTTGCACTCGACGACCTGGGCGTCGAATTCACCACGCCCTGGACCGACTACATCGACACAACTGCCGGATACGAATTTCCACGCTGGTTTGTCGGAGGAAAGCTGAACGTCGCCAGTCACTGCGTGGAGAGACACGCACGCGATCCCGACGCAAGCAAGAGGTCCGCGGTCGTGTATGAGGCGGACTCTGGTGCGCGGCGCGAGATTACGTTCGGGGAACTGAGCAAGGAGGTCGAGCGTGTGGCCGCAGGCCTTGTCGCGCTCGGTATAAAGTCCGGCGACCGCGTCGGCTTGTTCATTCCTGTCATCCCCGAAGCAGCCGTGGCGCTGATGGCCTGTGCGAAGATCGGGGCTACCGCGGTGCCTGCTTTCTCCGGATACGGGCCAGAACCACTGGCCGCCCGCCTAAGAGCTGCCGGAGCGGTAGCACTGGTCACGGTCGACGGGACGACCAGGCGCGGCAAGCGGGTGCCGATGAAGGAAACGGCTGATGCCGCGGTAGCTATGGTCGACACCGTCAGGCACGTGCTTGTGATCCGCAACGATGGCAGTCAGGTCGCCTGGGACAATTCCCGTGACAAGGACTGGAGCACCTTCGCGGAGGGCGCAGATCCCGTCCCAACGGTGGCCTGCGATCCCAATGATCCTTTCATGATCATCTATACGTCGGGAACAACGGGCGCGCCGAAGGGCATCGTCCACAGCCACGCCGGGTACCTCGTCAAGTCGGGATTGGATTTCGGCTACGCGTTCGACGTCCAGTCGGATGATCGACTGGGGTGGATCGCCGACATGGGCTGGATGCTGGGCCCACTCATGATCGTGGGGGCGCTCCAGTTCGGCGCGGGCATCGTCTTCATCGAAGGACTGCCAAACTACCCTGACAACGACCGCCTTTGGAGCATTGTCGAGCGAAACAAGGTCACGTTGCTCGGCGTTGCGCCTACTGCGGCTCGCGGACTGCGGGCCGCCACGGACGGTGCGGCGCCCTCGCAGGATATTTCCAGTCTCCGGGCATTCGCTTCCACGGGCGAGGCATGGGACGTTGTCACCTGGCACTGGCTATTCGAAGACGTGGGCCGCAAGAGGCTTCCCATCCTTAACTACACCGGGGGCACGGAAACGGGTGGTGGTATCCTATCGAACTACACCATCGCTCCGCAGGCGCCTGCGAGCTTCTCCGGCCCGCTGCTCGGACAGGATGTCGATGTGCTCGATGCCGACGGCAACCGCACCAACGAAATCGGTGAACTGACAGTCAGAAACACGTGGCCGGGAATGACTCACTCATTCTGGCTCGATCCGGAACGGTACCTCGATTCCTATTGGCGGCGCTGGGACGGGATCTGGGTTCACGGCGATCTCGCGAGCATCGGTGAGGATGGGTTCTGGCACATCCATGGGCGCTCGGACGACACGATCAAGGTCGCTGGCCGCCGGGTCGGCCCGGCCGAGATCGAGTCCGCCATCGTCACTCACCCCGGGATTGCGGAGGCAGCCGTCATCGGTGTGCCGGATGCTGACAAGGGTTCCCGGATTGTCGCCTTCGTGACACTTAAGGACGGCTTCTGGCCGCTCGATCAGGCGGCAGCGGCTGGCGCGGTCTCACGGATCGTCGGAAAGGCAATGGTGCCGTCCGAGATGATCGTGGTCGAGGGCCTCCCTAAGACAAAGAACGGCAAGATCATGCGACGCGCCATCCGCGCACAGTTTCTCGGCGATCCCGCAGGCGACATGTCGGCGCTCGACGCCGCTACGCCCCTCGATCTCATTCCGGTCCGAAGCTGACCGGGAAATGGAGTAATCTACATGGCACTGGAACAGTCTGAACTCGACCTGATCCGAGATTCAATCCGCAAGATCACAGAGGACTTCGACCTCGAGTACTGGCGGCTGAAGGACAAGAAAAAGGAATATCCTTGGGACTTCAAGGATGCGCTGGCAGCCGGGGGCTGGTTGGGCATGCTCATGCCGGAGGAATACGGCGGCATGGGGCTCGGGCTCACCGAAGTCGGTGTCGTCCTCGACGAACTAGGCCAGCGTTGCGGGTTCAATGCGAACTCCGTCTTCCAGTACTACGTCTTTCCTCCTGGCCCGGTAATCCATCACGGCTCTGATGAGATGAAGAAGGAATTCCTGCCGAGGCTTGCCAGTGGCGAGGAAATGATGTGCTTCGGCGTTAGCGAGCCTGACAATGGCGTCGACACTTCGCGGCTCAAGACCTTCGCCAAGAAGGATGGCGGCCGTTACTTGGTCAACGGGCGCAAGGTGTGGATATCGAACGCGCTCAACGCGCATCGGATTCTTCTCCTGACACGCACGAGACCAAGGGATCCGGAACGTCCCTTCGATGGCATGACGCTGTTCCTCACCCACCTCAAGGGCAAGAAGGGTGTGGAGATCAATCGCATCGACAAGATCATGCGGAACGCGGTCGACAGCAATGAGATGGTGTTCGAGAACTTCGAAGTCTTCGAGAACGAAATCGTCGGCGAGGAGGGCAGAGGGTTCCGTTGTCTGATCGACGGACTCAACCCGGAACGGATTGCCGTTGCCCAGACCTGCATCGGACTTGGACGAGGTGCCTTAAACCTCGCCGTCCAGTATTCGAAGGACCGGATTGTCTTCGACAGGCCCATTGGAAAGAACCAGGCGGTCGCGCATCCGCTCGCTGAGAGCTGGATCCGGCTCGAGGCGGCCGATCTCGTCACTCAGAAGGCGGCGAGGCTGTTCGACGAGGGCAAGGCGTGCGGGCCGGAAGCCAACGCAGCCAAGTTTCTGGCCAGCGATGCGGCCTTCGAGGCGGCGGACAGGGCGATGCAGTTCCATGGCGGCTTCAGCATGTCGACGGAGTATCACGTGTCACGTTTCTGGATGGAGGCACGTCACCTGAAGATTGCGCCCATCAGCCAGCAGATGGTCTTGAACTTCATTTCGGACAAGGTCCTGGGCCTCCCGAAATCCTATTGATCGATCGAAAATGAAAGGCAATCCACCCATGCGCGACGCGGTGATTTGCGAGCCAATCCGCACTCCTGTCGGCCGTTACGGCGGCACTCTGAAGGACGTCCCAACCGCCGATCTCGCCGCTGCCGTGGTGCGCGAGCTCGTGCGCAGGACAGGCATTTCCGGCAAGGATGTCGACGATGTCGTCTTTGGACAGGTCTACCCAAACAGTGAAGCGCCAGCGCTTGGCAGGATCGCCGCGCTTGACGCTGGCCTGGGGGTCGAGGTTCCCGGCATCCAGATCGATCGTCGATGCGGTTCCGGACTGCAGGCGGTGATAAACGCCGCAATGTGCATCCAGACGGGCGCTGCCGACCTGATCATCGCCGGTGGCGCCGAGTCCATGAGCCAGGCGGAGTACTCTGTCATGGGTGCGCGGTGGGGACTGAAGGGAGCCGATACGGGCTTCATGTGTCGCATCGCACGAGGCCGGGTGACGGCCGGAGGGCGCAACTATCCGGTGCCGGGCGGCATGCTCGAGACTGCGGAGAACCTGCGGCGCGAATTCTCCATCTCTCGTGAGGAGCAGGACTCCTTTGCGGCACGCTCACACGAGAAAGCAGCGGCGGCCCAACGTGACGGAAAATTCGACGACGAGATCGTGCCGTTCACGGTGAAGGCCGGGAAAAAAGAACTGGTGTTCTCCAAGGACGAGCACATCCGCCCCGATGCGACAGCGGAATCGATGGCGCAGCTTGCGCCGATCATGCTGAAGTCGGATCCGGCCTCGACGGTCACCGCAGGAAACGCGAGCGGACAGAACGATGCCGCGGCCGCATGCATCGTCACCACTCGCGAGAAGGCCGATGCGCTCGGTCTGAAGCCGCTCGCTAGGCTTGTGAATTGGGGTGTGGCGGGCGTGGAGCCCGCGCGGATGGGCATCGGCCCGGTCCCTTCCACGGCAAAGGCGTTGGAGCGCGCTGGCCTGAAGATGTCTGACATGGACCTCGTCGAACTCAACGAAGCGTTCGCCGCGCAGGTGCTCGCGTGCACGAAGTCATGGAACTTCGCCGATAGCGACTACGAGCGTCTCAACGTCAACGGTTCGGGCATTTCGCTCGGACACCCCGTCGGCGCCACCGGCGTTCGCATCCTCGCAACAATGCTGCGCGAGCTTGAGCGCCGGAACGGCCGCTACGCGCTGGAGACAATGTGCATGGGCGGCGGCATGGGGCTTTCAGCAATATTCGAGCGCACGAACTGATGGCGCTCAAGGAGATCGATATGTTGGAAAAATACAAGGAATTTGCATTCAAGTTCGAGGTGAACGAGCCGGGCGTGCTCGAACTCATTTTCGACGGACCAAACCTGAACGCGGTCGACGAGCGCGTCCATTCCGACATTCCCTATGTCTGGAATGTCATCGACAGCGATCCTGACGTTCGGGTCGTCATCGTGCGCGGCGCCGGGAAAGCCTTCTCCGCGGGTGGCAGCTTCGACCTGATTGACAAGCAGATGGCGGACTACGCGACCCTGACCAAGGTTCTCAGGGAGTCACGTGATCTGTACTACAACATGATCAACTGCTCGAAGCCGATCATCTCCGCCATTCACGGCCCGGCAGTGGGCGCGGGTCTGGTGGTCGCCCTGATGGCTGACATTTCCATCGCGGCGAAGGACGCCAAGATCGTGGACGGCCACACACGGCTCGGAATCGCGGCAGGCGACCATGCTGCTTCGGTGTGGCCGATCCTGTGCGGCATGGCGAAGGCGAAGTACCTGCTGCTGACCTGCGAGCGGATTTCCGGGGAGGAGGCGGAGCGCATCGGTCTCGTCTCGCTCGCCGTTGATGAGGAGAAGCTGTTGGAGACCGCGCGCGCAACGGCGAGCCGCCTGGCCAATGGTGCGCAGGAGGCAATCGCTTGGACGAAGCTTTCGTTGAACCTCTGGTTCAAGCAGACGGCGCCAATCTTCGAAGCCTCGCTCGCCCTCGAGTTCCTTGGAGTCGGCGGTCCCGATATCCGTGAGGGCCTTGCGTCACACAAGGAAAAGCGCAAGCCCAACTTTGTCCGATAGCCCGGCCGCATCCAGCGCCCTTTCGACGATATGGTGTCAAAATGAGATCAGACGGTTACGCTCCAATGAAAGAAACACGCGACGACGCAAACCTCATAGGTATGCTCAAGGCGCTCAACCCCGCACTGACGACCTACACGGACGCGGTGCGACTGGCAGCCAGCCGCCTGGTCATCCGCAACGGCAAGGTTGACCGGGAGCGCAGTGAGACCGAGCAGAGGGCGCTGCACGGCCTTGCATGGGTCGGCGCGGTCGCCGAGGCTATCCGCCAGTCGGCCCAATGGGGCATCAGGCTCTCCAAGGAAGGGCGGTTGCACCGCGCTGGATC
Organism: Hyphomicrobiales bacterium; assembly: GCA_900471485.1. Classification (GTDB taxonomy): domain Bacteria; phylum Pseudomonadota; class Alphaproteobacteria; order Rhizobiales; family Rhizobiaceae; genus Rhizobium. Next base: position 100,124 of record UCEU01000015.1, read on the forward strand.
GCTGCTGATCCGGATCGGAGTTGGCGAGTACCTGAACCAGCTCACGACAGCACTGCCGATGAGCCAGAACGAGCTGTTCAGACCGGACGAGCTCGGTTTGGAGGAAGAGGCGGCGGAACTCAGGCGCGAGCCAGCGGCGTGCTACTTTCTTCGTGAAGGAAATACGCCAGCAAACCGGTCCGCACTGATCGCCAGCATACGTTCCGGCGACCACATAGACGACAGTCTCGGCGACGAAACGCTCGATATGATCCGCGATCAGTTCCGGAGATTCGCAAACGAGCGAATTCTTCCGGATGCCCATTCCTGGCACCTCAAGGACACGCTGATTCCAGACGAAACCGTGGCCGAGATGGCCGAGCTCGGTACGTTCGGGGTCTGCATTCCTGAGGAGTATGGCGGGCTCGGTCTCGGAAAGCTGGCAATGTGCGTCGTGACCGAGGAACTCAGCCGCGCCTGGATCGCCGCCGGCTCTCTGGGGACCCGCTCGGAAATCGCGGGCGAGCTGATCGCCAACGGAGGCACCGAGGACCAGAAGTCAAAGTGGCTGCCTCTCATCGCGAGCGGCGAGGTGCTCCCAACGGCCGTCTTCACCGAACCGAACGTCGGTTCCGATCTGGGAAGCGTGCGGACCCGCGCTGCGTCTTCGGCCGACGGCACCTGGCGTGTAAACGGAGCCAAGACCTGGATTACACATGCAGCGCGTTCGGACCTCATGACGCTACTGGCACGGTCGAACGACGCCGAGGGGTATGCGGGTCTGAGCATGTTCCTGGCCCCGAAGACACGAGGCACCGATGCTGACCCGTTCCCGACGCCAGGAATGAAGGGCGGTGAAATCCCCGTCCTCGGCTACCGCGGAATGAAGGAGTACGACATTGCCTTCGACGATTTCACCGTCCCGAGCGATGGGCTGCTCGGCGGTGAAGAAGGGCAGGGCTTCAAGCAGTTGATGAAGACGTTCGAAGGTGCCCGCATCCAGACCGCTGCGCGCGCCGTGGGGGTCGCACGACGCGCATTCGAGCTCTCATACACCTATGCCATCGACCGCAGCCAGTTCGGACGCCCCATTATCGAGTTTCCCCGCATTTCCGACAAGCTTGCGGTGATGCTGGCAGAGACTATCATGGTGCGCGAGCTCACCTACTTCGCGGCCCGCGAGAAGGACAAGGGCCTTCGATGCGACATTGAGGCCGGGATGGCGAAGCTCCTGGCCGCCAGGGTGGCCTTCGCGAACGCGGATCTCGGGCTTCAGATCCACGGCGGTAACGGCTATGCTCAGGAATATGAGATTTCACGCGTGTTCTGCGATGCTCGGATCCTGAATATCTTCGAAGGCGCCGCCGAGATCCAAGCACAGGTGATCGGTCGCGGATTGCTTCGCAGCAATTGAAATCCGTCGTTCCCCCGCCAATTGGCGGGGGCACTTACCTATGCATGCAGGCCGGAGCGATTGTCCGCTGCTTCGGTTGATGCGCCATGAATGTGTGGAGATGCGGGATTAAAGCGAGCGTGTCAGAACGCCGCCCGCTCGCCGCCATCGACGGGAAGCACCGCGCCGTTGACGTAGCGGGCCCCGTCGCCGAGAAGGAACTCAACTACATCAACGATGTCGTTCGGCTGACCGATCCGTCCAAGCGGGTTCGGCGTGATCACTGGCGGTAGGACCAAGTCGTTTCCCGGGCCCGGGACGCGGATCATCGGTGTGTCGACACGGCCAGGCGCAACGACGTTCACAGTAATGCCAAAGGGTCCGAGTTCTGCCGCGAAGACCGACGCCAGAACGTGCTGGGCGGTCTTCGAGGCACTGTAGAAGCCGTTACCTAGCCTCGGCCGGATCCCGCCGACAGAGCCGACGACGACCACGCGACTGGGATCCGCCAGCGAGCCTGTCCTTTTGAGCAGCGGCACTGCCGTGGTCACCGTCAGCCAGGTCCCTCTAATGTTCACGGAAGACATCAGGTCGATCTCCTCGACGGTCATCTCGGAGAGCTTCCCTTTCCGGATAACGCCGGCGCAGTGAACGAGCGCCCGGACATCATCCATGCCTTGAGAGATGTGAGCGAACGCCGCGCTGGCGGACTGCGGATCGCTGATGTCGCAGTCAAGCGGATGTAGTCGCCGATCGGTTTCAGAAAGCGACGCCAGTCCATCATGGTTACGGTCGAGCGCCCATACCTTCCATCCCCCGGCCAGCAATCTCACGACGCATGCGCGCCCAATTCCAGATGCCGCTCCAGTGATGACCGCTGCATTCACCATCTCGATCCCCGCTCCGGTGTGGCGCTCAGATGACGGATGCAGAACGCAGTTCGGCGATCTCGTCGTTGGAGAAGCCGAACTCGGCAAGTACCTCGTCGTTGTGCTCTCCAAGCAGTGGTGGTCGAGACATGTCCGTCTGCCCGTTCGAGAGCTGCGCTGGCGCATGGGTGATGAAGATCCCGTCCGAGCCGGGGAAGGGCACCTTGTCCATGAACGTCTCGAGAAGTCCCATGTCTCCTTCGGCGACTTCGGCCGGGGAGAGCACGGGGCCGCAACCGATGTTGGACGCGACCAGGACCGAGAGGCATTCCTCCCTGGTCCTTCCCTTGCACCATTCGGCCATCACGGCACTGAGTTCGACCCCGTTTTCTCCGCGCAGCATGTCGGTGGCGAAACGTTCGTCCTTGGCGAGTTCGGGTCGTCCCACGATCTCCGTCCAGCGTTGGAACATCTTGTTGCCGATGACCTGCATGACGAACGGCCCGTCGTCTGCCGAGAAGATGTCGGAGGGTCCCGACACCGGGCTTCTGTTACCGGTGGCGATGCGCGAATTGAACCCCGTGGCCTGTTCGATGAGGATCTGGTTCATCACGGTCAATGCCGTTCCGACCAGCGATGCCTGGACGTGCGTACCCTTGCCAGTCTTCATTTTGGCAATGATCGCTGCCAGTGTTCCATAGGCGCATGAGAGGGCGGTACTGAAGTCCACGTAGGCTGTCGCGGATCGGAACGGCTGTCCGGGAAGGCCTGTCAGCCATATCGCGCCACTCACTGCCTGGCCAACGCCGTCGAAGCCGATGCGCTCGGCGAGCGGTCCCTCCGAATGATAGGCGGAAGCCGTCGTGAGGATGATGTCGTCCTTGATCTTGCGCAGTGTTTCGTAGTCGAGACCGAAGTGCTTGAGCGCACCAGGCGAGAAGTTCGCGACCACCACGTCTGCTTGAGAGATGAGACGCCGCATCACCTCCCGTCCGTCCTTCGATCGAAGGTCGAGGGAAAGGCAGCGCTTGCCCATGTTGCATTGCAGGTACTGGGCCCCTTCGCCGTGATGGGTAGCAGGCGCAAAGTAGCGGTCGTCGCCACCCCCACGCTGCTCGATGCGGATGACATCGGCGCCAAGATCGGCCAAGAGCGACGCGCAATAGGGCCCGGCGATGTATCGTCCGAAGTCCAGCACCCGCACGCCTTCAAGTATACCCGACATTGTCTTTCCTCCAGGTGGATGGTGCGACTTCGAAGTGCCGCAGGCACGACGGTGCCGTCGCGATGCAGCGAACGCCGCTCGTCGTTAAAGTTATTCGATACGGACTGCGGTGCGGAGATTCTCTGTCTGCTACGCTGCGTCGAATGCCAGCAGGGATGCCACGTCCGCCGCGGGCCGATCAGGCTTCATTTCGTCAACAAGCGCGAAGATCTCCTGGGAACGGTCCTTCCCGATCACGTCGATAGTCAGCTCGTCCAACTTCGCTTGGTGCTCTTCCGGGGTGTACGGGATGAGCGGCGAGCCCTTGGCACGTTCCTGGAAGTAGTGCTCGCTAGATCCGTCCTTGAAGTGCACCGTCACATCGGCGACGAAGTAGGGATACTTTCCGTCAAACGATGGTTCGATCTGAAGCTTCATTCTCTGGGTCATGGCCATCGCGGCGGAGTTCGGCCCGAAGTCGAGACGTCCCTCGAGAAATGCCCGGTGTGACCGGTACCCGTTGCCTTCGCCAAGGACGGCGAGCGCCATTTGGGCGGGAAGGGAGTACTGCAGCTCCTCGATGTTGCGCGGATTGTAGATCTGCGCGTTGCGCGTGCCGACGATGGCGTCGGTCATCGTCTGGATCTTGGTGTCGACGTAGTCGATGTCCGCAGCCCGTGCCTTGAAACGCTCCATGGCTTCGATGAACGGGAAGGTCCCGGCGCAGCAGCAGTAAGGCTTGTAGGAGAGGCCCGGCAGGAAGTTCGCGGTTTCCGGAGCGAAGATCTCACGCGCTTCGTCGCCTACCTCCTTCTGGCTGAACATTCGATAGAAGCCGCGGTTTCCCGTGAGGAAGCGACGCGGACCTGTGATGCCAGCCCTGGCAAGCTCTGCCGATTCAATCCCGTTCCGCACGCAGATGCCAGCGTGAACGCGTTTGATGGAGCCACCCGTGGAAGCGTACTCGGTAGGGCCGCTTGCATGGCTGAGAGCGATCGAGAGTGCATGGAACGTCTGCTCCTCGTCTAGCCCATAGAGCTTCGCGGCGATAGCTGCGGCACCGAAGTTGCCGAACAGGGAGTGTGGCTGCCAGCCCACGTTCAGAACGGCGGGCGAGCCGAGGCGACCGATTCTGACATAGACTTCGTAGCCCGCGACCATCGCGACGATCGTCTCTTCGAGCGTTGCTCCGAGCTCCTCGCCGATTGCGAAGGCCGCCGGGACGACGGCGCAGCCCGGATGGGCATTGTCGAAGAAGTCGTCATACTCGAAGCCATGGCCATAGGTGGCGTTCAGATAAGCGGCATCGACCGCGGAGCCTTTCGTGGATTCCCCTACGATCGTCGACCTGCCCGCATGGGGCTTGCGGAATTCGCGGGTTTTCTTCGACCATGGGAGCTGGGAGGCCCCGATCTGGATCGCGAACTGGTCCTTGATCAGACCCTTGAGCGTAGCAAGCGTTCGCTCGTCGATATCGTTGGCGGAGAAGTTTACAATGAACTTGGCCGCGGCACGTTCGATTGTCAGAGCGTCATCATTCATTTCGATCTCGTATCCCTGCGATAGTTCGTGAAAAGGGTAGTGAAGTTCTGCCCGGAGTGAAGCAGCGCCGCGGGTGCGACGTTGTCATTGCAGCGCGAACATTGTGACGAGCGCTCCCGACCAGTTATCCTCCTAAAGTGGTCAGAGGTGACAGTAGGCGTGCGTGCGACCGCGCGTCAATCGAGGCTTTGCCTATGGCTCCCATCCGTGATTGCGCCTTGATTCCCCGCGAAGAAAGTCAATCCATAGTAGCTAGTGCAGATGTGTCAGCGGGCTCGCTGGCGCATCGAATGGATTGGGTGATTGAGGACTGGAAGGCAGGAAAATGAGTGTGAACTATCAGCAGTTGGCATCGGGGAAATACTACGAGGAACTCGAGCCTGGAGTCGTCTACAAGCACTCGATAACGAGGACGGTGACCGAAACAGACAATCTCCTGTTCTCGGCACTGACCCACAATATGGCGTGGCTGCATCTGGATGAGGAGTACTCCAAAACTCAGATGTTCGGCCAGCGGCTGGTGAACAGCAACTTCACGATGTCGCTGGTGGCAGGGGTGCAGGTGATGGATCTCACACTGGGAACGACGCTTGCGAACATGGGATACTCCGAGGTGAAGTTTCCGAACCCGGTGTTCATCGGTGACACGATCTACACGGAGACAGAGGTTATCTCGAAGCGGGAATCGAAATCGCGCCCGAATGCTGGCCTAGTAGAGTTCGAGACAAGGGGTCTGAACCAGCGGGGCGAAACTGTAGTCACGCTCCGCCGGACTGGTCTGATGCTCAAGAAGTCGTCGATCGAGACTGTCTAACGTACGAAGCTCGAGTGCTGCCAAAGGCATTTCCTGTGCGAGCCACAGGGAATGCCTATTCGCTGGCGTGCCGACCGCTTGTCGCTTTATAGGCGCAGGATTCAAACTCAGACCGCCAGAGGCGCTGGTTGGATGTCTTCCTTGCCATCCCGCTTGTGAAGCTCCGCCTTGATATCGTAGCGGGAGACCATCTCATCGAGTATCTTGAAGATGCATGCCTCTACGATGGCAGACGCTTTTCCGACGGGCTTTGAACGCTTGCGGACGACGTAAGCCGTTCGACGGATAGTGGGCTCTTCGATCCGGACGAGCGCCAGGGTGCCATCGGCAACCTGGCTCGCAACGGCACCATGCGACAGGATCGTATAAGCGCTCGCGCGGCTCACCATCTCAACGATATGCGGCAGCGCGTCGATCGCCGCCACGACGTTCAACTGCACGCCGATTGAGCGGGCAAATTTCTCCTGCAGCTTGCGCGCTCCATGGGTCGGGCTTGTCAGCACCAAGGGCAGTTCCGACAGAGTAGCGGCATTGATCGGTTCGAGAGCAACTCCGTCAGGCCCGATCTCTCCCTTCCAGTTATCCGGTGCCGTCACAAGGAAAAGCTCTTCGGTCAGCAGAGGATCGAAGGAGTATGGCACGCTGTCATATGCTTCGTACGCGCAGCCGACGTCGAGCCGCTCGGAGCTGATCCACTCGAGGATGTCGCCGGACATCGCCTCGGCGATATGGAGACGAATCTCCGGATATTCCGTGTGGATCGTCTCCAGTAGGGGAACACTCAGCAGGATGCTCAATGAAGGCGGCAGACCCAGTGATACCGGGCCGCGGGGTTCGCCGTTCAGGCTCCGTATCTCTTCCACGAGGCCGTCGAGACCTCTCAGTAGCTCGCCACCGCGCTTGACGAGTGCCATGCCAGCCTCCGTCATCTGGATGCCGCGCGATCCGCGTATGGCCAGCTGCACGTCCAGCGCCTTCTCGAGTTTGGCGATGTTCTCCGACAGGGACGGCTGGGCCATGCTCATCGCACTGGCGGCCGACGAGATCGAGCCATGTTCGGCCAGGGCGAGAAAGTACGAGAGCTGCTTGAAGTTGATCAGTGCGTAGTTCTTGTCAGCCAGTGCCATAGTCTCCTCCTCCGAGAAAATGATCTGGCCATAGGTTAGACCTATGCTGAAGTCGGTCAACAGATTTCGAGCAATCTGCAGGGTCGCGCGAGCACAAGCGGGTCGTCATAGACGGCAGCTATGCTTTCGAGAGGAGAACTCTATTGCACGTGTCTCCAGTCCCGTAGTGTTTGCAACGAGCTGGCAGTGCTGGTTCGATGGCGTCGTTTGATTTCACCAGAATGGGCATAAGATTATGACAGTTGGATATGTAGGTCTCGGGAGCATGGGTGGCGCTCTGGCTACGCAGCTACAGCGTTCGCACCCCCTCGTAGTGTATGACCGGTCCGAAAGCGCCGTCGAGAAGCTGGTCCAGAGTGGCGCGGCGAGGGCAGCGCGGATTGAGGACCTCGCAGCCTGCAGCGTTCTCTTCCTCTGCCTTCCGACGTCCGACCACGTCGACGAGGTCCTCTTCGGCGACAGCGGCCTCGGTGCGAAACTTCAACCCGGTACGCTGATCGTCGACCAGACGACGGGCGATCCGAAGGCGACCAGACGGATGGCGCAAACGCTGCGCGAACGGGGCATCGATCTGATCGACGCACCAGTCAGCGGTGGCATCGCGGGAGCACAGGCGGGGACGATCGCCATCATGGTGGGCGCGAGCGACGCTCAATACGAGCGCGCGCTGCCATATCTGAAGGCCATCAGCTCGAACCTCTTCCACACCGGAGACGTAGGCGCCGGGCATGTCATCAAGCTCGTGAACAATCTCATGTCCACCGCTCAGCGGCTTCTCTCGTTCGAGGCGATGACGCTCGCGGCCAAGAACGGCGTGGATCCCGTGAAGGCTGTCGAAGTCCTTGTCGCAAGCGGCGGACGGAACGCCTATCTCGAGAAGATGATGGGCCCGCGGATCCTCCAGGGGAAACTGAACGTCGGCTTCACCCTCGGCTTGGCGCACAAGGACGCGCGGCTCGCATGCCAGTTGGGCATCGACTCGGAAGTCCCGCTCTTTTTCGGCAATCTCACCCGCGAACTCTATCAGTCCTGCATCGCGGAGATGGGACGCGACAACCAGGTCGACACCGTCGGTCAGTATTTCGATCGCATTGCAGGGACTTCGGTAGTTCCCGCCGAAAACGATCTGCCCGCAAAGGGTAAGGTCGGATGAGCCGCGCGGAGTACGAACAGGGGCTCGCGATACGCCGCGAGCTGGTCGGCGCCGAGCTCGTGGACAAATCCCTCGCCGAGGCCGATGAGTTCACAAGACCGATGCAGGAGCTGGTGACCGAGCAGTGCTGGGGAACGATCTGGTCCCGGCCGGGTCTTGATCAACGGAGCAGAAGCCTGCTCAATCTCGGAATGCTGGCTGCTGCCAATCGGCCCGACGAACTGGCCGGGCACATCCGCGTTGGCATCAAGAACGGACTGACCAAGGCGGAGATCCAGGAATGCTTTCTTCAGGTGGCCGTCTACCTCGGCATGCCAGCAGGACTCAACTGCTTCAAGATCGCAAAATCTGTATTCGACGAGCAAACGAAGTGAGCTGACGAAGAAGGCGCTCGCCGATCAGGGGGTATCCCCGGACCAGAGTTGTCTCCGGCCCGGGGGCGTTTTCAATCTATCCTGCCCAGGCGGTGATACAAATTGCTGTACTTCAGCGCCAAGCTGTCATCCGTCAATTGGGGAATGTAGTGGCGGACGGCCTCCTTTATCAGGGCGAAGTCTTCGAGCGAGAAGACCGCGCGCGAGCGGTGAGGCTGGCTGGTCTCCCGATTTCCGGAATCCTGTGACATGTTCATGCCTCCCGAACGGCTCTCAGGCCGCGAACTGGTTCATGGTGTTGTGCTCGCCACCGGCTTTCAACGCCGCTTCGCCAGCGAAGTAGTCCTTATGGTCGTCGCCGAGATCGGAGCCCGCCATGTTCTGGTGCCGGACACATGCGATGCCTTCGCGGATCTCCTTGCGCTGGACGTTGGCCACATAGCCGAGCATTCCCTGGTCGCCGAAGTACTCTCTCGCGAGATTGTCGGTCGAGAGCGCGGCGGTGTGGTATGTCGGAAGAGTGATCAGGTGGTGGAAGATTCCGGCGCGCTGCGAAGCGTCACGCTGGAACGTCCTGATCCGCTCATCGGCTTCGGCCGCCAGTTCGGTGCCGTCGTAGGCTTCGCTCATGAGCTTTGCACGATCGTAGTCCGTGACGTTCCTGCCTTCCTCGCTCCAAGCGTCGAACACCTGCTGACGGAAATTGAGGGTCCAGTTGAAGGACGGCGAGTTATTGTAGACGAGCTTCGCGTTGGGTACGACTTCGCGGACGCGGTCCACCATTCCGGCAATCTGTTCGATGTGCGGCTTTTCGGTCTCGATCCACAGAAGGTCGGCGCCGTTCTGAAGAGCGTTGATGCAGTCCAAAACGCATCGATCCGCACCGGTCCCTGCTCGGAACTGGTAGAGGTTCGATCGCAGACGTTTCGGGCGAAGCACCTTCTCGCCGCGAGTGATCAGCACATCGCCATTGGCGCTCTTTCCTGGAGCGACCTCGTCGCAGTCGAGAAACGAATTGTAGAGATCGCCTATGTCGCCCTCGTTGGCGCTGAACGCGATCTGCTTGGTCAGGCCAGCGCCCAGAGAGTCAGTGCGAGCAACAATCACGCCGTTGTCGACGCCGAGTTCAAGAAACGCGTACCTGCAGGCGCGGATCTTCGCGACGAAGTCCTCATGCGGTACCGTGACTTTTCCGTCCTGGTGGCCGCACTGCTTCTCGTCGGAGACCTGGTTTTCGATCTGCAGCGCGCACGCCCCGGCCTCGATCATCTTCTTCGCGAGCAAATAGGTCGCCTCGGCGTTTCCGAAACCCGCGTCAATGTCGGCGATGACAGGCACGACGTGGGTCTGGTAGTTTTCGACCTGATGCTTCAACTGGGCTTCGCGGATGCCTTCGCCTGCCGCCCGGGCCTTGTCGATTTCCCGGAACAGCATGCCGAGTTCGCGGGCATCGGCCTGGCGAAGGAACGTGTAAAGTTCCTCGATCAGCGCCGGGACGCTGGTCTTCTCGTGCATCGACTGATCGGGAAGGGGGCCGAACTGGGACCTGAGCGCCGCGACCATCCAGCCGGAAAGATAGAGGTATCGCCCCTGCGTCGAGCCAAAATGCTTCTTGATGGAAATGATCTTCTGCTGGCCGATAAAGCCGTGCCAGCATCCGAGCGATTGAGTGTAGCGGGACGGATCGCTGTCGTAGGCCGCCATATCCTTCCGCAGAATGGAAGCCGTGTACTTTGCGATGTCGAGGCCTGTCCGGAAACGGTTCTGCAGCCGCATCCGGCCAACAGCTTCAGCCGTGATACCAGTCCAGTTTGCGTTGGTCGCGATGAGCTTCTCAGCGTCATCCATATAGGTTTGATACGACATGTTTCCTCCGAAGTTTGTCGAGTTGCAACGTGAGAATGTCGTGCGTCTCCTAGATGCGCCATAGGCTTCGGAGTGTGGTTGTCAAACTTTACAAAGTTGTCTTGTAATGTTGTAATGTGGAATGGAAAAGCAGGGAATATACCTCGGTCCGCGTTTGCGGCGTCTCCGTCGCGACATGGGCATCACGCAATCTGCGATGGCGGCGGACCTCGAGATATCGCCATCCTACATTGCGCTGATGGAACGGAACCAGCGGCCAGTGACTGCCGAAATCCTCCTGAAGCTTTCCAGGGCTTACAAGATTGATTTCTCCACCTTCGCGGACAACTCGACTGTCGACATCGTCGCGCGCCTGAAAGCCATTACACGCGACCCGATACTGGCCGATCTCGACATAGGTCCGCTTGAAGTCGAAGATGTTGCTCACAGCTTTCCTGGCATCGCCGAGGCGATCTTGCGGCTGCACACGGCTTACCGCGAAGGGCAGTTCGTGCTTGCAGATCAGAGGCAGGAACGGGGCGTTGGCGGTTTGGAAGTTGCCAGCGATCCAGTGGCGCAGGTTCAGGCATTTCTCTCAGCCAGGCGGAACTGCTTTCCGCTGCTCGATGCGGCTTCGGAAGCCCTGGCGACCCGGGTCGCCGATGCAGGCGGGTTTGCGAGCTATTTCAAGGATAGGCATCAGATCCGGATCCGTCGAATGCCGACCGACGTGATGGTCGGTTCCCTGCGCCGTCTGGACTGGCACCGGAGGGAGCTGCTGCTGGACGAAGCGTTGGAACGTTCGAGCGAGAACTTTCAGCTTGCCCAGCAACTGGCGTATCTGGAGTTTTCGAAGGACATCGAAGCGACTGTCGAAGAAGGCAAATTCGAAGGAGAGAGCAGTCGCAGGCTGCTCACGAGAGGACTGGCCGCATATTGCGCAGCGGCCACCACGATGCCCTACGCCGCATTCGCGAAGGCGGTCGAAACGAAGCGGTACGACATCGAAGCCTTGTCGAGGCAGTTCGGGACGAGCTTCGAGCAGACCGCGCACAGGATGACGACCTTGCAGCGGCCGGGTCAGGAGCGAATCCCGTTTTTCTTCATCAGGGTAGATCAGGCCGGAAACGTCTCGAAAAGACTGAACGCCACCACCTTTCCGTTTGCTCGACACGGCGGTGGCTGTCCTCTCTGGACGGTCCATCAGGCGTTCAGGACGCCGCGGGAGATCATCACGCAGTGGTTGGAGCTTCCTGACGGACAGAAGTTCTTTTCGGTTGTCCGGACAGTGGCGTCGGGTGGAGGAGGGTTTGGAAGGGGGACGGTCCTGAGGGCGGTCGCGCTCGTGTGCGAGGCACAGCATGCCGAGCGGCTCGTCTATGCTCGCAGCGAAGAGCGGAAGATCAATCCCACTCCCATCGGCATAACCTGTCGGCTTTGCCACCGGACCGACTGCACTTCGCGATCCGAGCCACCGATCGGCCGACATCTGCTCGCGGACAACTATCGGCGCCTGGAAACGCCATTCGGATTTTCGGACGAGTGAGGAGGCCTACTTTGGAGGGGCGGCCGTGAGGAACCACGGCCGCGACTGACATGAATGGAATCTCAGCGCGCGAGAGTCGGACTTCTCAGTAGATTCATGACTTCGGAGATATCCGTGAGCCCCTCGAAGCGGCGCATGAGCGCAACGACTTGCTCGACCGCACCATTCGGCACGTCCAGGCGCTTTGCGTTTCTCGCAAGCAGTTGCTCGATCTCTTCTGTCGCCAGAGGATTGTTGGGATGCCCCTTCGACGCTGTCACCAGCGGCGGCTCGACAGTCGTGCCATCGGTCAATGTGACGACTACCCGGTTTCCGCGATATTCTTCTGACATGTGGACTGTCACCTTCCCGGCAAGGACCTGCAACTGTTCGTCATCGAGCACCGCGCGTCCGTAGTGGTCCGTCGTGAACTCGCCGTCGCGCATCGCGCACGCCGCCGCCCATGGAATGCTGAATTGCGCCTCGATGGCGCTCTTCGGTGCGCGCTTCACTTCGATCGGAACAGCCATGATGTTGAGGCTCGGCGGTCCGAATACCTCGATCGAGGAGATCTGCCGTCCGTTGACGTCTCGTCTTGCGGCCAGGACAGCATCGATGGCCGGATGGGCGACAACGCCGCACGGATAGCCCTTGAAGCCCAGGTTGACGTTAAGAAATTCCGTTCCGAGGCCTGCGGCGACGTTCTCGAAGTCTGCCGTCTGACCCGGATAGTGCACGGCATAGAGACCGACGGATCCTGTCAGCCACGCCCTGGGCCCGGGCATTCCCATCGACGCGAAACGCGCGGCACTTAGGCCATTCTGGACCGCAAATCCGGCCTGCAGAGACACCCCGCGGCCTTCGACCTGACCCTGATAGTTGCCCGCCGCCCTGCAATGCGCAATCCCAAGCGCATCCATGATCTGGTAATGGTCGAGACCGAATACCTTGGCGGCAGCAGCAGCAGCGCCATAGGTGCCCATCGCGAAAGTCGCGTTCGCCGCGCTTCGTCCAAGAACGAAGCCGAGTCCAAGCGGCCGAAGAATCCGCGCTTCCAGATCAATGCCGAGCGCAACGGCAGTCGCGATCTCCTTTCCTGTGACGCCTCCCTTCGCTTCAGCGGCGGCGATCGCAGCGGGTACAACGCAGCAGCCGACTGCGAAGCCGATGGTTTCATCGACCCAGTACTTGTCTTCCTGTTCCAGGGCCTTGCCCGACCGTCCGTTTGCGAGCGCGGCAAGTTCGGCAGTGGTCCTGATCCCGGTTCCGAGGATGGTCGCCTCCTGCTTGCCGCCCTGCATCCGGACGTAGTCAAGGACTCGAAACTGATCTGTCTCGCTCATCCCCTCGAGACCAGTTGCAAGCCACCAGAGAATGGCTCTGACGGCCTGCTCCTGAGCGCGAGGGGGAAGATCCAGCCATCTCGTCTTGGCGATGTGCTCCGCTATCCGGCTTTCGAGCTCGTAGTTGACCTTGCCTGCCTGCATGAACGTTTCTCCTCCTCTTGCGAAGTGCCACTTATCCGCCAGCCTCCACCTCTCTCAAACCGGTTTCGTCGTCGGCTGGGGCCATATAGGCGGCTGTTCTTGCTTCCTACCGGAATTGCCTATGCCCTTTTTCCGCGGCTTCAATTTCGGTCCACAGGCTGCTTATGATCAAGGCTCGGAGGAGTTCGGAAGCTATGTTGCGGCAATTTTTGCACGCTGATGCTGAAGGCTTCCGTCCCGTGTTTGAACTGAGGTTTGGGAGGACGTCAGCGAAATGGCAGCAATTCAATCGACGCCGATTTCCAGGAGGCAATCAGGTTTCTCTGTCGCAACAGGGAAGCTACTGAGGCTGATCTTTGGCAACGGCCTCGCTCTTTCCATAGGTCTGACAGTGCTGGTCGTCCTGGTGCTGGTCGCGGTTTTTGCGCCCTACCTCGGAACAGTCGATCCTAACCAGTTGTCCGTCGTACAGCGCTTGAAGCCGCCATCGGCCGAGTTCTGGTTCGGGACCGACAAGCTTGGCCGGGACATCTATTCACGCGTGCTCTACGGTTCGCGGGTGTCGTTGCTTGCGGGTGCCTCCGTGGCCATTCTTGCGACGGTGTTCGGTGTCCTCATCGGCCTTGTCGCCGGAGCGCACCGCGTTGTCGACATGATCGTCATGCGCATCGTCGACGGCATGATGTCGATCCCTCCCATCCTATTGGCCATCGCGCTTGTAGCCCTGTGGGGCGCCAACATCCGCAATGTCATCATCGCTCTCACAATCGCCGACGCGCCGCGCGTCGTTCGTCTGATGCGGAGCGTTGTTCTAACGGCCCGCGAGGAGCCCTACGTCGACGCCGCAGTCGCCTGCGGCACGAGAACGTTGAAGATCTTGTGGCGACACATTCTGCCCAACACGGTCGCGCCAATCCTTGTTCAGGCATCCTATGTCTTTGCGAGCGCCATGATCGCCGAAGCCGCGCTCTCGTTCATCGGAGCAGGGGTTCCCCCCGAAGTGCCCTCGTGGGGCAACATCATGTCGGACGGTAGGACCCTATGGCAGCTTCAGCCACATATCGTCTTCATTCCAGCTATCTTTCTTTCCGTGGCCGTCCTCTCCGTGAACATGATCGGCGACGGGCTGCGTGATGCGATGGATCCTCGACTGGCGAGGAAACTCTGATGCCCCTTTTGGAAGTCAAGGACCTTCACACCAGGTTTCATTCGGTTCGCGCGGTCAGCGGCGTCTCGTTCAAGATCGACGCCAACGAGACTGTCGCGATCGTGGGAGAGTCGGGGTCCGGGAAGTCGATTACGTCCCTCTCGATCCTCAGGCTTCTGAATAGCCGGGGCGTTCGCGTGACTGGCGAGGTTCTGTTCGACGGCATCGATCTGCTGAAGCTTTCCGAACGCGAGATGCGCCGGCTGCGCGGCAACAAGATTTCGATGGTGTTTCAGGAGCCGATGACGAGCCTGAACCCGGTTCTGACCGTTGGACGGCAGCTCTCGGAGCCGCTCCGGCTTCATCAGGGCATGAACAGGCGCCAGGCCCGTGAGAAGGCCATCGATCTGCTGAAGACAGTGGGAATTTCGTCTCCCGAACGCCGCGTGGACGAGTATCCCCATCAGCTATCGGGTGGCATGCGGCAGCGCGTGATGATCGCCATGGCGCTGGCATGTTCGCCGAAGCTGCTCATTGCGGACGAACCGACGACCGCCCTGGACGTGACGATTCAGGCGCAGGTACTCGACCTGATGCGTCAGATGAGGACGCAGTACGGCTCCGCAATCATGCTGATCACCCATGACCTGGGAGTCGTCGCGGAGATGGCGGACCGCGTGATAGTCCTCTATGCGGGCCGCGTCGTGGAGACGGCGGACGTCCATACGCTCTTTCGCGAACCCTTGCATCCCTACACGCGTGGGCTCCTCAACTCTATGCCGAAGCTCGGATCCTCGCTTTCCGCCGAGGGCCGCGTGCCGCTGAGCGAGATCAAGGGCAGCGTTCCCCGGCTTACTCAAGACCTGAAGGGATGTGCTTTCGCGCCGCGCTGTCCTCGCGCCACCTCGGTGTGCCTGGATACGGTCCCTCCCGCCGAGGAGAAGAAGGCCGGGCACATCGCTGCATGTCACCATCCGCTGGAGACCGACCTGGCCGCGAACAGGAGTGCAAAATGAGCCGGACAGACAATCCGATACTCGAGGTCAAGAATCTCAAGAAACACTTCCACGTCGGCGGCGGTTTCCTCAAGGGCGAAGCCAAGGTCGTCCACGCGGTGGATGGCGTGGACTTCGCAATCTACCCCGGCGAGACACTTGCACTGGTTGGAGAGAGTGGCTGCGGCAAATCCACGATCGGGCGCGCGATCCTCGGTCTGTCTCCGGCGACCAGTGGCGAGATCAGCTTCGAGGGAGAGCGCATCGACGGCCTGAACAGGGCCAAGTACCGCTTGCTTAGGAAACGCATCCAGATCGTGTTCCAGGACCCTTTCAGCTCGTTGAACCCGAGAATGAGGGTCCGCGACATCATTGGCGAGCCGCTTGTCAACTTCGGTATCGCGAAGGGGCGGGCGGAGCTGGACGCCCGGGTCGAGGCCCTCCTTGAGCGGGTCCACCTGCCACCCGATGCCGGGCAGCGCTTCCCCCATGAATTTTCAGGCGGGCAACGCCAGCGCATCGGCATTGCCCGCGCGCTTGCTCCGGAGCCTGATCTGCTCATTCTGGATGAAGCTGTTGCCGCGCTCGACGTGTCGGTGAAGGCCCAGATCATCAACCTGCTGGTAGAGCTGCAGCAGACGCTGAAACTGTCGATGCTCTTCATCAGCCACGACCTGGCGATCGTGGAGCACCTGGCCGACCGGGTGGCCGTCATGTATCTCGGCAAGGTTGCTGAGGTGGGTTCGAGATCTTCGATATTCGCCCACACGACCCATCCCTACACTAAAGCGCTCCTGTCCGCTGTTCCGATC
>UCEU01000060.1 GCA_900471485.1 Hyphomicrobiales bacterium
CATGCGTATTGTGATGATTGGCTCGGGCTATGTCGGTCTGGTCTCGGGGGCCTGCCTTGCCGATTTCGGCCATCACGTCACCTGCGTCGACAAGTCGGCGGCCAAGATCGATGCGCTGGAGGCCGGCGAGGTGCCGATCTTCGAGCCCGGCCTCGACACCATCATCGAGCACAACCGCAGCGCCGGGCGTCTCGCTTTCTCCAAGGAGCTGTCGGCTCCGGTCGCCGATGCCGATGTCGTCTTCATCGCCGTCGGCACGCCGTCGCGTCGCGGCGACGGCCATGCCGACCTGAGCTATGTCTATGCCGCCGCCCGCGAGATCGCCGCCGCCGTCTCCGGCTTCACCGTCGTCGTCACCAAGTCGACCGTGCCGGTCGGCACCGGCGACGAGATCGAGCGCATCTTCCGCGAGGAGTTCCCCGGCAAGGACATCGCCGTCGTCTCCAACCCGGAATTCCTGCGCGAGGGTGCCGCCATCACCGACTTCAAGCGCCCCGACCGCATCGTCATCGGCACCGAGGAGCCGCGTGCCATCGAGATCATGCGCGAGGTCTACCGGCCGCTCTATCTCAACGAGGCGCCGCTTTATTTCTGCGAACGCCGCACCTCCGAGCTGATCAAGTACGCCGCCAACGCGTTTCTGGCCATGAAGATCACCTTCATCAACGAGATCGCCGATCTCTGCGAGCAGATCGGCGCCGACGTGCAGAAGGTCGCCAAGGGCATCGGCATGGACAAGCGCATCGGCGACAAGTTCCTGCATGCCGGCCCCGGCTACGGCGGCTCGTGCTTCCCCAAGGATACGCTGGCGCTGGTCAAGACGGCGCAGGATTTCGACAGCCCGGTCAGGCTGATCGAGACCACCGTCGCCATCAACGACAACCGCAAGCGGGCGATGGGCCGCAAGGTGATCGCCGCCTGCGACGGCAGCGTCCGCGGCAAGAAGATCGCCATATTGGGCCTGACCTTCAAGCCGAACACCGACGACATGCGCGACGCGCCCTCGATCACCATCATCCAGGCACTACTCGACGGCGGCGCCACCGTGCATGCCTATGATCCCGAGGGCATGGAGGCGGCGAAGGACGTGCTCGGCCCGATCACCTACGGCACCGATCCTTACGAGATCGCCGAAGACGCCGATGCGATCGTGCTGGTCACCGAATGGGACGAGTTCCGCGCGCTCGACTTCCGCCGCCTGAAGGCGACCATGAAGAGCCCCGTCCTCGTCGACCTCCGCAACATCTATCCGGTTGCCGAGATCACCCGCCATGGCTTCAGCCACTTCGCCGTCGGCAAGAAGAATGG
>UCEU01000057.1 GCA_900471485.1 Hyphomicrobiales bacterium
GTTCCGATCGCGATGGAAGAAAAGCTGCGCTTCGCTATCCGCGAAGGCGGCCGTACCGTCGGCGCCGGCATCGTTGCCTCGATCGTCGAGTAATCGACAGGTAGTCTTCGGACTAAGTTGACTTCAGAAAGGCCCTGCCGGCGACGGCGGGGCCTTTTTTTGTTGCGTTCGGCGGTCGTCGATCCCCGTGGCATATCCCGCCTGTTTCCTATGCGAATGTCGCTCCGCCGAATATCGCACCCTTTACAATCATTCCATGCGCTCCAAATCTTGACTGCCGTTCGGTTGAATTATTCCGCGGCGCTAATAAAGTATTTACGTTCTTCCCGGTCTCGGGCGTGGGAGCCGTGCCGGATGAGCGATCTGAGAGGAAGTGCCGCATCGTATCCGAGGCGGCTGCTGATATGTTTCGATGGGAGAAAAGATGGCAGACAATGCGCGCGTATTCATCGGTTTCGACAGCAAGGAGGTCGTGGCCTACCACGTCTTTTGCCAGAGCATTCTGGAGAAGAGTTCGATACCGGTCGAATTCCTGCCGATTTCACTGACCAGCCTTGGTGGCATCTTTACGCGCGAACGCAATGCGCTGCAGTCGACCGAATTTTCGTTTTCGCGTTTCCTGGTCCCGTATTTGAGCAACTATGAAGGCTGGAGCCTGTTTGCGGATTGCGACATGCTGATGCGCACCGATATCGCCAAGCTGTGGGCGCTGCGCGACGATCGTTACGCCGCCATGTGCGTCAAGCATGATTATACCCCGAAGGTGGAGACCAAGTTTCTCGGAAACGCGCAGACGAAATATGAGAAGAAGAACTGGTCGAGCGTCATCCTGTTCAACAACGCCAAATGCCGGGCGCTGACCAAGAACTATGTCAACGAGGCGACGGGCCTGCAGCTGCATCAGTTCAAGTGGCTGGAGACCGAGGATCTGATCGGCGCCCTGCCGCCGAGCTGGAATTGGCTCGTCAACGAATATGAATACAACGAGCAGGCCGATCTCGTTCACTTCACCGACGGCGGGCCGTATTTCGAGGCCTATCGCAACGATGACTACGCCGAAGAATGGTTTGCCGCGCGCGAGCGGGTGCTGTCGGTCGCCCAGCGCTGAACAAGGCCAGTTCGGTGTCGCATATTCATAAGGCCAGCCGGATGGTGGCTGGCTTTATCGCTTGAGGCGCTTCAGGCGGTTGCCCAGACGCCGGAGGAACCCGCGAACACGGCGTTGAAGCTTCGTCATCCCCCACAGCTTGGCCATCTGCCGTTCCATGCCGGTAAAGCGGTTGGTCAGCACATTCGAGGCGACGAGCGCGACGGTCGCCTCGCTGAACTCGGGAAAGCGGGCGTGAATGCGGGCGTATGAACCTGCGGCCTCGCTGAGTGCATCCTCGAAGCGCAGGATGCGGCCCTTCTTGACGAAGAGCTGCAGCAGGATTTGCTCCCACGTCCAGTCATGTTCGGCGTACATGCTCAGGTTCAGGCTGGCGACGCCGGTGAAACCACAAAGGCAGACCTGGGCTGTTGGCATCGTCTCGGCTATCCACATGGCCATCGCAAAGCCCGTGGTTGGCACGCGTTTGACCGGATAGATGTGGCCGAGCGTGTAGTCGAAATCGAGTGTGTAAGGCACGAGCGTGCTTGACCGGGCGGCGGGAAGCGGTGGGGTGCCATCGGGTACGCCGGGGCTGGCGAGCATCCCCACTTCCGCCTTCAATGGCTTCGAAAACAGGCTATAGGCCCTGTCGAAGTGCTTTTTCGACTTCAGGAACCGGGTGCCGCCGGCGACGAGCCGGTGGCAAAGTACGGCATCGTGCTCGAACGGGCGCGAGAGGACCTTTGCACAGCCGGTGAAAAACACATAGAGCGTTCGCGCAGGCATGGATCGTGTGATGGCATCGATGTCGACTGCTTCGCTGTTTGCGATCAGCGCGACCATTTCATAGTCGGCCAGAATGGTCTCGAAAGCATCCGCTTGCATCTGCATCGTATTTTTATTCGATCCTCATTTCGCGATATCATGAATAGATGATATGCGCGTCGACGTCATCCCCTGCAGTAAAACGATGAATCACCGCGGGCATAACTTGTCTCCTCCGCCGAATGCGGTCAATTTGCGCGACAAACGAGGAGGAGCTTCATGACCAAGCGCATTCTATTCACCGGTGGCTCTGGCAAGGCGGGACGCCATGCGGTGCCTTGGCTCGTCAATGCCGGCTACGAGGTTCACAATATCGATCTGGTGCCGCTGGAAAGCCCCGGAGTGACCAACCTGATTGCCGATATCACCGACAGTGGCCAAGTCTTCAACGCGCTTTCGATGCACGCAGATTTTCCGGATCTGGAGAAGGGCAGGGGCGTACAGCCGTATGATGCCGTCGTGCATTTCGCCGCCATTCCGCGCATCCTCATCAAGCCTGACAACGAGACGTTCCGCATCAACACGATGGGCACCTACAACGTCATCGAGGCGGCGGTGAAGCTGGGCGTCCGCAAGATCGTCATCGCTTCCAGCGAGACGACCTATGGCGTCTGTTTTGCGGAGGGGCATCGTGATTTTCACCAGTTCCCGCTGGATGAGGATTACGACGTCGATCCGATGGACTCCTATGGCCTCTCCAAGGTCGTCAACGAAAAAACCGCCCGCGCTTTTGCCGAGCGAAGCGGTGCCGATATTTATGCGCTGCGAATCGGCAATGTGATCGAGCCGCACGAATACGAGAACTTCCCGACCTATTTCGCCAATCCCGAAATGCGCAAGCGAATCGCGTGGAGCTATATCGACGCGCGTGATCTCGGCCAGATCTGCCACTTGTGCATCGAGAAAGACGGTCTCGGCTTCCAAGTCTTCAATGCCGCGAACGATACCGTCTCGGCCAATACGCCGACACGAAAGCTTGCCGAACGATTCTATCCGAATGTTCCGTTCCCCCGCGAGATCGGGGAATATGAGGGCTTGCTTTCCAATCGCAAGATCCGCGAAGTGCTGGGTTTCAAGGAGGAACATGACTGGCGAAACTATGTGAAGGGCTGATCGACGCTTTGGGAGTGGTGGCTGCGTTGGAAAAATCGAAAAACGCACTTGCCAATCCCGCGCAGTCGCCGTAAAGGGTGCGCCATGCTTGCACAGCGCTTGATGGCCGGATGGCCAACGGGTTGAATGCGCGGCGTGAAGGGGTATAGCTCAGTTGGTAGAGCGGCGGTCTCCAAAACCGCAGGTCGTGGGTTCGAGCCCCTCTGCCCCTGCCATTTTCAGACTTCCTTATACATTGTTCGTCTATCTCTTGGCTGGAATTGGACCGGCTGGATTTGTTGTGGTGTTCTCACAGCAGCCGGCCGAGCAACGCCGGAGAAGGAAATTGGCGCCACAAGCCGTGGAGAGGCAGGGGACGAAGGCCGGCAGTAAGAAGCGGCTGCCGCAGCCGACAGCGTATGTCGCCTCGACCGTATCGGATGGCGGCGCGACGCCGCCACTCCTTTCCCTGGTTGTGCCCTGTTTCAATGAGCAGGATGTTCTCCCCCTGTTCTTTGCCCGGGTGATCGACGAACTCGAGCGCATCGACGGCATCGATTTCGAGATTGTCTGCGTCAATGATGGCAGCAGGGACGGGACCCTGGCGGTCTTGCTCGGCGCCTGTCGGGCCGACGCTCGTATCCGCGTCGTCGATCTCAGCCGAAATTTCGGCAAGGAGGCCGCACTTTCCGCGGCGCTTGCCGAGGCTCGCGGCGATATTATCGTGCCGATCGACGCCGACCTGCAGGACCCGCCGCAGCTTATTGCCCGAATGGTCGAAAAATGGCGTGAGGGATACGATGTCGTGCTGGCGAAGCGGATGGACCGTTCGGCCGACACCTTGCTCAAGCGCTGGACGGCGTCTGCGTTCTACCGCTTGCACAATGCCTTGTCTGATGTCTCCATTCCGGAGAACGCCGGTGATTTCCGCCTGATCAGTCGCGAGGTGGCCAACGCTTTGGCGCAACTGCCCGAGCGGCACCGCTTCATGAAGGGTCTCTTTGCCTGGGTCGGCTTTCAAACGGCCGAGATCGAATATCGCCGCGAGCCGCGCGCGGCTGGCAAGACCAAATTCTCCTTCTGGAAGCTTTGGAACTTCGCGATGGAGGGCGTCACGAGTTTCAGCACGCTGCCGATGCGCATCTGGACCTACATCGGAACCTTCGTCGCTCTCTGCGCCGTCATTCGCGCCGTCATGCTGACGGTGCGGACCTTGATCTGGGGCGTGGATGTTCCGGGGTATGCCTCTCTGGCAACCGCGATCCTGCTCTTGGGCGGGGTCCAGCTTATCGGCATCGGCATTCTCGGCGAATATGTCGGCCGGATCTATTTCGAGGTGAAGGGGCGGCCGATCTACATCGTGAAAGGCCGTCACGGGAGCAGGGTTTGACGCCGCGGGAGCCTGCGCTGAAGAAAGACGGCGATCTGCTTAGAGTATCCGTCTTCTGGCCTTGTGTCGGCGGCATCCTGCTGATCGCGGTACTGTTGCGGATTCCGATGCTGGAAAGCCGCCCCCTTTGGCTGGATGAAACCTACAGCGCTTGGTTTTCCGCGATGCCGCTTCGCGAGCTGTGGAGCGAAGTCCCGGCTTATGAAACCCATCCGCCGCTTTACTACTCCCTCCTGAAGGGCTGGCGCGTTTTCTTCGGCGCTGGCGAAGCCGGGCTGCGTAGTCTCTCTGTGCTGGCAAGCGTTGCGACCGTGTTCCTGCTTTCGATCTCCGGGCGGTTGCTTGGGACCGGGATGAAGGGCGAGGGCGTATCGTTGGTCGCCGGGTTGCTGCTCGCCGTTAACGCGGGAAGTGTCAAGTATGCACAGGAGGCGCGGCCCTACGCACTTGAGACGCTTGCGGTGATGTGCGCCCTTGTGGCGGCGGCCGGACTTTTTCGGGCGTCGTGTGGTCGGCCCATTCTCCGCTCACACGCCCCGGCGTTCTGGACGGTGGCGCTGGGGCTATCTGGCGGATTGCTGTTGTGGTGCCACAACACGGCGCTTTTTGTCGCCTTTGGCATCTGGTGCGCGCTGGGCGTGGCGGTCCTGAGCTCCGATTCCACCCACAAAGGGCGAATGCTCGCGCTGGCTTTCCTAGCGGGTACTGGTGCTCTGTTGATCTGGGCGCCGTTTCTTCCCTGGTTCATCAGCCAAAGCCAGAGCTTCGGCACGATGCGGTTCTGGATCGCGCCGATGCGCTTTGATCTTGTCAGTGCCTGGATCCTGGCAGGCGGCGGGCCCGGTCCTGCCGCCTTGGCTGTTCTTCTTGGCGGTGCTGGCGGGGTGACGCTGTGGCGATGTCACCGGCCGTTACTTGCAGGTCTCTGCGTAGTGCTCGTCCTGCCGCTGTCGCTTGTCCTGACGCTAAGCTTTCTGATGAAGCCTATCTATCTGGATCGGCTGTTCGGCTGGATGGCGCCGCCGCTGATGCTGCTGGCGGCATGCGGCATTGTCGGCGTATTTAAGAGCCCCCCCATCAGGATCGCTGTCTGCGGCATCGTTCTCGTCGCAAGTCTCCGGATGGTGATATATGGCTATGCGGCCGCGCCGGCCGAGGATTTTCGCACTTTGACCGCGGAACTGACCGCGCGCGCCCGTCCCGGCGATATCGTCGTCGCCATTCCGAATGAGCTCAACGTCGCTCTTCATTACTATGCTTCGGAGGCCGGCTTTCCGGAGGTCGTCTATTTGCCGGGTCCCTTTCCCTTTCTCTCCCAAGCCGGCAATCGAAGCCATGTCGGCAATCTTGGAGCCCCGCAGGTCGTCGCCGCTGATGTGGTTGATCTCGACGCGCGCTTGGCCGACCACCCGCGAATCTGGCTGGTCACTCGCCGTCCTGATTTGTACGATCCGGGCAACCTTGTACTTACCGCCATTGCGCGGATGAGTCGCCCAGCTGTGGAACTCCATTTCGGTCTCGTGAAGGTTGGGCTCTTCGAACGAGCCGCTCCCTGACGCCGAAGTTCGCAACAAAAGATGCCTTCGCGCATTGCAATGCAGAGGCCGTCTATGGTAACAGGAGCCCTTGATGCGGAAATCAGCCGTGTCTTGCGAAGCGATGGCGTTGCCTCAGGGCTCGATGCCGCGTATCCGTTAATTTCGTTAAACTGCGGTTTCCCCTCTTGTGTTAACGGGAAGCGGTGGTTATGTAGGGTTCAACAGACACGCGGTGCGTGGGGCTGATATTTCAGCTTTACGCGCCGTAATTGCGTGGGCAGTCGATGGCATCCAAATCCAATCCGTTTACGTTTCTTCAGCAGGTTCGCACGGAAACGTCGAAAGTTACCTGGCCGTCGCGCCGCGAGACGATGATCTCGACGATCATGGTGCTGGTAATGGTGGTATTTGCCGCGCTGTTCTTCTTTGCCGCGGACCAGCTTATCGGTTGGCTCCTGAGCTTCGTGCTCAACGTCGGCAACTGATAGGGTGGAGATATAACATGGCGGCACGTTGGTATATCGTCCACGCATATTCGAATTTTGAAAAGAAGGTCGCTGAGGACATCGAGAACAAGGCTCGCCAGAAGGGGCTTGAGCACCTGTTCGAGAAGATTCTCGTGCCGACCGAAAAGGTGGTTGAAGTGCGTCGCGGCCGCAAGGTCGACAGCGAGCGCAAGTTCTTCCCAGGCTATGTCATGGTTCGTGCGAACCTGACGGACGAAGCCTACCATCTGATCAAGAATACGCCGAAGGTCACCGGCTTCCTCGGTTCCGACAATCGTCCGGTTCCGATTCCTGACTCCGAAGCGGAGCGCATTCTTGGTCAGGTCCAGGAAGGTGTCGAGCGTCCGAAGTCTTCGGTTACCTTCGAGATCGGCGAGCAGGTCCGTGTTTCGGACGGTCCGTTCGCATCCTTCAACGGTACGGTTCAGGATGTGGACGAAGAGCGTTCGCGCCTGAAGGTCGAAGTATCCATCTTCGGTCGCGCGACGCCGGTCGAACTCGAATACGCTCAGGTCGAAAAGGTCTGAGCCGGGCGATAGGTCGCAAGCGACTTGTTTTCCTGCGGCGCAAGCCGCGAAGCGCGTGGAAGGTGAGGGTGCCTTAGCCGGGTCCTAAAATCCGAACCACGCAACCGCAGCCGCCGAAGTCATTCGGCATTTATTGGTCGGGCAACCGGCCGTCAGTGAAAGGCAGAGAGATATGGCTAAGAAAGTTGCAGGCCAGCTCAAGCTTCAGGTCAAGGCAGGATCGGCTAACCCGTCCCCGCCAATTGGCCCGGCGCTTGGTCAGCGTGGCATTAACATCATGGAATTCTGCAAGGCGTTCAACGCCGCTACGCAGGAAATGGAAAAGGGTATGCCGATCCCGGTCGTCATCACCTACTACCAGGACAAGTCCTTCACCTTCGTCATGAAGCAGCCTCCGGTCAGCTACTGGCTGAAGAAGGAAGCGAAGATCACGTCCGGTTCCAAGACGCCTGGTAAGGGCGCCACCGCAGGCAAGCTCACCAAGGCTCAGATCAAGACGATCGCCGAAGCCAAGATGAAGGACCTGAACGCAGCTGATATCGAAGGTGCAATGGCGATGATCGAGGGCTCTGCCCGCGCCATGGGCCTGGAAGTGGTAGGATAAGACCATGGCAGGCAAGCGCACCAAGAAGATCAACGAAGGTGTTGATCCCACGAAGCTCTACGCTCTCGACCTCGCTATCAGCATGGTCAAGGAACGGGCTGTCGCTAAGTTCGACGAAACCGTCGAAGTATCGATGAACCTCGGTGTTGACCCGCGCCACGCTGACCAGATGGTCCGCGGCGTTGTCAACCTGCCGAACGGCACGGGCCGTGACGTTCGCGTCGCCGTCTTCGCACGTGGCGCCAAGGCTGACGAAGCCAAGGCTGCTGGTGCTGACGTTGTCGGCGCTGAAGATCTCGTCGAGATCGTTCAGGGCGGCAAGATCGACTTCGATCGCTGCATCGCGACCCCGGACATGATGCCGCTCGTCGGTCGTCTCGGTAAGGTTCTCGGCCCGCGTGGCATGATGCCGAACCCGAAGGTTGGCACCGTGACCATGGACGTCGCTGGCGCCGTCAAGGCTTCCAAGGGCGGCGCTGTCGAGTTCCGCGTCGAGAAGGCTGGTATCGTCCACGCCGGCATCGGCAAGGCTTCGTTCGACGCCAAGGCTCTTGAAGAAAACATCAAGGCCTTCGCTGACGCCGTCATCAAGGCAAAGCCGGCTGGCGCCAAGGGTAACTACGTCAAGCGCGTAGCGATCTCTTCGACCATGGGCCCGGGCGTCAAGATCGAAGTCGCTTCGGTCACGGCCGCTTAATCAAGTTTCGCCGGGCTTCGGCCCGGCTCATCAGGTTCCGGCCTCGCAAGGGGCCGGGATATTCCGGAGAAATCCGGAATCCTGTCCGAGATTGCAGGTGGTTTTCCCTTAATCACTTGGCCTGCATGAGACGGGTAAGGCCCGAATTTTTGAAGCTCCGCTTCATCGATTTGGTTCGAACCTTGGATGCCTTGTGCCTCTTAGCCTTTCTGGCGCGGAGCGCGAGGGGACAGGATCCTCAAGCGTCGCTTGGGATCATTCGTGATCTCAGGAGGCAAAGGCAACCCGATGGGGCCGGTCACGGTCTCATCTACTGGAGATAGGCAGTGGAAAGAGCGGAAAAACGCGAATTCGTCACGGAACTGAACGAAGTCTTCAAGGCTTCGGGCTCGGTTGTCGTGGCCCACTATGCTGGTGCTACAGTCGCGCAGATGAACGACTTCCGTTCCAAGATGCGCGCAGCTGGCGGTACCGTCAAAGTCGCGAAGAACCGCCTGGCCAAAATCGCCCTTCAGGGTACGGAAGCGGAAGGGATCTCTGGTCTCTTCACCGGTCAGACGCTCATTGCATACAGCAATGACCCGATCACCGCTCCGAAAGTCGTCGTGGATTTCGCCAAGACCAACGATAAGATCGTTGTTTTGGGCGGCGCCATGGGAACAACGACGCTCAACGCCGATGCAGTCAAGTCGCTCGCGACCCTGCCTTCGTTGGACGAACTGCGCGCGAAGCTGCTGGGCATGATCCAGACTCCGGCTACCCGCATCGCAGGCGTTGTTGCAGCACCGGCAAGCCAGCTTGCTCGCGTGTTTTCGGCTTACGCCAAGAAGGACGAAGCCGCATAAGGCGGTTTTTTGCTGTTTATAAACAACCGGTTCGAACCGAACAAAAGGAATTGATACAATGGCTGATCTCGCAAAGATCGTAGACGACCTCTCCTCGCTGACCGTTCTGGAAGCTGCAGAACTGTCCAAGCTTCTCGAAGAAAAGTGGGGCGTTTCCGCTGCTGCTCCGGTAGCAGTTGCTGCTGCTGGCGGTGGCGCTGCTCCGGCTGCTGCTGAAGAAGAAAAGACCGAGTTCGACGTTATCCTGGCTGACGCCGGCGCTAACAAGATCAACGTCATCAAGGAAGTTCGTGGCATCACCGGCCTCGGCCTCAAGGAAGCCAAGGACCTCGTTGAAGCCGCTCCGAAGGCTGTCAAGGAAGGCGTTTCGAAGGCTGAAGCTGCCGACATCAAGAAGAAGCTTGAAGACGCCGGCGCTAAGGTCGACGTTAAGTAATCTTGAACTACATGTGGGGGGTGGGGTTTCTCACCTCCCATTTGTCGTTTCGTTGAACGAATTACCCAAAAGCCGCGTGAAAACGGCTTTTGGGTAATGGGTTCTTCAAGAGGATGGTCTCGAACCGAGACGCGAAGGCAATCCGGCCTCGTGTTTCGGGAAGTGAGACGAGATTGAACTACTCATGATCGACGGGGTCGACTGGCCATCGGTTCCCGTCCGTTGCAGGCCCGGATGCAATTTTGAAGGAGCGACGATGGCTCAGACCCTTTCGTTCAATGGTCGTAGGCGCGTACGCAAGTTTTTCGGTAAGATCCCAGAAGTCGCAGAGATGCCGAACCTCATCGAGGTTCAGAAGGCGTCCTATGACCAATTCCTGATGGTTGAAGAGCCCAAGGGCGGTCGCCCTGACGAGGGCCTTCAGGCAGTTTTCAAGTCCGTTTTCCCGATCACGGATTTCTCCGGCGCTTCGATGCTGGAATTCGTGTCCTACGAATTCGAGCCGCCGAAGTTCGACGTCGATGAATGCCGCCAGCGCGACCTGACCTATGCGGCGCCGCTGAAGGTGACGCTTCGCCTGATCGTGTTCGATATCGATGAGGATACGGGCGCGAAATCGATCAAGGACATCAAGGAACAGTCCGTCTACATGGGCGACATGCCGCTCATGACCAACAACGGCACGTTCATCGTCAACGGCACCGAGCGCGTCATCGTCTCGCAGATGCACCGTTCGCCGGGCGTGTTCTTCGACCACGACAAGGGCAAGAGCCACTCTTCCGGCAAGCTGCTCTTCGCGGCTCGCGTCATCCCGTATCGCGGCTCCTGGCTCGATATCGAATTCGACGCCAAGGATATCGTCTACGCCCGTATCGACCGTCGCCGCAAGATTCCGGCAACGTCGCTGCTGATGGCCCTCGGCATGGACGGCGAAGAAATCCTGTCGACCTTCTACACGAAGTCGAACTACGAGCGCGACGGCGACGGCTGGCGTATTCCGTTCACCCCTGAGACCCTCAAGGGTGCGAAGACGATCACCGACATGATCGACGCCGACACCGGCGAAGTCGTCGTTGAAGGCGGCAAGAAGCTGACGCCGCGTCTGCTTCGCCAGCTCTCCGAAAAGGGCCTCAAGGCTCTCAAGGCAACCGACGAAGACCTGTACGGCAACTTCCTTGCCGAAGACATCGTCAACTACTCGACGGGTGAAATCTACCTCGAGGCCGGCGATGAAATCGACGAGAAGACCCTGCCGGTCATCCTGTCGCACGGCTTCGACGAAATCCCGGTTCTCGGCATCGACCACATCAATGTCGGCGCCTACATCCGCAACACGCTGAACGCCGACAAGAACGAGAACCGCCAGGACGCTCTGTTCGACATCTACCGCGTCATGCGTCCGGGTGAACCGCCGACCATGGAATCGGCTGAAGCCATGTTCAACTCGCTGTTCTTCGATGCGGAGCGTTACGACCTCTCCGCCGTTGGCCGCGTGAAGATGAACATGCGTCTCGACCTCGACGTCGCCGACACCGTCCGCACGCTCCGCAAGGAAGACATCCTGGCGGTGGTCAAGATGCTTGTCGAACTGCGCGACGGCAAGGGCGAGATCGACGACATCGACAACCTCGGCAACCGTCGCGTTCGCTCCGTCGGCGAACTGATGGAAAACCAGTACCGTCTCGGCCTGCTCCGCATGGAGCGCGCGATCAAGGAACGCATGTCCTCGATCGAAATCGACACGGTCATGCCGCAGGACCTGATCAACGCCAAGCCGGCAGCAGCTGCCGTTCGCGAATTCTTCGGCTCCTCGCAGCTGTCGCAGTTCATGGACCAGGTGAACCCGCTTTCGGAAATCACCCACAAGCGCCGCCTTTCGGCTCTTGGCCCGGGTGGTCTGACCCGCGAGCGCGCAGGCTTCGAAGTCCGCGACGTTCACCCGACGCACTACGGCCGTATTTGCCCGATCGAGACGCCTGAGGGCCCAAACATCGGTCTGATCAACTCGCTGGCTACCTTCGCACGCGTCAACAAGTACGGCTTCATTGAATCGCCGTACCGTCGCATCGTCGATGGCAAGGTGA
Organism: Hyphomicrobiales bacterium; assembly: GCA_900471485.1. Taxonomy (GTDB): domain Bacteria; phylum Pseudomonadota; class Alphaproteobacteria; order Rhizobiales; family Rhizobiaceae; genus Rhizobium. Next base: position 11,635 of record UCEU01000057.1, read on the forward strand.
CGAATGACGTTCTTTACCTCTCCGCCATGGAAGAGGCGAAGTATTACGTCGCTCAGGCCAACGCCGAACTCTCGTCTGACGGCTCGTTCGTCGACGAATTCGTCGTTTGCCGTCACGCCGGCGAAGTTATGCTCGCTCCGCGCGACAGCATGAACCTGATGGACGTTTCGCCGAAGCAGGTTGTTTCGGTTGCAGCGGCTCTCATCCCGTTCCTGGAAAACGACGACGCCAACCGCGCTCTCATGGGCTCGAACATGCAGCGTCAGGCCGTGCCTCTGCTGCGCGCTGAAGCTCCGTTCGTCGGCACCGGCATGGAGCCGATCGTTGCCCGCGACTCCGGTGCTGCCATCGGCGCCCGTCGTGGCGGTGTGGTCGACCAGGTCGACGCTACCCGTATCGTTATCCGTGCGACGGAAGACCTCGATGCCGGCAAGTCCGGCGTTGATATCTACCGTCTGCAGAAGTTCCAGCGTTCGAACCAGAACACCTGCGTCAACCAGCGTCCGCTGGTCACCGTCGGTGACGTTGTCAACCGTGGCGATATCCTCGCCGACGGTCCGTCGACGGATCTGGGCGATCTGGCGCTTGGCCGCAACGCGCTCGTCGCGTTCATGCCGTGGAACGGCTACAACTACGAAGACTCGATCCTGATGTCGGAGCGCATCGTCGCTGACGACGTGTTCACCTCCATCCACATCGAAGAATTCGAAGTGATGGCCCGTGACACCAAGCTTGGTCCGGAAGAGATCACGCGCGACATTCCGAACGTTTCGGAAGAAGCGCTGAAGAACCTCGACGAAGCCGGCATCGTCTACATCGGCGCCGAAGTCCAGCCGGGCGATATCCTCGTCGGCAAGATCACGCCGAAGGGCGAAAGCCCGATGACGCCGGAAGAAAAGCTTCTGCGCGCCATCTTCGGTGAAAAGGCTTCGGACGTTCGCGACACCTCGATGCGCATGCCTCCGGGCACCTACGGCACGATCGTCGAAGTGCGCGTCTTCAACCGCCACGGCGTTGAAAAAGACGAACGCGCAATGGCGATCGAACGCGAAGAGATCGAACGTCTCGCAAAGGACCGCGACGACGAGCAGGCGATCCTCGATCGTAACGTCTACGGCCGTCTGATCGAGATGCTCCGCGGCCAGTCGTCCATCGCGGGCCCGAAAGGCTTCAAGAAGGGCACCGAGCTGTCGAACGCCGTCGTCTCCGAATATCCCCGCTCGCAGTGGTGGATGTTCGCCGTCGAGGACGAGAAGGTTCAGTCCGAGCTTGAAGCTCTGCGTGGCCAGTACGACGAATCCAAGTCGCGCCTTGAACAGCGCTTCATGGACAAGGTCGAGAAGGTTCAGCGCGGCGACGAGATGCCTCCTGGCGTCATGAAGATGGTCAAGGTCTTCGTCGCTGTGAAGCGCAAAATCCAGCCGGGCGACAAGATGGCCGGCCGTCACGGTAACAAGGGCGTTGTCTCGCGTATCGTGCCTGTCGAAGACATGCCGTTCCTCGAAGACGGCACGCATGTCGACATCTGCTTGAACCCGCTGGGCGTGCCTTCGCGCATGAACGTCGGCCAGATCCTCGAAACCCACCTTGCCTGGGCTTGCGCCGGCATGGGTAAGAAGATCGGCGAACTGCTCGACGAATACCGCAAGACGATGGACATCACCGACCTGAAGACGGAGCTGACGGATGTCTACGCTTCGCAGGCCAAGGATGAAGTCGCCCACTTCGACGACGACGCGCTGGTCAAGCTGGCCGAACAGTCCCGTCGTGGTGTCTCCATCGCAACGCCGGTCTTCGACGGTGCGCATGAGCCTGACGTTGCCTCGATGCTGAAGAAGGCAGGTCTGCACGAAAGTGGTCAGTCGGTTCTGTACGACGGCCGCACGGGCGAGCCCTTCGACCGCAAGGTCACGGTCGGCTACATGTACATGATCAAGCTCAACCACTTGGTTGACGACAAGATCCACGCTCGTTCGATCGGTCCTTACTCGCTCGTTACCCAGCAGCCGCTGGGCGGCAAGGCGCAGTTCGGCGGTCAGCGCTTCGGGGAAATGGAAGTCTGGGCTCTGGAAGCATACGGTGCGGCTTACACGCTGCAGGAAATGCTCACGGTCAAGTCCGACGACGTCGCCGGTCGTACCAAGGTCTACGAAGCCATCGTCCGTGGCGACGATACGTTCGAAGCGGGTATTCCCGAAAGCTTCAACGTTCTCGTCAAGGAAATGCGCTCGCTGGGTCTCAGTGTCGAGCTCGAGAACTCGAAGGTTGACGAGCAGCAGGCCGGCCAGTTGCCGGACGCCGCCGAGTAACCACTTGATAGGGTGCGCGCTGTATTGCAGCGCGCACCGTCCCAGTTCTGGCCCCGTAACGTGTTGGCCGGGAAGGGACGATTTCGCCGCATTCTGCGGTTATTGTCGTTTTTCGCTATGGCGCGGCGCCCGGGATTTGCCGCTGACCATCGCAGTTTGAGGGCTTTCAGCCCATGAAGGAGACAGGCATGAACCAAGAGGTCATGAATCTTTTCAATCCGCAGGTGCCTGCGCAGAATTTCGATTCCATCCGGATCTCGATTGCGTCTCCGGAGAAGATTCTCTCCTGGTCTTATGGTGAGATCAAGAAGCCGGAAACGATCAACTATCGTACGTTCAAGCCTGAACGCGATGGTCTGTTCTGCGCCCGCATCTTCGGACCGATCAAGGACTACGAATGCTTGTGCGGCAAGTACAAGCGCATGAAGTACAAGGGCATCATCTGCGAAAAGTGCGGCGTCGAAGTTACGCTGTCGCGCGTTCGCCGTGAGCGCATGGGCCACATCGAGCTCGCCGCTCCGGTTGCCCACATCTGGTTCCTGAAGTCGCTTCCTTCGCGCATCTCGACGCTGCTCGACATGACGCTGAAGGATGTGGAGCGGGTTCTCTACTTCGAACACTACATCGTCACCGAGCCGGGCCTCACCGCGCTCAAGGAGCATCAGCTCCTGACGGAAGAAGAGTACATGCTGGCTGTCGATGAGTACGGCGAAGACCAGTTCACCGCCATGATCGGCGCTGAAGCCATCTTCGAAATGCTGGCATCGATGAACCTTGAGAAGATCGCGGGCGACCTGCGCTCGGATCTGGCCGACACCACGTCGGATCTCAAGCAGAAGAAGCTGATGAAGCGTCTGAAGATCGTCGAGAACTTCATGGAGTCAGGCAACCGTCCGGAATGGATGATCATGAAGGTCGTCCCGGTCATCCCGCCGGACCTGCGTCCGCTGGTTCCGCTCGATGGCGGCCGTTTTGCGACGTCCGACTTGAACGACCTGTACCGCCGCGTCATCAACCGTAACAACCGTCTGAAGCGCCTGATCGAACTGCGCGCTCCGGGCATCATCATCCGCAACGAAAAGCGCATGCTGCAGGAATCTGTGGACGCGCTGTTCGACAACGGCCGCCGTGGCCGCGTCATCACCGGCGCCAACAAGCGTCCGCTGAAGTCGCTGTCCGACATGCTCAAGGGCAAGCAGGGCCGCTTCCGTCAGAACCTGCTCGGCAAGCGCGTCGACTATTCCGGCCGTTCGGTCATCGTGACCGGTCCGGAACTGAAGCTGCACCAGTGCGGCCTTCCGAAGAAGATGGCGCTCGAGCTCTTCAAGCCGTTCATCTATGCCCGCCTCGACGCCAAGGGTTACTCCTCGACCGTCAAGCAGGCCAAGAAGCTGGTTGAAAAGGAAAAGCCGGAAGTCTGGGATATCCTCGACGAGGTCATCCGCGAGCATCCGGTTCTCCTGAACCGTGCACCGACGCTACACCGCCTGGGCATCCAGGCCTTCGAACCGATCCTGGTCGAAGGCAAGGCCATCCAGCTGCACCCGCTCGTCTGCACGGCCTTCAACGCCGACTTCGACGGTGACCAGATGGCCGTTCACGTGCCGCTGTCGCTCGAGGCCCAGCTCGAAGCCCGCGTCCTGATGATGTCGACGAACAACATCCTGCACCCTGCAAACGGTGCACCGATCATCGTTCCGTCGCAGGACATGGTTCTCGGCCTGTACTACCTCGCGATCATGAACCAGAACGAACCGGGCGAAGGCATGGCCTTCTCCGATCTCGGCGAACTGCATCACGCGCTTGAAAACAAGGTCGTGACGCTGCACTCCAAGATCCGCGGCCGCTTCAAGTCGATCGACGAGGATGGCAAGCCCTACTCGAAGATCTATGAAACGACCCCTGGCCGTCTGCTCATCGGCGAACTTCTGCCGAAGAACGGCAAGGTGACCTTCGACATCTGCAACCAGGAAATGACCAAGAAGAACATCTCCAAGATGATCGACACGGTCTACCGTCATTGCGGCCAGAAGGACACGGTCATTTTCTGCGACCGCATCATGCAGCTCGGCTTCACCCACGCCTGCCGCGCCGGCATCTCGTTCGGCAAGGACGACATGGTCATCCCGGACTCCAAGGCGAAGATCGTTGGCGACACCGAAAACCTCGTCAAGGAATACGAGCAGCAGTACAACGACGGCCTGATCACTCAGGGCGAAAAGTACAACAAGGTCGTCGACGCCTGGGGCAAGGCAACCGAGAAGGTCGCTGAAGACATGATGGCCCGCATTAAGGCCGTCGAATTCGACGACAAGACCGGTCGCCAGAAGCCGATGAACGCCATCTACATGATGTCGCACTCGGGTGCCCGTGGTTCTCCGAACCAGATGCGCCAGCTGGGCGGCATGCGCGGCCTGATGGCCAAGCCGTCGGGTGAAATCATCGAGACGCCGATCACGTCGAACTTCAAGGAAGGTCTGACCGTTAACGAGTACTTCAACTCGACCCACGGCGCCCGTAAGGGTCTCGCAGACACCGCTCTGAAGACGGCTAACTCCGGTTACCTGACCCGTCGTCTCGTCGACGTCGCCCAGGATTGCATCGTCAACCTCGTGGATTGCGGCACCGACAAGGGCCTCACCATGACCGCCATCGTCGATGCCGGTCAGGTCGTTGCCTCGCTCGGCGCTCGTATCCTCGGCCGTACGGCTCTCGACGATATCGATCATCCGGTTACCGGCGAGCGTCTCGTCGACGCCGGCAAGATGATCCTCGAGCCCGATGTCATCGAGATCGAAAAGGCTGGTATCCAGTCGATCCGCATCCGTTCGGCTCTGACCTGCGAAGTTCAGACCGGTGTTTGCTCCGTCTGCTACGGTCGCGACCTTGCACGCGGCACGCCCGTCAACATGGGCGAAGCCGTCGGCGTTATCGCGGCTCAGTCGATCGGCGAGCCGGGCACGCAGCTCACCATGCGTACGTTCCACCTTGGTGGCACGGCAAACGTGGTCGACCAGTCGTTCCTGGAAGCCTCGTACGAAGGTACGATCCAGATCAAGAACCGCAACGTTCTGCGCAACTCGGACAACGTCCTTGTCGCGATGGGCCGCAACATGACCGTCCAGATCCTGGACGAGCGTGGTGTCGAGCGCTCCTCGCAGCGTGTTGCCTACGGTTCGAAGCTGCATGTCGACGAAGGCGACAAGGTCAAGCGCGGTCAGCGCCTGGCAGAGTGGGACCCCTACACCCGTCCGATGATGACGGAAGTGGCCGGTACCGTTCAGTTCGAAGACGTTGTCGACGGTCTCTCCGTTCTCGAAGCGACCGACGAATCCACGGGTATCACCAAGCGTCAGGTTATCGACTGGCGTTCGACCCCGCGCGGTTCGGACCTCAAGCCGGCAATCGTCATTCTCGATGCCAGCGGCAGCGTCATGAAGCTGCCGCGCGGTGCCGATGCACGCTTCCAGCTGTCGGTCGACGCGATCCTGTCGGTCGAGCCTGGTCAGAAGGTTTCCCAGGGTGACGTGCTTGCACGTTCGCCGCTGGAAAGCGCCAAGACCAAGGACATCACCGGTGGTCTGCCGCGTGTTGCCGAACTGTTCGAAGCTCGTCGTCCGAAGGACCACGCCATCATCGCTGAGATCGATGGTACGATCCGCCTCGGCCGCGACTACAAGAACAAGCGTCGCGTCATCATCGAGCCGGCGGAAGACGGTGTCGAGCCTGTCGAATACCTGATCCCGAAGGGCAAGCCCTTCCACCTTCAGGAAGGCGACTACATCGAAAAGGGTGATTACATCCTCGACGGTAACCCGGCTCCGCACGACATCCTGGCGATCAAGGGCGTCGAAGCTCTGGCTTCGTACCTGGTCAACGAAATCCAGGAAGTCTATCGCTTGCAGGGCGTTGTCATCAACGACAAGCACATCGAGGTGATTGTCCGTCAGATGCTGCAGAAGGTGGAAATCACCGATGCGGGCGACTCGACCTACATCGTCGGCGACAACGTCGACCGTATCGAGCTCGAAGACGTCAACGACGGCCTGATCGAACAGGGCAAGAAGCCTGCCTACGGCGATCCGGTTCTGCTCGGCATCACCAAGGCGTCGCTGCAGACCCCGTCCTTCATCTCGGCCGCTTCCTTCCAGGAAACGACGAAGGTGCTGACGGAAGCCGCGATCGCCGGCAAGACCGACGGCCTGCAGGGTCTGAAGGAAAACGTCATCGTTGGCCGCCTCATCCCGGCCGGTACCGGTGGCACCATGACGCAGATCCGCCGTATCGCGACTTCGCGCGACGAGCTGATCCTGGAAGAGCGCCGCAAGGGCACGGGTGCGGATGTCGCAACCCCGATGCTCCAGGATCTCGCCAGCGAAAACGCACCGGCTGCCGAGTAATCGGCAGCGCGGTCCGCGCGATAGCAAAGACAAGAAAGCCGCCCGGAGCGTCCGGGCGGCTTTTTCATTTGGGATTGTTGAAGCGGGCAGGGGCTGCGCGGTTCAGCCGATCATTGGCAGGCAATGCTCCATGCCATATCCGAGGCGCGATCTTGCTTCCGCGAGGTCGATCCAGAAAAAGCGGAACTGGATCGGCGGGCTGCCATCGTAGGGAGTAAGTTCGTGATGCAGCCAGGTATCAGGATGCTCACCATCGAGCTCGATATGGAAATAGTGCCGGCGGTGCCAGGCAATGCCGCCGATCTTCAGCGAAAACCGATAATCGTGAATTCCGAGCGGGGCGAGGGGAGCCGATGGCGTCAGCCCCGTCTCCTCATGAAACTCGCGGCCGGCGGCATCGGCCACATCCTCGCCGTCCTCGACCGTTCCGCCCGGGACCTGCCACAGCACATCGGGAAAATCCGGCTCGTCGAAAACCAGAAGCCGGTCGCGCCAGGTGGCGTAGATCAGCACTTTCAGCGCATCCGGCTCCATGGCGGATCTCAGCTGAAACGGATGATGGCCACTTCGCCGTCCACGGCACCCTGATAGGCCGAGGCATGCGGCTCTTCCGCCGGCACTTCGGTCAGCATGCCAATCTGGTCGAGGTCTGCCTCGATGAAACCTTCCTCGGCGAGCGCATTGAGCGCCTCGCGCACCGCGCTGTCCTCGTCGGCGCCCCTGAGCATGATGTGGAGGTCGACGCCCTCGCTGGCATCGGACTCATATCCCTTGCCGATGATGATGAAGACCATCGGGCCTTCGGAATTGTTGTCGTTGTCGGGGGAAGTAATCATCCTAAGTCCTTCGATTCGAGATTTGAATCTGTTTTCAGGCACTTGGCCTTTGCAATCTGTGATTCCTTAGCCGCTTTCGCTGCAATGCCCAAGTTTATCTTGGCGTCCTCGGGCGATTTTGTCATAAAGCCCCCAAAGAGGGCCGAAAGGCCGCGTTTCAAGGCGTTCCGCCGAAGATTATTTCTTAACAGCCTTGACGCGAGGACGGGAAACCAGTAGTACCCGCGCCATCGGAACCCATGTGAGGCATGGCCATCGGGAGCGACGCGCCCCTGATATCACCTCAAACAAGGTTCGAAACGCACGTTGAAGATATGTTGCCTGCACGCATGACGCATTTCTTTTGCGTCCTCTGCTCTCGGTGGTCCATCTGCAAAAACAGATCGGGCCACGTTTTGCGCATTGAGACAAGCGTGTGATCTTGCCGGAGACGGCGTGAGTTACGCCCGCAAGGGTTCTGAGATAGAAACGTAAGGGATGGTTGAATGCCTACCGTAAACCAGCTGATCCGCAAGCCGCGCCAGCCGAACGTAAAGCGTAACAAGGTTCCTGCACTGCAGGAAAACCCGCAGAAGCGTGGTGTTTGCACCCGCGTCTACACCACGACGCCGAAGAAGCCGAACTCGGCTCTCCGTAAGGTCGCCAAGATCCGTCTCACCAACGGCTTTGAAGTCATCGGCTACATTCCTGGCGAAGGTCACAACCTTCAGGAACACTCCGTTGTCATGATCCGCGGCGGCCGCGTAAAGGACCTTCCGGGTGTCCGTTACCACATCATCCGCGGCGTTCTCGATACCCAGGGTGTCAAGAACCGCAAGCAGCGCCGTTCCAAGTACGGTGCGAAGCGTCCGAAGTAATTCGGACTTTTTTTGAATTCGGCGCTGCGTGAGGTCCTCCGCGTGATAAAGCGCCTTAACGGTTAAGAGACGAGAAGTATGTCCAGACGTCACAGAGCAGAAAAGCGCGAGATCAACCCGGACCCGAAGTTCGGCGATCTCATCGTCACCAAGTTCATGAATGCAATCATGCTCGACGGCAAGAAGTCCGTCGCTGAAAGCATTGTCTACGGCGCGTTTGACTCCGTAGCGAGCAAGTCGAAGCAGGAGCCGCTGGTTGTTTTCCACGCCGCGCTCGACAACATTGCTCCGCACGTAGAAGTCCGTTCGCGCCGCGTTGGTGGTGCTACGTACCAGGTTCCGGTTGATGTTCGTCCCGAGCGTCGCCAGGCCCTCGCAATTCGCTGGCTGATCACTGCCGCTCGCAAGCGCAATGAAACGACGATGGTCGATCGCCTCTCCGGCGAACTTCTCGATGCATCCAACAACCGTGGTAGCGCCGTCAAGAAGCGCGAAGACACGCACAAGATGGCTGATGCCAACCGTGCGTTCTCGCATTATCGCTGGTAATCCCGAACGGTTCCGAAAGGCAGTCCATTATGGCTCGCGAATATAAAATCGAAGACTACCGTAATTTCGGTATCATGGCGCATATCGACGCCGGCAAGACGACGACGACCGAGCGTATCCTTTACTACACCGGCAAGTCGCACAAGATCGGCGAAGTGCACGATGGCGCGGCCACGATGGACTGGATGGAGCAGGAGCAGGAGCGTGGCATCACGATCACTTCCGCTGCGACCACGACCTTCTGGAAGGGCCGTGACGGCAAGATGCGCCGCTTCAACATCATCGACACCCCCGGCCACGTCGACTTCACCATCGAAGTCGAACGTTCGCTGCGCGTTCTCGACGGTGCTGTCGCTCTTCTCGATGCCAACGCCGGTGTAGAGCCGCAGACGGAAACCGTCTGGCGTCAGGCTGAGAAGTACAACGTTCCGCGCATGATCTTCTGCAACAAGATGGACAAGACCGGTGCGGACTTCTACCGCTCGGTTGAGATGATCAAGACCCGTCTTGGCGCCACCGCAGTCGTCATGCAGCTCCCGATCGGTGCTGAAAGCGAATTCAAGGGCGTTGTCGACCTGATCGAGATGAACGCACTCATCTGGCGCGACGAATCGCTCGGCGCCCAGTGGGACGTCGTCGAAATCCCGGCCGATATGAAGGAAAAGGCTGAAGAATATCGCGAAAAGCTGATCGAGACCGTTGTCGAGATCGACGAAGCCGCGATGGAAGCCTACCTCGAAGGCAACATGCCCGACAACGACCAGATCCGCGCGCTCGTCCGTCGCGGCACGATCGACGTCAAGTTCCACCCGATGTTCTGCGGCACCGCCTTCAAGAACAAGGGCGTTCAGCCTCTGCTCGACGCTGTCGTCGACTACCTGCCGTCGCCGCTCGACATTCCGGCGATCAAGGGTATCGACTTCAAGACGGAAGCCGAAATCGAGCGTCATGCTGACGACGCCGAGCCTCTCTCGATGCTCGCGTTCAAGATCATGAACGACCCCTTCGTCGGTTCGCTGACCTTCGCCCGCATCTACTCCGGCAAGCTCGAAAAGGGCGCGTCGGTCATGAACACGGTCAAGGACAAGCGCGAGCGCGTTGGCCGCATGCTGCAGATGCACTCGAACTCGCGTGAAGACATCGAAGAAGCCTTCGCAGGCGACATCGTTGCTCTCGCCGGCCTCAAGGAAACCACCACTGGCGATACGCTTTGCGATCCGCTGAAGCCGGTTATCCTCGAGCGCATGGAATTCCCCGAGCCGGTCATCCAGATCGCGATCGAGCCGAAGACCAAGGGCGACCAGGAAAAGATGGGCCTCGCGCTCAACCGCCTGGCTGCTGAAGATCCGTCCTTCCGCGTGAAAACTGACCAGGAATCCGGTCAGACCATCATCGCCGGCATGGGCGAACTTCACCTCGACATTCTCGTCGACCGTATGCGTCGTGAGTTCAAGGTTGAAGCAACCGTCGGTGCTCCGCAGGTTGCCTACCGCGAAACCATCACGCGTCAGCACGAAGAAGATTACACGCACAAGAAGCAGTCCGGTGGTACCGGTCAGTTCGCGCGCGTCAAGATCATCTTCGAACCGAACCCGGAAGGCGAAGACTTCAAGTTCGAATCCAAGATCGTCGGCGGTGCTGTTCCGAAGGAATACATCCCGGGCGTTCAGAAGGGTATCGAAAGCGTTCTGTCCTCCGGTCCGCTGGCTGGCTTCCCGATGCTGGGTGTCAAGGCGACGCTCGTTGACGGTGCCTTCCACGACGTTGACTCGTCTGTTCTGGCGTTCGAAATCGCTTCGCGTGCTTGCTTCCGTGAAGCAGCCAAGAAGGCCGGCGCTCAGCTCCTCGAGCCGATGATGAAGGTCGAAGTCGTAACGCCGGAAGATTACGTCGGCGACGTCATCGGCGACCTGAACTCGCGTCGTGGCCAGATCCAGGGCCAGGAAACTCGCGGTATCGCTGTTGTCATCAACGCGAACGTCCCGCTGGCGAACATGTTCAAGTACGTCGACAACCTGCGCTCCATGTCGCAGGGCCGCGCTCAGTACACGATGACCTTCGATCACTACTCGCCGGTCCCGTCGAACGTCGCAACCGAGATCCAGGCAAAGTATTCCGGTCAGAAGTGACCGGAATACCAATTGACCGATAACAAGAATTAGATCCCCTCGGGGACTAGCAGAATTGGAGAGCCGCAATGGCAAAGAGTAAGTTTG
>UCEU01000045.1 GCA_900471485.1 Hyphomicrobiales bacterium
GGCCTTCAGGTTATGAGCCTTCGGTTCGAAGGGTATGAACCTTAGAGGCGTACCTTGCTCCGCAGTTGTACACTGTTACCTACAGTGGCACCTGCATGTTAAACCATTGTTTTAACTTGCACATTATCGTTTACGCATATATAAGCATCGCACGACTAACGTGCCGGCGCTTTCCCCGGGCATCTCTCTCTTTCCACGAGAGTGACGATCCGGTGCCGATTCAGCACTGGCGGTTTTTGCAGGAGGAAATTGGCATGGCAACGATTTCTATGGCGTCCGTTGAGGAGTTGAAGCAAAGCAAAGTTGGAACGGTAATCCGCGACACCGAATTGAGAGGCTTCCAAGCGAAACGCATCGTCAGTGGAGTGGCTTACGCGTATGAGTATCGCGACGGGATCGGTCGTAAATCCAAGGTCAGACGTGTGCCGCTCGGTCGGCACGGAGAGATCACACCCAAGGAGGCGCGGGCATTGGCAAAGGACCAGGCCCGCAACAAGCTAAACGGGCGGAATCCTTCAGCCGAGCGGTCCGAACTTAAAGATATGCCGACGCTGGCGGATTTTGCCGAAGCGTGGCTTACAGAGAGAGAGGAATTCGCAAAACTGCAGCCTTTGCACGCGCGGCCGAAACGATCGACAATTTCCGGGTACCGCACACTGATGCGTTGCCACGTCGGCCCCGCATTCGGCGATCGGAAATTGTCTGCCATCAGCCACAGCGATGTAGTCGCCTTTCACAAAACGCTCGGGCGCACCAATCCCACGGTGGCGAATCGATGTGTTCAGTTCATCAGCAGTCTGTATGGCAACGCCGCCGACGCCGGGCACATCAAGCGTGGCGTGAACCCTGCTCAGTGGGTCAAGAAGTTCGAAGAGTTCCCGATGCAGCGGTTCTTGAGCGACGACGAGATGATGCGCCTTGGAGACGCCATCAGGATAGCGGAGACAACAGGGATTCCCTATATGCCTCGGCCGGTGAAGCCGGGAAAGAAATCGAAACATCTCGCGACGAACCGCCCGGCTTACGTGATAAGCGCCACAGCCGCCGACGCCATCCGTTCTATAGCCTTGATGGGTACGAGGGTGTCGGAAAACCTCGACGCGAAGTGGACGGACATCGACTTCGAGCTCTGCTTTCTGATGAGGCACACCAAAACAGGATTTCGTCCTATATTAATTCCCGAGGCTGCCATGGAGATTTTCAGACGAATGCCGAGAATAAGCGAATACATCTTTCCCCAGGATTCCGACCCCACGCGCCCGATGACGGATGTGAGAAAGCAGTGGGTTGCGGTTCGAAAACTCGCGGGTCTGGACGGCGTTCGCTTGCACGACCTCCGGCACTCGTTCGCCAGCGTCGCGATCATAACCGGCGGATCGTCACTAGCGATCGTCGGCAATCTGCTGGGACACACGCAGGCGAGAACGACGCAAAGATACGCGCACATCGGAGAGAGCCCTGCGCGGAAGGTCCTTGAGAAGTCCGCGGGCCGCATTAGTGGCGCGATCGGGTCACGACAGACTGACAGCGACGTTGAAGGATTTGAACAATGAATCCGGCACAGCGCAACTTTGGCTCCTCGGAACGCTATCTTCCCATTCTCGCCGAGAGCATGACCGGAGAGCTTTTCAGCTATCTTCGGAAACTGCAACAAGGCACTCCCGACTTGACGGAGGCCATTGCCGTCGCGCGAGAGGCCGATGGCCTGGTACTTGACCCTGTGGAATGCAGTCAGCGCATCATTGATGCGGTCGACTGCGCTTGCCTTCTATGGGAGTCGATGCATCGAACGTCCAGCGACCGGGCCAACGCCCGTGAACGACTCGAAGCGCGTCAGGCCTCGATCAAGAGCCTGCGTTTGTTAGCCCGGCAACTCGAGGCTGACACCCGAATTATCGCGGCCAGTGGGAGTGACGTGGCAGGAAGTGAAAGACAACGCGAAGAGCTAAGGGATGTAGTCAAATCTGTTAACGACGCTTCAGATGCCATTAGCAAATTTCTGATTGGCCAACGAAGGCTTCTTCGCGACAAAGGCGGAAACCGTCAATCCTTCGAACGCCTCTTCGTGCGAAAGATGCTCTCTGTCTGGCGTGACGTCACAGGAAAAGAGCCCGGCAAGAGACGGACCCCGGTAATAAGATTCTCCGCGATCGTCTGGGAAGTATTCGAGTTCCAACCTCGACGCCGGCGACCTGTGTATCCCTGGCTTGCGCAAAGGTTCAAAGAGAGGGGTAAAGTGGATTCTTTTTAATTAAGCAGTTGTACCATGACGAGTTCACCAGGTTGTGACAGCTTTGTATCGTTCGTCAACCGCAACGATATGGAGTCAATCATGGAGAACACATTGCACTTCCTGAAGACGCCGGAGGCAGCAGCCTTGTGCCAGCTCTCTACCTCGCATCTGAACAAGCTCAGAGGTACGGGGGGAGGACCTCTCTTCCTCAAGCTTGGCAGCTGCGTCAGATACCGACTTTCCGATCTGGTCGATTGGAGTAACGCTCGAGTGCGCAAATCGACGTCTGTCGCGCCTGTACCTCGGGAGCGATGACTACCGATGTTACGCGAGGGCGGCACCGTTTGGCGACCGCCCCGCGCACGTCTTCGACCAATAGTGAGAACGAGGTACATCATGTCGGAGCTCCCGCATCCTTTATCGCCCCATCGTCGAATTGCACTCACAGTTTGGGCCACTTTCACCCGTAGTCCTGGCGGTATCCCGATTTCCCGTGAGGCATGCGCGATACTGCTCGCATTTGTGACTGCGCGTCCTCCTCGATACATACTTCGCATGCGGTTGGACGACGTAGAATTCAGTCGCGCGATATGGCGGGTCCCCGAGTGGGACGGCAAGCGCTCCTACCAACTGCCGATGCCGCGGCTGGCACTCGCACTCGTCCGACAAGCGCACTCGTTCCGGAAACCGAGGGACGGTGGGTTTCTTTTCCCGGGGTGCTTCGACAGGCAGGCCCCCATGGACCACGCAGTCATAACCAGAACATTTCGACGCGCCGGCATCGCACCATCGGTAATACTCAAGCGCCCCGCTTACGACATCCCAGCGGCGGCGGCCTGGATCATGGTGGAGGCCGGTGTCAGATCGGAGGATGTCGAAGCGGTGATGCACCGCACAAATCAGCATGAAATGCTCCGCAAAGAAAAGTTTATGCGGTCGGAAGACTGGATATTCCAAAGGTCAAAAATAGCGCTGGAGGCTTTCGAGATAGCCTTTATGTCGATCGTTGGCCTCTCGTACTCTGACCAATTGTTCGAGCTTCCTCGTTTTCCGCACCATTGGTGAATGGCCAAGAGCCAATGCCAAGTCGACGTGTCAAAAGAACGATATGGACACCGATTGAATTGGGAGTGTCAATATGGACGTGAAGCACAGGAGATCCAGCGGCGTAGGCGTAATCGAGCTATCGGACCAGGGCGCAGTGGAGGAACTGGTACGAAAGAATGTGCAGCCGAAAGTGCCTCTCATCCAGCACCTTTTCGCCTCGACTTTGCATCAACAGCAACCAAGTAGGAAGAACACCGTTTTACGAGCGGCATTGAGCTGTCGCAAACATCCGCTTCTTTCTATCTGGCAGGACCCAATTACGGCGGCCTCCCGCGAAGCGGGGTACATCCCGTGGATGAATCTAAGGCGATGGGCAGTGTACCTGGGTGTCTACTCGGCAATTTGCAAAGCGTCGAACCGAGACCAAAAGCGCGCTTTTCCACTTCGTTCCCTAGACACTCTTCGCGAGACAGACGGACTGGAGAGGATTTCGTCAAAACACTGAGAAATTGCGACGCACCCTAACCGAAAGGAGCCTAGCATGGCTCATTCAGTAGACAGATGGAACGACTTCATGCGGTCGGCTTGGCACGCATTTGACCCTGACGCAGAGAGCACAGCCGAGATGGCTCGATTTGCGTGCATGGTGCGCCTCAACATTGTGACGCTGCAACATACTCGCGAGATTGCCGAGATAAAAGTAACTGCAGTCAATCTTGAACGAAAGCTTTGGCAAGTCCGTCCGTCACACGTGTTGCCTTTGGCACCGATTGCTCTGGCGCTCATACGCAAGGCATTTTCGCTTCGCAGGACGCGTGACTGCGAGTGGATTTTCCAAGACCACGATAGACGCGTTACAACTCTACACCCGCTTTGTTATCAGTTCAGGCAACGGCTGCAGATACCTCGAGACGATAACGCCAGAATAAAGAACATTCGGTTCTGCGGCAGGATGCTTCTGGGAGCCCCCCCTCTCCATTTCTCGTTGGAATCGATAGGCAATATCCTCGGACACACTGACTGCCTGACATATCGTCTTGCCCCGGATACGCCGCCAGAACTAATTGAAATGGACGATAAGATTCGCACCCTTACAATCTGGGAGAAGCATCTGTATGGCATCGGAGCTGGCGTTCCGAGCGCTCCCAGATCAGCGCCCAGCACGCCGTGGACTTCCACCGTTCATTGAACCGTTCGACGTCCAGCGGATCAGGCGGCAAAGGAGGCGATTACAGGAGACCTAGCTCAACGAAACGCCCAACACGCTGTAAATACAGCCAATTTGGAGGGAACCGATATCCAGAAAGCCCCTCCTAACTTTGCGCCGCTGGGTTGCCCTCTGACGCACCCGAAGATCCGGAACATAGTTAGGGCAATGCCAGCAGCGGACGTCACTTAACTGCGGCCTTTTGCGCGGCACTGAGCACGTTGCTTCCAGCCCCACTGGTATCGTCTGTCCGCGGGACCATACGGCCAACGACAAGAACGAGCCCCCCTGCGATTGCCAGACACGCTGCGAGGAAGAACATGGGGGCAATAGTGCTCCCTGTAGTGTCCTTGATCCAAGGCACAACATTCTGGGCAACGAAACCACCAAGGTTCCCCACGGAGTTAATCGCGGCCAGACCCGCCGCAGCGCCAGCGCCCTTGAGAAAGCGCGATGGAAGACTCCAAAAGACTGGTTGACCAGCGAAGATCCCGGCCGCTGCAATACTGAGAAAGACAAACTGTAAGATATGGTTTGGCACAACGGCGGAGAGAACTAAGCAGATAGCTCCGACTACCGCGGGAAACACGATATATGGGGTTTTGGCAGGCGCTTTGTCTGCCCGGGTGGGCACCACGTAAAGAGCGATTGCGACGAGTACCCAGGGGATGATGTTGAGGAAGCCATTGACTGTGTTGCTGACCCCGAAGCCCTTGACGATCGTGGGCAACCAATAGCTCAGCCCATAAGCCGCAAGCGGAAATCCGACATAGCACGCCGACATCAACAATACGCGTGGGTTGATCAGAGCTTTGAAGCCATCGCCTGCGGTCGCCTCCATTCCGGAATTCTCCGAGGCCAGTCGACTTCTTAGCCATTCCTTTTCCTGAAGGCTGAGGAATTTAGCATCCTCAGGACGGTCAGACAGGTAGAACAAGGTGACAAGGCCGGCAATGACGGCTGGAATACCGGTCGCCAAGAAAACCCACTGCCAGCCAGCGTAGCCGTAGATGCCGTCTAGATCGAGTAACACCCCGCCGAGGGGTGCACCCACGGCATTGGCCACGGCGGAGAAAATCATAAAGAGCCCGACCATCCTTCCGCGGTACGACGCAGGGAACCATAGGGTCAGAAGGTACAGCACGCCAGGAAAGAACCCGGCCTCACATGCGCCAAGGAGAAAACGCAGTATATAGAACATGGTAGGGTTCTGCGTGTAGGCCAACGCAACGGTGACAAGGCCCCACGAAACCAGAATTCTGGCGAACCACTTACTTGCCCCGAACCGATCGAGGAGAAGGTTACTCGGCACCTCGAAGATGAAATAACCAATGAAGAACAGTGATGCGCCTAGACCATACGCGTATTCACTCATGCCGAGCGCGTCGACCATTTCGAGCTTGGCGAAGCTCACGTTCTGGCGGTCAATGTAAGCGATCAGGTAAAGCAGACCGAGAAACGGCATAAGCCGCCAGGTAATTTTTGAAATCAGTTCTTTTTCGACAATCACAACAGTTTCCTCCTCACTCCGGATGAGGTGGAGATAGGCCAGCCACTTCACCGATCAACTATGAGGAGCATGGGTACCATTTTCACCTGCTGCCAGCGACTATACGCGCGCATGGTTGCGAAGACTTCGGTTTCGAACGGGACGCTTCCTAGCCTCGAAGAGCGACGTCTGGCGACCTCGCTAAGGGCCTCACTCACTACGCAAACGGTCGAAATGATCCGTGGAGCGAGCCGGCGATCCGCTGGAAAACTGATGCGAGGCCCTTTCGACGCAGCGTGCGGTATTTCCGTTCGATAAATGACGGCGCACCTCTTCGTGAGGCCAACCCCCGAATGGACGCTTGTCGATTGGTGAAGTCTGGTGTGGTCTTCTTGGAAATCCTAAGGTCGCAGGTGCGGGTCACCCAGCCCGCGCCCTTCTCTGCCTGGGCATCATTTTCACCAAAAACTAGACGCTCGATGCGCGTGATCTTGGCCATCACTTCACTCCCTAAACTTGCGACGTATCGAACTCATGCCGACAACTTTTTCTCGGCGGCTCGTGGACCAGCCTTGATGAGCGTTGTAATAGGTGTGGGTGCCATTTTCTGTCACCCATGCAGGAGCGCCTATGTCGATGTCGAAAGCGCAGGATTTGATCCGCCTCGCGCGCCTTGCAGCAAGCCGACGTCTGGGTATCAGCCTCGATGAGATTTGCGCGGAGTTCGATGTATCGCACCGGACCGCCCAACGCATGACGGAAGCTCTCGAGACAGTTTTCACGGGCGTCACCTGGCGTGATGGAGCTGATCGCCGACGTCGGTGGCGCGTGGCCGATCCACTCCTCGATCGTCTGAAGCCGCGGGAAGAGACCGCGATTGAAGCGCTTGAAATCGCGGGAAGAGCCGCCCATGGTGAAGGAAGGGTTCGACACGCCCGAGCGCTCTCTGATTTGCGAGAGGGCTTGCTTTCGCGACTAGCGCCCAAAGACGCGTTACGGACCGAGGCGGACGCTGAGGCGATTCTCACCGCAATGGGCTCGGTGACCAAGCCGGGACCCAGAGTAAATCTCAAGCCAATGGTTCTCGATGCGATCATCGAGGCGCTTCGCGGCCCCTTCCGTTTGCGACTACAATATGGAGAGCCGGACACTCCTGAGCGAATTATCGAGCCCCATGGGCTCCTGCTTGGGCATCGCAGCTATCTCGTGGCGCGGCAGCCGTCTCGAGGTGAAACGATCCTCAACTTCCGCACCGATCGGATCAATGCGGCTGAAGCGCTGGACGAGAGCTTTGCAATGGCGGAGGGCTTTTCACTCGAGGATTATGCCGCGCAATCTTTCGGCGTGTTTCAGGACCCAGCTCAGTACGGTGAGGTGGTGTGGCGGTTTGCGCCAGAGGCAGCAGCACGCGCTGCGGAGTTTCGGTTCCACCCATCGCAGGTCCTGGAAACTGAAGATGATGGCAGCCTGATCGTACGCTTTCACGCAGCTGGCTGGCTCGAAATGACCTGGCACCTCTACCAATGGGGAGACAAGGTCGAGGTGCTCGCGCCAGAAGAACTGCGCTCGATGGTTGGTGGTCACCGGAGAAGCGATTTTGGCGCGCTCCCATGATATCGCCTCGCGCACGTGATTTTAGCATAGCTAAGGCCGACAATACCGGATGCGCTATCCTCGATGACTTAGCAGAGCGCTTAGTTGGGGCTGCGGCAGTTGAAAGCCAGCTCTCGTCGGATTTGATCACGGACAGCCGAATCGCGGCGTTGATCGTATCTAATCTCTCTCGGCCGATGAATCGGAAGCGACAACTGGGTCGGCAGCCAGCGGGCTGGAGGTACTCCCGAGTATTCCGGCCTTAATGACCAAGCCCGAGATTTCCCTGGCGTCAGCGAGCGTCATTTTGGCGAACCCCCCACTGTGAGAATGCACTATGTCCAGTAGTCGACGAGCTGCAGTGTCCGCTGACCTTATCATCTTGACGCGCAGCTCCGCCGTGTTCGAACGCTGGCTGGTATTCGCGAGCGGTTGAGACCTGGTATCATGGGTAGCCTGATCGCCAGAGCGGCCCAGCTTCATGTCGCGTATACGGTCGCAGATGGGATAATCCTCCACTTCAGCAGCCGGCGTTATCACGCTGCCAGCTCCCGCCATTCCTTCGTCATTCTTAGGTTCCGAAGCACCCTCGCCCGCAGCCCGCAAATCATCTCTTCGATACTCAATGGAACGCCTTCAGCGTCTGCAACCTTTTCGAACATCGCAAGGAGACACTCCCCGAGCGATGCGAACGCAAGATCGCACGCAGTCCACTTGCTGTTACCGTTTTCTTTGGTCCACTCCGCGCCGCAGGTCAGATTGTAAGCGCGCTCCAAAAGGTAATAGAGCTCAACGTCGAACACTTCGTCGTCCAGATGCTGCCGAAGCTTGGTGTGGTCGTTTTCAACTTCGCGCTCGAAGTTTTTCGGCGTTGCCCTGAATTTTTTCCTGTCGTGGTGAAGACGTTCGAAGCCAATGCCTGCCCACCCGCTGTCGTCTACTTTGCGATCAAACGGCGGGTGATCAAACGCATCGACTACCATGGTCCGGTCGAAGATCGGTGCCTCATGCTCAGGTCCGTCGGCGTGCAGCCATAGATGACTGTATCCTTCCGAAACCGCACGGTTCCATAGAACCGGAGCATCCCACAGAATTTCGCGGCCATCGAGGTGTGACATCCGAGCCCGAGCAGCTTGGATCAGAAATCCCTGACCGTATTGCATGATGCCGATACCGCGGCGGAAGCCGTCCTGGCGATGCAAGACACCGATTTGGAGTGGCAAAATATGTGTCAGGCTAGCTTCGAGAACGCGTCTTGGCATGTTAGAACCTTCGAACCAGATTGATGTACTAGAACGAGGGTTGTCCGGATCAGCGGCGGTCGCAAGCGAAACTTGTTGGCTAGTTTCATGGGCTCGGCTCCGGGGGGAGTAGCAAGGTCCTCTCTTCGATTTCCCTTCTCGCGACGTCGTTCTGTGCCGTTGGAGCAAGGGGCGCATTTCGCTCCATCGCGTTTGTCGCATTCGCAGGTCTGGCGCATGACCCGTTTCCCAACCCTACCCCATACGCTCTCCAGCCCGCACCGCGCCTTTCAGGCGATTGCCCGACGGCGCAAGCGGGCAGACGTAACGGCTGGAGTAGGA
>UCEU01000023.1 GCA_900471485.1 Hyphomicrobiales bacterium
AGGGGTTGGGGAGGGGAATTCGCGACAAATATCGAGGAGAAACAGATGCCAAACCTCAAAGTCAAACCAACAGGCACGCACGGCCGCGTCACGCATGTGACGCCCGAGAGCGCCGGCTGGACCTATGTCGGCTTCGACATGCACCGGCTGAAGGCCGGCGAGACGGTGTCGGGCGAGACCGGCGAGCGTGAAGTCTGCCTCGTCTGGGTGAGCGGCAAAGGGAAGGCCAGCGCCGGCACCAGGGATTTCGGCACGCTCGGCGAGCGGATGAGCCCGTTCGATGGGGCGCCGCATGCGGTCTATATCCCGATGGAATCGGCGTGGTCGGTGACGGCCGAGACCGATCTGGAGCTGGCGGTCTGCTCGGCGCCTGGCGGTGGCGCCTACGAGGCGAAGGTGATCCCGCCGGGCACGCATCCAGCGCTGACGCGCGGCAAGGGCACCAACGTGCGCTACGTCAACAACATCATGCCCGAGGATGACGCGTCGGCCTATTCGCTGCTCGTCGTCGAAGTGATCACGCCGGGCGGGCACACCTCCTCCTACCCGCCGCACAAGCACGACCAGGACAACCTGCCGAACGAAAGCTTCCTCGAGGAGACCTATTATCACCGCCTGAACCCGCCCCAGGGTTTCGGGTTCCAGCGCGTCTATACCGACGACCGGTCGCTTGATGAGGCGATGGTGCTTGAAGATGGCGACGTGACACTGGTGCCGAAAGGGTATCACCCTTGCGCTGCCACGCACGGCTACGATCTCTACTATCTCAACGTCATGGCCGGCCCGAAGCGCGTCTGGAAGTTCTACAACGCGCCGGAGCATGAATGGCTGCTCAAGGCCTGAGATCGGAAGCATGACGATAAAAGCCGCGCCTCGACAGCGCGGCTTTTTGCTTCAAGTGCGCGGCATCAGATGTCGAGGACCAGATGCGGGACGCCATTCGAAGTCTTGCGCGGCGATATGCCGTTCTCATCGACTTGGGCGTTGATGCGTTGTCGAAAGGCCGAGAAGCTTTCAAAAGTGACGACGTCCACCGGCTCGTCGAAGTGGATGGTGATCTTGTGATCCCCTCCCGGCAGCGCCGCCATCGCGAGAACCTTGCCGGTGAACGGCTGGTTGAGATAGCGGCCGCGAATGCGGGCGCCGACGGTGATTGCGGCCAAGGACGGCATGTTGGTTTTAGCGGCCAGCGCGGAAAGCGTATTCCAGTCGCGCACGCCGTATTGCTGCGCCACGAGCTCAAGGGCGGCGCCATGGGCGATGGATGTGCCACGCTCGGTCATGGCCTGGCGCAGACGCTTCGCCTGGGATTTCAGTTCGTCGATTGATGGGTAAGCAGTCACGGATTAAGCCTTTCGGAAGGCATGCCATTTCGACCGTAACAAGGGAGCTCGCATTGCCTGCAGTCAGCATGCACCAATAGGCGTGTGACCATTCATATCCGGAACTTCACCATGGACTGACATCCGCGAGCGGCAGGCGTTCCTGAACCTCTTATTGATATGCCCGATGGCCGGTCCGACGTCAAGCTTGCCGAAACAAGCGGCAATCGGGAGCATTTCTGCCCGGAAATGAGCCAAATAACGCTCCAGACACGCATAAGCTTCGGGTTTTAAACGTCTTCTTCAAGAGTTGTCAGCATTCTTGCGTTAGTCTCAACACATACAACCAGCGGAGGCTGACATGGCCTTTCAGATGCACCTCGATAGCGAAAAGTCGGAACAGGCCTACCAGGAATTTTCGCTCGACCGACCGGGCAAGATCATCTTCGTCGGCCATCATCTGAGCACCGGCACGCAGGTCAAATGCCTGATCCGCACCATCACGCTCGCCGGCGCGGTACTCGAGGTCAATCCTGGTGTCGAAGTGCCGAACCATTTCTTCCTGGAAATTCTCGGCATTCATGACGAACTGGGCGCGACTGTCGTCAAGCGGGAAGCGGAACTGGTGACGATCAGCTTCAACATGCTGATCAATGCCGAATTCCTGCACCATGTGCTGCGACTGAACTTCGAGGTCTAGCAAGAAAGAGGCGCGGACAAAGCCCGCGCCGTCTTCATCAGGCTGCAAGCCGCCGCTCGATCTGATCGACCGGCAGATTGGTGTAGTCCTTTGGAACTTCGGCCGAAATGGCCGCCTGCGCGTCGGCGCTGAGGCATGTCCTCAACGTTCCAAGAGCCCGTGGCGGTGCGACCAGGATGATGTGGCTGCCGTTCCTGTCGTGGACGATTTCATCCAGCTTCGTAGCGACCTCCTTGAGAAACTGCGTTTCCGCCTGATCGTGCCAATCGGTCTCCGCCACGGCGCTGCCGCTGGTACCATCGGCCGAATAGGTCCTGCCGGGCTTGTCGGTTCCGATCTCGCGATCAGCTTCGTTCGGCTGTGACAGCGTCTCTTCAACCTTCAAGTTCATCAACTGCGCGTCACCGGCGTTTTGCATGATCAAAGCCTTTGCGCCATCACAGACGACCACCCATGATTTCCAAGGGACTCTGATGTCAGCCATTTCAATCTCCTCGTTATTTTGTTCCGGCGCGGGGGCGCGCGGAAAGTTCAACGAAAACAGAACGTGCGGGCGCCGAAAGAGTTCGAGCGCAATCTCCTTATTTCATTTCGAGGCCTGAACGATCCAACCACGTCGCGCAAGCGTAGCAAGTGACGGATGAAGGGAGCAGGCACGGATGAAGACCACCATAGCATATGCAGGCACGCTGATCGCCTTTCTCGCAGTGGATGCAATCTGGCTTGGGCTGGTGGCCCGGACATTCTACCGCGACCAGCTGGGTGAACTCATGCTTCCGTCACCCAATTTCGCGGTCGCCGCGATATTCTATGTCTTCTTCGCAGCGGCTATCGTTTTCCTGGCCGTGTTGCCTGGGCTCGCCGCGGGATCATTGGCTACGGTCATTATCAACGGCGCGATCCTCGGCCTGGCCGCCTACGGCACCTACGACATCACCAACCTTGCGACGCTGAAGAACTGGCCGGTGATAGTTACGATCGTCGACATGGCCTGGGGCACGTTCCTGACCGCGTTCGCCGCGACCGGCGGCTTCCTGGTTGCGCGTCTGTTCGACTAAGCATTTCACGAATATCACATTTCACTAATTATGCTGACGGTAGCCGATACAACCTGAACGGCTCCTAAAACGCGATTTCATTAAAATTGCATTCTCTTATTTGACAAAGGCGAAAAGCATTCGTGTGAGGCTTCACCCGTAAAGAAACGCGAACGAGCCTGGTTTAGGAGAGAAGTGGGATGTCGATGCTTCGAGCCACGCACCTTGCGACCGTCAAATCCGAAGTCTACGAGACGCGCTGGGAGCAGTTCCATGTGAGACGCCCGGCCCGGATCGTCGCTGTCAGGCCGTGCCTGACCGGTATTTCGATCCGCAGCGCCGAGATCGTCGACATCTCGCGCGGCGGCGCGAGCTTCATCGTTTCTTCGACGGCGGGGCTGCCCAAGCACTATTACCTCAACATCTTGGGTCTTGCTCACCGCATCGGCTGCGCGGAAGTCTACCGCAACAATGAGCGGATCAACGTTCGCTTCATCAACACGCTGGAACCGGAAGTGCTCCGCCGCGTCGTTCGCGCCGACTTCATGGCCGGCAATATCGAAGCGCTGGAAGCGAGCCGCTCGGCACGCATGTAGCGACCAACTCTTGGAATAATCTTCCTTGCCATGGCGACCGGCGCGCCTATTGTGGGCGCGATTTCAATCGTCCAGGAAATGCCTCAGAAATGTCCGCCTTCTCGCGCTTCACGCCCCTTGTCAGCGCCCTTCCTTCCACTGTTCCCTTTGTCGGCCCCGAGGCCATCGAGCGCCAGCGTGGCCTCGCTGTCAAGGCGCGCATCGGCGCCAACGAGAACGGCTTCGGTCCCGCCCCTTCCGTGATTGCCGCCATGCGGGAGCATGCGACAGGCATCTGGAAATATGCCGACCCCGAAAATTATGAACTGAAGGAAGTGCTCTCCGCGCATCTGGGCGTGGCGCCCGCCAATATCGCGATCGGCGGCGGCATCGATGAGTTGCTCGGGCAGATCGTGCGGCTGGTGATCGACCCCGGCATGCCTGTCGTGACCTCGCTCGGCGGCTATCCGACGTTCAATTTCCACGTCAACGGCTTCGGCGGCCGTCTCGTGACCGTGCCCTACAAGGACGATCGCGAAGATCTCGGCGGGTTGCTCGACGCCGTAAAGCGCGAAAACGCGCCGCTGGTCTATTTCGCCAACCCCGACAATCCGATGGGAAGCTGGTGGGATGCGGAGAGCATCGTCGAATTCGCCTGCGCCCTGCCTGAAACAACGCTTCTCATCCTCGACGAGGCCTATAGCGAAACAGGTCCGGAAGGCTCCCTGCCCGGCATCAAGACACTTATCGACCTGCCGAACGTGATCCGCACACGAACCTTCTCGAAGGCCTATGGCCTGGCAGGTGCACGCGTCGGCTATGCCATCTCGACGCCTGGAACAGCATCGGCCTTCGACAAGATCCGCAACCATTTCGGCATGAACAGGCTGGCGACGGCCGCTGCAGTCGCCGCGATCAAGGATCAGGCTTATCTCACCGAAGTGGTCGGCAATATCCATGCGGCGCGCGAGCGGATTGCCGGTATTGCCTTGGCGAACAATCTCAAGCCGCTGGCTTCGGCAACGAATTTCGTCGCGGTCGACGCCGGACGCGACGGAGATTATGCACGGGCCATTGTCGATGGTTTGATGCAACACGGCGTCTTCATTCGCATGCCAGGTGTCGCGCCGCTCAATCGCTGCATCCGCGTCAGCGTCGGGCCGGAGAGCGACATGGCGCTGTTCGAAGCGTCATTGCCCGAAGTGCTGAAGTCGCTCGGCTGATCAAAACGCGATGAACCGCGCCGGCCTTGTTTCTGCCGGTCGCGGTTCTTTTCGATCCGGCGCGGCGCATCACGGCACCTGCCAGTCCCTCTTCAGAGGTTGTTGTTCTTATTTGGATCGACGTTTTTCTTAGTGAACCGTCATCCACTCGCGGGCGGCGCGCAGCGCCTCGACGAGTTGCATCTTGTCCATACCGGCCGCGACATCGGCGCGCAGTTCGGCGGCCCGGTCGTTGCCCTTGATCGCGGCGATGTTCAGCCATTTGTGAGCGGCGATCAGGTCCACGGCGCAGCCGCGACCCGTCGCATACATCAAGCCCATTTCGCAGAAGACATCGGCGTTGTTTTCGCCACCCATGGTGGCCATTTCAGCATTGTGCATTTCAAAGCGTGCCATCGGTTTATCCCTGTTTAGCCTGTTGTCGACTTACCCTGTTTTACCTTCCGGGCCTCGCCGTCTAACGCGGCTTCTGGTCCCTTCGGTCCGGCGGGTTTGCCCCGCTCGTTTGATGACCCCACTATGCCCCAGCGGCTTCAAAAAACGCCTAAAATGCATGATTAATTTGAGACAAACAAAGTGCAAACGCTTGGTAAACTTGGTTTTTTGTTAAACATCGCACCCCCTATCAATTAAGGATTTCGCGGTGATGTTTACGAAAAATTCAGATCTGAAAATCAACCCTTTGTTCACCACGATAAAAGCAGCAAAAATGAAATAGCCTGAATTTCCGCTGCTTTAGACGAGGCAAAAGACCCAGCTTGCGGGCCGGAAACGATATTTACCTTTACGTTCGCGTCAGTTATTTTGCGCGCCGAGGATATCAGGGGGAGAAACAGTATGATCCGCAGTCTCATTCTCGCGGGCGCGCTTGCGCTCTCGGCAACGGTTGCGAGCGCTGAGGAGCCGATCGTCGGCAACTGGAAGACCGCTTCGGGCGACACAGCCGTCATTGCTTCATGCGGCGGCGGCTACTGCATCACGCTGAAGACGGGAAAATATGCAGGCAGGAAGATCGGATCGCTTGCCGGCAAGGACGGTAGCTATAATGGCGAGATTACCGATCCGGCCAACGACAAGACCTATAGCGGGTCTGGAACCGTCTCGGGTGGATCGCTGAAGATGCAGGGTTGCGTGCTGAAGATACTCTGCAAGTCGCAGACCTGGACCCGGCTCTGATTGCCGATGAAACGCCCGGCCGGATCGGGCGTTTCACACATGCCGGGAAAGTCGTCGCATTTCTGAACGGCTGATGAACCGCGATCTCAGCATCAGTTCAGCCAGAACATGGCAAAACCGTCCCAACGCTAAGGCGATATCGGGGCAAGGCCATGGAAATGATGATACTGGCAAGACGTTTCACCATCATCTCGCTGTTTGCGGCGATCTTCGCCGTGACGTTCTCGGCAGCGGTCAGCCGCAATGCCGGCGGCGGCGCTCAGTCGCACTTCGGCGCCAACTACACCTGCCTTGACGGCAGCGGGCCGGCCTGCGTCGCACGCAACTGACGATAAAGGCCCTGACCTGACGTGATCAGGGCCATTCAAAAATCTGCGACCGCCAATTCACACGTCGTTTGCTTGTAAAAAACATCACTCTATAATGTCTCATGAGCAAACGAATCTCTTCCGCACCTCTCGACGTTTCATCTCCAACTCCCTTCGTGCCGCGGACAATCGACGACCCCGCAGTCGCCGTCGATCTGCTCACGGAGTTGTACGAGCGCAATACGTCCTTCCTGATCGATAACTTCGCAGAGCTTGCGAAAGGCGCGCCGATCACCTCGCGCTACCGCGCCTACTATCCGCAGGTTTCGATCGAAACCACCAGCTTCGGACATATCGACACCCGCCTCTCCTACGGGCACGTGACCGCGCCCGGCATCTACACGACCAGCGTGACGCGGCCGCGGCTGTTCAGGCACTATCTGAAGCAGCAGCTCGGCCTGCTGATGAAGAACCACAACGTGCCCGTCGTGGTGTCGGAATCGACGACACCGATCCCGCTCCACTTCGCGTTCGGCGAAGGGGCGCATGTCGAGGCATCGGCTTCCGCCTTCGTCGACATTCCGATGCGCGACCTTTTCGACACGCCGGATCTGAACACGACCGACGACGAGATCGCCAATGGCGAATACATCCCGCCGCCCGGCGAACCATCGCCGCTCGCCGCCTTCACGGCGCAGCGCACGGATTATTCGCTGGCCCGCCTCGCCCACTACACGGCGACCGGCGCGCAGCACTTCCAGAACTTCGTGCTGTTTACGAACTACCAGTTCTACATCGACGAGTTCTGCGCCTGGGCGCGCAAGCTGATGGCCGATGGCGGCGACGGATACACCTCCTTCGTCGAACCGGGCAACATCATCACTCATGCCGGCTCCAGCCAGCCGGAGACGGATGTGACGCTGGCGCGGCTGCCGCAGATGCCGGCCTATCACCTGAAGAAGAAGGGGCATGCCGGGATCACCATGATCAACATCGGCGTAGGCCCTTCCAACGCCAAGACCATTACCGACCATGTGGCCGTTCTGCGCCCACATGCCTGGCTGATGCTCGGCCATTGCGCGGGACTGCGCAACAGCCAGCGGCTCGGCGACTATGTCCTGGCGCACGCCTACATGCGCGAAGACCATGTGCTTGATGACGACCTGCCGGTCTGGGTTCCGATCCCGGCGCTCGCGGAAGTGCAGGTCGCGCTTGAAAGTGCGGTAGCCGAAATCACCGGCTACGAAGGTTTCGAACTGAAGCGGATCATGCGCACGGGAACGGTCGGAACGATCGACAACCGCAACTGGGAGCTTCGCGACCAGCGCGGGCCGGTCAAGCGGCTGTCACAGGCGCGCGCTATCGCGCTCGATATGGAATCGGCCACGATCGCCGCCAACGGCTTCCGCTTCCGCGTACCCTACGGCACCCTGCTCTGCGTCTCCGACAAGCCGCTGCATGGCGAGCTGAAGCTGCCGGGCATGGCAACGGCGTTCTATCGCACGCAGGTGAACCAGCACCTGCAGATTGGCATCCGCGCGATCCAGAAGCTCGCGGCCATGCCGCCTGAAACCTTGCATTCCCGCAAGCTCCGAAGCTTCTTCGAGACGGCGTTTCAATAGGGCTAAGCCGCGTGGCTCAATGCTTCGCGGCGCGGCCGAAGGGCAGCGAAATCGCGGTGCCCGTCAGCGCCGAAACGATGATCAGCAGATGCGCATTGATACTGGCCTTGGCCAACGCGGCGAGCGCGATCTTGTCGCTCGCTGCGCCGAAGGCGACCGCGCCGGCCGTGATCCCGGCGGGATAGGTGCCGACGCCGCCCGGCGCATGAACCGGCAGCACGGAGGATAGTTCACCACCGAGCGCGCCGCCGAAGCTCGCGGCCATGGGCTCGACACCCATGAGGCCAAGCGCCCAGGCCAGCACCAAGACCTTCACCAGCCAGTTGATGACAGTCATCGCCCAGGCGCGCGCGAATGCAGCGCCGTCGGCCGGCAGGCCGTTCTCGATTTCGGCGACGAGTTTCGCGGCCTTCGCAGGCAGGAGCTTCACCGCAAGCTTCAACAAAGGCCGCCGCGCGGCGAAGCCTGCAACGGGCAACGCCAGGAAGGCCGCCCAGAGGATCCATGCGAGAACGGTGTGGGTGGAGGCGATGGCAAAGCCGATACCGGCGGCCGCCAGAAGGGCATGCAGGTCAAGCAGGCGCATGACCAGAAGTGCAGAGGTACCGCGCGCCAAGGGAATGCCGAACTCGCTGCGCATCAGCACCGGGAAGCTCGTCTCCCCCGCACGGAACGGCAGCATGATGTTCAGGAGATTGTGGATCTGCGTGACGCGGAACAAGGCCTTGAAGTGGCCGGATGTCGCCTGCGGGAAATAATCGTAGATGCGCCAGGTCCTGAGGAAGTAGGTGCTGGTCAAGAGCGCCAGCGCGCCGACGACCGGCAGGATGCCGACTTCTTTCCACTGCCCGATGATGACGGGCCAGCCCCACAGCCACTGGATGAAAAGAGCGTAAGCCGCGACGATCGCCACGGTCAGCAGCGTCATGCGATTGCGGACAAACCAGGATTGTCGGCTGGCAACAACCGGAGACTTCATGTACTAGGCTTCCTGACTTTGCGGCGAAAACCGCGATGCGGCCGTGTGGCCTTTTAGGAGAATTAGAACTTGCAGACAACGGTAGACTCGGTCGCAGAGGCCATCGATCTGGCACTCCCCTTCGAGCTGTCGCTCGTCGTTCCGATTTTCAACGAAGAGGAAAGCGTCGGGCCGCTCGTCGATCGCATCTGTTCGGCGATGGTCAACTTTACCGCCCGCTGGGAGTTGATCCTTGTGGACGACGGCAGCACGGACGCGACGCTCGCCAATGCGCGCCAGCATCTCGACCGTGACGGATTGAACCTCAAGATTGTCGCCCTGCAGCGCAATTTCGGCCAGACCGCGGCCATGCAGGCGGGCATCGACACCGCCACCGGGCGACTGATCGCGACGATGGACGGCGACCTGCAGAACGATCCCAAGGATATTCCGGCCATGGTGCGGGAGCTGGAGCGCCGGGAATTGGACCTGCTCGTCGGCTGGCGAAAGAACCGCCAGGACGGCCTGCTTCTGCGCAAGATCCCCTCCTGGTGCGCGAACTACCTGATCGGCCGGATCACCGGCGTGAAGCTTCACGACTACGGCTGCAGCCTGAAGATCTACCGCGCATCGATCATCAAGCAGGTAAAGCTGATGGGCGAGATGCATCGCTTCATCCCGGCCTGGGTGGCCGGCGTGGTGCCGAGCTCGCGGATCGGCGAGATGGTGGTTACTCACCACGCGCGCGAGCATGGCCAGTCGAAATATGGGATCTCGCGGACCTTCCGTGTCATTCTCGACCTGCTCTCGGTGATGTTCTTCATGCGCTACAAGGCGCGGCCGGGCCACTTCTTCGGGTCGCTCGGGCTCGGCCTCGGCGGCATCGCCGCGTTGATCCTGATCTACCTGTTCTTCGACAAGTTCATCATGGGCAACGACATCGGCTCCCGCCCGATGCTGATGGTCGGCATCGTCTTTCTGCTGTCATCCGTGCAGCTTATCACCACAGGCATTCTCTCGGAGATGATCGCTCGTACCTACTATCGCGACGATGCTTCGCCGAACTATATCGTCCGACAGATCCTCGACGGGAATGAGAATGCGTAATCTGCTTGTGCGCAGACCGGACTTCATCGTTCTCCTGCTCACCGGATATTTCCTTCTCGAGTTCGCCGTCCGCGTGCTGATGCCTGACGGTCTGCGCTACGACGAGTCGCAGCAGGCCTTCTTCTCGCAGTGGCTGGCGCTGGGCTACGATTCCCAACCGCCGCTCTACAACTGGTTCCAGACCGCCGTCGTCTCGGCTTTCGGGCTTTCGATCACGACGATCGCGGCGGTGAAGAATTTCGTCCTGCTGCTCGTCTATCTGAGCTATTACAAGCTTGCCCGCATCGTGCTGCAGGACCGGCTGTTCGCGGTTATCGCGACGCTGTCGCTCCTGACCATTCCACAGCTTTTCTGGGAAGCGCAGCGCGACCTCACGCATACCGTCGCGCAGATGCTTGCGATCAACCTCTTGCTCTATGGCGTTATCAAGACGCTGAAGGCGCCGTCTCTGAAAACCTACGGGGTCGTCGGACTGGCGCTCGGGCTCGGGATGCTGACCAAGTACAACTTCGCGCTCATCGCGGTCGCAGCACTGGTAGCCGTCTGGCTGCATCCGAACGGCCGGGCGCGGATTTTCGACAAACGCTTCCTGCTGTCGGTCGCGATCGCCGCCGTGCTTTTCCTACCGCACGCCCTGTGGCTACTCGACAATTTCGCGGTCGCCTCCGGCCGCACGCTTGGGATCATGGAGCAGGACGCGCCGAAGGGGGCATTGGCCAAGCTGATACAGGGGCCATTCAAGTTCCTGCGGCTCGCGGTCGTCATCATCGCGCCGACCTTCGTCGTCTACTGCATCGTCTTCGGGAAGTCCTTCCTTCGCAATCTACGTGAAACGACCGTCTGGACGCGATTCTTCGATGCGATCTTCCTAACCATCGCCGTTATCGTACTGGTTCTCATCGTGACGATCGGCATGACGGCGCTCAGGGATCGCTGGCTGCTGCCGTTCCTGTTCCTTGTGCCGATCTATTTCTGCCTGAAGATGCAGGCAGCGGGCATCAGGCCCGAGGACTTCGCGCGCCGGTTCCTGGTGGTGCCGCTGGTGATGATGTTGTTGATCCCTATCGCCCTGTTCGTGCGCATCAATTTCCCGACCTGGTTCGGCAGCTATCAGGCCTACAATGTGCCCTATGCAACTTTCGCCAAGAAGGTCGTCGCCGAAGAAGGCAAGAGGCCCGGCCTGATCATGACCAACGACTGGCTAGCCGCCGGCAACATGCGCCTGCAGATGTCGCATACGACGGTCATGTCGCTGTTCTTCGCCAACCTGACGCTGGAATACGACTGGACCGCCGAACAGCCCGTGCTGCTCGTCTGGCTTTCGACAAAAGACGCGCCGCCTGCCCCGTCAGCGCTGAGGCAATGGGTGACGCAGAATCTCGGCACCGAATATGCAGGTTTCGACGCCAAACTGATGGCCATTCCCTACGCCCGCGGAAAGCCTGACGATATGCAGTATTTCGGTTACTCTTGGATTTACCCGAAGCAGGTGGCGAACTAGGCTCTCAGCTCTTTCCAGGCGGCATCAAGCGCAAGCTTTGCGATTCGGCCGATCTCGTTGACCTCTTCACGGCTGATGACCAGCGGCGGCGATGCCAGCATGCGGTCGCCGGTGGCGCGCAGCACCAGCCCGTTGGCAAGCGCGTGGTTGCGCACCAGTGCGCCCACAGCATCGGGCTTTTCGAAGCGGGTACGGGTGGCCTTGTCGGCAGCGAGCTGCAAAGCACCCATAAGGCCGATGCTTGCGGCTTCGCCGACAAGATCGTGCTCGCCAAGCGCGCCCCAGACCTTCGCGAAGTAAGGTCCGATATCGTCGCGCACCCGCTCGACCAGTTTCTCATCCTCGATGATGCGGAGGTTTTCGAGGGCCGCAGCGGCGCACACCGGGTGGCCGGAATAGGTAAAGCCGTGGTTGAAATCACCGACATCGTTGATCAGCACTTCGGCGATACGATCGCTGACGAGCACGCCGCCGATCGGCAGGTAGCCCGAGGAAAGTCCCTTGGCGATGGGCGCGAGATCCGGCTCCACGCCGAAATACTGGTGACCGAACCATTCGCCGAGCCGGCCGAAGCCGCAGATGACCTCGTCGGTGACGAGCAGGATGTTACGCGCCTTGCAGATACGATCGATCTCCGGCCAGTATGTCTCAGGCGGAATGATGACGCCGGCAGCGCCCTGGACCGGTTCGGCGACGAATGCCGCGACGTTGTCTTCGCCGAGCTCGTCGATCTTCGCTTCCAGCTCGCGCGCGACCTTCAAGCCGAACTCGGCAGGCGACAGATCTCCGCCCTCGCCGTACCAATATGGCTGGCCGATGTGGACGATGCCTGGGATCGGCAGGTCGCCCTGCTCGTGCATGTATTTCATGCCGCCGAGGCTGGCACCGGCGACGGTCGAGCCGTGGTAGCCGTTCTTACGTGCGATGACGATCTTCTTCGACGGTTTGCCTAGGGCGCTCCAATAGACGCGGGCCATGCGAAACCAGGTGTCGTTCGCCTCGGAGCCCGAACCTGTGAAGAAGACGTGGTTGAAGCGCGGCCCGGCATGGGCGGTGACCTTTTCGGCCAGCAGTGTCGTCGGCGTGGTCGTCGTGCCGAAGAAGGTGTTGTAGTACGGCAGCTCGTTCATCTGGCGGGCAACGGCGTCGGTGATCTCGCGGCGGCCGTAACCGACATTGACGCACCACAGGCCGGCGAAGCCATCAAGATACTTCCTGCCGTGATTGTCCCATATATGGACGCCCTCACCGCGCTGGATGATGCGGGTGCCGTCGGCGTTCAGCTTCTTCATGTCGGAGAAGGGATGAAGGTGATGGGCGGCATCGATGGCGGCGATATTCGAACGTGCGTAAGTATCGGACATGATTTGCTAAACACCCCGGAGATTGAAAGCCTCTTCCCAATGGGCTACGACCTTGGCCTTGTCCGAGGGGATTTTCAAGATCATGACGGCTGACAAAATGGACGGCATAGCTGCGGGCGGCGACCCGCGCATCGAAATCATACTGGTCGGCATGAACGGGGACCTGCGCGGCAAGCAGATTCCGCTTGAGGCGCAGAAGAAGATCTGGGCCGGCGAAGTGCGGCTCCCCTCCTCCACGCAGTCGCTTGACATCTGGGGCGACGACAATGACGACATCACCGGCCTGTCGCTGTCGGTCGGCGATCCCGATGGCAATTGCATCGCCGACAAGCGCAGCCTTGCGCCCATGCCGTGGGCACCCGAGGGATCGATGCAGGTGCTGGCGACGATGCACGAGTTTGACGGCACACCGAGCTTCATGGATCCGCGCGCCATCCTCGCCGCCATGCTCGAGCGCTACAAGCAGCGCGGGCTGACGCCCGTCGTGGCAACGGAGCTGGAGTTCTACGTGGTCGAACCCGACTGGCGCGAAACCGGCCGCCCCTCGCCACCGAAAGGACTGACCTACAAGGGCGAGCCGAACGGCTTCCAGCTTTACGACATGAGTGCGGTGGATACGCTAGACGATTACCTGCAGACCGTGCGCGCATACGCGAGGGCGCAGGGACTGCCGGCGGATGCGACGACGGCGGAATTCGGCCCGGGACAGTTCGAGATCAATCTCCTGCACCGCGCCGATGCACTGGCAGCAGCCGACGACTGCATCTTCCTGAAAAGGATCGTCGAGCAGGCAGCGCGCAGGCACGGCTTGAAGTCGACCTGCATGGCCAAGCCCTATTCCGAGCATGCCGGCTCGGGGCTGCATGTGCATGCCAGCATCATCGACAAGGATGGCCGAAACATCCTGGACGCGAGGGGTGGCGAGGCGAAACTTCTCAAGTCAGTCTGCGGAGGCATGCTGCAGAGCATGCGCGAGGCGCAACTGATCTTCGCACCCTTCGCCAATTCCTACAGGCGATTCCAGCCCGGTTCCTTCGCCCCCATCGATCTGACATGGGGTTACGGTCACCGTGGAACGGCGGTGCGGATTCCGGATCGCGACGGCCCGGCCGCCCGTGTCGAACATCGTGTCGCCGGCGCCGACGCCAATCCCTATCTGCTGCTCACGGCGATCCTCGGCGGAATGCTGCTTGGTCTGGAGAGCGAAATCGATCCCGGCGAGGAGACGACGCCGTCGCATGTTCCCGAAAACACCACGCAGCTGACGCATGATTACCTGACGGCGGTGGACACCTTCCGATCCTCGCGGTTCATCGCCGACGTCTTCGGCGAGCGCTACCAGAAGCTCTACGGCGACACCAAGCGCAAGGAGGCGATCACCTACCTGCGCACCGTTTCCGATTTCGATTACCGGACCTACCTGCCCCGGCTCTAGCTCATCGGCTCGCGGCGCTCGGTTTCATCGACCTGCGCCGCCAGGCCGCGCTTCACCAGAACCTTCAGTTCACCCGGGTGAAGCTTGAGCGCAACGTCGCGCTGGAGCGGCAACAGTTCGCCGTCCATCACGCAGTTGGCCTTGGAATGCAATTTCGGAAAATGGAGTTCCACCTCGGCGGGGTGCATGATCATGACGTTGGCGTTTTCACGAACCTTGCCGCGCAACAGATCGAACGCAAGACGCGCCACGCCGAGCGGCCTTAGCGGATTTGCGGTGTAGAAACCGAGCTCTCCGCCGGTGAGATTGTCGGCATAAAGCAGGGCATTCTCGCCGAAGGGATTATTCGACACCGACACGGCTGACACCCGACGATGCTCGCGAACACCTTGTGCCTTGAACTCCACCTCGAATTCCGGCGGATTAAGCACGACGCCTAATGCAGCGCGCGTGCTCGCTCGCATCTTCCCGAGCCGCGAACGGTAGCTGTAGGAATTGCGATAGCGCACCATGCGGGCATGCAGGCCCGCCGAAAACTGATGGATGAACGGCCGGTCATTGGCGCTGGCGATATCGACATTGTCGACCTCGCCATTCGCCAGCACCTCGAGCGCCGCCCATATATCGAGCGGAACGCGCAAGGAGCGGGCAAACAGGTTCATGGTGCCGGCAGGAACAACACCGAGCGCGACCTCATTCTTCCAGGCGATCGAGGCGGCCGCCGAAATCGTGCCGTCACCGCCGCCAGCGACAATCCCATCGAGATCGTCACGCCGCGCGGCTCGCTCCATGGCCGGCACGATCTCCTTGCCGGAGAAGACCACGGCCTCGAACTCATGGCCGGCGTCGCGGAACACCGCTTCGGCACGTTTCTCATAAGCCTCCATATCGGTCGTTCTGAACGTTCCGCCGTCCCGATTGAAAAAACCCATAAGCTTCATGAGATTCCTGTCAGATTCTGAAACCTTTCGCGAGATTTCCCGCGCCGCTTAGAAATGGTTGCGCTGCCAGCTATTTCAAGCTGAGGCAACTCCTATCGATGCCCAATGCGGCGTGACGAGCCACGCAATCGCTGCAATGGACACATGCGCTGAGAGGGACGCTGCACTGCAGAAAATGCACTCGACGCCGTGGGCTTCCGTCGCCAATAATGGGATACTGGAGCACCCCTCCACCCCCCATCATTTTCCGGCTTGCGGGCCCCGTTGGCATCCCGCCTTCGCGCCGGTTTTCAAGCGTTCGAATGCCCAAGGAGCTCCCGTGAGCGAGATTGCCGTAAACGATTCCATCGACAGCAGCCCGGCCGTAGAGGCGCCCTCGCCGATGGCGGTCGCGCTGGTGCAGCTGGCGCTCGCCTGCGGCGGCTTCGGCATCGGCACTGGCGAATTCGCGATCATGGGGCTTCTGCCCAATGTCGCCGGCACGTTCTCCGTGACCATCCCGCAAGCAGGTTATGTGATCAGTGCCTATGCGCTCGGCGTGGTCATCGGTGCGCCTGTTATCGCGGTGCTGGCCGCGAGAATGACGCGCCGCGCGCTGCTCCTGCTGCTCATGGGTATTTTTGCGACCGGAAACATCCTGAGCGCCATGGCGCCCAGCTTCGAAAGCTTTGCCTTCCTTCGCTTTATCACCGGCCTGCCGCATGGCGCCTATTTCGGCGTGGCCGCGATCGTTGCCGCATCAATGGTGCCCGTGCACAAGCGGGCACGCGCCGTGGGAAGCGTCATGCTCGGACTGACGATCGCGACCCTGCTCGGCACGCCGCTCGCGACATTCTTCGGCCAATCGCTCGACTGGCGCATCGCATTCACCGCCGTCGGTGTGATCGGCCTCGTGACCATGGCGCTCATCTGGTACTACGTGCCGCGCGACGAGGTGTCAGAAGGTGCAAGCTTCATGCGCGAACTCGGCGCCTTCAAGCGCCCGCAGGTGCTGCTCACTCTCGCCATTGCAGCTGTCGGCTACGGCGGCATGTTCGCGATGTTCAGCTACATCGCCGACACGACCACGCAGGTCGCCATGTTGCAGCCGGGGATGGTCGCAGTGATGATGGTGCTGTTCGGCGTCGGCATGAACGCCGGCAACGTCGTGGGATCGTGGTTCGCCGACAAGTCGATCATGGGAACGATCGGCGGATCGCTGATATTCAACATCGTCGTTCTGACGCTGTTCTCGCTGACAGCTTCCAATCCCTTCATGCTCGGGCTCTGCGTGTTCCTGATCGGCTGCGGCTTCGCGGCCGGCCCTGCCCTGCAGACCCGCCTCATGGACGTTGCCGCCGACGCGCAGACGCTTGCCGCGGCTTCCAACCACTCGGCCTTCAACATTGCCAACGCGCTCGGCGCATGGCTCGGCGGCCTCGTCATCGCCTGGGGCTACGGCTCGGCGGCGACCGGCTATGTCGGCGCTATTCTTTCGGTGTTCGGGATGCTGGTCTTTGCGGCGTCGTTACGCCTGGACCGCCGCAGCCGCGGCTGATCCCGCATCGGCCGTCACATCGCGCATCGGCCGTCACATCGCGCATGTGGCGGCCATCGGGAAGGCAAAAGACATTCTCTTCGCCCCACGCCGCAAGCGCCGCGATGACCGGGCGTAGCGTCCGCCCAAGGGGCGTCAGCGCATAGTCGACGCGCGGCGGCACGACCGGGTAGACGGTGCGGGAAACCAGTCCCGATTCTTCCAGTTCGCGCAGCTGCTTGGTCAGCATGCGCTGCGTGACCGCCGGCAGCTTTCGGCGCAGTTCGTTGAAGCGATGCGTGCCCGCCATCAGGTGGAAGAGGATGACGCCCTTCCATTTTCCATCCAGAAAACTCAGCGTCGCCTCGACAGGACAACCGGGAAAATTCTTCGTGAGTTTGTCCCGCGGCAACGACATTTGACGGTATCCTTTTTGGTACTACGTACAGAATTTGTGCATTCTTGCGCTTCCTGAACATAGGACGCATCTAGCACCTGTGCAACTGAACAGGAGTTTCCCATGCGCGCCGTCGCCTACAAGGTTCCCCAGCCAATCACCGCCGAAACGTCGCTAATCGACGTTGATCTGCCCGTACCCGCAGCCACGGGACATGACCTGCTGGTCGAGATCAAGGCGGTCTCCGTCAATCCCGTTGACGTGAAGGTCCATGCCTCGGTCGCACCTGACGGTACGGAGTTCAAGGTTCTCGGGTGGGATGCCGCAGGTGTCGTCAAAGCCGTCGGGGCCGACGTCACTCTCTTCCGGGTCGGCGACGAGGTCTTTTATGCCGGCGCCATCAACCGGCCGGGCTCCAACGCCGAGTTTCATCTCGTCGATGAACGGATCGTCGGCCACAAGCCGAAGACGCTGGATTTCGCGGCCGCTGCTGCACTGCCGCTAACCTCGATCACCGCTTACGAGGCGCTGTTCGATCGCCTGAAGGTTCAAGACAAGGTTCCCGGCGCGGCGAACGCGATCCTCATCATCGGCGGTGCCGGCGGCGTTGGTTCCATCGCCATCCAGATCGCGCTCGCCTTGACCGACCTCACGGTCATCGCCACGGCGTCGCGACCGGAAACGCAGGCATGGGTCAAGGCGCTGGGCGCGCATCACGTGATCGACCATTCGCAGCCGATCGCGGCGCAGGTGGCGGCGCTTGGCATCGGTGCGCCGGGCTTCGTGTTCTCGACGACCAACACCACGGACCACCTCAAGGAGATCATCGACACGATCGCTCCTCAGGGCCGCTTCGCGCTCATCGACGACCCGAAGACACTCGACATCGTGCCCTTCAAGCGCAAGGCGGTTTCCGTTCACTGGGAGCTGATGTTCACGCGCCCGCTATTCGGCACGCCTGATATGATCGAACAGCACAAACTGCTGAACAGGATCGCGGAGCTGGTCGATGAAGGCACGATCAGGACCACGCTCAACGAAACACTGGGCACGATCAACGCCGCCAACCTCAAGCAGGCGCACGCAATGATCGAGAGCGGAAAGACGAAGGGCAAGCTCGTTCTCGAAGGCTTCTGACGAGCCAGAATCGAGACCTCGTCCCACCACCCCAGAATGCCGCACCCACGGGTGCGGCATTGTCGCCGCAAGCGCCTAGCCCGCTTGACTTTTTCCGCGATTGGGACCACCTACTGCCGCACGGGGAAAACGTCTGTTTTCCACGGATATCAACGGAGCCATCTCACGATGCCAAGCGACAGTAGCAGTCGATTGCCTTTGCCGTACGCGGCCCTCGTGCGCTGACCGATTCCTGTCGGGCTCGCCCGTTGGACGCTACGGCGGATCGACGGAAAGGCGAGCCTTATGAACTTCAATCGCTTCCCCCTGCGGGCAGGCCATGCCGCCCGTTTCTTTAACGACAGCCTCGGCGCCATCACCACGGCCGAGCGCGTCGAACGTCTGAACTCACTCGAAATCCATGAAGCGGCAGGCGTCCTCGCCACCCTGCCCCAGCAAAAGGCGGCGCGCATTCTCGGCCGCCCGGAGCTGCACCATGCCGCCGCCATGCTGACCGAAATGCCGGTCGAGCATGCCGCACGGCTGTTGAACGCGACCGCCAACGACCGCGTTGCCGACCTCTTTCAGGAAATGGACGAGGGCGCGCGGGCGCATCTGTTCTCGAAGCTGGACCGTGCAACCTGTCTCGCAGTCCAGCACCTCATGGGCTATCCGCCGCGCACGGCCGGCAGCATCATGACGACCGAATTCGTCAGCGTGCCTGCAAGCTGGACCGTCGAGCAAACGCTTGAGCATGTCCGCAAGGTCGAGCGCTCGCGCGAGACTGTCTATGCCATCTATGTTCTCGACACCGAAACACAGGCGCTCATGAGCGTTGTAACCCTGCGCCGGCTGATCACGGGAGAGCCGCAGGCGTCGGTGCTCAGCGTCGCGCAGCAGGGTGGCATCGTGAAGGCAGATCCGCTGATGACGCAGGAAAATGTAGCGCGACTGATCCGCAAGCATAACCTCCTCGCCCTGCCCGTCATTGCGGAGAACAGCCAGATGCTCGGGATCGTGACCGTCGACGACGTGATCGACACAATGATCGCCGACCAGACCGAAGACGCGCAGAAGTTCGGCGG
Organism: Hyphomicrobiales bacterium; assembly: GCA_900471485.1. Lineage (GTDB taxonomy): Bacteria > Pseudomonadota > Alphaproteobacteria > Rhizobiales > Rhizobiaceae > Rhizobium. The sequence goes on from UCEU01000023.1 coordinate 19,384, forward strand.
CATGGAGGCGCTCGGCAAGCCCTACATGACGATCAGCTTCGCCGGCATGCTGAGGAAGCGTGCGGGCTGGCTCTGCGCTCTCTTCCTGGGCGAAATGCTGACGGCAAGCGCCATGCAGCATTTCGAAGGCGAACTGGAGAAGGCAATCGTGTTGACGCTGTTCGTGCCGCTGATCATGAGTTCGGGCGGCAATAGCGGTTCGCAGGCGACATCGCTGATCATCCGCGCATTGGCGCTGGGCGAACTGAAGCTTGGCGACTGGTGGCGGGTGCTGCTGCGCGAACTCCCGACCGGCATCGTGCTCGGCGCCATCCTTGGCCTCGTCGGCTTCACCCGCATCGTGCTCTGGCAGAGCATCGGCCTTTATGACTACGGCGAGCACTGGGTGCTGATCGGCGTGACGATCTTTGCCGCCCTGATCGGGATCGTATCGTTCGGCTCGATTGCCGGCTCGATGCTGCCGTTCATTCTGCAGAAGCTTCGGCTCGACCCCGCCAGCGCATCGGCGCCGCTTGTCGCCACACTCGTCGATGTCAGCGGGCTGGTCATCTACTTCACGGTGGCGCTGCTGATCCTCAGCGGCACACTGCTCTGAACGGCAAAACGGGGCCAGATCGGCCCCGTCTTCATCTCGATAGCTCGATGCACTTACGCCTGGATGACGACGACCTTGGCGCCGGGCGTCACGCGATCATAGAGATCGATGACATCGTGGTTCAGCATGCGGATGCAGCCGCTGGACATGGCCAGACCGATCGATTGCGGCTGGTTGGTGCCGTGGATGCGGAAATGGGTGTCGTTGCCGCCGCGATAGAGGTACATGGCGCGGGCGCCGAGCGGATTGTTCGGACCACCTGGGATGCCACCGGCGAGCTTGCGGTAACGTTCCTCGCGACGCTGCATGTTTTCGGTCGGCGTCCAGCTCGGCCATTCCGCCTTGCGTCCGACATAGGCGCCGCCGGAAAACGCCAGCCCCTCGCGGCCGACGCCCACGCCATAGCGCATCGCCCTGCCGTCGCCGAGAATGTAATAGAGGCGACGGGCTGGCGTATCGACGACGACGGTGCCCGGATCGTAGCTCGAGGCGTATGATACTTCCTGGCGGCGGAGCTCGGGATCGAGCGTGTCTAGCGGCATGGCCGGCAGCGGATACTTCTCGGCCGGGAGGGCCGCGTAATTGGCACGATGATCAGGACCGCTCGATGCGCATCCGGCAAGAAGTGCGGAAACGCCGAGAACGAAACCGCGACGGGAAATCGACATTAATACAGTTCCTTAACGTTCAATTGCTGCAACCGACGTTAGGAAAAACATGGTTAATAACGGGTTAAACCCGCACAGGCGCGGGAAAGGAATTTGGCGGAAAGGCGGCAGACACATGACACCTTTTCGTGATCGGGATTGCACCAGACAGAATAACCGCTCCTAGAGGGCGAGAACCATGGCAACTCGCCGGTCCGGATCCATCCCCACGGAGATTTCGTAATCCAGCTTCTCCCGCAGAAACCGCGGAAGCTCATCGGTCGGTGTCAGCGCGAAACCGACAGAGGCATAGAATGGCGCGTTGAAAGGGACGTGGCGATCGGTAGTCAACGTCACTGCCGAAAGCCCGCGTGATTTCGCCAGCTCCACAGCAGACAACATCAGGCAACGGCCAGCGCCTCGCCTTTGCCATGCCGTGGAGACATCGAGCTCGATCACATAAAGAGCTTCGTCGATCTCTTCCGCCGCAAGAAAGCCGACCGGGTGATCGGCTAGATCGGCGGCCACCAGTAGCAGACCCGCATCGAGGGATTGCTGAAGGATGCTTCGCGGTAGCGCATGTGGCTCGCGGTCCCCGCCAATTGCCTCCGCAAGAGTCGCGAAAGCGTCTATCTCAATTTCCGCCAAGCGCGGCAGCTCATCGATGCGCGCCTGTCTTATGGCCCAGGCACCGCCCATGCCGCTACCTCACATATTCGGATAAACCGGCCCCTCGCCGCCCTGCGGCGGCACCCAGTTAATGTTCTGGTTGGGGTCCTTGATGTCGCAGGTCTTGCAGTGGACGCAGTTCTGGGCGTTGATGACGTAGATCTCCTGCCCTTCCTTCTCGACCCACTCGTAGACGCCGGCAGGACAGTAGCGCGTCGACGGACCGGCGAAGACATCGTGCTCCGACGACTTCTGCAGCGCCATGTCCTTGACCTTCAGATGAACAGGCTGATCCTCCTCGTGATTGGTGTTCGACAGGAACACCGAGGAGAGACGGTCGAAGGTCAACACGCCGTCGGGCTTGGGGTAATCGATCTTCTTGTGCTTGGCAGCTGGCTCCAGCGATTGGGCGTCAGTCTTGCCGTGGCCGAGCGTGCCGAAGAAGGAGAAGCCGAAAAGCTGGTTGGTCCACATGTCGAGACCGCCGAGCGCGACGCCGATCGCCGTGCCGAACTTCGACCACAGCGGCTTGACGTTGCGGACCTTCTTCAAATCCTTGCCGATGTCGCTTGCGCGCCATTCGTTCTCGATCTCGATGACCTCGTCATTGGCGCGGCCTGCCGCGATGGCGTCAGCGATCCGATCTGCCGCCAGCATGCCCGAGAGTACGGCATTGTGGCTGCCCTTGATGCGGGGAACGTTGACGAAGCCGGCGGAGCAGCCGATCAGGGCGCCGCCCGGGAAGGTCAGCTTCGGCACCGACTGGTAGCCGCCCTCGGTGATGGCGCGGGCGCCGTAGGACAGGCGCTTGCCACCCTCGAAGGTGGTGCGGATCGCCGGATGCGTCTTGAAGCGCTGGAATTCCTCGAAGGGGTAGAGATAGGGGTTCTTGTAGTTCAGATGCACCACGAAGCCGACGGCAACGAGGTTGTCTTCCAGGTGATACAGGAACGAGCCGCCACCGGTCTTCATGCCGAGCGGCCAGCCGAAGGAGTGCTGCACGAGACCCTGCTTGTGGTTCTCCGGCTTGACCTGCCAGAGCTCCTTGATGCCGATTCCGAACTTCTGGGGTTCGCGATCCTTCTGCAGGTCGAACTTGGCGATGAGCTGCTTGGCGAGCGAGCCGCGCACGCCCTCGCCGATCAGCGTATATTTGCCCAGCAATTCCATGCCGCGGGTGAAATTCGGGCCGGGTTCGCCATTCTTTTCGATGCCCATATCGCCGGTGGCGACGCCGATGACGGCGCCCTGGTCGTTGTAGAGCACTTCGGTGGCGGCAAAGCCCGGATAGATCTCGACGCCCAGGGCTTCCGCGTGGCCCGCCAGCCAACGACAGACGTTTCCGAGCGAGACGATGTAGTTGCCGTGATTGCTCATCAGCGGCGGCATGGCGAAGTTCGGCAGGCGGATGGAGCCGGCCGGGCCGAGCAGCAGGAAGTGATCGTCCTTGACCTCGGTCTTGAACGGATGATCGGCCTCGTCGCGCCAATCCGGCAGCAGCCGGTCGATGCCAATGGGATCGACGACGGCACCCGACAGGATATGGGCGCCGACTTCGGCGCCCTTCTCCAAAACCACGACGGAGAGCTCGGGATTGACCTGCTTCAGCCGGATCGCCGCCGAAAGACCGGCGGGGCCGCCGCCGACGATCACGACGTCGAATTCCATGCTTTCGCGTTCAGGCAGGTCAGTCGTCTCGGTCATTCACTCAATCTCCGCTCGGCCGCCGCTACAGCCGTGGTCCCCGTAATTAAGGTATCTCTTCTCAAAACCGCGATGCATTGTCGAGCCGGGAAACGACACCCAATCCCCAATTCGCACAATGCGTTGGCGAGATACCAAGAAAACATATGACGCTTACGTGAACGTAATTCAAATGTCGAATGAATATCGTGGCAGTGCTTCTTCCCTCCCCTTCGGCCGCGCCCTATAACTGGCCCGGCAAGAATGGAGAATGCGAAATGGATCTCGGCATCAAAGGCAAGCGCGCACTGGTCTTGGCATCGTCGCGGGGGCTGGGGCTCGGCATCGCCGTCGCGCTGGCCCGCGAGGGTGCAAACGTGCTTCTGTGCGGGCGCAGCGGCGAAACGCTCGAAGCCAATTGCAAGGCGATCAATGCGGAAGGAAATGGCAAGGCCGACTGGATCTGGGCTGACCTCGAGGACGAAAACTTCGTCGAGACGGTCAAGACAGCAGTCGAGAGCAAGCTCGGCGGTGTCGACATTCTCGTGAACAACACGGGAGGCCCCAAGCCGGGGACAGCCGAGGAGATCACTGCGGATCGCCTGGAGACCTATTTCCTGTCCATGGTGCTTCGCGTGATCACGCTGACCAACGCGCTGCTGCCTGCGATGAAGGAGCAAGGCTGGGGCCGCATCCTGACCGTCGCCTCCTCCGGCGTCATCGAACCGATCGCCAATCTCGCTCTCTCCAATACGCTGCGCCCCGCGCTTGCCGGCTGGAGCAAGACGCTCGCCACCGAGGTGGCCCGTCATGGAGTGACCAGTAACCTGCTGCTGCCGGGCAGCATTCTGACCGGGCGCCTGGACGAACTGGATGGCGCCGCGGCCAAACGCACCGGCAAGAGCATGGATGATGTGCGCGCCGCCAAGGAAGCGGCAATTCCGGCCGGGCGCTATGGAACGGTGGAAGAGTTCGCGGCTACCGCGGCCTTCCTCTGCAGCCAGCCGGCGAGCTACATCACAGGCAGTCTTGTGCGCTGCGATGGCGGTGCTTCGCGTTCGGTTTAACGAGCCGGGAAACACCTGTTCGGCGGTCTTTTCGCACGTATTTGTGCAAGACCGCCCTTTCATTACGAAACTTTAAGGCAAAATAACCGGTTAGTGATGGCCGGAGGACCGCGGCCATCTTTCTGCACCGCGGCAAGCATGTTTCAATAGAGACCTCGTTCGCCAATGCCCCCAAGAGCGGTCTCACATATGAAAAAATTCTGGATTACCACCTGTATCGTTGTCATTGCCGGCGCAGGCGCCTGGCAATACAGGGATCACATTCCCTATCTATCGGAGCTTGGCAAAACCGGCGACCATGCGGATGCCGGCGACCAAAGGTCCGGCGGCGGCGACGGCCAACAGGCAGGCGATCAATCCGCAGATCAGAAGGGCGGCAATGGCCGCAAACGCGGTAGCGGCGGACCGACGCTGGTCAAGACGGTCGCAGCGGTCAAGACGACGCTGCCGCGGGATGTCACCGCTTCCGGCTGGGCCGACGCGGACGACACGACGACCATCGCGGCGCAGGAGCAAGGCCTGGTGACGGAGATCGTCGCCACCGATGGCTCCACCGTCAAGCAAGGCGACCTGATCGCCAAGCTCGACGACCGCACGGCGCAGGCCGCCGTCGACAAGGACAACGCGATGATCGTTCGCGACACCGCGACCGTAGCGGAAGCCGAGACGGCGCTGACGCGTGCACAGGACCTGCTGAACTCGAAGGCCGGCACCCAGCAGACATTCGATCAGGCGAAGGCGGCACGTGACACGGCCGTCGCCACCGTGCAGGCAGACAAGGCGAGCCTTGCCTCCGACCAGGTGCTGCTTGAGCATACACAGATCCGCGCGCCCTTCGACGGCCGCCTTGGCGACATCACCGTCAGCCCCGGCGCCTTCCTCACTGCCGGCTCAGCGGTCGTGACGATTGCCAAATACGATCCCATCTATGTGAAATTCCATCTGCAGGAACGCGATCTCAGGCAGCTCAAGCAATCGATGGCGGCCGGACGCGTCGAAGTGAGCACCGTTCCGCAATCGGACAAGGCCAAGGCGCGCCAGGGCGTCATCAGCTTCTACGACAATACCGTGGACCCCGCGTCCGGCACCATTCTCGCCAAGGCAAAGTTCGAGAACGCATCGGGCGCCTTGTGGCCGGGTCAGTCGGTGAACATCGTCGTTCACTTCGACAGCAAGGAACAACAAGTGGTCGTTCCGACCGTGGCGATCAGCCCCGGCGCAGACGGCTTCTTCTCTTATGTGGTGAAGGACGGGAAAGCGCAGCTGACGCCGGTCACCGTGGCACGCGCCAACGGCGACTTTACCGCCGTTTCGGCCGGGCTTTCCGAAGGCGACCACGTGGTGATCGAAGGTCAGGCGCAGCTCGTCGACAAGCAGGCTATCAAGGAAGAGTTCGACGACGCAGCACTTAATGTCGCTTCCGTCGAACAGAAACCCAAGAAGACAGAAACCATCATGGCGGACACGGAAGAATGATACCGAATTTCTGTATCCAGCGCCCCGTCGCCACGACTCTGCTTGCGATCGGCGTGATCCTTGCGGGCCTGATGGGTTATCAGCTTGTGCCGGTGGCGGCCCTGCCCCAGGTCGACTTTCCGACCATCAACGTCTCGGCGGCCCTGAGCGGCGCCTCGCCGCAGACGATGGCGACATCGGTCTCCACCCCGCTGATCAAACAGTTCCAGACCATTCCCGGCATCAGCGAAATCAGCGCCACGAACTCGCTCGGCAACACCAGCATCGTCCTGCAGTTCGATCTCAGCCGTGACATCGACGCGGCGGCGGCCGACGTTCAGGCGGCGATCTCGCATGCCACACGGCAGCTGCCCGACAACATGACGACGCCGCCGAGCTACCGCAAGACGAACCCTGCCGACGCGCCCGTGATGCTGCTCGCCGTACAGAGCGATGCCATGCCGCGCAGCAAGCTCGACGAAATCGCCGAGGACATCATCTCGCCGTCGCTTTCGACGCTGCCCGGCGTCGCCGAAGTCACCGTGTTCGGCGCGCAGACATACGCCGTGCGCGTCGAGGTCGATCCGAACAAGCTGCTCAATCGCGGCATCGGCATCGATACCGTCAACAAGGCGCTGGCCGCGGCCAACAGCCAGGTCCCGGTCGGCTCGCTGCAGAACGCCACGCAGAGCATGACCATCAACGCCAACACGCAGCGGACCAACGCGGCGGAATTCCGCTCGCTCGTCATCGCAAGCCCGAACGGCGCGCCGATCCACCTCGGCGATGTCGCCGACGTGCAGGACAGCGTGCAGAACCGCTACACCGGCAGCTGGTATGACGGCAACCGCAGCATCATCCTGGCCGTCCAGCGCCAGCCTGACGCCAACACCGTTGCCGTTGTCGATGCCATCAACGCGAAACTGCCCGGCCTCCACGCCGAAATTCCGAAATCGGTTTCCGTGCAGGTGATGAACGATTCGGCCAAGCCGATCCGCGACGCCATCGCGGACGTGAAGTTCACGCTGTTCCTGACGATCGGGCTCGTGGTTTTGGTCATCTATCTCTTCACCGGCCACCTGACGGCCACGATCATCCCGGGCCTCGCCGTGCCGCTGTCGCTGATCTCGACCTTCGGGATGATGTACGTGCTCGGATACAGCATCGACAACATCTCGCTCCTCGGCTTGACGCTTGCCGTCGGCCTCGTGGTCGACGACGCGATCGTCATGCTCGAAAACATCCTGCGCCATGTCGAGGAAGGCATGCCGGTGCTTGCCGCCGCCGTCAAAGGCGCCGGTGAAGTCAGCTACACCATCGTCTCCATGTCTGTATCGCTGATCGCCGTCTTCATCCCCATCCTTCTGATGGGCGGTGTCGTCGGGCGCATTTTCAACGAGTTCGGCATGGTGGTGGCGATCGCCATCGTCGCGTCTGCGATCGTCTCGCTGACCGTTACGCCGATGCTTGCCTCGCGTCTCGGCAGCGGCCACGACCGACCGCCCTTCTTCATCCGCTGGTTCGATGCCGGCTTCGACTGGACGCTGCGTGGTTATGGCCGCGGGGTCGGCTGGTGCCTCAGCCATCGGCCAGCCATCCTGCTTCTCTTCGCCGGCTCCGTCGGGCTGACCGTCTACCTGTTCATGACTCTGCCGGCGAGCTTCTTCCCGACGGAAGATATCGGGCGCCTGAACATCTCCACGCGTGCCCGGCAGGATATCTCCTATGCCGCAATGGTAGATTTGCAGAACAAGGCGGCCGAACTGGTGAGGCAGAACCCGGCGGTCAATCATGTCATGTCGATCGCCGGCGGCAACGCTCGCAGCCCGCTCAACAACGGGACGATGTTTGTCGAACTGAAAGACAAGGAGCAACGTCCACCACTCGATCAGACCTTGCGCGAGCTGCGCGCCAGCATTTCCAAGATCCCAGGCCTACAGGCTTATATCACGCCCCAGCAAAGCCTGCGTTTCGGCGGGCGCCAGACGGCCAGTCAATACCAGCTGGTGGTCCAGGCTCTCAGCGCCGACCAGACCAGTCTTTGGGCTGACAAGATTCAGAAGGCGTTGCGGGCCGATCCACGCTTTACCGACGTGACCTCGGATGCGCAGAACAACGCGCTGCAGGCGAACATCGTGGTGGATTCGGAAAAGGCGGCAGCCTTCGGCGTCGACGACGACCAGCTGCGCACCACGCTGCAGGAGGCCTTCGGCGGCTATGCGGCGGCACAGATCCAGTCGACCGGCGACAGCTATGATGTCATCGTCGAGTACGACACCAACAAGCCCTGGGACGACCAGAAGCTTCAGGAGATCCGGGTCGCTTCCAGCAGCGGTGCGCTCGTGCCGCTGTCGAACTTCGCGACCGTGCAGCGCACGACAGGGCCGGTGACCATCAACCAGACCGGCCAGTTGGTGTCGACGACCGTCTCCTTCAATCTGCCGGCCGGCCAGTCGCTGAGCGATGCGACGGCGGCGATCGATCAGATCAAAAAGGACATCAACATGCCGGCGGATGTGTTCACATCCTATGGCGGCACGGCCCAGATCTTCCAGCAGTCGCAAGGCAATACGCCGTTGCTGATCATCGCGGCCGTGCTGACGATCTACGTGGTGCTCGGCGTGCTCTACGAGAGCTTCATCCACCCGCTGACCATCCTCTCCGGCCTGCCGGCCGCAGCCCTCGGCGCCCTGCTCGCGCTGAAGGTGATGGGCTTCGACCTGTCGATCATCGCCCTGATCGGCCTACTGATGCTGATTGGCATCGTCAAGAAGAACGCGATCATGATGATCGACGTGGCGCTCGAAAACCTGCGCTCGGGAACCGGCATGTCGCCGTCGGAAGCGATCCACGAGGCCTGCGTTCGCCGTTTCCGGCCGATCATGATGACGACTTTCTGCGCGCTGCTCGGCGCACTGCCGATCGCGCTCGGCAGCGGCGCCAGCTCGGAACTCCGCCAGCCCCTCGGCATCGCCGTGGTCGGCGGCCTGATCGTCTCCCAGGCGCTAACGCTGTTCATCACGCCGGTCATCTTCGTCGAGATGGGCAAGTTCAACCATTGGCTGCTTGGTCTCGGACGCAAAAAGAAGAAGACGGAACACGAGGAAGAGGTTCCGGCGGCGATGGCCGCCGAGTGATCCAACGGGCGCCTCGGCGCCCGTTTTCTTTTCGCTCCACGCCTTGAATATGTACGACCTCTGTGGCATCACGCGCCCTCCTGAATTCGGGCGCGCTCTCGCGCCTTGGCGGAGCCAGTCTCCGGTCTCAAGCAACAATTGATCTTAAGAGGTGCGAGCATGGCTCAGGCGCTGGGTTTGGACTTTGGCACGACGAATACCGTCATCGCTTCGGCGAGCGGCAATACGACCCATTCGATGAACTTCACCAGCGCCGCCGGTACCGCCGACAGCATACGTACCGCGCTGTCGTTCATGAAGGACCGCAATCTCGGCGCATCGGCGCTTAAGGTCGAGGCCGGGCATGCGGCGATCCGTCAGTTCATCGACAATCCCGGCGACTGTCGCTTCCTGCAGTCGATCAAGACCTTCGCGGCCAGCCCGATCTTCCAGGGCACGTTGATCTATGCGAAGCGCCATAGCTTCGAAGACCTGATGGAGATTTTCCTCCGACGGCTGAAGAACTATGCCGGAGAGGACTGGCCTACTGACACGAAGCGCATCGTGGCCGGCCGACCTGTGCATTTCGCCGGTGCGAGCCCGGATCCGGCGCTCGCGGCAGAGAGATACAATGCAGCCCTCTCCCGCTTCGGCTTTCCCGAGATCCACTATGTCTACGAACCGGTGGCGGCGGCGTTCTACTTTGCGCAGAATCTCAAGGCGGACGCTACCGTTCTGGTCGCCGACTTCGGCGGCGGCACCACCGACTATTCGCTGATCCGCTTCGAGACCATCGCGGGCAAGCTCACCGCCACACCGATCGGTCATTCGGGTGTCGGCGTTGCGGGCGACCATTTCGACTATCGCATCATCGACAATGTCGTGGCGCCGCAGATCGGCAAGGGGAGTCATTTCAAGAGCTTCGACAAGATCCTTGAAGTGCCGACCAACTATTATTCAAGCTTCGGCCGCTGGAACCAGCTGTCGATCTTCAAGACGTCGCGCGAGTTCGAGGACCTGAAGAAGCTGGTGCGCACCGCGCTGGAGCCGGAGAAGCTCGAGACCTTCATCGATCTCGTCGATCACGACGAGGGCTATCCGCTCTACCAGGCGGTGTCGGCGACCAAGATGGCGCTGTCGGCCAGTGAAGAAGCGGCGTTCGATTTCGCCCCGCTCGGCAAGGGTGGCCATCGCACGGTGCGCCGCTCTGACTTCGAAAACTGGATCAGCGACGACCTCGCCCGCATCGAAGGCGCGCTCGACGATGTGCTGGAAACGACGAACACGCCGACTTCGGCAATCGACAAGGTGTTCCTCACCGGCGGCACGTCCTTCGTGCCGGCCGTGCGCCGCATCTTCACGGAGCGCTTCGATGCCGATCGCATCGAGACCGGTGGCGAGCTTCTGTCGATCGCGCACGGTCTGGCTCTGATCGGAGAGCGGGACGATATCACGCAATGGACGGTGTAATAGCCGGTCTTGCCGTTCGCGCGCTCTTTCATTGAGGCGGCAGCTTCGGTAAGGTCGCGGCCATGATCTCCGTCAACGACCTATCTCCGGGCGAGCTCGCCGCGCTTCTGCATTTTCATGCGGATGCGGGCGTCGAGTGGCTGCTCGAGGAAGAGGCCGTCGACAGGTTCGCCGAATTCGAGGCGATGAAGGTGGCCAAGCGCAGCGCAGCGCCCGCGCAGCAGTCGGCCCCGTCGAGCGGGGGAACCGCGCGGCAAGCAGCAGCGACGCAGCCAAGGGCGCCGGCAGCCGAGCGGCCGGCCGCACAGAGACCCTCCATCCCGGATGGCGAGGCCGTGCAGCAGGCACGCTTTGCCGCTGAATCGGCACGCTCGCTGGACGAACTGAAAACCGCCATCGAAGCCTTCAACGGCTGCAACCTCAAGCACAGCGCCCGCTCCACCATTTTCGCCAGCGGCGACGCGGCAAGCGGCATCATGGTGATAGGCTCCGGCCCGGGCGCCGAGGACGATCGTGAGGGGCAGGCTTTTGCCGGACGCCCGGGTCTGCTGCTCGACAAGATGCTTGCGGCCATCGGCCTCGAGCGCAGCGCGATCATGCTGACGCAGGTGATCCCCTGGCGGCCGCCGGGCAACCGCATCGCATCGCCGGCGGAGATGGATATCTGCCGCCCCTTCATCGAACGGCAGATCGCTCTGGCCGAATCAAAGGTGGTCCTGCTGCTCGGAAATTATGCCGCGCGGGTGTTTTTCGGCGAGGGAGACACCATCCACGGGCTGCGCGGCCAGTGGCGCGAAATCGGTGTCAACGGCCGATCGGTGCCCGCCATGGCGACCCTGCATCCGCAGGACCTTTTGACAGCGCCGGTCAATAAGCGTTTGGCCTGGCAGGATTTATTGGCTTTTCAGGCCAAGCTCGCAACGCTCTAAATTGCACGAAAAATAATCACACTTGGCATTTTTGTGAATAACGGCATGCGCCAGGCGCATAGCTGTCTCTTATTCTTACGTGTTGTAAATACCATGCTGCGCTGCAATATTAGCGTCGTGTCTTGGGAGGAATAACCAGGAACCAAGGCCATGAGCACACAGTTTCGTAATACCCACTGCAGGTTTGAAACCCTGCGCCATGCGAACGACCACGTTCGCGCAATGCAAAGCAACGGCCATATCGGCTTCGCCACTAACGAGCAGATCGTCGCTCGCGGGACAGGCACGAGCGGACGCATTGCGCGCCCTGCAAGCCTCTTTGCAGATTTCCAACAGTACTGAGTACCGGGGCAAGCGCCTCGCATCATTTCAGGCTTAGATCATGACGACCATCATCGTTTCGCTTCTCTGCAAGTTCGACGCGATCGAACACATTCGCACCGCCGTGCGCGCGGCAGAAGCATACGAGCGGGAGTCCGCTCCGTGCGAACCCGCCGGCACTGAGAGCGGGTGCGCGACGATCGGCCTTTAAGCCCCTTTGCCCGGCTGGCTCTTCGCCCAGTGGAAAGCTTCATCGATACAAGCGAACTTGATCGCCTGCCAACGGCAATATTCGTCTACAAAGGCGCGGGACATCCATAGCTCCGGCTTGCCGCCTGTTTCGTCCCAGCCAACGCAATCATGCTGCACTGCCTTTGCAAATAGCCGCTGAAGATGCGTGTGGGACATCATGAAGCCCGCCGCCAGCGCACGGGTATCGAGATGGCCGATGGTATAGCGCTCCGGGTGCGCGTCTTCCAGATCGAGCCGCGACACCAGATAATCCATGATCAAGCCGCCTGCGTCGTTCCAGAGAAACAGGGCAATACGTTCGGATGGCTCCCGCCACGCCTGCTCGGCGAGGCAGTTGCGCGCGATGCGTGGTTGGGCGGTCCGCATCAGTTCATGATGATCCGCGAAGTAGGCGGCGCGACTGCCGCCATCCAGAACATCGAGAGCGACGAGATTGGAATGCATCCAGCCCATCATGCCCTGATGAGTGACTTCCGAGGCATGATAGTGGCGCGGCCGCTTTCGCTCGTCACCGGCTTCGCAGACGATGAAGCGGTATGTCAACAGTTCGTCGATGAAGCTCAAAACGGTATTGCGGCTCGCGGCCTTGTGGCGCGTGATCTCGCTTACCAGCGCCGTGGCGGTAAGGCCGGAAGAAGGGTTCGCGGGGTCCCGCTCCATGCTCAGCGCATAGGCGGTCTGCGCCAGAAGCCAGCGCTGTTGGGAAGCCAGAAGGCGCGCCAGCCGCGGGCCGGCATCGAACAGACCACGCATACGGACGGCGTGAAAGCGAACAGTGGATAAAAACTGCGGATCGCCAGCAAGCTGTTCGGCACTAAGCGGCATATCTTCCCCGAATGCGTATCCATCGTCTTGACTGGCGGCGATATGGCGTCGCGGCCAGCGTACTTCAGGAAGTCTCTGGTAAATGAGATTTCGTCAAGTTCACAATGCATTCGATCCGACGGTCCATCACTCCAATAATTGACGAATTATCGCGAGGCGCGGCGGGCAAGCTCGAGTTGATGCTCGCGAAAGATGATGAATATGCCGGCGGCAACAACGATTGCCGTGCCGAGCAGCATGCTTGCCGTCGGAATATCGCCGAAGACGAAGTAGGCCAGGATGCTGCCGATGACGATGGAGGTATACTCAAAGGGCGCTATCGTCGAGACATCGGCGTGGCGATAGCTTTCCGTCAGCAGGATCTGCGCCACACCGCCGCAGAAGCCTGCGGCAATCAGCAGAAGCTGCGGCTTCGTATCCAGAAAATCCCAGCCGAATGGAATGGTCACCAGCGAGAAGACGGACGCGATGATCGAGAAGTAGAGCACGATCGTCGACGTCTTCTCCTCTTCCACCAGGCGGCGGACCTGGATCATCGCCATGCCGCCGAGAACGGAGGCGAGAAGCACGGCAATCGCGCCAATCGCCTGTTCTGCCTCGATGCCGCCGCCGCTGAGAAGGGTGAGCTTCGGCCATGAGATAATCCCCACTCCGAGCATTCCAATCAGCACGGCGCTCCATCGATAGAGACGCACCGTCTCGCCGAGGAACAGGGCCGCGAAGATGACCGCGACCAGCGGCAGTGCGTAGCCGAGTGCGATCGCCTCGGGCATCGGCAGATGCAGCAGGCCGTAGAAACCAAGCCCCATGGAGATGATGCCGAGCGTGCCGCGCGTCAGATGCCCGAAAGGATTTGCGGTTTGGAACGCCGACCTGAGATGGCCGCGATAGGCAAGATAGGCCATGATCGGAAATAGCGCGAAGAAGGAGCGGCAGAAGGTCACCTGTCCAGGCGGTATTTCAGGGCCGGCCAACTTGATGAAGGTCTGCATCCCAAGAAAGACCACCACCGAGGCCACTTTGCACGCAATACCCTTCATCGGGTTTCCGAAAGCCGATCGCATCTTCAAAAAAACTCTATGGGAATTGCCTGAGGCGGGAGATAGCCAGAATCGATACCCGACAACTGTGTCAGGCACCGATCCGATTGAACAGGGCCGGAGTTAAAAATTGGCATGCGGTGGCCATCCAGAGAACCGAAGACGTTTCCGCCATCCGTTCGTCCCTCGACTTTAGATAGCTCGCCTGGCGGCCGACTATACCGGTCAGCTCGTCGCTCAAATCTTTTGTTACCTGCAAATCGCTTTAACTTTAGTTCAGACTTTAATGTAATCATGCCCGTCAAGATTTAAGGAGCGCGGCATGCCCGCGCGAAGCGCTATTCGTTAAAGGTCTTCAGGAACCATCATGCGTACAGATATCGGCCAGGTCATCAATCTGGCAGACTACCAGCCCACCGACTTCGTTCTGGAACGCGTGGACCTTACCTTCGAGCTTGATCCCGAAAATACCAAGGTCGAAGCCCGCCTCATCTTCCATCGCCGCGAGGGCGTGGACAAGAAGGCACCGCTGGTTCTGGATGGCGATGAACTGACGCTCTCCGGCCTTTTGCTCGACCAGATCGACATTCCGCCGGCGCAATATGACGCAACGCCGGAAAGCCTGACGATCCGCGACCTTCCTGAAGAAACGCCCTTCGAAATCTGCATTACCAACTATATCAACCCGACCGCCAACACCCAGTTGATGGGCCTTTATCGCACCAGCGGCCTCTACTCGACGCAGTGCGAGGCGGAAGGCTTCCGTCGCATCACCTACTTCCCCGATCGTCCCGACGTACTGGCGCCCTACACGATCACCATCATCGCGGCCAAGGAAGGCAACCCGCTGCTTCTGTCGAACGGCAACTTCCTCGGTGGCGGCAACTATGACGAGGGCCGTCACTTCGCCGCCTGGTTCGACCCGCACCCCAAGCCGAGCTATCTCTTCGCGCTCGTCGCCGGCGACCTCGGCGTGATCGAAGACAGCTTCACGACGATGTCCGGCCGTGAAGTCGCGCTTAAGATCTACGTCGAGCACGGCAAGGAGCCGCGCGCCACCTATGCCATGGACGCGCTGAAGCGCTCGATGAAGTGGGATGAGGAGCGGTTCGGCCGCGAATACGATCTAGACATCTTCATGATCGTCGCCGTGTCGGACTTCAACATGGGCGCCATGGAGAACAAGGGGCTCAACGTCTTCAACGACAAGTATGTGCTTGCCGATCCGGAGACCGCGACGGACGCCGACTACGCCAATATCGAAGCCATCATCGCCCACGAATATTTCCATAACTGGACGGGCAACCGCATCACCTGCCGTGACTGGTTCCAGCTGTGCCTCAAGGAAGGCCTAACCGTCTATCGCGACCACGAATTCTCCGCCGACCAGCGCTCGCGTCCGGTCAAGCGCATCGCGGAAGTGCGTCACCTGAAGTCGGAACAATTCCCCGAGGATGGTGGCCCGCTGGCGCATCCGGTGCGTCCGACGACCTATCGTGAAATCAACAACTTCTACACGACGACGGTCTACGAGAAGGGCAGCGAAGTCACGCGGATGATCGCGACGCTGCTCGGCAAGGAAGCCTTCAAGAAGGGCATGGATCTCTATTTCGATCGCCATGACGGCCAGGCCGTGACGATCGAGGATTTCGTCAAGTGCTTCGAGGATGCCAGCGGCCGCGACCTCGGCCAATTCTCGCTGTGGTACCATCAGGCCGGTACGCCTCTGGTCACGACATCGGGAACCTATGACGCGGCGGCCAAGACCTTCAGCCTCGCGCTCGAACAGATGATCCCGGCGACCCCTGGTCAAAGCGACAAGAAACCGATGCACATTCCGCTCAGCCTTGCGCTGTTTGCCGAAGACGGCAAGGCGTTCGAGCCGAGCTCCGTCACCGGAGCCGAATTTACCGGTGGCGTCCTGCATCTTACCGAGCGCACGCAGACGGCCGTCTTCCACGGCATCGGCTCGCGCCCTGTTGTTTCGATCAACCGCAGCTTCTCGGCCCCGATCAACCTGCACTTCGACCAGTCGCCGGCCGACCTTGCGCTGCTCGCCCGGTACGAGACCGACCACTTCGCCCGCTGGCAGGCCCTGACCGATCTGGCCCTTCCCAATCTCCTGAAGGCCGCCCGCGATGCGCGGGACGGCAAGAGTGTCGCGTCGGAAAAGACCTTTGTCGAGACGCTGCTGGTCGCCGCCGCCGACGAGAGCCTCGAACCCGCTTTCCGCGCCCAGGCTCTGGCGCTGCCGAGCGAATCCGACATGGCGCGCGAGCTTGGCGGCAACAACGACCCCGACGCGATCCATGCCGGTCGCCAGGCGGTGATCAAGCAGATCGCCGATGCGGGCAAGGATGTGTTCGCGGCACTCTACGACGCCATGACCACGCCCGGCGAGTTCAGCCCGGATGCCAAGAGCGCCGGACGCCGCGCACTGCGCAACACCGCCCTTACCTTCCTGTCCTACGCCGAGAATTCTCCGGCCCGGGCCAAGGCGGCGTTCGACGGCGCCAACAACATGACAGACCTCCTGCAGGCGCTTACGATCCTGGCGCATCGTTTCCCCGACAGCAGCGAGGCCACGGACGCGCTCGAGGTCTTCCGTGACCGCTTCGCGGAGAATGCGCTGGTCATCGACAAGTGGTTCGCGGTGCAGGCCACCATTCCGGGCGCCGGCACGCTGGATCGCGTGGTGAAGCTCATGGACAATCCGCTGTTCAAGCGCACCAATCCGAACCGCATGCGCTCGCTGGTCGGCACCTTCGCCTTCACCAACCCCACCGGCTTCGGCCGTGCGGACGGCGAAGGCTATCGCTTCCTCGCACGTGAGATTCTCGATATCGATCGCCGCAACCCACAATTGGCGGCGCGCATCCTGACATCGATGCGTTCCTGGCGTGCCCTGGAGCCGGTTCGGGCCGAGCATGCGCGGGCGGCACTGGCCGAAATCGCGCAGTCTTCCGAGCTCTCGACAGACGTCCGCGACATCGTCGAACGGACGCTCAAGGGGTGATTTGCCCGGGAAGGTCGGCGCATGAAGTGCGGCGGCCTTTTCACGAGCAACGAAAAGCAAGCATCTAGAATCGGTTAACGGATTTTTACCTTTTCCTCTGGACAAGGCGAATCGCGAATGATTCATTGAGTCAGGTTCGGGCGAGCGGCGCAGCGAATCACACGAGGGATCAAGGCTAAAGATGATGAACGTGCGGCGGGCAACCGTGGCCGATGGACGGCTGCGTGTCGATTTCGAGGGGCTCCGCGCTTGGCGCCAGGCCTTCGCCGACAAGGCTGCCGCGCGTGCTCCCCAGCCATCCTTCCGCAATCTCTCCCAGGTTGAAATCGTCCTCAAGCGGATCATCCCGCTTCTCATCGTCGCCTTCCTCGCCGTCGTGGCCGTTTCGCACGTATTCGGGATGATGTCCGAGTACAGCCGGATGGAAGCCGCCGCGCGTCACTCGACTGCGCTCGCGGCCGCAACCGCCGCTGCCGCCCTCGCAGACATGGACGCCACCTTCGAGAGCGGCAATGCCGAAGCCGCGCAGGAGCGCCTGACGCGCTTCCTGCCGCAGGATCGTCTCGACGACGATGCCTTCGTGCTCCTGGTGCAGCCGAACGGGAAGGTCTTCGCCTCGACGGTCGCCGGCAGCGCCTATATCGGCGAGAGCGTCGGCAACTTCTTCTCCGAGGTGTCGGCGATCCGTCGCTTCGGTGACCGCGCCGGCGTCATGGAAACCTCGATCAGCGGCCGTCCCTATTATGCGGAGATCACGCTGATCGGGACATCCGGTGGCTATGTCATCGCCGCCACGTCTCTGGAGCGTATCGCGACGCTGTGGCGCGAGGAAGTGACGCTCAACGTCACGCTCTTCGCAGGCATCTCCTCGATCCTGCTCGTCATCCTCTACGCCTACTACATGCAGGTAAGGCGCGCCCGCGACGCGGACGAGATCTTTCTCGAATCCAACCTGCGCGTCGAGACCGCGCTTTCACGCGGTCGCTGCGGTCTGTGGGATTTCGATTTCGACCGACGCGAATTCTACTGGTCGCGCTCGATGTACGACATGCTCGGCCTTCCCGCTTCCGAACATCCCATGTGCTTCAGCGACGCCGCGCGGCTGATCCACCCCGACGACAACGGCATCTATGAGATCGCGCGCTCTATCGCGCGCGGTGAGGCCGGCCAGGTCGACCAGATCTTCCGCATGCGCCATGCCGGCGGCCATTATGTCTGGATGCGCGCCCGCGCTCAGGCCATCCGCGCCAATTCCGGCCGCGTCCACATGATCGGTATCGCCATGGACGTGACCGAGCAGCATCGGCTGGCGCAGCGCTACGCCGAGGCCGACCAGCGCCTGGCGGATGCCATCGAGTGCACGTCGGAAGCCTTCGTGCTGTGGGACAAAAACGATCGCCTGGTGATGTGCAACGCCCACTACCAGGAAGCCTACCGTCTGCCTGACAGCGTGCTGGTCCCCGGCACCGAGCGCGCCGTCGTTCACGCCGCCGCCGCCCGCCCCGTCATAGAGCGCCGGATTGCCGATGCCGACCGTTCCACCTACTCGCGCACGACGGAAGTCCAGCTTGCCGACGAGCGCTGGCTGCAGATCAACGAACGCCGCACCCGCGACGGCGGCATGGTCTCTGTCGGCACCGACATCACGCTCCTGAAGCGCAACCAGGAGCGCCTGCGCGAATCCGAACGGCGCCTGATGGCGACCATCGGCGACCTCTCCTCCTCGCGCCAGACGCTGGAGAGCCAGAAGGCGGCACTTTCAATCGCCAACGCCAACTATCTCGTCGAGAAGGAACGCGCGGAAGCGGCCAACAAGGCGAAGTCCGAGTTTCTTGCCAACATGTCGCATGAGCTGCGCACGCCGCTCAACGCCATCCTCGGCTTCTCCGAGATCCTGCAGGACCAGATGTTCGGACCGCTCGGCTCGGCGAAGTACAACGAATATTCGCGCGACATCCACGACAGTGGCAAGCACTTGCTCAACGTCATCAACGACATCCTCGACATGTCGAAGATCGAAGCCGGCCACATGAAGCTGGAATGCGAGGCTATCGACCTCGTGCCGCTGATCGAGGAAAGCCTGCGCTTCACCTCCATCCCGGCCGCCGAAAAGGGCATTCAGATCGAGCAGCGCCTTTGTGCCGGCATGACGCTGATGGCCGACCGACGCGCCATGAAGCAGATCTTGCTCAACCTGCTCTCCAACGCCGTGAAATTCACCAATGATGGCGGCCGCATCGCCGTTCGCACGCGCCGCACGACAAACGGCGTGATGCTGACGATCGCCGATACCGGCATCGGCATTCCGAAGGCCTCGCTCTGCAAGATCGGGCAGCCGTTCGAGCAGGTTCAGCAGCAATATGCGAAGAGCAAGGGCGGCTCCGGCCTTGGCCTGGCGATCTCCCGCTCGCTGACTTCGCTGCATGGCGGGCGCATGAAGATCCGCTCGCGCGAAGCGATCGGCACGATCATTTCCCTTCACATCCCCGATACGGCAATCGAAGCCTAATCCTTCACCACCGCCTGGAAGACCTTGCGAACCGCCTTGGACAGGCGCTTGATCTCGGCTTCCAGCGTCTTGATATCGGGGCAATCACCGGCCCGGCAGACCAGATCAATGAGGCCGGCCGGAGCCTCCTTGGGATCGAATAGCCCGTCGATGCACAGGCGGATCAGCTGCGAGAGATCGGTGTAGAGCGTCAGTGCCTCAATGCAGAGATCGACGTCGCTCGCGGCCATCAGCTTGCCGCCAAGCAGCTTGAGCGCCTCGGCCGTGTTAAGGCCGTTCACCTTGACGTCGATGCCCTTAGCGGGGGCGATCAGCGCCAGGTATTGCGCGATGAATTCGATATCGACCAGACCGCCCGGGATCAGCTTGAAATCCCAGATGCTGCCGGGAGGCTTTTCGGCCTCGATCAGGTCGCGCATCTCGGCGACGTCGTGGGTCACCTTGTCGATATCCCGCTTCGTCGCCAGCACTTGAGCGACCACGCGTTCCGCTTCCTGCGCCAGGCTGGCATCTCCGGAGATCAGTCTGGCGCGGCTAAGCGCCATATGCTCCCAGGTCCAGGCTTCCTCGCGCTGGTACTTCTGGAAGGCGCCGATGCGGGTGGCGACCGGCCCCTTGTTGCCCGAGGGTCGCAGGCGCATGTCGACCTCGTAAAGCACGCCTTCGGCCGTAGGCGCCGAGAGAGCGGCGATCAGCCGTTGGGTGATACGGGTGAAGTAGCGGGTCGAATCGATCGGCTTGGCGCCATCGGATTCGGAGGCTGTGTCGTCGTAGTCGTAGAGGAGGATGAGGTCGACATCGGAGCCTGCGGTCAGCTCGAAGCTGCCGAGCTTGCCCATGCCGGCAACGGCGACGCGGCCGCCCGGGAAATCGCCGTGGGCCGCGCGGATTTCGTCCAGCACCGCGCTGAGCGCGGCATCGATGATGAGGTCGGCCAGATGGGTGAAGGCGCGGGCTGCCATGGTGCCGTTGATCGTGCCCGTCAGCAGCCGGATGCCGATCAGAAAGCGCTGCTCGGCCGCGAAGATGCGCAGGAGATCGAGGATTTCCTCGTAGTGCCGGGCCTGCTGGAGAGAGCCCTCAAGGCGCTCGGCGAGGTAATCGCGGGTCGGCAACTGCGCCATGAGGCCAGGGTCGAGCATGCCGTCGAAGACATGCGGCCTGGCGGCGATCACCTCGGCAAGGCGCGGCGCGGATGACATGATGTTGACGATGAGGGAGAGCAGTGCCGGGTTGCTGCCGAGCAGCGAGAACAGCTGGATGCCGGCAGGCAGGCCGGAGATGAAACTGTCGAAGCGCAGGATCGCCTCGTCGGCGCGGGTGCTTTCACCGAAGACACGGAGCAACTGCGGCGTCAGTTCCGTCAGCCGCTCGCGCGCCTCCACCGATTGGGTCGCCCGGTAACGGCCGTAATGCCAGGTGCGAATGACGCGGGAGATATCGGAAGGGCGCTCGAAACCGAGCTTGCTCAGCGTCTTCAGCGTATCTGGATCGTCGCCCTGACCGGTGAAGACCAGGTTTCCCGTCTCGGTGGAAAGGCCCGTCTCCTGCTCGAACAGGCGTGCATAGCGCCGCTCGACGGTGCGGAAGACCTCCACCAGCCGCTCGGAGAAGCTCGGCGTGTCGTTATAGCCCATCATGAAGGCGATGCGCTTCAGGTCGGCTTCGGTCTCGGGCAGAAGATGGGTCTGCTCGTCGCGGACCATCTGAATGCGATGCTCGACGTCACGCAGGAACCAGTAGGCCTCCGTCAGCTCGTCACGCGTCTCCTCGTCGATCCACTTGGCCTTGGTGAGTTCGGCAAGCGTCTCTTCCGTGGCGCGGCTGCGCAGCTGCGGCATGCGGCCGCCGGCGATCAGTTGCTGGGTCTGCGCGAAAAACTCGATCTCGCGGATACCGCCGCGGCCAAGCTTGACGTTGTGACCCTTCACGGCGATGGCGCCATGGCCCTTGTGGGCGTGGATCTGGCGCTTGATGGAATGGATGTCCGAGATCGCCGCATAGTCGAGGTACTTGCGAAAGACGAAGGGCACGAGGCCGCGCAAAAACTCTTCGCCGGCCGCGATATCGCCGGCCACCGCGCGAGCCTTGATGAAGGCGGCGCGTTCCCAATTCTGGCCCCTGCCCTCGTAATAGATCATCGCCGCATCGACGGGGATGGCGAGCGGTGTCGAGCCGGGATCGGGACGCAGGCGGAGATCCGTGCGGAAGACATAGCCATCGGCGGTGCGCTCCTGCATGATCCGCACGAGCCGGCGCATCAGCCGCGGGAAGACATCGATGGCGTCGTCGGGATCGGGCACGATGCCCGCTTCCTCGTCGAAGAAGACGACGACGTCGATATCGGAGGAATAGTTGAGCTCGCCGGCGCCGAGCTTGCCCATGCCGAGCACGATCAGCCCGGAGCCCTCGCTGGGCGCCAAGGTATTCCTCAGCCTGATCTTGCGCCCGTCATTGGCCGAGAGCAGCAGGTGGTCGATGGCGGCGGCAACAGATGCCTCCGCCAGCCGGCTCAGCCAGGCGGTTGTCGTGCGGCCATCGAAGACACGGGCAAGGTCAGCCAGAGCCACCAGGAAGGCGACGCGGCGCTTGATGACGCGCAGACGGCTCATCACATCGGATTCGCCTGGGACCGCGCCATCGGATAGCGGCTTCCAGCAATCGCGCGCCTCGGCGATCAGGGCTTCGAGCTGCGGCTCCAGCGGCTCGGAAATAGCAAGGGCGAGAATGGCGGGATCGATATTGGCGGTGTCGCGCAGATAGGGCGACAGCGTCAGCGCCGCCGTCACGAATTCGCGCAACGGGCTTTCGGTCTTCAGCATCGCGGCAACCGCGGGCTCGCTCTTGCCGATCTTCTGCAGGTCGGCCTGGGCGAGCTTCAGTTCGGTCTTGCTCAGCGGCTTCAGCAGGCCATCGACAACACCCGCGATACTATGTTCCGATTTCGTCAGCATGCGCCCTCCCCGGCAACCAGCAGCGAAGCAGCCGGAGAAGAATCATCGCCCGGCGGTTGCGGTGTAAGTTAGGGTCTGGGAGGACAATGGCCAACAGCCAATTGTCGCGGCTCACTTCACGGGGAAGACCATGCTGACCGTCAGGCCACGGTTCTCGGTTTTCTCGGGTTCGCTGTCGGAGAGTTCCAGCCGCCCGCCGTGCAGCTCCATCACGGCTTCGACCAGCGACAGGCCAAGACCGGTTCCGGGCTTCGAACGGCTTTCGTCGAGGCGATAGAAGCGCTTCAGCACGTCCTCGCGCCTTTCGGCGGGGATGCCCGGGCCATGGTCGGCGACCGAGAGGCAGATGCCGTCCGGCCGTCTTGCCAAGCCGATCGAAATCCCCTTGCCGCCTTCCGTGCCGGACGAATACTTGATGGCGTTGTCGATCAGGTTGAAGATCGCCTGGCCGATCAGTTCGCGATTGCCCTGGACTTCGATCGACGGCTCGATCGCCGAGGACAGCTCGAGGGACGCTTCCTCGGCAACCGGCTCGTAGAGTTCGGCGCTGTCAGCGACGATGGCGGAGAGATCGACCATCGACATCTCGGCGGCGACCGATCCGGCCTCCACGCGGGAGATCATCAGCAGGGCGTTGAAGGTGCGGATGAGCTGATCGGATTCGGAAATGATGCCTTCCAGCGCCACGCGACGCGTCTCCGCATCCGGCGTGTCGATCGCGTCGGCAGCCTTGTTGCGCAGACGCGTCAGCGGGGTCTTCAAGTCATGGGCGATGTTGTCGGACACCTGCCGCAGCCCTTCGTTCAGCTTCTCGATACGGCCGAGCATGGCGTTCAGCGAGGCGGAAAGGCGATCGAACTCATCGCCGGAGCCGACGACAGGCAGACGCTGTGAGAGATCGCCGGCCATGATCTTCTTGCTCGCCGCCGACATGCGGTCGATGCGCTTCAAAGCATTGCGGCCGATCGCGAACCAGATGATGACGGCACCGAGACCCATGATGGCGAGCGCGATCATCAACGCCTGCCGTACGAGCACGCGAAACGCCTCTGGCTCGCCAAGGTCGCGGCCGATCAGCAGGCGCAGACCGTTGTCGAGGACGAAGATGTTGGCAACCGCCATGTGGGGATTGTCACGACCGCTCTCCGAATAGCGCTGGTAGCGGAAGGGCATGGATGTCCAGCCTTCCTCCTCCAGAACACCCGGCTGCACCGAGGCGACGTTGCCCGCGAGGATATCGCCGGAGGGGCCGGCAATGATGTAGAGATTGGCGCCGGGCTGGCGGGCGCGGCGTTCCATCGTGCGCAGAAGCAGGTTCATGCCGCCGGCGTCATAGGCGCGCTGGACCTGATCGACTTCCTGCTGCACCGCCTCGTGTATCTGGCTGGTGAGCAGACGTTCGGACATCGCCGTCACATAGAAGACGAGCACGGCCGCACAGATGGCGAAGAGCAGGATGTAGAGTGCCGAAAGGCGGACCGCCGTGGACTTCCACAGCAACCAGAAGCGGTTCATCCCTCGTCCTTGATCATGTAGCCGGCGCCACGGATCGTCTTCAGCAACGGCTGGCTGAAGTCCTTCTCGATCTTCGAGCGCAGCCGCGAGACGTGGACGTCGATGACGTTGGTCTGGGGATCGAAGTGATAGTCCCAGACATTTTCGAGAAGCATCGTCCGAGTGACCACCTGGCCGGCGTTCTTCATCAGATATTCTAGCAGGCGGAATTCGCGCGGCTGCAGCGGAATATCGCGGCCGCCGCGACGGACCTCATGCGCGAGACGATCGAGCTCGAGATCGCCGACGCGATAGACGACGTCCTGCTCCGGCGTTCCCTTGCGGCGGCCGAGCACTTCGACACGGGCGAGCAGTTCGCTGAAGGCATATGGCTTCGGCAGATAATCGTCGCCGCCGGCACGCAGGCCGGTCACGCGGTCATCGACCTGGCCGAGTGCGGAGAGAATGAGGACGGGGGTATGGATGCCCTTGCGGCGCAGCTCGCTGATGACGGAAAGACCATCGCGGCGCGGCAGCATTCGGTCGATGACGATGACGTCGTAAGTGTTCTCCGAGCCCATGAAGAGCCCGCTTTCGCCATCGCTGGCATGATCGGCCACAATGCCGGCTTCACGGAATGCCTTGGTGAGATAGACCGCGGCCTCCAAATCGTCTTCGATGATCAGAATCTTCATGCGGCCGACATTACCTACCGGTTGCGTTTCGGCAAGGCTCAAAGCGTCTTCCTGTTGTGCAGAGGTCATTGCGATCACTCACCATCCATTGACGGAAGGGAGCCGCGCCTTGTGAGCGCGGCTCCCGTCTTGATCAGAGCCGGGCGGGATTAGCCCTGATCATTGATCGGGAGGGCAACGAAGCGGCTGCCTTCCTTGGACTGGATCTGGAAGAGCGCGCGGGTGCGGCCATCCTTCTTCGCCTGGTTCAGGACCTTGACGACATCATCGGCCGAGGAAACATCCTGGTTGTTGACCGAGGTGATTTTCTCGCCTTCCTTGATGCCCTTGTCGGCGGCATCGGAGTTCGGGTCGATGCCGGTGATCTGCAGGCCCTTGCCGTCGTCGGCGGGACCGACGCTGAGGCCGAGGTCGGCAAGCGCCTTTTCGGAAGCGGGCGCCTGTGCTTCTGGTGCCTGATCGCCATCGTCAGCCGAGGCGTCCTTCTGTTCTGCCGGCAGCGTGCCGAGTTCGACGGTCAGCGACTGAGCCTTGCCGGAACGCCAGACAGACAGTTCGACCTTCTTGCCCGGCGTCATCGCGCCGATGCGGCGGCTGAGATCGCGGGCGTCCTTGACGGTCTCGCCATTGACGGCGGTGACGACGTCGCCAGCCTTCATGCCGGCCTTTTCACCGGGGGTACCGGCCTGGGCGGAGACGACAAGCGCACCGCTTGCCTCGGACAGACCGAGCGAGTCGGCGATGTCCTTGGTGACCGGCTGGATCTGCACGCCGAGATAGCCACGCGATACCTGACCGTCCTTGATCAGGTCGGCTACGACATCCTTGGCGGTCGAGGCAGGGATGGCGAACGCAATACCGACATTGCCACCCGACTGGGAGAAGATCGCGGTGTTGATGCCCACGACTTCGCCGTTGAGATTGAAGCTCGGGCCACCCGAGTTGCCGCGGTTCACGGCCGCGTCGACCTGGAGATAGTCGTCGTAGGGACCGGAGCCGATGTCACGACCACGAGCCGAGACGATGCCGGCCGTCACCGTGCCGCCGAGACCGAAGGGGTTGCCGACGGCAACGACCCAGTCGCCGACGCGAACATTGTTGTCATCGGCCCAGTTCACGTAGGTGAACTTCTTGCCCTTGCCGTCGACCTTCAAGACAGCGAGGTCGGTGCGCGGATCCTTGCCGATCAGCTTGGCATCGAGTTCGGTGCCGTCATTCATGACAGCAACGAAGGCGGCGCCATCGGAAACGACGTGGTTGTTGGTGACGATGTAGCCGTCTTCGGAGATGAAGAAGCCGGAGCCCTGGGCGACCGGACGCAGGCGACCCTTGCCGTCATGCGGTCCGAAGCGCTTGCCGGGAGGGCCACGATGACCGTCCGGGCCATTCGGACCCTGTTCGCCGAACTGACGGAAGAACGGCTTCAGCGCGTCGGGAACGTTGTCCAGGTCGCGACCGCCGAAATCGAAGGAGAAGCTGTTGCCGTCATCGTTGGCAACCGGCTTGATGCGGTCCTCGACGCGGACGGAGACGACGGCCGGCGAAACGGCGTCGACGACATTGGCGAAGCTCGGGACGGACGGGGCCTGGACCTTGACGGCTTCGGCATAGGAACGGGTGATTTCGAGGGGAATGCCAGTCGTCAGCACCGCGGCAGCAAGACCGGCAACGGTCGAGGCCTTCAGCATGGTATTGAGCGACGGAGCCTTGATGTTCTTCAGCATGGTACGCACCTTTGTTGTCTGCATTCTACAGGGTCGGCAATCACCGGTTCGGTGTTTGTTGAATACAGATATAGGGTGAAGCACCTTACTGCGAACTGTCCGGGCGATGAAAAATCTGTAATGTCGGCAAGTTCTTGCGAATATGCGCAAAAGCCGCGACGATAGTGTGCGCGGCTTCCTTAAATAGCTGAAATCATTGATCGAGAAGTTCGTTCAGCCGGGCCTGCTCGTCCGCCGTCAGGCTGGAACCGGTGGGTTTTCCGGCGCGGCGGCGGGCAAAGACGGCAAGCGAAACACCGCCGGCAAGGATCAGCACGACGGGCGCGCCCCAGAGAAGAACGGTCTTCATTTCAAGGCGCGGCTTCAACAGTACGAACTCTCCATAGCGAGAAACGATGTAGCTCATCACCTGCTCGTCGCTGTCACCATCGGTGAGGCGCTTGCGCACGAGGAGGCGCAGGTCCTTGGCGAGCTCGGCGTTGGAATCGTCGATCGACTGGTTCTGGCAGACCATGCAGCGGAGTTCGGAGGAGATGGCGCGGGCGCGCGCTTCGAGCGTGGGATCGGCCAGAACCTCGTCCGGATTGACGGCGAAGGCTGGAGCCGCTGAAAGCAGCAGCCCCACGAGAAGCAAAAGCCGGGCGATCATTCCGCCGGCTCCATGGCGCCACCGGCCACGGCCTTCTTGCGGCGGTTCGGCGCGCCGACGCGAAGGCGGCGGTCGCTGAGCGACACGAAACCGCCCAGGCTCATGACCAGCGCCCCACCCCAGATGCAAAGGATGAATGGCTTCCACCAGATCCTGACGACGATGCCGCCGTTCTCGGTGGCGTCGCCGAGGGAAACGTAGAGCTGGCTCAACCCGAAGGTGAGAATGCCGGCTTCGGTGGTCGGCATCTGCCGCGCGGTGTAGATGCGTTTCGACGACCACACATCGGCAACCTCGACGCCGCCACGGGCGATCGTGAAATGGCCGCGCTCCTCGCTGTAGTTCGGCCCCTTGGCCGGTCGCATGCCGTCGAAGCGCAGGCTGTAGCCGCCGGCCTCCACCGTCTGGCCCTGCTTCATTTCGGTGACATGCTCGGTCTGGAAGGTCGAGACCGCGACCATGCCGAGCACGGAAATGCCCAGGCCCGCATGGGCGAGCGCCGTGCCGAAGGCGGAGCGCGGCAAGCCTTTAAGCCGGCGCCAGGCGATAGCGGGCGCGACCTTGCCGACACCGGCGCGATACCAGAGATCGGCAATCGCGCCCAAGACCAGGAAGAGGCCGGCTGCGAGACCGAGGACCGAAAGAACCGGACCGCCATGCTCGGCATAGAAGAAGGCGAGCGCCGCCACGAAGGCGAGGCCGGCCGCGACATACAGCCTCTGCAGCGCGCCCAGCATATCACCGCGCTTCCAGGCCAGCAGTGGCCCGAAGGGAACGATGACCAGAAGCGGCGCCATCAACAGGCCAAAGGTCATATTGAAGAAGGGCGGGCCGACGGAAATCTTGTCGCCGGTCAGCGTCTCCAGGAGCAGCGGGTAGAGCGTGCCCGTCAGCACCGTGCCGCAGGCAACGGTGAGGATGAGGTTATTGACGACAAGCGCCCCCTCACGCGAGATCGGCGCGAACAGGCCTCCTGATGTCAGCAGGGGCGCGCGGAAGGCAAAGAGCGACAGCGCGCCGCCGATGAAGATCAGCAGGATGCAGAGGATGAAGATGCCGCGCGTCGGGTCGCTGGCGAAGGCGTGCACCGAGGTGAGCACGCCGGAGCGGACTAGAAAGGTGCCCATCAGCGACAGCGAGAAGGTGAGGATCGCCAGAAGCACGGTCCATATCTTCAAGGCCTCGCGCTTTTCCATCACCAGCGCTGAATGCAACAGCGCGGTTCCGGCGAGCCAGGGCATGAAGGAGGCGTTTTCGACCGGATCCCAGAACCACCAGCCGCCCCAGCCGAGCTCGTAATAGGCCCAGTAGGAGCCCATGGCGATGCCGAGCGTCAGGAACGTCCAGGCTGCGAGCGTCCAGGGCCGCACCCAGCGCGCCCAGGCGGCGTCGATGCGGCCTTCCAGCAGCGCGGCAACCGCGAAGGAGAAGCAGACCGAAAAGCCGACATAGCCGAGATAGAGAAGCGGCGGATGGATGGCGAGACCGACATCCTGCAGCACCGGATTGAGATCCTTGCCCTCGGCCGGCGCCGGATAGAGGCGCGCGAAGGGGTTGGAAGTCAGGAGGATGAAGAAGATGAAGGCGACGGAAATCCAGGCCTGCACGGAAAGCACGTTGGCCTTCAGTGTGTCCGGCAGATTGCGCCCGAAGACCGCCACCAGCGCGCTGAACAGCGCCAGGATCAACAGCCAGAGCATCATCGATCCCTCGTGATTGCCCCAGACGCCGGAATACTTGTAGAGCAGCGGAACCAGCGAGTGCGAATTTTCCCAGACGTTCTGGACGGAGAAATCCGAGACGACATGCGCGTAGGTCAGCACGCCGAAAGAAAACGCCACCAGGGCAAACAGCAGCACCGAGCCGAGCGGGCCGATATCCATCATCGCCTGGTCGCGGCGCGCGGCGCCGATGGCCGGGACGAATGAGACGATGATCGCCGTTGCCAGCGCCAGCACCAGCGCGTAGTGGCCAAGCTCGATAATCATTTCGCGCCCTCGCCTTCCTTCCAGAGCCCCTGAGCCTTCAGCCTGTCGGCGACGTCCTTGGGCATGTATTTCTCGTCATGTTTCGCCAGCACCGTATCGGCGGTGAAGGTGTCGCTGCCGGATTCAAAGCGGCCTTCGGTGACCACGCCCTGCCCCTCGCGGAACAGATCCGGCAGGATGCCGGTATAGCGCACCTGCACGGTTTCACCGGTCGCGTCCGTCACCGCGAACTGCACCGTGGAGCCGACGCCGCGCACGACGCTTCCCTCTCCGACGAGACCACCCAGGCGGATGCGGGTGCCCGGAGGCACCGGATTGTTGGCGAGATCACCAGGCATGTAAAAGTAGGCCACCGACCGGCTGAATGCGAACATCACCAGGAGAACGGCCACGAGGATGAAGCCCATGCCGCCCGCGATGACCGCCAGACGCTTCTGTTTGCGCGTCATTGCGCCGTTCCTTCTGTGTCGATGCCGAGTTCGCGCCCGAGCGCGACAAGCTGCTTGCCCTGTTCCCCGCTTGCCGGGAACGCCGCGAGGCCGCGCTTCAGGGCGTCGGCGGCGCGATCCTTTTCGTTGATAACGCTGTAGGAACGCACGAGCCGCAGCCATCCTTCCAGATTGTTCGGGTCATCCTTGAGCTTGGCATCGAGACTATCGACCATGCCGCGGATCATCTGCTGCCTATCGCCTGCGTTCATGTTTTCGGCGGCAGCCACGTCGGCCGTGGTGGGACCGCCGAGCGCCTGAGCGCCGGCATCCGCCACGGTACCACCATTCTTGGCGATATGCTCGTTGACCAGCGGCAGCCAAGGTGCATCGGCGGGCGACTGTCTGGCGATCGTCTCGAAGGCCGCGCGGGCCTCGTCGGCCTTGCCCGTCTGCTCCAGCCCAAGCGCCAGATAGAAGCTGGCACGCGGATTGTTCGGCTCCACCTGCAGCGCCTGTTCCAGAACCTTGCGGGCGTCTTCGGTGACGATGCCGCCGGATGCCGCCATCAGCGTCTCGGCCAGCCCGTCGAGGCGCGCCGCGTTGGCGCCTAGAAGACGGATGGCGTTGCGATAGGCGGCTTCTGCCTCCGGCAGGCGCTCGGAGCGGAAGTAGATCGGCGCCAGCACGTCCCAACCTTTGCCGTCGTCGGGATTGCCGGCGAGATGCTGCTCGGCCTTGACCACGAGCACCGCCATGTCGTTGCCAGGGTTCGCCAGCCGCGCGGCCAGCGGCTGCGAGGGAAGATCCGGTCTGCCCGACATGGTGTAAAGACAGAGCCCGATGATCGGCAGCAGGATCAGGATGAAGGCTTCGGTGAGGCGGTGCCCCTTGGCACCCTTGCGATCGGCGGCGGCAGCCGGCGCGGATACGGCGATCAGGCGCCGGCCGATCTCGGCGCGGGCGTAATCCGCCTGTTCGGCGGTAATCAGCCCGCCGGCAAGATCGCGGTCGAGTTCACGCAGTTGATCGCGATAGACGGCGGCTTCGCCGGCGCGCGAAGTATCGGCCTGCCTTGCCCCACGCAGAAGCGGGTAAAGCAGAATGGCAGCCACGACAGCCGTCATGACGGCCACAATAATCCAGAAAAGCATGGTCGCCCATTACTCTAAGCGCAGCGTCATTCCAACAAGCAAAGCAGCGTTGACAAAGAATTGAGGCGTTTGGCCGCAAAAGACGATGGTGTCGCGGCCCTTCCCTCAACCTCAGGATAGGATCAGCCGAGCGGCGACCAGCTGCCGTTGTCGTTTCTGCAGGCCGAGCCGCGCGCCACGGTTTCCTTGCCCTCGACGGTCAGCGTGTGGGTGTACTGGCGGCAGTTCTGCGAGCCAACCTGGTAGGGGGCGGCCGCGATGACCTTGCCACTGACATTGCGTCCGCTCCAGACGACGGGCTGGCCGACGGCCGCACCCTCGAGCGCGCGATATTCTGCTTCCAGAGCGCGCTGCTTGTCGCTGTCGCTCAGCGTCACACCGGTGCGGCCGACAATGCCGCCGTTGAGCGCGGTAATGAATTCGGCCGATGCCGAGGGCTTGCTGGAGAAGAGACCGCCCGAGCCTCCGCTCTTCGTTGTCTGGCAGCTGGAAAGCGCCACCGCGAAAACGAGCGAAGAAACGACCATGCCTTGCGAACGTAGTATCATTCAGCCGAACCAAAAACAGATGCCAAACAAGCCGCACCGGCGCATCGCGCCCTGCAGGCATTAAGGCAAAGCATGCTATGCAGTTGCCTGTCTCTTTCTGACATCAAGCAGTTGCTCACGCAACATCCTTTGTGATGCCTGGAAGGATAAGACGCGCCTTGAGGCCGCCCCACTCGCCGCGCGACAGCTCGAGCCGCCCCTGGTACTCGTTGGAAATCTCGGTGACGATGGAAAGGCCGAGGCCGGTGCCCGGCTTGCTTTCGTCGAGCCGCTTGCCGCGCTTCAGCGCCTCGCGGATCTGGTCCGGCTCCAATCCGGGGCCGTCGTCCTCGACGACGATCTCGACCCAATGGCGACGGGAGCTGCCATCGACGCCCTTGACGTCCTCGGCCGCCTCGGTCACCGACAGGCGCACCTTGTGGACGGCGAAGCGGGCGGCATTTTCCAGAAGATTGCCGACGACCTCCTCAAGGTCCTGCTGTTCGAGTGCCACGGCCATATGCGGCGGCGTCACCACCAGCTCGAATTCCTTGTCGACGTTGAGGCGGCGCATGACGCGCACCAGCCGCTCCAGCGCCGGCTCCGCATCTGTGCGGGCAAGAACGGATTCGCGCTGCGCGGCAATGCGGGCGCGGTTGAGGTAGGATTGCACCTGCCCCTGCATCGCCTCGGCCTGGTTGCGCACGAGGTCGCCGTGCGACTGGTCCAGCACGCGGGCCTCGTTGAGCAGCACTGCGATGGGCGTCTTCAGTGAATGGGCGAGATTACCGACCTGCATGCGGGCGCGCTCGACGATGCGGCGGTTGCTGTCGATCAGCGCGTTGACCTCGTTGGCGAGCGGCAGAATCTCGCGCGGGAACTCGCCCTTCAACTGCTCGCTCTCGCCGGCGCGGATACGCTCCAGCGCGCCGCGCGCCTTGTCGAGAGGCTTGAGGCCATAGAGAATCGCAAGCGCGTTGACGATCAGGCTGCCGACACCGAAGCCGGCGAGCGCGAGATAGAGGCTGTGGGAAAAATTGCGGACGTCGTCCTCGACGACATCGACATTGCCGGTGACGCGAAAGCGCGCGGCGCGGCCGTCGGTATCAAGCACCACTTCGGTCTCGGCGACCTGGATGCGGTTTCCGGACGCATCGGTGACCTGGTAGTAGCGCTCGTAGTTCTTGTCGAAAGGGGCTTCCAGCACCGAGGGTGTGGGAATGGCGACGTTGCCGAGCGAGGGAGAGACCAGCGGCGGCGCGGTATAGGTGCCGAGCGGCTCCACCACCCAGTACCAGCCGGTGCGCGGCTGGGCGAAGCGAAGATCGCCGAGCTGCGGGCTGCCCGATAGCGCGCCCTGGTCGCCGATGGTGACGGAGTTGATGACGTTATAGAGCTGCGCCCGCAACAGGTCCTGAAAACCGCGTTCGGCGCTCTTGCGATAGAGCGTCGAGATCAACAGGCCGATGACGACGAGCGCCACGGTCGACCAGATGGTGGTCAGCAGCAGGACGCGTGCGGTGAGCGACTTAATTCGCATTGCTCGGCGCTTGTATGCGGTAGCCGAGCCCGCGTACCGTTTCGATCAGATCGACGCCCATCTTCTTGCGCAGACGACCGACGAAGACCTCGATCGTGTTGCTGTCGCGGTCGAAATCCTGGTCGTACATGTGCTCGACCAACTCTGAACGCGAGACGACCTCGCCCATGTGGTGCATGAGATAAGCGAGCAGGCGGTATTCGTGCGAGGTGAGCTTCAGCGTCACGCCGTTGACCACGGCCTTGGAGGTCTTGGTATCCAGGCGCACCGGACCGCAGACGATCTCGGAGGAAGAATGGCCGGCGGCGCGGCGGATGAGCGCGCGAATGCGGGCGAGCACTTCCTCGACGTGGAAGGGCTTGGTGACGTAGTCGTCGGCGCCCGCGTCGATGCCGGCGACCTTGTCGCTCCAGCGGTCGCGGGCGGTGAGGATCAGCACCGGCATGCCACGGCCGGAACCGCGCCATTTCTCGAGCACGGTGACACCGTCCATCTCGGGAAGGCCGATGTCGAGGATGATCGCGTCATAGGGTTCGGTGTCGCCAAGGAAGTGGCCTTCCTCGCCGTCGAAGGCCTGATCGACGACATAGCCCGCCTCTTTCAGGGTCTCGCTCAGTTGGCGGTTCAGATTGACGTCGTCTTCGACTACCAGAATGCGCATCGGCCTGCTCTACCCTGCTTGATCTCTTCGCTGTCTCATAGGCCGATTCTGCCTACATCGGAACCTTGACCGTGACCTTGCGCGGGCGCTGGCCATTTCCCTGGACAAGAACCGTGATGATACAGCTATCGCCGGAAGGCTGAACGGAAAGAAGCTGGCCGCCGGTTTTTTCCACGACGGCACGCGCGGCATCACTGCAATCGCCTGCGACGCGCACGACAAGGTTGCGCGGATTTTCCGGTGAGGGCGACGTTAGCGCGAGCCCTGCGGCCAACGCTGCGACGCTCAAGGGAGAGGCCATGTGCTATGCTTCCAGTGGATATCAAACTTGACGAGACTATGTACTCACGTGACCTGAATGGCAAATGAATGCCTTGTAATGACGGATATTTAGAACGTTTCTGCATTTGCAAACGCGGTCTTCCGGCAACAGGGTAACGGCTGCCCCTGCCGCCGGTTTGGGCTTGAAAATGCTACTTGATCCCCGACCTTGCGGTGACGCGACCATAGACCGCGAGCAGGCCGCCAAGGGCGCCGGCGATGTTGACGATCGCATCGACGATGAGGCCGCGATCGGTGCTCGGGATGTCGATGCCGGTCACATGCAAAAGCGAGGCGATGACCGCGATCATCGCGCCCCAGATGGTCTTCGATGTGTACCAGGATTTCAGTTCGATCATGTCGGTCTCCTTTTTGAAAGTTCAGATTGAAAAACTCGCGACGGCAGGCAGCCCGAGCGGCACGCGCTGACCCAGCTGACGGATGCGGACAGTGAGGTTCGACTGGGCACTGCCAAAGTCGGCGGCTTCATCCGCCGGCGGATAGGTCCATTGCGGCTGGTCGGTCTCTGCGGAGCGGACGACCACATCGCCGTCGAGCAACTCGATGACGTAGCGTTCATAGGGCTCGTCGAGCGGGATGTCGGAGGCCGTCCAGCCGTCGGCCTCCTCCCGCCCCCGGTGTATCCAGGAAAAGACCGCTGCGCCGAACGCGTCGCGGGCGCAGCGCAGGTGGACAGGAGCAAGCGGCGTCTGCGCCCTCACGCCGCCCTCGAAGGCGAACGGCCCGGCCTTGCCGGTGGAGGCAGCCGTCTCGGCGATCCAGTTCAGCCGCAGGCCCATTTCGTCGCTGCCGAGACCAAGCGGCTTGACCGCTTCGTCAAGCAGCACCGCCGATGCACCGGAAACCGCACCCGCCCGCATGGCGTCGTCGGTTCCCGCCAATCCGCGCAGCAACCCTTCGAGGCGCCAGCGGCCGGCGGCGATCTCCTGCGCCTGACGGAAGGACAGCACTTCCCAGGCGCCATTCGCGGAAAGCACCGCCAGCAGGTTGGCGCCGTTCAGAACCGAGACTGCATCCGCCGAAGAAAGCCCCCCATAAGGCAAATCGATCTCCAGCGCCTGCGACCAGTCGAACCGCCCGAGCACCCCCTGCCCCAGCGGACCGGCAAGCGAACCGATGCGGGCGGGACGGTCGAGCAGCACCCTGCCCTTGTAGCCCTCTCCGGTCGCCGAGGACGACAGCCCCACCGCCGACCACGGCTTGGCGAAGACCGCGCCCCGCGCGAAGCCCGCCGCATCGCCGCCGTCGAAGCGCGGCAGGTCCATCAGCAGCACGACCGGCGCGAAGATGTCGGCCGCGCCGTTGTCGTCCGTGCGACCTCCGGAGGCCTCACGCAGCGCGCTTCCGGCCGAAGGAGAAAATGCCCTCGCCTCGACACTTCTGCTGTCGCCATCCTCGATGCGCGAGATCAGGAACCGCCCGACAGGGCCATTCGACAAGCTCACGACATCGCCCGGCTGCAGATGCACCGCGTTCGGCGACAGCGAGAAGCGGATCGACTGGCGGGCGATCCTGTTGTCGCGCAGCAGGGCCTCGGCCGCCGCCAGCGCCGCCTCTTCCGACATGACGGCGGTGAGATCCTGCCTTATCACCCTGTTCGTGCCGACCGCTGCCCGGTGCGAGCGTACGCTCGCCTGCTCGTAGCCCTGCGCGGGATCAAAGAAGGTCAGCACCGCCTCGGCGGCGAAATCGCTGCCATGGCCACGGGTCTCCTGCCACAACGGCTCATCCTCATCGTCGACGAAGGCATCGAGTTCGATCGGCGGCAGGCTGGCCCTCATGCGCGAGCGGAAGCGCAGCAGACCGGCATCCTCGAAGGCGTCCACCTGGAAGGCCTGCAGCAGCGGTTCGATCAGGCTTCGGGCCGAGGTGATATCGCCCTGCACATAGCCCGTGATATCGCCGCTGACCTCGGAGACGTCGAAATCGGCAAAGCCGTGGTCGCTGAACACCGCCGCGATCACGTCGGACAGCGTGCCGCCACCCATCCGACCGTTCAGCCAGTGACCAGTCGGCCAATTGGCTCCGTCGCTCCATAGAGCCGTATTCTGCGGAAAGGCCGGATAGGGCCGCGCGTCCCAGGCCCAGACGAAGAGATGGGCGGGATCGACCATGCCGGATGGCGCCGCGTCGTCCGCCCACCATCGATGATGAGCCTCAAGGAAGCGCCGCTGCGTCGCGTCGGAGCGTGTGCCGTTGGAAAAATGGGGTATCGCGCTTTCGGCGGATTTCGGATCGGCGAAGACGTTGGGCTGGTTGGCGCCCTTGTCGATCGCGCCGCAGCCAAGTTCGGTGAACCACACGGGCTTGCCCGCCGGCGTCCATACGGTCGGCACCGCGTTCTCGACGCCGGCAATGCGCTCGTGATGCGGATTGGACCACCATGCAGCGATGTCCTTATAGCGGTAGAGCCAGGGCTTGCCGCCGCCGTCGGTGATCGGGGTGCGCACGCGATCGCGCCGATCGGCCTCGCTGCGATAGTACCAGTCGAAGCCCTCGCCTGTTGTGATCGCCGTCGTCAAAGCCGAGAGATCGTCGGCGCCGCGAAAGCCGTCGGGGTTGGCCGCACCGAGGTCTTCATCGCGCCAGTCCGACAGCGGCATGTAGTTGTCGATGCCGACGGCGTCGATCGCGGGCGATGACCAGAGCGGGTCGAGATTGAACAGGACGTCGCCGCTGCCGTCATCGGGGTGATAGCCGAAATATTCGCTCCAGTCGGCGCCATAGGTAAGCTTGGCGGAAGGCAGCAGCGTCTTCACGGCGGAGGCGAGCGACGTCAGCGTTTCCACGAAGGGAAAGGCATCCGCGCCGTCGCGAACCGAGGTCAGGCCGCGCAGTTCCGAGCCGATGATGAATCCATCGACCCCACCGGCGGCCTTCGCCAATTGCCCGTAATGCAGGATGAACCGCCGGTAGCCGGCGTCGCCACCGCGATAGGACACATGCTGGCCGGACACCGTAAAATCGCTCGCCTGCGCCGGTCCCGCGAAGGACTGGACTTGGCCGCGCGCCAGCGCGGTGCGGTCGGCGGAGTTGGCCTCACCGATCGCCGGGTGACAGGTCAGACGCCCCCGCCAGGGATAGGCCTGCTGCCGTTCCGCGCCATGGGGGTCGGGCAGCGTGTTGTCGGCGGGAATGTCCATCATCAGGAACGGGTAGAGATAGACCTCGAGCCCGCGCGCCTTGAGATCGGCGATGGCGGAAACCACGCTCGCATCATCGGGCGTGCCGCCATAGGCCGGCCCGCCATTGCTGCGACTGACGCGATAGGCATTGGCGCGCGTAACACCCGAGACCGACCATGGACTGCTCTCTTCGCTGCGCGCGGAGACCTCGACGCCGGGCAGGACCTTGCAGCTTCCGGCCCTGAGGTCGGTGCCGAACCAGGAGACGACAAGCGCCACGCGCTCGAGGTTCGGGCAGAGCGTCATCAGTTCGTCGATCGACACCTCCCAGTCCGTCTGCCCGCGCAGAGTGTTGCGATTGAGCCGGCGCGCGCTGCCCGATCCCGTCTTTTCGGAAACGGTGACGGTACGATAGCCATGCTCCGTGGCGCCGGGGATGACGCAGACGGCCCGTATTTCGCTTTCCAGCGCTCCCACGGAGCGCACGACCTCGAACTGCAGCAGCGGAATGCGGTTGCCATAGGCGTCCAGCGGCAGGCGCTCGAACACAACATAGGCCAGCCCGCGATAGGCAGGCGCCATACCTGCCCTCTGCTTCGCCTCGATCAACGGATCCGGCTGCTGCTCGTCGTCACCCGGATAGAAGCGCATTTCGATCCTGCTGAGATCGAGTTCCTTGCCGTCGGCCCAGACCCGGCGCAGGCTCGCCACCGGCCCCTCGCATAGGCCGATCGCCATGTTGGCGAAATAGCGGTAGGTCTCGACGCGGGTGCCGCCGGAGGATTTGCCGCCGGTGCGCTCGCTCGTCACCTGCTCCTCGAAGCGGGTTGCCCAGATCATCGTGCCACCGATCCTTGCGGCGCCATACAGCCGGTTGATCGCCGTTCCCTCGTCGGCGCCGGGAATGCGGGCAGTCGAAAGGTGGGCGCCGCGCACGGTCGATGTGCCGCCGAGCAAGGCGTGGTCGACGACGCTGCCGGCAAGAGCGCCCGCAGCACGACCGATGATCGCGCCGACGGGACCGAAGACGCTGCCTAGGGCGGCGCCGGCCGCCTGAAGAAGGAGAGTGGCCATCAAGCGCTCCACAGCGGCGCAGGGCCGCTCGCACGGCCCTTGCATTTTCCCGCAAAGATTGTGTTAGATTATTGCCGTCGCGAGCAGAAGCAGAAGCGCCGAGACCAGCCGGCGCACTGGAGAGGACGGGCCTCTCCAGCCTCGGCAAAGGCCTTGCTCTCGATCAAGGAGGTGATGCGATGTGGTTCTTGCCACTTGGTATCACACTTAGTGTGAGGAAAACCCGGACGGGCTGGTGGGTCATATTCCAAAGCTAAGCAAACGGTGGGCGGAGCTCCAACTCCGCTCACCACTCCTCAAACATACAGTCCATCGACGCTATTTTCAAGTTCCGGTACAACTTCCGGGAACCGGAACGCTGCCGCTATCCGCCGCCGCCAACTCGGCACCAGCGGCGAGCGGACCACGGCCGCCTGTTCGTAGGCGTGGATGAAGAAGCGATCCGGAGCCAGGATGCCGGCGTGCTTCGCGGCCATGTCGGGCCGCCAGCGAAAGAGCAGCAGATCGCCGGGCACGGCTTCAGCTGACGGCACGGGTTTGCCGAAGTGCCGCGTTGCCGAGACCATCAGCCTGTCCTCGCCGCTGCGCTCGGCCCAGTCGGGCGCATAGGGCGGCGGCAGTTCCGGCTCCTCGCCGTAGAGTTCCCGCCAGATGCCCCTGACGAGGCCGAGGCA
This sequence comes from Hyphomicrobiales bacterium, assembly GCA_900471485.1. Lineage (GTDB taxonomy): Bacteria > Pseudomonadota > Alphaproteobacteria > Rhizobiales > Rhizobiaceae > Rhizobium. The sequence goes on from UCEU01000023.1 coordinate 58,007, forward strand.
ATCGCAGCCGACGCCCTTCAGCGACGCCTGATGCCGATAGGGCGTTCCGATCCAGCTCTCGGCGGAAGCGAGGACACGTTGCGAAATCATGGTCACTTGAACAGCGGGCTCCCATCATGGACACTTTCGCCATCGGCGTAGGTGTAGGCGAAATCGGCGCCCGGCACGTGCGGAAAACCGCGAAAATTCAGCTGGTTGGAAAACTTCGTTCGGCAGGTGGAGAAGGATTTGTCGCAGCCGGCCGCAATCGTCACGCGGTCGCCGACATCGGGTGCGCGCGACAGCGGCAGCCAGAGCGACAGCTCCATCCCGTCTTCGACCGCTGCATGTGCCTCGATATCCAGCTTCTCGTCGGCATTGACGCCGTCGAGAAATGTCAGGACGCCCAGCCGAAAGAAGCCGTCGGGAAAATCGCCGATGCCGGTGAGTTTCAACCGTCCGGCATCGATCACCGCCGCGACGATACCCTCCGCTGTCAGCGGCGCCATGGCGACGCGGCATCTCTGATCGCCGAGGCTCGCATCGCAGCGCCGCCCGTAGACGCGGCCCTGCGGCTGGTCGAGCCGGCTCGTGAAGCTGCGAAGCTCGGCGCGGAAGCTTCCGGCGTCACGGGTAACATCGCCGATCTCCTGCACCTTCAAAAGCAGGTGTTGGTCCGGCGACGCCCAATTGACGAGAAAGACCTCGACGCGCGCGCCGTCATAGCGGCCGCGCTCGAGGTCTTCCACGGTGATCGTATCGCTGGAAAAACCGCCCGCGACCTCGCTGGTCGCCGCAGGAAGTCCTGTTTCTTCCTCGGTCGCGCTCGCCGAAAAGCCGGAGGCGGCCAGGAAGGTGGAGCCGGCGAAGGTCAGATCATGGTCGTGCTCGGTAAATCCGAGCACGACGCCATCGCCGCGCGTGACGCGCCAGGCATGGCAGAGCGTCGTGGCATCGCCGGCAAGATGCGCCTTGAGCGCCGGGTCGATCGCTCTCATGGCAGGATCTCCATCAGTGGAATGGTCGGGATGCGCCCGGCGTTGAAGGCGGAGAGGTTGATGTCGATCCGCCCGGTGGCGAAGCGCACCGGCACGTCGAACTCGAAGCCGACCGTCACCGCCGCGCCAATCGGCGGAATATGCCCTTGCGCGAAGGTGACCAGTCCCGTCGTGCTGTCGCAGGTGAACGACGATTCCGGCAGCGCCACACCGCCGATCGCCACGACGACGGAGCCCGCCACCGGCTTGGCGATGGCCCGCAGGCTGCCGGCGGCCGCGTCGCCATAGGTCTTGGCCAGCTGGAAGCTTGTCTTGACGCCGTCGCCGATGCCGATCTGTTGGTCCAGCGGGCTCACCGGCACATCCGGGCGGCCGGACCTGCAATCGACGGGATCGCGGAAACGGAAGCCGTAAAGCTCGCCGCCGCGGGCCTCGAAGAATTCGAGCACATCATAGAGATCGGCGACCGACCTCAGGCCGGAGCCGGCATCGTAGCTGCGCCGGGCGTTTCGCCAGCGGCTGTTCCGGGTCTCGCGGCCATTGGAGAGATTGACGATATCGGTGCGTCGTTCCGGCCCGCCGCTGGTCGCCAGGGACAGGCGAAGCGGAAAGCGCACCTCGTGAAAGGCGGTTGCCATCGAAACCTCACAGATTGCGCTGGCCGCGCATCGCCGTGCGCGCCAGCATGGAAGATATCTGCGCCTCGCTTTTGCGGAAGCTCTGCGCATCGGTGGCGGTGACGTTGAAGACGATCTGGGTCGATCCGCCACCTGAGGCGGCAACGCCGAGCGAACCATCGGCGCCGCGCTTCAGGGGCAGGATCGCCTCGCTTCCCGCCTCGCCCATCAGCCCCATATCGCCGCCCATGGGGAAATAGGTGGGCCTGGACACCACCCCACCATCGGCGAAGGGCAGGATCTTGCCGACATCGCCGAGCAGGCTGGAGGCCGCGCCCGAGAGCATGGTTTCCAGCGGCTTCAGCCCGGCGGAAAGCGCGATGTCGCTCAGCCTGCTGCCGAGGCCGCGCAGCACGTCGTCCAGCCCCTTGCCGCCGGCAACAGCGCTTTTCAGCGCGCCCGACAGCGCCGCGCCGAAGGAACGCGACCGCGCCTCCAGGCCATCCAGCGCGCGCTGCAGCAGCTCCGCCTCGCCGGTGGCCGAGGAGAAATCCATATCTTCGCTTTCCATTGCGTTCCCTTGCTGAAGTTGGACTAGGTCCGAGCCGCCGCATCCGGAAAGCGGCCCATCAGCCCGTCCAGATCGGCCCGCGAGACGGCCGTGCCGCACGGCGCGAGGCCGCCTGCGGCCGCGTGAAACTCGCGGGGCGTCATCGCCCAGAATTGCGTTGGTGGAAGCCGCAGCAGGCAGAGGCCGACATGCAGGACCCGCGCCCAGGGGAATGGCGCCGGTCCCGTCGCGCTGGCGGTCTCAATGCCCGCTGCGGCTAGAGGGGGTGGGCGGAGGCGTCCGCGCCCACCCCGAGAAAGGTCACGGTCAGGAGATCGCCGACGATGGCGGCATAGCCGCCGATCCCGCCTTCGACATCGGCTTCGGCGACTTCCTCGTCGGAATAGAGATTGCCGCCGCCGCGCAGGCCAGCACCGATGATGCGGATCATGTCCGCAGCCTTCAGCCGGCCACCGGCGAAGCGCTCGGCAAGGCCGTTCAGGCTGTCGACCGAGAAGGCCGTTTCGAGTTCGGCGAGCGCGCCCAGCGTCAGGCACAGAACCCGCCGCTCACCGTCGATGACCGCCTCGACCTCGCCGCGCCGGCGGTTGGCGCGTGTTCCCGAAGGCCGCATCACAGCACCTCGAAACCGATGGCGCCGGCCGATTCCAAGGCCAGCTCGAACATCACCTCGCCATTGTACTGGCCGGAATATTCGAGCGCGGTCGCCTGGAACGGACCCCTCACCGTGCCGAAATCGGGAATGACGAGCTGCCAGTTCAGGATGGCGCCGTCGAAGAAGGCGTTGCGCACCAGCGCGTCGGACGCCGCATCCTTGAAGATGCCGGCGCCTGAGATCGATGCCCGCTGGACGCCGGCGCCACCGAGCAGCTCGCGCCAACGCCCGACGCTTTCCGCATCGGTCACGTCGACGGTCTCGGCATTGAAGGCGATCCGCTTCGACCGCAGCCCCGCCACCGTCGCATAGCCCTCGCCATCCAACACCTTCAGCAGAAGATCCTTACCCCTTTGCGCCACCATGGCCTTATCCCTTCAACGAAAAAGGGCGCCCTCGGGGGCGCCCGTGAAACCGTCATCGACTTGTCACTTTCAACCCACGGGCGCGGATGCTACGACCACGCGGTCTTCCTCATCCCAAATCGCCCAAGTACCCGTCATGTCCTCTTCCTTGCGCTCGACCCAGACGATCGCCGTGCTTGCCGTGACGCAGCTGATCGGCTGGGGCACGACCTTCGACATGCTCGGCGTCATGGGTCGAGTGATCGCGCCGCAGCTCGGCCTGGCGAACGAGATCGTCTTCGGCGGATTGACCATCATGATGATCGTCAGCGCCCTGATCGGCCCGGCCACCGGGCGCCTTCTGGAGCGCCACGGCGCCGCCCGCGTGCTCGCGGCCTCATCCATCGTTTTCGCGATCGGCCTTCTGCTGCTCGCGGCAAGCCATGGCATCGTGCTCTATGCATTTTCCTGGATCATAATCGGCATCGGCGCGGCACTGGGTCTCACCGCACCGACCTACACCGCGGTCGTCGAGCGCGAAGGCGCGAACAGCAAGCGCGTGATCGCCATCCTGATGCTGTTCACCGGCCTTTCGAGCGCGATCTTCTGGCCGGTGCTGAGCCTGCTCACCGCCGAATTAGGCTGGCGGCTTACCTTCGTGATCTCGGCTGCGCTGCAGCTGTTCGTCTGCCTGCCGCTCTATCTCCTCGCCCTGCCGCGACCTGTCGCGACACAGGCGGCCAATGCCGAGATGCTGAGACCACCGGTCCAGCTTTCGACAAGCGACCGGCGCAAGGCGTTCCTGCTGATCGCCACGACAACGACGATCTCGACCTTCGTCACCTTCGGGCTGGCACCGTCGCTTCTCGAGGTCCTGCGCCAATACGGCGCCTCGCCGGCGCTTGCGCTGCAGCTCGGATCGGCACGCGGCGTCATCGGCATTTCGGCGCGGGGCATGGACATGCTTCTCGGCAAGCGTGGCAGCCCGATCGTCAGCGCGACCATGGGTATCGGGCTGATGGTCACAAGCTTCGCGCTGATCCTCGTCATCCCGCCCTCGACCTCTTTGCTGGTCGGCTTCATCCTGATTTACAGCTTCGGCTCAGGCGTGATGGCGGTCGCCCGCGCGCTGCTGCCGCTGGCACTGTTTTCGCCGCGCGAATACGGACTGCAGGCGGCGCGCCTGTCGCTGCCGCAAAACATCGCCAACGCCATCGCCCCCGTCATCTTCACCGCCCTCCTCGACCGCACAGGCGCCGGCACGGTAATGACCGTCTGCGGCCTGCTTGCGGCTATATCGCTGGGTTTCGTAACGACGCTCGCCACCCTCATCCGCCGCGCCCGGCCGGTTGTTCAGGTTGCGTGAACCACCGCCTCCGTCACCGCCCTGAAGCGCATCTCGGCCACATGCTGCTTCGCCTTCGGCTGCCGTCGTGACTGCGTCTGGCGATGCTGGAGGTTCACCAAGTGGTGGGTGGCGAGGTCGAGGCTGGCATCGTGCAGCAGCATACGGATGCGCTGGGCGATGTCCTCGGCCAGTTTCCTGCCGCCTGCATCGGACCAGACTTCGAGCGTCAGCAGATGCTCCTCGCCCGCTTCGGTCGCCGTGGAATAATCGCTGCTGACGAGATCGGCGAGGACGATGCAGGGCAGCGAGCGGCCCGATACCAGGCGGTCGCGGATGCCGTCGGGGCCGATCTGCTGTGTCAGCTCGCCATCGGCGCTCAGCCTGGCGCGGATCGCCGACAGGAGGTCATTGGCCGCGCTCGTCATGGCGGATCTCCTTTCGTCCTGATGTCACGCCGCGCGAGAGTTTTGACAACGCGGCGGCGAGATCGCGGAACGTGATACCAAGCGGGGTGACGGTAACGGTCGATACGGCCGGCCACGTATTTGCGGTTTGGTTCTCGCTCATCGACCCTGCTCCTCGCACAGGCAGACGAGATAGTTGCCACGCTCGTCCGGATCGCGCCAGGCGCGGATCGCAAACACGCGCGTGCCCTTGCGCAGCCGCATGCCGGCCCTGATATCGTCGCGGAAGCGCAGCCAGATGCGGTGGGTCAGCGTGAAGACATCCGATCCCGCCTGTTCCTCGCTGAGCTCGCTCACCGGCTCGATGCGGGCCCAGAACGAGGCGATTTCTGTGAAGGAGACCGCGGCGCCGCCCTGCCCGTCCTGCGTCTCGACCGGGGCGTCCAGCGCCAGCCGCGCCGTCATCTGGCCGGGGTCGAAGAAGACCGAGCGCATCAAAGCCTCCTGATCAGAAAGGGGGCGATCAGGCGGTCGTAACCTGGGGGAATATCAGCCGGCTGGTCCTCGACCGCGACCGTGCCCCGGAACGCGAACATCTGCGCCACATGCATCAGCATCGCCCGCTTCAGCGTATCCGGCACCTCGGCGCCGCTCTCCCCGAAGCCGGCGGTGAAGTCGATCTCGATGCCGTTGATGGGCCGGCCGGCACTGATGGCGCGGCCGAGCATGAGGCGCGCCGGGCGGGCATGGCCGTCGAAGATGTGGCCGGTCAGCGGTAGAGCGAGCTCTTCACCCGAGGTGTCGTAAAGCGTCAGGCTTTCAATGGCTTGGACGGGACCTCTCGCGATCTGAATCACACCGTCTTCAGGAATTGAATCAATATAGAGGCGCCAGGTCTGGGTGATGAGGCTGAGGCCGGTTGCGCGCTCGAGATGTTCGCGGGCGGTGCGGATGAGGGAGGTGAGCAGCGTGTCTTCGTTTGCGTCGTCGAGGCGGAGGTGGGATTTGGTCTCGGCGAAGGTGATCGGTTCGGAGCTGGGTGGGGTGATGAGGGCGTAGGTCATGGGTGGGGTTCCTGGTGGTGTGGTGAGGTGTGGTGAGTGGGGTGGGTGTCTGGGAGACGTTGTTCCGTGTGGCCCCCTCATCCGACCCTTCGGGCCACCTTCTCCCCGCGGGGGAGAAGGGAAGATGGAGCGAGCGGCCGGCCCCGAGTCTCTTCTCCCCCGCGGGGAGAAGGTGGCGGCAGCCGGATGAGGGGGCTCCGGGCACTGCGGCAACCGCACGCGAGGCCGCCCGCCGCACCCGCACCGCCCCCTCACCCACTCAGCTCACCGCAAACTTCACCAGCTTTATCGCCTCGAAGTTCTGCACCCCGCCGCCGACCCGCTTGGTCGTGTAAAACAGCACATACGGCTTGGCCGAATACGGGTCGCGCAGCACCCGCACGCCCGTGCGATCGACCACCAGATAGCCCGCACGGAAATCCCCGAAGGCGATGGCCATCGCATTGGCGGCGATGTCGGGCATGTCCTCAGCCTCGACGACGGGGAAGCCGACGAGCGAGGCGGCTTCGCCTGCCGTTGCCGGAGGCTGCCAGAGGTAGCGGCCTTCGGCGTCCTTCAGCTTGCGCACTTCGGCCTGGGTCTTGCGGTTCATCACGAAGTTGGCGTTCTGGCGGTGGCCCGCCTTCAGCGAGTAGATCGTGTCGATCAGCGTGTCGGAGGCCCCGGTCGCCTTGAAGCCGCCGGCGGCGCCGGTGGCGATGTAGCCGAGATTGCCCCAGCTCCAGGCGCTGTCGGCAACGGCCGTGTAGGCGAGCAGACCCTTGGGCTTGTTGATGCCGTCGCCGGCGACGAAGGCGGCGCCTTCCTGTTCTGCGAAGACAGTGTCGACCTCGCTCGAAATCCAGGCCTCGATATCGACGGCGGCATCGTCGAGCAGCGCCTGGGTGGCGGCCGGCATGGCGTAGAGTTCCATTGTGGGGAAGCTCAACTCGGCAAGCTGGGCGCCTGATGTCTGCGGCCGCGCCGCCGTTTCGGCCACCCAGCCGGACGCCATACCGGAGATCGCAAACGGCTTCTTCAGCACAGCACCCGAGACCTGGCGCACCGTCGCGATCGAGCGGATCGGCGACACGACGGAGAGGCGGCGGCCGATGGCGCTGTCGGTCTCGTCGGGCACGAGATAGCCGCCATCGGCGCCGGAGCCCGAGGACATCGCCTTGGCCTCGATCTCGCGCAGGCCGGCCTCGTCGCCGCGGCGGATGTACTGCTCGAAGGCCTGCTTGTGCTCGGTGATCTCACCGCTGGCGGGATGATTGTGGCCGAGCGGCGGGCGGGCCTTTTTCAGCGCCAGCTGGTCCAGCACCTTCTTCTGCTCGTCCATGGCGCGGCTGATGCGGTCCATCTTGTCGCGGGTGACGACATCCGACGTCAGCTTCTGCTCGATCTCGCCGAGCCTGGCATCGTTGGTTTCCTTGAAGGCCTCGAAGGCTTCCATGAATTCGTCGAAGGCGGCGGTCATTTCCGGCGCGGCCTTGATTTCGGGGGCAGTTTTCTCGGCAATCTGCATGTTGGTCATTGCGGGATCATCCTTTGTGAAGGGTCTACTTGAAGGCGTCTTGCAGCATCATCCGCGCGGCCCGGCGCATGGCGCGGACGAGCTCGGTCTCCTTGTCGCGGAACCACCGCGCATTCTTGATGTTCTGCACGCGGGCGGACGGCAGCATTGGGAAGGTCACCACCGAGATCTCCCAGAGGTCGGCCTCGAGGATACGGCGCACGCCGGACTTGGCGTCGGTCTTGGCGCGGACGGTGCGAAAGCCGATCGACAGGCCATCGAGCGCGCCGTTCTTCAAAAGCTGGTGCACCTCACGGGCGCGGCTGACGCCTTCCGCCAGCACACCCTCGACATAGAGCCCGCGGCTATCCTCGCGGATCGTCTTCCAGGCGCCGATCGGCTCGGCCGGATCATGCTGGAAGAGCATGCGCACGCCACCGGCACCGCGTGTCTTCAGCGAACGCAGAAAGGCGCCGCGCTCGATCGCATCCTTGCCGAGATCGACCTCGCCGAAGACGCTGGCATAGCCGGAAAAAGTGCCGTCGCGGCTGAGGCCACGCAGCTCCAGATTGGCGAACTTGCGCGTATCCGCGCCGGGAATGGCCCGGGTGGACAAGCGCGTGGGAGATCGCGCCAGCGCGCGGCTTGCGGTCATGATCATGCTCCTCGTTTCACGGTTTTGTGGCCGGTGCCTTACCGGTTACGGGCGCCGTATCGGCCGGCGATGCGCTGGAGAATGCCGAGGCCCCACCAGGCGCAGAGGCTGGCGGCGGCCGAGCCCGACAGCATCACTTCGACAGCAGAGAGCCGGTCGACCAAATCCAGCCGCTCGGCGATCCAGATCCCCGTCGGGCCGCCAAAGACGATGCCGCAGGAAAGCCCGGTGAAAAACCGGCTTGCCGCCTCGCGCCGGCTCTTCGGCAAGAGATAGATCAGCGACACGGCGGCACCCGCCGACGCGCCCAGCGCCCTGGTCGCCCAGAGGCCGGTATCGTTGGAGAAATCGGCCATTGGTTTGGGCCTTTGTGGTGGGGTGTGGGGGTGCGCGAGGCGCACGTCTTCCGCCGCAGCGATGCGGCGGCCGGTTCAATTCTGCTGTCTTTTGAGTCTGTTGCGGATAGCCGTTCTAAGATTGAGTCCGGCGGTTCACACGATGAATCAATTGCCGATGAGATCGGCCCAACGAGGCTCAAAACCCGCGCGGTACTCGTGACGCGTCAGTCGCTCTCGTCGAGCCCGTCGTCCTTGTCCAGCTGCTCGCGCTGTCTGCCATGGGTGATGTCGGAGACCATGATGGCATCGCGGCCGATGCGGTAGGTGATGATATAGGGGCCGACGACCAGCTGGAGGCGTCCCGTTAACATGGGTACGGGAGCGCCAACTTGGGGATAGGCGGCAAGCCTTCTGATGCCGCTGTGGATTCGCGCCATGGCGGCGTCGGCAGCGCGGGAATTGAACGCGCTCAGATAGCCATATTCGTGGCTGAGATAGTCCGCGGCATCCTTGGAAAGAATGACCTTCATCATGCCGCGTCATCTCTGGGAGAAGAGGTCAGTTCCCGCATGAACTCCTCGAAATCGACGGTCTCGCCATTGCGGATCTGCTCTTCGCCCTTCAGCGTCTGCAGAACATCATTCCCCTCTTCCATCAGATAGTATTTCAGCGCCCGGACGATGACCCAGCTGCGGCTGCGATCGGTGGCCTTGGCGATGGTCTCGATGTCCTTCAACATGTCTTCTGGAATGCGCAGGGCAATCGGGTCGGAGAGAACGGGCTTGGTCATCGGCTGGCTCCTCGATTTGTAATACGGTGTATAACAAATTTCCGAGCTGGCCTCAACGTTGCCCCTCACCCGTCGTCCTCACCACATTACGAAACGTCAGCGATATCCGCCGTCCGCGTGGGCGCTTCTCGCCGTCGACGATATCGGCAACCCGCGCTGGAATCTCATGTGTCCATTCATAGCGCGCCTGGCCATCCATTTTCAGCAGCGAACGCGGCTCCAGCGTCAACGTCCGTTTCTCGCCGGTGGCGGGATGGCGGAAGATCATCTCGCAGGGTGACAGCAGGCTGAGCGAGGCGATGTTGTCGCCGAAACAGGGGACGCAATCGACGTGGGCGGTGATCCCCTGGCCCGGATGATACTCGTTGGCGATGACCTGATCGGGCGGATGCGGGAAGTGCCCCGCCGAGACTAGGCGACCGACCACATCCTTGAGCCAACCCGGCAAAAGCCCGAGATAGGCATCACCGGTCACCGCCCGCGCCCGATAATCATAGCGGTATCCGAAATGCTGGACGCGGCGTTTCAAGGTTTCGTCCCAAAGCGATCCATCCAGCGCCGCGACGAGCGCAGTAGCTATCTGCTCGGAGATGAAATCCGGCTGGTATGTCAGACCGTCGGGAAGCAATGCGGCCATCATTCCAACTTACCCTTTCAGGTGGCATGTCACGAACACGTTCCATTTTGCTCTCGCGAATAGCGCTCAGACTTGGCCTGACAGGATTGCTAATCATCAACCCGCACTTGGCCACCTTCGATCACCACATGAGGGCCCTCAAGCTCGACAAAGCGCCAATCCTCGGCAAGCGAGCCGTCAGGGAAAATCTGGAGGCGATAGTCGCCAGATAGGAGCACATCAGCCCCGCCAAAGTCGTCGGCGTGAGCCGCGAGAACGACGAGTTGGTCGGTCACGTTGACGAAGGACCTCGTCACCTCATCGTAGCCCTTCAGCAGCGTTTCCGTCCTGACGAACTGCAGATTCCCCGACCGGGGATCGCCGTGATCTACGTCGTCACCTTCGGTAGCACCCAGAAAGCGATCGGATGTTCCCGTGACGATCGTGTTGTTGGAAACGATACGCCAAGGGCATTGAACATGCAGCGCATAGGCACCGACCGTTCCTCGGCCTGACGGATGCGGTCGAATGTCTCCGAAATGGAAGACCTTCATGTCCGCAGCGTTTCGGACAATGCTCAGCGGCAATCCAATAAGTGAGTTGAGGCAGCTTTGCAGACGCGTGCGGCTGTCGTTGTTAGTGATCAAGATGGCTGCCAAATGAGAGATCGATGGAATTTTGGCGAACCATTGCACAGGATAAAGTTGAAATCCACCGGCATTCACAATGCAGGAATGCACCCGTTCGCTGGTTTGCGCCGGGTATTCAGGAAGGCGCCAATTAACGCCCCCCTCAATACCCCACCGCCTGCCGCTTCTCCTCATCCGTCAGAAACGCCGCCTCGCCCACCCGCTTCCAGAGCTCGCCGCGCTCGGCCGAGAGACCCGCGACCTTGTCGAGATCCGGCTCCAGCCGCAGCCCGTCGCCATAGCCTGCCGCCGCCCAGGACGACAGCGTCGCCAGCGTGCGGGTCAGCATGGGCAGCACCGTCAGGCGATAGAAGGCGCGGTTGGCTTCCTGGTAGTTGGCGTAGGTGTTGTCGCCGGGGATGCCGAGCAGCATGGGGGGTACGCCGAAGGCGAGTGCGATGTCGCGGGCAGCGCCATTGCGGGCTTCGACGAAGTCCATGTCCTTGGGCGATAGGCCCATGGATTTCCAGTCGAGCCCGCCTTCGAGCAGCAGCGGCCGGCCGGCGCGCATCGGGCCGGAATAGCCCTCGTCGAGCTCCTGCTTCAGCCGTTCATATTGGTCCGGCGAGAGATTGCCGCCTTCCCTGGGCTGGTAGACGAGCGCGCCGGAGGGGCGCGCGGAATTATCCAGCAGCGCCTTGTTCCAGGTGGCCGCCGCATTGGAGAGATCGAGCGCCACCTGGGCTGCCGCCAGCGGCGGAAAGCCGAGATGATCGTCGAGCGGATGGAAGAGTTTCAGGTGCAGCAGGCCAAGCCCGTCGGCCTCGACGGGAAAGCGGCGGACGAGGCCGCCGGCGCGGTAGTCATAGGCCTCCGGCCAGCCGTCCCGGCCCTCGACGATGCCGATACGGTCGGGGCGCAGCAGATGCAGTTCGCGCAGCGCGCCGCCGATCTCGACCGGCTCGACATAGGCGTTGCCCGACAGCAGCAGATGGCCATAGAGCGCCTCGAAGAAATCGGGGCCGCTCATGCGGGCGTTCGGCTGGCGCAGCAGGGCAAGCAGCGGGTGATCGGGTCGCTCGCGATCCTGTTCGTAGATCAGCAACGGCACGCAGGCGGCGGCCTCCGAGACCATTCTCACGCAGCGATGCGCGACCGGGTTACGCATGAAGCCCTCGCGGGACAGCGATGCGTAGGAGCGGCCGGTCCAGCTCGCCCTGCCCTCCGATGTCAGCGACATTAAGGTGGCGGCCTTGCGTTCAGGTAGGGCCTGATGGGCGGGCACGGCTGTGCGGCCCGCCGCGGAGCCCCACGGCAGGATAGATCGAAGGTTCATGATCCGGTTTCCTGGTTGTCGTCGCGGGCGCTCGGGCGCCGCTCGGGTCGGCATCAGATTATTGGCGATGCACGTAGGGTTCGCCTCGCAGGCGTCGGTCGCGAGCGGGGCCCGCGACCGTCAAGACATCCTGGCTTACAGCGACGAGCCTACGATGTTGCAAAGGCCGGTGCGCACAACTTCCTTGGTGGTCAGCTGGCCGGCCTGGATGTCGAAGACGGCATCGACGCGCACACCTGCGCCCTTCTGGCGGGCGACGACGCGCAGCGTCTGGATGCGGCCGCTGCCGGATGTTTCCTGGAAGGCGTCGATCGCCGAGAGTTCCTTGTTGACCTTGATGCCGGAGAAACCTTCGGCGGCAACGGCCTGCGCAAGGTTCTTCAAAACGCTGGCGGCCTTGGCCTTGGGGAACTCCTGGAAGGTGCGGTAGCTGAGCGCGGTCACCATCGGCACGCCCGAGACCTTGAAATTGGCTTCACAGGACGCGGCCTCAGCCAGCGTTGCCCAGCCCAGAAACAGGGCGGCGGCGGTTGTTATGATCTTCAATTTTTCTCTCCTGAAAAGTGCGTATTCATTTCACCACATGGGAAATATACGACTTCAAGTTGGAGGAAAATACAGAAGTTGCATTTCATGCAGATAAGCGCGCCTCAACCCGCCATGCCGCGCATGGTCCGCGCCACGGTTTCCGTGTCGTAAGGCTTGGGGTAAAACACGCTGCGTTCCGGCAGGATGACGTCGGCGGCCCTGATGTGGCCTGAGGTCAGGATGATCTCGATCGGCGGCCAGCGGTCGCGGATCGCGGCGGCGAGCTTCATGCCGTCCATGCTGCCGGGCATGTCGATATCGGTGAAGACGATGACGATGTCGCTGCGTGCTTCCAGTATCCTGACAGCCTCGTCGGCATTCTCCGCCTCGACGGCGACAAAGCCGGCATCCTCGACCAGATCGACGGCCATCATGCGCAAAAGCGGTTCGTCCTCGACGACGAGAACGACTTTTCCAGCGTTGCTGTCTCGTTCCGCCATCATCTCAATTCGCTCGCTGCAGCTGGTCGAGGGAGGCCGACATGGTCGCCGAGAACCCGGACTGGTCATAATTGGTGACGACGCCGCCGGCGCCCATCAGGCCCATGCCGATGAGCTTGGAGCCGAAGCCCTTGCGTTCCGGCTCGGCTGTCTGCGGCGGGCCGCCGGTCTCCTTCCACTCGAAATGGAAGACCGCCTGCGGTCCCTCCCCTTCGACATGCCAGCGCACATCGACATGGCCGGCCTGGCCTGAGAGCGCTCCATATTTCACGGCATTCGTCAGAAGCTCGTGGATGATCAGCGACAGCGACAGCGTGCCGCGCGCGCCGAGCGCGATATCGGGCCCTTCGGCGCGCACCCTATTGGAAACCGAAAGCCCCTCGGCCGCGCCTTCGACGATCGAGGCCACGGCCGCGCTCGACCAGTTGTCGAGCAGCAGGATGTCGTGGGCGCGGCTCAGCGCCTGCAGGCGGCGCTCCAGCGTCGTCACGTGCACGCGCTCGGTCACCGGGCGCAGCGTCTGCGTCGTGATCGCCTGGATGATGGCGAAGGTGTTCTTCAGGCGATGGGTGATCTCGCTGTTGACGAGCTTCTGGTCGGCCTCGGCCTGCAGCCTGGCGATCGCACTCTGGATGCGGTCGCCGAAGCTGCGCACGAAGGCGACCTCCTCCTCCATCCATTCATAGGGATGGTCGTGATGAACGAAGACCACCAGGCTGAAACTGCCGTGGTCAAGGATCGGCACGTTGACCAGCACGCGGATGCCGAGCGCCAGCAGCTGGGCGGCGTTCTCCCGGGTTCGCGGATCAGTGGTGACGTCGCCGATGACGACGGTCTCGCCGATCTTCAGATCGTTGATGAAGGAACCGTAGTCGCGGAAACGGTGCTTGCCGACAAGCGAAACCACGCCTGGCGCGCACCATTCCGGCTGCATGTCCACGGTCTCATCGATCATGTTGACGATGCCGAAACCGGCGCGGGTGGCGTCCAGCGCCTTGGCCATCAGGTCGGCGGCGGCGATCGCCATGGATTCGGTATCCTCGAGGTTGCGCAGCCGGTCGCCGAGATCGAGCAGCGCCTGCACCCGCGCCGTCGCGCGTTTCGAGATGGTGACGTCCTGCACGGCGCCGATCATCCGCACCGGCTGGCCGGCGGCATCGTACTGGAAGGTGGCGTTGCGCTTGACCCAGCGAATGCCGTGGCCGGTGACGACCCGATATTCGGCTTCGGTTGGCGCCGATCCGTCCTTCCGGCTTTCGTCGCTGGAGCGCAGCCCCATATCCTCGGGATGCGTCATCCGCTCGAACACCGCTGCATCGTAGGTTCCGTGCTCGGGCACGTCGAAGATGCGGCAGAACTCGGCCGAGACCTTCATCTCGCCGGTCGCGACGTCGATCTCGAAGGTGCCGATGCGCCCGGCCTCCTGGGCGGCCACCGAGGTGTCGGCATTCGCCCGCATCGAGGAACTGATCTGCTTCTGCCGCCGGAACAGCGCGTCCTTGCGCAGCGAGGTGCGCCGCGCCTCCAAAAGCTGAACGACCTGCCTTGCAAGCGCCCGCAACGCGCGGCGCTGATTGCTATCGAGCCCCTGCGGGCGCGGGATGGTATCGATGACGCAGAGCGAACCGACGGCAACCCCATCCGACAGCACCAGCGGCGCCCCGGCATAAAAAAGGATGTGCGGCGCGCCCGTCACCAGCGCGTTGTCCCTGGTGCGGTCGTCGAGCCTGAGATCCGGTATTTCGAGGATATCGTTCGACTTCATCGCGTGCGCGCAGACGGATTGCGTCAGCGGCGTGTCGCAGTTCTCGAAGCCTATCCTCGCCTTGAACCACTGGCGATCGGCGCCGACGAGGCTGACCAGAGAAACAGGCGTGTGGCAGACGGTGGCCGCGAGGAAGACGATATCGTCGAATTCCGGCTCCGGCTCGGAATCCAGGATGTTGAGGGATTCCAGCGCAGCCAGCCTCTCGGCGTCATCGGGGGCGTTCTTTTCGGTCGTGATGCTCAAGACGGATCCGCGTGAAATGACAGTGGACTTGGTGATGACAGGAAACGGCGCGAGACATGTATTTGTTCACTCGGCAACGTCTGGGCTGCGGAAAAATCCGCACCAGACGTGTAGGATCGACCCGCCCGCGTTCGTCCTAGAGCTATCCAACGCAACAGATCGAAGGATCAAGACCATGCCGAACACCGTCCGCCTGCACCGCGTTCTCGCCACCAGCCCCGACAAGATCTATCGCGCCTTCATCGAGGCCGACGCGCTCGCCAAGTGGCTGCCGCCGAACGGCTTCACCTGCAGCGTTCACGCATTCGACGGCAAGGTCGGCGGCAAGTTCCACATGTCCTTCCGCAACTTCACGACCGGCAACAGCCACTCTTTCGGCGGCGAATATCTCGAACTGATCCCAGGCGAGCGCGTGCGTTACACCGACAGCTTCGACGATCCCAACCTGCCGGGCGAAATGGCCGTCACCGTCGTCCTGAAAAAGGTCTCCGTCGGCACCGAGGTCGAGATCATCCAGGCAGGCGTCCCAGACGTCATTCCGCTCGAGGCCTGCTACCTCGGCTGGCAGGAATCCCTGCGCAACCTGGCGAAGCTGGTGGAGCCGGATATCAAGGAATGAGGTGGCGGCCGCCGGCGCCCAGCCAAGTGATGGGCACGGCGGCCACTCAGTCGATCTTTTCTGCGATTGCCTGGCAGATCCAGGCATTCAGCGATTTTTCTTCCGCCACCGCAGCCATAGCCGCGCGGCGGTGAAGTGTAGGATCCATACGCACATTCAGCGAGCCCTTGAAAGGCCTCTCCGGATCGCGCCCTTCCGCGATGCAGGTTTGAATGTAATCGTCGATGAGAGCATGCGTTGTCTTTTCGACAAGTCTCGCGTCGTCGCATTCGGCAAGCAGAAGATCGTCGATATGGAGAATCTTGATGAACAGAGATCCGTCCTGATACTCAACGGAAGCTTGATAACCCTTGTAAGTGATCGGCTTCATAGTTCCTTCCTGTCGATCAGATAGCCGCGTATCTGGCTTACGAGATACGGCTTTATCTCATTGCCAGGATGCGGCTCGTGAACGATGAGCACCTTTTTCGTGACGGTGTGCACAAACTTCCGCCCGGAGCCACTTCCACTTCTTAACTCATAGCCCAAGCCGCCCAGCAGCTTGACGAGCTTGCTGTAGGAAAACGGTCCTTTGCAGGCCAGAAACTCCTGTTTCAGAGACTCAAGACGCGTCATTTGTCTTGTGTCCAACATGGATGCAACTGAATTTCAGTCGCACGCCTTCGTTATAGATAGTCCCACCGTTGTGACAAGTCAATTTCCCGCAACTCCGCGCCGACCGAATGCAACTTATCAATGCACCGGGAAATATCAAACGTCATCATTGATTGTTGCGGCAGCGACCTTTGGGCTCACCCCATCGGCTGCTTTACCGCCTTGTCGCTGTCGTAGTCGGCCGCCATGCGCATTTCGCGGATGGGGCGGACGCGGCTGGTGGAGAGCTGATAGTTCGGATGCGCCTTGTAGGCGGCGAGTGCGGCTTCGTCGTCGAACTCGCCGTAGACGATCAGGTCGACCTCGGTGCCGAACTGGTCCGTCTTCACGTTGGTGCCGATCTCCAGCAAGCGGGCGTGGGGGATGGCAGTCAGGATCGACAGCCCCTCGCGTACCTTTTCCAGATTTTCGACCGGGGCCGTGAAGAAGACGATGTGGCGGATCATGACAGTCTCTCGTGAAATTCCTAAGTGACGAGCCGGGCGATAACACGCTGAAGCCATGCCTTCAACCGCGCCCACCATGTCGGCGGCGCCTCGCGGCGGATGGCCGCAAGGAAGCTCTTGCCGTAGCCCGCCAGCTTTTCGGCGCGGTCGGTGCCGTTGACGATGCGACGCGCATTCACCCAGTCGTCGCTCGTCTCGTTCAGGTGGTCGGCGAGCTTGTGCCTGGAGAAGCTGCCCATCACCATGCCCTCGACCAGGATCGACACCGCCGGCCCCATATCCATGGCGCGATCGGGATCGGCGACGAGGTCGATGCCCGTGAGCTCGCTCATCGCCTCATAGTTCCGCTTGTGGGTGAGTTGCACCAGACCGCGGCCGAGCCAACTCTTGCCGTCCTCGTCGGGGCGCCAGTAGGGCGTCTTGACCCAGGAGAGCTTGCCGCTCGCAAAGGCGTTTTCCAGGATCTCGATGGCACGCGCATCCGTCGTCGCCAGCGTCTCGCGCACCGGCTGCATGGTGTAGGCCGTCTCGTGGAAGGCGGTCGCCAGGATATAGGCGAGCCAGCGTGGATCGGCATCCGGCATCCTCGCTTCCCAGAAATCGAGAATCGCGGTCATGCCCTCGACCTGATGCGTCGCCAGCGTGCCCTTGAACAGCGCCTCGCGCGCCGTATCGAAGAAGAAGGCCCTGTCGATGTGAATAACCATAGCGTGTACCTAGAAAAGTTGAGGGCAGAGGTGACGGGTTAATCGATTAAATTAAATTCAATCGTTTAAAGTGTTTAAAGCACTGATTTACAGACCGTTTGCCGCATGGCAGTGATGAATCCATTCTTAATTCCATTCCGGAGGGACGAATGCAGCAGCCTGCGAACGCCAACCAGCCTGTCATCCCGCAGCATGTCACGGACCAACTCGAAAGCGAGTGGCGCCAGGTCCGCCCCGAGCCCCAGGCACCGCGCCCGGCGACGCAGCAACAGCAGCGTTAGGCGCTAGCGCCGTAACGTTCAAGTGACAGTGCGGGGTATCATCAGATCCCCCGCACACGCGGCTCCCCACCGCCCTCGAGCATCAATGCCGTCAGCGCCCAGACCAGCGCATCCAGCCGGTCGGGCGAGCGGCCCTGGGACAGTCCGTCCGGGCCGAAATCACACATCTGATCCTCCAGCGCCATGAAGCGCCCAGCATGGGCGACACGCCCCTGCTCGTAGAGGGCCGCGACCGGTTCGGCGCGCAGGAATTTGCCGCGCGTGGCGCGCACCGTCGTCACCGGCAGCGTCTCGTCGATGCTCCTCAGCATAGCGGTCACCATATCGCCGCCCTGGTTGATCTCGGCCACGACGCGATCGGCGGCGAAGCGGCGATAGGCTTTCGCCACCGCACCGGCCCAGCCCGCGGGGCTTGCACCCTCCACCGAGCAATCGGCCAGCACCACCGCGCGGCCCGAGCCATCCAGCCCAGCGACAACGATGCCGCAACAAGACGTCGGCCCCGCCGCAGCAGGCGGATCGACCGCCACGACGATGCGGCGGAGATCGCCGGAAAGGCGTATCGTCACGGCATCGAACATCTCGCGGCGCCAGAGCGCATCCTCGCGATCCTCGATCAGCTCGCCATCCAGCTCCTGTCGCCCCAGCCGCGTGCCGCCATAGCGGTTGGCCAGAGCGTCGATGAAGCCGGGCGCCAGATTGTGGGCGTTGGCGCGGGTGCTGATGCGCGTCGTCAGCGTCGTCGGGTCCGATATCAGCGCCTTCAAGAGCGGCACCGGGCGCGGCGTCGTCGTCACCAGCTGGCGCGGTGCCGTACCCAGTCTCAGGCCGAACTGCAGCATGTCCCAGGTTTCCTGCCCATGCTTCCACTTAGCGAGCTCGTCGCTCCAGGCGAAATGAAACTGCGGTCCGCGCAGGCTTTCGGGATCTTCCGAAGAGAATATCTGCGCCACCGCGCCGTTCGGCCAGACCAACCGGCGGCGGGAGATTTCGAACTCGGGACGACGGCTGCGGGCGATCCGCATGATCCCCGAGATGCCGTCGATCATCACCTCGCGGGCATCGCCCAGCGTCTCTGCGATCAGCGCGATGCGCAGATCCGAGGAGCGTCCGGCGCTGGCAATCGCATGCACCCATTCGGCTCCCGCCCGCGTCTTGCCCGAGCCGCGACCGCCCATGATCAGCCATGTGCGCCAGTCTCCCGGCGGCGGCTGCTGTTCGTCGCGACCGGTGAAGGCCCAGAGATTGCCAAGCGTAGGCCAGAGCTTCAGGCGTTCCGCGAGGTCCTCGGCTGGGAGATCGAGCATGTCGGCCGGCGAGAGTTCGCCCACATCGACGCCGGCGCCGGTATTGGCACCACCATCGACATTTGCGTTTGCGTTGATATCAGCGCCGGCATGGATATTGGCGTTGGCGGACCGGGGCACACCGTTCGTCACAGCGTCGGCCACCGGCGCCTCACCGGCAACAGCCGCTGCCACCACCCCGCTATCCGGCTGCGACATCGTCCCGATCAGCGAGGCTCCAGGCGCAACTGCACCCAGGATCACCGCGCGGTCATCAGCCCGTTTCGCCACGATCGCATCCATTTTATGACTGTAGTCCAGCAAAGCGCCAGCGACCTTGCCCGTATTGGCGTCCGCGACGCGCCGCTCAACCCGGTTCGGCTTCGCGGCTGGCGAGGGCTGGTCCGTCGTCAATGGTTGGGGGAGCGCCGTCGCGCTGCCATTCGGCCAGCAATTGTCGGGCGCGGGCTTCGGCTCGCTCTTCGATGCGAGCGAGGAATTTCTCTTTGGCATTGTCGAGCCCCCTCGCCGCTTCGCTTTCCTCGGCGGCCTGCTCGCGGTCGCGGGCGAACTGGCGCTGCAGCTGGTCGATCTTCTCCAGCGTGCGCACGATCAGCGACATGGCGTCGGTCGCGGCCTTCAAGTCGGCGCGGGCAAGCTTGGCGGCGGCATCGTCGGCACCGCCTGATGTCGCCTGCTCGGCCGCCTTGCGCAGCTCGCGAAAGGCCGAAAATTGCTCGCGCATCTCGGCCGTCATCTCGTTCAAGAGCACCCGCAGCTCTTCGGCCGGCGATGGCGCGGACTTGGTCTCCAGCATGCAGGCCTCGGCCACCGCATGCGCCCTGTCCGCGTCGAACGCCGGCGCGGGATCGCCGTCACAAGCATGGTATTGGGAGACATAGCGGGCCGACCAGAGGCCAAACAGCTCCGGCGCGAAATCGTCGATATCGGTCATGGGGGAAAATCCCGTGGCAACAGGCGTTGCGTGGAAAAGCGGAAGGGCCGGCGGCTAAGATCGACCGGCTAGGAGACCATGCCCCTCGCCGCGCCCTGCCCGCAACTTTCCGACTATGCCATAACCCTATCAAAGCACCGTTACGCCGTCAAGGATTATTTTCCTATGCCGTGCGGATTTGTTCCGGCCGCTTGAATTTTTCTGATTGGCCGCAACCCATCAGCTCGTGCTAAAATAAGCAATGACCCGGGAAGAGCTCATTTCCTTCGCGCTCGGCCTGCCCGAGGCGGTCGAGGGCGTGCATCACGGCACGCGCGATTTTCGCGTGCGCACGCGGATATTCCTGACCCTGCCGGAGCATGATTTCTGCGTTGTCCGGCTAACGCCGGAGCAGCAGCACATGACGCTCGCCGTGGCGCCCGAGGAGACCTACGCGGTGCCGGGCGGCTGGGGTCTGCGCGGCGCGACACGGGTGATCTTCGGGCTCGCCCGGGATCAGCTGGTGCAAAGCCTCATCCGCCAGTCCTGGCAGAACGTGGCGCCGAAAATCCTGCAGAAGCAATTCGTTATCATTCCCGGCCCATAAACCGATTCAACCGGTCAGGACCGCGACGACTGCCGCTCGTCCTTTTCTTCGGCGTCCTCGTCATCCATGCCGACGGTGAGCGGCCAGTCGACCACGTAGTCCTCGAAATCCTCGACATCGACCTCGGTCTCGCTGACGGTGCGGCCGCGCGCCGAGATGCCCGCGGCATGCACGGTTTCCGGATCGCCCGAGACCAGCGGATGCCACCAGTAGAGATCGCGGCCCTCGTTGATCAGCCGGTAGCCGCAGGTCGGCGGAAGCCAGGGGATCTCGTCGACGTTCTTCTTGGTGAGCTGAACGCAATCGGGCACGAAGTCCCAGCGGTTCCGATAGCTCGAGCAGCGACAGCTTTCACTGTCCAGAAGCTTGCAGCGGACGGAGGTGAAATAGATATCGCCGCTGTCCCAATCCTCGAGCTTGTTCAGACAACAGAGGCCGCAGCTATCGCAGAGGCTCTCCCATTCGTCGTTGCTCATCTCGGCAAGCGTCTTTTGCTTCCAGAAGGGTTGTTGTTCCATCATTCCGTTCTTGCAACAGCGCTCCGCAAAATCGCGTGAGAGCTTCCATTTCTCTTGTTCTTGGCGGCCAAATCAACCAATGATTCACCACGCTCCGGTTACTCCCGGATGCAGGCGGCAGATTTGCCATAGTCCGGCGTCAGGCTATCCGACGTCGAAGCGACTGATCGGGCGGGAATATAAGACGTGACGGATCCGGACAATCCAGAAAAACGACCGGCCAAGAAACGGCACCTGCTGCTGAAGATCGATTCGTGGATCGATTCGACCATCTGGAACGCCGGTTTCCGCTCCGCCGAGATCTGGGAAGACATCACCATCTTTTTCCGCCGCTTCCGCGTGCGCGGCTGGAAGCGCGTGGTCTTCGAACTTGCCGGCGAAGGCCTCACATGGGGTTCCGTCGGCGCCGTCCTGATGCTCACGCTGGCCCAGCCTGCCTTCGAGGCTACCAAGGAAGATTGGCGCAATCGCGGCGATTATGCCGTGACCTTCCTCGACCGCTACGGCAACGTCATCGGCCACCGCGGCGTCATCCACCAGAATTCCGTGCCGATCGACGAACTGCCCGATGGGCTGATCAAATCGGTACTGGCGACGGAAGACCGGCGCTTCTTCGACCATTTCGGCATCGACATCATCGGCCTGTTCCGCGCGCTGGTGACCAATGCGCAGGCCGGCGGCGTCGTCCAGGGTGGCTCGACGCTGACGCAGCAGCTCGCCAAGAACCTGTTCCTCTCCAACGAACGTTCGCTCGACCGCAAGATCACCGAGGCCTTCCTGGCGCTGTGGCTCGAGGCGAACCTCTCGAAGAAGGAAATCCTCTCCACCTATCTCGACCGCGCCTATATGGGCGGTGGCACCTTCGGGGCGGCGGCGGCGGCACAGTTCTACTTCGGCAAGAGCATCACCGACGTCAACCTCGCCGAATCCGCCATGCTCGCCGGTCTCTTCAAGGCGCCGGCGAAATATGCTCCGCACGTCAACCTGCCGGCGGCGCG
The DNA here is from genome assembly GCA_900471485.1 of Hyphomicrobiales bacterium. Taxonomy (GTDB): domain Bacteria; phylum Pseudomonadota; class Alphaproteobacteria; order Rhizobiales; family Rhizobiaceae; genus Rhizobium. Next base: position 79,935 of record UCEU01000023.1, read on the forward strand.
TGGCCGCGCCAACGAGGTCCTGACCAACCTCGTGCAGAGCGGGCTGATGACCGAGGGCCAGGTGATCGCCGCACGCCGCAACCCGGCCACCGTCGTCGACCGCAACCAGCTGGAATCGCCCGACTTCTTCCTCGACTGGGCGTTCGACGAGACCATGCGCCTGTCGCCGCGCTTCCACCAGCATTCGCTTGTCGTGCGCACCACCATCGACATGGGCCTGCAGAAGGCGGCGGAAGATTCGATGGAGACGTCGCTGCGCGAGTATGGCGAGAGCTACCACGCCAAGCAGGGCGCCATGGTGACGATCGAAAACGGCGGCGCCGTGCGCGCCATGGTCGGCGGCCGGGACTATGGCGAAAGCCAGTTCAACCGCGCCACCAAGGCGCTGCGCCAGCCGGGTTCCTCCTTCAAGGTCTACACCTATTCGGTCGCCATGGAGAGCGGCATGACGCCCGACAGCGTCGTCGTCGATGCGCCGATCTCCTGGGGCAACTGGAGCCCGCACAACTATGAAAACCGCTATGCCGGCCGCATCACGCTGGCAACCGCGGTGGCGCAGTCGATCAACACCATTCCGGTCCGCCTCGCCAAGGAAAAGTTCGGCATCGCGCCGATCCGGGCGATGGCGAAGAACCTCGGCGTCGAGTCGCCCGTTCGCAACGACGTGACCATCCCGATCGGCACCTCCGAAGTCACCGTCATGGACCAGGCGACGGCCTATGCAGTGTTCCCGGCCGGCGGCATGCAGTCGCGCCGCCACGGCATAACGCAGATCCTCGATTACGGCGGCGATGTGCTCTACGATTTCGACCGCGACGAGCCGCCGGCGCGGCGCGTCCTCTCCGAACAGGCCGATGCCTACATGAACCAGATGCTGTCGCGGGTGCCCTATGTCGGCACCGCGCGGCGCGCCGCACTCGACAACGGCATCCTGACGGCGGGCAAGACGGGCACCACGCAGGCCTATCGCGACGCCTGGTTCATCGGCTTCACCGGCAATTTCACAACGGCCGTGTGGTTCGGCAACGACGACTACACCTCGACCAACAAGATGACCGGCGGCACGCTTCCGGCCATGACCTTCAAGCGCGTCATGGACTACGCCCACCAGGGCATCACGCTGCGCTCCATCCCCGGCGTTCCGGCGCCCGGCCCGGACAAATCGGTCAAGACCGTCGCCGCCAAACCCGCCGCCGGCAGCCCCCCGCCGCTTCAGCGCCCCCGCATGCTCTCGGTGGAAACCACCCGCATCATCAAGGATCTCGGCGAACAACTGAAGAGCGCAGCACCGCTGGAACCGCAGAAGGTGGCCAGCGCGGAGTGACGTGTGGTTATGCCGCCCTCGGCGTGATTTGCGAGAGGTCAACCTTGATCTGGCGGCGGCGCTGCATCAGGTCGTGATCGGCCTGCAGGCCAAGAAAAAAGCCCTCCGACAGCCCGAAATAGCGGGCGAGCCGCAGGTCGGTATCGGCGGTCACGCTACGCTTGCCGAGCACGATCTCGTTGATCCGGCGCGGCGGCACCCGCAGCGCTCGCGCCAGCGCGTTCTGGCTCAGCGCCATCGGCGTCAGGAACTCCTCCAGGAGGATTTCACCGGGGTGCGGATTCGGCAGATACTCGTCTTCAGCTATGGTAATCGACGATTTCGACATCGGTTGCATTCCCTTCCTGCCAAACAAAACAAATCCGCCATTGGTCATTTATGCGGATCGAGTACTGCCCGTGGCGATTACCCTTGAGGGCTTCTAGCCGGTTTCCGGGCGGGATACGCAAGTCGTCCACCGTCCTTGCCTGATTGAGCAGGCGGAGCTTTCGCAGCGCGACCGATTGAATATCCGTCGGCAGCCTCCTGCTACGGAGACCATCCCAAATTTTCTCGGTTTCGACACTCGCGAAGCTAACGATCATGGATCATCCAACATGACGCATTCGCACCATAACGCATAACGTTATATACGTCAAAGCAACAGCTTTTCCCCACCCGCCATTCCGCCGAGCCAGAATCAGTGGTAACCCTTTCAACTGATTTGGGTATCAAGGGCGACCGGTGTTTCGATTTCCTCTCTTCATCGCGATGACGCTGATCATTGCCTTCGGCGGCGGGATCATGATTTCGCTTTATGCGCTGGATGCGACGCAGGGCTTCGGCGCGATCAAGCTCGGCGCCTGGGAAGCCTATCCGGAACTGCAGACGGAAAAGGCCGATCCTTACGCGAAATCGCACCGGGCGCGCGCCGGGCGGCTGCTCTACGGCAATGCCGAGGGACTGATGTTCACCGCCAAGGTTGATGATGCCGGCGAGCGGCTGAATGCCGGCTGCAGCTACCGCATTTCCGGCCAGACGCCGCCGGCGCGGATCTGGACACTGTTCACCTCCGACAACAGCGGCAACCCGGCTTCGCTTCGCACTGGCCTGCCGGGGGCGATGAACTCCTGGACAGTTCTGCGCCAGCCCGACAGCGGCTTCACCATCGACATCTCCGCCAATCCGCACCCCGGCAACTGGCTGGCGACGCCTGCGGCGGGAACCTACCAGCTGGTGCTCACCCTGTTCGACACGCCGACGGCGGGCAGCTCCGGCGTCATCGATCTTGCCATGCCGAAACTCCAGAAGACCGGATGCGGCAATGCTTAGGATCCTGTTCGCCCTTCTCGCGGGATTGTTCGGCGCGGCCCTGCTGCACCTCGTCATCATCCTTTCGCTGCCGCACTTCACCGGCAAGGACGCCGCCACGCGGGTGGCGATGGAAGGCGATTTCTACAAGTTCTACCTGCTAGGGGCGACCGACGATTCCGCCGGGCTTTCCAACGACGACCCCTATGTGCGCACCGCCGTCTGCTCCTTCGACGTCGAGGAGAACCCGGTGCGGCTGACGGCCAAGGGCAACGTGCCCTTCTGGTCGGTGGCGTTGTTCGACGATGCCTCCAACGAGGTGTTCAGCATGAACGACCGCACCTCGGTCGGCGGCGCGCTCGACATCCTGGTCGGCACGCCGATCCAGCTGACGGAACTGCGCAAGGCGCTGCCACCCGAACTGCAAAAGACGATCCTGGTGGAAACGCAGCGCTCGGAAGGCTATGCGGTGCTGAGGACCCTTGCGCCCCAGCCGAGCTTCAACAAGGCTGCCAACGACTTCCTGGCGGAAGCCGGATGTGACGAATTCTCCACGGATTCAAACTAGGACCCGTTTGAAAACACGATACTTAGCCGGCCTATTTGCTCTTGGCGCGGCGCGAGCCGTGCGCCGACGGGCGTTTCGGGCTGTCGGTCAGACGCTCGTAGCGAACGCCCGTGAACAGCAGGATCTGCGCCTCGACGGGTTCTCTGTCCTTGCGGCGTTGCGTCTGGGACAGACGGTCAGCCAATGCGATGACTATTGCCATTCTCGTCTCCAATGCACTGCCCGAGACGGATGAACTGCGAGATCTCACCCTGCCCTGTGCGGGCCAGCGCGTCCGTCGAACCATGGGCTCTTCGGGCATTCGCGCCTTTCTCACGGCATCCTTGAGATTAACCGTGATGTGGAAGCTTAACGATCGAAGCAGTCGATCGCGCCGTTTCATTCCGAATTGAGACAGATGACGGTTAACAGATTACTAATTTAATGCCTGCTATTTCACAGCTTTCGCGACGCTTACTAAACGCGCTGGCCCGTCGATTGGTTTCAAACTCTCACGCCGAGATTCGCCCGGCAACGCCAAAATAAAATTAGCATTAATTCATATACTTAACAGCACGACTGCGATGCTGACGCCGGATAAACCTGGTGTTGCAAATTTACCTCACGAAAATATTAATTGCGCTTACACACTGGTGAGCTAATGTGCCTTCGTCGGCCAAGGGTTTCAGGCGGTGGCCGATTGAGAGCTCGCTCTGCTCTTGCCATGGCAAGGAGCGTTTAACATGACGTTATTCATCGGTTCGGCATTTCAACCCGAAGATCTGGATATCCTGCGCAACGCACTTGATGCGTGGTGCGTGGAAAAGCGGGTCGATATTTCAAGCAGCCAGGCGCATCACGCAGCCTCGGCGGCGCTGGACCTCTACCAATCCGGCCACACCGACGCTGACAAGCTGCTGTCAGCCCTTCGCGGCCACAAGGCACTTTAGGCAAGCCTCAGGCTTGACCCATCAACCATCTGTTTTTGCAGCAAAAACCGACACGCGACGCCGTCCTCGGCCGTCGTGCCGAGGATCTAAGCACGCCTCCAAGAGTGCAACGGTGCGGATGCCCGGCGCGTCGCCAAGTGTCCACTCCCGCCGCTCGAGAGGCAGCCTCGGCAGATGCTCGGTACAAGACCGAGCATGACGTCGAGAGGGGAGCGGCCGGCAGCGCAAAGCATCGGCCATATCAGGCAACCATCTGTTTCCGCTGCAAAAACCCCACGCTCGGCGTCATCCTCGGCCATCGTGCCGAGGATCTGAGCACGCATCCAAGAGTGCAACGGTGCGGATGCCCGGCACGTCGCCAAGTGTCCACTCCCGTCGCCCGAGGGGGCAGTCGGCAGATGCTCGGTACAAGACCGAGCATGACGTCAAGAGGGGAGCGGCCGGCAGCGCAAAGCATCGGCCATATCAGGCAACCATCTGTTTCTGCAGCAAAAACCCCACGCTCGGCGTCATCCTCAGCCATCGTGCCGAGGATCTAAGCACGCCTCGGAGAGCTCAACGGTGCGGATGCCCGGCACGGCGCCAAGTGTCCACTCCCGCCGCTCGAGAGGCAGCCTCGGCAGATGCTCGGTACAAGACCGAGCATGACGTCGAGAGGGGAGCGGCCGGCAGCGCAAAGCATCGGCCATATCAGGCAACCATCTGTTTCTGCAGCAAAAACCGCGCGCTCAGCGTCATCCTCGGCCATCGTGCCGAGGATCTAAGCACGCCGCCGAGAGCTCATCGGTGCGGATGCCCGGCACGTCGCCAAGTGTCCACTCCCGTCGCCCGAGAGGCACCGTCGGCAGATGCTCGGTACAAGACCGAGCATGACGTCGAGAGGGGAGCGGCCGGCAGTGCAAAGCATCGGCCATATCAGGCAACCATCTGTTTCCGCAGCATAAACCGCACCCGCGACGTCATCCTCGGCCGTCGTGCCGAGGATCTAAGCACGCCTCCGCGAGTGCAACGGTGCGGATGCCCAGGGCGTCCCCATCGCTCCACTCCCCGCTGTGGACGACTGTCGCCTTTTGGCGCAGGCCACAACCCATATTCAGCAAGCATTAACCCTGCCGGTGTAGGATTTGTTCATAACCGTATGAGGTAGAGGGCGTCTCCCGAACGCGTCCAGATCTGCGGCATCCCTTTTATTGCGTTTCCAGGGTGTGTTCTTGTGCGTGACCGGTTCAGAGACCTAGAGACCCCATCCGCCAGCCGGAGGAAGGACGTGGTTCTCATGGCGACCGTCAGCAGCTTCGAGGGATTGCAGCCGCCGACCCGATCCGAGTTGCGGCAGTTCGCCGAACTGTTCACGCCCCTCTTCCAGGCCTCCTCCGACGAAGCCAAGCGCCAGGCCGTCGCGGCACTGTCGCAGTGCCCGCAAATCCCGCCGGCCGTGGCATTGTTCGTCGGCTGCCAGCCGATCGAGATCGCCGCCTCCTTCCTGATCGCCTCCCCCGCCATCGACGACGATACGCTGATCGCGATCGCCCGCATCCAGGGCACCGCCCATATGCGCGCCATCGTCAGCCGCGAAACGCTGTCGCCACGGGTCATCGACGCACTGGTCGGCTTGCGCCAGGCCGAGCAGCGGCTTGCCGCGCCAGCCGTCGCCGCCGAGGCGGTCACGCCGCCCGCCATTGCCGTTGAGGCGCCGTCGCTTGCTGCCGAGATGGTGACGGCTGTGTCCGTTGTTACAACCGAGGCGACGACCGCGGCGGCTGCGAGGATCGCCACCGCGCCTGCTGTCGAGGTGGTGAAGGCGCCTGTCGTCGAAAAGGCCGAAGTGGTCGCGCCTGTCGTCGAGTGCCCGGCGGCGAGCGTTGCGATCGAGAGCGCGAGCCCTTCTGCCGTGGCCATCGATGTCGCCGAGGAGACGGCCGAGCCGACGATCGCGGAAATCGAAGCGGAGCAGCGTCGCGCCAATGAAGCGGAGATGCGCGAGAAGATCCGCGACCTCGCCCGCCACGTGGCCCGCGACGATGCCGACCGGCTGGGTCTGAGGACACTGAGCAGCATCGAATCCGCGCTTCTGGTGCGCTTTGCCCGCAGCCGCGAGGCGGCCCTCTTCGCCAAGGCGCTCTCCAATGCGCTGGCCACCAGCCGCTGGCTTGCCGAGCGCGTCATGCTCGACCTCTCGGGCCATCAGCTGGCGACGACGCTGATGAGCCTCGGCATGGATTTTTCCGACGCCGTCTTCGTTCTCGAACGGCTCTACCCGCATCTCGCCGAAGCACAGCACAGCGTGACGCGCGCCTGGATGCTGCTCGATTCGCTCGACCAGGAAGAGTGCAACGAGCGCGTCGAAGCCTGGCGGCGCGCCGACAGCTACACCTATTCGACCGAGGAAGCGGCACCGGCCGCAACGCACCGCAACGCCCGCCAGATCCCGCCGGCCCGCGACATGCGGCTCGTCGGCCGCGCCCGGTAAGGGTTGGCGACGGCGCCGTCGAGCCAGGAAGTAGAGGCTTGGCTCAAGCGCTGCCCCGGACAGAGGCACCAGTCGTTAAGAGGCGTTGCAATACGTGCGGCGGCAGAAGCCGCGGCGGCTGGACTTCAACATTCCGGTCATCTATCCTGATCGTCGGCAAGCCTGACATTGCATCAGGCTTCAGCCCTTTGCGCTGCCCGCCGCATGAATTGCGATTCCGGCCAGCACTCTATCCCTGACATCCAACAATCTCACCGCGCAGGCGGAAGGAGTTTCCATGGCTAACGCCGACTATATGTTCGTCGTGACCGGTGGTCCCGGTTCCGGCAAAAGCAGCTTGATCGATGCCATGACCCGGCGCGGCTTCCGCACGATGCCGGAAGCCGCGCCGGGCAATCATACAGGATCAGGTGAGGATTGACGGCCCTGCCCTGCCCTGGGCGGACCGCAACCTTTTCGCGGAACTCATGCTGGGCTGGGAGTTGCGTTCCTACCACGAGGCGCTTGCAACCGAGGTTCCCGTCCTGATGGATCGCGGTATCCCCGATGTCGTCGGCTATCTCACGCTTTGTGGCCTGCCGGTTCCCGCTCATATCGAGGCGGCGGCCAGGAGTTACCCCTACAACAGGCGCGTTTTCCTCGCCCCTTACTGGGATGCCATCTTCACGCAGGATGCCGAGCGCAAGCAGGATCGGGCGGAGGCCGAGGCCACCGGCAGGGTCATGGCTGAAACCTACACCCGGCTTGGCTATGAAATTGTCGAGCTTCCGTTGGCGGAGATCGAGGAACGCGCCGGCTTCGTGGCGGATCGGCTGCGAGCCGTTTAGAGACAGCCGAGATTCCCGCCCGGAGCCACCCTACGCCCTATCGAGCGGGTTCCGCCTCTCGTCCGGCATGGGCACGATACCGTCGACGTCATCCGCCTCGAGTTCGACGATCCAGAGATCGGGATCGAACTTCCGCTCGCGGTCTAGCATGTCGCTGACCTTACCGGCGTCCTCGCGGGTCAGGCGCAGCTCGAACAGCCGCTCGCCGCTCGCTTCCTCGTCGAACATGCTTTGCGGTGCAGGGCCGAAGAGGTTCTGGGTGCCGTCGCGGAACTGCTGGCGAATGAAGATCGCCCCGGCCTCCTCCGAGCCCTTCTTCTCGACGGCGGCGAAATCGCCCCTGGCGAAGACGCGGCGAAGCAGGGCAGAGACGAAGATGTCGGAGCGCAATCTCATGATAGGGGTATAGACCGCGGTGACGGCGGCGGCAACGCTTGGCGGGCGGTCAGTAGGCGATGTAGATGTCGCCCATCCGGCGCTGCCGTGACCAAAGTGAAAGACGGCGCTCAGAGCGCGCCGATTTCCTTGAGTTTCTTCAGCACGGCATCGCTCGGCTCGCCGTCCTCGGGCAGGCTGTAGTGCTTCTGGAAATGGCGGATCGCGGTGCGGGTCGCCTCGCCGGCGACGCCGTCGACGCCGACGTTGGAATAGGCCATGTTGCTCAGGCCCTTCTGGATCTTCAGGACCAGATCGACGTTTGTGAGCTTGGCGGATTGCACCGGGGCGGATTGCGCCTGTGTCGCCTTGGCGGGTTGGGCCTTGACTGGCTGGGCGGGCGCGGTCTTCACGTTCTTTTCGGCGTTGCGGATGGCGGCGGCCACTGGGTCCTCGGCGGCGGCCTTGGAGGTGACATCCTCGCGCGGGCGCTCGGTGGGGATGGTTGACGGGCCGGCGGAATCGGTCCGCAGGGCGGCCAGCACCTCGGGCGAGGCATCGCCCTTCTGCGGCATGCCGACGGTTTCCTCGAAGAACAGGATGGCGGCGCTGGTGCGCGGGCCGATGACGCCATCCGGCGCACCGTTATAGAGGCCGCGGCGGATCAGCTCCTTCTGGATGTCCATGACCATCCGGTTCGGCTGCTGGCCGCCGGGGGCGACGGGCGGCGTGCCGCTGGTGGTCTGGGCGGCATCGGCCTCGTCCTGGCGCTCGATCTTGAAGGTGGTCACCTCGGTTGCCGGCAACTCCATGGTGGCGCGGCTGCCGAGCGAATTGGGAAACAGCGGATCGCGGGTACGGAAGAAGGGATGCGGATGGGTGCCGGGCTGGTACCAGAGCGCATTGGCGGCAACGAAGCTGAAGATGACGAGGAAGGCTGCCGTGCCGCCGGCAATCGACGGATTGCGGCCGATCACGCTGCCGAGCGCGGCTGCGCCCTGCAGGCCGAGACCGCCTGCCATGGTTGCCCCCGTGAGAAGCAGGCCCGGCTTCTGCCGGCCCCTTTTTCCCTTAGGCGATTTTCGCTTGCTCGCGGCCATCGAAAAGCCCCTCTTCCAAGATGCCGGCCGGTACCGGCGCAGTCTTCAGTCGTGGCGGAAACTCGACCAGATCGGTGCTGACGTCGCCGGCTTCGGCAATGCCGGAGCCATCCGCCGCGATCGAGATGGTGATGATGGTGCCTGCGCCCGGCGTGCTGGCGATGGCGAAATCGCCGCCGTGCAGCGCCACCAGACCCTTGACCAGCGACAGACCGAGACCGGTTCCCTCGAACCGGCGGCTGTATTCGTTGTGGATCTGGACGAAGGGCTGGCCGAGCAAGGTGAGCTTTTCGGCCGGGATGCCGATGCCGGTGTCGCTGACCGACAGCGTCAGGATGCCGCCGCGCATGGAGGCGTCGATCGAGATCGCGCCGCCGGCGTCGGTGAACTTGACGGCGTTGCCGACGAGATTGATGAGGATCTGCTGGATGGCGCGCTGGTCGGCGACCACTTCGTCGAGCCCGCGCTGGACGCGGCTCGTCAGCGACACGCCCTTGGTCTTGGCCTGCAGCGCCAGCATGGCCTCGCAGGAGCGGACGGCAGCGCCGATCTCGAAGGCTTCCGGGCAAAGCTCGTAGCGGCCGGCCTCGATCTTGCTCATGTCGAGCATGGTGTTGACGACCGAAAGCAGGTGAGCGCCGGATTCGCGGACAAGGCCGACATATTCGCGCTGGCGATCGTTTTCGAACTTGCCAAAATACTCGCCGATCAGGATGTCGGAAAAGCCGAGGATGGCGTTGAGCGGCGTGCGCAGCTCGTGGCTGACGGCGGCGAGGAAGCTCGACTTCGCATCATTGGCGGAGGCGGCATCGGCGGCGCGGGCTTCGGCCTCGGCGCGCAGCTGCTGCTCGACCGAGATATCGCGAAGCTGGGCGACGATGCTCAGAAGCACGCCGTCGGCATCGGCTCGACCGGTGAGATCGGCGCGCAGGTGCATGAACTGGCGATTGTCGACCGACACCGAGGGACGCTCGAGGCGCAGGTCGACCGACGCGATCTCTTCTCCCTGGCGCAGGCGGTCGATCGCCTGCAGGAAGGTGATGCGGTCGGAAACGTGGATCTGCTCGATGAACCCCTTGCCCGCGGGATCGCGCATGAAGGCGAGGTAATCGCGCTTGTCGCGACCGCCGACCGAAGTGACGGCGCCCTGCGGGTCCATGAAGAAGACGAGACCGGCGCAGGATTCCATGAAGAAATCCTCGGCCGGCTGGCCGGCGACATTGCCCGCGACCACGCTCTGGCGCGACAGCGCGATGCTGCCGACGGCCGAAAACAGGAAGGCGGCGCAGACGGTGGCGACACCGACGGGCAGCGCCACGGCGGGACTGGCAACGAAGGAGAGAGCGGCGGGAGCGACGAAAAGGGCCGCGGAGGAGATCAGCGTCAGCCGGCGCATGATCATGAGCTCACGCTGCCTGACCGCCGCACCGCCCCCGGTCCGGGAGAGCCAGCTGGTCGCCGCCCGGTCGATGAGGGCCGTTGCCCGATCCGCGATTTTACTCATTACACGCACGCAATACCCGCCCAAAAAAGGCTCTTGTTACAGGCCGGAGAATAGGCCCCGGGCGCTTAAGGAAAGGATAAGGCAAAAGCCGCCTCCACATCCCAAAAGGGCAAAAGATCCCGTTTTGGGGCACCTTGGCGCTCCTTTGTTTTTTACGGTTAACAGGGGGTAAGCAGCGGATTTCGCTCACATTTCGGAAAAACGTTAAGACTTGTGGCAGCTTGCCCGCGCGGTTTGCCTGCAATTACAGGCGGCGGCCCGAGACATGCTTAACGGGAATGGCTACAATTTGAGTGAAATGCGGCGAAAGCGGTTTCGATTAAAATTTGAACTAAATTTGCCGCAAATGCCACCGAGTTTCGAAAACCGGCATTCGCAAGTTCTCGCTAGGGTGAAAGCACACCGGAGAACCGGACCGATTCGGCAACAAGACCGAACGGTAAAACAGGATGGGCAAGACGATGTGGTTTCTGATCAAAGGATCGTTCTGGTTTGGCCTTGTACTCGTGATCTTGTCGTTCTTCAGCGGCAAGAGCACCACACAGGGTGACAACCAGGCTAAATTGCAGTTCGGCGACGTGTTCGTCGCGGCGACCGGCGCCTATGACTACCTGACCGGCATGTGCGGCGAGAAGCCGGAAGTCTGCCTGAAGGGCGGCGAGACGATGTCGGCGCTTGGCCACCGCGCCCTTGCCGGCGCCCGCGTTGCCTATGAACTGCTCGACAGCCAGTTCGGCGACGGCACCGCCGCCAAGCCTGTTGCGGCTCCGCATGCAACCATTCCCGGCCGCGTTGCGCTGGCTCCCGCTCATCCTGAGAATCTGGCACCCGGCCAGAACCTTGCGCAGGAGCGGACGACCGCGCTGAACCAGCCGATGCCTTACCGCCCGCCGGTCGACGATGGCGAGGAGATCTCCTCCGACGACGTGACGACGGGTACGATCTCGCTTTCCATCCCGCTGCCGACGCCGCGGCCCGCCACCTGAAGAATTTCGCGGGATCTCCCCGCACCCAAGCTTGCACTGCCGGCGTGCCTGATGGCGGCGCCCTGTGCCTGACGTGCCTGCCCTGTTTAAATTCCAGCATTTTGCTGCGCCGCGAGGATGCCCATCCTTCGCGGCGTCTCTTTTTTTAATGGTTCAAATCTGGCTGCCCATCCCCTATATGAACGGGAGAACACGGAAAGGCTGCCGCGCATGACGTCCCTCGACCAGATCATCGACGATTTCTCCTTCCTTGACGATTGGGAAGACCGCTATCGCTATGTGATTGAACTCGGCAAGGCGCTGCCCGATCTCGCCGACGAGAAGAAGACCACGGCCAACAAGGTGATGGGCTGCGCCAGCCAGGTCTGGCTGGTGACGCATGTTTCCGACGACAGCGACAATCCCGTGCTGACCTTCGAGGGCGACAGCGACGCGCATATCGTGCGCGGCCTCGTCGCCATCGTGCTCGCCACCTATTCCGGCAAGACCGCATCCGAGATCGCGGCGCTCGATGCCTTCGAGGTGTTCTCGAAGGTCGGACTGGTCGAGAACCTTTCGGCGCAGCGCTCCAACGGGCTGCGCTCGATGGTCAACCGCATTCGCGAGGAAGCGCGCATCCGCACCGCCGCCTGACCAACGCGCATCACGATCACAGCTCCGGCCGGTATCCTTCCGCGCCCCAATGCTCCATGCGCGGGCGTTGCTGATGTCGCGGCGGATCGTAATGGCGCGAGAGCGCCATCAGCGCGGTGCGCAGCATGAGTTTCGCCGAGCGGACCGGCCATTGCCGCTCGCGCTCCACCGTTTCCAGCCCCTTCATGAAGCAGCAGACGTCGAGCGCCACGCCTGACAGTTCCGGCCCCATGGCCTCGACGGCGCGGTTGACGGCGATGCGCGCGGCAACGGCGCTGTCGTTGAGATCGGCCATGCCGCCGCGCAGGCCGGCGCCGCGACTGGCGAGTTTCGGCTCCCAGGAGGCGGTGACACGCGGCTGCAGCTGGCCGCGGGTGAAATCGGCGAGCAACCGGTCGCCGGCGGCAAGCGCCTCATCCGGCAGGAAGCGGCTACCGTCCTTTTCCTTCAGGCGCGCGAGGCCGGCAAGAGGCGAGGCCTCGCTGTTGACGCGGGCGCGTTGTCTTGCGTCGTTGATCTCGACCACGGCATCCTCGATGGCGCCGTGCTGGTGGAGAAAGGCTTCGTCGCGATCGGCGGCGGCGCGGCGGAGATAGGAGCGCGCGGCCGGCGTTGCATGAAGGATGCCTTCGGCGCGACTGGCGAGACCGCGCGAGACGGCCGTTTCGATAAGCGACGCGGCGACCACGAGCTCGGCGCCATCGTCGAGGCGGAGCGCGCGTAGCGATGGTTTGCGCGGCTCCGAGCCGCAGGGGCCGCGAAGGACTTCACGGCAAGGGCCGCGAAGGATGAAACGGAGCAGCCGCTCCATGGACTTCCCCTCGCCCGTCATCTTCTTTCCCCTCGCCTTGCTCATGGTCTTACTCATGACGGGGGCCTTACTCATGGCCGGGCACCCCGCCGGACCGGAAGATGGAATTGACCGTGCGCTCGACGGCGGAGACGAAGTCGTCGAAAGCCGGATCGTCGCGGCGATCCTCGACGACATGGCAGGCATGGCCGACCGTGGGACGGTCGCGACCGAAGGCCTGACCGATATCGTGCATCTGGATCTGCAGGGCGACGTGGCAGACGTACATGGAAATCTGGCGGATATGGCAAAGCGTGCGCCTGCGGTCGCGCCGGACCTGTATGCGGTCCGAGGTCAGCATGACCATCTCCGTGATGATCTGGGTGCAGATGCGGCAGACGGCGCGGGCGGGCAGGCTGGCCGGCGCAGCAATGACACCGGAGGGCGGATGCCCGTCAAGCGACAGAGAGGCGGAAAGGTATTGGGGCGCGGCGGCGCCGGGCAAAGGATTATGTTGAATAGGCATATGAACACTCCCGTTATAGGAATTAATTCATACACCCTACACAGCTGCGGGGACGGATAAAAGCACTCCGGTGCAACTTCGTGTTGTTTTGACTGCCATATTTCTCTAAGCAGCAGAAAATAATGGGATTATTTTCCTCGTTCATTCCCGCTCAAAAACACAAAAGCCGGGCTTTCACCCGGCTTTTCACGAGATATCGCTTCGAGGCGTATCAGCCGCGTCCGCGCTTGCGGCGCTGGCCGAGGCCCATTTCCTTGGCGAGGCGCGAGCGCGCTTCGGCATAGGCAGGGGCGACCATCGGGTAATCGACCGGGAGATCCCACTTCTCGCGGTATTCTTCCGGCGAGAGACTGTGGTGGGTCATCAGGTGGCGCTTGAGCGACTTGAAGTTGCCGCCGCACTCGAGGCAGGTGATCTGCTCGTCCTGAACGGATTTACGAACCGATACAGCTGGCTTCTGCTTTTCGACGACAGCCGTTGCCGACGCCGGGACCGATGTGTTGCTCAGAGCCGAATGCACGTCCGAGATAAGGTTTGCGAGATCGCTGACTGGCACCACATGATTGCTAACATATGCGGCAACAATATCCGCGGTAAGCTCCACCAGCAATTCCGGCCCGCTACCGGCTGCAGTATCCGTCATAGTATGTTTCTCCTGTTTGCATGCTCAAATGGCCTTGGACTTCTCAGCCAAGGCCGCCATCGTAGAGCCAACAGCAAAAAACGCGGGTTACTGCCACCTGTTTCGAAAAACTGAAATCCACCCCTAGATTCCCGCAGCCGAAACCCGAACTTAATACTGCCCGATTTCGAATTAGTACGTTAGCACGCAGCCGACTTCCTCAATTAAACATTGAAATGCAAGCGCAACGAGGAAATAAGCAACGTGATTCTAATTCAATATCAGAACTCTACTTCCGCATCCAAATATCACCGTTTTGCGAAAACGCCAATTATTATTTCATATATATCCATCGAAATCTGCCCTTCTCCCAAGAATTAGCAAGCCCGCGGCCAAAGATTAGACGCCAAACGGCCGGATAAATATGCAAAAATTTGCTTAAAATACTGAAACGAAAGCACTCTCATCTTTTGCGGAGGTCATCGCGCACCGATTCCGGGCCCAATCGGAGCCCCGTTTTGTGTGCGGCGCGGGCCAGAAGATGAGCCGCCACGGGCGCCGTCAGCAGGAAAAAGACGAAGCCCGCCGACGCCCTGACGAAGACTGCCACCTCGCCCGAAGCGATGCCGGCGGCGATCAGCAGCAGGCCGGATCCGACCGTGCCCGCCTTCGACGCCGCGTGCATGCGCGTATAGAGATCCGGCAGGCGGATCAGCCCGAGTGCTGCCACCAGCGCGAACAGCGCGCCCGCGACGATCAGGACGGCGACGATGATCGCTGTCGGATAGCTCATCCCTTCCGTCCCTTCTTCGCGCGCCCGGCGGTATTGCCCTTGCGCGCCTTGTTGACCTTCACTTTGGGCAATTTCGCGGCAGCAGCCGTTTTTGCCGACGGTTCGCCGCGCGACAGCACGAAGCGGGCGAAGGCGACGGTGGCAAGGAAGCCGACGAGGCCCAGCGCGATGGCGATGTCGATATAGAGCGCGAAACCGGTTTTCACAGAGAGAACGGCGATGAAGCCGATGGCGGTGCCCGACAGCGTGTCGAGCGCCAGGATGCGGTCGGGCAGCGTCGGGCCGACAAGCACCCGCCAGCTCGCCAGCAGGAAGGCGACGCCAAGGATGACGAGGCCGAGGGTGGCCGCCGTGGAGACGATTGCGAGCGGCGCGATCATCGAAACGCCTCCATGATCTTGCGCTCGAAGCCATCGGCAATGTCGCGCCGCGCCTTGTCGGGGTCGGAGCAATCCAGCGCGTGGACATAGAGGGTGCTGCGGTCGTCGGAGACATCGACGGACAGCGTGCCCGGTGTCAGCGTGATCATGTTGGCGAGCAGGGTGATCTCGAAGTCGCGATCGACGGTAAGCGGAAAGGCGAAGATGCCGGGCTTGATCGAAAGCTTCGGGCTGAGCACGGTAGCGGCGACCCTGAGCGCGGAGAGCGCCAGCTCCTTCGCGAACAGCAGGATCAGCGTGAGGATCGCCCAGCAGCGGCGCAGATAGCTCCTGCCGCCATAGGGCTCGCGGACGACAAGCAGGGCGACGGCGCCGAGCACGAAACCGAGGACGAGATTATGCGGCGACGTGCTGCCCGATACGGCGGCCCAGGCGATGGCGAGCAGCAGGTTCAGGAGGAGCGCGATCATGGTGTCTCTCCCTGAAGCGCAGCACCCTCGGGGAAGACGGATCGCAGGTAGGCGGATGGATCGGCAAGGCCGTCCGCGGCGGTCTGGGTGAGCAGCAGCAGCGCGTTCGGGAAGATGCCGAAGCCGACGATCAGCGCCGTCAGCGCCATGATCGGCAATGCGGCCGGCCAGGCGATGGCGGCGTGGTCTTGTGCCTCCACTGCCGGGCGCCAGTAGGCGAGCAGGAAGACGCGGCCGAAGGCGATCAGGGTGATGAAGCCGCCCACCAGGATCACGGCCGCCAGCCACCAGGCGCCGACATCGAGCGAGGCCTTGACCAGCGTCACCTTGGGCCAAAAGCCCGTGAACGGCGGCAGGCCGCAGGCGGCGAGGAAGAGGACGAAGGACAGGCCGGCGAACAGGCCGTTACGGCGATAGAGGCCGGCAAGCGCGGTCAGCGAGAAGCCGCCGCCGAGCCGGGCCGCCTGCCCGGCCACGAGATAGAGCGCGGTCATCAACAGCATGGAGTGCAGCGCATAGAAGACGGCGCCGGAGAGACCGCCCGCGGTGCCGAGTGCGACGCCGATCAGCATGCTGCCGATGCCCGAGATCACCGTATAGCCGAGCAGCTTGCGGATATCGTCCTGCGCCAGCGCGCCGAGCGCGCCGGTGATGACGGTGAGCGCGCCGATGGCGGCGATCAGCAGGCTGAGCTCGTCGCGTTCGGCCGGCAGCAGCATGACGAGGACGCGGATCAGCGCGTAGACGCCAACCTTGGTGAGCAGGCCGGCAAACAGCGCGGAAACGACGATGCGCGGCGTATGATAGGAGGCAGGCAGCCAGAAATTGACCGGAAAGGCGGCGGCCTTCATGGCGAAGGCGAGCAGGAACAGGGCCGCCAGCGTCATCATCGGCGCTCCCCCGCGCACGTCCTCTGCATTCATGGCGATATCGGCCATGTTGAGCGTGCCGAAGGACGCATAGAGAATGCCGACCGCTATCAGGAACAGGGTCGTGGCGATGAGGTTTAGGACGGCATATTTCATGGCGCCGTCGATCTGGCCGCGCTCGGAGCCGAGGATCAGCAGGCCGAAGGACGAAATCAGCAACACCTCGAACCAGACATAGAGGTTGAAGATATCGCCGGTCATGAAGCTGCCGGTGACGCCGGCCATCAGCAGGAGCAGGAAGGGGAAGAAGCCGTGGCGGCGGTTATTGGCGGCGATGTCACCGAGCGCGTAGACGCCGCCGGCAAGGGCCGCGATCGCCGAGGCCAGCGCCATCAGGGCGCCGAGGAGGTCGATGCTGAAGGCGACGCCGAAAGGCGGCAGCCAGCGACCCATGACCATGGTTAGCGGGCCGTGTGCCGCGACACGGGCGAGCAGCATCGCGTCGAGGACGACGAGCAGGACGAGGCCGGCGATGGCGAATGCTGCCTGCAGACGGATGGCGCCGCGCATCATCATGAGGATGGCACCGAGCGTGATGCAGAGCGCGACCGGAGCGATGGCGAGCCAGCTTTCGAGGGTCGCCGGCGTGGTGACGAGGGCAGAGGAGAGGTCGACGGCGGTGTTTGCGGGGGTGGCCATTCAGTGAGCGCCCCTCAGTCGGCGTCGTGCGGATATACCCCCCTCTGCCCTGCCGGGCATCTCCCCCACAGGTGGGGAGATCGGCTGGGCTTGCCCGCTCGCTCCACATTGATTGTTTGACGCAGACCCCTCCACGAGTCGATCTCCCCCCTTGTGGGGGAGATGGCCGGCAGGCCAGAGGGGGGTGGGCGTCCGCACGACACTCATCATCAATACCCCAACGGCGGCCGCTCGGGATGGTCGGGTTCGGCGACCCGCATCTCGTCGGTATTGTCGGTGCCGATGTCCTGATAGCTGCGATAGGTCAGCACCAGCAGAAAGGCGAGGAAGGAGAAGGAGATGACGATCGCCGTCAGGATCAGCGCCTGCGGCAGCGGATTGGCAGCGCCCGATGGCAGCGTGTCGAGGCCATCCGGAATGATCGGCGGCACCTCGCGCGTCAGGCGGCCGGCGGTGAAGAGAAGCAGGTTGACGGCGTTGCCGAGGATGGCGATGCCCAGCATGATGCGGATCGAGAATTTCGAGAGCATCAGATAGACCGCGGCTGCGAAGAACAGGCCGACGAGACCGGCAAAGAGCGGCTCCATCACTCGACCTCCCTTTCCTCGAGCGCCAACGCAATCGCCGTGACGGCGCCGACCACGACGAGATAGACGCCGATATCGAAAAGCATGACCGTCGACAACGGCACCTCGACGCCCGCGACGATGGGATAGATCCACAGGCCGGTCATGAAGGGAACGGCGAAGGCGACCGAGAGGATGCCGGCGCTCGAGGCCAGCAGCAGGCCGGCACCGGCGATCGTCAGCGGGTGGAAGCGGATGGCGCGGCGTACGACATCGACGCCGCTGGCGATGCCGAGCACGGCGAGCGCCGAGGCCGCGATCAGCCCGCCGATGAAGCCGCCACCCGGCTCGTTATGCCCGCGCAGCAGAACGAAGACGGAGAAGAGCAGCATCAGGGCCGTCAGAACCGGGGCGATGGTGCGAAAGATCAAAGTGGTCATGGGCGTTCAACCCCCAGTGCGTCGGGCGCATCCGGCGCCGGGCGCACCAGGTTGCGCTCCTTCTGCGCGCGCATGCGGATCAGCGCCAGGATCGCCAGACCGGTGACGGCGACGACGGCGATCTCGCCAAGGGTGTCGGTGCCGCGGAAATCGACGATGATGACGTTCACGACATTGGCGCCGTGGGCGATGGTCTTCGAATAGGTGTTGAAGAAATCGCCGAGCGCCGCATTGAACGGCGCCTGCGTCGCCTTCATCAAAAGCAGCGTGAGGCCTGCCCCGCAGGCGAGCGCGACGACACCATCGAACAGGCGCTGGGCGCGCGGGCGCCGGTCGGTGGGCGACAAGCGCAGCCGGGTCATGACCAATGCCAGAATGACGACCGAGAGCGTCTCCACCATGAACTGCGTGAAGGCGAGATCCGGCGCGCCATAGAGCAGGAAGATGATGGCGACGGAAAAGCCCTGGATGCCGAGCGAGACGATCGCCGTCAGCCGGTCGCGGGCAACGACGACCGCGCCGAGGCCGAGGACGGCGAGCATGAGGATCGCCCATTCATAGAGAGGGACGCCGCGCGGCCACGAGGGCATGGCGGGCATTTCGCCAAAGAGCCAGAGCGGCAGGATGAGGACGGCGGCGACGGCGATGAAGGTGGCGGTGACATAGATCTCCAGCCGGCCTGGCTGGATGAAGCGGGTGACGCGGATGGCGATTTTCACGAGACCCGAGACGGCATGGTCGAAGCCGCGATCGGGGCCGGTTCCGATGATATCGAGAAGCGACGCCATCAGCGCCCGCGCGCGGTCGAGCATCCTGTAGGCGGCGACGCCGAGGGCGATGGTGAGGAGCGACAGCAGCAGCGGCAGGCCGACATGCGGGACGAGCGAGATGTCGACGGTCGTGGCGGCACCTGGCGGCACGGCAAGCGCGCCCGTAACGGCCGACGCCATGGGAGAGGAGATGTAGTGGCGGGTGACGCCTGCGAGGATGGCGGTGATGAGGCCAGACAGCGCGAGGATGACAGGGCCGAGCCAGAGAAGCGGCGGCGCTTCGTGCGGGTGTTTCGGGGTTTCCAGCCGGGCGCCGAAGAACGGCTTGATGGCGACGGCGAAGCCGATGGCGAACATCAGGGCGTTGCCGATCACCGCGACGGCGGTGAAGAGGATCGACCAGGGATCGCCCGATGCCAGCGCCGCATAGATCTCCTCCTTGGCGAGGAAACCGAAGAAGGGCGGCAGGCCGCCCATGGAGAAGGCGGCGGCAAGTGCTGTGATCGCCGTCAGCGGCATGGCGCTCCGCAGTCCGCCGAGGCGGGTGATATCGCGGGTGCCGGTCTCGTGGTCGATGATCCCCGCCACCATGAAGAGCGCGCCCTTGAACAGCGAATGCGCCACCAGATAGAGCGTCGCCGCCGCCACCGCATGGGGCGAGCCGAAACCTGTGAGCATCACCAGCAGACCGAGCGAGGCGACGGTGGTATAGGCGAGCTGCAGCTTGAGATCGGTCTGGCGCAGCGCAAGCAGCGTGCCGACAATGAGCGTCGCGCCGCCGAAGAGCGGCAGCAGCGTTTCCCAGGCCGGCGTGCCGCCCATGGCCGGGTTCAGCCGCATCAGCAGGTAGACGCCGGCCTTCACCATGGTGGCGGAATGCAGATAGGCGGAAACGGGCGTCGGCGCTTCCATGGCGTTCGGAAGCCAGAAATGGAACGGGAACTGCGCCGACTTGGTGAAGGCGCCCGCAAGCACCAGGATGAGGATGGCGAGATAGGTCGGGTTGGCGCGCAGCAGCTCGTCCGAGAGGAGCAGGCTGGACAGCGAGGTGGCGCCGGTGGCGCTCCAGACGAGCAGCAGCCCCGCCAGAAGCGCCAGCCCGCCGCCGCCGGTGACGACGAGCGCCTGCAGGGCGGCGCGGCGCGAGGCCTCGCGGGCGTGGTCGAAGCCGATCAGCAGGAAGGAGGTGATCGACGTCAACTCCCAGAAGATGAAGAGCATCAGCAGGCTGTCCGACAGCACCAGCCCGAGCATCGATCCCATGAACAGGAAGATGAAGGAGAAGAAGCGGCCGAGATCGGGATGGCCCTTCAGGTAGCCGCCGGCATAGAGCACGACCAGCGTGCCGATGCCCGAGATCAGCAGCGCGAAGGTGACGGAGAGGCCGTCGAGCAGAAAGGAGAAGCGGATATCGTAGGCCGGCACCCAGTCATAGCCGCCGGTCATGACGTTTCCACCGGCCACAGCGGGCAGCAGGCCGAGAAAATGGATGAAGGCGAGCGCCGGGACGAGCGCCAGCAGCCAGGCGGCATTGGCGCCCATGAGGCGGGTGACGAAGGGAGCGAGGACGGCGCCGAGGAACGGCAGGCAAAGGGCCGCGAATGTCAGAGCCGTAACGGCGGCCATGTCCCCTCCTCTGCCCGCGAATCCCCACTCCGACGGCGCCGGAAGCGTGTTTCAGGTTTAAGAGAAGAACGGCAGCGGCTCAAGCCTTATGGGACGGCCTGCCTGCCCTGGCGGGCCTGGACTCACAGAGAACGACCGCCGGAGACGTGGCGAAGGCGCGCCAGACTAGCGCGTGACAGAAGAACAGGGCAAGCAGCAGGGGCCAGACGGCGGAGCCGAACAGGCCCGCCATGCGTGTCAGCGTCCAGCCGTCACGGTACATCCAGCCTTCGAGGAAGGTCATGACAGCAAAAGCCGATGCCACGGCACAATATACTGTAACTATAAATCCCTGCAACATCGTGGCCCCCATTGCCACTTTCCCACTCTAGACTGAAGAATACCGCAATACTTACCGAAGTGTGAACATATCTATTACAAGTAGATCCCAAGGCCGCGCTCCGCCGAAAGGCGTAGCGTCCACAGGCCTTTCCCTTGATCGCGGCGGCCGCCTGCCCCACATTGCCACGGTGGAAGAAAGCCCTACCCTTTCCTTGCCCCGAAAGGAGACGCCATGACCGAGACGATCGCCAAGGTTGAAAAGAGCGACGAGGAGTGGAAGCAGCTGCTGACGCCCGAGCAATATCGGGTGACCCGGCAGCACGGCACCGAGCGCGCCTTTACCGGACCCTACTGGGATTCATTCGAGACCGGGCTCTACCGCTGCGTCTGCTGCAACGCCCCGCTCTTCCGCTCCGACACGAAATTCGACGCGGGCTGCGGCTGGCCGAGCTATTTCGAGGCCGTCTCGCCCGATGCGGTGAAAGAGTACAGCGACTCCTCCTACGGGATGATCCGCACCGAAATCCGCTGCGGCGCCTGCGACGCCCATCTCGGCCACGTCTTCCCCGACGGCCCGCCGCCGACAGGGCTGCGATATTGCATCAACGGGCATGCGATGGTGTTCGAGGCGGGCTGAGGGGACGGGTGGGTAAGCGCGAGAAGTCGGTACGGACTCCTATCCTGCCCGCGATCGCAACTGCGCCAGGAGGATTTTCATCGTCTCGCGAGTCACAGTCTGCAGTTCTCGGACGACCCGATCGTAGTCGTCCGAACTAGCGCCCATTTCGACGCAGCCCTTCTTGTAGCGGAGGGCATAGTAAGGAACGGACCAAAGCAATTCGATCACCTCTATCGCATCGTCGACACTCAGGTCGTGCGAGGGAAGATACCGGATTTTCTCAAGTGTTCGTTTAGCGTCGGTCGCTCGGAAATCCATGTTCCTAGTGCGGGTGATAAAGCCATCCGCTTCAAATTCTGCAATGAATGCGTCTTTGCCATATGCCATGCATGATCACATGTTCGAGCGCGGGTTTATTAATGATAGTAATTGGGAGGAATACGCGCAACCAGAGATTTTGAATTCGAGCCTACTCCGACATGGGCAGATAGCGGCTTTGCGCCGATAGGAGAGATTGAAGGCATCCAAACTTCAGAATATTGACGAGGCAAAGCCTTTGAATAGCCGTTGGAAGATGAGATGCCCCGATACGACTTCAATCACGTGGAGCGCATGGCAAAGAAGTATATCGATGATGGCAATTTTTCTGATGCCATCAAGATTTACCTGTTCGTGTCGGATGGCGACGCCTCACTCGACGGCGGCTATCTCGCAGAGCGGCTTGGTATTTGCTACGAACAACTAGGCGACCTCCACGCCGCGAAATACTGGTACGGACGAGCGGTGGAGGAAAATCCGGCGGTAAGGCTTGAAGCAGCACAAGCCTACGAACGCCTTAGCAATGTCGGCATCGACCATCTATTGTGAGTCTGCTTCGGGTCGACAGCGGTCATCAACGGAAGGGCGGTTCGGCGCCAATAGCGTTCACGGTCGCAATGTTTGCAGGATATCTTCAACCAATTCGGCAACGCCTTCGCGGAGTTGGTCAGTTGTGGGCGTCGTTGCAATGCGTTCCAAATCGCCACGAAGTTCGGCAGCGTCATTTGGCGAAAGACGACAGACAACCAACGAAAGCACAAAGTATTGGTGCATTGCGTCGTCCCCGCGCAATACCTTACGCAGCGCGGGAATTGCACAGCTTCCCGTAGAAACCAGGAGATCAGAGACTGGCCTCGCTATCGGCCAGTTTCCATCTGCGATCCAAGCGACAAGGTCGTCAAGAAGTGCAGCACCTTCGGGAAATCGCATCGCCGCGAGCCCCGCTACCGCATCAAGATCAAATTTGTCTTTAGGCAATCGCATAGTGTCTCCGCCGCAGCTGACCGATCCTGACATGACTTAACAACCGGTTTGAAGCAAAGCATCGGCGTCTGCAACGGGTCGCTGCAGTCTTCTGCTTTGTGCCAGAAGCGGACTTGACTAAATTCGACAGGTCTATTGATTATCCTGCACGTTGGCTGGAGTTGAATGATGCCGAGGCGTCTAGTGAATGGGTAAGTTTAAATCGAAGAGCCGCGTCGAAATAAGATGGAGTGATGCGATCGCTGAAAAGATCGTAGTCCCCGGACGCCACGTGCAACCAGCAAAATTTCCGGCGCACGTTTATTCTTCAGACGAGACGTGGAGTGTGGTGCTCGAATTCGATGAGCCTACCAACGGTACGGCGTGCTTTCTAGCTCCGTCTGCACCCCATCATCTGCTGAAGTCGGGCGTTACCTTCCAGATGTTTGCAGGTCCAACCCTGACAGCGACCGTATCAGTCTTATAGGAAGCCGTGCGCCGTTTGCAGTCGGCAGTGTCCATACGTATAGGTTGGATAATAATCGCCTTGGCGGGGTAATGAATGCTCGCGAAAATCCGACATCGATTTAATGAAATGGCGGCTGAAATCGTGGCAAGGAGCGCCGGACTTGTCACTCCCACCATCCCGGAAGGCTTGGTCGATTGGCTCGCCGGAGCGAGCTTCTACAACGGCTATTTCTTAGGCCCGCGCAATCCACCGGCCTCCATAGATAAGCAGATCGGCGACGCAACTAAAGATTTAGATGACTTCTCGGCAGAAATGCGCCTGAACAAAATCCACCTGGAGGATGACCTAGCGGATGATCATCCTCCTCAAGATATCGTTCTCATCTATTTTGCGGCCTGCGATTACTTCGCCCGATATTTGGTGAAAAACCGCATAACAAATCCTATGCTGCTCTGGTATTCAACGGACGCTTTCGATCCCGAAGCCGAGTTCCCGACCCACACTATGAGCTTCGGATTCCCCCGATCCCAGAGCGATTACTACACTCTGGATGTTTCTCAATATCCGCGAGCGTATATCGGCACAAAGCTCACGCTTTCATTCTAACCGCATGCCCGCTTCGGGCCGACCGCGGTCTCCCGCTTCGCGCCAATTGCGGTCACTGCGTTCAGCGTTTAACATGCTTGTATGTCGTTCGCCCGAAAACTCATTCTACACTCGCCGGTATCGGATGAAGCTCTCCTAGAGGGCTTCATCGAGCAGTGTCTCGCTGATAGCGTCTCGTTGCTGGCAATCTACGGCCCCGGCTCGAACCTTCTGGAGGATAAGGTCGACTGGCTAGTGATTGGAGACGGCTCACGACCTGACCGATTTCTTTGTACCACATCGCATCCCAACGAGCCGTTGGATGAAGTGCTTGCCATGACAAACGCTTGGGAAGCGGACCAAGGTGGGGCTGTGGAACACGTTCGTCTTTAGTCCGCAATGGGCCGACTGTGGTCTTCCGCTTCGTGCCAGAAGCGGACCTTGAACGTTACTCAAAATTTGTATTTGTTTAAACGGTTCGACAGGAGGAGCCGGGTTGTCAATCGTGTATTCAGCCGAAGCAGATGCAATTCTCTCAACGGGTGTCTGGCTTGGACCTGACCATCGCAACTGGGCCTTGACCAAGGAGCAGGCTCTCGACGCCATTGGCCTACTTTGTGACGCGAAATATATTGTTCTAGGCGGTGATGTCCTCAACGGGCCCGACAAGAACTTCAGCCACACCTATGACAACTGGTACTTTGAACCCTCGTCGCCTTCGGCTCCCAACGATTTGTCATCCAGTGCGCTAAAAGCATCCTCTTACATCGGCGATTATCCAGTTAAGGATGCCTATTTCGCGCTTGTGCCTAGTTCAGCATGACCGCTTAGGGCCGGCAGCGGTCATAGCCAATGGGCCGCTTTGCGCCGGTCGTGCGCATGTACCGGAACGTCGAACGTGGATTACACAATTCGTAGCGGTCGCCGCCCTGAAGCACCTCCGTTAGCTCCTTGCCAGACCAACCGGGCGTCATCAGATGCAAGTGATCACGCCGCTTACGCAGCTTCGAAAGCTGATCGATCAGGAACTCAAGCCCTTCTTCGTCGAAGCAGATGGCGACCTCGCCATTATCTGACTTTTCCTTCTCGACCGTCAGCAACATGTCCGCATCCCCCTGATATACTCTTCCTCAACTATCCGGTCCGAGAGAACCATGTCGAGCAACTTGATGGAAGACCACTTTGGGCAAAAAGCCGTCATGGACGCGACGATGTTTTCTCTCAAGCGTTAGTTTGGTACCACTTCCGAAACTTGATTTGGCCGGGGACTTCAATGGTATTTCCTGAAGAGCAGCTTTGGATCGAGATAATGACGGCTGGAGCCGCATGTCGTTTAGTCAACGGAACCTTTGGGCGGCGATCAAGCGACCACCAGAACGATGGGAACTGAACGGGTACGGGCCATGTTGGGTGGTCGCAATCCTCGGCGAAACCGTGATCTACTACAATCACTTCGAACATGGATTCAATTGCTCGCCATGGTCACAATTCGGGGCTATCGAACAGTTTCATTCTCTTCAGTCCTCGCTGGGAGATGCAGTTCAAGCCCAGCTAAATCTCATAACGACTGGCTATGATAGTGGCCCCAGGGAGAGCGGGCCGACGGCAGGTGAGTACCCATAGCGTCGTCTGGAGTTAGCGTTGCGATGACCGCATGGGGCCGGAGGGAAATTTCCGTTTTGCGCCGATTGCGGTCATAGACGAGTGCAGTGGCTTTATATCGCCGAAGGCGAGAAGCCTCCGCGCAAACCACATCAGGTGATGCTGCAAGAAAAGCTATGCAGTTGCTTTACCGGATTATGGGCTCAGAGCTTGTCACTGCTCATAAGCTGAGACGGCTTTCGGATATCGTAATGAAAGGAAGCGTTGGGGTTAGTATTTCGATCACATCATCCAATAAAATGATCACAATATGATGGACTTCGAGATCGTCGTTTTTACCTAAACCTTGCTCCCTAAACCAGTGAACGAACTCGGATTCTGTTCCGCAGTAGAACGTTTTGCCAATCTGGCCAGATGACGCCAGATCGGAAAGAAGCGCGAGAGCGTCACCCTCGTCGATTTTTCGGTAGGCATAGTATGAATGGAACCTGACATCGATAGCTGCAGTTCCGTTGCATAGTGCCAAGCTCAACACACCGCCCTTGTCGGACAGTTCATTCAGATCGAAAAGCTCATTTGGTGTTTGGTCGAGTAAAATTGGTTTATAGCGTGTCATATGCGAGACATTCCGAGATCAAGAGTGCGGAACAAGTAACTAGCATACTCTGCAATGGGCCGACTGCGGACGTTGACAGTGAGATATGCCACCGTATCCCAACCAGCAGTTGCAATCCGGCGTGCAGTGGCCGAGGCATTCCTAGGGGGCAGGTCACTCAGAGTCTCTCTTGTGAGAGCAATGCCGCCAAATCAGCCCGGCACCCGCAGTTCCATGAACGTCAGGTCCAGCCAGCGGCCGAACTTGGTGCCGACTTCGTGGAAGGTGCCGCCGTTGCGGAAGCCGAGTTTTTCGTGCAGCGCGATCGAGGCTTTATTGCCGGCTTCGATGCCGGCGATCATCACGTGGATGCCGTTTTCGCCGGCGCGTGATATCAGCGCCTGCATCAGTTGCTTGCCGATGCCGGCGCCCTGGTGGTCCTTCTCGACATAGACGGAATGCTCGACGGTGTGGCGGAAGCCCTCGAAGGCGCGCCAGTCGCCGTAAGAGGCGTAGCCGGCGATGCGGCCATCCTTCTCGGCCACGAGGACTGGAAAGCCGCGCGCCATGCGCATCCTGAACCACTCCAGCCGGTTGTCGAGATCGACCACCGTCTCGTTCCAGATCGCCGTCGTGTGCTCGACGGCGTGGTTATAGATATCGCGAATTTCGGGCAGATCGGCCTCGGTGGCGTCGCGCAGGAGAACGGCTTGCGTCATGATCGTCAGTCCACTATCATTTCAATATGTCCACTATATCAAACGATTTCGACCGCTGTCTAGGGGAACGCGTCCGCGCCGAGCGGGAAATGCGCGGCTGGTCGCTAAGCGACCTCGCCACGCAGTCCGGCGTTTCGCGCGCCATGATCCACAAGATCGAGCGCGGCGAAAGCAGCCCGACGGCCTCGCTACTCGGCAAATTGTGCGGCGCCTTCCAGCTGACGGTCTCCTCGCTGATCGCGCGGGCGGAGGCCGGCGGCCAGCGGCTGGCGCGGCGCGCCGAACAGCAGGTCTGGACCGATCCCGAGACCGGCTACACCAGGCGCCACGTCTCGCCGGCGGCGGGAAGTCCCGTCGATATCGTCGAGGTCGACCTGCCTGCCGGCGCTCATGTCGCCTATCCCGCCTCCTCCTTCGTGTTTCTCCGGCAGTACATATGGGTGAGCGAGGGCACGCTCGTCTTCATCGAGGGCGACATCAGGCATGAGCTGAACGCGGGCGACTGCCTTTTGCTCGGCCCGGCGGCGGACTGCGCTTTCCGCAACGAGACGGCGGCAAGCTGCCGCTATGTGGTGACGGTTCTGAAGGCCACGTGAGGCGACCGTTGATATCGGCGGCCGGCGCGGCCTAAAACGCGTCGCGATCCTTCAGATTCGCTCGTTGCGCTTTAGGTCCTTGTCTTGGCGCATGTCTTTGTCCCGAAACCTGTGACCACTTTCGGGAGACATGCTTTAGAGTGCCAGCGATTCATCTTCGGGAGAGACCCATGCGTCGCCGCCTCGCCATCCTGCTTTGCCTTGCCGCTACGGCGGCGCCTGCCCTTGCCGACGACTGGCGGCCCTATGCCAATGCCCGCTTCGGCTACGTCGTCGATCTGCCACCGGACTTCGCCATCAGCAATGAGGCGGACAATGGCGACGGCATGACGCTCACCTCGGCGGACAAACAGGCGGAACTGCGCGTGTTCGGCGCCAACAGGATGGAGCAGGATTTCGAGACCGAGATGAAGATCCGCATCGGCATGGACGAGAAGGAAGGCTGGAAGATCAGCTACAGCAAGCCGGCCAAGAGCTGGGCCAGCTATTCCGGCAGCCGCAAGGACCGCATTCTTTATGTCCGGGCGATCGCGCTCTGCCATGACGCGGTGGGATACGCGACGATCGAATATCCCAAGACGGCGCTGAAACAATACGACCCGATCGTCCAGCACCTGGTGAAATCGCTCTCGGCGCCACCGCGCTGCTCGTGATCAGAGGCCTGATGTGCTCATGCTCAGGCAGGTGAGCACCGCGGAATAATGGACGGCGGCGGCGGTGACGACGAAGCCGTGCCAGATGGCGTTCTGGAAGCGCAGCTTTTCCCAGACGTGGAAGATCACGCCGAGCGAATAGATGATGCCGCCGATGACGATCAGGAGCATCGAGGCGAAGGGGATGCGCTCCGCCACCGGGCCGGCGACGATGACGCCGCTCCAGCCCATGGCGAGATAGAGCAGGATCGCCAGCCTGTCGAAACGGCCGGGAAAGGCGCATTTCAGGAACACGCCGAGGGCGGCCACCAGCCAGATGGCGATCAGCATGCCCGATAGCAGCGGATTATCGGCGCCGCGCTGCAGGAAGGGGGTATAGGTGGCGGCGATCAGGATGAAGATCGACGAATGGTCGAGCCGGCGCAGGAACCACTTGGTGCGCGAGACCGGCCAGGCATTGTAGGAAAACGAGATGCCGAGCGTCAGCACCAGGCCGACGCTGTAGATCCAGGCGGCGGCGAGTTCGCCATGCGAGGCCCAGACGGTGGCGTAGAAGATCAGGACGGTGGCGCCGACGAGCGCCAGCGCGAGGCCGACGCCGTGGACGATGCCATCGGCGATCAGCTCGTATTTGTCGTAAGCCCAGCGGATGCCGTTAAACTCGCCCATGCACGCGGCCCCTCTCCTAAGTTAAAGATGGTCGCACCGATCGGGGAGATGCGCAACCTCGCCACCTCCCCATTATCGGGGGCTTTCAGCCAAAGGGCTGTGGCCCGATGTCGCGTCAGCGCGTGCGGTCGACCAGGACCGAGCACCGGGCATGGCGGACGATGCGGTCGGCCGTGGCGCCGATGAAGTAATTGCTGAAATCGGGGATGTGCGAGGCAAGGATGATGAGATCGGCCTTGTGGGTCTCGGCGGCCGCCAGGATGGTGCTTGCCGGCCGACCGTGGCCGATCTCGACCTGAGCCGGGATCCTGGCATCACGCACTAGGGCCGAGAGCTTGGCTTCGGCATCGTCGACCGCGGTGCGGACGATGTCCGGCGGCAGGTCGACGGCGACATAGGTCGGGATATCCTCGACGACATTCAGAAGAATGATCTCGCCGCCCTCGTCCAGCAAGGTGGCGGCCTTGCGGAAAATCCGCTCGCCATCCGCCAAGGCACCGATCTCGATCGCAACAATGATTTTCTTGTACATGCGGGCTCTCCAATGATGCGGTTTGAACTGCAATGACCCTGTCAGAGAATAGATATGACGCCTTGATCGGGATCAAGTCCAGCTCGATCGGGATCAAGGCAAGCTCGATGGATCAAGGCAAGCTTGATCGGGGATCAAGTCCAGCTGCAAGACCGCGTCAACAGGGAGCGAACGCTTCATCGCCAAAAACTGCTCTTCTGTGAACAGTGGAACTGCGCCATATAGAGTGGCAAGTACGGCGGCCAAGGGACCTTACACAGACATGCAACGGCGCACATTTCTTGGCATCGCCACCGGCAGCGCACTCGCGGCCAGCGCCGGCATGCCTCATCCATCGAAGGCGGGAGACGCATCCATGACATCCACCGAGACCTCCTACGCGCTGACGCGCCCTGCCTATGTCGACCAATCACACCTCGTCGTCACCGACCTGGCGCGCGTCTCGGGCTTCTACCAGTCGATGCTCGGCCTCAAGGTGATCGAGAAGAGCGCCAGCGGCGAAGTGCTCGGTGTCAACGGCGTGCCGCTTCTGACGCTGACGACGGGCAAGGACGTGCGCGTCGCGCCGCGCAATGCCGCCGGCCTGTTCCACACCGCCTTCCTGATGCCGAGCCGGACCGAACTGGCGCGCTGGCTGCGCCACGCCGCGCATAACAATGTCGTACTCGAAGGCGCCTCCGACCACCTCGTCAGCGAGGCGATCTATCTCTCCGACCCCGAGGGCAACGGCATCGAGATTTATGCCGACCGGCCGCATGAAGCCTGGAAGTTCCACCAGGACGGCCAGGTGGAGATGGCGACACTCGGCCTCAACCTGCAGGCGCTCTACGACAGCGCGCCGCAGGATGCCTGGAACGGCATGGCCGAGGGAACGGCGATCGGCCATATCCACCTGCAGGTCGGCAATATTCCGGAAGCTGATACGTTTTACCGCGACGTGCTCGGCCTGAAGCTGATGGCGCGTTATCCCGGCGCGAGCTTCTTCGCCACCGGCGACTACCACCACCACGTCGCCGCCAATATCTGGAACAGCCGCGGCGCCGGCGCCCGCACAAACGGCATGACCGGGCTTTCCGACTATACGCTGCGCTTCAACGACAAGGCGGCGCTCGACAAGGCCGTGGCCAAGCTCGACGAACTCGAGATCAAGAGCGAGAAGCGCGACGGCGGCGTCTACCTGACGGACCCGTGGGGCATCGGCCTGACGCTGGCGGCCTGATTTTTTCGTTCCTTTCAAACCAGTACAACGCCCGCAGCAGTGTGGGCGTTCTGGTTCCGCCTCAAGCGCGTGGATGGCTGTCGGATAGCAGCATTTCCGCACCACCCATTCGTCATCTCTCCCTCCCCGATACATAGAAGGAACTCAATTCATTTTTGGGCGTTCCTGTGGCGAAGCATGGGGCTTCGGGGGATTGAGACGTCCATGGGTATCGCCAGCGGCATCCGAAAACACGCAAAGAAGATCGCGATCGGCGAGCAGTATGGCTCCGAACGCCACTACAGTGCCTGGGCGAAGTCGCTGAGGGACAGCACGGAGGCGATGACGCAGCCGCAGGCGCCGACGCAGCGGGTGGAAAAGGATGGCCTCGACATCAGCGTGGCCTGGGCGATCATCGGCATCTTCCTCATGCTGGCGCTGGCCGCCATCTACATGATGTCGCTGATCCTGATCCCGCTGACGCTCGCCATCGTGGTGGGAATGATCCTCGGGATGCTCGCCGAGCGCTTGAGCAAGATGGGCGTGCCGCGCATCACCAATGCGGTGCTTTTGTCCGGAACGGTGGCACTGATCATCTTCTTCGTCGCCAATGCGCTGGCCGGACCGGGCGCCACGCTCGTCAACGAAGGGCCTGCCTTCGTCGAGAAGACGCTGCAGCGGCTGATGCCCTATCTCGAGCGGATCAAGTGGCTGCACATCACGCCCGAGACCTTCGAGGGCGGGCCGATGTCGAGCGACAAGCTGCTGGAGAATACCGGTAACGTCCTGCACCTCGTCACCGCCAACCTGACGCCGGCGCTGATCCAGGCGCTGATCTTCTTTGCCGCGCTGCTGCTGTTTCTCGCCGGGCGCGTGACGCTGCGCAAGTCGATCATCATGGTGTTTCGCACGCGGGCGCAGCGGCTGGCGGCAATCCGCGTCATCAACGGCGTCGAGCAGGTGCTGGGCTTCTATTTCGCCACCGCGTCCCTGATCTATGTCTGCCTCGGCGTGGTCATGATGATCATTGCCTATTTCGGCGGACTGCCCTCGCCGGTGCTCTGGGGCTTCTTCGCCTTCCTGTCGAGCTTCATTCCCTATCTCGGCATCACGATGATGACGCTCGCCATCGCCATTGCCGGCATCCTCACCCATGACACGTTGCTCTTTAGCCTCATCCCGGCGGCCGCCTTCTTCACCGTCCACCTGGTCATGGAGAACCTGATCTTCCCGGCGGTGATGGGAAAGCGGTTGGAGATCAACCCCTTCGTGGTGTTTCTCGCCATCCTGTTCTGGACGTGGATGTGGGGCGCCGTCGGTGCTATGCTGGCTCTGCCGCTGTCACTGATCGTGATGACCATCATTGATGAACTCTTCATCGAAGAAAAACCGCAGCCGCAATTGCCGAAATGAGTGAGGCAGGACGCGTAGATGGCCGAAATTGATCTGAACTTCTCCACCCACGACCGCCTGACCAGCGGCGTCTCTCCCTGGGGTCACGGCGCCGCCCGCCCTCGCTACCACCCGCTCAAGGACCATCTCAAGGTCGATGCGCTCGTCGTCGGCGGCGGCATTACCGGCGCGATGATGGGCCAGCATCTTCAGGAGCGCGGGCTTTCGGTGGCGATCGTCGACCGCGAGCGGCCGGGCTTCGGCAGCACGCTCACCTCCACCGCGATGCTGATGTGGGAAATCGACCGGACGCTGACCGAGCTCGAGACTTTCTACGGCTACGAGCGCGCCGTCGGCATCTACCGCCGCAGCGCCGCCGCCATGGCGGGGCTTGCCAAGCTGGTCGCGGCGCACCGCATCCCCTGCCAGTTCCGGCCTCGGCAATCGCTGCTCCTGACCAGCAACCACGAGGGCGCCCGCGACCTTGCGACCGAGGTGGAGCTGCGCCGGCGGGCCGGACTGCCGAGCAGCTATCTCGAGCATTGCGACCTGTTCACCGAATTCGAGCTCGACCGCGACGCCGGCATTTTTTCACGCGGCGCGGCGGAGGCCGATCCGCTGCTGCTTACCTGGGCGCTGCTCGATATCGCGACGCGGCAGGGGGCGGCGCTGGTCGATGCATCGGTGACGCGGGTGCACAGCGAGGGCGGTCGGGTTACGGCCGAGACCGAAGGCGGCTTCGTGATCGAGGCGAAGGCGGCGGTGCTGGCGACCGGCTACACCCTGCCCGAAATCGACATGCCGAAGCTGCATCGGATCACCTCCAGCTGGGCGCTTTCGACCGTGCCGCAGGACCCGGCGACGCTCTGGCGCGACCAGGCGCTGATCTGGGAGGACAGCCATCCCTATCTTTACATGCGCACGACGCCGGACAACCGGATCGTGGTCGGCGGGGAGGATGACGACACCGCCGATCCTGAAACCCGCGACGCGAAGATGCCCGGCAAGATCGCGGCGATCCGCGAAAAGATGAAGCGGCTCTGGCCGAAAGCCGACACCCGCGTCGCCACCTCCTGGTGCGGCACCTTTGGCGAAACCACGGATGGACTGCCGCTGATCGGCCCTGTCCCCGGCCTCGCCAACGTCTACGGCGCCTACGGCTACGGCGGCAACGGCATCACCTTCTCCTATCTCGCGACGCAGATGGTCGGCGCGATGATATCCGGCGTGCAGCGGGAGTGGTTCGACGACTTCGCGATGGATCGGGACGGACCAGGTCGGCGGAGTGATGTGGGCGGGAGGAGTGCGGTGGAGATGGTGGTGGGGTAGCGGTGGTTTCGGGTGGTTTGATGAACCTCACCCTGTCCCGTGTCCAACGCTCGACGCCCGCGTTTGTATTCCGCTCACCAAAGCTGAGCGACTATTCCAAATCCCCTACTGCGTCGTCTGATCGTCCCCGGTATCCTCGACATCCTGCAACCGCACGAACTCGACACCGCGGGCCTTCAAATCGAGAATGGCCTTTGCGACCCCCTCGCCCGCGGCATGGGTCGGCTGGTTGATGTGGGAGATGACGACGTCGCCGTCCTTGGCGGAGGCGATGCGCTTTTCGGTGACGGCGGCGCCGAGCAGCGAGCCGCCGTCGCCGTTTACCGAGTAGCCGGCGATGCGGTAGCCCATGGCGCGGATCTGGGCGATCGACGACAGGTCGTATTTCGCGGTCGAGCCGCGGAACCAGTGCGGTGCCGGAACGCCTGAGGCGAGCATGGCATCGGCGCCGCCCTGCACTTCCTGACGCACGGCTTCGGGCGAGCCGGCGGATGCGATGCCGTAGATCGAAACCGGCTTGTCGACGGCGGGAATATGGTTCTGGCCGTGGTTTTCCAACTCGAAGAGATCGGGATTGTCGAGCATCACCTTCAGCGCCTGCGGATTGTGCTTCAGCCAGCGCGCCGTGACGAAGATGGTGGCGGGGATGCGCTCGCTGACCAGCGCCGAGAGGATGCGATCATCGGCCTTGCCCATGCAGGCATCGAAGGTGAGCGCGATGCGCGGGCGGGCCTTGAGGCCGGAGCGGATAACATGCAGGTGCGGCTCGACCAGTTTCGGCCCCTTGGCCTTTGGCGCCGGGATGATGGCCGGCTTTACCGGGGGCGTCACACTGGAAGGCGTTAGCGCCGCTGCAACAGGCGCGCTTGTCGCTGCCGGAAGCACGGGCGGGGAAGCGGCGGCGATGCTGACGAAAAGGACCGGAGCGAGAAGAAGACGATTCATAACAGGGAGATGCCGTTTGACGTTGACGCGCTGCATAATGCAAAAAGTGGCAGCGCGCCACGGGGCGCGATGCCCCGGCTTCACATGCCTTCAAGCCACGTAGCCTCGCAACACGGCGAATTTATGCAGGCGCGGCTGCGGCCCGCGATTAATCGTAGAGGTAATATTTGGTCCACTTTTCGCGCGGGACCTTTTCGCCGATCGTGTACTGGAGTTCGCGCACGTTGATGTGCTGCGGGCCGGTGATGCAGCTGTAGGACAGGTGGTACCAATCGCCCTTGCTGCGGAAGACGGCGCCGGGCGCTTCCAGCCGGTCGTCGCTGGGGACCGGATCCTTGAAGGTGTAGGCGATGACCTTGTCGGGCTTGTAGCCGGTCGCGTCCTTGTTGATCCGGCTCATCGCCTCGGTATCGCAGCTCTGTTCCAGGCGGGTCGCGGGATCGAGCTTTTCGAGCTGCTTCTTGATGGCGGGGTCAACGGCGAGAGCCGGGCCGGCAAGGCTGAGAACGGACAGAAGCAACACGAGACGTTTCGGCATTTCGCAGTATTCCTTTGCATGCTCATTGCGGAATCCCGCCTTCGATCCGCTGCCGACCTGCAGGGACGAAAACCGATGAGGGGTGGGTAAATTCCGCGCGACGTCAGGGGACTTTCTTAAAGAATGTGGTGACATCAAGGCAACATGAGGGATGCTTGCCTTTTCACACAAGCGTGTTCACGACGCCGCTTCGACGCTTGATCCCGCGCCTGCCCACCTCTATCTCTTCAGCACCGCAATCCCATCCGGAGCATTCCTTGTCCGCCTTCAAGAACCTGCCGACCCCGCCCGTTGCGCCGAAGAAGCCGCTCGACGATACCCGCCACGGCATTACCCGCACGGACGACTACGCCTGGCTGCGCGCCGACAACTGGCAGGCGATGTTCAAGGATCCGTCGATCCTCGATCCCGAGATCCGCAAGCATCTGGAGGCGGAGAACGCCTACATGAACGCGGCGATGGAAGACACCAAGCCGCTGCAGAAGACGCTGTTCTCCGAGATGCGCGGGCGCATCAAGGAAGACGACAGCTCGGTTCCCTCCAAAGACGGTCCCTACGCCTACGGCACCTTCTTCGTGACCGGCGGCGAGCAGCCGCGCTACTTCCGCATTCCGCGCGATGGCGACGGCAAGGATGAAAGCATCCGCGACGTACTGCTCGACGGCGACAAGGAAGCAGAAGGCAAGGCCTATTTCCGGCTGGCGGGCATCGACCACTCCACCGACCACAGCCGCGGCATCTGGGGCTATGACGACAAGGGCTCGGAGTTCTACACGCTGAAGGTTCGCGACCTTAAGACTGGCGAGGACATGGCCGACGTGATCGAGAACACCGGCGGCGGCGGCGCCTGGGCGCCCGACGGCAAGAGCTTCTTCTATTCGGCGCTGGACGAGAACCACCGCCCGTCCAAGGTGTTCCACCACATCATCGGGACGCCGCAATCGGAAGACCGGCTGGTCTACGAGGAAGAGGATGCGGGCTTCTTCATGGGCGTCGGCGGCTCGCTGCTCGACGACTTCATCTATATCGACATCCATGACCACGAGACCTCGGAATACCGACTGCTCTCGACCAAGGACCTGACGGCCGAACCGAAGCTGGTGGCCAGGCGCGAGGAAGGCATCGAGTATTCGATGACCGAGGGCGGCGACGTCTTCTACATCCTCACCAACGACGGCGACGCCAAGGATTTCAAGATCATGGAAGCGCCGGTGGACAAGCCGGGCAAGGAAAACTGGCGCGAGGTGGTGGCCCACAAGCCGGGCACGCTCATCATCAGCCACATGGCCTATGCGCGCCACCTGCTGTGGCTGGAGCGCAAGGACGGACTGCCGCAGATCATGGTGCGCGACCGCCGCACCGGCGAGGAACATGCCATCGCGTTCGCCGAGGAAGCCTATTCGCTCGGCCTGCAGGGCTCGTCCGAATATGACAGCGACGTGATCCGCT
This sequence comes from Hyphomicrobiales bacterium, assembly GCA_900471485.1. Lineage (GTDB taxonomy): Bacteria > Pseudomonadota > Alphaproteobacteria > Rhizobiales > Rhizobiaceae > Rhizobium. The sequence goes on from UCEU01000023.1 coordinate 115,984, forward strand.
TCTCCTATTCGTCGATGACGACGCCGTCGCAACTCTACGACTACAACATGGTGACGCGCGAGCGCACGCTGCTGAAAACGCAGGAAGTACCCTCCGGCCACAATATCGACGACTACGTCACCCGCCGTGTCTTCGCGCCGGGCTGGGACGGCGTCGAGGTGCCGGTGACGCTGCTCTATCGCAAGGACACGCCGCTCGACGGCTCGGCTCCCTGCCTGCTTTACGGCTACGGCGCCTATGGCGTGACCATTCCGGCGAGCTTCAACACCAACTGCCTGTCGCTCGCCGACCGCGGCTTCGTCTATGCCATCGCCCATATCCGCGGTGGCAAGGACAAGGGCTTTGCGTGGTACGAAGACGGCAAAATGGAGAAGAAGACCAACACCTTCAAGGACTTCATCGCGGCGGCAGATTATCTGAATCAACAGAAGTTCACCTCCTACGCAAACATCATCGCCGAGGGCGGCTCGGCCGGCGGCATGCTGATGGGGGCGATTTCGAACATGGCGCCGGAGAAATTCGCCGGCGTCATCGCCGCCGTTCCCTTCGTCGACGTGCTGAACACCATGCTCGACGACACGCTGCCGCTGACGCCTCCGGAATGGCCCGAGTGGGGCAACCCGATCGACAGCCGCGAGGAATACGAGCAGATCGCCGCCTATTCGCCCTACGACAATGTCGAAGCGAAGCCCTACCCGCCGATCCTGGCGCTCGGCGGCCTTACCGACCCGCGCGTCACCTATTGGGAGCCGGCCAAGTGGGTGGCGAAGCTGCGCGAGAAATCGACCAGCGGCGCACCGGTGTTGTTGAAGACCAACATGGATGCAGGCCACGGCGGCGCGTCGGGACGTTTTCAGCGGCTGGAGGAGATCGCGTTCGAGTATGCGTTTGCGCTGAAGGTGGCGGGGAAGATGTAATCCGCTGGCGGGGTGTCGTGTGATACCCGCCTCTGCCCTGCCGGGCATCTCCCCCACAGGTGGGGAGATTGGCTGGGGCGCAGCCGCTCGCTCCACGCTCATTGTTTGGCTGGGAGAAGGCAACGAGTCGATCTCCCCCCTTGTGGGGGAGATGTCCGGCAGGACAGAGGGGGGTAATCCTTGCTCTCCCCGCCAACGGAAGGAGCCCCCCCAATGCCCGTCTACATCGCCCTGCTGCGCGCCATCAATGTCGGCGGCACCGGCAAGCTCCCCATGACGGAGCTGAAGGCGATCTGCGAGAAGCTCGGCTTTACGGATGTGAAGACCTACATCCAGAGCGGCAATGTGCTGTTTCGCTCCGACGAGACGGAAGCGAAGGTGGGGCGGGAATTGGATGAGGCGCTGGGCAAAGTGCTCGGCAAGAAGCCTGGCGTCATGCTGCGCAGCCGCAGGGAGATGCAGACGATCGTCGAAAACGCGCCCTTTCCCGATGCCAAGCCGAACTACCTGCTTGTCAGCTTCCTGCCCGACGCGCCACCGAAGGACGCGCTGGACAGGATGGTGGCGCCGGATGGCGAGGAGGCCGTGGTCGCGGGGCGCGAGATCTACGTGCACTATCCCGTTGGTTCCGGAAAGTCGAAGCTCAAGCTGCCGGCGCTTGCCGCCGGCACATCGCGCAACCTGAATACCGTGCGCAAACTTGCCGAGATGGCAGCGGAGATGGAAGACGGCTGAGATTGGCTTTACGACGCCAATCCTGTATCTTCTAACTTCCTAATTTACACTACATAACACCGCATCTGTTTCCTGCTTTCCGGGAGGGACCGATATGGCGAAGTACAGAGCGCATCTACCGCAGCTCGATGGCGGTTTCTTCGTGAGCGATGGCGGCATGGAGACGACCTTCATCTTTCACGACGGGATGGAGTTGCCGCATTTCGCCTCCTTCGTGATGATCGATGATGAGGAAGGGCGGGACCGGTTGCTGGTCTATTATCGCCGCTATCTGGAGATCGCCCGTAAACACCGGGCCGGCTTCATCCTGGACACGCCGACATGGCGGGCCAATCCCGACTGGGGCGAAAAGCTCGGCTATGACGCCGAGGCACTGCACCGCGCCAATCTCGCGGCCATCGATCTGCTTGTGTCGCTTCGCGAGAAGTACGAGGAGCCGGGGCGGCCGATCGTGATCTCAGGCGCGATCGGGCCGCGCGGCGATGGCTACAAGGCGGGCAACATGAGTGCCGCAGAGGCGGAGGACTATCATGGTGCGCAGATCAAGAGCTTCGCCGAAAGCGAGGCCGACATGGTGGCGGCCTACACGCTGACAAATATCGACGAGGCGATCGGCGTGGCGCGCGCCGCCGCCGCCCGCGGCATGCCCTGCGCGATCTCGTTCACGGTCGAGACGGACGGCCGGCTGGTGACGGGCCGGAGCCTGCAGGATGCGATCGAAACCACGGATGCGGCGACCGGCGGCTCGCCCGCCTACTACATGATCAACTGCGCGCACCCCACCCATTTCGCCGGCGCGCTCGATCGCGGCAGCGGCTGGACGCGGCGGATTGCCGGGCTGCGCGCCAATGCCTCGCGCATGAGCCATGCGGAACTCGACGAGAGCGAGGTGCTGGATGCCGGTGACCCCTCAGATCTCGGGCAGCGCTACCGCGAATTGTTGCGCGACATGCCAGCCATCCGGATCGTCGGCGGGTGCTGCGGCACGGATCACCGCCATGTGGCGGCGATCTGCGAGGCTTGCCTGCCGGAGGCCGCCTGAGGATCAATGCTCGGCGTGCGAAAGCTTGCCGCCGCCATGGCCGCTGATATCGGCGCCGGCGGTCTTCGAGAAGCGCAAGTTCCAGAAGGTGGCGGAGATCGAGATCGCGGTGACGAACAGGAAGGCCGCGGAGAAGTCGTGCAGCTGCGGGGTGTGGCTGCCGGTGAAGGACATCGAAGTGTGGAGCGCCAGCGCGCCGACGCAGATGCCGAGCGACAGCATCAGCTGCTGGAAGGTGGTGTAGAAGCTGGTGGCCGAGCTCATGCGGTCGCGGTCGATCTCGTCATAGGCGACGGTGTTATAGGCCGTGAACTGGAACGACATGAAGAAGCCGCACATGGCGAGGATCGCGAAGATCAGGCCGAGCGGCCAATCGGGCCGGAACAGGGCACAGAGCGCATAACCGACCGTGGCGATGACGCCGTTGAACACAAGGCTGCTGCGGAAGCCGAAGCGTCGCAAAATCCTGGGCGCGAATGCCTTCATGGCCATGGAGCCGATTGCGGCGGCGGTCACGAGCTGCCCCGCCTTGGCGGCCGAAAGCCCGAAGCCGAGCTGGAAATAAAGCGGTAGCAGGAAGGGCTGCGCGCCCTGCGTGATGCGGGTGAGCGAGCCGGCGATGACCGACGTGCCGAAGCTCGGGATCTTCATCAGCGAGAAATCCATGATCGGCGACGGATGGCGTTTCGCGTGCTTGAGATAAGCGATGCCGAAGAGCAGGCCGACGGCGATCAGGAACAGCGCGAAAGCGCCCTCGCCCGAGCGGCTCGAGCTTTCGAAGCCGAACAGCAGCGAGCCCAGCGCGATGCCCGAGAGGATGAAGCCGACGGTATCGAAGCGCTTCCTCGTCGTGCCCTTGAAATCCTCGATGTAGATCGAGACCAGCGTGAAACCGAGGATGCCGATCGGCACGTTGATGTAAAAGATCCAGCGCCAGTCGAGATAGGTGACGATGAGGCCGCCAACCGGGGGGCCGAGGATCGGGCCGATCAGCGCCGGCACCAGCAGCCAGGACATAGCGTTCATCATGTCCTTGCGATCGACAGTGCGCAGCAGCACCAGGCGCCCCACCGGCATCATCATCGCCCCGCCCAGCCCCTGCAGCAGGCGGGCGAGGACAAGACAGAAGAGATTGGGCGCAAGCGCGCAGAATATGGAACCGGCGACGAAGACGGCGATCGCCGAGCGGAAGACGGTGCGCGAACCATAGCGATCGGCGATCAGCCCGCTTGCGGGGATGAAGATGGCGAGGCTGAGCAGATAGGAGGTGAGCGCGACGCTCATCGACGGAGCGCTGACGCCGAAATCGCGCGCCATGGTCGGCAGCGCGGTGGCAAGCACGGTGGCGTCGAGCTGTTCCATGAACATGGCGCTGGCGACGATCATCGCGACCAAGCGAAAGTTAAGCTGGGGACGCCGAACGGACGCCGCCTGGTAGATCTGATCCGACATTGTCAGGGATCGCTCGCAATGGCGCGGCTGACGCAAACGCGATCAACCGCAGTATGATTGGCATGCAGCCAAGGGGAGATATATTAGGGTATACGCCCGCAAATGTGGCAGCGTTGTGCTTTTATGGCAAGGCTGGCATGAGGCCAGGGCATGGCTTTGTCAGTTGGCGCCGCCGAGCGTGTCCAACCAGACATCAATCTCCTCGCACGTCAAATCGGGACTGGGATCATCCAAGGAGGCCTGCACGCGGGCGCGAATGGCGGCGATGCGCGCTGCGTGTTCGTTTTCCTCCCTTACCGAAGCACTACCCCTCTCGGCTCCGGCCGCGTTCTCCGCAGCAGTTTCGACAGGCCGGGCAACTCGTGGCTTCTTCATTGCTTATCGCCCACAGCGCGTTCAACGGTACTTTGAAAAGAGAGCCTGCAGCGCTTCTCGCATTTGCTCGCTGCTCAACCTCGGGCGCGGATCATCCAGCGAGGCTTGCACGCGGGCGCGGATGGCGGCGATGCGTGCTTCGCGTTCATCCGTCGGCAGGGTAATGCTGAGCTTTTCCATCATTCTCGCCAGCGCCCGGTTTAGGTGAATAAAATCCTAGCATGGGCGGGCGCTTGCAGCAATCAGCCGAGGGCCCTACCTATTGTCCATGACCCAGACCCTCGAGAACACGCGCCCCGCGCCCTTTCATTTCGACAACAGCTATTCCAGGCTGCCGCAGCATTTCTTCGCGCGGCAGGCGCCGTCGCAGGCGGCGGAGCCGTGGCTGATCAAGCTGAACGAGCCGCTGGCGAAGGAACTCGGGCTCGACGTCGAGATGCTGAAGCGCGACGGGGCGGAGATCTTCTCGGGCAATCTGGTGCCCGAGGGCGCCGATCCGCTGGCGATGGCCTATGCCGGGCACCAGTTCGGCGGCTTCGTGCCGCAGCTTGGCGACGGGCGGGCGATCCTGCTTGGCGAGGTGATCGACACCCACGGTCGGCGACGCGACATCCAGCTGAAGGGTGCCGGGCAGACGCCGTTTTCGCGGCGCGGCGACGGGCGGGCGGCGCTGGGGCCGGTGCTGCGCGAATATATCGTCAGCGAAGCCATGCATGCGCTCGGCATACCCGCCACGCGGGCCCTGGCTGCCGTCTCGACCGGCCAGCCGGTCTATCGCGAACAGGTGCTGCCGGGCGCGGTGTTCACCCGCGTCGCGGCAAGCCATATCCGGGTGGGAACCTTCCAGTTCTTTGCCGCGCGCGGCGATGCGGAGGGTGTCAGGGCGCTGGCCGATTATGTCATCGACCGGCACTATCCTGACATCAAGGATGCCGCCAATCCCTATCTCGCGCTGTTCGAGGCGGTGTCGGAGCGGCAGGCGGCGCTGATCGCCAGATGGCTGCATATCGGCTTCATCCACGGCGTGATGAACACCGACAACATGACGGTTTCGGGCGAGACGATCGACTTCGGGCCCTGCGCCTTCATGGACCATTATGACGCCGCAACCGTGTTCTCCTCGATCGACCGGAATGGACGATACGCCTATGCCAGCCAGCCCGGGATCGGCCAATGGAACCTGGCGAGGCTCGGCGAGACGCTGCTGCCGCTGATCGACCCCGATCTGGAAAAGGCGGTGGCGGCGGCCAATGTGGTGATCGAACATTACGGCGAGCGTTTCCAGATCGACTGGCTGCGGGGGATGCGCGACAAGATCGGGCTTTCGACCGTCGAGGACGGCGATCTCGAGCTGGTGCAATCGCTGCTCGCGGTGATGCAGGCCGGACGGGCGGATTTCACGCTGAGCTTCCGGCGTCTTTCGCACCTTGCAGCCGACGAGAACAACGAGGCAGCCTTCCTCGCCACCTTCGAGGAGCCGGCGGCCGCCACAGCATGGCTGGGGCGCTGGCGCGAGCGGCTGGCGCGCGAGACATGGCCGGCATCGGAGCGGGCCAGCGCGATGCTCAAGGTCAACCCGGCCTTCATTCCGCGCAACCACCGCATCGAGCAGGCGATCACCGCCGCCGTGGAGGATGCCGATTTCTCGCTGTTCGATGCGCTGCTTGCGGTCCTCTCCAGGCCCTACGAGGAACAGCCGGACTTCGCCCCCTACATGGAGCCGCCGAAGCCGGAGGAACGCGTGCTGCAGACCTTCTGCGGGACCTGATCCCGGCATCTTGCCGAAGTTGCCGGGCCGCCCCCAATTGTGGCGGTTGAAAGGCAGCACCCCTGCCCTAGTTGAAATTCAAGCGGTTACGCGTCGGTCCAACCGACGCGCCCCTGCGCGATCCCTCCCGATTTTACGGGACGACATGCATTTCAGCTGGAGACCGGCCTTATGGCGATCGTCGTTACCTCCCTTCTTTTCATTCTCATCGGATTGGCGCTTGGCGGCGGCGGGCTTTGGCTTGCGCTGCTCGGCGGCAGTTTCTTCTATCTCTTCGCGGGCATCATGTTCCTGCTGACGGCAGTGCTGCTCTTGCGGCGCTCGGCAGCGGCGCTGTGGGTCTACGCGGTGCTCGTTATCGCGGCGCTCGGCTGGGCGATCTGGGAGGTCGGCTTCGACTGGTGGCAGCTTGGGCCGCGCGGTGGGCTCATCATCCTGCTCGGCCTGTGGCTGCTCACACCCTGGGTGCGGCGGCCGCTCGGCTTCTACGGCACGACGGGAACGCCCTATGCCGCCAATCCGTGGCCGCTCGCGGTGCCGGTGCTGGTGGCGATCGTCGTTGCCGTATACTCGATGACGACGAGCCCACACGACCGGCACGGGGAGCTGCCGACGGCGATGACCGGCACCACCAACTTCGGCGGCGCGGTCAGCGACGGGGCGTGGCACCAGTATGGCCGCACGCCCTTCGGCCAGCGCTATTCGCCGGTGGACCAGATCAATGTCAGCAACGTCAAGGACCTGAAGGAGGTCTGGCGCTACCAGACCGGCGACGTGAAGCGGCCAGATGATGTCGGCGAGACGACCTACCAGGTCACGCCGCTGAAGATCGGCGATACGCTCTATCTCTGCACGCCGCACAACTGGGCGATCGCGCTCGATGCCAAGACCGGTCATGAGAAGTGGAAATACGACGCCAATTCCGGCATGAACCCGGATCGTCAGCATCAGACCTGCCGCGGCGTGACATATTATCACGACATGGCGACGGCCTCCGGCGCGCCCTGCGTCGACCGCGTCTACCTGCCGACATCGGATGCCCGCCTGATCGCGCTCGATGCGCTCGACGGCAAGGTGTGCACCAGCTTTGCCGACCAGGGCACGCTGCATCTCGAAAAGGGCATGAAGTACAACCCGGCCGGCTACTACTATTCGACCTCGCCGCCGGTGGCGATCGACGGCAAGCTGATCATCGGCGGCGCCGTCAACGACAACTACTCGACCAAGGAGCAGTCCGGCGTCATCCGCGCCTTCGACATCAATACCGGCGCCCTGGTCTGGAACTGGGATTCGGGAAACCCCGACGTCACGACGCCGCTGCCCGAGGGACAGACCTACACGACGAACTCGCCGAACAGCTGGTCGGTTCTCTCCGCCGACGAAGGGCTCGGGCTGATCTACGTGCCGCTCGGCAACCAGGTGCCCGACCAGCTCGGCATGGGCAGAAGCGCCAATGTCGAGAAGTTCTCCTCCTCGGTGGTCGCGCTCGACATGAGGACTGGGCAGCTGAAATGGGTGCAGCAGTTCGTGCACCATGACCTATGGGACATGGATGTTCCCGCGCAGCCGGTGCTGTTCGACATGAAGAAGGCCGACGGCACCGTCGTGCCGGCACTGGTGGCGCCCACCAAGCAGGGCGACATCTACGTGCTCGACCGGCGCACCGGCGAACCGATCATCCCGTTCAAGGAGATCCCGGCTCCGCAGGGCACGATCCCCGAGGATCACGCCTCGCCGACGCAGCCGATCTCCGACCTCACCTTCTCGCCGCCGCCCTTGCAGGAGAAGGACATGTGGGGCGTCTCGCTGTTTGACCAGCTGGCGTGCCGCATCGACTTCCACCGCTACAAGTATGAGGGCCGCTACACGCCGCCTTCGCTTGAGGGATCGATCATCTATCCCGGCAATTTCGGCACCTTCAACTGGGGCTCGGTGGCGGTCGATCCGGAGCGGCAGGTTATGTTCGGCATGCCGACCTATCTGGCCTTCACCTCACGCCTCGTGCCCGCAGCCGACATCCCACCGAAGGGACAGGACGAAAAGGGCAGCGAGCAGGGCCTGAACCGCAACGACGGCGCGCCCTACGGGGTGTTCATGGGACCGTTCCTCGGCCCGCTCGGCATTCCCTGCCAGGCGCCGCCATGGGGCTATGTGGCCGGCGTCGATCTGCTAACCGGCAAGACCGCCTACAAGCTGAAGAACGGCACGGTCGAGGACATGAGCCCGCTGCCGCTGCCGTTCAAGGTCGGCGTGCCCGGCATCGGCGGCCCGATGATGACAAGGGGCGGCGTCGCCTTCCTGGGAGCCGCAGTGGACAACTACCTGCGCGCCTATGACGTCACCAACGGCCAGCAGCTGTGGGAGGCCCGCCTGCCGGCCGGCGGCCAGTCGACGCCGATGACCTACACGACATCCGACAACAAGCAGTATGTCGTCATGGTCGCCGGCGGCCACGGCTCGATCGGCACGCAGCCGGGCGACTACGTGATCGGCTACAGCCTGCCGTGACGGGCACCCATCCGACGACACGAACGGCCGCCTCGCGCGGCCGTTTTCGTTTGTGACGGGGCAAGGCTCGCGCAGGCTTGCACGGCAATTCTCCCCCGCATTGTTTCAGGGGGAATTTTCATGAAGATCGGCGACAGCATTTCCAGCACCTACGGCCTCAGCGGCCTGTTCCAGCAGTCCGGCCAGCGCAACAGGCAGCAGCCGCTGACGATCGAAAACAGCGTTCGCCAGAGCGGTGCGTCGCTGGCGCCAAGCACGACGCCGACCTCGATCTCGAGCACCATGTGGGCGCTGCAGGCGACCGACGAAAGCCAGACGATGTCGGGCACGGAAGACGAGACCAAGACCCGCAACGCGGCGCTTGCCAGCGAGTTCAGCGACCTCGCCAACATGTCGCTCGCCGAGCGCATCCGCAAGCAGGTCCTCGACAGCCTGGGCCTGACCGAAGACAGCCTGAACGCCATGCCGGCCGAGGAGCGCGCCGCGATCGAAAAGCAGATCGCCGAAGAGGTGAAGCGCCAGCTGACCGGCAACGACGACAAGGGCACGGACGAAACGACCGATCCGGCTACACTCTGAGCGAGTTCACAGATTGATTCAAACGGGTGCGGCGGAGATTCATGTCTCCGCCGTATGCATTTGAATTGGCTGGTGTATTTTCGGGAAACGAGTCTCGAGCTGGCCATGATCCGTCAACGGAAGATCATCGCCGCGTGAGCGATACTTGCAACTTTGCCTGCCATTTTCTGTGTTGCACAGATTTCTCGTCTTTCAGTAGTCCGTTCTTTTTGCCCAAACGCCGCCGCAACAATCGGTGGAATAAATCACAATATATCGCCGAAGAGTCCCATTGATAGGAAGTGGATAGGTCAGGTAGACGTCGCGCATGCCGGCTCCGAAAATCCACATCAGCCAGTTAAGAGGTTGGTGTCCCGCTGCTACTTCGCAGCAATGCGGATAGCTACGGATAAAATCCTTCGGCGTTTGAATGGTGGGCGCAATCGCGGCACGATGGGTCGCGATTTCCAGGTCTATGAACCGTTCGACCAAGTCTTTGCCCGTGTATAAGCGAAAATCCTTGTAGCAAAACCCGATCAGATTGGCCGTCACATAGGCGAAAACAACCGCGCCAAAGATGCCAAAAGCTCTGGCTTGTCGATCTAAAATCACGTCGGACTTCTCCTGCCAGATTAAGAAACAGAACTCTTGCGAAAAAATCAGTCCTCGTAGAGGCTGTCTATGAAAGCCTTATCCGCCGTCGCGCCACGATCTTTTCCGGCGCGAGCCCTTAGCGCGCGACCATAAGCAAGCCCGCGCTCAACCAGCGTGTCCTCGGATTGATCCTGTGGAGCCCCTCGCTCCTTCTGGTCATTGCCAGCACCTGTCTCGTCGCGTGCCATGCGGCCTCTCCGTGAGGCCGTCAGCTTAATCTCTGCACCGTTGCCCAGCAAGCGCCGACCTCTCCCCCCTCACACCATCCCGGCGACGATCTTGCCGACCTCGGCGAAGACCGGGTTGATCTCTGCGACCGGGACCTTGGCTTCGGCCACGTAGGTGGTGACGAGGATCGGGCCGCGGCCGGTGGGCCAGATGATGGCGATGTCGGCGGCCGAGCCGTTGCGGCCGGTGCCGGTCTTGTCGCCGATCTTCCAGCTATCCGGCAGGCCGGCGCGCAGGCGCGCGCCGCCGGTGGTGCTGGCGACCATCCATTCGGCGAGCTTCTGCTGCGATGGTTCCGTCAGCACGGAGCCGAGGGCGATATTCCCCAGCGTGTCGAGCATCGCGTCGGGCGTCGTCGTATCCTTGGGATCGCCGGCCTTGGCCTCGTTGAGATCGGGCTCCCAACGGTCGAGCCGGGTGGAGCCGTCGCCGATGGTGCGCAGCCAGTTCGTCAGTTCCTTCGGACCGCCGAAGCTCTCCAGCAGCAGATTGCCGGCGGTGTTGTCGCTGAGCGTGATGGCGGCCTTGCAGAGCTCGCCGACGCTCATACCCTCGTCGCCGACATGCAGTTCGGTTTCCGGCGAATAGGTGATCAGCTTGTCCTTGTCGTAGACGACGCGGCGCTCGAGGTTCTCCTTGCCGGCATCGACGCGCGACAGCACGAAACCGGCGGCCAGCACCTTGAAGGTGCTGCACAGCGCGAAGCTCTCCGTCTCGCGGTAGCCGAAGGAAATGTTGGTCTCGGTATCGATCGCGGACACGCCGATACGCCCGCCGATCTGCTTTTCGAGTTCGCCCATGCGCTTGTCGATGTCGTCGTCGCTTTCGGCGGCGCGGGCAATAGCCGGCAGGAATAGCGCCGGGGAAAGCAAAGCGGAACCGAGAAGCGTGCGGCGGCGGATCGAAAAGCGATGCATGAAAAAACCTCTGCCAGAATCGATGAATAGATCAACGAAGGCAGAGGTAGAGCGGGATTGTGGCCCGCTTGCGTCGCCCGTGCCTTTGGAATGCGATCATCTTTCAGATCGCATTCCCGGCATCAAGCCCTCAGCGGGGCGAAAGGCTTCAAGCAGCCTGCTTTCCAGCCATCTGCGTGACCTCCACGGTGACATGCGAGAGCTGACCGAGCGAGGTGAGCTTCTCCTTGTAGAAGGACGGCGCGCGCGGGGCAGAAGTCGCCACGGCGACGATGGCCGCATGGTGGCCGGGGCCGACCTGCCAGACATGCAGATCGGTGATCTCATCGCCATCGGTCTCGACCACGGCGCGGATATCCTTCGGCAGATCGCCTGACGCGGGAAGGGTATCGAGCAGGACGGCGCCGGATGCCTTCATCAGACCCCAGGCCCACTGCGCGATGATGACGCCGCCGACGATGCCCATAAGCGGGTCGAGCCAGAGCCAGCCATAGAGGCTGCCGAGCAGAAGTGCCGCGATGGCGAGCACCGAGGTCAGCGCGTCGGCGATGACGTGGACATAGGCGGCGCGCATGTTGTTGTCGGTGGCGCGCGGGGCGTGGCTGGCGTGGTCACCGTGATGGGCGTGGGAACCATGGTGCGCATGGTCGCCGTGATGTGCGTGGGAGCCATGATGGGCGTGATCGCCATGAGGCGCATGGCTCCCGTGGCCATGCGCGTGGCCGTGGTGATGATGATCGTCCTTCAGCAGCCACGCGCTCAAGACATTGACGGCAAGGCCGAGGACGGCGACGCCGATCGCTTGCGAGAAGCTGATCGGAACCGGATTGGCGATGCGCAGCACGCTTTCATAGGCCATCAGCAGCGCGATCAGCGCCAGGATGATGGCGCTGGCGAAACCGGCGAGATCGCCGAGCTTGCCTGTACCGAAGGTGAAGCGCGGATTGTGGGCCTGGCGGCGGGCGTAGAGATAGGCGAGCGCCGAGATCAGCATGGCGCTCGCATGGGTCGACATGTGCCAGCCATCGGCGACCAGCGCCATCGAGCCGTACCATGTGCCGGCGGCGATCTCGGCCACCATCATCGAGGCGGTCAGCGCGATGACCAGCCAGATGCGGCGGGTGTTGCGGTCATGGTCCTCGCCGAGGAAGACGTGCTCGTGCTGCAGGTTGTTTGTCTGTGCGCTCATCGCACGCTCCTTGTCACTAGTCTCGCGCGCTCAGGCGCGTCAGCGGATGTAGGTTCTCAGAACTTCGGAAATTTCCTCGACGGCCTCGCTGCGCGCCTTTTCGTCCGAAGCGTGCAGGACATGCTCATGCAGGTGATCATCCAGCACCTCGCCGGTCAGACCGTTCAGCGCGCCGCGGATGGAGGAAAGCAGCTGCAGGATTTCGCCGCAGGGCTTTTCGGCCTCGAGCGCGCGCTCCACTGCATCCATCTGGCCCTTCAGCCGGTTGATGCGGGCGATCAGCTTTTTCTTGTTGTGCTGGGTGTGGGACATGATCTTCTCAATATAGGATAGGGGGGTACCTTATCGAAACCGAAAGCGGTTGAAAAGCCCGGCTGACAGTTTGATTCCCTTGCATTAACATAGGACTCCTATATATTGGCCTCATGGAAACACCTGACGATCCCACCCCGATCTCGCATCGCGTCGCCGAAGGACTGGCGCGCGTGGCTATGGCCATGCGCAGCGACGAGTGGACGCGCGCGGAGGCGACGGGGCTGAAGCCGACGCAGCTTGCGATCCTCGACTTTCTCGGCGGACGCAGCCTGCCGGCGCGGGTGAAGGAGATCGCCGCGCATCTCGGCGTCTCGCAGCCGACGGCGACGGATTCCGTTTCAGCGCTGGAGCGCAAGGGGCTGGTGCGCAAGAGCGATGCGCCCGGCGACCGGCGCGCGGCGGCGGTCGGGATTACCGATGAGGGACGCGGCGCGCTTGCGGCGGCCGGCTCTATGGCGGATGCCACGACCACGGCCGTCGGCGCCCTGCCCGCACAAGAGCAGCAGGAACTGCTGATGTCGCTGGTCAAGGTGATCAGGCACCTGCAGGAGGCGGATGCGATACCGGTCCAGCGCATGTGCGCGACCTGTCGCTACTTCTCGCCCCACCAGCATCCGGATGCGGCAAAGCCGCACCACTGTCATTTCGTGAACGCGGCTTTCGGCCAGAACGAATTCCGCATCGACTGCCGCGACCATGAAATCGCCGATCCGGCAACCCGGGCTGCCACCTGGGATGTCTTTCAAAGGGATCGGTGAACTCTCCAGGCAATAGAAAAAGGAAAGATATCAGCATGCTGCGATATGGATTGACCGGGGCGATCGCCGCCGGCGCGTTGGCGCTCGGCTTTGGGGCGGCTGCGGCGCATACGGTGAAGGCGACGCCCGACGACAAGGTGAAGGCGTCGTTCGACATCATCGAAACCAGGATCGTCACAACCAGGGACACGGCGACCTTCTCCACCCGCGTGCGTGGCGAGGCCGGCAAGGATCGGCCGGATGCCACCGGCAAGTTCGAGGGATCGAGCGTTTACGCCTATGTCTGGCCGACCTCGCTCAACAGCGCCGATGTCGGCTTCGACAAGGATCAGGGGATCGTGGCGCTGGCAGTCACCTTCCATCCCGATTTCGATGACGGCGCCCATGGCAAGAAGAACCGTGCCGTCTGGCATCCACACTGGGTCGTGCTCAACAAGGACAAGGCCTGCACCGGTGGGCTGAAGGTGACCGACATTCCAGAGGGCGCGAAGCCGAAGCTGCCGGAAACATGGCCCGGCGTGCCGCTTCTGATCGACAGCCCGGATTATCCGACGAAGGTCGAGGGCGACACGGTCGATGTGTCGATCCCGCTGAAGCTGATCGGCGGCATTGCCGGCGCTTCCTATGACGGCGTGACGGCGGGGCTGAAGATCAATGGCAACCTGCACTCGCCGCTGCTTTGTGTCGACGATGTCTTCAAGGTGGCCTCGGGCGATCTCAGCCTGCCCGGCAAGGTCGCGCCAGCGAAATAAACGGGTGCGCCGACCCGGCGACTGCCATCGCCGGGTCGGCCTGTTCCTCTCTCCAGGCAAATGGAAAAAGAAAGCCAACGAGACTTACCCCGCCGCGTGCGCTCGTTGCAAGAAAGGATAATGCGATGTCACAAGAGCATCCGCCGCAGGCACCCGAGCTCGCCGTCAGCGAATGGTTCAACACGCCTGCCCCGATCACGCTCGAAGCGCTGCGCGGCAAGGTGGTCTATCTCCATACTTTCCAACTTCTCTGCCCCGGCTGCGTTTCCGAGAGCCTGCCGCAGGTGCGCAAGATCGAGCGGCTGTTTAAAGGCAGCGATCTCCAGGTGATCGGTCTGCACACCGTGTTCGAGCATCACGCGGCCATGACGCCGGTGACGCTGAAGGCCTTCATCCATGAATACCGGATAACCTCGCCCATCGGCGTCGATCAGGCGGGCGATGGCGACGTACCGGTGACGATGGCACGATACGGCTTTCGCGGCACGCCCTCCTCCGTCCTGATCGGCCGCGACGGGCGCATTCTCCACCATGCCTTCGGCGTCGAGGAGGACATGGTGGTCGGCGCCCGGATCGCCATGGCGCTGGCGGAGCGGCTGCCCGGCCATGTCGAGGAAGTGGCGGGAGAGGACTGCGAGGGCGGGCGTTGCGCGATCGGCGGGACGGGCGCGTAAGCAATCGCGTGAACAAAAGCCCCTTCCCCACAAAGACCCCTCCCCAACCCTCCCCA
>UCEU01000024.1 GCA_900471485.1 Hyphomicrobiales bacterium
CCCTTGCCCCCACCACCGCCGCCCCGTTCGAAGCTGCGTCGCTCGCCGCTGCCGCGGTTCTGGAACTGCGGCTGGAAGAAGCCGTTCAGGCGGTCGCGCATGTCCTGCTGGTAGTGACGACGCACGTTCTCGTCGGCAATCACGCTGACGAGCTGCCTCAGTCGCGCCTCGAGCTCGGCCTTCGCTTCCGGCGTCTCGAAGCTGCCTGTATTGATCTCCCGGCCCCAGATCATCTCGGCGAGCGGCTTTGCCTGGCTCATCACCTTGTCGAAGGGCGCGCGTCCGTCGTTGCGCACGAGATCGTCGGGATCCTTGCCGTCGGGCAGCAGCGCGAAGCGCACGGTGCGGCCGGGCTTGATATGCGGCAGTGCGAGATCGGCCGCGCGGTTGGCGGCGCGAATGCCCGCGCCGTCGCCGTCGAAGCAGAGCACCGGCTGCGGCGTCATCTTCCAGAGCAGTTCAAGCTGGTTCTCGGTAAGCGCCGTGCCGAGCGGCGCCACGGCGTTCTCGACCCCGGCCTGGTGCAGCGCGATCACGTCCATATAGCCCTCGACGGCGATGATCGTACCCTCGCCGTTGGCGCCTTGGGTGGCCCGTCGCGCGCGGCTGAAGTTATAGAGCACGTTGCCCTTGTGAAACAGCTCGGTCTCGTTCGAGTTCAGATACTTGGCAGGCGCATCCGGAGACATGGCGCGCCCGCCGAAGGCGATCACCTTCTCGCGCGACGACAGGATCGGGAACATGATGCGGTCGCGGAAGCGATCGTAGGAGACCGGAATTTCGGGGCCGTGCACGACAAGCCCGCAGGCTTCGATCTGCTCCTTGGGGACGCCCTTGCCGGCCAGATGTTCCTTCAGCGCATTGCGGCTATCGGGGGAGAAGCCCAGCCGGAAGGTCTCGATCGTACGACCGGTCAGCCCGCGGTCGCGCAGATAGGCGCGCGCCCTCGCCCCGTTCGCCGTCTGCAGCTGGTCCTGGAAGAACTGCGTCGCCAGTTCCATGACGTCGAGAAGCGTGGTCCGCTCCTTCTCGCGCTTCTCCATGGCAGGATCGGCGATCGGCATCGCGACACCGGCCATGTCGGCGATCGTCTGCACCGCTTCTGGAAAGCTCAGTCCCTCAAGTTCGGTGAGAAAGCGGAAATGGTCACCGGTCACACCGCAGCCGAAGCAATGGTAGCGGCCCTTGCGATCCTCGCAGTGGAAGCTCGGCGACTTCTCGCCGTGGAACGGGCAGCAGGCCCAGTAGTCGGCCCGCGAGACATTGGTCTTGCGCTTGTCCCAACTCACACGGCGACCGATCACGTCCGAAATCAGGACGCGGTCGCGTATCTCGTCGAGAAAGGAATTTGAAAAGCGCATCTAAACCTCTTGGCTATCCTCCATATAAGCAAGTTCCCGGGCGCATGCCACGAACTTTGGCCGATAGCCACGCTATACACAGGTTGCTGGACGCTCCGCGCTGAACGACACGTCCATCTCATACATTCAACAAAGCGTGACTATCGGAGCCCGCCGCGAACGGGATCAGCCTTGTTTACAGGAAAAACAAGGGCGGCGGCGACGTGGCTGCCGCGTCCATTTCAAGCAAAAACAATCCCTTACTGACAAGACTCGAATCCGATTGCGAGCTGAATGCCATAACTGGTGTTCGCTTTAAGGCAGCGATTTCGGCCAATTATTATTTTTTTGTAATTTGAATCCTTCGCCGCACCGCAATAACTTCAAATCCAACGAAGCGATCCCCTCGCAAGGCACCATCCCTACCCCCGGCGCCGCCTTGCAAGGGTGTCTTTGCAAACTCCCGCAGGCGTGGACCTCGGTCCTGCGTCGCCAGCCGGAAGCAAAGAAAAAGAAGGCAGGAGCTCCCCCAGCTCCTGCCTTCTTTAATTCTAGGTTGCTAAAATCTGAGTATAAAACCCGACTTTTTCTCACATATCAGACGCTCTACCGCCTTGGGAGCATTGACAGCGACCAGCACCATGGTCATTGAAGGCCACCTTACTGGGATGGTTGCATGCCCCATAAAGTTGAAGAATTTCTGGAAAGCAGTGCGTTTTTCGCAGCCGTACTCGATTTCGCCGGTCAGATGCTGGCGATCTACAAGGAAAGCCCACGCATTGCCTCGATCTTCGCAGCGCAGCAGCGCTGGCTGATGGCGCATGCCGGCTTCGCACTGCACTATGGCTATCCCGACGAGCCGAAGCTCGGGCTCTATTCCGGCCGCTTCATTTCATTCGTCGTTCAGAACAAGATCGCCAGCCGCAACACCGCCGCCGCCTTCATCCAGGAAATGCTTGCCTATCGCTTCCTGCGCCCGATCGACAGCGCCTCGGACAAGCGCACGCGCTATCTCGAGCCGACGGAGACTGCGCAGGAACACTTCGTCAAATGGTTCTCGGCCCACATGCATATCCTGGACATGCTTGATGGCGGAAAGCGTCTGGAGCGGACACTCGCAGAGCCGATGGCCTTCGCCCGCATCCAGCCGCTGGTGGCCGAGGGCATCATCGGAAGCGACGCGGTGCGCGATCCCGGCGATACCTACAACCTGTTCAACTGGGCGAACTCCGGCGGCCTCGTCATGGATTACCTGATGAGCCGCGTCTCGCCTGCCGATGTCTCGCAGGAACGCATCGACATCGGCGTGGTCTCGCTGAAGGAAATCCGCGACCGCTTCATGATATCGAACACGCATCTGAAGCGGTTGCTGGCACAGGCGGCGGAGATGGGAAGCATCGGCTGGTCGGAGCCGCCCTACAAGGGCACGGCCTGGCTGTCGCGCGGCTTCGTCATGGAATATTGGGGCTATCAGGCGGCGAAGTTCGCCGTCGTCGATGCCGCGACCCAAGCGGTATTCGGACCCGCCGTCGATGGGACGACGGGTCTCGCCTGATTAGTTCAGGAGTTCCTTGACGGCTCCGGACGCCTTGGAGAAATCCATCTGGCCGGCGTAGCGCTCCTTCAGAACCGCCATGACCTTGCCCATGTCCTTCGGTCCGGCGGCACCCGTTTCGGCGATGATCGCAGCAATATTCGCGCGCACATCCGAATCGGAAAGCTGCTTCGGCATGAAGTCCTGCACCACCTTGATTTCGGCGCGCTCCTTGGAAGCCAGTTCCGGGCGATTGTTCTCGTCGTAGATCTTCGCCGATTCGTCGCGCTGCTTCACCATCTTGGCGAGAATCTGCAGGATTTCGTCGTCGCTGGCCTCTTCCTTGCCGGCGCCGCGATTGGCGATATCCCGGTCCTTGATCGCGGCCTGGATCAGGCGAACGGTCGAAAGACGCTCGGCATTCTTGGATTTCATCGCATCCTTGAGGGCGGCGGCGAGTTGATCGCGCAACATCATAAACACTCCTGTTTGAATGCCGCTTCATAAACCAGACGAATGCGTGGGATCAAATAAATTGCGAAACGCGGGCCATAAAGCGGCAGAAAACCCCTAGAATCTGCGGTAGAAAGATTGACCTCAGGAAATAGCGTGGCTATTTACCGCCACCTGCACCAAAATTCGTGATCAGGCCTGAGAGCGCGCGCCCAGTCGCGCGCATACGCTTGCGAACCAACATGGCCGGCCAACGTTCCCAAGGCGTCTGGCGGCCGGAAACGGGATGAAGATGACCGCGACAGCACCCTGGACAACCGAAAAGCCGACCGCCCTGCTCGTTCTGGCGGATGGCACCGTGATCGAAGGCAAGGGCATTGGCGCGACCGGCAAGGTCCAGGCCGAAGTGGTCTTCAACACGGCGCTAACAGGTTACGAAGAGATCATGACCGATCCCTCCTACCTCGGCCAGATCGTCACCTTCACCTTCCCGCATATCGGCAACATCGGCACCAACGAAGAAGACATCGAAGACCTGACGCCGGCGGCACGCCACGGCGCGGTCGGCGTCATCTTCAAGGCCGACATGACCGACCCGTCCAACTACCGCGCCGCAAAGCACCTCGATGCATGGCTGAAGGCCCGTGGCGTCATCGGCCTTTGCGGTGTTGACACCCGCGCGCTGACCGCCTGGATCCGCGAGAACGGCGCCCCGAACGCCGTCATCGCCCACGACCCGAACGGCGTCTTCGACGTCGACACCCTGAAGGCCGAAGCCAAGGCTTGGAGCGGCCTCGAAGGCCTCGACCTCGCCAAGATCGCCTCCTCCGGCCAGTCCTCGCAGTGGTCGCAGACCCCGTGGGTCTGGAACGAAGGCTACGGCGAACTGAAGGCCGAGGACGCCAAGTACCACGTCGTCTGCCTCGACTACGGCGTCAAGCGCAACATCCTGCGCCTGTTTGCCGGCCTCGACTGCAAGGTCACCGTGATGCCGGCAACGACGAGCGCCGAGGAAGTGCTCGCCATGCAGCCCGACGGCATCTTCCTGTCGAACGGCCCGGGCGACCCGGCCGCAACCGGCGAATACGCCGTTCCGGTCATCCAGTCGCTGATCAAGACGGATATCCCGGTCTTCGGTATCTGCCTCGGACACCAGATGTTGGGCCTCGCGCTCGGCGCCAAGACCGAGAAGATGCACCAGGGCCACCACGGCGCCAACCATCCGGTCAAGGACCACACGACGGGCAAGGTCGAGATCGTCTCTATGAACCACGGCTTCGCGGTCGACACGAAGTCGCTGCCCGAAGGTGTTGAGGAGACTCACGTTTCGCTGTTCGACGGCACGAACTGCGGCCTGCGTGTTTCAGGCAAGCAGATCTTCTCCGTCCAGCATCACCCGGAAGCCTCCCCCGGTCCGCAGGACAGCCACTACCTCTTCCGCCGCTTCATCAACATGGTGCGCGAGAAGAAGGGCGAAGCGGCGCTGGCCGAACGCTAGGATATTCGAAGACCAAAATCAGAAAGGCTCGCCTCGCGGCGAGCCTTTTTCGTATTCACTATATGCTGCGGCTCAGCGCGCCAACGCGTTGTCCGGCATGCCCCTCTCCCGCCGAACCAGCAGGTAGAAGCGCGCGCACAGCATGACCGCCGCCGCCGCAAGGCCGACGAGGAAGCCGAACCAGATGCCGACGCCGCCGAAGCCGAGCGGAAAGGCGAAGGCCCAGGCGAGGAAGAAACCGATCGGCCAGTAGGCGATCAGCGCCAGGATCATCGGCACCCGCGCATCCTTCAGCCCGCGCAGCAGGCCGTTGGCGATTGCCTGGATACCATCCACAAGCTGGAACAGGCCCGCGACGACGATCAGCGGTCCCGCATAGGCGAGCACCTGCGACGCCTCGGGCGACTTGGTGTCGAGGAACCAGCTGCCAAGGAATTCCGGCACCACCGCGAACACGATGCCGCCGATGGCCGCGATCACGCAGGCGATCGCCATCACCGTGATCGACGCCCTGATGAGCGCCGCATGATTGCCCTGCCCGTGCGCCACGCCGACCCGAACCGTCGCCGCCTGCGATAGGCCGAGCGGGATCATGAAAGCGATCGATGCCCACTGCAGCGCGATGCCGTGCGCGGCGAGTTCGATCGTGCCGATGTGGCCCATCATCAGCGACGCCACGGTAAACAGGCTGACCTCGGCCAAAATGGTGACGCTGATCGGCAGACCGAGACGAACCACCTCCCAGAAGGCCTTCCAGTCCGGCCGCCAGAAGCGCACGAAGATCTCGTAGCGGCGGGTATCGGCCCGCGACTGCACATAGGCGACGATGAAGATGAAGCCGGCGAGCTGTACCAGCACGGAAACGATTGCGGCACCTTCCAGCCCCAGGGCCGGGAAGCCGAAATGGCCGAGTACCAGCGCATAAGCGAAGAACGCGTTCAGCACCAACATCGCGATGGTGACATTGAGGATCACCGCCGCGCGGCCGATCGCGCTCACCAGCGAGCGGATGACGTTGTAGAGCAGCCCCGGCAGAACCGCGAACTGGCCGATGACGATGTAGCCATGCGCCAGCGCCGCCACTTCCGGCTTCTGGCCGGCGGCGAGCAGGATGCTCTCGGAGTTGAAGAACGCCGGCAGCATCAGCAGCCAGTAGGCGAGCACGACCCACAGGCCCATGCGCAGCGACCGGCGCACGCTGACGATATCGCCGCGCCCATAGGCCTGCGCCACCATCGGAATGACGGCGATGGCAAAGCCCGAGCCGAACACCAGGATCGTGAACAGGAACTGCGCCGAAAGCACCATGGCGGCCAGATGCTCCGCACCGAGCTGCCCGACGATCATCACATCGGTCGTGTTGATGCCGAGCTGGGCGAGCTGCGCACCGATCAGCGGCACGCCGAGTGCCAGCGTCGCACGGAAATGCGATTCCCAACGATTATCGGTGCTCGGCGCGATCGTGCGCTCGTTGATTGGCGTGTCCATGACACCGGTCCTGTGATTGAATAGCAAAATGGCCGCAACTGGCGGCAGGATATGGTTAGGGCTTAGATGAAACCGGGCCGAAGAACCACCAGAAAACGGGCAGATGCTGAATTTTTCATCATCACATCACGAATTCTGATCGTTCTCACGCTTAGGGTCTGATGACCTCAGGCGACTTTCCCGCCCTCACCTTCGCCACGAAAACCAGCATGGCGATGAAGATGAAGATCGCGGCTGCCAGGAACGGCGCGCCGGCAAAGGTGACGGGCGCGTCCGGCTTGGTGAAGTAACCGAACATCTGCGTGAAGATCAGCGGCCCGACGATCGTGGTGATGCTGGAGAGACTGGTCAGCGCCCCCTGTAGCTCTCCCTGTGCGGAGGGCGGCACCTTGCCGGCGGCGATGCTGCGCAGCGGCGGCTCGGCGATGTTCTCCATGACCGTCAGGACGATGACCACATAGATGATCCAGCCTTCCCAGGCGAAGGCATAGCCCGTCAGCCCGAAGACGGAAAAGCAGAGGCCGACGACCGCCGTCTTCCACTCCCCGAGAACGGGCACGATCTTCGGAAGGAAGAAGGCCATCACAACAGCGGCGCCGATCCCGTAGATACCGAGCGACAGCCCGATCTGCCCCTCGCTCCAGCCGAAGCGATAGGTCGAGACGAAGGACCAGACGGCCGGGTAGACGGCATGCGCCAGCCAGAACAGCACCATCACCGCGCAGATCCAGCCGATGCCGGCATAGTTGCGCATCTGCCGGAGCGCGCCGAGCGGATTGGCGCGTTTCCATTCGAAGGCGCGGCGATTGTCGGACGAAAGCGTTTCCGGCAACAGGAAACAGGCCGCGATGAAATTGAGGAAGGACACCGCCGCCGCCCCGAAGAATGGTACGCGCGGCCCGAACTCTCCCAGCACGCCGCCGATAACGGGGCCGATGGTGAAGCCGACGCCGAACGCGATGCCGATCAGCCCGAAGTTCTTAGCCCGGTTGTTCTCGTCGCTGATGTCGGCGATGTAGGCCGAGCAGGTGGCGAAGCTGCCGCCGCTGATGCCGGCGAGCATCCGACCGACGAAGAGCATCCAGAAGCTCGTCGCCACCGCGCAGATGAAATTGTCGATCGCGAAGGTCAGCACCGAGAGCAGCAGGATCGGCCGGCGTCCGAAGCGGTCGCTGAGATTGCCGAGCAGCGGCGCGAACAGGAACTGCATGCCGGCATAGACGACCAGCAACCAGCCGCCGTCGAGCGCCGCATCGCTGACGGACCCGCCCGTCAACTGCTCGAGATAGGCCGGCAGCACCGGCATGATGATCGCGATCCCGATCACGTCGAGAAAGAGGATCATGAAGACAAGGAAAAGGCCGCGGCGAACGAATTGCGGATCAGGCATGAATTATCTCTCTAAAGGCGATCATCTCCTGCAAAAGACGACCGTAGCGCGAGCGATGTTACACATCTCCGCGTCAAAAGCGAAACAACGCGTGAACGCTTCAATTAAATTGATAAGGGCACAAATCCCGCTGATGGGAGACCGTGAACGAATGGCGCACGCGCCCCCTCCCGCTCAAGCGCGGGAGGCGATGGAGCCTGCATCGAGAAGTCTGCTCAGACGGGGCCGGAGAAGGTATCGCATGCCGAAAGCTGGCCGCTGTCGAAGCCGCGCTTGAACCAGCGCACGCGCTGCTCGGATGTACCGTGGTTGAAGCTCTCGGGAACGACGTAGCCCTGCGTGCGCTTCTGCAGCGTGTCGTCGCCGATCTTCTGCGCGGCATTCAGCGCCTCTTCCAGATCGCCAGCTTCCAGGATGCCCTTCTGCTGGGTGAACTTGCCCCAGATGCCCGCAAAGCAATCGGCCTGCAGCTCGACGCGCACGGACATCTTGTTGGCATCCGCCTCGCTCATGCGCTGGCGTGCCTCGTTGAACTTGGGAAGGATGCCGAGCAGATTCTGGACATGGTGCCCGACCTCGTGGGCGACGACATAGGCCTCGGCGAAATCGCCGGACGCACCGAACTGGCTGCTGAGCTGCTGGAAGAAGGCCGTGTCGAGGTAGACCTTGTGGTCGCTAGGGCAATAGAACGGGCCGGTCGCCGCCGAGGCGAAGCCGCACGCCGATTGCGTCTGGCGCGAGAACAGCACCAGCTTCGGCTCCTCGTAGCTGGCGCCGCGCGACTGGAAGATGCCGTTCCATGTATCCTCGGTCTCCGCAAGCACGGTGCGCACGAAGGCCGTCATCTCATCATTGGCAGGCGTCTGCCCGCCCGACTGTTCGCTCTGCTCGTAGCCGCCACCACCCGTCGAGCCGCCGTCGATCACCTGCAAAAGGTCGATGCCCATGGACTTGAAGATGAAGTAGATGACGACGAGGAAGATGATCGTGCCGATGCTGAGCCCGCCGCCCCGCCTGCCGACGCCGCCACCGGATGGAAAGCTGAACCCGCCGCCCCGCCCGAACGGGCTGTTTCCTCCACCGGACGGGTCGCCGCGGCGATCCTCGATGTTGTCGGACTGACGACGACCTTTCCATTCCATCTCGGATCTCCCCGCCGTGGCGCCTCTGCGCTCGCTCTACCAAACTATATATCCAGCAGTGGAGTGAATTCCATAGCATTCGAGAGAGGCGGCATCAGATAGCTTAGCGGCCGAGGCCTCTGTAACCGCGGTGCGGTCAGGCGCTCGCCGTTGCACCGTCGGCGGGATCGAACGGCACTTGTCCGCGCTCGGCCGACATCAGCCACTTCAATCCGAAGTGGCACAACGCCACGACGACCACGGAGACATACCCGTCGATCGCATAGTGCCAGCCGAGATAGACCGAGCTGACCATGATGATGCCGACGTAGCCAAAGGCGATGATCCCAAGACGCTTCGATATCTCGGCAGCGAAGAAGGCGTTCATGGTGACGAGCGCGACATGGACGCTGGGGAAAGCCGAGATGCCGGACGCGATGCCGGACATGCGCTTCTCGTAGAGCGACCAGAGGTAGTGTTGAAACACCACCACATTGTGTTGCCCCTGGTCGGAGGCGAGGAAGGCAAGCTGCTCGGCAAAGCGTTCGTTATGGCCGGTCACAGCGCCATAGAATGCCGGTCCTGCCGATATGAAGAGACCGGCGAGAATATTGCCGCACAGCACCCAGACCAGCATGAACATCGCCACGTAGCGCACCCGCGCCGGGGCGGCGCGCGGCGAGGTCACGACAAGGAACAGCGTTCCGAAGCAATAGAGAAACCATACGCCCCCGTAATTGCCATCAAGCAGCTTGAAGATGAAATCGGATCGTAGCACGGCATAGAGATGCCTCCAGGGATCGACACCGCCCGCCAGCCAGGCATCGAGGTCGGCTAAAGCCGGATCATACAGAAAGCCTCCCCGCACAAGCGGCAATGCGTTCTTGATAGAGGTGAAGGTGCCTTGAAAGACCATGATCGCCACGAACAGCATCATGCCCGAAAGAAGATGGGCAAGCCTCCTCGGTGAGAAGACCTGCCGCAGCGCGAGCGACCGTCGCCGGTCGAACCGGATCACGACGCGCGACCACCCGACCAGCAGCACCACGAAAGGGATAAACAGCAGAAACGGATAACTCCACGGCCCGAAATACTGGCCGTAGGACGCCATTTCGGGCTGGCCGATCCAGAACAGCACGGCAAGGCCGGCAAGCGCGTAGACCAGGACCGCGACGTAGAGCGGCAGATCCTCACGCATCCGCATGCCGATTTCGGCGGCCAGCTTGAGCGCAGGTGATATTGACTGCGAGTGCGCGTTGCCTGACAACATCACCACAACCTGAGTTAGATTACCGGGAGAAGAAATTTCACCCATCAAATGCATTAAATATTAATTTTCATATATACTATTAGCGCTATATTTTACACACCGCGATAAATTCGGCTTCCGCTACCCCTTCCCTAACCCTTGACCACGCTCCCGATTTCGCTCTTCCTTGACGACAGGAGCGAGGGAGGAGAAATCGGAATGAAGGCGGTGCGTCTCGAAGCAATCGGCAAGATCAGTCTGCGCGAGGTGGAAAAGCCGGTAACAGGGCCGGGCGACCTGCTCGTTCGCGTCGAGGCCTGCGGCATCTGCGGCACCGACCGGCATCTGCTGCACGGCGAGTTTCCCTCGAAGCCACCCCTCACCCTGGGTCACGAATTCACGGGAATCGTCGAAGAGATCGGCAGCGACGTAACCGGCTTTCGCCTAGGCATGCGCATAACCGGCGACCCGAACATCTCCTGCGGTCAATGCGACCAGTGCCAGCGCGGCCGCGTCAATCTTTGCCGCAACCTGCAGGCCATCGGCATCAGCCGCGACGGCGGCTTCGCGGAATATGTGATCGTACCGCAAAAACAGGCTTTCGCGCTGCCCGATGACCTCGATCCCCTGCACGGCGCCTTCTGCGAACCGCTGGCCTGCTGCCTGCACGGCGTCGATCTGGCCGATATCCGAACCGGCTCATCGGTGATCGTCTTGGGCGGCGGCGTCATCGGACTGCTGGTCGTGCAACTCGCGCGCCTCGCCGGCGCCACCGACGTGGTGCTCGTCACCCGCAGCGCCGACAAACGGCGGCTGGCAGAAAGCCTCGGCGCGACAGTGACCGCGGACCCCACTGACGGTGACATCATCAAGCGCCTGACCGCGCCGGACGGTCTGCTGCCCGGAGGCGCCGATGTCGTCATCGAATGCGCCGGCGCCGCCGAGACCGTCGAGCAGGCCCCTGCCCTTGTCCGTCATGGCGGTACAGTCGTGATTCTCGGCGTCATGCCGCAGGGCGAGAAAGTATCGATCGAGCCCTTCGACCTGCTGTTTCGCGAAATCAGGCTGATCGGCTCCTTTATCAACCCCTTCACCCACAGGCGCGCCGCAGATCTTGTGGCGTCGGGCGTCATCAAGGTGGAGCCCCTGATTTCGCGCCGCATCGGGCTTGGCGAGGCGGTGGAAGCGATCAGCAATCCGGCCCGTCCCGGCGAGATTCGCGCCCTCGTTTTGCCGGGCCTCGGCTAGCCCTTTCCGATTCCTGTCGATTCCGTAAATTATGGGGTTCCGTTCACGGATACATTTGCCTATAAGCCGCTTCTAGCCTGAAAAGACCATCATATGCGCGACCCGGCCGGTGCCTCCCACCCTGGCCGGCTTTCTGCGCAGCTAGGAAACGGAAAAAAGCCCATGCCGAAGCGCCAAGATATCAAATCGATCCTCATCATCGGCGCAGGACCGATCGTCATTGGCCAGGCATGTGAATTCGACTATTCCGGTACCCAGGCCTGCAAGGCGCTGAAGGAGGAAGGCTACCGCGTCATCCTCGTCAACTCCAACCCGGCCACCATCATGACCGACCCGGGCCTCGCCGACGCAACCTATGTCGAGCCGATCACCCCTGAAGTCGTCGCAAAGATCATTGCCAAGGAACGCCCCGACGCGCTGCTGCCGACCATGGGCGGCCAGACCGCGCTCAACACCGCGCTCTCCTTGAAGCGCATGGGCGTTCTCGACCGTTACAATGTCGAGATGATCGGCGCCAAGCCCGCTGCCATCGACATGGCCGAAGACCGCGCCCTGTTCCGCGAAGCCATGGACCGCATCGGCCTCGAAACCCCGCGCTCGATGCTCGCCAACGCTACCGACATCAAGGATGCCGACCGCAAGACGCATGAAGCCGAGCGCAACAAGCTGAAGGAAAGCCTCTCCGGCGCCGAACTCGACAAGGCGCTCGACGCGCTGGAAAACCAGTGGAACCTCGGCGAGACCGACCGCAAGCAGCGCTATATCAGCCACGCCATGGCGATTGCCGCCCAGGCGATCGACGTCGTCGGCCTGCCCGCCATCATCCGCCCCTCCTTCACCATGGGCGGCACCGGCGGCGGCATTGCCTATAACCGCTCGGAGTTCTTCGAAATCATCGGCGGCGGCCTCGATGCCTCCCCGACCACCGAAGTTCTGATCGAAGAATCGGTTCTCGGCTGGAAGGAATATGAAATGGAAGTCGTCCGCGACAAGGCGGACAACTGCATCATCATCTGCTCGATCGAAAACATCGACCCGATGGGCGTCCACACGGGCGACTCGATCACTGTTGCGCCAGCGCTGACGCTGACCGACAAGGAATACCAGATGATGCGCAACGCCTCGATCGCGGTTCTGCGCGAGATCGGCGTTGAAACCGGCGGCTCGAACGTTCAGTTCGCCGTCAACCCGAAGGACGGCCGCCTCGTCGTCATCGAAATGAACCCGCGCGTCTCGCGCTCGTCGGCTCTCGCATCGAAGGCCACTGGCTTCCCGATCGCCAAGGTCGCCGCCAAGCTCGCCATCGGCTACACGCTCGACGAACTCGACAACGACATCACCGGTGGCGCAACGCCCGCCTCGTTCGAGCCGTCGATCGATTACGTCGTCACCAAGATCCCGCGTTTCGCATTCGAGAAGTTCCCGGGCGCCTCGCCGGTTCTGACCACGGCCATGAAGTCGGTCGGTGAAGTCATGGCGATCGGCCGCACCTTCGCCGAATCGCTGCAGAAGGCCCTGCGCGGCCTCGAAACCGGCCTCACCGGCCTCGACGAAATCGAAATCCCCGGCGTCGAGGAAGGCGAAGGCAGCCAGAACGCCATCCGCGCCGCCATCGGCACGCCGACGCCGGATCGCCTGCGCATGGTCGCCCAGGCGCTGCGCATGGGCATGAGCCCCGAGGAAGTGCACGAAGGCTGCAAGATCGACCCGTGGTTCATCGCCCAGTTCAAGGCGATCATTGACATGGAAGCCCGCGTTCGCGAGCACGGCCTGCCGACCGACGCCGCAAACCTGCGCACGCTGAAGGCCATGGGCTTCTCCGACGCCCGCCTCGCAACGCTCTCCGGCAAGCGCCCGAAGGAAGTGGCCGAACTGCGCAATTCGCTGAACGTCCGCCCGGTCTTCAAGCGCATCGACACCTGCGCCGCCGAATTCGCTTCGCCGACCGCCTACATGTATTCCAGCTACGAGATGCCCTTCGTCGGCGCCGCCCGCTCGGAAGCCGAAATTTCCGACCGCAAGAAGGTCGTCATCCTCGGCGGCGGTCCGAACCGTATCGGCCAGGGCATCGAGTTCGACTATTGCTGCTGCCATGCCGCGTTCGCTCTGCGCGACGCCGGCTATGAAGCCATCATGATCAACTGCAACCCGGAAACGGTCTCGACCGACTACGACACCTCCGATCGCCTCTACTTCGAGCCGCTGACGGCCGAAGATGTGATCGAAATCCTGCGCGCTGAGCAGGAAAAGGGCGAAGTCGTCGGCGTCATCGTGCAGTTCGGCGGCCAGACCCCGCTGAAGCTCGCAGAAGCGCTGGAAAAGAACGGCATCCCGATCCTCGGCACCGCGCCTGACATGATCGACCTCGCCGAAGACCGCGACCGCTTCCAGAAGCTGCTGATCAAGCTCGACCTGACGCAACCGAACAACGGTATCGCCTACTCGGTCGAACAGGCTCGTCTGGTCGCGACCGAAATCGGCTTCCCGCTGGTCGTTCGCCCGTCCTACGTTCTGGGTGGCCGCGCCATGCAGATCATCCACAACGAGAGCATGCTGCAGACCTACCTGCTCGACACCGTTCCGGAACTGGTGCCTGAAGACATCAAGCAGCGCTACCCGAACGACAAGACCGGCCAGATCAACACCCTGCTCGGCAAGAACCCGCTGCTCTTCGACAGCTACCTGTCGAACGCCATCGAAGTCGACGTCGACTGCCTCTCCGACGGCAAGGACGCCTTCATCGCCGGCATCATGGAGCACATCGAGGAAGCCGGCATTCACTCCGGTGACTCGGCTTGCTCGCTGCCGCCACGTACGCTCTCGCCGGAGATGATCGACGAGCTCGAGCGTCAGGCGAAGTCGATGGCCAAGGCTCTCAACGTCGTCGGCCTGATGAACGTCCAGTTCGCCATCAAGGACGGCACCGTCTACGTGCTCGAAGTAAACCCGCGCGCCTCGCGTACCGTTCCCTTCGTCGCCAAGACCATCGGCGCCCCGATTGCCAAGATCGCCGCCCGCGCCATGGCCGGCGAAAAGCTCGACCCGCTGTTTGCCGCCTATGGCGAAAAGCCGGATCCGCGTAACCTGAAGCACATCGCCGTCAAGGAAGCCGTCTTCCCGTTCGCCCGCTTCCCCGGCGTCGACACGCTGCTCGGCCCGGAAATGCGCTCGACCGGCGAAGTCATCGGCCTCGACACCGATTTCGCGCTGGCCTTCGCCAAGTCGCAGCTCGGCGCCAGCGTCGAACTACCGCGTGACGGAACGGTCTTCGTATCGGTACGCGACGACGACAAGCCGCGCGTCCTTCCCGCGATCCGCATGCTGGTCGAACAGGGCTTCAAGGTTCTGGCCACCGGCGGCACCGCCCGCTTCCTCGCCGAAAACGGCATCGAGGCCGTGAAGATCAACAAGGTGCTCGAGGGCCGTCCGCACATCGAGGACGCCATCCGCAACCGTCAGGTCCAGCTGGTCATCAACACGACCGATAGCAACAAGGCGATCTCCGACTCCAAGTCGCTGCGCCGCGCGACGCTGATGCAGAAGGTGCCTTATTACACCACCATGGCCGGCGCCGAGGCAGCCGCCCAGGCGATCAAGGCACTGAAGGCCGGCAACCTCGAGGTTCGCCCGCTGCAGAGCTACTTCGCTTAAATACGGAGATACCGATGGCCGCCGAGACAATTCTCGGCGGCCATCCTCTACTTTGTGCACGTATAAGTAATCGGCGCGCCTACAATCTACCGAAGATTGATCGCAGTAGGTCAGCGTGTTACCATCGTCCCTGGTTGCGGAGGGGCGCCGATGGGCAAGAATATCGTCATTCTGTTCGACGGGACGTCGAACGAGATTTCCGCGGATCGCACGAACGTTCTGAGACTGTTCGGCGCCCTTGAAAGAAGCGACAAACAGATCGTCTACTACGACCCCGGCGTCGGCACCTTCGGCGCCGCCAATGCCTGGTCGAACGCCTATCGAAAGAGCGTGGAATTCTGGGGCCTGGCGACCGGCTGGGGCCTCGACGAGAACGTCAAGGAGGCTTACCGCTTCCTGGTCGATAACTACGACCCGGGCGAGCCCGATGCCAACGGCAGACATCCGAACCGTGACCGGATCTATATCTTCGGTTTCAGCCGCGGCGCCTATACCGCACGCGTCCTGGCCGGCTTCATCCACGCGCTCGGCCTGATGAGCAAATACCACGTCAACCTGATCGACTACGCCTACAACACCTACAAGGGTGTCTCGCAGACGGAGCAGAAGGCTGGCGGGACGGACGCCGCCGAAGTCGACAAGGAGGCTCCCTCGGCCTTCAACACCATGCGCCTCTATGAGCGGACGCTGAAGACCTATCGCCCGCCGATCAAGCTGCTGAGCCTCTTCGACACTGTGTCCTCCGTCATTGTCTGGGGCAAATGGCGCCCGCAATTCGTGACCCTGCCCTTCACCGATCGCAACCCAAGCGTTGAGGTCGTGCGGCATGCACTGGCTATCGACGAACGCAGGACAATGTTCAATCCGCTGCCCTGGCTTCCAGGACAGGAATACTGGGGCAAGCCGTTCAGGCCACCCGCGCCCGGCCCTCAGGATTTCAAGGAGGTTTGGTTCGCGGGTGTCCACGGCGACGTCGGCGGCGGCTATCCCGAGAAGGAAAGCGCCGCCATCAAGATCCCACTCTCCTGGATGATCGACGAGACGAGGGCCACGGGCCTCGACTACGATAATGAAGTGGTGAACGAACTCGTTCTCGGCAAGAACAAAAATCCACGCAACGCCTATGTCCGACCGGACGCGACGGCGCGGCTGCACGATTCCATGAATTGGGCTTGGAAGCTGCTGGAGTACATGCCGCGGCGCGTGCCGATCACCTCCTGGCGCAAGCGCGGCGACACGACCCGCATCTACCTGCCGCTGGCCGATCGACGCTTCATCCCGGACGGTGCCCGTATCCACCAGTCGGTCATCGAACGCATGTCATCCAACAAGGTCTCCCCGTCCTACAGCCCGCCGAACCTGCCGTCGAGCTATGTGGAAGAGCCGGGCCGCGACGATATGCCGATCACTCCGGCCGCTTGAAATAGGCCTCCAGCCGGTAGCCGTCAGGATCGATGATGAAGGCCGCGTAGTAAAATTCGCTGTAATCCGGCCGCACGCCTGGCGCACCATTGTCGGTTCCGCCATTGGCAAGCCCGGCCGCGTAAAACGCATCGACGGACGCCTCGCTCGGCGCGACGAAGCAGAAATGCAGCCCCGATTCCATATCGGGCACGACAGGCCGCGCCACCTCGCCGACCCAGAGCCCCACCCGATCGGCGCCATAACCGCTGATATTGCCGAAATTCGTCAGCCGCTCATAGCCGAGCGGCGCCAGCGCGGCATCGTAGAACGCCTGCGACTTCTCAAGGCTCTTCACACCAATCGACACATGATCGAACATAAACGGTCTCCCGATTGCCATTGCCGGCAACGCTACAACATTCGCGCCGAAGCGCCATGGCAATTCGCAAGGCAAGCGACCGTCAGGCGGCCATCCCGGCCATCAGCTCCCGCACCCGCACCATATCCGCCCGAAACAACGCCATCTCCTCCGCCTTCAGCCGCTCGTCTGGAATGCGCAGCAGATAGGACGGATGGACGGTGACGAACAGTGTTCGCTCCTTCCCCATCCTGATCGGCTGCCCCCTGATATCCGCCAGCTTGTGCTTCGTATCCGTCAACGCCGTAAGCGCCGTCGCGCCCATGGCGACGATCAGCTTCGGCTTGATGAGCTCGATCTCCAGATTGAGCCACCAGCGGCAATGCGTGACCTCGCCCATATTCGGCCGCTGGTGGATGCGGCGCTTGCCGCGCGGCTCGTATTTGAAGTGCTTCACCGCATTGGTCACATAAACCGACTGCCGGTCGATCCCGGCGTCTACGACCACCTGGTCGAACACCTTGCCCGCAGGTCCGACGAACGGCCGCCCGGCGAGTTCCTCCTGATCCCCCGGCTGCTCGCCGACGAACATCACGTTCGCAGTCTCAGGCCCCTCGCCAAACACAGTCTGCGTCGCCTTTTCATGCAGCGGACAGCGGGTGCAGACGGCCGCCTCCTCGCGCAGCGCCGCCAGCGTGCCCTCGGGCGCCCTCGGCGCTGCGGGCACCCGGCGTGCGGCTTCCTGCAGCCGGTCGTGAAACGGCAGTGGCTCGCTCGCCTGGCGTTTTGCCATCGCCAGGACCTTGCTTTCCGCGTCCGCGATCATGCCGGGAATGAGATCGGCCTCGGGCAGGTTCTTCCAGTATTTCTTCGGCATCTCCGCCTGCATCGCCTTCACTTTGAGGCGCGCCGGATTGAAGATATTGGCGTAATAGGTCCGCCACAACTGGTCGGCCGGATCGGTGAGATCGGGCTTCTCGCAAGGGTCATGGCTGACCGTCAGCTTCTCTCCGTCCCACGCGGCCGACCCCTTCGGCGTCGCGATCACCCAGTCCATGTCGTTGAAGCGCTTCTGGAAGAACGGCGCCTTGCGGGCGAAGATGTGATGGTCAGGCTCGAACCAGGCGAGAAACTTCCGCCGCCCGTTGAGCGAGATCCCCGACCCCACCTCCTTGAACCGCACGAAGGCCGTCATCTTGTGGGCATCGCGGCGCACGCTCTTGTCCATCGCCCGCGCCCGCGCAACGTCCTCATCCGAGGCGACGTCGAGCAGCGACCGATCACTCTGAAGCCGCCAGAGCAGCCGGTAGAGGAGATAGAATCGCATCGGATCGCTATGGCAGATCACCGCTTCCGCAAGTTCGATAAAGGCGGGCGGCACCGTCAGCGGCTTGGAAGAATCGAGCGCCGGCAACTTCTGCGAGGCTTCGGGCGCGGCAAACAGATCCGTCTCGCGATACCGCTCCCGCCACTCGATTTCCTCGGGCGTAACACCCGAAGTAGCCAGCCGCCGTGCCGCGTCCCGCCACTCAGCCAACTCCCCCCGGCCCTCCAGCAACACGGTAATCATCACAGCAACGACAGTTGTTCCGGCTTCGGCTCGAACATCGCCCTCAGATCCGGCCGGTCTATCAGCCGGCGCGGCGACCAGCCCTCGGCCGAGATGAACGCCTGCACCTTCTTGATCGACACGCCGAGCCGCGTCAGATCCTCGATCCGCAGCCGCCGGAAACGGCGCGCCGAGAGGATCGATTTCACCGTCTTCGTCCCCAGTCCCGGCACGCGGAGCAGGGTCTCACGCGGCGCCCTGTTGATGTCGACGGGGAAGTCGTTGCGGTTGCCAAGCGCCCAGGCGAGCTTCGGGTCGAGATTGAGGTCGAGCATGCCGCCCTCCTGCGATGACGTGATCTCGTCGATCCCGAAGCCATAGAAGCGGTAGAGCCAGTCGGCCTGGTAGAGCCGGTGCTCGCGCATCAGCGGCGGCTTGATCAGCGGCAGGTTCTTCGACGAGTCGGGAATGGGGCTGAAGGCCGAGTAGTAGACGCGCCTCAGCCCGTAGCTTCCGTAAAGCTGTGCGCTGGTGCCGAGAATGGTCGCGTCATTGGCGCCATCGGCCCCAACGATCATCTGCGTGCTCTGCCCGCCCGGCACGAAGCGTTTGCGCCGCTTGGTCTGCAGCGTCGGCTCGGACGCCGCCTCGATCTTCAATCTGAGATCACCCATCGACCGGCGGATGCTGGCGGGCTTCTTCTCCGGCGCCAGCTGCGCGATGCCGCGATCGGTCGGCAGCTCGATGTTGAGCGACAGACGATCGGCATAAAGCCCGGCTTCCTCGATCAGATGCGGCGAGGCCTCGGGAATGGATTTCAGATGAATGTAGCCGCGGAAATTATGCGTCGTGCGCAATTCCCGCACAATCCGCACCATCTCCTCCATCGTGTGGTCGGAGGAGCGGATGATCCCCGACGACAGGAACAGCCCCTCGATATAATTGCGCCGATAAAACTCCAGCGTCAGCCAGATAACCTCCTCTGGCGTGAACCGCGCCCGCTCCACATTGCTGGACGAACGGTTGATGCAATAGGCGCAGTCGTAGATGCAGAAATTGGTGAGCAGGATTTTTAACAGCGAAATGCATCGCCCATCAGGCGCATAGGCGTGGCAGATGCCCGCACCTTCAGTCGAACCAAGCCCGCCGCTCTTGCCGGAATCGCGCTTGGTGGTTCCGCTGGAGGCGCAGGAGGCATCATATTTGGCCGCATCCGAAAGAATGGCCAAACGCTCTTCTAGGGACTTCTTCATGCCTATGTTCACTATATGTTCCATCGCTTACAGTCAAGAAAAGCCCGCTGGAATTGATGTTTTTCAAGTTTGACGCGAAAAGCTGAAAAGCCTTGCTCGGCTATCCATCGAATTTTCTGGAAATCCGTCAGCGCAATCTGCTATAAATTGGCGAATACGTTATTGCACGGTTCCGAAGCTCCCCTTCGGGACCTGTTTTCTTTTGTGTCATTGCCTATGCGCGGACACAAAGACCAAAGGACAAAGAAATGGTTGATAAGGTACCGATGACGCAGGGTGGTTTCGTGAAGCTCAATGAAGAGCTGCGCTGGCGTCAGCAGGAAGAGCGCCCGAGAATCATCGAGGCCATCGCCGAAGCGCGCGCCCATGGCGACCTGTCGGAAAATGCCGAGTACCATGCAGCCAAGGAAGCCCAGAGCCACAACGAAGGCCGCATCGGCGAGCTTGAAGACCTGACGGCGCGTGCCGAAGTCATCGACCTCTCCAAGATGTCCGGCAGCACGATCAAGTTCGGCGCCAAGGTGAAGCTCGTCGACGAGGACACCGAGGAAGAGAAGACCTACCAGATCGTCGGCGACCAGGAAGCCGACGTGAAGCAGGGCCGCATCTCCATCTCCTCCCCGATCGCGCGTGCGCTGATCGGCAAGGAAGTCGGCGATTCGATCGAGGTCAACGCGCCCGGCGGCTCCAAGGCCTACGAAGTTCTCGCCATCACCTGGGGTTGATATCAGGTGGCGGACAGGGACAGGGCTGACATCATCGATATAGATGACGTCGAAATCATCGCTCCGAATTTCAAGAAGCGGCTTTCCGGCGTCACCTCCACGATCATCCAGTTGATCCCGGTGCAGCGCAGCCTCGGCCAGAAGGTCGCGGCTCTCGGCCCCGGCCTGCCCCGCACCCTGCCCCATATCCGCTTCCGCGACCTGCCGAAGTTGTGGACGCCGCCGCGCGGCAAATCCTTCCGCATCTGGCATGCACGCCGCAACATCGAGATGCTTCCCGCCATCATCATGCGCGACGGCCTGCGCATGCCGCTGAAGATCGTCTTCACCTCCGCCTCACAGCGTCGCCATACCGGCTGGACCAAGTGGCTGATCTCGAAGATGGATGCGATCATTGCCACATCGGGCAAGACGGCGGATTATCTCGAAGTTCCGAACAGCGTCTCGCTCCACGGCATCGACACCAAGCGCTTCTCGCCGCCAGCGGACAAGGCCCACGCCAAGCGCGCCTGCGGCCTCGACGCCACGAAGAAGATCGCCGGCTGCTTCGGCCGCGTCCGCCACCAGAAGGGCACGGATCTCTTCGTCGGCAGCATGATCCGCCTCCTCCCCTCGCGGCCGGACTGGATCGCCATCGTCGCCGGCCGCGCCACCTCGCAACATGTGGATTTCGAAACCGGCCTGAAGGCCAAGGTCACCGCCGCAGGTCTTTCTGACCGCATCCTCTTCGTCGGCGAACACACCAACATCAACGACTGGTACCGCGCCCTTGATCTCTTCATCGCCCCGCAGCGCTGGGAAGGCTTCGGCCTGACGCCGCTGGAAGCCATGGCGACATCCGTCCCCGTCATCGCCACCGACGTCGGCGCCTTCCCGGAACTCCTGGTAACAGGCGAAAACGAGACCGGCCTGATCATCCCGCGCGACGACCTCGACGCCATGGTGGAGGCAGCCGGCTCGTTCATGGATGATGACGCCAGACGCGAAAAGGCAGCCGCCTGCTCACGCGAGCACGCGATCGCCAATTTCAGCATCGAGGGTGAAGCGATGAGCCTCGGCGAAATCTACCGGACTATGGCTTCCGCTTGAAGAGGTCGATGTAGGCGTCGCAGATCGCGTCTTCCGAGAACTGCCCGATCAACGATGCACGGCCGTTTTCGCCGAGCGTCGCGGCCAACTGCGGCTGCGCGATGAGCTGGTTGATGGCGCGGGCGAAGCCCGGAACATCGTCGATATCGACGAGCAGGCCGTTGTCGCCGTCTCGAACGAACCACAGCGGCCCTTCCGAACGCGATGAAACCACCGCCTTCTTCTGCGCCCATGCCTCGAGAATGACGTTGCCGAGCGGCTCGTGGCTCGACGGCATGACGAAGATGTCGCACGCCGCCACGTAGCGACGGGTATCCTTGTGCCAGCCGAGGAAGCGGACGCGGTTTTCGAGCTTGTGCTCGCGCATCTTGGCTTCCAGCGCCTCGCGCTCCTCGCCGTCGCCGGCGATCCAGAGATAGGCGTCCGGCACCGAGGTCATCGCCTCGATCAGCAGATGGAAGCGCTTGCGCTTGACGAAGCGGCCCATCGTCATGACGACAGGCACGCCCTCGGGCGTATCGACTTCCGCCCGCGAGATCGGCTCGACGATGGCGGTATCGGTAAAGTTGGAGATCACCTCGACACCGCGATCCCACCCAAGCTGGCGCACATGGTCGCCGATGCTCGGCGTATTGCACACAAGGATGTCGGTATTCTTGAAGTAGCCGAGATGGGTCGGGTAGTCGCCCAGACGCGAAAGCTTCATGCCGCCCTTGTAGGCGGGCATCAGGCGCGCGCCGCGGGTAGACCAGGAGATGATCGCGTCCGGCTTCTGCATCTCCGCCAGCATCCGCACGCGGATCGGCAGCAGCAGGCGGTCGATTGAGAGGTTTCTGAAGTTGCTTTCGATCACCCGGGAATAGGGTTCGACATCCGACTTCCAGCGGCGGTTCCAGCGCATCACGGTCGTCTGATCAACGCCGCGCTTGGCGAGTGCTGCCACCAGATGCACGAAAAACCGCTCCGCTCCGCCGTCCTTGCCGAAAATATACTGATGAACGCGCATTGCCCCGCCCCGATCTGTTCACACTGCCGTCGCCGATGCCGGCCACTGGCATGCATAGCGGCCTCATCTATAGGTTGGGGGCATGGCGAACAAGGCTCGACGCGGCGTTGCCACAGGAATGTTGCAACAAAACCACGGCCGCCAGTGCAGTCTGAGGAGTCGGCGAACCCGTGCGCCCCTATTCCAACGCCGCGCGGTTCGCGGTTTGCGGTGGGTGCAATATTGCAAAGATCGGCGCGATCCATCACAAGGGGCCGAATTCTCACCGCAGGAACGCCAAGACATGCAATCGCTCGACGTCTACGTCATCAATCTGGATGGCAGCAACGACCGCCTGGAAGCCATCACCGGGCGGCTTGCGGCATATGGCGTG
Organism: Hyphomicrobiales bacterium; assembly: GCA_900471485.1. Classification (GTDB taxonomy): domain Bacteria; phylum Pseudomonadota; class Alphaproteobacteria; order Rhizobiales; family Rhizobiaceae; genus Rhizobium. The sequence goes on from UCEU01000024.1 coordinate 22,730, forward strand.
ACGTTCAAGCGCGTCTCGGCTTTCGACGGCCGCAAGCTCGACCTCTCAACGGTCGCCGACTACGATGAGAATAGGGCCGAGCGCTATATGGGCCGCAGCCTCGTCGGCGGCGAGATCGGCTGCTACCGCAGCCACCTCGATGCCGCCACCCGCTTCCTGGCCTCGGACGCGCGCTACCTCCTGATCCTCGAGGACGATGCCCTGCCGCTCTGCAATCCGGTCGCCTTGCTGGAAAAGGCCCTCCCCGATCTCCAAAGGATCGATCCCGACTGGCGGCTGATCAACATCGGCAACAACAAGCTGAAGATCGCAACACCGCTGGCGAGCTACACCGTCAACGACCACACCTGCGAACTCGTGGCCGCGCATTACTTCCCGATGACGACGAGCGCCATCGTCTGGTCTCGCGAAGGCGCCAGGCTCTTCGTCGAAGGGCATCGCAAGATGTTTGCGCCGGTCGACAACTACTTCCGCTACTGGCTGACCCGCTCCGGCCACGGCTACAGCTTCTGGCCGGCACCCGTCACCACGACGGACGCCGCAAGCCAGATCCTCGCCAGCTCAGGCCAGCAGCGAAAGACCAACAAGAGAAAGTGGTTCTACGGGATCACCAAGCAGCGCCGCCTGATGGAAGACAAGCTGATCGCCTTCGTCCACAAGAAGCGCTTCCGCCGCCTGGACAGCTGATCAGACTTCGACGAGACCGAGCTTCTTCACCTGCCGGATCGTCAGCATCGTCCTCACCGTATCGACATGCTCGTTGGCGGTCAGCACCTCGATCACGAAGTCCTGGAAGCGCGTCAGGTTCTCGGCCACGCAGTGCAGCAGGAAGTCGCTGTCGCCGGAGACCATCCAGGCCTGGCGCACCAGCGGCCATTGCGCGGTGGCGGCGGCGAACGCCTTGAGGTTGGCTTCCGACTGGTGCTTCAGCCCCACCATGCAGAAGGCGACGAGATCGAAGCCGAGCTTCGGGCTGTTCAGCATCGCGTGATAGCCCTCGATCACGCCGGCTTCCTCGAGCTTGCGCACGCGGCGCAAGCAGGGCGGAGCCGAGATTCCGACGCGGTCGGCAAGTTCGACGTTGGTCATGCGGCCGTCGGTCTGCAGCTCGCGCAGGATTTTTATGTCGATAGCATCGAGTTCCGCGCGAACTACCAACTCATCCTCCGTCGAAAATCACAAGTAAGGGGACTCAAAGCAATTCCACGATGCCGACGCGTCCACCAAGCAATGCACTAGACACAGACTCCGATGCTGTTGCGATCTTCTCCCAGCATTGCTTCATATCTGACGAGAAAGTCGTATCATCAAACAGAACCAAGCCGCCGGGCTTCATGAACTTTTTCACTATTGCAAACTGGCTATCAACAAATTCACTCGTATGAATGGCATCAATAAACGCGATATCGATCCGCGAATCACCCAACACGGCATCGCAATTTTCTTCAAATGTTCCAACAGTCAGCGTATAGTTTTCACTGATCGCTGCGATATTTTCGCGGGCGATATCCGCCCAGATTATGTTCGGTTCAAACGTATAGAGATGTCCGGCTTTAAGACCAGAAAGCCAGTACATCCCCGAAACACCAAAAGCAGTTCCAAACTCAAGTACATTGTCGCTGCTCCGCAGCCGACACAAATGAGAATACAGCTGACCCATTTGCTGATTGGTTCTAACTTGACTCGAGCGTCTCGTATCTGTCTGATTAAGGTGATACTTGAGAACGCCTTTGTATCCCTCCCAGAGTGGCTGCTGACCTTTTTGATCAGTCTTAGCCGCACGTCTTTCGACTATTCGGTGAACCGGTAACACCGGTATCTTTGACGCCGCTGCGGCTAAATTCTCAGACAACCAACCTTCACCGCGTTTAATGAAATCACACGACACACGAGCATGAGCGTTACGCCGTATCAACCAATCTAGAAGCATATCAATTCCTGCAAATCTATCAGAAGGGATAAAGAATGGAGCGTTTCAACCCATTCTCATCAACGAAGAATTCATCCGAAAGACGGGTGCTATCAAAATCTCCCAAGCTCTCATCGGCGCTCGCTATCAGCGCGTCAGGCGAAAAGTCAAAATTGCCTCTCAAATCTAGCGTCCGGATTGAAAGCCCCACCGAGAGATAGTAGTCCCTAAATTTCGTTCCATCGCCAAACACATTGTCGCTAAACATGATGTGTCGGGTGGGTACTCGATAAGCATGCGAGAATACAAGCCCGTGGAGTGAACTCGAAACCGTTGCCTCAGAAGCTGAGATTAAGTCTATACACCCCTCCAAGTCACCATTGCCCATATCGATAACAACGACACCGTCATAATGCTGATAACGGCGCGAAATCTCTTCGAACTCGGTAAAATGCGGGATAATTGCTAGCCGATGCTTCTTTTCTCCTGCAGGCCTGTAGAACTGAGGCATGAGCAAACCAGGATCGCCATAGAAACACGAGACAGTTGAACCAGCGGAGATAAAGCTATCCCGCGTCAGCGGCCCCCGCACAAAGCGGACTTTAGCCTTTTTCGCTTCCTGGTTAGAGGAGCGGATGCCGCTTCCGAATACCAACGCACGTCGACCACACAACCTTACAACGCTGCCGGTTGAGACAATATAGCGAGCGGGCATCTCTCGTTTGCGGAGACGATAATACAGCGACGCCCACTTACCAAATCTCTCGATCCGCTTAATCTCACGTTCTGATATAGATGTTATCTTTAGACCATTAGAAAACCGATCAATCAGATATTGAGTAATGAGGTCGCCCACGTTTTGGGAGGGCCACCAATAAAACTTCAAATGGCGATCAGTTAGCTTCTCTGCTATCGTTGGGAAAAATACCTCTAAATCCAATTCGCTCAAGATTTCTATCGCCGACAGTATCCACTTTCGAGCAAAAAAATGCGCCAGAGAAGTCGGCTGCCGCATCGACAATGTCCATGGTTTTTCGGATGCAGCGGTAAAATGGAAAAATTTGATCGAGTTAAATAGCTCACTGTCAACACTTGACCAAGCTTGGCTCTCGTGATGGTACCGGCGCCTTTCGATAAAATTACAGCTAGCATCCAGAATTTCGACCTGCATATCCGGATTCCTGAACATCAAAAACGCCATCAGACTGTCATCACCAGCCCTTGGCGCTCCGATCTTCAAGGATTCATTGAAGGCGTATGCGGCCTTCTGATCAAGCTTCCACTGGAGAACGTAGCTCAAATTGAGAAAGACAACACCGGTCTGAATTCGCTGAACATCAGGAATCGGCCCGCAGTGTCGTTCTATAATATCAACATCACTCTTGAAAACATCTCTAATGCTGCCACCAGAGGCGCCGCTAATTCCTTTAGTGGAAGTAAGAACACCGATCACGTTTGAATTACAATAAACATCCGCATCGATATAAAGCGCGAATTCATAGCCGTAGTCCGCCAAAATTTTTGAGGCATGGAACCAGTAAAAGCATTCTACTGGATAAGCAGATCGACTCGAGAAAAAATTAGAAAAATCAGCTTCGATAACACTTATATTGCAGTTCTTACAAAGATCCTTTGACGCCTCAGAGAAAGACCCTCCGACGATATACAAATCGATATCAGGATTCCACTTTCTAACAATACAAAGTGAAACGACCGATTTGGCCACGTACGCATCATCACAAGTCGTAAAGGCGCAGCATCGCACCGTGAGATTTCCCATCTTGGAGAACACCATTTCCATTGAAACCGCTAGTGTCCTCACACTTAGGCGCTTTCTTTAAATTGCGAATGCCAGCTTCTATATAAAGCGCCGGATTACGCAAGAATCTTTCGCAATTGTGACGGATTCTTCCCCTGAGAACGGCAATGCCTTGTTGGTAACGCACGGCTGCCCTTGAATAATAACATTGGACGTCCATAAATGACGGATGGATCGCGAACGGTTTTTTAAGCCTTCTAGCCGCCGCCGTCTGACAGTCGAAAGGAAATCACATGTCCGCCCGCCACACCAAGGTGCTCATCATCGGTTCCGGCCCCGCCGGCTATACCGCTGCCGTTTATGCGGCGCGCGCGATGCTGAAGCCTGTCCTCATTGCAGGGATGGAGCAAGGCGGGCAGCTGATGATCACCACCGACGTGGAAAATTATCCTGGTTTCGCCGATCCGATCCAGGGCCCCTGGCTGATGGACCAGATGCTGCAGCAGGCCAAGCACGTCGGCGCCGAGATCGTCAACGACATCGTCACCGAAGTCGAGATGAACCAGCGCCCATTCGTCGCCCGCACCGATAGCGGCCAGGTCTGGACCGCCGACACGCTGATCATCGCCACCGGTGCCAAGGCCAAATGGCTCGGCATCGAGAGCGAACAGACCTTCCAGGGCTTCGGCGTCTCCGCCTGTGCCACCTGCGATGGCTTCTTCTATCGCAACAAGGACGTGATCGTGGTCGGCGGCGGCAATTCGGCCGTCGAGGAAGCGCTCTATCTCTCGAACATCGCCAAGACCGTGACGGTCGTGCACCGCCGCGACAGTTTCCGCTCGGAAAAGATCCTGCAGGAACGCATCTTCGCCAAGGAGAACGTCAAGATCCTCTGGAACACCGAGATCGCCGAAATCACCGGCGCGCCGGCCAAGCCGCCGATGCCGCCGTCCGTCTCAGGCGTTCGCCTGCGCGACACCCGCACCGGCGCTGTTGCCGACCACACGATCGACGGTGTCTTCGTGGCGATCGGCCATGCTCCGGCAACCGAGCTCTTCAAGGGCAAGCTGAAGCTGAAGGACAACGGCTATCTCTGGACCGCGCCCGATTCGACCGCGACCTCGGTCGAAGGCGTCTACGCGGCCGGCGATGTCACCGACGACACCTTCCGCCAGGCGATCACCGCCGCCGGCATGGGCTGCATGGCAGCGCTCGAGGCCGAACGTTATCTCACGGGCCAGATGCCCGTTGCAGTAGCTGCGGAGTAATATCGGCATGAGGGGTGGTGGGATGCCGTTGGACTGGGACAAGCTGCGTATTTTCCACGCAGCTGCCGAAGCCGGATCGTTCACGCATGCGGCCGACAAGCTGCATCTGTCCCAGTCGGCGATCAGCCGTCAGGTCAGCGCGCTGGAGCAGGATGTCGGCACCAAGCTGTTCCACCGCCACGCCCGCGGCCTCATCCTCACCGAACAGGGCGAGCTGCTCTACCGCACCGCCCATGACGTGCTCTTGAAGCTCGAAACCGTGAAGATGCAGCTGACCGAGACGACGGAAACCCCGTCGGGCAAGCTGCGCGTCACCACAACAGTCGGTCTCGGCCAAGGCTGGCTTACGGACAAGATCCAGGAGTTCATGCAGCTCTACCCCGACGTCCAGATCCAGCTGATCCTCGACAACGAGGAAGTGGACGTCAACATGCGTCATGCCGATTGCGCGATCCGCCTGCGCCAGCCGCAGCAGTCCGATCTCATCCAGCGCAAGCTCTTCACCGTGCATATGCACGTCTATGCCGCGCCCTCGTATATCAACCGCCACGGCGAGCCGCAGACGGTCGAGGATCTCGACAATCACCGCATCATCACCTTCGGGGAGCCGGCGCCGAACTACCTGCTCGACGTCAACTGGCTGGAGATCGCCGGCCGCTCGTCCGACAACAAGCGCATCCCTCACCTGCAGATCAACAGCCAGACCTCGATCAAGCGCGCCTGCCTGCTCGGCATGGGTGTCGCCTGCATGCCCGACTATATCGTCGGCCGCGACCCCGGTCTGATCCAGCTGCCGATCAATGCTGATGTTCCGTCCTTCGATACCTACTTCTGCTATCCCGACGAAATGAAGAACGCTGCCAAACTCAAGGCCTTCCGCGACTTCATCGTCAGCAAGGCGAGAAACTGGAACTTCTAGTTGTTTTGAGGCGGAAAATGCAAGCCGTGCAACCCTTGCATGTCTGGCATGCACAAAAAGAGGGTTGCCGTTTGCTCATTAAAGCACCATATCGCACTTAGCTGATGCACACGGTGGCTTTCCTCCCAGTTCCACCGCATTAGCTGTTCCCCTCTGGAGGTTTATTGACCTTCATACCTATAAAGGGCCCCGTTCGTTCGGCGGCCCTCTTTTTTTGCCTATTCATTTCGCACCGCACCTAAAAATGTTGCAATGCATAGCAGGCATGCGCAAACGTTCATTGCAATTTGCCCGGCAAAGCATCATATCACCCTCAGCTGATGCATTTCGTGGCTCTCTCCCAGTGCCACCGCGTTAGCTGTTCCCCTCTGGAGGTTTATTGACCTTCACACCTTAAAGGGCCCCGTTTACTCGGCGGCCCTCTTTTTTTGCCTAAAATTTAGCCTCCCGATAAAATTGCATGTGTTTCTGCATGACATCTTGAATATCGAAAATCGCCAATCCATATATCGGAAATCGACGATTTATAATTCGGCAAACGACGATGGAAAAAGACGAAATTCTCAAGGCGCTGTCCAACCCGGCGCGCATGGAAATCCTGACCTGGCTGAAGAACCCGGAGGAGCACTTCGCTTCTCAGGAGCATCCGCTGGAAATGGGTGTCTGCGCCAGCCAGTTCGAGCGCTGCGGCCTGTCGCAGTCCACCGTCTCCGCCCATCTCGGCACATTGCACCGCGCCGGCCTGGTCACCACCAAGCGCGTCGGCCAGTGGATTTTCTACAAGCGAAATGAAGAAACCATCGCTGCCTTTTTGAAGCAGCTTTCCCAGGATCTCTGAGCATGCCCCTCGCCCTTGTCATTCTCGCCTTGAGCTCATTTGCGATAGGCACCACCGAATTTGTCATCATGGGCCTGCTGCCCGAAGTCGCATCCGACCTTGCGGTCACCATCCCGCAGGCCGGCTGGCTGGTCACGGGCTATGCGCTGGCCGTCGCCATCGGCGCCCCGATCATGGCGGTGTCGACCGCTCACCTGAAGCGTCGCACGGCGCTGATCGCGCTGATGGCCTTCTTCGTCGCCGGGAACCTGCTGTGCGCGCTGTCGCCCGATTACTGGGTACTGATGATCGCCCGCATCGTCACCGCGCTTTGCCATGGCGCCTTCTTCGGCATCGGCTCTGTGGTCGCCGCCAATCTCGTCGCACCCGATCGCAAGGCCCGCGCCGTCGCCCTGATGTTCACCGGCCTGACGCTAGCCAACGTCCTTGGCGTTCCGCTCGGCACCGCCATCGGCCAGGCCTATGGCTGGCGCTCCACCTTCGCGGTCGTGACCGTCATCGGCGTGCTGACCTTCATCGGCCTGATCGCCATCCTGCCCAAGGACCGCAACGAGGAACAGGGCAATATCTTCCGGGAGATCGCCGCGCTCAAGAACGGCCATCTGTGGCTGGCGCTGTCCACCACCGTCTTCTTCGCCGCCTCGATGTTCGCGCTGTTCACCTATATCGCGCCGCTTCTGCGCGATGTTACCGGCCTCTCGCCCGAGGGCGTGACCTGGACGCTGTTCCTGATCGGCCTGGGCCTGACGGTCGGCAACCTGCTCGGCGGCAAGCTCGCCGACTGGAAGCTCGGCACGGCGCTTGCCGGCACCTTTGCGCTGATCGCCATCACCTCGATCGCCTTCAGCTTCACCAGCCGCTCGTTCATCGGCGCAGAAATCACCCTGTTCATCTGGGCGATGGCGAGCTTCGCCGCCGTGCCGGCGCTGCAGGTCGGCGTCGTGCGCTTCGGCCGCGATGCGCCGAACCTGGTCTCGACGATCAACATCGGCGCCTTCAACACCGGAAACGCGCTCGGCGCATGGGCCGGCGGCATGGTCATCGATGCCGGCCTCGACATGACAGACGTTCCGCTGGCAGCCGCGCTGATGGCCGTGATCGGCCTCGGCGCCACCCTTCTCACCTATCGCTCGGCCGGGCAACAGACAGCCCCCACCCCTGCCGCGTGATCCCTTTAGCGACCAAGAAAGGAAAGAGCATGAGCAAGCTTTTCGAACCCACAAAGGTCGGCGATATCGCCCTCAAGAACCACATCGTCATGGCGCCGCTGACGCGTAACCGTTCGCCGGGCGCCACGCCCAACGATCTCAACGTCGAATATTATCGCCAGCGCGCCTCGGCCGGCCTGATCATCACCGAAGCCACCGCCATCACCCACCAGGGCCAGGGCTATGCGGACGTTCCGGGCCTCTACACTAAGGAAGCCCTCGACGGCTGGAAGCGGGTGACCGACGCCGTCCACGCCGAAGGCGGCAAGATCGTCGTGCAGATGTGGCATGTCGGTCGTATCTCGCACACCACGCTGCAGCCGAATGGCGGCAAGCCGGTCTCCTCCAGCAACAAGACCGCCAAATCGAAGACCTATCTCGTCAACGCCGACGGCACCGGTTCCTTCGCAGAGACCTCCGAGCCGCGCGCACTCGAAACCGCCGAGATCGCTGGCATCGTCGAGGACTACCGCAAGGCCGCCCGCGCCGCGATCGATGCCGGCTTCGACGGTGTCGAGATCCACGCCGCCAACGGCTACCTGATCGACCAGTTCCTGCGCGCCGACATCAACGACCGGACCGACCAGTATGGCGGCTCGATCGAAAACCGCGCTCGTCTCCTCTTCGAAGTCACCGATGCGATCACCAAGGAAATCGGCGCCCGTCGCACCGGCATCCGTATCTCGCCGGTCACCCCGGCCAACGACGCGTCCGACCCGGCTCCGCAGCCGCTCTTCGACTATGTCGTGGAAGGCCTGGCGAAGTATGATCTTGCCTTCATCCATGTCATCGAAGGCGCCACCGGCGGCGACCGCAACTTCCAGCAGGGCGACAAGCCCTTCGACTATGCCGGCCTGCGCGCCGCTTACGAGAAGGCCGGCGGCAAGGCCAGCTGGATGGTCAACAACGGCTATGATCGCCAGCTCGCCATCGACACGGTCGAGAGCGGCAAGGCGGATCTCATCGCCTTCGGCAAGCCCTTCATCTCCAACCCCGATCTCGTCGAGCGCCTCAAGGCCAATGCCCCGCTCAACGCGCTCGACCAGGCGACCCTCTACGGCGGCGGCCCAACCGGCTACATCGACTACCCCGCCCTCGAAAAGGCAGCCTGACCCTTCTCTCGAAGTCTCAAGGAAATCCCGCTACCCGGCGGGATTTTCTTTTCCCGGCAGGCCGCTACGATGCGGCCATGTTCGAATCCCACATCAAGCAATGGCGGCTGGTGGTCGACGGCGAGCCGATCGTCACCCACTGCAGTCACCTTCTCCCGGTTCTCTGGAACAACAAGCCGGCCATGCTGAAATTGTCGAGCGACGAGGCCGAGCGGGCCGGCGGCGCGCTGATGCAATGGTGGAACGGCGACGGCGCGGCGAAAGTCTACGAACATGACGCCGAGGCCGTGCTCCTGGAGCGCGCCATGGGCACGCAATCGCTCCTGCGGATGGCGGCCGGCGCTGAGGACGACGCCGCAAGCCGGATCATCTGCGCCACCGTGGCAAGGCTCCACGCCCCGCGCCGGGAGCCGCGTCCGGCGCTTATCCCGCTCGCCCGCTGGTTTCGCGAACTGCCGCCGGCGGCAGATACGTACGGCGGTACGCTGGCCGAATGCAGCCACATCGCTGTCGAACTGCTTGCAAGCCCGATCGATCCCGTCGTGCTGCATGGCGACATCCACCACGGCAATATCCTCGATTTCGAAGCGGACGGCTGGCTGGCGATCGACCCCAAGGGGCTGATCGGAGAGCGCGGCTTCGACTACGCCAATACCTTCGTCAACGAAGACCTCGCCACCATCGCCCACCTCGGCCGCCTGCAACGGCAGCTCGCGATCGTGGCACTCGAAGCGCGACTTCCGCCGAAACGCTTGTTGCAATGGATCGCTGCCTACGCCGGCCTGTCGGCCGCATGGTTCCTCGGCGATGGATCGGTGGACAAAGCCGAAAGCCCGCTCTCGGTCGCCCGTATCGCGCTCAACGAGTTGCGGCAGGGTTGACGTAGCCGCTAGGCTTCCTTGCTCTTCTTCGCCTTGGCGGAGGCGTTCTTCTTCAGCTTCGTCCGGTTGAAATCTATGGCGGCGCGCACGAGCCTTTGCAATGCAGCCGCATCGACCTTGTCTCCCTCGAGATAATCGATCGCCCGGCGCGCATTGCCTTCCAGCCCCGCATTGAACAGGCCATCAGGATCGGCAAGCTTGGCGCCGTGCGCGAAGGTGAGCTTCACCTTGCCCTTATGGGCATTGGCAACCGCGATCATCCCGTCGCACGACCAGACCGGGCTGCCCATCCATTTCCATTCCTCGATGATACCCGCATCCGCCGAAAGCACGACCTTGCGGACGTCGGCGAAAACCGCGCCGCGCCAATCCGTGATGCCCTCGATCAGCCGATCGATCTCTTCCGATGCGTCCATCCCTGTCCTCCCATTCCAGCGAAGCGCTCGGCCTCCCGTCGCCGCGAAACTACCCTCGGACACCCCGCCGATGCAACGGCAAAACCGCTTATCGCGCAGCCTGTGCCGGATCACCCTGCGGAACCGTCACCGCTCTTTCCGGCAGACAACCCAGCGAGATCAACGTCGTCTGTACAGCCTCGTCGATCGGCGTCTGCGGCTCGCGGCCAAGTTCGGCCACCAGACGCGCGTTCGGCATCCGCAGCGGCGCCCACCACAGGTAGCGCATCTCCTTCAGTTCACGCATGAACGGAACAAAGGGCGCCGCCAGCGGCACCATCCACCATGGAAACGCGCGCTGCTTCGCCCCACCACCGGCCGCCCGATTGATCGCCGCCGCCATCCGACTGCCATCCTCGTCCCAGAAACCGCCCATGTGAAAGACGGCGAAGGGCGGCAGGCGGTCGCCGCGTTCGACGAGCGCGATCATCGTCTCGGCGACATCAGGCAGATAGGCCCATTGGTGCCCGATGCCACGGCGTGCCGGGTTTCGGATCGACGTCACCGGTTTCCCAGGCGTGACATACCCCTGCGCGAACCACGTATTGCCGGCACCGGGCCCAAAGTAATCGCCGGCACGAACGATGATGACTTGCACGCCATCGTGCGAGGCAGCCTCCAGCCGCTTCTCCATCTCGACGCGGATCGCACCCTTCTTGGTGACCGGATGCTGAGGGCTGTCCTCCTTCAGAATAGGAAAGGCATCCGGCCCGAAATTATAGACGGTGCCCGGCAGCACGATCCGTGCACCGACAGCGCGGGCTGCCGCGATCGTGTTGTCGAGCATCGGCAGCACCAGCTTTTCCCAGTCGCGGTAGGCCGGCGGGTTGACCGCGTGAACGATCAGGTCGGCACCTTCTGCCGCTGCCATCACATCTCGCGCGTTCATAGCGTCACCCTGCACCCACTCGAACCCCGGCATCTTGGCGCGCGCCTCTGCGGCATTGCGGCTCAGCGCCCTCACCTGCCAGCCACGTGCCACAACCCCGCGCGCCACAGCCCCGCCGACGCCCCCGGTAGCGCCGAGAACCAGTACGATCTTTTCCGAATGCTCAGTCATGGAACTCTCCATCTCGTTGATGGAGTTCAGAATGCAACGTCGAACGAATAAACAAAATTGACGAAATATGTGGCGCGGCTATACATATTTTTATGGACAGCGAACCAAACTGGGATTTCTACCGAACGCTCCTCGCCGTGCTGCAGCACGGCTCGCTTTCGGCAGCAGCACGCGAACTGGGGCTGACGCAGCCGACCATCGGACGGCACATCGATGCGCTGGAGGAGGCGATCGGTGCCAGGCTCTTCGTGCGCTCGACCAACGGTCTGATCGCCACCGACGCCGCGCTCGAACTGAAGCCCTACGCCGAAACGCTGGCTGCGACATCGGCCGCGCTGCTGCGCACCGCCTCGGGCCATCGCGAGCGTGTCGCCGGAACCGTCCGCATCAGCGCCAGCGAGGTGATCGGCGTCGAGGTGCTGCCATCAATCATCGCGCCCCTTATGGAAGCCCACCCCGACCTCGATATAGAACTCTCGGCATCCGACACCGTCGAGGATCTCCTCAGCCGCGCCGCCGATATCGCAATCCGCATGGCCGAGCCGACGCAGGAAGCGCTGGTCGTGCGCCGCATCGGCGATATCCCGCTCGGCTTCCACGCCCACCGCCGCTATCTCGAGCGCAACGGCACACCGCGGACCTTGGCAGACCTCTGCGCGCACCGACTGGTCGGCTTCGACCGTCAGACGGCCTATGTCAGGACGATGGTGAAGCGCTTTCCGCTGGCCGACGATCTCTCTTTCGGCTTCAGGACCGACAGCACGCTGGCGCAGCTTTCGGCCATTCGCGCCGGGCTCGGCATCGGCATCTGCCAGACCGGGCTCGCCAGCCGCGATCCCGATCTCGTGCATGTGCTGCCGCAGGCGTTCCAGATACCGCTCGGCACCTGGGCGGTCATGCATGAAGGCATCAGGACGTCACCGCGCTATCGCGTGACTTTCGATGCGCTGGTGGCGGGATTGACTGATTATGTCAGGGGAGCGGCCCGATCGATCGACTGGCCGCAATGACCGGTTCATGCGCGTGGCGAGGTCTCGGCGGAACGGCTCTTCCAGGGACCATCGACGACTTCGGTCTCAGGACGATCGCCGCCTTCGGCATATTCCTTGTGCCACTTGCCTTTGTCGTCCTGCCAGCTGATCTCGGCTGAATCGCCGCCGACCTGCTGTTCCGCTGCGACGATCCGGGCTGCCTCGAGCGCTTCCGCATGCGTCGGAAACGCCTCGGAATAGACCCCCTCGAGTCGATAGGCCCATCCTCCGTCGTGCTGGACGACTTCATAGACCACCTTGACCATGCAAATCACTCCTCTTCGTTTTTCCTGCAGCAAAAGACCGACCGGACATGATCCGGTGCTGCGCGGGCCGCTGGCAGAGACGAGAGGGCGCCGCGATATGCTTCCGGCTGACCGATGCGCTAGTATTCCATTAAATCAGCGCGACTGCAAATAGCCTTGGGCCAGACCCCACTTGCCATGCAAAATCATCGGGTTAGATATATCGCATGAATCAGGTTGGGAGCTCGATGTGACAATAGCGGCGCGGTTGAAAGATGAGAAGTTCCTGCTGCTCGCGGTGATCGTCGCGATCGGCGCCTACGCCATGGAACACGCGTTGCTCGAAATGGGCCAGACCGTCGCCCTCATTGGCGCCGCCGCCCTCGTCGTCACCATCGTCCTCGCCTCCATCCGTGTCGCGCATCACGCCGAAATCCTGGCGAGCAAGGTGGGCGATCCCTATGGCACGATGATCCTGACGCTGTCGGCCGTCGCCGTCGAGGTCATCATCCTCGGCATAATGATGAGCGGCGAGAGTTCGCCGACGCTGGTACGCGACACGATCTATTCCGCCCTGATGCTCGATATCAACGGCATCCTCGGCCTCGCCGCCCTGCTTGGAGGGCTCAAGCATGGCGAGCAGCCCTATAACGACAATTCCGGCAAGACCTACGGCGTCATGATCCTGACGGCGATGGGCATCTCGATGATCGTCCCGGAATTCGTCCCCTCGGACAAGTGGCACTATTACTCCGCCTTCACCATCGTCGCGATGATCGCCCTTTACGGCCTGTTCCTGCGCATGCAGGTCGGCCAGCACAGCTATTTCTTCAGCTACGCCTATCCGCGCGCGGAAAAGAGCATGAGCGGCGGCCATGACGAGCACGGCAGCGCGGAAGAGGAATCGGCCGCAGCCTCGATCGCCATCATCCTCATCGGCGTCGTCATCATCGGCGGCCTTGCCGAGATCATGTCGACGCTGATGGGTGCGGGCCTAAAAGGCACCGGCGCGCCGGTCGCCCTCACCGCCATCGTCGTGGCGGCGATCTCCGCGGCGCCAGAAATCATGACGGCGCTGCGCGCCGCGCTGAAGAACCGCATGCAGGCGACGGTCAACATCGCCATGGGCGCGTCGCTCTCGACTGTCATCCTCACCGTGCCGGTGATGGAAGCAATCGCGCTCTACACCGGCCAGCCCTTCATCATGGCGATGACGCCGGTGCAGACCGTGATGGTGACGATCACGCTGATTGCCGCCGCCATCAACCTCAACGACGGCGAGACCAACGCGATCGAGGGCATGACGCATTTCATCCTTTTCGCCACCTTCATCATGCTGTCGGCGATCGGGTTGTGATTGCTAATAGGAATCGGAATTCAAGGCGTTGAAGCCGGATCCGGAATCAATCTCGCCGGACGTTGAATCGCTGCCTTAAGCCGCGGCCTTGGTTGGCTCTGCAAACATGACCGCACGGTTGCGTCCGGAATTCTTGGCCGCGTAGAGAGCGGCGTCCGCCATCTTGAGCAGTTCGCTCCACGAGCGATCCTTGTCCTCGCCCATCGCAACGCCGATGCTGACGGTCAGCGGCACACGCTCGCCGTTGCTGTCGACGACGAGCTTGCGCACTACATCCACCAGCTGCTCCGCCGCCGCCATGGCCTCGCTGGCGGTCGTATGCGGCAGATAGGCCGCGAATTCCTCGCCGCCCAGCCGGGCAAAGCTGCCGCCGGCGCGAAGGTTCTTCTCGATCGTCTCGGCGAAGCTCACCAGCACCTGGTCGCCGGTATCATGCCCGAAACGATCGTTGACCTGCTTGAACAGATCGAGGTCCATCAGGAACAGCGCATCGTCCTCGCGCATCGCCTTGGGCATGCGCGAGGTGAACCAGCGGCGGTTGCCGACGCCGGTCAAGGTGTCGGTATCGGCCGCATGCCTGAGCGCCGCCTCGGCCCGTTCCTTTACCAGGATGATAACGAAGAGCGCGACGGCGAAATGGCAGATGATGCGGATGAAGAAAGCCCAGCGCGGCGTCATCGGAGCAAGCGCGGGCGTCAACATGGCGACCACGATCGTCAGGGCCAGCAGAGACGAAAGCGCGATGACTGTCGCGAGCACCAGGCGAACCGGCAGGTTTTCCGGCCGCCGATCCCGCAGCACAGTGGCCGCCGCCGCCGCAAGCGAAACGAACGAGATGAAATTCGACACCGCGCCGCGAACGACATCGACGAGGTAAAATTGCGTGACGGCGGCAACCGGGATCAGCACCGCGGGACCGATCATCACCAGCCAATCGGCCCGATGCGCCTTGCCGCTGCTCAATCGCCGCATACCGACCCAGAAGACCGCGTAGCCGATCAGACCGGATGTGAACGTTCCGAATGTCCAGATCTCGCGCGAAAGAATGGAGCGGTCGCCCAGCCCGGCGAGCGTCGACGACATCGCCAGCGCCAGAAAGCCGATCGCCAGCGTCCCCAGCCCCTCACCGCGTCTCGATTGCCACCGCGTATAGAGAAAGCACAGCGCGCCGACCAAAAAGGAGCATTGATGCAGCAGAAGAACGGTCGGGAGGTCGAGCTGAAATGATTGAAGCGTCATCGTATTGGAAACATGAATTATCGAAACAGACCGCAGTATCTAGGCCGCAGTCATTAGCGATCCTTAAATGGCGGGGAGCAAAACATACCCCTAACAAAAAACCCGCCGTCGCCGGCGGGTTTGGAAATTTGGGCCTGTAAAGGCTTACTTGCAGGCGCCGCAGAAACGCTGGATGCGCTTGCAGGCTTCCTCGAGAAGTTCTTCCGACGTCGCGTAGGAGATGCGGAAGTTCGGGCCGAGGCCGAAGGCCGAACCATGAACCACGGCAACGCCTTCCGATTCCAGCAGTTCGGACACGAAGTCCTCATCCGTCTCCATGACCTTGCCGGTCGGGGCAGTCTTGCCGATCAGGCCGGCGCAGGACGGGTAAACGTAGAAGGCGCCTTCCGGGTTCGGGCACGAAATGCCCTTGGCCTGGTTCAGCATCGACACGACGAGGTCGCGGCGGCCTTCGAAGATCTTCTTGTTCTCGGGGATGAACGCCTGCGTGCCGTTCAGCGCCTCGACGGCAGCCCACTGCGCGATCGACGATGCGCCCGAGGTCTGCTGGCCCTGGATCATGTCCATGGCCTTGATCAGCTGGATCGGGCCGGCGGCGTAGCCGATACGCCAGCCGGTCATCGCATAGGCCTTCGAGACGCCGTTCATGGTGAGCGTACGATCATAGAGCTTCGGCTCGACTTCGACGGGCGTGACGAACTTGAAGTCGCCATAGGTCAGGTGCTCGTACATGTCGTCGGTGAGCACCCAGACATGCGGATGCTTGAGCAGCACATCGGTCAGAGCCTTCAGCTCGTCATGCGTATAGGCTGCACCCGACGGGTTGGACGGCGAGTTGAAGATGAACCACTTTGTCTTCGGCGTGATTGCCTTGTCGAGATCTTCAGCCTGGAGCTTGAAGTTGTTTTCCTGCGTCGTCATGACGGTCACCGGCGTACCGCCGCACAGCGCTACCATCTCAGGATACGACACCCAGTAAGGAGCCGGGATGACAACTTCATCGCCGGCATTCAGCGTTGCCATGAAGGCGTTGAAAAGAATCTGCTTTCCGCCGGTGCCGACGATCGTCTGCTCCCAGGAGTAATCCAGGCCGTTCTCGCGCTTGAACTTCGCGGCAATCGCCTTGCGCAGTTCAGGGATACCGGAAACCGGCGTGTATTTCGTCTCGCCGCGGTTGATCGCGTCGATCGCCGCCTGCTTGATGTTGTCGGGCGTATCGAAGTCCGGCTCACCGGCGCCAAGACCGATCACGTCACGGCCTTTTGCTTTCAACTCGCGCGCTTTCTGGGAAACGGCGATGGTGGCTGAAGGCTTCACACGGGAAAGAGCATCGGCAAGAAAGGCCATGATATCGGTCCTATACGGTTGATTTTAGCAGACGGCCGGGAGCCAAAATTCTGCGCTAAGGTCTATGTCCAATGTGGGCAGGCTTTTCAAGGCCAAAGGCGTGATGGGAGCAATGATTCTTCGTGATCGGTCCCCGGCGATTCGCCGGCAACGCCAAGACTCGACAAATTCCGGCGAAATTCCCGCTCTTCACGGCTTATTGACCCCGCCGGCATCGATGCATTTTTGCCCCACACATGCTGGAAAACCGCCGTTTTTCGCGTCTGCCACGAATATGCCGCAACAAATGCCGTGGCGTGCCTCAATTCTGTCGCGAGCATGCCGACATCCCACCCTCAAATCTGACGCTCAAACAATGGTCATCGAGGGTAAGCCATGTTTCTGGAAGACGAGTTCGCGGCACGGCGCAACCGTACCAGTCGCATTTCCATTTCACTGCTGATCGCGGTCGTCGCGGTCACATCGTCGAGCCTGATGATTTCGGGTCTGATCTCGGCCGCCCACGCCGCGGATGTCAAGACGGCTGTGGATAACGCGCTGATGAGCCAGGACAGCGGCTTCCTCCAGTTGGCCTCCTCCCCGATCTTTGCCGGCGGCTCGGTCACGCATGCCGCAAGCCACGCCGACCAGCAGATCATGCGCGGCCTGACCGCCATGCTGCTGGCGCTGATGGCGACCAGCGGCCTTGCCGTCTGGCACCGGCGCCTGCGCGGCGTGTTCGGGAGCCGCCGGTAATGCTGCGCCGACCGGGCAAGCCGAGCCTTGCCGACGACGATGCCGGCGCGTTCTCGCCGCTTCCGACCTATATCGAGCTTGAAATGGCGATGGCCGCCGCAACCGCCTACGATGTTGTGGACGCGAACGGTCGGCCTTCTCTCTTTCCTCGCCTTTCGCTGATCGAAAAAGCGATCGCCGCCAGCATCGCGATATTGGCGCTCTATGGCCTCATCCTGATCGGCGACGGCCTCTACATCAAGGCCAAGACCCACCTGTCCCACGTCTTGCTGAAGCGCGCCTTCGCCGCAGAACTGCGTGGCGAAGATGCACGCCCCTGGCCCTGGGCTGATTTCACCACCGAAGCCAAGGTAAGCGCGCCACGGCTCGGCAAGCATTCCATCGTGCTCTCCGGCAATTCGGAGCCGTCTTCCTTCGGCCCCTCCTGGATCGCCGGGACGCCGCAGCCTGGCGAAGAAGGCACATCGGTGATCTCGGCGCGCCGTCACGCGCACTTCCTCTGGCTGAAGGATGTGCATCCGGGCGACGATATCGAGGTGACGCGAGGCGACGGCAAGGTGCTGACCTTCAAGGCTGGCGAAGGCCGCATCGTGCCTTGGGACGACAGCGGCATAGACCCGGCCACGCAGGGCAAGCGGCTGGTGCTCGCGACCTGCTGGCCCTTCGGCGCCACCGAGCGCGGCCCGCTGCGCTACGTCGTCGAAGCCGATCTGGTCGATACGCAGGCGACCGGCGCGATACCGCAGACAAACACAAAGCCGTTATCGCACGCCGAGTAAGGCTTGAAGCGCCCGCGCCTCCGCCCCACCTTGGCCCAAACCAGCGGGAGGGATCATGAGGGCATTGGCGGGATTTCAGTTTGGCGTCGCGATACTGGCGGCAGCGATCGCCTCACCGGCGGCGGCAGCCGATATCATCCAGACCAAGAAGGTCGCGGTCCAGATCGAAACCATCGCCAACGGCCTCGACCATCCCTGGGCCGTGGAAGTGCTCCCCGATGGCGGCTATCTGGTGACCGAGCGCTCCGGTACCATGCGCATCATCCGCGACGGCAAGGCATCCGATCCGATTTCCGGCGTGCCCAAGGTCAGCGCCAGAAGCCAGGGCGGCCTGCTCGACGTGGCGCTCGCGCCTGATTTCGCCACGAGCCGGACGATCTATCTTACCGCCGCCACCAGCGACGGAAGCGGCTCGGGCACCGAGGCATTCAGCGCCACCCTTTCCACCGATGGCCGATCCCTTGAGAACGTGAAGTCGATCTTCAGGATGAAGCGCTTCACCAGCGGCAATATCCAGTACGGCGCGCGCATCGCCATCGCCAAGGATGGCTCGCTCTTCATCAGCATCGGCGACCGCGGCGACCGAGACCGCTCGCAGGACTGGAAGGATGACGCCGGCTCCATCATCCACATCAACGCCGACGGCAGCATTCCCGACGACAACCCGTTCAAATCAGACGCCAAGGCGCTGCCGGAAATCTGGTCGAAGGGTCACCGCAATCCGCAGGGCATCGCCTTCGACAAGGACGGCGGGCTCTACACCGTCGAGCACGGCGCCCGCGGGGGCGATGAAATCAACCATATCGAGCCCGGCAAGAACTACGGCTGGCCGGTCATCACCTATGGCCGCGACTATTCCGGCGCCGAGATCGGTGAAGGCACGGCCAAGGAAGGCCTGGAGCAGCCGCTCTACTATTGGGACCCGTCCATCGCCCCGGGCGCGCTCGCCATCTATCACGGCGCCATGTTCCCGGAGTGGGATGGAAGCTTCCTCGTCGCGGCCTTGAAGTTCAAGCTCCTCTCCCGCCTCGAGCGCGACGACGACGGCAGTTTTGTCGCGGAAGAACGGATGTTCGATGGCGACTACGGCCGGATGCGCGATGTGGTCGTGGCGCCCGACGGCGCGCTGCTGATCCTCACCGACGAGGACGACGGCACCCTCCTGCGCGTCTCGCGCGCGCCGGCGAACAACGGCTAGAGCCTGTCCGAGATATAGGTATAGACAAAAGTCGAAGCACTATTGCCCCTTGCCGCGGCAACTGATAGCGCTCGGCCACACCAATGGCCCTCCCCCACATCGAGGATGACATGACGCGCATTCAGGCGAACCTTCTTCTGTTGCTCGCAGCCGCGATCTGGGGCGGCGGCTTCGTCGCGCAGTCGACGGCGATGAAGGCGATCGGCCCCTATTGGTTCATCGGCCTGCGCTTCGCCATCGCCGCCCTTGCCGTCCTGCCCTTCGCGATGAGGGAAACCCGCAAGGCGTCGGGCAAGTCCACGCCACGTCACCTCATGCTCTTCCTGTTGACCGGCCTCGCACTCTTTGGCGGCGCGGTGACGCAGCAGATCGGCCTGCAGACCACGACCGTCACCAACTCCAGCTTCATCACCGGGCTCTACGTCGTCTTCGTGCCGCTGATCGCGGTGGTCTTCCTGCGCCGTATGCCGCATTGGGTCATCTGGCCGGGCGCGATCCTCGCCGTCACCGGCATCTACCTGCTTTCCGGCGGCCAGCTTTCGGCGCTCAGCCGCGGCGATCTGCTGACGGTCGTCTGCGCCGTCTTCTGGGCAGGTCAGATAACCTTCGCCGGCATGGCCGTCTCGGAAACCGGGCGCCCGCTGACCCTTGCAATGTCGCAGTTCGCCATAACCGCCGTCTGCGCGCTGGCCATCGCGGTCGCAATCGAGCCGATCAGCTGGTCCGCCATCTATGGCGCCGCTCCCGAGATCCTCTATGTCGGCCTCTTCTCCTCCGGCCTCGCCTTCTCGCTGCAGGTGATCGGCCAGCGCTACACGACGTCGTCGCAGGCCGCGATCTTCCTTTCCTCCGAAGCGCTGTTCGGCGCCATGCTCGGCGCCCTGCTGCTCGGCGAGACGATGTCGCCGCTCGGATATGCGGGATGCGCCTTGATGTTCAGCGCTATGCTTCTAGTTGAAGTCGTGCCTGAAATCGCGCGCCGACGCACCGCAATGGGCCTGAAATCGGCGCCAAAACTGGGTTGAACGTAAAAAATCAAAAAAAATGCGACTGCATGGCAGTCGCGCTATGGGTGTATTTTGGGAAAAATCTGCCCTCTTATTATATTGCTGACGATATAAAACCTTATATCTGACACGCGTCATGAGCGATTTTTTGCGTTTCGGGTCCAAAAGCACGGCCGGCGCACGGCTTCCAGCACAGATCAGTTAAAAAACTTTTGCTTGCCAAAATTTAATAATCGCCGCAATCTCGCCTCGTTCGGGCATTTTGCGAGCATGGGAAGTCCTAAATAATTGCGCGCCGGAAACGCTAATATCCGGTCGGCTGGTTCTGTAAAGCGGGCAAAGTTCCGTGATGAACCGGCTGAGTCAGAGGGGACCTTTTTCTCAAATTTCGATTGCCTGCAACGTCTCCGTGAGGAGGCAATGTTATAATGCTGCCCGTGTGGATGGCGGGCGGAGCTAAAAGGACCTGACGCATGGCCGAGACTGGCACCGTAAAATTCTTCAACACCGACAAGGGCTTCGGCTTCATCAAGCCTGACAAGGGTGGCGCTGATATCTTCGTTCACATTTCCGCCGTTCAGGCTTCGGGACTGGCCGGACTGACGGAAAACCAGAAGGTAAGCTTCGACACGGAGCCGGATCGCCGCGGCAAGGGCCCGAAGGCCGTCAACCTTCAGATTGATGGTTGATATCGCGAAAGCGCTGTCAGTTTGAAAGCGAGGCCCGGCAGCAATGCCGGGTTCTGTCGTTCAGCCTGCATTCAGATCGCAGCCCTTACCTTGCCACTATCACGGTGCAAGACCGGCGCTCGGTTTTAACAGGACTAGACATGATGAATAGGCTCGCGAAAACGCTCTTTCTGACGGCAGCAGCTGCTGCCCTGACCCTTTCCTCGATCGGCGCCGCATCGGCAGACGATTGGCACCGCCACCATTACCATGGCAACGACGCGCTGGTGGGCGGAGCTGTGGGCCTTGCAACCGGCCTGATCGTCGGTTCGGCGATTGCCAACTCCGGCCCGCGCTATATCGATCCGCCCTATGAGCCGGATTACTACGAATCTGCACCGGTCTATGGCGCTCCCGTCTATCGCGCTCCGCCGCCGCGCTACTACCCGGCCGCCGCCGGCCTCGAGCCCTGGACGCCGCAGTGGGAGCGTTATTGCGCCTATCGCTACCGTTCCTTCGACCCGCGCAGCGGCACCTATATCGGTTACGACAACCGCAGCCATTTCTGCACCGCCGGCTGATCCCCTTCCCCGGCATGCGAGACACGAAGCGCCGCCATCGAGCGGCGCTTTTCTTTTGGGTCTCGCTTAAAGCATGTCTCCCGAAATTGGTCAGCGGTTTCGGTATAAAGACATGCGACAAAACAAACTGAAAGATCGCGACGCGCTTTAGATTCCCTGCAGGTAGGGATTGCTGCGCCGCTCGTCGCCGATGCGGCTGCCCGGACCATGCCCGCAGATGAAGCCGACCTCGTCGCCAAGCGGCAGGACCTTGTCGCGGATGGAATCGAGCAGTTGCTGGTGATCCCCGCCCGGCAAATCGGTGCGCCCGATAGAGCCGCTGAACAGAACATCCCCGACATGCGCGAACTTCTGCGCACGGTTGAAATAGATCACATGCCCCGGCGCGTGGCCCGGCGTGTGATAGACCTCGAACTCATGCTCGCCGAACGAGACCTTGTCGCCGTCCTTCAGCCAGCGGTCGGGCACGACGTTCTGCATGCCCGGCGGCAGACCGTACTTCTGCGACTGCGTCTCGATGCGCTGCAGCAGCGGCAGGTCGTCCTCATGCGGCCCGATGACCTGAACCCCGAGCGCCTCGCGCAGTTCCTTGGCGCCGCCGGCGTGGTCGAGATGGCCGTGCGTCAGCCAGATTTCCTTGATCAGGAGGCCGTTCTGCTCGATCGCCTGCAGGATATTGGCGACATCCCCGCCGGGATCGATGACGACACCTTCCTTGGTATCGGGATCGAACAGGATCGTGCAGTTCTGCTGGAAGGGTGTCACCGGAATGATACCGGCCTGGAGCATGCCCATGGTCGCCTCGCTTCATATCTTTATCGCAGGTATACTGACAAACAACCGTCTGCACAGCCGTCCTTTTGCGAACACTGCGTCGCTCCGGTCGCTGAAACAGGCCGAAATCACGAAAGATCACAAACGTGATACCGTTGGTGATAGGTCCGCATCACACGCTATAACCTATAAACATCAAAGGGATAACCACATCCATTTCGCACCTGCAACATCTCGTTAACGAATTGCGGGAACCTCCGGGCGACCGGAGCGTTACCAGCCCATCGGAAAGAAGGAGAACCGAGATGACCTTGAAGCGAAACCTTTTTCTTGCGGGTGCGATCGTCGCGGCAAGCGCCGGTCTGGCACGTGCGGAAATGGCAGCGACGGCCGTCAACGATCTGACGATCCATGCCGGCCCAGGCACGCAATACCCTGCTGTCGGCGTCGCGCCCCGCGGTTCAGAGACCTTTCTCGACGGCTGCGTTGAAGATAGCCGCTGGTGTCGCATCGATGCCAATGGCGTGCGTGGTTGGGTATATGCCGAATACCTGCAGATGGACCAGGGTGGTGAAACCGTGATCGTCCAGGAACACCGCGCCGATCTTGGCGTGCCTGTCGTGACCTACGAAACCACCGCCAGCGTTCCCGGCCCCGCCGATCCGGCCCCAGGTGACGAACTGATCGGCCCGGTGGGCTCGCCTGAAACCATCGCCCCGCCCGAAACCGTGACGACCTATGTCCAGACCAACCCAGGCGAAACCGTGCAGCTCGGTGGCGACGTCGTGGTCGGCGCTCAGGTGCCGGGTGACGTAACGTTCCAGGAGATCCCGGATTACCAGTATCGTTACGTCCGCATCAACGACCGCCCCGTGCTGGTCGACCCGAGTTCACGTCGTATCGTCTACGTCTACCAGTAAGCGAATGAATATATGAATAGACAGGGCGGCCATCGTGCCGCCCTTCTTGCGTTGGGGCAACGTTGGCAAATCTCCCGCAAGAGTTGCCATCCATTCCTTTTCCCTGTGGCATATGATAAACTACTGAAATTCAGACGATATCCCTGCCCTCGTCGGACGCCGGATCGCCTGTGAGGCTGGCTGTCTCCAGGAGAGACAAGCGCAGCCGGCGACCAGCGCTTGAGGAAGCGCGAAGGAGGGAAAGAATGGAAGCCTTGTTACCACTCATCACACAGCTGATCGCGGGCGCGGTCGGCGGCAATCTGGCAAGCGGAGCGCTGAAGCAGATGGCCGTCAACACCGTCGCCCGCACGATCGCCGGCGCCGTCGGCGGCATCGGCGGCGGCATGCTGCTCACCATGTTCGGCGGCGAAGCCGGCCTGACGGGGCTGATTGCCGACGGCATCGGCGGCCTGATCGGCGGCGGCATCCTGTCGACCATCGTCGGCGCGGTAGCCGCGAAGGCAAGATAGAGTGAAAAGTGGACGGCGGGGCGCGTTTGACGATGCGCCTCGCCGCCTCATTGGGCACCGACACCGCGGGCCAGCTGGCCCCTCGATTCCGCGGTTATGTTCACGACCGGGACATCTCGGCGCTTATGCACAACTCCGACTTTGGTCCCTCTGCCCCGAAATGGCGCAAACCGCTAACCTGCGGCAGGTGTTTCGCATTCCTGTCCGTCGGCATGCGCATCCCTGTTGATTGTTGTCCCGAATAAGGTATCCACTCAATGCAGGGGAATTTGCGCATAAAAAGGGAAACTTGCGAAGACAGTCGCCTGTTCGTTGGAATGAGCGATCTCGTCGGCTTCGCAAGGCAAGGGAAAGTTACCAATCGCAAAACAGTCAACATTGCTGACATATGTTGCGAGAACTTGCCCAAGGCGCCGAACAGGAAAGGACATGCCACATTGGCGAAACAGACCAGCCCGAAAGCCGGCAAGCCCGAGCCTTTGAAGATGCCGATGGAAAACACCGATACCATCGACTTCGACATCATCGAGCTTCTGTTCTTTTCCTACCGCGATTTCGTATCCGATCCGGATGCCATTCTTGCCGAAAGCGGCTTCGGCCGGGCGCATCACCGCGTGGTGCATTTCGTTAACCGCAATCCGGGCATGACCGTTGCCGACCTCCTGGATACATTGAAGATAACCAAGCAGAGTCTCGCAAGGGTACTCAAACAACTGATTGATTCGGGGTATATTCGTCAGGTTGCGGGGCCGGAGGACAGACGGCAGCGCAAGCTATATCCGACCAAGACAGGGCGCGAACTGGCCTTTGCTCTGGCAGAGCCGCAATCGCGCCGTATTGAGAGAGCATTCGACGGGGCTTCGCAGGAGGTGCGGGAGGGCGTGAAGGCTTTTCTGCAGGGCATGCGGAACAGATAAATTCGAAAGCGGACTGAATGACGCCAAAGACAGTGATCTCGGACGATGCTGCGCATCTGCTTGTTGTCGATGACGACACGCGTATCCGCGCCCTGCTCAATCGCTATCTGAGCGAGAACGGCTTTCGCGTGACGGTCGCCGCCGATGGTGCCGAGGCCAAGCGCAAGCTGGCCGGACTGGATTTCGACCTGATCATCATGGACGTCATGATGCCCGGCGAGACCGGCATCGAGGTCACCAAGCACCTGCGTACCATCAAGAACGTGCCGATCATCATGCTGACGGCGCTTGCCGAATCCGGCAGCCGCATCTCGGGCCTCGAGGCCGGCGCCGACGATTATCTCGCCAAGCCCTTCGACCCGCGCGAACTCGTCCTGCGCATCAACAACATCCTGCGCCGCAACGTCTCCACCGACGCACCGAAGATCGAGCAGGTCATGTTCGGACCCTATACCTTCTCGCTCACCCGCAGGGAGCTGAAGAAAGCTTCCGAGATCGTCCGCCTGACCGATCGCGAGCAGGAAATCATGCTTCTCTTCGCCCGCCGCGCCGGCGACACCATTCCGCGCCACGAGCTCATCGGCAACGATGTCGATGTCGGCGAGCGTACCATCGACGTCCAGATCAACCGGCTGCGCCGTAAAATCGAGGACGATCCCGCAAATCCGGTCTGGCTACAGACGGTGCGTGGTATAGGATACCGGTTGAGCATCGATTGAAAGCCCCAACGTCAGGACCCGACGATCAGATGGTGACCTTCGATTCCATTCGGCGCGAGGACCGCTCGCCCGGCTACGGTTGGCGCGGCTTTACCCGATGGCTGCGGCACCGCCTGCCCAAGGGGCTTTACGTCCGCTCCCTGCTCATCATCATCATTCCGATGTTGCTCTTGCAGTCGGTCGTAGCCGCCGTCTTCATGGAGCGTCACTGGCAGATGGTGACCCAGCGCCTGTCGATGGCCGTCACCCGCGACATCGCCGCCGTCATCCAGATCATCCAGATCTATCCGCAAGATGCCGATTACACCGACATCACCCGCATCGCCCGCGAGCAGATGGGCCTGCAGATTTCGGTCGAGCCGGATGGCGATCTGCCGCCGCCGCGCATCAAGCCCTTTTTCTCGATCCTCGACGGCATCCTGAGCGACGAGATCAGCGACCAGATCAAGCGCCCCTACTGGATCGACACCGTCGGCGATTCAAATCTCATCGAAATCAGGATCAAGCTCGACGACAAGATCCTGCGGGTGCTCACCAAGCGTAGCCAGGCCTATGCGTCCAACACTCATATCTTCATCGTCTGGATGGTCGGCGCCTCGTTGGTGCTGATCGGCATATCGATCCTCTTCCTGCGCGGCCAAATCCGGCCGATCCTGTCGCTGGCAAATGCCGCCGAAAGCTTCGGCAAGGGCCAGAGGGCGGAGAGCTTCCACCCGCGCGGCGCCGACGAGGTTCGGCGCGCTGGCCTCGCCTTCATCCTCATGCGCGAGCGCATCGAACGCCAGATCGAGCAGCGCACGGCGATGCTGACAGGCGTCAGCCACGACCTGCGCACCATCCTGACGCGCTTCAAGCTGCAACTGGCGCTCGCCGGCGACAATCCTGATCTGCAGGGGCTGAGCGACGATGTCGACGATATGCAGTCCATGCTCGAAGCCTACATGGCCTTCGCCCGCAACGAGGTGGAGGAGGATGTCGGCGAAGTCAGGTTGAGCGACATCCTCGCCAAGGTCGAGGCCGACTTCACGCTGCATGACGGCAAAGCGTTGACCTACTCGATCGAGGGCGACGACGACATCTCCGTCCGCCCCAACGCGTTTACCCGCCTCGTCACCAACCTCGCCTCGAACGCCCGCCGCTATGCCGACACGCTCAACATCGACGCCAAGCACAGCGCCAAGTGGCTGACCATCACCTTCGACGATGACGGCCCCGGCATCCCCGAGAAAAATCGGGAGGACGTCTTCAAGCCCTTCTTCCGTCTCGACGAAGCGCGCAACCTCGACGCCTCCGGTACCGGCCTCGGACTTGCCATCGCCCGTGATATCGCCCGCAGCCACGGCGGCAACGTCACCCTCGGTGACAGCCCGCTCGGCGGCCTGCGCGCCATCATTCGTATTCCAGCGTGAACCTGATGACGATCGACCCGACCCAAATGACCTGGCTCAACCCGCCGCCCTTCGCGGAAACGAAGGATGGCGCACTTCACGTCCGTTCCGGCGAAAAGACCGACTTCTGGCAGGGCACCTATTACGGCTTTCACCGCGACAGCGGACACTTTCTGCATCGTCTGCGGAAAGGCGACTTCACCGCCGAACTCCGCTTTTCCGGTGACTACAGGGAGCTCTACGATCAGGCCGGGATGATGGTGCGCGCCGATGCGACCCACTGGATGAAGACAGGCATCGAATATACCGATGGCGCGATGCACCTGAGCGTCGTCGTCACCAACGGCAACTCCGACTGGTCCGCCTTCCGCGTCGATCATGAATTTCGCGAGATGTCGCTGCGCGTCACGCGAAACGGCGACGCGCTGTTCATCCAGTACAGGACGGACGCCATGGAGACATGGCACATGGCCCGCCTCGCCTGGTTCGCCCCCTCATATGAGGAAGTTGCCGTTGGCCCAGTCTTCTGCTCGCCGCAACGAGCAGGCTTCGAAGCCGTCTTCCACGATTTCACGGTAACGGATCCGCTATCGCGCGACATCCACTGATGCCGCGCCGCCCGAAGATCACATGATCTTCTTGCCGTTCGGAACCGGCTTGTCGGAAGCGGCCAGCACAATGGCGCCCGCCTCGTCCTCGAAACCGAGCGTCAGAACCTCGGAGCGGAACGGGCCGATCTGGCGCGGCGGGAAATTCACCACGCACAGCACCTGCCGGCCCACGAGATTGTCGAGCGTATAATGCACGGTGATCTGCGCCGAGGACTTCTTTACGCCGATCTCGGGCCCGAAGTCGATCAGCAGCTTGAAGGCGGGCTTGCGCGCCTCGGGAAACGGATTGGCCTCGATGATCGTGCCGACACGGATATCGACGCGCTCGAAGTCGCTATAGGTAATTTCTTCGCTCATAGGATCAAGCCTCAGCCGGCCAGCTCTTCGGCCCGCTTGCGAGCGGCGGCGAGAGCCTTGTCGAACAGCGGCTGCATCGCATCGTCAGCCATCAATACGGAAAGTGCCGCCGCCGTGGTGCCTCCGGGAGAGGTCACATTCTGGCGCAAGCGCGAAGCGTCGTCGGGGGACTGGTGCAAAAGCTCACCAGCCCCCGCGACCGTTTCCCGTGCAAGGCGCATGGCAAGGTCCGCCGGCAAGCCAAGTTTACGGCCTGCCTCTGCCATACACTCGACGAGATAAAACACATAAGCCGGACCGCTGCCCGACAATGCCGTGACGGCATCGATATCGGCTTCGGTCGCGACCCACTCAACAGGACCCGACACACGCAGGAGAGAATCCACGCGCTGGCGCTGTTCGGCGTTGACGCGGGCATTGGCAAAAGCACCAGTCACGCCGCGGCCGACCATGGCGGGCGTGTTCGGCATGGCGCGGACCATCGCGGCCGCGCCGAGATGCGCCTCGAGGAAGCCGAGTGTCTTGCCGGCCGCGACCGAGACGACGACCGTATCGTCGCCTACAGTCGCCTTGACCGGCGGCAGCACCGTCTCCATCACCTGCGGCTTCACCGCCAGGAACAGAACGCCGGCCTTCAGATCCGCCGGCGCGGAAGTGACATGCGTGGCCCCTGCTTCGTTGATCGCGGCCATCATCTTCTCTGACGGGCCGGGATCGATGACGACCACGGACGAGCCGGGGACGCCGTTCTTCAGCCAGCCGGAGAGCATGGCGCCGCCCATGTTGCCGGCGCCGACGAGAACGATCGAACCTGAGGCCGCAGCAGACATTTACGCCTCACCCACGGTTTCGAAGAGAACCGCTTCCAAAGCACGATTGGCGTCCATGCCGGACCAGATCACGAACTGGAAAGCCTGATAGTAAGCCTCGCAGGTATCGAGCGCGCTGGCGAGCAGCACTTCCACCTGGCGGTTGGTGGGCTCGGCGCCGCCTGCGAGCAGCAGCGACTGCCGGAAGATGATCACATCCTCCTGGCGCCATACGTCGAAGTGACCCATCAGCACCTGGCCGTTGATGCCGGCCAGAAGCTTGGTGACTTCGTTCATTCTGAGATCGGGAACCTTCACATCGAAGGCGCAGCCGAGATGCAGCGCCTCGAACTCTTCCATCCAGGAAAATGAAACGTGGTAGTCGGTCCACTTGCCTTCGACCGTCATTGCGATTTCGTCATCGCCCGACCGCTCGAAAGCCCAGTCGTTGTTGGCGGCGACGTACTCGATCATATCGACCGGGTTCGACTGACGCTCGACTTCCAATTCCATGAGGCTCATGCAGCACCTTCTTGACCGGAGTGAATACGTACCGACTTGGTCAACGACGACACAAGGAGAACATACGCAACTACCGGAAACCACCAACCCAGATGACCCGTTGAACCACTACCAGACTGACGCGACTACCCTGTCCGGAGCTTACCAACTGTTCGAATCATCATTTAAAATCAGTGTATAACGGGCATGCCGACACGCCAGCCCCTTTAGCCCGTTTTAGGGAACGGCACTGTGGAAAGGTGTTGGCAACAAGATTCAGAAGGAGGGTTTAAACGACTCTGCCCATTGGCTTTTTTGGCAGTGTCCACAGGTGGATAAGCTCACCCGTATTTTAGGCCGTTACTGCGGTGTGTCGCATAAAGGACACACCGCGAGCTGTCTCAGATCGGGAATTACTTGCCCTTGGCGGCAAGCTTGGTTTCCAGCGCCTCGATGCGGGCGAGCAGTGCATCGTTTTCATCGCGCGCCTTGATCGCCATCTCGCGGACGACTTCGAATTCCTCGCGCTTGACGACATCCATGCTGTTCAGCCAACGCTCGGCCTGGGCGCTGAAGGCGGTCTCGACTTCCTTGCGCACGCCCTGCGCCGCGCCGGCGGCATCCGTCATAAGCTTGGCGAACTCGTCCATGATGCGGTTGGTTCCAGTCGTCATGGCGGCCTTCTCCTTGGTGGTGGTGATTGATCCTGCGGCCCTTAAGGGCCTTCTGGAATTGAGGTAGGGCCTTGCCGCTGCAGATGCAAGCGCTTTGCACTGGATAAGCCGCCGCTGCATCAGCGGTTGCGAACAATCGACTTGACCACCCCTGCTCCCGCCGCCATCTTCCGCCCAACCGAAAAACGCCGCGCGCCATAAAAAAGCGCGGGTGGAACGCTTCAACACTTTGAATCTGCGCATCGCTTGCCGCTCGATCGAACCGGAAAGCATGCGCCAGCGGATGAGAAACCCTTGCCGACAGTCGCCAATCTCCTGGCCATCATGCCCTTCCCCGATATCGACCCGATCGCCTTTTCGATCGGGCCGCTGGCCGTTCACTGGTACGGCCTGGCCTATGTCGCGGGCATCATGCTCGGCTGGTACTATGCCCGCCTGATCGCCGGCAATAACAGCCTATGGCCGGGCAACCAGTCGCCGATCACCAGGGCGCAGCTCGACGACTTCATCGTCTGGGTGGCGCTCGGCATCGTGCTTGGCGGTCGCATCGGCTACATCCTGTTCTATGATCTTGGCGCCATCATCGAGAACCCCATCCGCGCCATCCAGATCTGGAACGGCGGCATGTCCTTCCATGGCGGCCTGACGGGTACCACGATCGCCATGCTGATCTTCGCTCGCCGGAATTCCATTCCGATCTGGAGCCTGTTCGACATCGTCGCCGCCGTCGTTCCGATCGGCCTGTTCTGCGGCCGCATCGCCAATTTCATCAATGGCGAATTGTGGGGCCGGCTGACGGACGTTCCCTGGGCGGTCGTCTTCCCGACCGGCGGACCCTTCGCCCGCCATCCGAGCCAGCTCTACGAAGCCGGCCTCGAAGGCATCGTGCTCGTTCTCGTTCTTGCGCTGCTGATCTACGTCTTCCGCGCCCTGAAGACCCCCGGCTTCATCTCCGGCGTCTTCGTCTGCGGCTACGCCATGTCGCGCATCTTCGTCGAATTCTTCCGTGAACCGGATGCCCAGCTCGGATACCTTTTGGGCACCAACTGGCTGACGATGGGCATGGTGCTCTCGTCGCCAATGATCCTGCTGGGTATATGGGCCATGGTTCGCGCCTGCCGTCAGATTGCTGTTCAGCACTGATTGCAGCGACAGGAGGCATCGCATGACCACCGCACTTGGTGAAAAGATCAAGACGATCATCCAGGCGAACGGGCCGATCAGCGTCACGGATTTCTTCTCGCTCTGCCTCGCGGATCCCGAATACGGCTACTACCGCACCCGCGAACCCTTCGGCCGCGCCGGCGACTTCGTCACCGCGCCAGAGGTCAGCCAGCTTTTCGGCGAGATGATCGGCGTCTTCGTCGTCCACGCATGGCAGCGCCACGGCACGCCCGCAGGCGCCCGCCTCGTCGAGATCGGTCCCGGCCGCGGCACGATGATGTCGGATATGCTGCGCGTCATCTCGCGCCTCGCGCCGCCGCTTTTCGAAAGCATGACCATCCATCTGGTCGAAACCAGCGAACGCCTGCGCGACATCCAGCAGGAAACGCTCTCGCAATATGGCGGCAGGATCACCTGGCACGAGGACTTCGACGACGTGCCGCCCGGCTTCGCGCTGGTGGCCGCCAACGAGCTGTTCGACGCCATCCCCATCCGCCAGTTCGTCAAGACCGCGACCGGCTTTCGCGAGCGCATGGTTGGGCTCGATGCCAATGACGAACTCTCCTTCGGCGTCGGCGTCGCCGGCATCGATCCGGCGCTGCTGCCGAACCAGGCGCAGACAATGCCTGTCGGCACGATCTTCGAAATCTCGCCTGCCCGACAATCAGTCATGCTGGCGCTCTGCAACCGGCTGAAAGCCTTCGGCGGCACGGCGCTGGCGATCGACTACGGCCACCTCGTCAGCGGCTTCGGCGACACGCTGCAGGCCGTGCGCATGCACGAGTTCGACCCGCCGCTCGCTCACCCCGGCGAAGCCGATCTCACCAGCCATGTCGATTTCCAGGCGCTGTCGGAAACCGCGGCGGCATCGGGGCTTCACGTCAACGGCCTGCTGCACCAGGGCGATTTTCTTGTCGGCCTCGGTATCCTGGAACGCGCCGCCGCCCTCGGCCGCGATCACACCGCTCATACGCAAGGTATCATCCAGACGGCCGTGGACCGGCTCGCCGGCGAAGGCGAAGGCCGCATGGGCCAACTCTTCAAGGTCATGGCGGTATCAAGCCCGGCGGTCGACCTGATGCCGTTCCGGCCGGTGGATTGACAGAGCGCGCGACGCTCGCCAACATCCGGCCACTATCGACCGCTTCGCCAACGAAGCCTCAAGCCAACTCGATCGGATCTTAGAACCTTTGATGACAGACGCGGTATCTCCAGCACCGATTCAGAGCGCGCTGCTGAACGAAGCGACCGGAAGCGCCATCCTGCATGGGTATTTCACCCGTGAAGGCGGCGTCTCCAACGGCATCTATCGCGGCCTCAATGTCGGCCTCGGCTCGAACGACGACCGCGAGAAGGTGAGCGAGAACCGCCGCCGCGTCGCCGGCTGGTTCGACCTGCCGATCGAGCGCCTCGCCACCGTCCACCAGATTCACTCGCCGGATGCTATCGTCGTCGACGGCTCCTATGACGGCTCGCGCCCTTCGGCCGATGCGCTGGTGACGGCGACGCCGGGCATCGCGCTTGGTGTGCTTGCCGCCGATTGCGGCCCGATCCTCTTCGCCGATCCCGAGAACCGCGTCATCGGCGCCGCCCATGCCGGCTGGAAGGGCGCGCTGACCGGCGTTCTTGAAAACACCATCGCGGCGATGGAAGGCCTCGGCGCCCGGCGCGAGACGATCGTCGCCTGCCTGGGACCGTCGATCAGCCAGGCAAGCTACGAGGTTGGCCCTGAATTCGTCGAACGCTTCCTCGGCGAGGACCCGTCCTACGAGCGCTACTTCGTGGCGTCCGCCAAGCCGGGACACGCCATGTTCGACCTTCCCGCCCTGACGGTCGGCCGCCTGCGCGCCGCCGGCGTACGCGCCGAGAGCCTCGGCGTCTGCACCTACCCGGACAGCGAGCGCTTCTTCTCCTACCGCCGCACGACGCACAACAAGGAGCCGGACTACGGCCGGCAGATTTCAGCGATTGCCATAAGGGAGACCTGACCGCTATGGCCCTCCACTTCGACAGACCCGAATTCGCCGTTCGTCTCGCCCGCCTGACCGACCAGATGCGCGAGGAAAAGCTTGACGCCATCCTGCTGTTTGCCCAGGAGAGCATGTACTGGCTGACCGGCTACGACACCTTCGGCTATTGCTTCTTCCAGACGCTCGTCGTCAAGGCGGATGGGACGATGGCGCTGCTCACCCGCTCGGCGGACCTGCGCCAGGCCAAGCAGACCTCCATCCTCGACAACATTCATATCTGGGTCGATCGCGTCAACGCCGACCCGACGCTCGACCTGAAGAACCTGCTGGTCGAGATGGACCTGCTCGGTGCCCGCATCGGCGTCGAATACGACACGCACGGCATGACGGGCCGCGTTGCCCGCCTGCTCGACGCGCAACTGATGACCTTCGGTCAGATCGTCGACGCCTCCTATCTCGTCAGCCGGTTGCGGTTGATCAAGAGCCCGGCGGAAATCGCCTATGTCGAGCGAGCGGCCGCCCTTGCCGACGACGCGCTCGACGCAGCGATCGCGCTGGCAAAGCCCGGCGCCGACGAGGCCGATATACTGGCCGCCATGCAGGGCGCCGTCTTTGCCGGCGGCGGCGATTATCCCGCCAACGAGTTCATCATCGGCTCGGCCGAGGATGCCCTGCTCTGCCGCTACAAGGCCGGCCGCCGGAATCTCGGAGCCGAGGACCAGCTGACGCTCGAATGGGCCGGCGTCTACGCCCATTATCACGCGGCCATGATGCGCACGATCGTCATCGGCGAGCCGAGCTACCGACACCGCGAGCTCTACAATGCCTGCCTCGAGAACATCCAGGCGATCGAGACCGTGCTGAAGCCCGGCCAGACCTTCGGTGACGTCTTCGACGTGCACGCCAGGATCATGGACGAGCGCGGCCTTGCCCGGCATCGGCTGAACGCCTGCGGTTACTCGCTCGGCGCCCGCTTCGCCCCATCCTGGATGGAGCACCAGATGTTCCATGTCGGCAATCCGCAGGGGATCGAGCCGGGCATGTCGCTGTTCGTCCACATGATCATCATGGATTCCGACAGCGGCACCGCCATGACGCTCGGCCAGACTTATCTCACCACCGCCGACGCGCCGCGCAGCCTTTCGCGCCACACGCTCGACCTGATCACCGCCTGATCCGGCTACCCTTAAGAATCCGGAATTGACACGGCACGGCCCCGACCGCCATAAGGTGATCGGGGCTCATTAATGCATGCGGAAGGACGAAAAGAGGGATGACGCGATTTGCGACAGCGCCCACGCTCCTGGCCTGCCTTGCGCTTCTTTCCGCCTGCAACACCACCGATGCGCTGATCCCCCAGGTCGATATCGGCGACACCTCGAGCACGATCCGCTCCTCCTCTCCCGTGACCCAGAGCGATGCCGAGCGCATGGCTGGTGCCTCACCGCGCCAGCAGACCTTCGCGACGCCGAGGCAGAACGGCTACCATCCGGCCTACGACCAGCAGGAATATATGCGCGCCGGCCCCGGCACGCCGCCGACGACGATGGAAGCCCAGGCGCTCGCGCTCGACGGACCGACCCGCAGTCGCGCCTCCGCCGCACCGATCGAATCTCAGAACCTGCCCGAGCCCGTCTCGAACGCTCAGGCCGAGGAAGAGGACATGGCGGCTGCCGAGCGTCCGCGCGCGCCGCGCCGGACCGAGACCGCCTCACTCGCCAGGTCTCCCGCCCGAGGAACGACGGTTCGCTTCCTGCCGATCATCGGTGCGCCGGTACAGGCCGTCACGCCCCTATCGCGCCAGCTCGGCAGCGAGGCGCGCGCGCATGGTCTCTCGATCAAGAGTTCCAACGACAACAGCAGCGCCTATATCCTCAAGGGCTATCTCTCCGCCTTTTCCGACAGCGACAAGGTAACGATCGTCTATGTCTGGGACGTGCTCGACAGCGGCGGCGCGCGGCTCCACCGGATCCAGGGGCAGGAAAGCGTGCCCTCAGCGGCGCAGGACCCGTGGGCGGCGGTTCCCGCCTCGGTGATGCAGCAGATCGCATCGAAAACGATCGACGAGTTCTCCTCGTGGCGGGAGAGCAGCGGTGGTTAAGCCACAGGCTTTTTACAAATATGGAAGCATGTGGCGCCTTTGCGCTTGCATTCAGGACGAAGCTGGCTAAAAAGCGCGGCTATCAGCAGGTAACAGGCGGACCAAGATGAAGGTTTTCGCAGGCAATTCGAACCGGCACCTCGCCGAAGCGATCTGCAACTATCTCAACGTGCCCTTGGGCAGAGCAACCGTCCGAAGATTTGCCGATCAGGAGATCTTCGTCGAAGTCCAGGAAAATGTGCGCGGTGAGGATGTCTTCCTCGTACAGTCGACCTCCTTCCCGACGAATGACCATCTGATGGAATTGCTGATCATGATCGACGCGATGCGCCGGTCGTCAGCCCGCCGCATAACGGCCGTTCTCCCCTACTTCGGCTACGCCCGCCAGGACCGCCGCGCTTCCGGCCGCACGCCGATCTCGGCCAAGCTCGTGGCCAACCTGATCACCGAAGCCGGTGCCGATCGCGTTCTCACGCTCGACCTGCACGCCGGACAGATCCAGGGCTTCTTCGACATCCCGACCGACAACCTCTATGCCGTGCCGATCCTGACGCGCGACATCAAAGCGAATTACGATCTCGGCAACGTCATGGTCGTCTCACCCGATGTCGGCGGCGTCGTGCGCGCCCGCTCGCTTGCCAAACGCCTCGACTGTCTGCTGGCGATCGTGGACAAGCGCCGCGACCGCCCGGGTGAATCCGAAGTCATGAACATCATCGGCGACGTCACCGGCAAGGACTGCCTCCTGATCGACGACATCGTCGATTCCGGCGGCACGCTCTGCAACGCCGCTGACGCGCTGCTCGCCCAGGGCGCTTCCAGCGTCACGGCCTATATCACGCACGGCGTGCTCTCGGGCGGCGCGGTCACCCGCATCACGTCCTCGAAGCTGCGCGAACTCGTCATCACCGACTCGATCCAGCCGACGACGGCGATCCAGTCCGCGCACAACATCCGTGTTGTCAGCACGGCGAGCCTGATGGGCGAAGCCATCAACCGCACGAGCCAGGAAGAGTCCGTCTCCAGCCTGTTCGACTGACGCTTCGAAATTCCTCAAGGATTTCATCTTTCTCGGCGAAACCGCTTCGGCTAGACTTGTCAAAAGTTCAGCCGGAGGGAAACGCATGAGACTGACCGAACTGATGCAGCCGAAAAAGCTCGCCCTGATCGTCCTGATCCCGATGTTGAGCGCCTGCACGGTCGATGTCGATCCCGGCTATTCACGCCCACCGCCGCGCCCGCGCCCACCGCAGCCGCAAATGTGCACCATGGAATACGCGCCCGTCTGCGGCGAACGCGGCGGACGCACGCAGACCTTCGGCAATGCCTGCCAGGCCCGCAGCAGCGGCTTCATGATCGTCGGTCGCGGCGAATGCCGGCGCCAGCCGCCGATCACCCCGCCGCGCCCCGAGCCGCCGCGGCCCCCTCGCCCGGAACGGCCCGAGCCTCCGACACGCCCCGGCGGCATCTGCACGCGGGAATACCGCCCGGTCTGCGGCCAGCGCGGCCCGCAGATGCAGACCTTCCCGAACGCCTGCGAAGCCGGCAACAGCGGCTTCAGGATCGTAGCGCAGGGCGAATGCCGTCGCTGAACGGATAGATTTGAATTGGAAGGCTGCCTTGGCAGCGAACTCCGGCGTGACAGCCACGCCGGAGTGAGCAGCGCTTAATCAGCGCCCTTGATCACCTGGCCGTTAATCTTGATCGAGCCGTCGCGGGCAACGTCGATATCCCAGCGCTGGCGTCCATCGGGATCGGCCTTGGCGAAACCCTTCGCCATCATCAGGCCGAAGGACACCTGGTTGAGTTCCGGATTGGCTTTGGCGAGGTCCTGAATGGCGGCGATCGTCTTGTCGAAGTCACGGGCCACGATCGAGGCGTTCATCGAATATTCCTTCGACGAGCCCGGCTTGCCCCGCAATTCACCGGAGATCTCGGCATCATAGACGCTCGACTTCGCCGAGATCTTCGGGAAGCCGACGACCATGTTGCCATCGGACAGGAGCTTCTCGAACGCCTTGTCCATTTCCGGGTCCGACTTCTTCGTCTCCGTGAAATCGGCCTTCAGCAGCTCTTCGCCGAATGCCGCGACGTCGATCTCGGGGAACGACATCTGCATCTGCAGCTCTTCGGGCACCAGAGCGGCGTACATCTGAGGCACCAGCGGGCTGTCGAAGCTGATCTGCTTGGCCGAGAGACCGACGTCGAAGCGCATGGCATCAGACGGGCCGCTCATGCCGATCGTGTAATCCACCGTCTCCGCGCCGCCACTGCCGCCGACGCTGCTGACATTGAGCTTGTTCAGCGTCACCGTCTCGTTGAGCGATGTCATCAGCGGGAAGGACTTGCGCAGAAGATCCTTGATCTCCTCGCTCTCGGCGCGGCGCAGCTTCTTCTCTTCCGAATGCTCGACGAAGAAGGCGGCGAGATCCATGATGTTCTTGACGGAAACACCGTTGACGGCGGCCGCGAAATCGACCGAGTCCGCACGGATCTCGACCGGCGGAACGTCCTTGCCGCTGATCTTCTCGACGAAATCGGACATCGTGCCGCTGCCGGCGAAGTTCGTACGATCAGGCAGATCGCTGTCCGAAGACGTCATCTTGTAGGTCGAGGGGCCGGTCTCGGCGCTCACCTCTTCCTTGTCCGTCTTCGACGAGAAGCGCACCGCCTTCATCGTGAAATCGCCGGATTTTAGATAGCTGATCGCCGGATCGAACACGCCGTTGGAAACGAGGCTGTCGATCAGATAAGTGAATTCGGTCTTCGGCTGGCCGGCGGCCTTGAAGCTTCCGGTCACGTCGAGCGAGTTGTTGCCCTCGATCTTCCAGAGCCCGCCATCTTCAGGCGTCGCGAAAAGCGACCATGGCTGCAGGCCCTTGACGGCGAAATCGGCCGGATTGACCTTCGTCAGCAGCTTGGCGAAATCGTAGATGACCTCGTAGCGCGTTCCGGCCGGATTGACCGTGACGAAGCCCTTGCCGACCTCCTTGGGAAGGAACCGCGTCAGGTTCTTTTGAATGTCCGCGGCGCCCTTCTGGTTGATATCGACCGCCGCCGCTGTCGAGAGCAAAGCCA
The DNA here is from genome assembly GCA_900471485.1 of Hyphomicrobiales bacterium. Classification (GTDB taxonomy): domain Bacteria; phylum Pseudomonadota; class Alphaproteobacteria; order Rhizobiales; family Rhizobiaceae; genus Rhizobium. The sequence continues at coordinate 60,821 of UCEU01000024.1, forward strand.
TAGAGATAAGGCCGGTGGCTGCTATCGTCTTGAGTTGCATGCTGAATCTCTCCATACCCATGTTGCCGCGCATGTGAAGTCTCAGACCCGGTCCTGTCAACCCAGCCGTGCAGTTTCCTTGATCAGGCCGCCAGTTTCCGCAACCGCATCGGCATCGGACGCCCGAGCAGATAGCCTTGCGCCTCGTCACAGCCCTCGTCGAGTAGGATCGCCAGCTGGACATCCGTCTCGACACCCTCGGCAAGAACAGGAATGCTCAGGCTCTGGCCGAGCGCCAGGATAGCACGGATGATAGCCTTGGACTGATCGCTCGTCTCCACTTCGCTCATGAAGCTGCGGTCGAGCTTGATCTTGTCGAACGGAAACGCCCGCAGCGTCTCCAGCGACGAATAGCCGGTTCCGAAATCATCGATGGCGATCGACACGCCGAGGTTCTTGACCTGCCGCAGCGTCAGCAGCGCGCGATCCTTGTCGACGATGATCGAGGATTCGGTGATCTCGAGCTCCAGCCGCCATGGTTCCAGGCCGGTTTCAAGGAGCACCGTGTGAACGAGCCGGGCAATGTCCTGGTTGGCGATCTGGATCGGCGAGAGGTTTACGGCGATCTTGTGCTTCTCCGGCCAGCTCGCCGCTTCCCGGCACGCCTCGCGCAGCACCCATTCCCCGATCGGGACAATCGCGCCGCATTCCTCGGCAATGGCGATGAAATCACCCGGAGGCACGTTGCCGCGCGTCGGATGCTGCCAGCGCAGCAGCACTTCGTAGCCGGTGATATCGCCGGTCGAGACGGACTTCTGCACCTGGTAGTGCAGGTGCAGTTCGCGCCGTTCTATCGCCGACCAGAGGTCGCTTGCGATGTTGCGGCGGTCGCGCGCGGCTTCGTCCATCGCCACTTCGTAGAAGCAGATCCGCTCGCTGAGCGCCGCCTTGGCGCGGTACATTGCCAGATCGGCGTTGGCGATCAGCAACTCGCCGGTCTCGCCGTCCTGCGGATAGATGGCGACGCCGATGCTCGCATCCGACTTGACGTCGAAGTCCTCGATCTTCAGATCGACGATCAGGCTGCTCTCGAGCCGGGCGATGAAATCGTGCAGGTCCGCGATCTCGGAGAACTGCTTGATGGCCGCGAACTCGTCACCGCCGAAGCGGGAAACGAACTCGTCTTCTTGCAGTATCCCCGTCATGCCCGAGGCCAGCTTGATCAGCACCTGGTCACCGGCACCATGGCCGCGCTGGTCGTTGATCTCCTTGAACTTGTCGAGGTCGATTCCGATCACGGCGACCTGCGTGCCGGAGCGTTTCGCCACGGCCAGTTCCTGCGCCAGCCGGTCGGCGAACTGCGAACGGTTGGGCAGGCCCGTCAGCACGTCGTGCCTTGCCATGAAGGCGATCTTCTCTTCCGACTGCAGCCGCTCGGTAATGTCCTCATACGTCGCCACCCATCCGCCGTCCTGCAGCTTGTTCAGGTTCACCTGGATCGAGGTGCCGTGCGTCATCTTGTGGATGAGCGAATGTTCGCCGGCGCGCATCGTGCGCATCAGCTTGTCGTAGTGTTCGCAGGCGCGCGCCGAAGCCGATGCAATGTCCGGGCTGCAGATCGCGTAGCCAAGCGTCACGATCTCGCGATAGGACATGCCGGGCTTGATCATTCCTTCCTTGAAGTTGAAGATCTCGCTGTAGCGGCGGTTGGCAAGCAGCAGGCGTTCGTCGGCGTCGAACAGGCAGATGCCCTGCGAAACATTTTCGAGCGCCAGGTCGAGGTTGCGGCTGATCTCCTTGATCCGGTCGCGATCCGCCTTTTGCTCGGTAATATCCTTGGTAATCTTCGCATAGCCCGCGAGACTGCCGTCCTCGGCGTAGATCGGGTCGATGACCACATGTGCCCAGAAGGACGTTCCGTCCTTGCGGAAGCGGCGTCCCTCGGCTTCGAACTTGCCTTCGGTGCGCGCCATCAACAGCGCCTGCTGCGGCAGGCCATTGGCACGTTCCTCCTCCGAATAGAAGCGTCCGAAATCCTGGCCGACGATCTCCTCGGCGGTATAGCCCTTGGCGCGTTGAGCGCCTGCATTCCAATTGGTGACGCGCCCTTCGACATCGAGCATGTAGATGGCGTAGTCCGTAACGCCCTGCACCAGCATTTCGAAGCGCGCCTCGCTCTCCATCGTAGAACTCTCGGCGCGCATCGCGAAGACCGCCGCGGCAAAGCCCGATGCGATCATCGAAAGCGAAACGGCAAGCAGCGTGATGACCATGAAGCCCGTTGACAACGTCTCGCTCGGATCGATCTCGATGCCGACTGCGGGCACCACCGTCAGGGCTCCCATCGCCGTGAAATGCATGGAGACGATCGCCAGGCAAAGCGTACCGGCGGGAATGAGCAGCTTGCGCGCCGTCAGCTTGGTGTCGGGCAGCAACGCGAAGGCAATCGCGGAGACGACGACCGCGCAGCCCATCGCCGCGATGACAAGCGACCGATCCCAGACCATCGTGCCAGGAAACTGCACCGCGACCATTCCCATGAAATGCATCAGCGTCACGCCGATGCCGAAAAGGACACCGGCAAACGCGCGCCCCACCCTGCCCTCGGTCATCGCCGCAAGGCTGACGGCGGCGAGAGTAGTCAGCAGGGAAATGCCGAGCGACGCCAGCGTCTGCGACGTATCGTATCCCATGACGATACCGCTGTCATAGGCGAGCATCGCAACAAAATGCGTTGCCCATATGCCAAAGCCACCCGCGGCAGCGCCCATCAGCAGCCAGATCGCTCGCGCGACTTTCACTGCGCTGCGGGCGCGCTGCAGAAGCGTGAGCGCCGCCAACGACGACAGGAAGCAAAGGCATCCCGCCAGGGCAACCAGACTGAGGTCGTGCATGTAGGCAATGCAGGAGAAAACGGTAAACATGACAGATCCAAACAAATTTGATGTCTGGCTTCATACGCAGCCGCTTAAGAAAGCAATAATTGAAGTGATCTCGCGGGCAATTGCCCAGCAATGGCTGCGACTGTCATTAACAGCGCGTCAACGCTCAAACATCTCAGGTTTTGCAAGTGCTTCGCCGAAGATGCTCAAGTTGCATTAGCATGTTCTTGTATCCATATAGCAACACAGGCAAAAGCGCTGGGATGCAATATCTGCATCGGCGCATATAAGCGATGGAAGTTTCATCCGATAGATGCAATCATCACCGTGCTGCTGGAGGGTAGCGGAGGAGGACTGTGCATGAGCGATGAAGCAAAGGGCTTTTTGCTGGCTGCCGAGCTTTCCATGCTGTTTTGGGTCGCGCTGGGTCTGCTTGTTGCCGCAAGCCTGTAATGCCCATGCTTGATCGGGCTGACGCCCGAGATAGGCAGCGGCGCCCCGGATGCCGGGTTTTTCGGCCGTGCTTGCCTTTGCCCGCCATTTATACTATAGCGCACGCGTCCGTGTAGACACCCTTGGAGGCAACGCGGATGAGGTTGGGGAAACCCGCCTCCAGTTCAGCGACGGGCATGTGCCTGCGCCGAGCTCTCCATATAACCTCGAAAGGTAATGTCATGAGCCACGAAAGCTACGAGCTCAAGGCCGAGGCGCGCGAACGGGTTGGTAAGGGGTCCGCCCGTGAACTTCGCCGCAATGGTCTCATCCCGGCTGTCATCTATGGTGACAAGCAGGCCCCCATTTCTATCTCGCTCAGCACCAATGAGGTGACGAAGCGCATCCACGCCGGCGGTTTCATGACCACCGTTGCTACGATCGACGTCGACGGCAAGAAGTACAAGGTTCTGCCGAAGGACTACCAGCTCGATCCGGTCCGCGACTTCACCATGCACGTGGACTTCCTGCGCGTTTCCGGCAACACCCAGGTCTCCGTCCAGATCCCGGTTCACTTCATCAACGAAGAGAAGTCCCAGGGCCTCAAGGTCGGCGGCGTTCTGAACATCGTTCGTCACGAAGTCGAAGTTCATTGCCCGGCTGATGCGATCCCGGAATTCTTCAACGTTGACCTCAGCGGCAAGAAGATCGGCGACAGCATCCACATCTCCGAAGTCACCCTGCCGAAGGGCGTGACCACGGTTATCGACCGCGACTTCACCATCGCGACGATCGTTGCTCCGGCAGCCGGCGTCTCGGAAGAAGCTGAAGAAGCAGGCGAAGCTGAAGCCTGATCGCTTCCATAATTTGTAAAGCATAAGGCCCGCTTTCTCCCGAAGGCGGGCCTTTTCATTTGGGGCGGGCGTACCCGTTTCAGCAACATTTAATACATTTCGGCGAAGCATTCCTGACGGTCCTGCAAGGTGAAAAACTTGCAGAAGACAAAAGAAGCAAAGGCGGCAGGGAGCCAACCGATACAATGAACAATTCCGTTCAGAATCGTTTTCTGGCGATCATCTGCGGCGCGTTGTTGCTTTTTGTTGCTCCGCTATTCGTATTGTTTCTGTTTCTTTCTTCCGAGCGCGCGGAAAAAGAGACGCGCGACCATATCGCCGTCCTTCTCGTCGCCAACGCCCAGGCGCTGGCCAAGCCGCTCTGGGATCTCGATGAAGACAGCATCGCCCAGATCAGCGCCACGGTGGTCACGCAGGAATCCATCGTCAAGGTCCAGGTCCGCGATCAGTCCGGCCAGCTCGACATCATGCAGTCGACCATTCCGCGCTCCTTCAGCGGAAACCTGATCCAGGTCTCGCGCGCCATCATCTACAACACCGTCGATGGCCCGAAGAACCTCGGCAGCATATCGGTTTTCTATCCCGCGCTCGGCGTCTTCTCGGGCCTGAAGCACGAGGAGATCGTATTCATGTCGATCTTCCTCTTCGCCGTTCTCGCCGTTGTCAGCGCCGCCATCATCGGCAACCGCATCTTTGTCATCCGCCCGCTGATGCGCCTGACCGCCGCGATCGAGGCGACGCGCCAGCTCGGCTCCCGCCACCATGTCGACTGGCGTTCGAACGACGAAATGGGTCGTCTCGCCAGCGGCTTCAACGACATGCAGTCGAAGCTCGAGCGCGAGGAACGCGAGTTGAAGCTCGCCCATCGCCGCGCCATCGACATCTACGACCTGACGCCGGCGATGCTCTTCTCGCTGGATGAGGACGACCGTATCACCGCCGTCAGCGATTACTGGCTGGTCGCGACGGGCTACGACCGCGCGCGCGTCATCGGCGGTCGCTTCGCCGATCTCGTCACCGCCGATACCAGAGAGGCCTTCCTCAGGCGCAAGGATGTATCCGAAGGTGCAGCCGCGCGCGATCTGACCGTCAAGTTCCTTTGCTTCGACGGCCGGGTGATGGACGTGCTGATCCTGGAATCGAAGGCCGCCACCGGTGGTCACGATACGCTCTCGCTTTCCGTCATGACCGACGTGACCGATCTCAAGGCATCGGAAGCCCGCAACCATCGCCAGGCGATCAGCGACCATCTTACCGGCCTGCTCAACCGCCAGGGCTTCGAGGCCGCGCTCGACGCCAAGATCAGGGAAGCCGACGCCGTTGGCCAGGAACTCGCCTGCCTCTTCGTCGATCTCGACCGCTTCAAGTGGATCAACGACAATATGGGCCACGCCGAAGGCGACCGGGCGCTGCGCGAATTCGTCTCGCGCCTGCGCACCCATCTGGCCCCGTCCGATCAGGCCGCTCGCCTCGGCGGCGACGAGTTCGCCATCCTGCTGCCCGCCATCGACGCCACGCGCCGCGCTGCGGCCATGGCCGAACAGATCGCCACGATCTTCCAGATCCCGTTCGGCACCGACCTGCATCTCAGCGCCAGCGTCGGCATCGCCGTCTATCCGTTGCACGCCTCCAACGCCGCCGAACTGCTGCAGAAGTCCGATATGGCGATGTACGCCAAGAAGCGTGACGGCAAGAACGGCGCCCAGATCTTCGACCCGACGATGCTCGATCACGCACGCGCACGCGCCGAGATCGAAAGCCACATCGAAGCCGCACTCGCCGAAGACTGGTTCGACGCCTACCTGCAGCCGATCGTCAGCCTGAACGGCCGCGGCGTCGCCGGCTTCGAGGCACTGATGCGCCTGAACCATCCGCAGAAAGGCCTGATGGCGCCTGCCGAGATCATCAACGTTGCCGAGGAGACCGGAAAGATCGGCCGCGTCGGCAATGTGATCATGGAAAAGGCGATCGCCCACCTCGCCAACATCTCCCGCCTCCCCGGCATGGAAAACAGCTATCTCGCCATCAACTTCTCGCCGCTGCAGTTCGAACCCGCCCTGCCCGCTCGCCTTGCCGCGCTGCTCGTGCGCCACGGCATCCGTCCCGATCGCATCGTGGTCGAGATCACCGAGGCGGTGCTGATGCACAACAACCCCGAGATCCGCATGATCGTCACCGAGATGCGCCACTTCGGCTGCAGGATCGCGCTCGACGATTTCGGCACCGGATACTCCTCGCTGAGCTACCTCAACCGCTTTCCGGTCGATATCATCAAGATCGATCAGTCCTTCACCCGCTCGATCAACGACGCCAATCCCGAAATTCGCCACAAGAGCAGGATGCTGGTCGAAAGCATCACGACGCTGTCGCACAAGATGGATTGCACCGTCATCGCCGAGGGCATCGAAACAGAGGAAGAATGCCGGACGCTGCACGAGATGGGCCTCGACTTCGGCCAGGGCTATCTCTTCCACCGCCCGCAAAACGTCGTAAGCCTGATCGATCGACTGCGAGCGATCCAGTTGTCGGTGGCCTCATAGATAATCGCGGGAGAGCAACATGATGAAGAAGCTGATCCTGACCGTTCTCCTTGGCCTTTCCTCCGTGATCCGCGCGCATGCGGAGCCGGTGACCTTCGTCACCGAGGAATATCCGCCCTTCAGCTACCGCGAGGACCGCGTGATCAAGGGCACGTCCGTCGAGCAGATCGAAAAGCTGATGACCGCCGCCGGCATCGAGTACAAGATCGAGATGCTCCCATGGGCCCGCGCCTACACCCTGGCGCAGAGCGAGCCCATGACCTGCGTCTTCAGCACCGCGCACACTGCCAAGCGCGATCCGCTCTTCAAATGGATAGAGCCGCTGCTGACCGATCGCAATATCCTGATCGCTAAGACGGGTTCCGGCGTGGCGCCGAAGGATATGGAAGACGCCAAGCGCTACACCATAGGCACCCAGCGCGAGGACTACAGCGACACGGTGTTGCGCGAAAAGGGCTTCCCCAAGATCGACGTCGCCTCGGACTTCAACGCCACCTTTCGCAAGCTGATGAACGGCCGCATCGACATGATGCCGATCTCGCAGCTTTACTTCCAGCGGCTCAAGTCCGAGCAGCCTGTCGAAAAGGTCCTGGAACTCACTTCCCAGCCCATGGGCATCGCCTGCCAAAAGGAGTTCCCGGAAGATCTCCTGACCAGAATGCAGGCAGCCCTTACCGCGCTGATCGCCGACGGCACCCAGAAGGCGATCTTCGCCAAATACAAGCTCGACGGCGGCAACTGATTTCCCACACTTCATCCGCTTCGTCTTGACTTTGACGTCATTTCGCGGTGGTGAACGTTCCAAGCTTAACTGCGAGGAATTGGACGTCCCATGCTTGTCATCGCCGGCCTCGGCAATCCCGGCAGCCAATATGCCGGCAACCGCCACAATATCGGCTTCATGGCCGTGGACGCCATCCACCGCCGCCACAGCTTCTCGCCCTGGTCGAAGAAGTTCAAGGCCGAAATCTCCGAAGGCGAGATCGCGGGCGAGAAGGTGCTGCTGATCAAGCCGCAGACCTACATGAACCTGTCGGGCGAATCCGTCGGCGAGGCCATGCGCTTCTACAAGCTGCAGCCTTCGGATCTCGTTGCCGTCTACGACGAACTCGACCTAGCCCCCGCCAAGGCCCGCATCAAGACCGGCGGCGGCCACGGCGGCCATAACGGCATCAAGTCGCTCGACGCCCATTGCGGCCGCGAATACCGTCGGCTGCGCCTCGGCATCGGCCACCCCGGCAACAAGGATCTCGTCCACCACTACGTGCTTGGCGATTTCGCCAAGGTCGACCGCACCTGGCTCGAGCCGATGCTGGACGCGCTGGCAGACAATGTCGAGATGCTGGTGAAGCGCGAGGATTCGCAGCTGATGAACAAGCTGGCGCTGGCCGTCGGCGGCAAGGCCGATGAGGACAAGCCAACCAAGCAGGGCAACGCCACGCCCAAGCCCGCCGGAAAGTCCCATATCCACCAGGCCCGCAACAACGCCCAGCCGAAGAAACTGCCGACGACGGGACCGATGGCCGAGATGCTGAAGAAGATGTTCGGCAACAAGGAAGACTGAGAATGGCGCCCTCGCCTCTCGCGATCCGCACGGCTGAACCGTCCGATCTTCCCGGCCTGCTTTCGCTCTACCGCGAACTGAACCCGGCCGACCTGGCGATCGACGCCGAGACCGCCGACGCTCGCTTCGAGACGATTGCCTCCCATCCCGGCATGCAGCTGTTCATCGGCCTCGCCGACGACGTTCCAGCCGCATCCGTCACCCTCATCGTCATCCCCAACCTGACACGCGGCGGCGCGTCCTATGCGCTGATCGAAAACGTCGTGACCGCCGAGCGTTACCGCAAGCGCGGCTATGCAGGCACCTTGATCGCCCACGCGGTCGAGACGGCATGGCAGGCCGGCTGCTACAAGGTCATGCTGCTGACCGGCTCGAAGGACCCGGCGACGCTGCGCTTCTACGAGAATTGCGGTTTCACCAACGACAAGACCGGCTACCAGATCAGGCGTCCCTGACGCCTATTCCTCGGGCTCGGTGGTAAACATCAGCGGGAACCCCGCTTCCTTGGCGATATCCATCGCCTCCTTCGCCTTGGTCTCGGCGATATCCTTGGTACAGACGACCACGACGGCGGTGCCGAGCTTATGCGCCGTCAGCATGACGCGGTATCCTGCCTCTTCGCTCATCTTGAACACCACCTTCAACACCACGGTCACGAATTCGCGCGGCGTGAAATCGTCGTTGACGAGGATGACCTTGTAGAGCTTCGGTCGTTCGACCTTCGGCTTGGACTTCACTTTCGGTTTCAGGGCGACGTCATTGTCACTCATCGGGCAGTCCATCCGTTGATGACAGGAGGGGGCGAGCGTTGCTCAGCCTCCATAATATATTGCACCGCAAGCGCCGCTTTCAAGCCAAAGCCGCTTTGATCACGCAAGATCGCTCGAAAAGCTTGACCGCAAGGCGCCTTTTACCCCATAGCCAGCACCAACGAATTCAAGAACAGCAGGTTTCAGGCCATGGGCTTCAAATGCGGTATCGTCGGTCTGCCGAATGTCGGCAAGTCGACCCTCTTCAACGCGCTCACCAAGACGGCGGCGGCGCAGGCGGCGAACTATCCCTTCTGCACGATCGAGCCGAACACCGGCGAAGTCGCCGTTCCCGATCCGCGCATGCAGAAGCTGGCGGGTATCGCCGGCTCCAAGGAAATCATCCCGACGCGCATCTCCTTCGTCGACATCGCCGGCCTCGTGCGCGGCGCGTCCAAGGGTGAAGGCCTCGGCAACAAGTTCCTCGCCAACATCCGCGAAGTCGATGCCGTGGTCCACGTGCTGCGCTGCTTCGAGGATGACGACATCACCCACGTCGAGGGTCGCATCAATCCCGTCGGCGACGCCGACACGATCGAGACAGAGCTGATGCTCGCCGACCTCGAAAGCCTGGAGCGCCGCGTCGAGCAGACCCGCAAGCGCGCCGCATCGAAGGACAAGGAATCGCTGGCCCAGCTTCCCGTCATGGAAGCGGTCATCAAGCTCCTCAACGAAGGCAAGCCCGCCCGTCTTCTCCTGAAGACGCTGGCGCCGGAAGAGATCGAGATCCTGAAGGGCCTCAACCTCCTCACCTCGCATCCGGTCCTCTACGTCTGCAACGTCGCTGAAGGCGATGCCGTCGATGGCAACGAGCACACCAAGGCCGCAGCGGAGATGGCCGAGAAGCAGGGCGCGGAATGCGTCATCATCTCGGCTGCGATCGAAGCCGAAGTGGCGCAGCTGCCGGAAGAAGAAGCCACCGAGTTCCTCTCGGCGCTTGGCCTTACGGAAGCCGGCCTCGACCGCTTGATCCGCGCCGGCTACCACCTGCTCGACCTGATCACCTATTTCACCGTCGGCCCCAAGGAAACCCGCGCCTGGACCATCCGCCGCGGCACCAAGGCCCCGCAGGCGGCCGGCGTCATCCACACCGATTTCGAACGCGGCTTCATCCGCGCCTTCACCATCGGCTACGACGACTACATCAACTTCAAGGGTGAAGTCGGCGCCAAGGAAGCCGGCAAGGGTCGCGACGAAGGCAAGGAATACATCGTCCAGGACGGCGACGTCATCCACTTCCGCTTCAACACCTGATTTCTAGTGAAAGGACTGCCGTCTATGCGGGCGGCAGTCTCCGCGCCAGTGCTGATGGCAGCGCGTTGACCACCCGCCGCCTCAGCGGCATCCAGCCCGTCCCGATGACGAGCACGATCGCACCAACGACCAAGAGCGTCGTGGAGAAGTACGTATCGATCGTCGCACTCCCCTGCCGGAAGATTCCGAACAGCGCAAAGCCGAGCGACAGCAGACCTGACGTCACGAAGGCGCGCCGATCGATGATAAGCCCCACCAGCATCAGCGCCGCCACGGTGAGCACCACGACCGGCGTCTTGAACGATACCGTCTGCGTGAGCTCGATCAGCCCGCCCCGCAAGACGAACAGCGAGACGATGCTGTAAAGCAGCGCCGGCGCCGCCGCCATGTGCAGCCAGAAGGCGATGTCGGACCGCGTAGTGCGCCTGTTGATATCGCTGAGATCGAACTTCAGGGCCGTCGCGAACAGACCTGCCGCCGAAACGATCCCGATCCACGACAGGATGCTCGGATTGTTGACGAGGAGCAGCGGATCGCCGCTTGCCGACAGGATCAGCTTGATGACCACGGCGAGCACAAGCGCCAGCCCGGAAACGATGCAGAGCGCCAGCGAAAGCGGCACGCCATAGCGCAGATAATAGAGGCCGAGCAGGACGGGGAACGGCGCGATGAAGCGGATGGCGTCGTTGCCGTTTTCAAGGAAGTTTGCATAGCTCGAAACCCAGAACGCCGTCAGCGTCGTCGTGGCGCAGACGAGCGCGATGGTCAGCGCCACCGCCGGCAGCGCCAGCCGCTGGCGCTTCACCAGGATCTCGGACAACACGACGATCGCCGGCAGCACGACGAAAACCGAGGCGAGCCCCCACAGCCCGCTCAGCGCCACGATGACGCCGATGGTGATCAGCACGTCATGGAAACCGCGGATGAAGCGCGGCGTCTCGGTATCCGACCATGCGGCATCCTCCACCGGCTTGGCCGCACGCGCGCGGACGGTGACGCCGCGCTCGGTCAGAAACGGCAGCAGCCGCTCGTTCGCCTCGCCCGAGATAAGCCCCTCGCGCTCCGCCTCGTCGAGCACCGATCGCAATTCCGTCATGCCGGTTTATCCTCTTGGAATCATTGGCCGTGGCGTTATGCTATTTGAAGTGACGGCAACTTCATAGGACGCGGGGGAGGCAATGGCCGTGGAGAAACTGGCATTCGAGGATTTCACGCCCGGCCGGCGCTTCGCGCTTGGTCCGAAGACGGTGAGTGCAGAGGAGATCGTGGAATTCGCCACCGAATTCGATCCGCAACCGATGCATGTCGACGAGGAAGCCGGCCGCGCCAGCATCCTGGGCGGCCTCGCGGCATCCGGCTGGCACACCTCGGCCATGCTGATGCGGATGATGATCGACAGCTATCTCCTCAGCTCCCGCTCCGAGGGCGCGCCCGGCATCGACATCATGGAGTGGCGCAAGCCGGTGCTGGCGGATGACACGCTGAGCGGACACTCGACCGTGCTGGAGGCCCGCCCGCTCCGATCCCGCCCCGGTATCGGCATCGCCAAGTTCCGCCACGAACTCAGCAACCAGAAGGGCGAGCTTGTCTGCAGCTCGGAAAACTCGATCATGTTCGTGATGCGCGGCGCGCCGGAGACTGCGGCATGATCATGACCGACCGCTACGCCATCGGCGAGAAGACCGAAATCGGCTCCTACGTCTTCACACCTGAGAAAATCCTGCGCTATGCCGAGCGTTTCGATCCGCAGCCCTTCCATGTGGACGAAGAAGCCGCGAAACGCTCGCTCTTCGGCGGCCTCTGCGCCTCGGGCTGGCACACGGCCGCCGTCTGGATGCGCCTGTTCGTTGCCTACTGGACAAGCGAGATGAAGCGCCTGGCAAGCGAGAGCCAGACACCACCGAAACTCGGTCCCTCCCCCGGCTTCCGCAATCTGCAATGGATTCGCCCGGTCTTCGCCGGCGAGGAAATCTTCTACTCCGTGACGCTCCTCGACAGCCGCCCGCTGACCTCACGCCCCGGGTGGCTGCTGAACACGATACGCTGCGAAGGCGCGACCGCCGACGGCACGCCGGTCATCCGCTTCGAAAGCACCGTCATAGAGTTCGAATAGACCGCAGCCTCAGTGGCCGGAGAATTCGACCAGCGTGCGCACGTCGACGCCGAGTTCCTCGAGCTTGGCGCGACCGCCGAGATCAGGCAGGTCGATCACGAAGCAGGCGGAAACCACCTCGGCGCCGATCTGCCGCAGCAGCTTCGTCGCGCCGACGGCCGTACCGCCCGTAGCGATCAGGTCGTCCACCAGGATCACCTTCTCGCCCGGCTTGACCGCATCGACATGCATCTCCATCTCGTCCACGCCATATTCCAGGCTGTAGGCGATGCGCACGGTCTCGTGCGGCAGCTTGCCCTTCTTGCGGATCGGCACGAAGCCGGCGGAAAGCTGATGCGCCACGGCACCACCCAGAATGAAGCCCCGCGCCTCCATCCCGGCGATCTTGTCGATCTTCATCCCGGCATAAGGCTGCACCAGCTCGTCGATCGCCCGGCGAAACGCGCGAGGATTGCCGAGAAGCGTCGTGATGTCACGGAAGATGATACCGGGCTTGGGGTAGTCCGGGATGGAGCGGATCGCCTTGACGAGTTCATTGTCTGCGTGAGCCATGGGCAGGTGCAAGCCTTATTCATTGAAGATTCTGCGCGCAAACTGATCCGCGCCGGTTGGATTGTCTATAGCAGCTTTCGTCGCAAGCGCGACAATTCCAGCACCTTGGCGGGGAATTGATTCAATTTTCGGCTGGGTTATCATGCCGGCAGCAGCCGACGATCGGCCAAAGGCAACGACCATGCAGCCACGCGTAAAGATAACCGACTCCGCGATCTGGTTTAAGCACATCGAAGGCGCCAGCCTACGCAAGCGATTGCAGGCGCTGAAGGCGGACGAAGAAGTCAGCCTCGAAATTGGTGGTGTGGTCGGTCGATGGAGGCGCATGAAGACCGGCGTCGACGGCCGCCCGACCGACGGCATCCGTCCGCACGGCAGCATGAAGGACGTCTGGAATGGCTGGTACAAGGAACGCCGCGGGGATCTTCTGAGCGTTCGGGAGGTCGTGGTCGCGGACGACTATCTCGCCGGGGCGACCCGTCTTTTTCCGGAATGGGACAGCCCGGAAGACGAAGAAGCCTTCCGTGATCTGTAAACGCTACGACACGGTCGTCGTGCCCTTCCCCTTCGCCGACATCCCGGTGCTGAAGCGCAGGCCGGTCGTCGTTCTCTCAGGCGAGCGTTTCAATCGCGCAAACGGCGCCACACTCGTCGCGATGATCACGACTGCCAAGGCCAGCAGCTGGCCGAGCGACATATTGCTAGGCGACCTCCACTCTGCCAAGCTTTCCGTCGCATGCGTCATCAGGTGGCGCCTGACGACCGTCCCCAACGATCTCATCCTGCGCCAACTCGGCACGCTCGGTCAGGTAGATCGTCTTGTCTGCGAGCGCGAGTTCGCCAACATGTTGCTCTGAACCAACAAAAAAGGCGCCCCGAGAGGCGCCTTTTGCTGAAGCCTGGAACCAGGCCCTCAGTGTTCCTTGTTGGCGTAGACCGAACGCTTGGTCAGATAGACCAAGACCGTGAAGATCAGCAGGAATACCATCACCATGAAGCCGGTGTGCTTGCGCTGTTCGAGGTGCGGCTCTGCGGCCCACATCAGGAAGGACGCGACGTCCTTCGCGTACTGGTCGACGGTCGCAGGAGCGCCGTCGTCGTAGGTCACCTGGCCGTCCGAAAGCGGCGGCGGCATGGCGAGCACCGAGGCGGCGTGGAAGTACGGGTTGTAGTGTTGTCCCTGCGATACCGTCACGCCGACCGGCGGGTTCTCGTAGCCCGTCAGCAGCGAGTAGATGTAATCCGGCCCGCCTTCCTGGTACTGCGTGAAGATGTCGAAGACGAAGCGCGGGAAGCCGCGTTCGACTTCGCGCGCCTTGGCGATCAGCGAGAAGTCCGGCGGCGCCGCGCCGTTGTTGGAAGCGGCGGCCGCTTCGGCATTGGCGAACGGCGACGGGAAGTAGTCCGACGGCACGGCCTTGCGGGTATACATGTCGCCGGATGCGTTCGGGCCGTCCTGGACCTCGTAGTTGGCCGCGAACGCCTTGACCTGCGCGTCGGAGTAGCCGAGGTCGCCCAACATGCGGAACGGCACCAGCTTCATCGAGTGGCAGGCGGCGCAGACTTCGGTATAGACCTTCAGGCCGCGCTGCAGCTGTCCCTTGTCATAGGTGCCGAACGGGCCGGCGAAGGTCCAGTCGACCTCCCTCGGTTCCTTCAGCGGATAGTGCGGCGTCGCCGCCTCGTGATGCTCGGCCGGCGCCGGATCCTGGGCCAGAGCCGAGGTGCCGAGACAGCCGACGAAAGCGAGCGATAGAATGCTTGCAAGAAGCTTGTTCATGGATCTGTTCTCCCCTCGCCCGCTCAAGCCTTGGCCGCTTCTGCGGAAGCAACCTTGTTGCGCTTCTCGAGCACGGCCTCCGTGATCGAATTCGGCAGTCGGCGTGGTGTCTCGACGAGACCCAGGACCGGCATGACGATCAGGAAGAAGGCGAAGTAGAGCAGCGTACAGATCTGCGAGATCGTGGTGTAGAGCCCTTCGGCAGGCTGCGAACCGAGCCAGCCCAGGATGATCGCGTTGAGAACGAACAGCCAGTAGGCCACCTTGTACCACGGACGATAGACCGCGGAGCGGACCTTCGACGTATCCAGCCAGGGCAGGAAGAACAGGACGATGATCGCGCCGAACATGACAAGCACGCCCGCCAGCTTGGAATCGATCGGCCCGATGTTGAAGGTGATCGAACGCAGCATCGCGTAGAACGGCAGGAAGTACCATTCCGGAACGATATGCGCCGGCGTCTTCAACGGGTCGGCCGGGATGTAGTTGTCGGCGTGGCCGAGGAAGTTCGGCAGGTAGAAGACGAAATAGGCGTATACGAGCAGGAAGACCGAAACGCCGAGCGCATCCTTCAGCGTCGCATAGGGCGTGAAGCGCACGGTGTCCGTCTTGGTCTTGATCTCGACACCCGTCGGGTTCGTCTGGCCGACCACGTGCAGCGCCCAGATGTGCAGGACGACGACGCCGGCGATCACGAAGGGCAGCAGGTAGTGCAGCGAGAAGAAGCGGTTCAGCGTCGGGTTCTCGACCGCGAAGCCACCGAGCAGGAACTGCTGCACCCATTCGCCAATCAGCGGAAACGCCGAGAAGAAACCGGTGATGACGGTCGCGCCCCAGAAGGACATCTGACCCCAGGGCAGAACGTAGCCCATGAAGCCGGTCGCCATCATCAAGAGATAGATGAGAACGCCAAGGATCCAGAGGATTTCGCGCGGCGCCTTGTAGGAGCCGTAGTAGAGGCCGCGGGCAATGTGCAGATAGACCGCGACGAAGAAGAACGACGCGCCGTTGGCGTGCATGTAGCGCAGCAGCCAACCGTGGTTGACGTCGCGCATGATCTTTTCGACGGAGTTGAACGCCACCGTGGTTTCGGCGGCATAGTGCATGGCGAGCGTGACCCCTGTGAGGATCTGCACGACCAGCATCACCGCCAGCATGGCGCCGAAGGTGTAGGCATAGTTCAGGTTGCGTGGAACCGGATAGGCGACAAAACTGTCATAGACCATGCGCGGCAAAGGCAGGCGCGAATCGATCCATTTTTCAAGGCCGGTTGATGGCTCGTAGCTGGAATGGCCACTCATAAATCAGTCCCCCTCAACCGATTTTGATAACTTTGTCGGAAACGAACGCATAGGTCGGAATCGCGAGATTCTGCGGCGCCGGACCTTTGCGTATGCGGCCGGCCGTGTCGTAGACCGAGCCATGACAGGGACAGAACCACCCGTTGTATTCGCCGGCCTGGCCGAGCGGCACACAGCCGAGATGCGTACAGGAGCCGATCATCACGATCCAGTTCTCCTTGTCCTTGCCGGCGGAACGATCGACGCCGGTTGCCTGTGCATCGGCCGCCAGATTGGCGTTGCGCGCGACAGGATCCTTCAGTTCGGACATCGGAACCTCATCGGCGGCCTTCACTTCCTCAGGTGTACGGTTGCGAATGAAGATCGGCTTTCCGCGCCATTTCGCGGTCAGCGACATGCCCGGCTCGAGGCTCGAAACGTCCACTTCGATTGATGCGAGAGCGAGCGTCGAGGCATCGGGACGCATCTGGTCGATAAACGGCCAGGCGACAGAGACGGCGCCGACGGCGCCTGCCATACCCGTGGTTAGATAAAGGAAATCACGGCGTGTAGGCTCGCTAGAGACCCCGCCTGTCGTTTCGTGTTCGCTCACGGCTTAACATCCTCTGCCCAAATTTCGCGGAATTTCCGCGCCATCCCTCCAAGGCGACGAATCTGTCGTGATAAAGTTCGAACATGCCGAGACAAAATTCGAACAAAGATTCCCCACCCACTAAGGCGGGTTCTAACTTTGATCGCAAGCTAAGTCCAGCCTTGGCAAGGCCATGGGGGCACAATGTCGCGGGGGGCGACAAGCGATTTTTTAAGATATTCACATGCTTGCAACAGTGTTGCAGTGCAGCGGATTCCGCCGCTGCGCCGCACTCGCCCAGAGGAAGCGGCGAGCGCCGGTTCCCTTCCCCTCAGTCCACCTTCGCCCCTTCGCCGATCTTGCCGCCGCCGGCAATGGTCGCCTCGTCGAAATCCGAGGCCAGGAAGCCGCCCGATTGCCGCGCCCAGAGTTCGGCATAAAGCCCGCCCTCTCTCAGCAACGCCTCGTGTGTTCCTTCCTCGATGATGCGGCCGTTGTCGACCACGATCAGCCGGTCGAGGGCGGCGATCGTCGAGAGCCGGTGGGCGATCGCCAGCACCGTCTTTCCGTGCATGATCTCGTTGAGGCTGGACTGGATCGCTTCCTCGACCTCGGAATCGAGCGCCGACGTCGCCTCGTCGAGCACGAGGATCGGCGCGTCCTTCAGCATCACGCGGGCAATGGCGATGCGCTGCCGCTGGCCGCCCGAGAGCTTCACCCCGCGCTCGCCGACATGCGCGTCGAAGCCGCTCCGCCCCTGCTGGTCGTGCAGCCGCTCGATGAACTCCAGTGCCTGCGCCCGCCGCGCCGCCTCGATCAGCCGCCCCTCGCCGGCATCCGGCCGCCCGAAGAGGATGTTGTCGCGCACCGAGCGGTGCAGAAGCGACGTATCCTGGCTGACGACGCCGATCTGCATGCGCAGCGATTCCTGCCTGACCGCCGCGATATCCTGTCCATCGACAAGAATGCGCCCGCCCTGAAGATCATAGAGGCGCAGGAGAAGGTTCACGAGCGTCGATTTGCCGGCGCCGGATCGGCCGACGATGCCGACCTTCTCGCCGGGTTCGACGGTGAGCGAGAAATTGTCGATGACGCCCTTCGCCCGGCCGTAATGGAACGAGACGTTCTCGAAACGTATGCCCGGCTGGCGGATGACGAGATCGGGAGCGCCGGGACGGTCGACCAGCGACAGCGGCTGCGAGATCAGTTCTGCCGAGTTCTGGATCGTGCCGAGATTGCGCATGATGCCGTTGAACTGCGTCATCAGCCGTCCGAGCAGGAAGTTGAGGCGCAGCACCAGCGCCAGCGAAAACGCCACGGCGCCGGAGCTCACCAGCCCCTGCAGCCACAGATGCACGCTGAGCCCGGCCATCGTCACGATCATCAGGCCCGAGAGCAGCGCCATCGACGCGCGCACGCCGGTGATGAACCGCGTGAAGCGCAGAACCGTATCCTGGAAGATGTCGAAGCCCTGCCGCATGTAGCGGTCGCTCTCCTCGTCGCGCGCGAAGAGCTTCAACGTCTGGATGTTGCTGTAGGCATCGACCATGCGGCCGTTGATCATCGAGGCGGCTTCCGCCGTCTCGCGCGAATGGAAGCGGATGCGCGGCACGAAGTAGCGCGCCAGAATGCCGAAGGCGACGAGCCAGAAGAGCACGACGGCGGCCAGCGAGAAATCCAGTCGCGCCACCAGCACGATCGTCGTCACCGCGTAGATGCCGACGAACCAGACGCTCTCCATCAGCGAGGTCACGAGGTCCCCCGCCGCCTGCCCCGCCGACCAGACCTTGTTGACGATGCGGCCGGAGAAATCGCTCTGGAAGAAGGACAGCGATTGCCGCGACACATGGAGATAGGACTGCCAGCGTGCCAGATTGTAGAAACCGGGGGTGATCACCTGCTGGTCGACCAGCGCGATCAGGAGCGCCACGAAGAAGCGCACGATGCCGATCAGGAACAGCATGCCGAACAGCTCGAAGCCATGCGCGGCCAAAAGCCCGTTCCACCCGTCCTCGGGCTTGATGGTCGCCAGGATGTCGACCAGCCGGCCCACGAACCAGAACAGCGCCGCCTCGATGGCCGCCGACAGGCCGCCCAGCACCAGCATGGCGATGAACGGCGCCTTCGCCTGGTCGATGTAGAACCAGATGAACCCGAGTGTCTGTCGCGGCGGCTGAATATTGTCCTTCGGATAGAAAGGATCGATCCAGTTTTCGAAGAAATGGAGGAGTCGTTTTATCGGCATGTCTGCGATATAGTCCTGTTGGCTCCGGCCGGAAAGCCGAAGACCCTGCTGCCGCAACCTTATATTTTCGTAACAATTGATAACATCGACGGCATCGCCGTTGATTGTCACGAAGCTCGCCACAATCTCGGGGTATATTGGCCTTTCACGGGGAGACGGTCGAATGCAGATGAAGACGATAATGTCGAGCATTCCGCTGCCGCTCGCGGAACGGCTCGACGCTCTGGCAGAGCACCTCGAGCTACCTCACGATAAGGTCGTGACAGACGCGATTGCCGCGTGGATCGATCGCGAGGAAGAGCGGCGCCTGATGGACCTGCGGATGCTGGTGTCGGCGAACAGCATATTCGTCGAACGCAACCGCGTCATCGATTGGGCGGACAGCCTCTGAAACAGCTGGATTGAAAAAGGCCCTCCCGGTTTCCCGCCGGGAGGGCCTTTTGTCTTATTGCGCCGCTTCTTCGGCCGTTTCGTGATCCGCCAGGAACCCGCCGGACTGGCGGCTCCAGAGATCCGCATAGACCCCGCCCTGCTGGGTGAGGTCCGCATGCGACCCGGCCTCGATGATCCGGCCCTTGTCGAGCACGATCAGCCGGTCCATCTCCGTCAGCGTCGAGAGGCGGTGGGCGATCGCGATCACCGTCTTGCCCTGCATCAGCGCGAAGAGGTTCTCCTGGATCGCCGCCTCGACTTCGGAATCGAGCGCCGAGGTCGCCTCGTCGAGCACCAGGATCGGCGCGTCCTTCAGGAAGACGCGGGCGATCGCAATGCGCTGGCGCTGGCCGCCAGAGAGCTTCACGCCGCGTTCGCCGACCTGCGCGTCGAGCCCCTTGCGGCCCTGCATGTCGACGAGACCTTCGATGAAGTCCCAGGCATTCGCGCGCCGGGCAGCCTCGATCACATCGGCATCCGTCGCATCCGGCCGGCCATAGGCGATGTTGTCGCGGATCGAGCGGTGCAGCAGCGACGTGTCCTGCGTCACCACGCCGATCAGCGACCGCAGGCTCTGCTGCGACACATGCGAGATGTCCTGCCCGTCGATGGTGATGCGGCCGCTTTCCAGATCGTAGAAGCGCAGCAGAAGGTTCATCAGCGTCGTCTTGCCGGCGCCGGAGCGGCCGACCAGCCCCACCTTCTCGCCCGCCTTGATGTCGAGCGACAGGTTGTCGATGATGCCCCTGCCCTTGCCGTAGTGGAACCCGATCCGCTCGTAGTGGATCGCGCCCTTCTTGGCCGTCATCGCCGTCGCCTCGGGGCGATCGGTAATGTCGTGCGGCTTGGTCATCATCTCCATGCCGTCGTAGACCGTGCCGATGTTCTCGAACAGCGCCGAGACTTCCCACATGATCCACTGCGACATGCCGTTGACGCGCATGGCAAGACCGATGGCGATCGCGATCGCGCCGACCGAGATCTGGCCGTTCAGCCAGAACCAGATCGACAGGCCCGAGATCACGAACAGCGCCACGCAGTTGTTGATGTAGACGGATGCGTGGAACATCGTGACCCGACGCATCTGCTGATGCACCGTCTGCAGGAAGCCATCCATGCTCTCGCGGGCGTAGGTCTCTTCCCTGCCCGCATGCGAGAACAGCTTGACCGTCGCGATGTTGGTGTAGCTGTCGACCACGCGGCCGGTCATCATCGAGCGCGCGTCCGCCTGCAGCGCGGCGATCTTGCGAAGCCGTGGCACGAAGTAGGACACGATGGCGATATAGACGCCGAGCCAGGCGAGGATCGGCACCATCAGCCGCCAGTCGGCCGCCGCGATCACGATGATCATCGTCAGGAAGTAGGTGACGACATAGACGAAGACGTCGAGGATCTTCATCACTGTCTCGCGCACCGCAAGCGACGTCTGCATCACCTTCGTCGCAACGCGTCCGGCGAACTCGTTGGCGAAGAAAGTCATGCTGTGACGCAGCAGGAAGCGGTGCATCTGCCAGCGAGCGATCATCGGATAGTTGCCGAGCAGCACCTGGTGCATGATGATCGAATCCAGCACCGCCGCCAGCGGCAGGCCGATCAGGATCAACGCGCCCATCCAGGCAAGCCGGTGCCATTCCGTCTGCAGGAACGTCGCCTTGTCGGCATTCGTCAACCAGTCGACGATGTCACCGAGGAACTGGAAGAGCGCCACTTCGCCGATCGCGATCAGCGCCGTCAGCACCGCCATCGCGGCAAGCCACGGTGCTGCCGGCTTGGTGTAGTGCCAGCAGAATGCAAAGAGACCTTTCGGAGGTGCCGTAGGCTCCTCGCTCGGAAAGGGATTAAGTCGCTGTTCAAACCAGCCAAACATGAAAATGCTCCGGAACTTCAGCGTTCCGTTCCCCGGCCTGCGCAAAGCGCGCTGCGGCACATATGGAAACCGGACGTTCAAGGGGCGAGGCCACGACAGCCGCGCAATGGATTGGAAATGGGGATTCTGGAAAGAAGGCGCTAGGCGCGCCGGATCGCCATTCGCGGGTTGGTGCGCGGAAGACGCGTAAACAGCAATGTATTCATCATGGCGCTCCCTGCTGGCGATTAAAAGATGTGCACCGATAACGCGAAATGAAGCAGATTTCCAGTCCCACCATATCGGAAATTGAACATTTCGCGGTCAAAACGCGCGCTGTTGCGCCGAAACGACACTTGCAATAGGTGTCTCGGCCGACAAGACGGAACGGACGGCACTTCATGGCGAACCTCAGACTGGCACTCTACCAGCCGGATATTCCAGGCAATACCGGAACGATCCTGCGGCTCGCCGCCTGCCTGGGCTTCGGTGTCGACATCATCGAGCCCGCCGGCTTCGACATCTCCGACCGCAATCTCAAACGCTCGGGGATGGACTACATCGCCGCCGCCGCCCTCACCCGCCACGTGAACTGGGACCGCTTCCAGGAATGGCGCGCCACGACCGGGCGCCGCCTCGTGCTCGCCTCGACCAAGGCATCCGTTCCCTACACGAAGTTCGAATTCCGCGCCGACGACATCCTGCTCTTCGGCCGCGAAAGCGCCGGCGTGCCCGATCACGTCCACGAGGCCTCGGACGCCCGCGTCATCGTCCCGATGGTCGAGGGCCAGCGCTCCATCAACGTCGCCGTCTCCGCCGCCATGATCGTCGGTGAGGCCATGCGCCAGACCGTCTGGCTCTGACAGCTGATCTGGCTGGCCGGGGTTGATTTCCCGACGTCCTGACGCAAATGCCGGTACAGTTCCACAATATGTCGGAAACGGCGTTGTGAAATCGCGCGACCGGCGTATAGTTTTTAGCCGGGCAAACAAAAATCTCTCGTGATCACCGCAATTTCAAGCAGTTGGCGATAAGAGATTCGAACAAAAATCGCGCCGCTGCGCGAGAAAAGAAGAAGACCAAGGCGGAATGGAATCGACAATCGTCATGATCAACCTGTTTGGCGCGGTGGCCCTGCTGCTGTTCGGCCTTGCACAGGTGAAGGACGGCGTGTCGAGAGCCTTTGGCGCGCGGCTGAGGACCGGGCTGGCATCAGGCACCAAGAGCGGCCTTCGCTCCTTCGTCTCAGGCTTCCTCGCCACCATCGCGCTGCAGAGCTCCACCGCCACCGCGCTCATGGTCGCCTCCTTCGTCGAGCGTGAACTGGTCAAGCCGCGTATGGCGCAGATCGTCCTGCTCGGCGCCAATGTCGGCACCGCCGTCACCGCATGGATCGTCGCGACCGGCATAGAGTGGCTGTCGCCGCTCGTCATCCTCGCCGGCCTGGTACTCTATCGCAGCGGCTCCAGTTCCCGCCAGGGCGGTGGCGCGGCGCTGATCGGCATCGGCCTGATGCTGCTGTCGCTGCACCTGTTGAGCAGCGCCACCGAGCCGATGCGCCAATCGCCGGCGCTGGCGGCCTTCATCGGCCTGCTCGACAATGCCTGGCCGGTGGCGCTTGCCTTTGCAGCCGGCATCGCCTTCATTTCCTCGTCCAGCCTCGCGGCCGTCGTCCTCATCCTCTCCCTCGCCTCGACCGGCATCCTGTCTGCCGGATTGGTCATCGTGCTCGTTCTCGGCGCCAATCTCGGCGGCGCCATCCCACCCGTCATCGCGTCGATGAGCGGCCCGGCCACGGCGAGACGCGTGACGCTCGGCAACCTGATCGTGCGCGCCATCGGCTGCCTGATCGCCCTGCCGCTGGCGGGCTTCGGCGCCGATCTCCTGGAGATGCTGCCGCTCTCGCCCGCCAAGCTGCCGGTCGACGCCCACCTCGGCTTCAACCTCATCCTGGCCGCCCTCGCCTGGCCTTTCTCCCGGCTTCTCTCCAGGTTGATGCAGCGCCTCGTGCCTGATGACGCCCAGCCCGACACCGCGCCGAAGTATCTCGACAGCCACGAACTCTCGACGCCCGTCGTAGCGCTCGCCAGCGCAACCCGCGAGGTTCTCGGCGTCGGCGACCTGATCGAGCGCATGCTCATGCGCACCTCGACCGCCTTCGAACGCAACGACCTCTCCAAGCTCAAGGAAATCCCCGCGCTGGAAAAGCGCGTCGATACGCTGCAGCAGGAGGTGAAGATCTACCTATCGAAGCTTGGCCGTGGCGGCTTGAGCGAAGAGGACGGCCGCCGCTCGATCGTCATCATCGATTACGCCATCAATCTCGAGCATATCGGCGACATCATCGAAAAAGGGCTGCTGCCGCAGGCAACCAAGAAGATTTCGCTCGGCCTGAAATTCTCCGAGGATGGCTACGCGGAGCTGACAAAGCTTTTCCATCTCACGATCGACAACCTGCGCATCGCCCAGACCATCTTCGTCACCCGCGATTTCAATCTCGCCAGGCAGCTGATGGAGGTGAAAGTCGAGGTGCGCCGCATGGAAAAGCAGTCGGCCGAGCGCCATCTCGAACGCCTCCGCGACGGTCGCGCCGACAGCCTGCAGACCAGTTCGCTGCATCTCGACATGCTGCGCGACCTGAAGCGCATCAACGCCCATATCGTCTCGGTCGCGCACCCCATTCTGGACGAGAGCGGCCTTCTCATCGAAAGCCGCCTGCGCAAGGCCGCGGAATAACAGGGATCAATCGGCTGAGGGCAGTCGGCGCATGGTGAACTCGATCTGGTCGCCATCGAGCTGCCGCCAGCTCTCGACCTCGGTCCAGTACGCCGCCTTGGGATATTCGTCGAACCACTCGCGCGCCTTGGCGCGGGCCTCGAGCAATCCGAGGCAATAGGTCTGCCGCACGAAGCGGTCGTTCTTCCGGGACGTGTCCCCGGCACGGTGAGATGCAATCCGTCGTTTCAGACCGTCGAACGACGGAGGACCCGGAATTTTCGCCATAAAGCTACCTCTGGCGAAAAACGTAATATCGAAATCGTGAATTTGCGAGTCGAATCTGAAGCCGGCCAATCGACGCTCGGTGCTGGCGAGGCGCCGAAGCACCTGCTATCAGGGCATTTTTCAAGCATGCGCGAATCTGCGACGCCCGCCGGAGACCAAGACTATGGAACGACCCGAACTCCCGATCGGCCTGCCCGAGGACATCGAGGAGAAGAAGACGCAGGCGCGCACCTGGTTCGAAAGCTTGCGCGACACCATCTGCGCCTCCTTCGAGGCCCTTGAGGACGAACTGACGGGGCCACTGTCCGATCGTCAGCCCGGCCGCTTTGTCGCCAAGGACTGGCAGCGCGAGAACGGCGCCGGCGGCGGCGGCCGCATGTCGATGATGGAAGGCCGCGTCTTCGAGAAGGTCGGCGTCCACACCTCCACCGTCTACGGCGAATTCGCGCCGGACCTGCGCGCCCAGATGCCTGGTGCCAAGGACGATCCGCGCTTCTGGGCCTCGGGCATCTCGCTCATAGCCCACCCGGTCAATCCCAACGTGCCGGCCGTGCACATGAACACCCGCATGGTCGTGACCTCCAGCCGCTGGTTCGGCGGCGGCGCCGACCTCACCCCGGTGCTCGATCGCCGACGCACGCAGGAAGATATGGACAGCCAGCTGTTCCACAAGGCGATGGAGATCGCCTGCCGCAGCCATTCCGGCGTGGCCGACTACGCCGCCTACAAGAAATGGTGCGACGAATACTTCTTCCTGAAGCACCGCAACGAGGCTCGCGGCATCGGCGGCATCTTCTATGACTGGCTTCACTCCAGCGAGGAAGCCGGCGGCTGGGACGCCGATTTCGGCTTCACCCGCGATGTCGGCCGGGCATTTTCCATGGTTTATCCACGGATCGTGCGCTCCAACTTCAATAAACAGTGGACAGCACAGGATCGTGACGAACAATTGATTCGCCGCGGCCGGTATGTTGAGTTCAATCTCCTCTACGACCGGGGCACGATCTTCGGTCTCAAGACGGGCGGTAACGTGGAGTCCATCCTCTCCTCGCTTCCCCCCATGGTTCGCTGGCCGTGAGCTTGGAGGAGATCGCGGCAAAATTGCACTGAGACGCTTTCAACAGGCAGTCCTAATACTATCTATATCTGTGTACGTGGTCACAATCGGAGGAGGTTGTCATGACGGTACAAAGCGGCGTAGCGGTATCTCGGGACGTGGACGACACGCCCCGCGCGGTTGAAGCTCCTGATTTCCTGAACAGGATCGCGGAAGAACTTCGGGCAAAGAGCGGCTCCGGCCTGCCGCTTTCCTGCTTCGTCGAACAGGTGAAGCTCCAGCTTGCCGGCGGCAGGACGCCGGAAGACCTGACCCATCAGCTGACCGGCCACCAGGGCAAATCGACCAACGATTGCTACAAGGCCTGGGCCATGCCGGACCATTGGTCCGAGCACTGAGGATGTGAAAACTCCGGCCGGTTTCTCTCTCCGGCCGGAACCTCTCGTCACTTCGAACATTCAGACATTATTGCGTGGAGGCGCAATGACGACCTCGAATTTCAGATGAAGGAGGAAACGATGAGACTCTTCGAATGTGGAACGCTCGTGCCCGGCTGTGATTGGCACACCAGGGCCAATGACGACGCCGAAGTCGTCCGCCGTGCCGTCGAGCATATGCGCGAAGCGCACGGCGAGACCATTATCCGTGAAAACATGGTCGACAACATCAAGGCCCGCATCCGCAACGAGGCGAACGCGGCCTGATCAGAGATCACTCGTCATGGATCATTTGGCGAGATCATCAAGCCGGGCGAGCAACGCCGCCCGGTCCATCTTGAAGTTTGCCTCGACCCACTCATTTTCCAGCGCTGACAACAGCTCACCCACCCGCCGGCCCGCCGGAACGCCTGCCGCCATCACATCGCCGCCGTTGACGGGAAACTGCGGCTTTGCCCAGACTTGCGCCTGCTCCAGCAGCTTGTTCAGCTGGCCTGAACGGCTCATCTCCGCCATATCCCCTTCCGCCTTCGACCGCGCCACCGCAAGCGCCAGCTTCAGCCGCGTGATGATGCCATCGGCGCCGTTGCGATAGAGCAACCGCTCGAACGCCGCCGACGAGAGCTCTTCGTTGACGGGCGCCGCACTCGCCCAGGCCTTGAAATAGGCCGCCTCGGCATTGGAAAGCTTCAGCCGCGCCGCCATCTTCGCCAGCCGCTCCGCATCCGGCGGCACGATCGATGCCAGCCGCAGCAAGGGATCGGGCGTCCAGCCCAGCGCCGGTTCCGTGGCCACCAACCCTGGAATGGCGTCGATGCCCCATTTTTCGGTTTCCGGCAGGATTTCCGTAAGCACCGCCACCTGCCGCATCCACAACAGCGCGCGTCCGGGATCCTGTGCCGCAAGCAGCTTGCGCAGTTCCGACCATACCCGCTCGGCCGACAGCGTCTTCAACTTCGCGCGTGCCGCGCTGCTCGCCCTGAGCGCGTCCGCATCCGGCCGGCCGGAGCCGTAATAGGCGAAGAAGCGGAAGAACCGGAGCACCCGCAGGTAATCCTCGGCGATCCGGGTCGCCGCGTCGCCGATGAAGCGGATGTTGCGCTTCTCGATATCGGCGAGCCCCCCCACCAGATCGACGACATCGCCCTTCTCGTCGGCATAGAGCGCGTTGATCGTCAGGTCGCGCCGCTCGGCGTCGGTCTGCCAGTCGGTGCTGAACGCCACCTTGGCGCGGCGGCCGTCGGTCTCGACATCGGCGCGCAGCGTCGTCACCTCGAACGGCTTGCCGTCGATGACAAGCGTTACCGTGCCATGCTCGACGCCTGTCGGGATGGCCTTGATCCCGGCCTTGGCGGCCCGCTCGATCACGGTCTCCGGCGTCAGCGTCGTCGCGATGTCGATGTCGTTCACGTCGAGCCCCATCAGGCTGTTGCGCACCGCGCCGCCGACCACGCGCCCCTCGCCGCCGTCGGCGTTGAGCAGCGCAAACACGCGCTTCAGCGCCGGGTCGTTGAACCAGGCTTGGTCAGCGAGGTTGGTGGTCATGCGTAGAGCCTTTCGTAGAGCGTGCGGACGATGCCCGCGGTGATGCCCCATATCATCCGGGTTTCATAGGGCACGCGATAGAAATGCCGGTCGAGGCCGTCAACCATCCGCTTGTCGCGGGTGTGATTGCCGGGGTCCATCAGGAACGACAGCGGCACCTCGAAGACATCGGCGACCTCGTCGGGGTTCGGCTTCAGCTCGAAGCCGCGCTTGACGATGCCGAGAACCGGCGTGATGCGAAAACCTGTCGATGCCAGATAGACCGGCAGCCTGCCGACCGTCTCGACATACGAGCCATCGAGCCCGATCTCCTCCTCCGTCTCGCGAACCGCGGCCTGCTCCGCCGATGCATCGACCGCGTCGATCGCGCCGCCCGGAAAGGCGATCTGGCCGGAATGCTTGCGCAGCGTCGCGGTGCGCAGCGTGAAGATCACATGCGCCTCGTCTCCGTCGTCGACGACAGGCACGAGTACCGCCGCGTCGCGCAGCTTGAAGGTCTCCACCTGCGCGACGATCTCGGGATTGAGGATATGGTCGCCATGTTCGCGCCATGCCCGCTCCACCGGCCCGCCATTCTGATGAAGGGCGCGGCGGCGAAACTCTGCGGCGGAATAGAGCGGATTATGGCCAGGCATCTGATCGCTCATCTCGAAAGCGCTTCCAGCTCGGCCGCCGGCATGACCGGGAAAACGGTACCGCCGGAGCGCAGACAGAACATCGAGACACCATCGATATCAAGCGTTTCGCTGAGTTCGATCAATTCGTACATGACCGCCCGCGCCACCAGCGCCTCCAGCCGGCCGCGCACATGCAGGTAGGGTTTCAGCTCGCTGTTTTCGCCATGGATCACGAACCGCAGCGCGTGCTCGGCGCCGGCCTCGACGACATCGCCGACATTGGTGCGGAAGGTCAGCAGCTGCTCGCCGTCGCGCTCGGTCGCATTCATCTCGACGGCGACGAAGGGCGCATCGACGACACGGATGCCGACCTTTTCCACAGGAGTTACGAGATAGGTTTTGTCATCCTCGTCGCGGCGCAGCACCGTCGAGAACAGGCGCACCAGCGGCGCGCGACCGATCGGCGTACCCATGTAGAACCAGGTGCCGTCGGCGCGGATCTCCATGTCGATGTCGCCGCAAAAGGGCGGATTCCACTTGTCGACGGGCGGAAGCCCGCGTTGCCCGTCGCCGCTGTCGCCGGCGGCGCGCGAAATCAGCGCCGCGAGACCGGCCGCGTCAGTCGTCGCCTTGATCTCTTCAGCTGCCATTCTTCCGTCCCGGTTTGCTTTTACTCAACGCTGTCACGAGATAGTCATTCGAAACGAACTTGTCAGCCCGTAACAACTCCATAAGTCTATCGGGTATGAGGCTTGCCTGTAAGTCCGACGATTCGCGACGAATGATTTCAGCCGCTGGAGATGCCTGATGGGTATGATGAAGACCGAAGCCCCGCTCGATGAAAAAGCGATGGTCGCCGCAGCCGAAAAGGCGCTGGCCGATATCGCGCTGGTCCGCGGCGAGGTTTCGAAGGTGATCTTCGGTCAGGAGAGCGTCGTCGAGAACACGCTTCTCGCCGTTCTCTCGGGCGGCCACGCACTGCTCGTCGGTGTCCCCGGCCTCGCCAAGACCAAGCTGGTCACCACGCTCGGCGACGTGCTCGGCCTTGCCGGCAACCGCATCCAGTTCACGCCCGACCTGATGCCGTCGGATATCCTCGGCTCCGAAGTGATGGACCAGGACGAGAGCGGCCGCCGCTCCTTCCGCTTCGTCAAGGGACCGGTCTTCGCCCAGCTCCTGATGGCCGATGAAATCAACCGCGCCTCGCCGCGCACCCAGTCCGCCCTTCTGCAGTCGATGCAGGAGTACCACATCACCGTCGCCGGCCAGCGCTACGACCTGCCCGCTCCCTTCCACGTGCTCGCCACGCAGAACCCGCTGGAGCAGGAAGGAACCTATCCGCTCCCGGAAGCACAGCTCGACCGCTTTCTGCTGCAGGTGGACGTAAACTATCCCGAGCTCGCCGCCGAACGCCAGATTCTCCTTGAAACCACCGGCCTCAGCGAAACCAAACCGCAGGCGATCCTCAATGCCGAGCGGCTGGTCGAGATCCAGACGCTGATCCGCCAGATGCCGGTCAGCGACAAGGTGGTCGACGCCATCCTCTCGCTCGTCCGCTCCGCCCGTCCGGGCCAGGGCAATGCCGGCACCGACAAGCATGTCGCCTGGGGTCCCGGTCCGCGCGCCGGCCAGGCGATGATGCTCTGCGCCCGCGCCCGCGCCCTCTACGAAGGCCGCCTTGCCCCGTCGCTCGATGACGTGCATGCGCTGGCCGAGCCCGTTCTGCAGCATCGCATGGCGCTGACCTTCGCCGCCCGCGCCGAGGGCATGTCCGTCCGCGACGTCATCGCCGGGCTGGTCAAGCAGGCCCGGGCATAAGCCCCAGAAAACAACGGACAGGATAAGGGAAGCCTCACGCGTGGCATCTATCGGACAGATCGTCAATCCGACCCCAGGCAGCGACGCGCTCGCCCGCGCAAGGCAGCGCGCCAGCCTCGTGCCGGATTGCCTGGTCGAGGCCAAGCGTATCGCCAACAGCGTGATCAGCGGCTGGCACGGCCGCCGCAAGCGCGGCATCGGCGAGAATTTCTGGCAGTTCCGTCCTTATAGCGAAGGCGAGAGCCTGTCGCGCATCGACTGGCGCCGATCCGCCCGCGACGACCATACCTATATCCGCGACCGCGAATGGGAAGCCGCCCACACCGTCTGGCTCTGGGCCGACATGTCGCCGTCGATGATGTACAAGTCGAGCTATGCCGGCGCCTCCAAGGAGAGCCGCGCGCTCGTCATCATGCTGGCGCTCGCCGAAATCCTCGCACGCTCCGGCGAACGCATCGGCTGCCCCGGCGTGATGGAGCCGGTTTCGGCCCGCAACGCCGCCGAACGGCTGGCGACCGCGCTGATGCACGCCCCCCTCACGGGCGGCCTGCCCGACACCGCGATGATCCGCGGCTGGAGCGAACTCGTCCTCATCGGCGATTTCCTCGACAGTTCGAAAGCCGTTATGGACCGCATCGCGCCGCTCGCCCGTCGCGGCCTGCGCGGCCATGTGATCGAGGTTGCCGACCCGGCCGAGGAGCTGTTTCCCTATAACGGCCGCACCGAGTTCACCGACCCTGAGACCGGCGACAAGCTGACCTCGGGCCGGGCCGAGAACGTCCGCGAGGCCTATAGCCAGGCCTATTTCGCCCGTCGCGACGATCTTCGCCAGTCGCTGCGCCATCTCGGCTGGACCTTCGTCAGCCACCGTACCGACCATCTCGCCTCCGAGGCGCTGGTCGCCGTTCACATGTATCTCTCCGGCATGCCGGCCAAGGCCACGCATGGAGGGCAGCTATGAACGCCCTTCCCTTCGCTTTCGCCTATCCCGCCATCCTCGGTGCCCTCGTGGCCCTGCCGGTCATCTGGTGGCTGCTGCGCCTGACGCCGCCGCGCCCAAAGAGCGAAGTCTTCCCGCCGCTGAAGATTCTCGCGACCGTGCTGAAGCGCGAGGAAACGCCGTCGCAGAGCCCGTGGTGGCTGACGCTGCTGCGCATGCTGCTCGCCGCCGCCGTCATCCTCGCCATCGCCGATCCGGTCTTCAACCCTCGCACCAGCTCGATCGCATCAGGCGGCCCGCTCGTCCTCTTCGTCGACAACAGCTGGGTCTCTTCGCCCGACTGGGAACGCCGCGTCCAGACGGCGGATGCCCTGATCGACGATGCGGAGTCGGCCGGCACGCCGGTTGCCATCGCGTTCACCGCCGATCCCTCGAACGACGCGGTCGCCGGCACAGCCGCCGTCGCCCGCGACAAGCTGCGCGCCGCCGAACCGAAGCCGCTGGTGCCGGATCGCGAACGCGCCTTCACGGCGCTGCGCGCGGCGCTCAATGGCGTCCATCCCGGCACGCTCGCCTTCCTGACCGATGGTGCGGCCTCGAAGGACAACGACGCGATCGTCCGCCAACTCTCCGACCTGCAGCCCGCCCAGCTCCGCCTGATAACCGGCGACACCACGGATACCGTGGCGATCACCGATGCCGGCAACGCCGCCGATGCGATGACCGTCACCGCGACACGTCTCGACCCGGCCAGCGCCGCCACCCTGCCGCTGACCGCGCAGGACAGCCAGGGCCGCGCCATTGCCGCCGGCACCGTCGCATTCCAGCCGGGACAGGCCGTCGCCTCCGGCACCATCGCGGCGCCCTTCGAGATGCGCAACGATTTCGCCCGCGTCACCATCGACAACCACGCGACCGCGGGCGCCGTCCATCTGCTCGATGACGGCTTCAAGCGCCGCCGCGTCGTGCTGCTCTCCGGCGAAGCCACCGACAATTTCCAGCCGCTGCTCTCGCCACTCTATTACATCCAGCGCGCCCTGCAGCCCTATGCCGACCTGATCGAGCCGAATTCGCCCGATCTCGCCACCTCGATCCCCGACCTCCTTTCGCAGAACCCCTCGGTCATCGTCATGGCCGATATCGGCCGCCTGCCGCAGGAAACCTACGAGCCGCTGCAGCGCTGGATCGCCAATGGCGGCACGCTGATCCGCTTCGCCGGCCCGCGCCTCGCCGCCGCCCCCGCCGATGATCCGCTGGTGCCGGTGACGTTGCGACAGGGCGAACGCGCCCTCGGCGGCGCGCTCTCCTGGGCGGAACCGCAGCCGCTGGCCGAGTTCCCCAATTTCGGTCCCTTCGCCGGCATGCCGAAGCCGACCGATGTCACCGTCAAGCGCCAGGTGCTGGCCGAGCCGACCCCCGATCTTGCCGAGCGCACCTGGGCAAGCCTTGCCGACGGCACGCCGCTGGTCACCACCAAGCCGATGAATGCCGGCCGCATCGTCCTCTTCCACGTCAGCGCCGAGGCCACATGGTCCGACCTGCCGATATCGGGCAACTTCGTCGAGATGCTGCGCCGGATCGTCCAGCTTGCCCGCTCGGGCGGCGTCACCTCCGAGGCCGGCGGCGCAACGACGGCCGAGGCCCTGCCGCCCTTCCGGCTCCTGACCGCCAAGGGCGCGTTGAGCACAGAAACCGGCGCCGCCCGCCCGCTGATCCCGAACGCCAAGACGGAGCCCGTCGCAAGCTTCGAGAACCCACCCGGCCTTTACGGCTCGGAAGACGGCTTCACCGCGCTTAACGTGTTGCCCGCCAAGGCCGAGCTCAAGCCGCTCGACACATCCGGCGTGACGCTGGTGCGCGAGGGACTGATCGGCGGCGAGACATGGTCGGCGAAGCCCGCCCTGTTCCTGATCGCCTTCCTGCTTCTCCTGCTCGACAGCCTGATCGTGATGTTCATGAGCGGCGCCTTCTCGCGCATGCGCCCGGCCGTCAGGACCGCGGCACTCGTTGCCGTCGCCGTCAGCGCCGCGTTTCTGCTGCAGCCCGGCCAATCGCATGCCGACGACAGCAAGCCCGGCGACGATCTCGCCATGCAGCGGCTCGACAACACCCATCTCGCCTATGTCGTCACCGGCGAGCAGGATGTCGATCATATCTCTGAACGCGGCCTTGAAGGGCTGACCGAATACCTCACCTTCCGCACGACGCTGGAGCCGGCGCCGCCGGTCGGCCTCGATCTCACCAAGGACGAGCTCGCCTTCTATCCGATCATCTACTGGCCGATCTCGGCCACCGCGCCGATGCCGTCGGCCGCCGCGATCAACAAGATCGACGCCTACATGCGTTCCGGCGGCACCGTGCTCTTCGACACCCGCGACCAGTTCAGCGCGCTTGATAACAGCGGCGGCAGCAGCGCCAATGGCGAGCGGCTGCAGCAGATCCTCGCCAACCTCGACATCCCGCCGCTGGAACCGGTTCCCACCGACCACGTGCTCACCAAGTCCTTCTACCTGCTCTCGAGCTTCCCCGGCCGCTACGCCGGCAGCCCGCTCTGGATCGAGGCGCGGCAGGACAATCGCTCCACGGAAGGAAAGCCGACCGCATCCGCCGACGGCGTCTCGCCGATCCTCATCACCGGCAACGACTTCGCCGGCGCCTGGGCGGTGGACGACAATGGCGTGCCGATGCTGCCGACCGTGCCGCCGGACGAGGCCCAGCGCGAATACGCCTATCGCAGCGGCGTCAACATCATGATGTATATGCTGACCGGCAACTACAAGACCGACCAGGTCCACATCCCCGCCCTCCTCGAACGGTTGGGACAGTGACATGACGATCGATTTCTCGCCCTTCATCCCCTGGCCGTTGCTTGCCGTGCTGACACTCGTGGTCGTCGCCATCGCAGCGCTCGCGATCTTCAGGGGCGTGCGCGGCGCCTGGGTCCGCACCATCGCGGCGCTGGCCCTGCTCGCGGCGCTGGCCAACCCGCTGCTGCTGCAGGAAGATCGCGAACAGCTGTCGACCGTCGTCCCCGTCATCGTCGACCGCAGCCAGAGCCAGCAGACACCGGAACGCGTGAAGATGACCGACGAGGCGCTGGCGGAACTCAAGGACCGCCTGTCGCGCTTCCCCGGCATCGAGCCGCGCTACGTCGATGCGACGGAACCGGAAGAGTCAGACGCTCCCTCCACCCGCCTGTTCAACGCCTTGTCCGCCGCCGTGGCCGACGTGCCGCCCGCGCGCATCGGCGGCGCCATCATGCTGACGGACGGCGAGGTGCATGACGTGCCCGGCGTCAACCAGGCGCTCGGCTTCGACGCGCCGATCCACGGCCTGATAACAGGCAAGGCCGACGAGTTCGACCGCCGCATCGAGGTGATCAAGGCGCCGCGCTTCGGCATCGTCAACGAGGAGCAACAGCTGGTCCTGCGCGTCTTCGACGACGGCCCGAGCCCGGGCGGCACCGCCGATGTCACCGTCAAGCTCAACGGCAACGAGATCGCCACGCTGCAGGCCACGCCCGGCCAGGACACGCCCTTCTCCTTCAAGGTCGAACGCGGCGGCAGCAACGTGCTGGAATTTTCCGTGGCCACCCTTCCCGGCGAGGTCACCCAGGCCAACAACCGCGCCGTCCATGTCATCGACGGCATCCGCGAGAACCTGCGCGTGCTCCTCGTCTCCGGCGAGCCGCATGCCGGCGAGCGCGCCTGGCGCAACCTCCTGAAGTCCGACGCCTCCGTCGATCTCGTCCACTTCACCATCCTGCGCCCGCCGGAAAAGCAGGACGGCACGCCGATCAACGAGCTGTCGCTGATCGCCTTTCCCACGCGAGAACTCTTCGTCGACAAGATCAAGGACTTCGACCTGATCATCTTCGACCGCTACCAGCATCGCGGCGTGCTGCCGATCCTCTATTACGACTACATCGCCCAGTACGTCGAAAATGGCGGCGCACTGCTGATCGCGGCCGGCCCCGAACATGCGGGCCAGGATTCGATCGCGCTGACGCCGCTCTCCTCCGTGCTGCCCGCGGCCCCCACCGGCCAGATGATCGAGAAGCCTTTCTATCCCCGCCTGTCTGACGAGGGGAAGAAGCATCCTGTCACCCGTGGCCTCGACGGCTCCGCCGACGAGCCGCCTCACTGGGGTCGCTGGTTCCGCTCCGTCGGCGTCGAGCCGCCGCAGGGCGAGACCGTCATGGTCGGCGCCGACAACAATCCACTGCTGGTGCTGAACCGCGCCGGCCAGGGCCGCGTCGCCATGCTCCTGTCCGATCAGGGCTGGCTATGGGCGCGCGGCTTCGAAGGCGGCGGCCCGCACGTCTCGCTCTATCGCCGCATCGCTCACTGGCTGATGAAGGAGCCGGCGCTCGAAGAGGAAGCGCTGACGGCGCGCGCCTCCGGCCGCACGCTGGAGATCACCCGCCAGACCATCGGCGACAATCCCGGCAACGCCACCGTGCGCTACCCCTCCGGCAAGACCGAGACCCTGCCGCTGACCCAATCCGAACCCGGCCTCTTCAAGGCCGAGAAGAAGATGGACGAGATCGGCCTGTTCGAGATCAGCAACGGCGATTTGTCGACGCTCGTCCATGTCGGCGCCGTCGATGCGCCCGAATTCAAGGCGATGATCTCGACCACCGAGAGCCTGAAGCCTATATCAGACAAGACACGCGGCCTCGTTACCCGTGTCGCCGACAAGGATGGCGCCGTGACGATCCCGCCGATCCTGCCTGTTCGCGGGCAGATCCGCGTGACCGACAACGAGCGCATGCAGATCCACCTGACCAATGAGACGGTGCTGAAAGGCATCAACACCCTGCCGCTCTTCGCGGGCTTCGCCGGCGTCGGCGTCCTGCTGCTCGCCTTCGGTGCCATGTGGTGGCGCGAAGGCCGGTAGCCGATGGCCGAACTCGAACTGACCGCCACGCCCTCCCCCGACGATCTCTCGGTCATCGGCGAGGAACTGACGGCATTCAACGCCGCGGATGTCGGCCCCGCCGAACGCCAGCTCCTCGCCGTCCTCATCCGCGACGACGCTGGAACCGTCATCGGCGGCCTCTCCGGCTACACCGCCTGGGGCTGGCTGTTCACGCAACTGCTCTACATTCCAGAAGGCGAGCGGGGCAAAGGCCTGGCCGGGCAACTGCTTGCGAAAGCCGAAGAGGAAGCCAAGTCCCGCGGCTGCCACGGCGCCTGGATCGACACCTTCAGCCCTCACGCGCTCAAAGCATACCTAAAGCAGGGCTACGAAATCTTCGGCGAACTGCCGGATTTCCCCAAGGGCCGCACACGCACTTTCCTGCGCAAACCGCTCGCCTAGTCCTGAACGGACTGTGCCGGCTCTAGCGGCGGGAGATACCGCTGAGGATGAGATCGATGCCGGCGAGAAAATCCGCCCGATCATCGTGAGCAGGCAATTGCGCCGCGATGCTGTTCGTGAACGGGTACTCCGCGGGGTCCAACTTCGACCAGACGGACGACATCTCGCCAAGGAAATCGGACCGGTCGAGGTTGCGCGCCCGCGCCAGCTGCGCGTTGGCGGCGTTCTGGCCGCTGACACCGAGAATATAGCTCAACAGCGCGGATACCGCCGCCCACTGCGCGTCATCGGGCACGCCGAGTGCGCGAACCTGCTGGCCGATGCGTTCGAGAATCCGCACTGTCGGCAACTGTCCCGCAGACCGCGCAAGCGTCGCACCGACCCATGGATGGGCGTCAATCGCATCGAACATATCGAGCGCAAGCGCACGGATCGCCTCTTGCGGGATTCTGTTCTCCGGAAGCGCACCCAGCACCCTGGCGACGACGGCGTCGCATGCGGCAATAAGCAAATCGTTCTTGTTGTCGATATGCCAATAGATTGCCCCGGCACCGGTTTCGAGCCGGTCCGAGAGCGCTTTGAATGTCAGCGCGCTCTCTCCGCTGCTGTCCAGAAGCGCGATCGCCGCTTCGACGATACGCTCCCGAGAAAGCGAATCTTCCCGCCGCTGCTTGCCATGAGCCATTTTGATCATGCCCCATCTTGACATGAATGGAACGGCATTCCAACTATGGAATGACATTCCATGATCAAGGAAACAGAATGGACACTTCAATCTCAATTATCGGGGCCGGCCTTGGCGGCCTGATGCTTGCCCGCGTTCTCCATGTTCACGGCATCACCGCAACCGTCTATGAGGCCGAGGCATCGGCAGAGGCGCGTGCGCAGGGCGGTATGCTGGATATCCACGAGTACAACGGCCAGGC
Organism: Hyphomicrobiales bacterium; assembly: GCA_900471485.1. GTDB lineage: Bacteria > Pseudomonadota > Alphaproteobacteria > Rhizobiales > Rhizobiaceae > Rhizobium. Next base: position 97,640 of record UCEU01000024.1, read on the forward strand.
CGCACTGAAGGAAGGCGGGCTCTACGAGCAGTTCCTCGGGATCATCCATCCCGGCGGCCAGGCGTCGCGGGTCCTCGACAAGAACGGCATCGTTCTGCGGGACGATCCAGACGACGGCACGGGCGGTCGCCCCGAAGTGCACCGCGGAGAGCTACGCCGCATCCTCCTCAACTCGCTTCCCGCCGACACCGTTCGCTGGGGAAGCAAGCTTATCGAGGCGTCGCCGCTCGGCGACGGGCGGCACGCTCTGGTCTTTGCCGATGGCTCGACGGTCGTGACGGATCTTCTCGTCGGAGCCGACGGCGCCTGGTCGAGGGTTCGCCCGCTTCTCTCCGGGGCAAAGCCTGTTTACACCGGCACCGCGTTCATCGAGACATACCTGCTCGACAGCGACACGAAGCACAGCGCCAGTGCCAAGGCCGTCGGCGGCGGCGCCATGTATGCGCTGGCACCTGGCAAAGGCATCACCGCTCACCGCGAGCCGAATGGTGTTCTGCACACCTACGTGCAGCTGAACAAGCCGCTGGACTGGTTCGACCAGATCGACTTTTCCAACCGGGCAACGGCCCTGGCGCGGATCGCTGAAGAGTTCTCCGACTGGGCACCCGAGTTGACCGCCCTCATTACCGATGGAGAAACCGGTCCCGCGCTTCGCCCGATCCACGCGCTTCCGAGCGACCACAAATGGGAACGGGTACCGGGCGTGACCCTGCTCGGCGACGCAGCGCACCTGATGTCGCCATCCGGCGAAGGCGCCAATCTTGCCATGTTCGACGCCACCGAACTCGCCAAGGCGATTGCAGCCAACCCGAACGATATCGAAGCGGCGCTGATGGCCTATGAGATGGAGCTTTTCGTCCGCAGCGCGGCGGAAGCCTATGAGTCGGCGGAGATCCTCAAGATCTGCATCGGCCCTGAAGCGCCCCATAGCCTGGTCGATTTCTTCAGCACCAAGAAGGCCTGACCGGCGGCTCCGTGGCTAGCTCAGCGCCACCTGCCGCGTTTCCGCGTCGATCGCAACCGCCGCGATGGCCGCGAGCACCAGGAAGCCGGCGAACAGGCCGATCGCCACGCCGAGCCCTTCCGCCACCACGAAGGCCATGAGGCTCGGCGCCACCAGCCCGCCAAGCCGCGCCATGGCCCCGGCGGCACCCATGCCGGTCCCGCGCGAGGCGGTCGGGTAGAGTTCCGGGGTAAAGGCATAGAGCGCGCCCCAGGTGCCGAGCAGCGCGAAGCTCATGACGAGCAGCGAGGCACCGACCAGCATGTCGCTCGGCGAAACCACGAAGAGCAGGCATCCGAGCGCCGACAGCAGGCAGAAACCGATCAGCGTCGGCCTGCGGCCCCAGGCCTCGACGCCATAGGCGGCCAGCGCATAACCCGGCACCTGCGCCAGCGCCACGAAGACGAGGAAGCCATAGCCGCGCACGAAGCCGAAACCGTCGCTCGCGAGCTTCGCCGGCATCCAGGTGAACACGCCGTAATAGGAGACGGAAACGAGGAACCAGATCGCCAGGATCATGACGCTGCGGCGCCTGAGCGCCGGCGAGAACACGCCTTCCGACGCACCGTGCTGGATGGCGACAATCTCGTCTTCAGACCGGAGCGGCGCCTTGCCGTGCAGCGCAAGCATGCGCTCGACGATGGCTCTGGCTTCCGCCGGACGATCGGTCCGCAGCAGATAGAGCGGCGATTCCGGCACGAAGAAGCGCAGACCGAGGCCGATCAGCGCCGGCAACGCCGTCACCGCGAAGATATAGCGCCAGGCATCCTCGACACCGGCGACACTGGCCGCCCATGCGGCAAGCGCCACGATCAGCGTGCCGATCGCCCAGAAGCCTTCGAGCGCCACGAGCCAGCGGCCCCGGCTCCTGGCCGGCAGGAACTCGGCCATCATCGCATAATCGACAGGCAGCGTGCCGCCGACGGCTATGCCGGTGAGGAAGCGCAAAGCCAGAAGGACGGTGAAATCGGGGGCGAAGATCGAGAGCGTACCGAACACCGCGTCGCAGGCGACAGTGACGATCAGCACCCGCCGCCGCCCGATCCTGTCCGCCAGCCGCCCGAAGACGACGGCGCCGATCAGCATGCCCAAAAAGAACAGCGTGCCCGTCTGCAGCGCCTGCGGCACCGTCAGCCCGAAGCTCTTGGCGATCGAGGCCGCCGTAAAGCCGACAGCCAGCACCTGCATGGCGTCGGCCGCCCAGACGAGGCCGAATATCCCCATCAGCCTTTTCTGGAATGCGCCGGTGCCGGCGCGGTCCAGCGCCTCGTCCATCGAAATGCGACTCATGCGTCTCCCCCTCAAGCCGATGAAAGGCCAAGCAAAGCATGCCCCTCGACAGGGCGTCAATAAAGCATGTGGTCTATTTGCGCCAGCCGATGAGGCCCTTCAGCCGGGCGTGGGTATCGTCCGCCAGCGGCACGACGAGAACGCGGCCGGGATCGACCGGACCGGGAAAGGTCAGCGCGTTGTAGGCGACCTTCTCGAAGCCGAGCGGCCCGTAGTAGGGCGGGTCTCCGACGAGGATCACGCCCTCGGACCCCTTGCGCTTGGCTGCCTCCACCGCGATCCGCACAAGCTCGCGGCCAATGCCCCGGCTCTTGTGCGACGGCCGCACTGCAAGCGGCCCGAGCAGATGCCCCTTCACGCCGCCCGCCTGCACCGGCGTCATCCTGACGGAGGCGATCGTCTCGCCGTCGTCGGCGCAGATGAAGGACAGCGACAGGTCGTGCGGCCCCTGCTCGCGAATGCGGGCTGCGGCGCGCGTGTGCCGGCCTGGGCCGAATGCTTCTTCGTTGATGTGTTCGATGGCGGCGTCGTGCGACGCGTCCTCGGTGAGGTAGACCAGATCGTGCTTGTGCATGATGAGAAAGAAACCGGATATGCGAATGGATGGGATCTCGAACACGCCGTCAGGCGTTCGGGAGCATCAGCGTCGTCGCAGGTTTCTTTGTGTGGTCATCAACTCGGGTTTCCTGAAAAGGTGAAATGGCCGATAGCAGGAAAAAAATCGGTCGTCTACGGGAAAATCACGGCGATCCCGCCGGCGACCGAGAATGAAGACGCGGTGTGTCAATCAGGGCAACGCTGCGTGCAACCGCTTCGCCACCGCCATGGATATGACGGTGGCGACGAGCCGATCAGCGCACCGGCCAGCGCTCGACCTGCTGCCCGCCGAACAGCCGGCTGGTCGGCATGCCGAAGATGAAATAGGGGTTGAGCAAGGGCAGCGCTGTCGCCGCGTCCAGTCGCGCCAGCAGTTCGTCGTCGAGCGCGACATCGAGCGAGGCGATGTTCTGGTGAAGCTGCTCCACGCGGCTGGCGCCGATCAGGACCGAGGACACGCCGGGCCGCTTCGCCACCCAGGCAAGCGCCACCTCGGCCGGAGAACGCCCGACCGCCGCGGCAACCGCCTTCAGCGTATCGACCACATCGAAATTGCGCTCGGTAAACAGCATGCCCCCGAACGGATTGTCGCCGTTCAGCCGGCCGTCGCTGCCGCTCTCGAGCGTATCTGAAGCCTTGTCCGGCAAGGCGGTGGCGCGGCCGGCCTGGGCAATCATCTCGCGGCCGTACTTGTCGGTAAGAAGCCCGGCAGCAAGCGGGCTCCAGGGTACCAGCCCAAGCCCCATCTCGGCACCGGCCGGCGCAAGGTCGAGCTCCACACCCCGATCGATCAGCGAATAGGCATATTGCAGGCCGATCGGCTTCGGCAGCCCATGCGCCTCGGCAAGCGTCGCGATCCGCGCCACATACCAGGCGGGCGTGTTGGAAAAGCCGTAATGCAGGATCTTGCCGGCCCGCACCGCGTCCGAAAGCGTCTGCAGCACTTCATCGGCAGGCGTCGTCTGGTCCCACACATGCATCCAGTACATGTCGATGTAGTCCGTCCGTAGCCGCTTCAGCGATCCCTCGATACCGAGGCGGATGTTCTTCGCGCCGTTGCCGCCCCATAGCGGCGTCCCCTCGGCGCGCGAAAATCCAGACTTGGTGGCAATGACCAACCGGTCCCGCCGGCCGCTGTCGGCGAGGAACGTCCCGAGCATCTCCTCGCTGCGGCCGCCCGAATAGATATCCGCCGTATCGAGGAAATTCCCGCCGGCATCGACATAGGCATCGAACAGCGCCCGCGAGGTCCGCTCGTCCGCGCCCCATCGTCCGGCGCCGAATGTCATCGTTCCCAGAGCCAGTGGGCTGACGATCAGCCCCGAGCGTCCGAGTGTGCGATAGCTGGTAAGGTCCATGTCCTGTTCTCCTTGTTCACGCTGAAGCATTTAGGTCGGTCCGCGCATCGGGATTAGCGGTTGCCAGCCGCATGAACTTGTGAGCAAATTGCATCAATGGAACGCGGCACGCTCAATGATCTCCTGGCTTTTGCAGCGATTGCCCGCGAGCGCAGCTTTACCCGCGCCGCCGCCGTGCTCGGCATGTCGCCGTCGGCGCTCAGCCATGCGATGCGGGCGCTGGAGGAGCGGTTGGGCGTGCGGCTGCTTGCCCGCACCACGCGCAGCGTGGCGCCGACGGAGGCCGGCGAGCGGCTGCTGCAATCGCTGAACCCGGCGCTATCGGATATCGAGAACGGCCTCGATGCCGTCGCCGAATGGCGCGACAACCCCTCCGGCACGGTCCGCATCACCACCTTCGCCTATGCCGCAAGAATGGTACTGGTGCCGAAACTCCCCGCCTTCCTGCTCGCCAATCCCGATATCAAGGTGGAAGTGCGGATCGAGGACGGCCTGACGGATATCGTCGCCGCGGGCTTCGACGCCGGCATCCGCCTCGGCGAGACGGTCGAGAAGGACATGATCGCGGTAAAGGTCGGCCCCGACCTGCGAACCGTCGTCGTCGGAACGCCCGGTTACTTCGCCCGCAACCCGAAGCCACGGACGCCCTACGATCTCGAACGCCACGCCTGCATCGGCTACCGGCTGACCACCTCGGGCGGCCTGCTACCATGGGAGTTCGAGAAGGACGGCAAGGAGATCAGGATCCGCGCCACCGGTCCGCTTGTGGTCAACGACGGCGAACTGCCGGCCGCAGCCGTCCGGGCCGGCGTCGGGCTCGGCTATCTGATGGAACACGACGTGGCCGACGAGATCGCCTCCGGCGCCCTCGTCCAGGTCCTCGCCGACTGGTGCCCGCCCTTCCCCGGATTTCACCTCTATCACCCGAGCCGTCGCCAATCGCCGCCAGCATTACGAGCCCTGATCGCAGCCTTGACCGCACGCTGAACCAATCGCCAGAACGGCGCGTGACGCACTGTTCATTCTTTACGGCACTGCAAATCCCCGCCGCCTGCGATATCTTCACGCCCAACGACAGATTTGAAGGATTGAAATCATGGGTATGCTCGTTGAAGGCGTCTGGCATGACGTCTGGTACGACACGAAGGAAACCAAGGGCCATTTCAAGCGCGCGGCCTCGCAGTTCCGCAGCTGGATTACCGCCGACGGCAAACCCGGCCCGTCAGGCACCGGCGGCTTCAAGGCCGAACCCGGCCGCTACCATCTCTATGTCTCGCTTGCCTGCCCCTGGGCGCACCGCACGCTGATCTTCCGCAAGCTGAAGAAGCTCGAAGACCTGATCTCGGTCTCCGTGGTCGATCCGCTGATGGTGGAAAACGGCTGGGAGTTCAAGGTGGGCGAAGCCGCCACCGGCGACCAGCTCTTCGGCTTCAAGACCCTCTGGCAGGTCTATGTGAAGGCCGATCCGCATTATTCCGGCCGCGTCACCGTTCCCGTTCTCTGGGACAAGAAGACCAACACGATCGTCAGCAACGAATCCGCGGAAATCATCCGCATGTTCAACTCCGCCTTCGATCACCTGACGGGCTCGACGCTCGATTTCCACCCGAGCGATCTCCGCGCCGATATCGATGAACTGAACGCGCTGATCTACGACACCGTCAACAACGGCGTCTACAAGGCCGGCTTTGCCACCGCGCAGGACGCCTATGCGGAGAGCGTGATCAAGCTGTTCGAGACGCTGGATATGCTGGAAAAACGGCTCGGCAAGGGCCGCTACCTCTTCGGTGATCGGCTGACGGAAGCCGACTGGCGCCTGTTCACGACGCTGGTGCGCTTCGATGCCGTCTATGTCGGCCACTTCAAGTGCAACATCCGCCGCATCGCCGACTACAAGAACATCTCCGCCTACCTGCGCGATCTCTACCAGACGCCGGGCGTCAAGGAGACGGTGAACTTCCGCCATATCAAGGACCACTATTACCGCAGCCACAAGACGATCAACCCGACGGGCATCGTCCCTGTTGGCCCCGAGCTTGATCTCGATCGCCCGCACGGTCGCGACGCACGCGCCGCCGCCTGATCGCTACCAGCGGTGCGAAACCTCGGCCTCGCCGGACAGTTCGGCGAGGCGGCGGTACGTCGCCTCCGTCGTCCCCTCGGGCAGCGCATCGAGCGCGAAGAAGCCGCATTCGACGATCTCTCGGTCCGGCGCCCGCGGCGCGGTCTGCTCGACCTCCGCCCGGTAGAAGACGATATGATCGCGCCGGCTGGCCCCGGTGTTGAAATAGACATGGAACATCCGGGCCTGCCCGATGATCCTGAGGTTCCCCTCTTCCCGCAGTTCCTTGACGAGCGCGTCCTGCGCCGTCTCCCCGCGCTCGAGCCCGCCACCGGGCATGTGCCAGCCCGGCACGTAGCTGTGCCTCACGAGGAAGATGCGGCCCGCCGAATCGAAGCAGGCCGCCCGCACCCCCATCGTCATCCCGCGCGACAGCGCGAAGTAGACATGCACGATGCGCATCAGGATGCGCGACTGCCAGGGGCGGATGTTGAGCGTCAAGCGTTTTCCAGTTCTTCAATCCGATCAAGCAGATGTGTTTGAAATGCAAAGATCATGGGCTATGTGTGCAAGCATGTTCAAGCTCGCGCACATTTCAGACATTCATCTCGGACCCCTGCCCCGACTTTCCGTCCGCGAACTCTTTTCCAAACGCATCACAGGCTTTGTGAACTGGCATCGCAACCGGCGCAAGCACCTTTTCGGCAGCACGCTCGATCTGCTGCTGGATGACATCAATGCCCGCGAGACCGATCACCTGGCCGTCACCGGCGATCTCGTCAACCTCGCCAGCGGCATCGAGATCCGCGCCGCCGCCGCCTGGCTGGCCGAGCTCGGCGCGCCCGAGAACACCTCCGTCGTGCCTGGAAATCATGACGCCTACGTGCCCGGCGCCTATGAGAAATCGATGCGCGCATGGTACCCCAATGTGCGCGGCGACCTCGCCCCCGCCGAATGGGAGGAAGGCCGCCATATCTTCCCCTATCTGCGCGTGCGCGGCAAAGTCGCCATCGTCGGCTGCTCCACCGCCGTCGCCACCCCGCCCTTTGCCGCCAGCGGCTTCTTCGGCGAGCGCCAGGCCCGCGAGACGGTGAACATGCTGCGCGCCGCCGGTGAGGCCGGCCTTTTCCGCGTGGTGATGATCCACCATCCGCCGATCCGTGGCGCCACCTCCTTCCACAAGCGCATGATCGGCATCCGTCGCTTCGGCGCGGTGATCTCGACCGGCGGCGCAGAACTCGTGTTGCACGGCCACACGCACCTGAACACGCTATCCTGGCTGCGCGGACAGACCGGCCCGGTGCCCGTCGTCGGCATTGCCTCCGCCTCGCAAGGCCCCGGCGGCATGAAGCCGCCCGCCGCCTACAATCTTTTCAGCATCGACGGCTCGCCGGGCGCCTGGGAACTGAAGGGCGAGCGCTTCAGCCTGAACGAGACAGGCGACGGCGTAATCCAGAAAAGCACTGATATCTTCAAGCTTTAGCCGCGCCGGCGGAATCATTTTCGCCACGAGTTGAATCATCAAGTGAACGTGACGTTTCCCTGAAACAAGATCGCTTCGCCCTCTTGGTATTTTAAGGACTGCGAGTACAATCATTCACGTCTGCGTCGTCCTGCGTCGTCCATTCAGGGAGCAATCGCATGTATATCGCGCGCCACACATTTCGCGGCCTCGCACTCGCCGGCTGTCTCACGCTTGCCTTCACCCTGCCCGCCTTCGCCGCCGGCGAGGAGAGCGACGAGACCAAGCCGCCGCCCAAGACCGAAACTACGACCAAGTGCGCCGATGGCAAGATCTGGGACAAGAAGCGCAAGGAATGCGTGACGCCGAAGAAGCAGAGCTTCAACGACGACGAACTCTACAGGGCCGCCCGTGAATTCGCCTATGCCGGCCAGTATGACAACGCGCTGAAGGTGCTGGCGCTCGCCGAGAACCAGAACGACCCACGCATCCTGAATTACCTCGGCTACGCCAACCGCAAGGCCGGCCGCATGGAACTGGGAATGTCCTACTACCGCAAGGCGCTGCAGGCCGACGAGAATTATATTCTCGCCCGGTCATACATGGGCCAAGCTTTGGTGGAACAGGGTGACGTACAGGCCGCCCGCGTCCAGCTCGTCGAAATCCGCGATCGCGGCGGCGAGCAGACATGGGCCTACAGGTCTCTTCTGCAGTCGCTGAACGGATACCGGACCTACTGAAGTCCGGGCCGATGCAACCTGACGAAGAAAAACCTTGAGAACCCGTGTGATACGCCGACGAATGCTTGCGAAGCATCAGCGGATTGTTTCATAAGTGTTACAGAGGCAATATAAATCGCTTTCATTCCGGGCTTTCCGCCCGACTGCTTAGCCATCACCTGGAAAGACTATGCGTCAAGCCGTGACGACCATCGATATCAGACGCGACCTTGTGGGATTGCTGCCCCGGTTGCGTCGTTTCGCGATGACGCTCGCCGGTGACGCAACAGCGACCGACGAACTCGTCCAGGTCGTCTGTCAGCGCGCCATAGCCAAGAGCGCCCAGTGGAAAGGCGAAGGCCGGCTGGAGAGCTGGGTCTATACCGTCACCCGCCAGCAATGGGCCGAAGACAGCCGCCGTCGCAAGCCGCATCCGCAGCAGAAGACCAACGTCACCGATTTCCGCAGCGCCGGCCAGATCATGGGCCAGGGCATGGTCATGGATACCGACGCGATCCACCGGATGATCGGCGAGATGCCCGAGGGCATCGCCAGCGTTTTCCTGCTCGTTGTCGTCGAAGGCCACAGCTACCAGCAGGCCTCCGACATCATGGGCCTGCCCTTCAATACCGTCGTTTCACATCTCGCCGCGGCCAGGCTGCACCTTGCCAGCATCGCCGACAACTATCCCCACAGGTACTGATTTGCTCGACTTCAAGAAACTGCCGCTCGACGCCCAGCTGACCGCCCTCCTCGACGGCGAGACGACGCCCGAACAGAAGCACGATCTGGAAAAGCGCCTGGCGACGGACGAAGGCGCAAGGCGGCTTTACGACAAACTGCGCACCGGCACCGATTTCGGCAAGCATCGCCTCGAGGACGTGTTGAAGGAGCCCGTGCCGCTGGCACTGGTACGTTCGATCAAGAACGTCCAGCCGCCGAAGACGCCGGTCGCCTCGCGCATCTCCCGCCCGGCCATGAAGTTCGCGCCATCGGGTCCGCAGGCAATCGCCGGCGCGCTGGCACTTCTCATCGTCGGCTGTTGCATCGGCTATTTCGCCGCCGGCAACCAGGACGGCCTGACCGGCGCGCAGCCGCAGGCGATCGACACGATCGTCAATCCCGCCGACTGGCTCGCCGACGTCACCGCCTACCAGCGCCTGATCGCCCGCCAGCCGCGCCACATCGTAGAGGTTCCGGCCTCGCAGGCCGAAGAAATCTCGACCTGGCTCACCTCGACCGTCGGCGTCGCCTTCCGCGTTCCCGACCTGTCCGCCAGCGGCTGGACCTTCCAGGGCGCGCGCGTGCTGCTCGCCGGCGGTCGTCCCACCGGACAGCTGATCTACACCAGCGCCGACGGCGACCTGGCTTCGATCGCCTTCCTCAAGGAAGGCCAGCTTCAGTCGCCCGATACCGATGATTTCAAGGAAACCATCCGTGACGAGATCGGCCTGGTGAGCTGGCACAACGCCGGCACCACCTACGTCCTCGTCGGCCCCTCCTCCGAGGCATCGCTCAGCCAGCTGGCAATGGAGATCGCAACCGCGATCTGACGCGACAAGTTAGAAGCGGACACAAAAAAGCGGGCGCCGCATGCGACGCCCGCTTCATGGTTCCATGGCCTACAATCAGGCCTTACCGGCCCTCACGTCGAGCACCCTGTTCGCCGCCGAGACGATCGCTTCCAGCGACGCGCCGACGATGTTGGTGCTGATGCCGGCGCCGAAGAGCTTGCCGCCAGGGTAAGACGTCTCGACGTACGAAATCGCCGAAGCGTTCGAGCCGTGCTGCAGCGAGTGTTCGGAATAATCCTGCACCGCCATCTCGACCCCGAGATACTCCGAGAGCGCATTGATGAAGCCGTCGATCGGGCCGTTGCCGCGTCCCTCGATCTGCTTTGTCACGCCATTGTCGGTGATCTCGGCGGAAACGACGCGAACGCCCTTGCGCTCGGGATCGGCGAAGGTCTGGTGATCGACGAACTTGATGCGGCCCTTCGGCTGCGTCACGTAGCGCTCGATGAAGTGGTCGTAGATCCGCTTCGACGGCAATTCCTTGCCCTCTTCGTCGGTGATCCGCTGTATTTCCTCGCGATACTCAACCTGCAGGTTGCGCGGCAGGTTCAGGCCGTAATCCTGCTGCAGGATATAGGCGATGCCGCCCTTGCCGGACTGCGAGTTGATGCGGATGATCGCCTCGTAAGAGCGGCCAACATCCTGCGGATCGATCGGCAAATACGGCACTTCCCAGACCGGGTGATTGGCGACCTTGATGGCCTTCATGCCCTTGTTGATCGCATCCTGGTGCGAACCGGAGAAAGCCGTATAGACCAGTTCGCCGACATAAGGGTGGCGCTCGCCGATCGGCATCTGGTTGGAATATTCGAACACGTCCTTCATGCGCACGATATCCGAGCAGTCGATCTCCGGATCCACACCCTGCGTGAACATGTTGAGCGCCATCGTCACGACGTCGACATTGCCGGTGCGCTCGCCATTGCCGAACAGCGTGCCCTCGACACGATCGGCGCCGGCCAGCAAGGCAAGCTCGGCGGCGGCGATGCCGGTGCCGCGGTCATTATGCGGGTGCAGCGAGATGATCAGGTTCTCGCGGTTGTCGAGATTGCGGCACATCCACTCGATCTGGTCGGCATAGACGTTCGGCGTCGCCATTTCGACGGTCGACGGCAGGTTGATGATCAGCTTGTTGTCGGGCGTCGGCTTCATCACCTCGATGACCGAGTTGCAGATCTCCAGCGCCACTTCCAGCTCGGTGCCGGTAAAGCTCTCCGGCGAATATTCGAAACGATACCCGCCACCGGCCTTGGCCGCCATGTCGGAAATCATCTTCGCCGCGTCGACCGCGATCTGCTTGATGCCGTTGACATCCTTAGCGAAAACCACGCGGCGCTGCAGCTCGCTGGTCGAGTTGTAGAAGTGAACGATCGGCTTGTTGGCGCCTTCCAGGGCTTCAAAGGTGCGCGTGATCAGCTCGGGACGGCACTGCACCAGCACCTGCAGCGACACGTCATCAGGCACATTGCCCTGCTCCACACACCAGCGCGCGAAGTCGAAATCGGTCTGCGAGGCCGACGGGAAGCCGATCTCGATTTCCTTGAAGCCCATGTCGAGCAGCAACTGGAACATCCGCGCCTTGCGGTCGTGGCCCATCGGGTCGACCAGGGCCTGGTTTCCGTCGCGCAGGTCCACGGAACACCAGATCGGCGCCTTGGTCAGCGTCTTGGTCGGCCATGTGCGATCGGGGATGTTGACCTGCGGATAAGGGCGATACTTCATCGCCGCGTCAGGCATGCCGTGGGAGCGGGTCTTCGTGTCCATGTCTTCTCTTCCTATTCCCGTCATCTGGCCGCGTCATAGCGCATGGCCTGCCTGTTGGCGATGACGAATCCGGCGCTATCAGTCCGGTTGATCGATTTTTGGGATATGTGAAGAGGAGCTATGGCCGGCGGGCTTTGGGCCGCCGGGCGCTCCTCAACGGACCCGGCAACCGCGCGTAAGGCCGAGGAGAAGAAGCGAGGTCAGGGCGCGCGTATTGTCGCGCAGGGCGATACGCCCGCGTGCAATCTGCTCAGAAATCATGATGCCCGTGCTCTTCATGCCGGCCTGTATAGCCGCCGCGCGAAAAACTGGCAAGTGCCCGCCCATCTTTTTGCCAGCTGCACGAATTCAGCGCTGCCCGACGGATGAAAGGCGTTCGGCGATCCACAGCTTGATAAGCGATTGGCGAGTAACGCCGAGGCGTTGCGCTTCGCCATCCAGCGCGTGCAATTCGCCGAAGGTGAGGTCGAAGGTAACGGATACAGGCTGGTTCGGACGATACGCCGCCGACCAGTCGAAGTAATCGACGATATCCTCTTCACCGTCATCGAACAGTTTATCGAGTTCTTCAGCCGAAATGGTCTTCATCACCACCGCTCCTAGATGGAGCAGCTTACCTCGATTTCACAAATCGCTGCAACGCCATCATCAGCCCGCCGGCTAGGAGCCCCCAGAAGGCTCCGGAAATGCCGCCGAAGGAGACGCCTGATGCCGTCACCAGGAATGTGATCGCAGCCGCTTCCCGCGTATCGGGCGCCTGGAAGGCGGCCATGGCGGAGCCCGAGAAGGCGCCGACCAGGGCAAGACCCGCCACCGCCTGGATCAGGATCGGCGGCGCCAGCGCCACCGATGCGGTCACCGCACCCGCAAGCGGCCCGAGGATGAGATAGCAGATACCGCAGACGATCACCGCCCAATAGCGGCGCTTCGGATCCGGATGCGCATCCGGCCCGGCGCACATCGCCGCCGTGATCGCCGCCAGATTGACGGCATGGCCGCCGAAGGGCGCCGACAACAACGAGAAGAAACCGGTCGAGGCAAAGAGCTGCCCGGGCTTGGTCTCGTAGCCGTTGACCTTCATGACCGCGATGCCAGGAATATTCTGCGAGGCCATGGTGACGATGAAGAGCGGCAGCGCGATCGACACGAAGGCCGGCACGTTGAACACCGGCATGACGAACGCAACAGTCGGCACCAGCGAGCGCTTGACCGTATCGAGCGCTCCCACGGGCACATCGACCCCGAAGACCACGACCAGTACGAATGCCGCCAGCGCCGCCGGCACGGCCCATAGCCGCTTGAAGGCGCCGACAACGATCCAGGCAAGCACGATCGGCAGCCCGAGCAACGGATTGAACCCGACTGCCTTGACCGGCGCGAAGCAGAGCCCGATCAGCACGCCTGCCAGCATCGCATTGGCCAGCGGCGCCGGTATCGCCGCCACCGCCCGCCCGAGCGGCCTGAACAGCCCGGCGATAACGATCAGCAACGCGCAGATGATAAAAGCCCCGACAGCCGCATTGAACCCGCCCTCGACCACACCGGTCGCAGCCAGAAGCGCGCCCCCCGGCGTCGACCAGGCCATGCTGATCGGCAGCCTGGAGGTTACGCTGAGCACGATCGCGCAAATCCCGAGCGACACCGACAACGCCATCAACCCCGAAGCCGCCTGCGCCTCCGTCGCCCCCACGGCCTGCAACCCGTGCAGCACGACGGCGAACGAACTGGCGAAACCGACAAAAGCGGTGAGAACGCCCATGAACAGGGCCTGGACGGAGAAGTCTTTCAGCACGTTACATAACTCCGCGGTCGGAAAACTCAGATCAGCTTCCAAGATCAAAAAAAAGTTGACCTGACAAGCGTCATCGGCAGGCTGTCAGTACGTCCCACGAGCGCGCACATCCGTTTCCGCGAATAAAGGTCTGGTGGACATCGGTCCGTAACCCATTCCAGCCGCAGTGACGTTGACGACACCAACGAACAGCACGTATGGTCACAACTTAGGATTTTATGAATTGGTCACCAGAGACGCGCCGAACAGATGAAGAGCCTTATTTATGTGATCGGCCTGCTGGCCGGCCTCTGCGTCGCGCTTTTGATGAACAACCCACATGTTTTTGGCTCTGCCGGATACTTGGTGCCGCTCGTCCTGATCGCAATCTTCGTCGCCTTACTGATCCGCTATCGAAAGCTGTTTGGTCCTGAGTTTCAGATGGCGATTTGGATCGTCATCCTTCTTGGACTGATGTTGCTGCACATCAACAGGGATGAAATCTTCCGCCACGGAAATCGGTTGCTGGCCGCCTTTCTGCCGGGAAAGGCTATTGCGGTCACAACATCAGACGGCCTGACGGAAGTGCTTGTGCACAAAACTCAGGGCGGCCATTTCGAGGCGACTGTGAAGATCAACGGGCGGGAGCTGCTTATGCTGGTCGACACCGGGGCCAGCCATATTGTTTTGAGCGCGCGAGATGCGGCGTTTGCCGGCCTTCAAACGGACGGCCTTGAATACACCGTGCCGGTCTGGACCGCGAGCGGCACCAGCGTGAATGCGCCCGCCACGCTATCGGCCGTGTCGATCGGCCCCATATCCCGCCGCACGGTGTCAGCGCTCGTATCGCCGCCAGGTGAACTACAGCAGAGCCTGCTCGGAATGAGTTTCTTGTCGACACTGGGGTCATTTCAGATGAAAGCGGATGAACTGCGGCTGACCGACTAGCCGCTCAATCCACCCGTGTCCCCGCGGTCCTTGATCCCCCATCAAAAACAAAAAAGCGCCCTCGCCCACCATCCGGCAGCCGAGGGCGCCCTCATCTCAATCCGATCAGATGTCGCTCTGCGACGTCACGATGCGCGATACCAGGCCGTAGGCCTTGGCTTCTTCGGCCGACAGCCAGTAGTCGCGGTCGGTGTCGGCTGCGATCTTCTCGTAGGGCTGGCCGGTGGCCGCCGACATGATCTTGTTCAGGCGCTCGTTCATCTTGATGATCTCGCGTGCCTGGATTTCGATGTCGGACGCCATGCCGCGCGTGCCGCCGGACGGTTGGTGCAGCAGGAAGCGCGTGTTCGGCAGGCAAAGGCGCTGCTCCTTGGGAGCGGCGACATAGATCAGCGCGCCGGCCGAAGCGACCCAGCCGGTTCCGATCATCCAGACCTTCGGCTTGATGAACTTGATCATGTCGTGGATCGAATCGCCGGATTCGACGTGGCCGCCGGGCGAATTGACGTAGATGCGGATGTCGTCGTCGCTGGCCGCGGCAAGCGCCACGAGCTGCGAGCAGACCTTCTGCGCCAGTTCCTGATTGATCGGTCCATAGATGAAGATCGAACGCGACTTGAAAAGGTTCGCCTCCGTTTCCTTGCCGAGCGGCAGTTCCTTCGTCTTGTCGTCCTGGTCTTCGTCGTTCATTCGAACCTCTCTCACGTAAATTCGGGTTCCTCGCACATAGTGCGACTCAATGCGTAAAACAATGCGGGAAAAAGACAAGCCACGGAACGGGTGAAGATATGGTTAGGGGCCGAATGTGTGGAAACCCGGCTTACCGAAATGTAACGCGCGAAGGCTTTGAAAAGCCAGGATCGGTTCCTACGTCATCCTCAAGGCTTTTATCCGAACGCCGTCAAGGAGACCACGATGTCACCCGAAGAACGCCAGCTGCTCACCTCCCTCTTCGACCGCGTGCGCACCGCGGCCTCCACCCCGCGCGACCGTGACGCCGAAGCCCTGATCGACCAGGGCACGCGCGACCAGCCCTACGCCGCCTATTATCTGGCGCAGGCCGTCATCGTCCAGGAAAAGGGGCTCGAGGCGGCGGCCAGCCACATCAAGGATCTCGAAGCCCGCATAAAGCAGCTGGAAAGCGGCGAAACCGAACACCGCCAGGCCGAACAGGGCGGCGGCTTCCTGAGCTCGATCTTCGGCAGCGCCCAGCCGCCGCAGCCCGCCCCACAGCCGCAATCCGGCCCCTGGGGCAGCACGGACGCGAACGCGCCGCGCCAGCAGATCCGTGAGGACCGCGGCTTCGACAGCGGCCCGCGCCCGATGCAGCAGCCCTCCGGCCCCTGGGGCGCAAGGGCCGCGGCTCCCTCTGCCGGCGGCAGCTTCCTGCAGGGCGCGCTCGGCACCGCGGCCGGCGTCGCCGGCGGCATGCTGCTCGCCAATTCGCTGAGCGGCATCTTCAGCGGCAACCACATGTCCTCCCTCGGCCTCGGCTCGCTAGCGTCAGGCACCAACCCGCTCGGCAATAGCCCCGTCGAGGAAACCGTCATCAACAACTATTTCGGTGACGACAAGGACAAGACCCAGACCGTGGCCGACGACAACAAGAACGACGACACCACCACCGACGACGACGGCCTGCAGCAGGCGGACTACGACGACGGCGACGACCAACAGGATTTCGGCAACGACGACAGCTTCGACGTGTGATGCCGTTGAGGCTAACCGACTGAAATTACGACACGTCCCCCACTCGCGACGTCATTCTCGGCCTTGTGCCGAGAATCTAATCACGTCTCGCCGAATGCAACGATGCTGCCGGAACGCCGACGAGCCAGCATTTGGTGCACGTATCGGCCGTCAGCGCTTGGGTCCATTGGCGTTGAAGGCGCGGTGGCGTGGTTAGGTCCTCGGGACAAGCCCGAGGACGACGGCAGAGTGCGGAGCCATCGTCGCCAACCATCTGACACCGCTACATTTTCCCCAATCGCGGCGTCATTCTCGGCCTTGTGCCGAGAATCTAAGCACGTCTCCAGGAATGCAACGGTGCTGCCGGAGCGCCAATGAGCCAGCATTTGGCGCACGTATCGGCCGTCAGCGCTTGGGTCCATTGGCGTTGAAGTCGTGGCGGCGTGCTTAGGTCCTCGGGACAAGCCCGAGGACGACGGTCGAGTACGGAGCACCCGCCCCTAACCATCTGAAACCACGACATTTCCCACATCCGCGACGTCATTCTCGGCCTTGTGCCACTGCTGTCCGGTTTAA
>UCEU01000019.1 GCA_900471485.1 Hyphomicrobiales bacterium
GGCCCCGCCAAAGGCGAGCTAAAGAGACGACGACGCGACGCTGCGATTTTTGCGGGATCGCGCTCGCATCGCACACTTGGTTGTCGCGGATATGCAATCCACCGTCTTGGCCATGGCGGGAGGTCGGCCTGGCGCGATCACAAAATCGTGAGTTGCATTATGGAAGCGAAATAAACGGCTCGCGTCATTGAGCGATTATTAATGTAGATGTGCCAGATTGAAGCGGCTGGAAGTACGAAAACAGTGCATGCGCGATCGCCGCATTTCCTTTTGATCCAACCCCGGCGATCGCGGCTTCCAGGCAGCTCCGCGCTTAACCTTACCGGATAACCAATCCAGCGGCATTCACTTGATAATGTTGGGGATTATGGCACTCTGATGCCATGACAAACATTCGTTCACCCAGATATAATGCCGACGACAGAGCTCGTACGCGGGAATGCGAAAACGTCTGCTCCACGGCCATTACCGATGTTGTCCGCCGCGCTGTCGCGGCGGGATGGCGCGAAGAGGAAATCGCGCTGCATTTGGCGGATGCCGCCGAAAATTATGTCATGTACCTCGCGACCAAGGCCGAGCGCAGGCTGATGGCCGCCAACAACAACTGAAGTGCCTACCGCGCGCCGGTATTCAGCCACGCGCGGACCGAGGGGAATGCATGCAAGCCCGTGAAAGCGATCCGGCAGGCATGCGCAGACTGAACGCCGAACCGCCCGCGCCTTTCGCGGACGACGAGCCGGACGCTGATTGCGCTGGCATGAACGCACCAGCCACACTCTAGTGGCTCAGTGCGACACCGATTTCGAGAACAGGTTGACGACGAGCACGCCCGCGATGATCAGCGCGAGCCCGAGGATGGCCGGCAGATCGAGCCGCTGCTTGAAATAAATGAGCCCGACCATCGAGATCAGCACGATCCCGAGCGCACTCCAAATCGCATAGGCGATACCGACAGGTATCACCCGCAGCGTGATCGACAGGCAATAAAACGCCGCCGCATAGCAGACGACCAGTACCAGCGTCGGGCCGAGACGGGTGAACTGCTGCGACAGTTGCAGCGCCGTCGTGCCGATCACCTCGAGCACGATCGCGACGAAAAGCAGCGCATAGACCGCAACGGGCGCCATGGTCAGATCCTCAACGTTCTCTGTTGGTCATATCGATCAGCCGCGCGATGAGTGCCGCGCGATCCTCCGCGCCGATCTCATGGCTGGCGAGCATGTCGGCGAGCCAAAGGCCATCGGCGGCGAAGCGCACGATCTGCAGATCGACGGATGAATCCGTGCCGACATATTCCTCGGCGCGCGCCTGCACCCACTGACGCCAGCGATCCCGAAGCCGAGGCTCGGCCAGCAGCGCGATCGTCACCTGCGCCCAATGCGCGGCCTCGTCGGGACTATCCCTAAGGTCCGAGACCGCCCTGAGATAGGCACGGCTGAAACGTCCGTAGGACACCGGATCCTCCCGCATCCGCTCTTCCATATCCGCGTCGAAGCGATCGAGGAGGCTCTCGAACAGCGCATCGATCAGCGCGTTCTTGGTTGGGAAATGATGCAGCAAGCCGCCCTTGCTGATCCCCGAGGCGCCGGAGACGGCGTCGAGCGTGACCGATCCCATCCCCTGCTCCATCGCCAGCCGCGCGGCGACATCCAGCAACTGCTGGCGAACAAGGGCGGGCTGTTTGCGACGATGGTGAGCTATAGACATGGGCCATAAAGATACCGTCCAGACGGTTTTGTCAAGCCAATCTGGCGACAGTGCCTGTCGCCACAAGCGAATTGCCGCATCCCCGCGGTAACGGTTGCGATCCCGGCTCCGGCGATGCAATACGAGCCGACGATCGAGGATTGAATTGTGAGCGAAGAAGTCATCACGCTGTATCAGGCCGTTGGCGGGGAGCCGACCATCCGGGCGCTGTCCCGCCGCTTCTACGAGCTGATGGATACGCTGCCGGAAGCGCGCCATGTCCGCGCCGTGCATCCGCCGACGCTCGAAGGCAGTGAAGCGAAGTTCTACGACTACATGACAGGCTATCTCGGCGGCCCGCCGCTCTACACAGACAAGCACGGTCACCCCAGACTGAGGAGCCGGCACTTCGTCGCCGAGATCGGCCCGGCCGAGCGTGACGAATGGCTGCTCTGCTTCCGCCAGGCGCTGGAAGAAACGGTGCCCCATCCCAAGCTGCGCGCGCTGATATGGGAACCGATCGAGCGCCTCGCCTTTCACATGCAGAACAAGGAATAGCCGGATGATCCCGAACTCGCGCTTCGTGCCGGCCTTCTATGTGCTGTCAGGCATTTTCGGCTTCGCCGGCGTCGCCCTCTCGGCCGCGGCCGCGCACGCCGGTGGCGATCCGCATCTTCTGGCCTCGGCAGCCGCGATGTGCCTGGCTCATGCCCCTGCCCTGCTGGCGCTGGCGATCGGCGCCGAGAAGCTGAAGACAGCGACTATCGCGGGCGTACTGATCGGCGTCGGCACGATCCTGTTCGCCGGTGACCTCGTGATGCTGCGCTTCGCCGGATCGGGCCTCTTCCCGATGGCGGCGCCGACAGGCGGTTTCGCGATGATGTTCGGCTGGCTCGCGGTGGCACTCGGCGCCGTCTTCCGCGGCGGCGTTAGGACTGGTTAAGCGGTATCCGGCCGAAGCGGAGCAGATTGCCGTGCGGATCATGGATGTAGAACTCTTCCATGTTCCACGGCCGCACCTCGAGCTTGGTGAGGCTCTTCACGCCCCTGGCCGCATATTCCGCATGCAGCGCGCCAATACCGCCACCACGCAGATAGACTGACGTGCGCTCGCAGAGCGAGCGATCATCGGCCAGCCAGAAATGCAGTTCCATATCGTCCCGGCGCACGATCAGGTAATCCGGCGCCTGATAAACGATCTGGCTGAAACCGAGTTCGTCGCGATAGAAGACAAGCGTCTCATCGATATGGAGAGACGGAAGCACCGGCAGAACCTCAATGCGATCGGGGTTTTCCGCCATTCTCAGATACCGTCCACGACGTTGAAACCTTCGAAGACCGGCGGCCCCTTGTACATGGCCTTGCGATCCCCCGCATTGCGGTGGGCCGCGCGGAATTCCTCCGACTTCGTCCAGTTCAGGAAATCGGCCTCGCTCTTCCAGATCGTGTGCGAGGCAAACAGCGTGTAGCCGCCCTCGACATTCTCCCTGCCGCGCAGCAGCCGGAACTCGACGAACCCGGAGACCTTCGAGAGACCGGAATCGCGATTGCGCCACACGTCCTCGAAGTCCGCTTCCGAACCCGTCGCCACCTGAAAGCGGTTCATCGCAATAAAGGTCATTGGCCTCACGCCTTTCGTTTACGCTCGGCCCTCGTCGCAGCGAAGGCGACGACATTATTGCCGTTGGCTGCATCCGGGCCAAGCGGCTTTTCGGACGGCTGGCCAGACAGCCGCGCTTCCCATGCGGGAAACTCGGTTACGTTGGGGTAGTGCGCGCGCCGTTCGGCATTGCGCATCATCAGATCGTAGAGTTCGGGCACCAGTCCATCGCCATTCTGTGCGGCGAGCTTGTGCAGGCCGATCATCATGAAGCCCTCGGGGCGTTCGTCATTCATCTGGAAGCGTCTCGTTCATTCATCGTGGTGAGCGCGCGCTCGAGGCTGGACTTGCTGCCGTTGCGCAGCGGAATGAAGGTCTTGCCGAACTTCTTGCAGCCGGTCTTAACGCGCAAACAAGCATCGTGGCTAATACAGTCGATGGGGCAGAATACGCAGTCGACCGACGGAAGCACGGTATCGATGCGCGAAACCGCCTCGCGCAGGCCGCCATCGTGGTGGATCAGCTCGGCGCCGAAATTGCTGGCGATCTGCCTCAGATGCGCCACCTGGCAGTCACGCCCGCCGACATAGAGGAAGCTGCGACCATCGAGCTTGGACCGCCCGGAATCCTCCTGAACCGTGCTTGCATCCACGTTAACGCGGATCTCCCGGTTCGTCCCCTTCTTCCCCTTACGCGCCATTTACCACCCGTTCGCTCATTGATCGGCACACGATTCCCGTGTGTATGAACGGACCTTAGTAAACTTGATTTTTATAGTAAAGTATAAAGTTGATTTTTTTTATCATATTTTCCGGCCGGTGCTACTCACCGGCCGGTAACCTGGACTTCCTGCGTAAATGTCCAGCTCGGCTTGCCCCATTCCGCGGGAAGCGGCGGGAACGGCGCGGCGCGGCGAACACCATCGACGACGGCCTGGTCAAGCTCTCCGATACCCGAGCTGCGTGCCACAGCGAGACCGCTAAGCGCACCGGACGAACCGATCGTCAGACGAACGCGGACGCTCATCGACGCGCTCATGCGCTTGTATTCGGAGGGAACCCTGACGGAGCGCCGAATACGCGACTGCACCTTGCCGGGATAGTTGGCGACGGCGGCACTGCCTGCACCACCCGTGCTGCCCGAGCTGCGCGAATTGCGGTCGGATTGGGCAGCCTCGTCACCATCGACGGAGCCTCGTCTCGAATCCTGCTTGTTCTCGCCCTGCGAACCGGCCGCCTGCGTCGTCTTTTTCGGCGGCTGCTTCTTCTCGACGGGCTTCGGCTTCTTGACCGGCGTCTCGGCCTTCGGCTTCGGCGTCGGAGTTGGCGTCACGTCAGGCTCCGGGGCAACCTCGGCCGTCTCGGTCGGCTGCACCGGCGTCACCTCTTCCGGCGTTGCCTGCGCGACCGGCGGCGTTTCCGGCGGAACTTCTTCCGGCACCTGCGTCGCCATCGGCTGCACGACCGATGTTTCCGCCGGCGACATTGAGGTCAGAACCTCGGGCTCCTGCGCCGTTGCATTCTCGGGAGAAACACGCGTAACCTGCTGCGTGGGCGCGACAGCCTGCGGCTCGGTCGGCTGCGCCTGCTCAGGCGTAACTTCCGTCGGCTGCACGGTTTCAGGTTGAACGCTTTCGGCGACCACTTCATCCGGCTGCGGATCCTCGACATCCTCGCCGGCGGATTGCTGGTCCGCCTCGGAATCGCCAAGGATGATCACGCTTACCGCCTCGCCGGCCTCTTCAACCGGCTCCTCGGGCGTCACGACAATGCCGATCAGCAAGGCGGCGACAAGCGCCACGTGGAAGATCAGCGAGCTGACGCAGGCGGCGGTGACCACCCACTTGCGCTTGCCCTTTGTCGCGGCTTCCTTCTCGACCGACGCATCCATGCTCGGCGCGGCGGCGTGGCCGCTGCTGGCGCTTCTGGGGTCCTGCGGGAAGGATTCGATATGCGCGAACCGCGCATAATGGATGACGGCTTCGGCCGCCGGCTGGCGAGGACAATTGCGCAGGTCCGACATTTCATGTCCCGGGTGCATTCCGGGATTGTTGTCGTTCGTCCCGGCATCAGCGACCGGCTCCTCAATGAGAACATGTCTCAATCTGGACTTTGCTGAAACTGCCATATGCGTATGCCTCGGTCAGTTGAACCTGAAACCCGCCGGACGTCATGTCCGGCGAGCCACTCAACCCTCGAAAGGAACTGAAACCTGCGAACGGGTCACCAGACCCTTCATGCACTCACCTGCAGCCAAGCCGTCGCAGACAGGCGTGTCGTTGATCAGGATGCGGGTCACGGTCTCGCACTTCACGTTCGGCATATCGAACTGCCGCACGCGCTTCTTGCCCTGCGGCAGGTCGCGGAAGTCGAGAACGGTGACGCGGTCGACGGCATTCTTGTCGTTGAAGAAGGCAAGCTCGAAGGAGATCTTGTTGATCGGCGCGGCAAGGTTATTCAGTGCCACGAAGGTCATCATGCAGCCCTTCTGCGAGGGCGCCAGGGCGTTAAGCTCGACCTCGAGACCAGCCTTCTGCGCGGCCTCCTGTGCATAGGCCTGCGACACCGCCGATACCGCCAAAAGCAAGCCCGCCACGAGCCTTGTTGCACCGCTCATCGCCATTCCACATTCTCCAGCATTTGCTCAAATATGAGTTTTTAAGTCCGCTATTGCGTCTTTAAAAAATGATGACTATGAGAGTCAACATAATTATGAGCAAAACCGCACGCCCGGCGTGCAGTTCGAGCGGAACTAACCGACTGAAATGATGGTTGATAAACCAGACGCATCAAAGCATGTGGCGCTTCAGCGTGCTCCCACGGCGGAAGTACGCATCATGGAAAGCACCGATATTTTTCGCGGGGCCAGCGAGATCATGATCCATCACGATGGTGTGATCTATCGCATGAAGATTACCCGCCAGGGCAAACTCATTCTCAATAAGTAGGGGCATTGTAATGACTGATACCACCAAGATCGCGCCGGCCGACATCCGCGCTTTCCGCGTCGAGAATCCGAAAATGCGCGAGCGCGATATCGCTGCTCAGCTGAAGGTTTCCGAAGCAGCACTCGTCGCCGCCGAAGTCGGCATCAGCACCACTCGAATCGATGCCAGCGTCGAGAAGTTCCTCGGCCGCATCGCCGAACTTGGCGAAGTCATGGCCCTGTCGCGCAACGAGAGCGCCGTTCATGAAAAGATCGGCACCTACGAAAACATCAAGTTCGGCCCGCAGGCATCGATCGTGCTCGGCGAGAACATCGACCTGCGCATCTTCCCGAGCCGCTGGGCCCACGCCTTCGCCGTCACAAAGAAGGATGGCGAGCAGGAACGCCTTAGCCTCCAGTATTTCGACAAGGCCGGCGTTGCCGTTCACAAGGTGCACCTGCGCCCGGAATCGAACGTCGAAGCCTATCGCGCCCTGGTGCGCGACTTCACGCTTGAGGACCAGTCGCAGGAATTCGTCGCCGACACCGCGACTAGCCCCGCGGACGAGAGCGGCGACGTCAGCCGTGAGGAACTTCGCGAACACTGGAGCAAGATGACCGACACGCACGAATTCTTCGGCATGCTGCGCAAGCTGAAGATCGGCCGCCAGGCCGCCGTGCGCACCGTGGGCGACGATTACGCCTGGCTGCTCGACACCGGCGCCACCACCGAGATGATGCATGCCGCCGTCAAGGCCGGCCTGCCGATCATGTGCTTCGTCGCCAATGACGGCATCGTGCAGATCCACTCGGGCCCGATCCACAAGGTCGAATCCATGGGCCCGTGGATCAACGTCCTGGACCCGACCTTCCACCTGCATCTGCGCCAGGATCACATCGCCGAGGCATGGGCCGTGCGCAAGCCGACCAAGGACGGCCACGTCACCTCGCTCGAGGCCTACGACGCCAACGGCGAGATGATCATCCAGTTCTTCGGCAAGCGCAAGGAAGGCTCCGACGAGCGCGCGGAATGGCGCGAGATCATCGAGAGCCTGCCGAAAGCCGCGACCAGCGTTGCAGCGTAAGGGGTTATGACGATGAGTAAGACTTCTTATCGCACACGCCTGCGCACTGCCGCATTCTCCCTGGCGGTTCTCGCACTGCCCCTCGCATCCTCCGCCAAGGCAGAGGATATCAACACCAGCCGGCTCGTCTCCGTCGGCGGCGACGTCACCGAGATCATCTACGCGCTCGGCGAGGAAGGCCGCCTGATCGCCCGCGACACCACCAGCATGTACCCCGAGGCCGCGATGAAGCTGCCCGACGTCGGCTACATGCGCGCGCTGTCGCCGGAAGGCATCCTGGCCATGAACCCGACGGCGATCATCGCCGTCGAAGGGTCCGGTCCGCCTGAGGCGCTCACCGTCCTCAAGGGCGCCAGCGTGCCCTTCGAAGTCGTGCCGAACGCCTATACGCGTGACGGCATTATCGCCAAGATCGACAAGGTTGGCACGCTGCTCGGCGTTCCCGACAAGACCAAGGAACTGGAAGCCAAGGTCGGCGCCGACCTCGACGCTGCCATTGCCGACGCCAAGAAGCGGCCGGAAGGCGAGCGCAAACGTGTGCTCTTCATCCTCAGCCTGCAGGGCGGCAAGGTCATGGCATCGGGCACCGGAACGGCCGCCGATGGCATCATAGCGCTCTCGGGCGCCGACAATGCTGTCGGCAATTTCCCGGGCTACAAGCCGCTGACCGACGAAGCGATCATCGAGGCCAAGCCCGACGTGATCCTGATGATGAGCCGCGCCGGCGCCACCACCTCGAACGACGACCTTTTGAAGCAGCCTGCCCTGGCGCTGACGCCGGCCGTGCAGAACAAGGCCGTCATCCGCATGGACGGCCTGCATCTGCTCGGTTTCGGCCCGCGTACGGCGAGCGCCGTCCGCGAACTCAACGCGGCAATCTACGGGGGCTGACATGGCTCTGCACGACGCCATGGACGGGAAACGCACAATGTTTTCGGCGGCAAACCTGCGCGCGCGTCACCGCATCGGTGATCGCTCGGCGTTGGCCTTGCTGGTGATCGCGTTGCTTGTCGTCTGCTCCGTCCTGGCGTTGCTGTTCTCCGTCACGACGGGCGCCTCCGACGCCTCCTTCCTCGACGTCATCGCCAATCTCGCGGGCTCGCAGGATGCGCTCAACACGCGTGACCGCATCATCATCTTCGACATCCGCATGCCTCGCGCCATCCTCGGCTTTCTCGTCGGCGGATCGCTCGCGGTCTCCGGCGCGATCATGCAGGGACTGTTCCGCAATCCGCTGGCCGACCCTGGCCTTGTCGGCGTGTCCTCAGGCGCCGGCCTCGGCGCCGTGGTGATGATCGTGCTGGCCGGCTCCTTCGCGGCACCGCTCTATGTGCTGCTCGGCATCTACGCGCTGCCTCTTGCGGCCTTCGGCGGCGGCCTTGCAAGCACCTGGCTGCTCTACCGGATCGCCACGGGACATGGCCGCACCTCGGTCGCCACCATGCTGCTCGCCGGGATCGCGCTCGGCTCGCTGGCGGGTGCGCTGACCGGCCTGCTCGTCTACATGGCCAACGACCAGCAGCTTCGCGATCTCACCTTCTGGGGCATGGGCTCGCTGGCGGGCTCCACCTGGACAAAGATTTCCGCGGCCGGCCCGATCATTCTCCTCTCCTTCGCCGCGATCCCGTTCATGGCGCGCGGGCTGAACGCCATCACGCTCGGCGAAGCCGCCGCCTTCCACATGGGCGTATCGGTGCAGCGACTGAAGAACATCGCCATCGTCAGCGTCGCGGCCGCGACCGGCGCCTCCGTCGCCGTCAGCGGCGGCATCGGCTTCATCGGCATCGTCGTGCCGCACCTGCTGCGCATGGTGATCGGCCCTGACCACCGCTTCCTGCTGCCGGCCTCCGCCCTTCTCGGCGGTTCGCTGCTGATCTTCGCCGACGTTCTCGCGCGCACCGTCGTGGCGCCCGCCGAGCTGCCGATCGGCATCATCACCGCAGCCGTCGGCGGGCCGTTCTTCCTCTGGATTTTGCTGCGGCAGCGCTCGCGCCTGACCCTATGAGTAAACTTTGATGATCGAAGTATCCGGCCTCTCCGTCCGCCTGTCCGGCAAGACGATCGTAAGCGACGTCGCCTTCACCGCCAGACCCGGCCAGCTGACCGCGATCGCCGGTCCCAACGGCTCCGGCAAGACGACGACGATGAAGGCGGTATCGGGCGAGCTATCCTACGAAGGCTCGGTCGGCTTCAACGGCCACGAAGTCCGCGCCCTGCAACCATGGCAACTTGCCGGCATGCGCGGCGTGCTGCCCCAGGCAAGCAACATCTCCTTCCCCTTCACCGTCCGCGAAATCGTCCGCATGGGCTTGACCTCCGGCCTCAACAGGAACCCTGACAAGGCCGAGCAGACCACAGCCAAGGCGCTGGCCTCGGTCGATCTCGGCGGCTTCGAGGGGCGCTTCTACCAGGAACTCTCCGGCGGCGAGCAGCAGCGCGTGCAGCTCGCCCGCGTGCTCTGCCAGATCGCCGATCCCGTGGTCGATGGCACGCCATGCTGGCTGCTGCTCGATGAACCGGTCTCCAGCCTCGACATCAGCCACCAGCTGACCATCATGATGCTGGCGCGCAAGTTCTGCCAGGCCGGCGGCGGCGTCATCGCGGTCATGCATGATCTCAACCTGACCGCGCTCTTTGCCGACCAGGTCATCCTGATGAAGCAGGGAAGCCTCGCGGCATCGGGAAGCGTCCACGACGTCCTGACCGACGACATGATGCACTCGGTCTTCGGCTGCCGCCTGCGGATCAACCAGACGCCGCTTGATAACACCCCCTTCGTGCTTGCCCACTCCGCCGTAAGCGCCTGAAACAATCCGGCAATTGCCGCCGCCGACGGAACTTTTCACGCGCCGGTGGCGTTAAGCTCCCGATTGATGTGGGTCATTGCCGGGCAACGAGTTTGCATGCACATTCGCCGGCGACCCTGTGTTTAACAGGCGGCGCCATGGTGCGCCCTATAAAGGAGAAAAACACGTGGCTTCTTCGCTCCTCCATCCCCTTCGCAGCAACCGTCGCAACGGCGCGCTCGCCGATATCGAATCCACTGTAGAGGATCAGATCGAGACGCTGCGCGAAGAGATCGCGGCACTCACCAAGATCGCCGGAAAACAGTCGCGCAAGCAGGGCGACAAGGTCCGCGCTCAGGCACTGGCCGGCTACGACGATCTTATAGCCCGCAGCGAGGACCTTCTGACCGAGTTGCAGAACGGCTATCTTCGCGGCACAAAGGAAGTGCGCAACACCGTGCGCAAACATCCGATCGCGACGGTCGGCGCGGCAGCGGCCTTTGGTCTGGTGCTCGCCCTCCTCGCTCGGCGTTAAGGGGGATTGATGCTCTTTCCGCTCATTAGCCTGCTCGTAGGCACGAGTGTTCACAAGACCGTTGCGCGCACCAAGCGCAACGGTATTTTCGTTGGTATTGCCGCCATCCTGCTTTTGACCGCCTATGCGCTGGCAATCGTCGCCGGCGCCATCTGGCTGGCCGGCATCTACGGCCCGATCGGCGCGGCCCTCTTCCTCGCCGCAGGCGCCTTGCTTGTGGCTATCATCGTGCTGGTTGTGATGATGATCATCAACGCCCAGGAAGCGCGACGCGCCAAGGAGCGCAAGCAGGCGCTGGAATCGCTCGCAGCCGTCGGCATCGGCCTCGTGCGCTCGCAGCCACTCCTTACCGCCGGCATCCTCGCCGCCGTCGTTGCCGCCAATTTCATGGGCTCGCGCAGCGACGACTGACGAAAATCGTTCTCGCCTCGACAAACAAAAGCCGGCGGCCCTAGGGCCGCCGGCTTTTTCCTCCCGTCTTTTTATGACGGTCCTCAGAAGGCGAAAGCCTTCGAGGTCAATGGCGATGATGTCGCATCAGGCCCGAAGTCAGCCTCGCCGCTGATCTGCAGAAGCTCCTGCAGGCGTTGGCGGGCACGGTTCACGCGGCTCTTGATGGTGCCGACTGCGCACTCGCAAATCTCCGCGGCCTCCTCGTAGGAGAAGCCCGAAGCACCGACCAGAATGATCGCTTCGCGCTGATCCGGCGGCAGCTGCTCGAGCGCTTTCTTGAAATCCTGGAGATCAAGCGCGCCATACTGCGATGGATGCGTCGCCATCGATTCCGTGAACAGGCCATCGCTGTCCTGAATCTCGCGACCGGCCTTGCGCATCTGGCTATAGAGCTCGTTGCGCAGGATGGTGAAGAGCCAGGCCTTCATATTGGTGCCCATCTCGAAGTGATCCTGTTTTGCCCAGGCCTTCATGATGGTGTCCTGCACGAGGTCGTCTGCGCGGTCGTGACGGCCGATCAGCGAAATGGCGAATGCGCGCAGGCTTGGCAGTGCCGACAAAAGCTCGCGCTTGAAGCTAGGTTGCTGCTTATCCATGCGCCACCTTACTTCGCCGCTTTGGCCGAAGCGACGAGCTCGGCCTGGTCGAGTTTTTCCAGCAGGTCAAGAAAACGATCGGGGATCGCCTCCTCCTGGACAGCCGCATACAGCGACCGGAGCTTCACCCCGATCTGGCTGTTCGGATCCAGTATGTCGCTGGCGCGCATCTCCAGTCCTTGCTGATCTTTTTCACTGTTTCCTGTGGTCATAAACTTCACTTCTTGCCTGTTGTCCTTAAGCCCGCGCCAGCGGCTGCACATCGTCCTGTGCGTCCGCATCGTTCCTGGGCGACGAGCGCGGCGATCCCTCTATGGTAGCCAAGAGAATGCGCGGATGAAAAAAAAGTTCCTCAACGAGCGGAACTTTTTTGGGCTATCGTGCGTTTGCCAGTCATTAGAGCCGGTAACCGGCTATAACGGGAGCTTTCAATGACACTTTCCACACGAATTGCGCCGCATCTTCCATACCTGCGTCGCTATTCACGCGCGCTTACCGGCACCCAGACGTCTGGCGACGCCTACGTCGCGGCGGTACTTGAGGCCATCATTGCCGACCTCACGATTTTCCCGGATACGGCCGATGACCGTGTCGCACTCTACAAACTGTTCACGTCCCTGTTTAGTTCCGCGTCGGTGCAGATTCCCGAGCCAAGCTCTCCCTATGCCTGGGAGCAGCGTGCGACGCTGAACCTTTCCAAGGTTTCCCCGAAGGCACGTCAGGCCTTCATTCTTGCTTCGGTCGAGAATTTCCGTGTCCCGGAAATCGCCACCATTCTCGCCGTCTCCGAAGGCGAGATCGTCAGCCTTCTCGACAGCGCGTCCCGCGAGATCTCGCGCCAGGTCGCTACCGACATCATGATCATCGAAGACGAACCGCTGATCGCGATGGATATCGAGCAGATGGTGGAAAGCCTCGGCCACCGCGTCACCGGCATCGCCCGCACGCATGCAGAAGCCGTTGCCCTCTACAACAAGACCAAGCCGAGCATGGTGCTAGCCGATATCCAGCTGGCCGACGGCAGCTCGGGCATCGATGCGGTTAACGACATCCTGAAAACCGCGAGCGTTCCCGTCATCTTCATCACCGCTTTCCCCGAGCGTCTTTTGACGGGCGAGCGGCCGGAGCCGACCTTCCTGGTCACCAAGCCTTTCAACCCCGACATGGTGAAAGCCCTGATCAGCCAGGCGCTTTTCTTCAACGAATCCACCAAGGCGGCCGCCTGAAGGGAAGTTTCCTGACACGAGGAACCAAAGCCGAAAAGAAAGCGTTCCAGTCAATCTGGGGCGCTTTTGCAGCCTTAACGGTTTCTGCAAAGCTTTGCTCTACAAACGAAGCTTCCCGCACAGGGAACCCTTTTTGAGAGCAAGACGGACGATGATAGGGAAAGGCAGCTTGGTGGATAGGACGGAACCATTGCTCGGTTTGCCTTTCGCTGCTGAAGGCAAAGCCGTGTTGATGGAACGCGCGCTCGTCAGTGCCGGCATTTCAGTCGTGTTCCAGGATCCCGATCTTTCCATCGTCTACGCCGAAAACCTGCCTCCCCATTTCGAGGAAATCGCCGTCCCCGGCGGCAGCGATGCCGACCTCTTCGGCGAGGCGCATGGCGCCAATCTCGAAGCCCTGAAAGCCAGGGTCCTGGAAACCGGAGCGCCGGCCAGCACGGAAGTCGACATTTCGATCGAAGGCGAGATGCGGACCTACGAGCTGAAGATCCAGCGCGTCGGCATCGAACGCGTCACCGGCGTGCTGTCGATCATCACCGAAGTCACCGAGGTCAGGCATCGCGAGAAGGTGCTGAAATCCCTTCTCCGCGAGCTCTCGCACCGCTCCAAGAACCTTCTGGCCATCATCCAGGGCATCGCGACGCAAACGGCACGCAATACGCTCTCGCTGGATGGCTTCCTGGTAAAATTCCGCGGCCGCTTGCAGTCGCTCTCCAATTCCCAGGATCTGGTGACGGATTCCAGCTGGCGCGGCGCCTTCCTTTTCGAGCTCGCGCAGAAGCAGTTCGCCCCCTACTGGCCGGAAATGGCCGGACCCGTTCCGATCTTCGGCACCAATGTGCACCTGACGCCGAATGCCGCCGTGCATCTCGGCCTTGCCTTGCACGAACTCATCGTCAATTCCGCCTCGCACGGAACGATCGCCCAGGGCACGCCCTCGATCGCCCTCGACTGTCAGGAAGCCGCGCTATCGGGCCGCCGTGCCATCCAGATTTCCTGGGTCGAGATCCTCAACGACAAGAGCGAAGTCCACGAATTCAGTGACAACAGCTTCGGCAAGACCGTGCTCGAACGCGTCGTCCCCTCCTCCGTCAACGGCAAGGCCGAACTCAACCTCCTGCCTGGGCGGATCGAGTACCGGCTGACCATCCCAGACGCCGAATTCGAAATCCTGAAGCGCGCGCCCCAGATGGCCGTTACGCGCTAACGCTTGCGGCTCCGCGCGACTTCGTCATCAATCTGGAAAGCAGACCCCAAACGAAGAACAGCCAGTGCGAGGGCGGCGCACCGGCTGATCTTCACTCATCGGGAGGGGACCGTGAGTAGTCTGAACGACGGGTTGGGGGCGCGCATATTGGGTCAATGCGGTCATCGTTCAGATATCGCAAAAACGGCTGGCCAGAGGTTTGGTTCCATCCGTTCCGACAAAAAAATCAAAAAAATTAACGAACGCGTCTTCCCGCGACTGAGGTCGCTTGATGAAGCGCAATTCCATTTCGGACAAGCCAGAATTAGTCATTTAAAAACAGCTACTTAAATGTTCGAAAAAGCTTAAAACTGTCAAAATTTTACCGTTTGATAAATTTTTTATCCTGAGTTACGCTTCGTTCCACTGGCCGTTTACCTATAATGAGGGAACTTCAATGGAACGTCTGGACACTGGGATTCATGCTGGCCGGCTTTCGCCCGCCGAGTATGACAAGAATTTCTCCGATCTTCACCCGCGCCTCGACAAGCACGAGGCTCTGGTCGCCTCCGACCGCTGTTATTTCTGTTATGACGCGCCCTGTATGACGGCCTGTCCCACCGCCATCGATATCCCGCTCTTCATCCGGCAGATATCGACTGGCAATCCCCTCGGCTCCGCCAAGACCATCTTCGACCAGAACATTCTGGGCGGCATGTGCGCCCGCGTCTGTCCCACCGAAGAGCTCTGCGAGCAGGCCTGTGTGCGCAACACGGCCGAGGAACGCCCCGTCGAGATCGGCCGCCTGCAGCGCTACGCCACCGATGCGGCCATGCAGGCTGGCAAGCAGTATTATACCCGCGCTGCTTCATCAGGTAAGAAGATCGCAGTCGTCGGCGCCGGCCCGGCCGGCCTTGCCGCCGCGCACCGCCTCGCGGTCAAGGGCCATGAGGTCGTGATCTACGACGCCAAGCCGAAATCCGGCGGCCTCAACGAATACGGCATCGCCACCTACAAATCCGTCGATGGCTTCGCGCAGAAGGAAGTCGACTATGTGCTGTCGATCGGCGGTATCGAGATCAGGCACGGGCAATTGCTCGGCCGCGACTTCCAACTCGCCGACCTGCAGTCGCAATATGACGCCGTCTTCCTCGGCATCGGCCTATCGGGCGTCAACGCGCTGCGCGTCGAGGGAGAAAACCTCTCAGGCGTCGACGACGCGGTCGATTTCATCGCCGCGCTGCGCCAGACCGACAACAAGGCCGACATCGCCATCGGCCGCCGTGTCATCGTGCTCGGCGGCGGTATGACCGCCATCGATGCGGCTGTGCAGGCAAAGCTTTTGGGCGCCGAGGAAGTGACGATCTGCTACCGCCGCGGCAAGGAGCACATGAACGCCTCGGAGTTCGAGCAGGATCTGGCGACCTCCAAGGGCGTCATCATCCGCCACTGGCTGGCGCCGAAGGCGATCCTTGCGCAGGACGGCAAGGTCGCGGCCCTTGAGGTCGAATACACCACGCTTTCGGAAGGGCGCCTGGCGACCACCGGCGAAACCGGCGTCATTGCCGCCGACCAGATCTTCAAGGCGATCGGCCAGGCTCTCGTCTCGTCGAGCCTTGGAAGCCTGCGTCTGGAATCCGGCCGCATCGTCGTCGATGCCGAAGGCCGCACCTCGCTTGACGGCGTCTGGGCCGGCGGCGACTGCGTCTTCGGGGGCAACGACCTCACCGTCTCGGCCGTCGCCAATGGCCGCGACGCCGCCGAATCCATTCACCGCATGCTGGCCGCTGGCGCACAGCCGGCCGTTGCCGTCGCCTGAAGGGGAGAGTGAACCATGGCTGATCTCCGCAACAATTTCGTCGGCATCAAATCGCCGAACCCCTTCTGGCTCGCCTCGGCGCCGCCGACAGACAAGGCCTACAACGTCGAGCGCGCCTTCAAGGCGGGCTGGGGCGGCGTGGTCTGGAAGACGCTCGGCGAGGAAGGCCCGCCGGTCGTCAACGTCAACGGCCCGCGCTACGGCGCGATCTGGGGCGCCGACCGCCGCCTGCTCGGCCTGAACAACATCGAGCTCATCACCGACCGCGACCTCTATACCAACCTGCGCGAGATGAAGCAGGTGAAGATGAACTGGCCGGACCGGGCGCTGATCGCCTCGATCATGGTCCCCTGCGAGGAAGAGAGCTGGAAGGCGATCCTGCCGCTGGTGGAAGAAACCGGCGCCGACGGCATCGAGCTCAACTTCGGCTGTCCGCACGGCATGTCCGAGCGCGGCATGGGTGCCGCCGTCGGCCAGGTGCCTGAATATATCGAGATGGTGGTGCGCTGGTGCAAGCAGTACACCCGCATGCCAGTCATAACCAAGCTGACGCCCAACATCACCGACATCAGGAAGCCTGCACGCGCGGCGAAAGCCGGCGGCACCGACGCAGTGTCGCTGATCAACACGATCAATTCGATCACCTCGGTCAATCTCGACACCTTCTCGCCGGAACCCTCGATCGACGGACGCGGCAGCCATGGCGGCTATTGCGGCCCGGCGGTCAAGCCGATCGCGCTCAACATGGTGGCCGAGATCGCCCGCGATCCGGAAACCCAGGGCCTTCCGATCTCGGGCATCGGCGGCGTCACCACCTGGCGCGATGCCGCCGAGTTCCTGGCGCTCGGCGCCGGCAACGTGCAGGTCTGCACGGCGGCGATGACCTACGGCTTCAAGATCGTCCAGGAAATGATCTCAGGCCTCTCCGACTGGATGGACGCCAAGGGCCACCGCAACCTCGACGACATTACCGGCCGCGCCGTGCCCAACGTCTCCGACTGGCAGTATCTGAACCTCAACTACATCGCCAAGGCCAGGATCGACCAGGACGCCTGCATCAAGTGCGGCCGCTGCCACATCGCCTGCGAGGACACCTCGCACCAGGCGATCACGCAATTCGTCAATGGCGTCAGGCACTTCGAGGTGATGGAAGACGAATGCGTCGGCTGCAACCTCTGCGTCAACGTCTGTCCCGTCGAAAACTGCATCACCATGGAGCAGCTTCCATCCGGCAGCCTCGACGAACGCACCGGCAAGACCGTCGACCCCAACTACGCCAACTGGACGACGCACCCGAACAACCCGATGGCGCGGCAGGCCGCGGAGTAAGCAAGCCAAGTCATCAGAATACAAAGCCGCAAACTGTAAAGCGACACTTTACAGTTTGCGGCTTTGTGATTATATGTCCTGATGAGGATACGGAATATTCTCCATAAAGGCCTTCGACGGTTCGTCGTCGATGACGACGCGTCCGGCCTCCAGCCGGCTGTCGTGGCCAAGCTGCGCCGCATGATTTCTTATCTGCAGGATATGCAGACGGAAGACGAGCTAAGGGCTATTCCAAGCTGGAAAGCGCACCAACTCACAGGCGACCGGAAAGGCACTTGGAGCCTGTTTGTCACCAAGAACTGGCGGCTTACATTTCGCATCGACAATGCAGAGATCGAGATTATCGATCTGAACTACGAAGACTATCATTAGGGATGACATCATGACGGACGCACTTGGTATTCGCGTGAAGACCCCCGCACATCCGGGAGACTTTTTGAAGCACGAAGTTCTGGAAGACTTGGAGCTTTCGGTAACCGATGCCGCGCGCGTCCTCGGCGTCACCCGCCCTGCTCTCTCCGCCCTGCTCAACGAGCGCTCGTCGCTATCTCCGGAAATGGCGCTGCGGTTCGAGAAAGCATTCGGGCTGTCCATGGATACGCTGATGCGAATGCAGAACAGCTTCGATATCGCGCAGGCACGCAAGCGCGAAATGGACATCGACGTCCAGCCTTACCGCTCCCCCACGCACCCTTAACTCACCCCGCAAACGTTCGGCGATACGCCCCCGGGCTCGTTCCCAGCCGCTTGCGGAAGTGATGCCGCATCGTTGCCAGCGTTCCGAAGCCGCTTGCTTCCGCGATATCGTCGAGAGATATGCCGCCTGGCCTTTCCAGCAGCTGCCGCGCGTGGCGCAGCCGTTCCATCAGCAGCCACTCGCCGACGCTTTGGCCGGTGGTGCTCTCGAACCGGCGCTGAAAGGTGCGCTGGCTCATCCCGGCTTTCGCCGCGAGCAGGCTGATCGGCTGCTCCTCGTTCAGCCGTTGCCGCATCCACTCGATCAGCGGCCCGAGCCGGACGCCCTCGCGCGCCTGCGGCACCGGCGCATGGATGAACTGCGCCTGCCCGCCCTCGCGATGCGGCGGCAGCACCAGACGCCGCGCCACACTGTTGGCCGCCTCCGTGCCGAAATCGCCGCGCACCACATGCAGGCAGAGATCGATCCCGGCGGCACTTCCGGCAGCGGTCAGAAGACTGCCTTCGTCCATGTAGAGAACATCGGCATCGAAACGGATATCGGGATAGCGCTCGGCGATCGCG
Organism: Hyphomicrobiales bacterium; assembly: GCA_900471485.1. Lineage (GTDB taxonomy): Bacteria > Pseudomonadota > Alphaproteobacteria > Rhizobiales > Rhizobiaceae > Rhizobium. The sequence goes on from UCEU01000019.1 coordinate 18,487, forward strand.
GCAACATAGCGCCAATGCGTCGTCGCTTTGCGCCCGTCGAGAAGTCCCGAGGCCGCGAGCACGGCGACGCCGGAGCAGAGCGACATGATCCGCGCGCCCCGCTCATGCGCCGCACGCAACGCATCGACAAGCGCATCCGGCACAGGCGCATCGATTGCCCGCCAGCCGGGCACGACGACCAAGTCCGCCTCACCGAGCACATCCAGCCCGTGATCCACGGAAACCGTAAGCCCACCGGCCGCCCGAAGCGGCCCCGGCTCCACGCCGCATACCGAATATCGATACCACCCCTCGCCCATCTCCGGGCGTGGCAGCCCGAAGACCTCGTAGGCGATCCCGAACTCGAAGGTGCAGAGCCCGTCATAGGCGAGCACCACCACATGCGGACCGCTCAGTACGTTTGGCATGATCTTTACACTATCCGTCATTATGGCCAATTTCGCCAAGCCATAACACCGGCGATAACAGGCGGCAACGTCAACCGAGAGGAAAAGCCATGCCGAGCTTCGTCGCCGAAACCCCTGCCGCCTCGCCCGAGGCAACCGCCGCCTACTACGCCCGTAAGCTCGCTTTCGAGAGCGACTGCTGGGATGTGCACGCCTCGCTTGCCGCCGGCCATCGCGACTTCGTGCTGCTCGACGTGCGTTCGCCCGCGCTTTACGCCGCCTCCCATATTCCCGGCGCCATCAACCTGCCGCACGGCAAGATGACGGCGCACCGCATGTCCGAATGGCCTGGAGATACGCTCTTCGTCGTCTATTGCGCCGGCCCCCACTGCAACGGGACCGATAAGGCGGCATTGCGACTCGCCCGGCTTGGCCTCCAGGTAAAGGTAATGATCGGCGGCATGACCGGCTGGGCCGACGAAGGATTTGCGTTCCAGAGCGCATCGCTGACATCGGCCGCCTGACCGGAGATTGAAATTTCTCGCGCCACTCGCGATAGTCATCCGGCAAACGAGGTGGTTTCCGGATGACACAGCATATCATCGCGATCGGGCAGTTACCCCCACCGCTTCACGGCTTCTCGCAGGCCACCGCGGGCATGATCTCGCTGCTCTCAGAGGAAAATACCGTCACCACCTGCAACATCGCGCCTCCTCCCGGCGCAGGAAAGCGCACCCGGCACTTCAGGAAGGCGCTGCGTGTGCTTCGTGCCTGCGCCACCCTGTTTCGCCGGCGCGGCGCAGGCGTCTGCTATCTTGGCTGCGAAGGTGGTCTCGGCCTCGCCTACACGCTGCTGCTGGTCGCATGTGCGAGAGCATCGGGCCATCCGCTTTACCTGCACCACCACAGCTTCAGCTATATCGACAAGCCAAGCATTCTGATGCGCGCCATCCTGACGATAGGCGGACGCCGGCTGACACATGTCTTCCTCTGCGAGATCATGCGCGAACGCTTCAGCGACACCTATCCCGCCCGCATGGCGGCCAAGATCGTCTCCAACATCGCCTTCGTTCCACCTGCAGCGATAGCGATCGAGGAAGCCGAGCCTCGCCCCTTGACCATAGGCATGCTGAGCAACCTGAACCGGGAGAAAGGTCTGCGAACATTCCTCGAACTCGTGGCACAGGCGCGCGATGCGGGGATAACGTTGAGGGCAATCCTTGCCGGCCCCACAGCCGACAGCGACGATCGCGCCGCAATCGAGACCGCCGTGAAGGAAAGCGGCGGCCCGCTCGACTATCGCGGCCCGATCCACGGCGAGGCCAGGAACCGCTTCTATCGGGACATCGACGTCTTCGTCTTCCCCAGCACCTACGCCAACGAGGCGCAGCCGCTGGTGATCTTCGAAGCCAAGGCCGCCGGCAACGCCGTCATTGCATTCGATCGCGGCTGCATCCGAAAGCAGCTCGACACCACCGATCTTCTCATCCCCCGGCAGGGAGACTTCGTGGCGACGGCGCTCGCCTGGCTGTCGGAGTTGCCGCCCGAACCGGCACTTCAGGAAAAACGCAGCATCATCCGCGACGCCTATTCCCAGCGTCACGCGGTCGCACGGGAAAATGCCAGATCGCTGCTTCGGTAACTGTTCCGCAAAGAAATATCTCACTATAGCTGGAAATGGGCTCCGTCTGGAACATATGCCCCATCCAACACTTAAAGCATTAGATTAGGAAGTTATTCAGCATGCCTCTACGCAATGCACTCCGTAGCGAAACCACCGATAGCCATGCGGCCGTGGACGATATCTTCAGCCGGTTCGATCTCGGCAATCCTCGCGATTATACCGCCTTCCTTGTCGCGCACGCGCGCATCCTCCCCGCCATCGAGGCAGCACTCGAGCAGGCCGGCATCGCCGAACTCCTGCCGGATTGGGCCGATCGCCGCCGAACCGACCAGCTGGCCGCCGATCTCGCCGAACTCGGCATTGCCCAGCCAGAGCCGCTGGAAGCACCTTCTCTGAAGAGCGAAGCCGAAGTCTGGGGAACGATGTACGTGATCGAGGGCTCCAAGCTCGGCGGCGCACTGCTCGCCAAGTTGGTGCCAGCGAACCTCCCCTCGCGCTACCTCACGCCGACAGGTCCCAAGGGCAGCATGAAGGTCTTCATGGATCGGGTCGACGCGGTCGAGATAGAGGACCCGAGCGAAGCGGTCGCGGCCGCGCGCGCAACCTTCGCACTCTTCCGCAAGGCGGCGGAAATGGAACTGGAGCCGTCTATCTCGTGACAGAAAGCTTTGACCGGGTCGATCTGACCAATTGCGACCGCGAGCCCATCCATCGGCTGGGGGCTATCCAGCCCTTCGGCTTTCTTCTGGTGGTCTCGTCCGATTGGTTCATTGTTCGGGCATCCACCAATCTCGAACAGTTCGTCGGCATCCCCTACCAGGATGCGCTCGGTCAATTGGCCTCCACGATCATCCACGCACCGACGCTGCACGCTCTGCGCAATCGGCTGACCGTCATGCGCGGTCCCGATATGGTCGAGCGTCTGTTCGGCGTGACACTGTCGGAAAACGGTCCGCTCTTCGATATCGCCATTCACCTCAGTGACGGGCAGGTCGTCATCGAAGCCGAACCGTCTCAGGATGGCAGCCAGGGCGGCACCACCATGTCGATCCGCAGCATGATGGCGCGGCTCGACCAGGCGGAAACGCTCGAGGCCTTCTTTCGGGAAGGGGCGCGGCAAGCCCGCGCCCTCACCGGCTTCGACCGCGTCATGGTCTATCGCTTCGACGAAAGCGGATCCGGCGAAGTCGTGGCGGAAGCTGCCCGTGCCGGTATCGGCTCTTTCCTCGGCCTGCATTATCCGGCCTCCGATATTCCCGCCCAGGCACGCACGCTCTACACGCGCAACCTCTTCCGCATCATCGCCGATATCAACGCGGTGAACATTCCCGTCGAGCCTGAACTCGACGAAGTCGGCCGGCCGCTCGATCTCTCGATGTCGATCCTGCGCTCCGTCTCGCCGATCCACATCGAATACCTGAAGAACATGGGCGTCGGCGCCTCGCTTTCGATCTCCATCGTTCTGGACGGCAAGCTCTGGGGGCTTTTTGCCTGCCACCATTATTCCGCCCGCCTCCCTTCCTTCGAACGGCGCACCACGGCGGAGCTCTTCGGCCAGATGTTCGCCTCGCGCCTCGAAAGCCGCGAACGCCGGCTGGCGCTCGAGTTCGAGACCAAGGCCCGCCGCATTGCGGATAGGCTTCTGACCTCGGTCGCCGACAATGCCAGCCTGCTGGACGATCCGGCATGGCTGATCGAGGCGTTGTCGGATGCGGTGCCCGCCGACGGCATCGGCGTCTGGATCAACGGTCGCTCGGCGCTGAGTGGCCTGACACCGTCGCAGGGCCAGTTCGCAGAACTGGTGCGGGTGCTGAACCGCAACGCCGCCGGCCGCGTATTCGCCACCGATCACATCGCCGGTTTCTGGCCCGATATCGGTCCGGCCGGAGTCGCGGCCGGACTTCTGGCGATCCCGATCTCGCGCTCGCCGCGCGATTACGTCGTGCTCTTCCGTCAGGAGATCGTGCGTACCGTTCGTTGGGCCGGCGATCCCCACAAGCCGGTCGAATACGGCCCCAACGGGCCCAGGCTGACGCCACGCAAGAGCTTCGAGACGTGGTCCGAGCTGGTGCGGGGCCGATCGCAGCCGTTCACCGCGGCGGAACGTCGGGTGGCTGAAACGATCCGCGTGACACTGATCGAAGTCGTGCTGCGCCTGACCGATGAAGCCAACGCGGTGCGCATTCAGGCGAACGAGCGTCAGGAAGTGCTGATCGCCGAACTCAACCATCGGGTCCGCAATATCCTCAGCCTCATCAACGGCCTGATCCGCCAATCGCGCGGCAATGCCGAAAACATCACGGAATTCGTCGGGCACCTGGAAGGCCGCGTGCAGGCGCTTTCGCGCGCGCATGACCAGATCACCCGCGATCACTGGGCGCCAGCCTCGCTACGCTCCCTGCTGCAAGCGGAAGCGGCCGCCTATCTCGGCAACAACGCCGCGCGCATCCTGATCAAGGGCGACGAAGCGCTGCTGGCGCCGCAGGCGTTCTCGACGACTGCCCTCGTGCTCCACGAACTCGTCACCAACAGCGCCAAATATGGCAGCCTTTCCGACAGCGGCACCGTCAAGGCCTCGTGGCAGAAGGACGACAACGGCAATCTCGTCATCGACTGGCAGGAGAGCGATGGGCCGCCGGTCAAGGAACCGACGCGCCAGGGCTTCGGCACCACCATCATCCGCCGCTCTATCCCCTATGACCTCGGCGGCAAGGCGGAGGTGCACTACGAGCCGGCCGGCCTGCGCGCGCAGTTCTCGATTCCCGCGAAATACGTGACCTTCGCCGAAGGCCCGGTGTCGCTGCTACCCGCAGCAGCGGAGGAACTGACCGCTGAAGCTCGCGCGCAGGTGGCGCTCAAGCCGCTGGCGGGCATCCGCATCCTGCTTGTCGAGGACAATCTGATCATCGCCATGGACGGCGAGGACATCTTCCTGCAGCTTGGGGCGGCGGACGTCGCGCTGGCGCCGAGCGTCGCATTGGCGCTGGAACTTGTCGAAAACCAGGAATTCGATCTGGCCGTGCTCGATTTTCACCTCGGCGAGGAGACCAGCGCGCCCGTCGCCGATCGCCTGCGCGCCAAGGGAACGCCGATCATCTTCGCGACCGGCTATGGCGAGACGACGATGCACGCGAACCAGATGTCCGGCGTCGACCTGCTGCAGAAGCCCTATACGATCGAAAGCGTGGCGAGCACCCTCGCCCGCATCATGCCCGCCAAGACGTCGTCATGAGGCGGGCTTCACCCGCAAGCCGTCGATAAACAGCTGTTCGAGGAAGCGCGCCGCGTCCTCGAACCGGCCGCTGCCCGCCTGCTCCTGCCCAAGCACCGCCAGCACCTGCACGTCGAAATCGGCATAGTGCTGCGTGGTGGACCAGATCGAGAAGATCAGGTGGTAGGGATCGCACTTCGCGATCTTGCCCGCCTTGGCCCACGACTTGATGACCTCGGCCTTCTCGTCCACCAGATCCTTCAGCGGCCCTTTCAGCTCATCCTCGATATGCGGCGCGCCCTGCAACACCTCGTTGGCGAAGAGACGGCTCTCGCGTGGAAAGTCGCGCGCCATCTCCAGCTTGCGCCTTATATAGCTGCGGATTTCGCTTTCCGGGTTTCCGTTGGCATCGAAGGCGCGCAGCGGCTCCAGCCAGGTGAAAAGCACGCGGTCGATCAGCGCCCGGTGCATCGCCTCCTTGGTCCGGAAATAATAGAGCAGATTAGGCTTCGACATACCGGCGACATCGGCGATCTGGTCGATCGTCGAACCCCTGAAACCGCTCACCGAAAACACGTCGAGCGCCGCTTCCAGGATCTTCTCTTCCTTCTCCTCCTGGATGCGCGTGCGCCGTTGTGTTTTCGCGGCTCTCGGAATGGCCATGAGGATGTCGTTTCCCTTTCAAATTCAACTGTTTCAGTCAAGATTCAGCAATCACCGCCGCCGCTTAGAAAATGAGCAGATGCCGGTAATTTTGTCTGTATTTTTCCTGATTTTCGCCTTGAGCCCGACGCCGGAAGTTGTAATGTTTACCAGTCGGTCAAATTATCCGTCAGAAGCAAAACAAAGGCAACTGACGATTTTCAGACGCCAATAAAACAAACAACGGCGCTGAAACTGACGACGGGAACAAGCGGACATGCTGCATAGCATGCGCCGCATAAAAACTGGTGAGGAATACGGATATGGTGGCAGCACCAGGCGAGAACATGCGCGTCAACGGGGACCGTCTCTGGGACAGTCTCATGGACATGGCGAAGATCGGCCCGGGGATCGCGGGCGGCAACAACCGTCAGACGCTGACCGATGCCGATGCCGAGGGCCGCAGCCTCTTCAAGACATGGTGCGACGCCGCCGGCATGACCATGGGCGTCGACAAGATGGGCACGATGTTCGCGACCCGCCCGGGAACCGATCCCGACGCGCTTCCCGTCTATGTCGGCTCGCATCTGGATACGCAGCCGACCGGCGGCAAGTATGACGGCGTGCTCGGCGTGCTCGCCGCGCTCGAGGTCGTGCGGACGATGAACGACATGGGCATAAAGACCAAGCACCCCATCGTCGTCACCAACTGGGCCAACGAAGAAGGCGCCCGCTTCGCCCCCGCCATGCTCGCCTCCGGCGTCTTCGCCGGCGTCCACGACATCGACTACGCTTATTCCCGCAAGGATCCCGAAGGCAAGACCTATGGCGACGAACTGAAGCGCATCGGCTGGCTCGGCGAGGAAGAGGTCGGCGCGCGCAAGATGCACGCCTATTTCGAATATCACATCGAACAGGGTCCGATCCTCGAAGCCGAGAACAAGCAGATCGGCGTCGTCACCCACTGCCAGGGCCTCTGGTGGCTGGAATTCACGCTGACAGGCCGGGAAGCCCACACCGGCTCGACCCCGATGAACCTGCGCGTCAATGCCGGGCTCGCAATGTCCCGCATCATAGAAATGGTGCAGGGCGTGGCGATGGGCGAACAGCCGGGCGCCGTCGGCGGTGTCGGCCAGGTCTTCTTCTCACCGAACTCGCGTAACGTACTTCCAGGCAAGGTGGTCTTCACCGTCGACATCCGCACTCCCAATCAGACCAAGCTCGACCGAATGCGCGCAAAGATCGAGGCCGAGGCCGCGAAGATCTGCGAAGCGCTCGGCGTCGGCTGCTCGGTTGAGGCCGTCGGCCATTTCGACCCCGTCACTTTCGACCCGAAGCTGGTGGACGCCGTCCGCAACGCCGCCGACCGGCTGGGTTACAGCCACATGAACATCATCTCCGGCGCCGGCCACGACGCCTGCTGGGCCGCCAAGGTGGCGCCCGCAACCATGGTCATGTGCCCCTGCGTCGGCGGCCTCAGCCACAATGAGGCGGAGGAGATCTCCAAGGAGTGGGCCTCGGCCGGCGCGGATGTTCTGTTCCACGCGGTGGTGGAGACGGCGGAGATTGTGGCGTGATCCAATTGCGCCTATATTTCAGGGATGAGTTCCCGCCAACGGAGGCTGGTGCATGTCGTCTGACAATCTCATCCTTGAGCATTTGCGTGCCATCCGTGGCACGGTCGAGCGACTTTCCGACGACATGCAGATCGTCAAGCAGCGGCTTGGCAGCCTCGAACATCAATACGCAACCATTTCGACACGGCTTGACCGCCTCGACGAGCGCGTTTTGCGCGTCGAGCGCAGGCTCGACCTCGTCGAGACCTGAACCAGCCTTCGACAGACGTTTTCCGGAAGGCCTCTTTCATATTCATTAGACTGCTGGACACGGCGCGACGGCACCGTGAACGGTGCCCCGTCTCATAAAAACAGGGAACCCGACCAATGAGCACAGTCATCAAGAACGGCACCATCGTCACCGCCGACCTGACCTACAAGGCGGACGTGAAGGTCGATGGCGGCAAGATCGTCGAGATCGGGCCCAACCTTTCCGGAAAAGAGACGCTCGATGCCACCGGCTGCTACATCATGCCCGGCGGCATCGACCCGCACACCCATCTCGAAATGCCCTTCATGGGCACCTATTCCTCAGACGATTTCGACAGCGGCACGCGCGCGGCCCTTGCCGGCGGCACCACCATGGTGGTCGACTTCGCGCTACCCGCCCCCGGCCAGTCGCTGCTCGAAGCGCTCACCATGTGGGACAACAAGTCCACCCGCGCCAATTGCGACTATTCCTTCCACATGGCGATCACCTGGTGGAGCGAGCAGGTCTTCAACGAGATGAAGACGATCGTTCAGGACAAGGGCATCAACACCTTCAAGCACTTCATGGCCTACAAGGGCTCGCTGATGGTGAACGACGACGAGATGTTCGCTTCCTTCCAGCGCTGCGCCGAGCTTGGCGCGCTGCCGCTCGTCCACGCCGAAAACGGCGACGTCGTCGCCTCCATGTCGGCGAAGCTGCTCGCCGAAGGCAATAACGGCCCCGAGGCCCACGCCTATTCCCGCCCCGCCGAAGTCGAGGGCGAGGCCACCAACCGCGCCATCATGATCGCCGATATGGCAGGCTGCCCCGTCTATATCGTCCACACCTCCTGCGAACAGGCGCACGAAGCCATCCGCCGCGCCCGCCAGAAGGGCATCCGCGCCTATGGCGAGCCGCTGATCCAGCACCTGACGCTCGATGAGACCGAGTATTTCGACAAGGACTGGGACCACGCCGCCCGCCGCGTCATGTCGCCCCCTTTCCGCAACAAGCAGCACCAGGACTCACTTTGGGCCGGCCTTGCCTCCGGCTCGCTGCAGGTCGTCGCCACCGATCACTGCGCATTTACCACCGACCAGAAGCGCTATGGCGTCGGCGATTTCACCAAGATCCCGAATGGCACCGGCGGCCTGCAGGACCGCATGCCGATGCTCTGGACCTACGGCGTCAACACCGGCCGCCTGACGATGAACGAATTCGTCGCCGTCACCTCGACGAACATCGCCAAGATCCTCAACATCTACCCCCGCAAGGGCGCCATCCTCGTCGGCGCTGATGCCGACCTCGTGGTCTGGGACCCGAAGCGCTCCAAGACGATTTCGGCCAAGACCCAGCAATCGGCCATCGACTACAACGTCTTCGAGGGCAAGCAGGTCACCGGCCTGCCGCGCTACACGCTGAGCCGCGGCGTTGTCGTCGTCGAGGAAGAGACGATGAAGACCCGCGAGGGCCATGGCGAGTTCGTCAAGCGCGAACCGGTCACCGCCGTCTCGAAGGCGCTGTCGACGTGGAAGGAAATCACCGCGCCGCGCAAGGTCGAACGATCAGGCATTCCGGCAAGCGGGGTGTGAGTGCAACAGCAGGGATAGGAGGAGCAATGTATAATCACCAACGCGAAAATTGGTTTCCAAGGCTTCACGCCGCGGCGTGTCTTGCGGGAACCTATGTGGCGTTCGTGATGCTACCCTTCGTGGACCCCAAGTCGGTTTCCGGTGTTCCTATTCAGGTTCTCATTCCAGCAGCTTTGCTGGTGCCTTTCTTCGCATCATTTATATCATTTGTTTTTTTCGCCCCTGCCAGCTTCTTACTCTACAGCCTTGGAAAGCGTTTCAACTGCCGCAGTTGGGGCTGCCACTGCATAGGTGGCGTGCTTTGCGTCACGCTGATGCTGGTAGCCATCCTCTTTGCGGGTCTTGCAGTATCCACGTTTGAAAATGCGGAGGCCAGCGACGGCATTGAAACGACGTCATGGAGCCAGGACCGACTACTTTTTATAATATTCGCAGTCAGCGGCGCTGCGGGCGGCACGGCGTTCTATTTCGCGCGAATGATGACAATTCTACAAACTGACACAAGTGGTAGATCCGAATGGTGAAAGTGCTCTCTGGCCACCTCATTCCGACGATCGGCTTCTTGGCCGCGCTTCCGATCGCAGCGCTTGCGGATCAGCTGCCGATCAAGGGGAGCTACGGCAACAAGGACGGATGCGCCTACGCTAAGTCGGGTGAATCCACCGGATCGGAAAATTTCTTCCTGCTGACATCGGAAGCCATCACCACGGCGGCCTCCGCCTGCACCATCGAGAAGGTGCTGAAGACCGAGGGCAAGAACTTCACCGCCAAGGTCTCCTGCGAGGCCGAGGGCGAGGAAGCGGCTAGCGAGGACACGGCAAAGATCACCTATGGCCCGAAAGGCTACACGATCGGCTTCACCTCGGATGCCGGCATAAAGTGGGGGCCGCTGCCACTATGCAAGTGACATCACACCGGCACGTTCCCATCCAGCTCCGGCAGCAACACGACGCTCTCCTGCTCGTTGGGATCGGTGCGCGCAATGATCGCCGTGCAGGGGGTACTGCTGAGATTGGCCGGCAGGTGCGGCACGCCGACGGGGATGTAGAACAGCTCGCCGGCATGCACGATGACATGGTGCTCGAGGTCGTCGCCGTACCAGGTGTGCGCCTCGCCCGACAGCATGTAGATCGCCGTCTCGTGCGCCTCGTGCAGATGCGCCTTGGCGCGCACCCCGGGCGGAATGGTGAGAAGATGCATGCAGATGCCCTTGGCGCCGACCGTCTCGGCGGCAATGCCCTGGAAATAGCTCAGCCCCTGCTTTCCGTCATAGGAATGGTCGGGGCGCACGATATGGCAGGTCGGTTTTGATGTCGCATCCATCGTCGTCCTCCTCAAAGCTTGCCGGCGCGGCCCAAACCGCCGCCCATGATATCACGCAAACCGCCGCCGCGCGGGGAAAACAGGATCGATCCGCATTGACGCAAGCTGCCTCCGTCGTATCCGCCAAGGATCTGTGTCTCACCTACCAGGCCAATGACGCGCCGGTGCATGCGCTGAGCAACGTCAACCTCGATGTCCGCAAGGGTGACTTCGTCTCCTTCATCGGCCCATCCGGCTGCGGCAAGACCACCTTCCTGCGCGTCATCGCCGATCTCGAGAAGAAGACCTCGGGCGACATCACGGTCAACGGCATGACGCCGGAGGAAGCCCGCAAGGCCCGCGCCTACGGCTACGTCTTCCAGGCACCGGCGCTCTACCCCTGGCGCACCATCGACAAGAACATCGCGCTGCCGCTGGAGATCATGAACTACCCGGCCGATGAGCGGCAGAAGCGCATCGCCGAGGCGCTCGATCTCGTTGGTCTCACCGGCTTCGAGAAGAAGTTTCCCTGGCAGCTGTCCGGCGGCATGCAGCAACGCGCCTCGATCGCCCGCGCGCTGGCCTTCGACGCCGACCTGCTGATGATGGACGAGCCCTTCGGCGCACTGGACGAGATCGTCCGCGACCACCTGAACGAGGAGCTGCTGAAGCTCTGGGCGCGCACCAACAAGACCATCTGCTTCGTCACCCACTCGATCCCCGAGGCGGTCTATCTCTCGACCAAGATCGTCGTCATGTCCCCCCGCCCCGGCCGCGTCACCGACATCATCGACTCGCCGCTGCCGCGCGAACGCCTGTTGGATATCCGCGAGAGCCCGGAGTTCCTTGAAATCGCCCACCGCGTGCGGGATGGGCTGAGAGCGGGGCATAGTTATGAGCATTGAGATTAAGACCCCTCCCCAACCCCTCCCCACAAGGGGGAGGGGCTTCATTGCCGCTACCGTCTCGGACACCAGAAGCGTTCCACGTATTCGAGCTTTGCGGTGTCTCGCAGCGGGTGCCACAGGCTTGCCCCTCCCCCTTGTGGGGAGGGGTTGGGGAGGGGTCTAGATGCCACACTCCAACATCACTCCTAGAACACGCGAACGAGCGAGACGCCTGCGTCGCGAACTGACCAAGGCGGAAGCCGCCATGTGGGACATGCTTCGAGACCTGCGCCCCTACGGCGCCCGCTTCCGCCGTGAAACGCCTGTCGGCCCCTATATCGCCGATTTCGCTTGGCTCTCCGCTCGACTGATCGTCGAAGTCGACGGCGATAGCCACGAGACGGATCACGGCCGCAGGCACGACAGCGCACGCCACGCATTCTTACATAACGAAGGCTTCACCGTGCTCCGCTTCGATAATGACCAGGTGCTGGATGGACCGGATCACGTTTTTGTCCAGATCCAAAACCATGCCGCCAAGTTCCTGAAGGAGCAAGCCGCATGACCCCCGACACCCTCAAGGACAAGATCATCCCCGTCACCACCATCCTGGCCGCCCTTGTCGCCATCTGGTACGTCGCGGCCATCCTGATGAACGCCTCCTTCCAGCGCGACATGGACACACGCGCCGGCCAGACCCCGACAACGATGGAGTTCATCGAGAAAACCCTGTCGCAGCCGAAGCCCCTCCTGCCCGCCCCGCATCAGGTCGCGCAGAACGTCTTCGAGAACACCTTTCTGCGCAAGCTCACGAGCAACCGCAGCCTCGTCTATCACTCGGGCGTCACCCTCTCCTCCACCGTGCTCGGCTTCACCCTCGGCACGCTGCTCGGCATCCTCATCGCCGTCGGCATCGTCCATATCAAGGCGCTCGACCGCAGCTTGATGCCGTGGATCATCACCTCGCAGACCATCCCCATCCTGGCGATCGCGCCGATGGTGATCGTGGTGCTGGGTGCAATCAACATCACCGGCCTGATCCCGAAGGCGCTGATCTCGACCTATCTCTCCTTTTTCCCCGTGACCGTGGGCATGGTGAAGGGCCTGCGCTCGCCCGAGGTCATGCTGCTCGACCTGATGCGCACCTATAATTCCTCACCCGCTCAGACCTTCTGGAAACTGCGCGTGCCCGCCTCCGTGCCCTATCTCTTCACCTCGATGAAGGTGGCGATTGCGGCCAGCCTCGTCGGCGCCATCGTCGGTGAGTTGCCGACGGGTGCCGTTGCCGGTATCGGCTCCAAGCTGCTCGCCGGCTCCTATTACAGCCAGACCATCGATATCTGGGCGGCGCTGATCGCCGGCTCGCTGCTGGCGGCACTCCTGATCATGGTCGTGAGCATCGCCGCGAAGATCGTCGATCGCGCCATGGGCGGGAGGTCGGCATGAAGAACGCGCCCTGGCAGGCGGTCGTCGCCCTCCTCCTCACCATCGCCGCCGCGGCAACGCTGCCGCTGTTCTCCGCCGCCGCGCCACGGCCAGCGTCCGAGGGCATGACGACGATCATCCTCGTTCTGATCGCGGCTTCCGGGTTGATCTCCCTGCTGCCGCAGTCGAAGACCAGCCGCGCGACGGTGCTCTTCATCGGCGCTCATGGCGGCGCATGGCTGCTGCTATCAAGCCTCACGGGCAACGAGGGCTTCGCGGCAAAACCCTTCTTCCTGCTGATGACGGCATGCTGGCTGCTCGCCTGGCGCACCGTCAGCGAGATCGTCGAGATCAGGACCAGCTCGCGCGCCGACGATACCGCGCTTCGGCTCCTGGTGCCCGCCATCTTCGGCGCCTGGATCCTCATCCTCTGGGAAACCGCCACGCGCGGCGCCGGCATCCCCTTCGTCCTCCTGCCGCCGCCAAGCGCCATTGCCGCCCGCATCGTCGGATCGCTCCCGATCCTCGGCGATGACGTCAGGCAGACGATCTTCAAGGCCGTCCTCGCGGGTTATGTCATCGGCTGCGGCGCCGGCTTCGTCGTCGCCATCCTCGCCGATCGCGTCGCCTTCCTGCGCCGTGGCCTGCTGCCGATCGGCAACATGGTCTCGGCGCTGCCGATGATCGGCGTCGCCCCGATCATGGTCATGTGGTTCGGCTTCGACTGGCAGTCCAAGGCCGCCGTCGTCGTCATCATGACCTTCTTCCCGATGCTGGTGAACACCGTAGCCGGCCTTGCCGCATCCGGTCCGATGGAACGCGACCTGATGCAGACCTACGCCTCCAGCTACTGGCAGACGCTGCTGAAGCTTCGTCTGCCGGCGGCCATGCCTTTCATTTTCAATGCATTGAAGATCAACTCGACGCTGGCGCTGATCGGTGCCATCGTCGCGGAGTTCTTCGGTACGCCGATCGTCGGCATGGGCTTCCGCATCTCCACCGAGATCGGCCGCATGAATGTCGACATGGTCTGGGCCGAAATCGCCGTCGCGGCGCTGGCAGGCTCGATCTTTTATGGCGTCGTCGCTCTCGCTGAGCGGGCGGTGACGTTCTGGCATCCGTCTATCCGTGGTGGCTAGGCGTCGCTTATTCCCGACACTGGGGTCGGGCGTAAAGAAAGAAAGAGGGAACAAGAAAATGAAAAAACTGGTTCTTGCAATGATGGCGAGCGCCATGGCGATGGCGGCAAGCCACGCGATGGCCGCCGACAAGGTGACGCTTCAGCTGAAGTGGGTCACCCAGTCGCAGTTCGCCGGCTACTACGTCGCCAAGGAGAAGGGTTACTACGAAGAGGAAGGCCTCGACGTCGACATCAAGCCTGGTGGTCCTGACATCGCGCCCGAGCAGGTGATTGCCGGCGGCGGCGCCGATGTCATCGTCGACTGGATGGGCGGCGCGCTGGTTGCCCGCGAAAAGGGCGTTCCGCTCGTCAACATCGCCCAGCCTTTCCAGAAGTCCGGCATGGAGCTGATCTGCCGCAAGGACGGCCCGATCAAGACCGAAGCCGACTTCAAGGGCCACACGCTCGGCGTCTGGTTCTTCGGCAACGAATATCCGTTCTTCGCCTGGATGAACAAGATCGGCCTGAAGACCGACGGCGGCGCCGATGGCGTCACCGTTCTGAAGCAGAGCTTCGACGTGCAGCCTCTGCTCCAGAAGCAGGCCGATTGCATCTCCGTCATGACCTATAACGAATACTGGCAGGCGATCGATGCCGGCTTCAAGCCGGAAGAATTGACGGTCTTCAACTACACCGCCATGGGCAACGACCTGCTCGAGGACGGCCTCTACGCCTCCGAGGACAAGCTCAAGGACCCGGCCTTCAAGGAAAAGATGGCGAAGTTCGTCAAGGCCTCGATGAAGGGCTGGAAGTACGCCGTCGAGAACCCCGATGATGCAGCCGAGATCGTCGTCGATGCCGGCGGTCAGGACGAAAACCACCAGAAGCGGATGATGAGCGAAGTGGCGAAGCTGATCGGCGACGGCACGGGCAAGCTCGACACCACGCTCTACGACCGCACCGCCAAGGCCCTGCTCGACCAGAAAATCATCACCAAGGAGCCCTCCGGCGCCTGGACGCATGACGTGACCGACGCAGCCGCGAAGTAAGCGCCCGCAACACCCACTGAAAGGCGCGGAGGCCACTCCGCGCGTTTTCTGCGACCGGATCAAAAAAATCAGGCGCATCTGTCGCATTCGTGTCTGCTCATCCGTCATAGGAATGACAGGATTGCGATCAACAAACCGAATGCCGGCATCACGGAATGGTGATTGATCTCAAGACCATCGATCACTAATGTGCGCCGCAAGGAATTATTTTCCGCCGGACTTGTGCGTGGAGCAAAACGATACCACCTACGAGTCGATTTGCCGACGAGGGTCATCTTACGAAGTAAGAGACGGCAATGATGCGGAAATATTTCTGAGCTTACAAAGACGGGAGCAGGCCTTCGCGAGCTGAGGACAAGGCGCGAGTTTGGCCAACCTTTTCAAAGACTGGACAAAGACGCATGGTACGCATGACGCCTAAAACTCTACGCGCCTCCACCCTGATCGCGGCTGCCTTTGCCGCATCGGTCGCTTTCGCGCAGGAAAACCAGCCGCCGAAGCCGCAGCAAAACCTGCCCGTGATCGTGGTCACGACCGCGGCCAAGCGTCCGCTGGTCGATCGCGTCATCGGCACCGGCACGATCCGCCCGATCGAGGAAGTCTATATCCAGCCGCAGGTCGAGGGCCTCTCGATTCGCGCGCTCAACGTCGATGTCGGCGACAAGGTCGAGGCCGACAGCACGCTGGCGACCCTGAACGAAGATGCGCTGGTGCTGCAGAAGGCGCAGATGATGGCGACCAAGGCCAAGGGCGAGGCAAGCCTGGCCCAGCTGCGCGCCCAGCTGGTCGAGGCCAAGGCCACGGCCGAGCAGGCACGCCTGCAGCAGGCGCGTTCGGCCGAGATGGGCAAGAAGGGCACGGTCTCCACCGCCCAGGTCGAACAGGCCGATGCCGCAGCCGCCACCGCAAACGCCCGCGTCACCTCCGCCCAGCAGGCGATCGAAGTCGCGGTAGCCGATCTCAAGGTCGCCGACAGCCAGATCGCGGACGCCGATCTGAAACTGGCGCGCACCGCCGTGAAGACGCCTGTTTCAGGCGTGATCTCCGCCAAGAACGCCCGCATCGGCGCCATCGCCGCCGGCACCGGCGATCCGATGTTCACCGTCATCAAGGACAGCGCGATCGAACTCGTCGCCGAACTGTCGGAAACCGATATCCAGAAGATCAAGGTCGGTCAGCGCGCCATCGTCACTCTGTCGGGCAGCCGCACGAAGATCGAAGGCAAGGTCAGGATCGTCTCGCCGACGGTCGACCAATCGACCCGCCTCGGCCTCGTGCACATCTATATCGACGACGAGAGTGCGGCGCGCGCCGGCATGTATGCCAGCGCCGACATCATCGTTGCCGAGAAGAACAACATCGCCCTGCCTCTGTCGGCCGTGACCACCGGCCGCGACGGCTCCACCGCCCGAAAGGTTGAGGATGGCGTCGTCAAGCAGGTCAAGGTTACGACCGGCATCCAGGACGGCGGTTTCGTCGAAATCGCCGAGGGCCTCAAGGAAGGTGACACCGTCGTCGCCAAGGCCGGCGCCTTCGTACGCGATGGCGACAAGATCACACCCGTCACCGAAGCCGTATCGGCACAATCGAACTGACCGAGGCTAATCCATGAATTTCTCCGCATGGTCTATCCGAAATCCGATTGCGCCGCTGCTCGGCTTCGTGCTGCTGCTCTTCGTCGGCATTCAGGCCTTCAACAAGCTGCCGATCACCCGCTTCCCGAATATCGACGTTCCCGTCGTCTCCATCACCGTCACGCAGAGCGGCGCCTCGCCGGCCGAGCTCGAAATGCAGGTGACAAAGGAGATCGAGGACGCGGTCGCATCCATCAGCGGCATCGATGAAATCCAGTCGACGGTCACCGACGGCCAGTCGCAGACGGTCGTCGTCTTCCGCATCGAGAAGCCGACCGCCGAAGCCGTTCAGGACACCAAGGACGCCGTCGACAAGATCCGCAGCGACCTGCCGGCTGGCATCGAGGAACCGATCGTCACCAAGGTCGATGTCGAAGGACAGGCGATCCAGACGTTTGCCGTCTCCTCTCCCAACATGACGCTCGAGGAGCTGTCCTGGTTCGTCGACGATACCGTCAAGCGCGCCCTGCAGGGCCAGCCCGGCATCGGCCGTATCGACCGTTACGGCGGCGCCGACCGCGAAGTGCGCGTCTCGCTCGATCCCGGCAAGCTCGACGCCTATGGCATCACCGCCGCCGACGTGAACCAGCAGCTGCGCGGCACCAACGTCAATCTCGGCTCCGGCCGCGGTCAGGTCGCCGGCAACGAGCAGACCATCCGAACGCTCGGCGACACGCGCGACGTCTCGCAGCTGAACACGACGACCATCAGCCTCCCCAACGGCCGCTTCGTGAAGCTCTCCGAGCTCGGCACGATCGACGACACCTTCGAGGAACAGAAGTCCTTCTCGCGCTTCAACGGCACGCCGTCGGTCACCTTCGCTGTGTTCCGCGCCAAGGGTGCCAGCGAAGTCTCGGTCGCCGAAACCGTTTCGGAAAGCCTGACGGAGATCCGCAAGGCCAATCCGAACGTCAAGATCGAGATGGTGGATGACAGCGTCTACTTCACCTACGGCAACTACGAAGCGGCCCTTCACACGCTGATCGAAGGCTCGATCCTCGCCGTCATCGTCGTCTTCCTGTTCCTGCGCAACTGGCGCGCGACGCTGATCGCCGCCGTGGCGCTCCCCTTGTCGGCCATTCCGACCTTCTGGATCATGGATATCATGGGGTTCTCGCTGAACCTCGTGAGCTTCCTGGCCCTGACGCTGGCAACCGGTATTCTCGTCGACGACGCGATCGTCGAGATCGAGAACATCGCCCGCCATATCAAGATGGGCAAGACGCCCTACAGGGCAGCGCTTGAAGCAGCGGATGAAATCGGCCTCGCCGTCATCGCCACCAGCTTCACGATCATCGCCGTCTTCGTACCGGTGTCGTTCATGCCAGGCATCGCCGGCCAGTACTTCATCCAGTTCGGCCTGACGGTCGCCTTCTCCGTCTTCTTCTCACTTGTCGTGGCGCGTCTCATCACACCGTTGATGGCCGCCTATCTGATGCGATCAGAAGACGGCATGGAAGACCATCAGGACAACGACGGCTGGCTCATGCGCGGTTACACCCGCCTGGTCACCGGCACGACACGCAAGTGGTACTGGCGCTACACCACGCTGCTTGCCGCTATCGCCTTCCTGATCGGCTCGGTGATGTTGCTCAGCCAGGTACCGGGCAGTTTCATGCCGCCGGACGATTCCTCGCGCGTCGTCCTGTCCGTCGAACTGCCGCCGAACGCGACGCTTGAGGAAACGGCGGCCGCTTCCACCAAGGTCTACGACGCCGTGCGCGGGATCGACGGCGTGGAAAGCGTCTTCGTTCTCGGCGGCGCTTCGCCCAAGGGCGATCTCGAGCTTCGCCGCGCAACCGTCCGCGTCATCCTGGGCAATATCGACCACTCACTGCTGAAGACCCTCGTCAACAAGGGCCTTGGCGGCCTGCCCATTATCGGCAATCTCGTGCCGAAAATGCAGGATCACGGCCGCTCGCGTCCGCAGTGGGATGTCGAGAAGGACATCTTCGCCGCGGTCCGTGGTATCCCTGACGTGCGCATCTCCAAGGTTAACGACCGCGCGGAGCGCGACCTTTCGTTCAACTTCCTCTCGTCCAATGAAGATGACCTGAACGAGGCCGTCAGCCTGCTGGAATCGAAGCTGCGCGCGTCGCCGATCCTCGCGAACGTCTCGTCCGAAGGCGCCTTGCCCCGTCCGGAACTGCAGATCCGCCCGCGCATGGCCGAAGCCTCCCGCCTCGGCATCACACCGCAGCAGATCTCCGAGACGGTTCGCGTCGCCACCATCGGCGATATCGACGCCAACCTTGCCAAGATATCGCTCGACGACCGGCAGATCCCGATCCGCGTTCAGGCATCGCTCGATGTCCGCCGCGATCTGGCCGCCATCCGCGCCATCAAGATCAAGACGGCAAGCGGCGCCAGCGTGCCGCTCTATAGCGTCGCCGATGTCGACTATTCGGAGGGCCCGAGCTCGATCAAGCGCAACAACCGCAACCGCGTCGTCGCCATCGGCTCCGACGTGCCTTTCGGCACCGCGCTCGATACCTCCACCGCCGAGTTCAAGCGTATCGTCGCCGCGACCGAATTGCCGAAGAGCGTGCATCTGGCCGAAAGCGGTGATGCCAAGGTTCAGGGCGAAATGGTCCAGAGTTTCGGCAATGCCATGCTGATGGGCCTGATGCTGGTTCTGGTCGTGCTGATCCTGCTCTTCAAGAACGTGATCCAGCCCTTCACCATCCTCTTCTCGCTGCCGCTTGCGATCGGCGGCGTGGCGGTGGCGCTGATCATCACCCAGAACGCGCTCTCCATGCCTGTTCTGATCGGTATCCTGATGCTGATGGGTATCGTCACCAAGAACGCCATCCTGCTCGTCGATTTCGCGATCGAGATGAAGCGGCATGGCATGGAGCGTGTCGAAGCCATGGTGGAAGCCGGTCGCAAGCGCGCCCGCCCGATCATCATGACCTCGATCGCCATGTCGGCGGGCATGTTGCCCTCCGCGCTCGGCGTCGGCGAAGGCGGCTCGTTCCGCGCGCCGATGGCAATCGCCGTCATCGGCGGCATTATCGTCTCGACGGTGCTCTCGCTGGTGGTCGTACCGTCCTTCTTCCTGATCATGGACGATCTCTCCCGCCTCCTCGGCTGGATGTTCGGCCGCCTTGTCGGCAAGAAGGACGAGGAGCAGCTGCCGCTGTCTCCCGAGGAGCTCACGCAGGCCGTCGGCTCGCTCGACGATCGTGTCAGCGCCATCGAGAAGCCGGACGGCAAGCGCGGAAAATCGGGCGGCAACGTCGTCCGCCTGCCGCCCTTCGCGGCGGAGTAACGCCTGAGAAAAAGCTGAAAGCCGTGGCCGCGAACGCCACGGCTTTTTTGTTGCCTCTTGCTTGATCTCGATCAATCTGGCGCGGCCACGCTTTGGCTATCCTTGGCAGCATCGAATGTTTGCATTGCCCGCTGGATCGACCAGGGAGGATTGGATGAACACAGCCTTGAGACTTACCGCTTCGCAAAAAGCCATGCTCGCCGAGACCACCCTTGCCGCGGGTCTCAACGGCGAACAACGCCGGGCGCTTGTCGCCTGCGCCGCCATGGTCGCTTATCAGGCGGAAGATGTCCTGTTTCATGAACATGAAGAAGCGCGCTATTTCTACTGCGTGCTCGGTGGGTATGTCAGGCTCTACCGGCTTGGCACTGATGGCCGCGAGGCGGACATCAGGATCTGCGAACCCGGCGAGAGCTTCGGCGAGTGCCTCATCATCGACGGCGAGCACTATTACTACCACGCGCAAGCGACGGAACACACGGTGCTTGCGCGCTTCGATCTTCGAGCCGTCAGGCAGTTGCTGGACGAGCAGCCGCGCATCGCGAGAGCGATGATGCGCAGCCTTTCGCAACACCTGCTTTCGACCATGGATTGCCTGGCAAGCAACCGCATGGAAACGGCGCCGCAGCGCGTTGCCCACTACCTCCTGGAAAACTGCTTGCCGGAGGGTATCACGGCTTCGATGCGCCTTCCCTTCCAGAAAAGTCTGCTCGCCCGCAAGCTGGGGCTTGCCCCGGAAGCCTTGTCGCGCGCCTTTTCGGCATTGCGGCCGGCCGGCGTGACGGTGCGCGGCCGCGCCATCGCCATCAGCGACATCAACGCCCTGAGACAGGTGTAGCGCCGCATACGGCGCTACAGGGCGGTCAGAGACCGCCATGCTCCTTGAGGAAATCGACGATCGCTCCGATACCGTCGCCGCGCTTCATGTCGGAGAACACGAAAGGACGTGTTTCGCGCATGCGGGTCGCATCCCGGTCCATTACATCGAGATCAGCGCCGACATAGGGAGCCAGATCCTTCTTGTTGATGACGAGCAGGTCGGACTTGGTGATGCCAGGACCGCCCTTGCGCGGGATTTCCTCGCCCTGGCAGACGGAAATCACATAGATGGTGATGTCGGCGAGATCGGGCGAGAAGGTCGCCGCCAGATTGTCACCGCCGGATTCGATGAAGACCACGTCGAGATCGGGGATGCGCTCGTTGAGACCGGCGATGGCCTGCAGGTTGATCGTCGCATCCTCGCGAATGGCCGTATGCGGGCAACCGCCGGTTTCCACGCCGACGATGCGGTCGGACGACAGCGCCTGCATGCGCATCAGCGCTTCCGCATCCTCTTTCGTGTAGATATCGTTGGTGACGACGGCGACGGAATATTCGTCGCGCATTGCCTTGCAAAGCTTCTCCGTGAGAGCCGTCTTGCCGGAACCGACCGGGCCGCCAATGCCGACCCGCAGTGGACCATTTCCTGATTTCATGACCTGAACTCCAATAGAATTCGATGATATCGTGGCGACAGAAGCGCCGCCACCGGCAAATGACGCAGGCGCTCGCGCGCCTACGAGCGGAACAGCCGCGTCCCCTGAACCTCGTGGCGAAGCGGCATCATATCAGCCTGGATCGTCGCCGATCCCAAATCGTCGAGCGTCGAAGCCGCTGCCCTGACCGCGATATCCGCGATCAACTGCTCCAGCGCGGCGAGGATGGCAACACCATCCTTCTGCCCGGAGACCCCAAGGCGGATGCCGGCGGAAACAGCCTGCGAGATGTAGGCGTGGAGGAAGGCAGCCACGGCCTTCTCCGCCGATATCCCATGCGCTCCGGCAACGGCGCCGACGGCAACCGGATAGGCGACGTCAGGTGGCAACCTGTCGAATACCGCATCGGGCCAGGCCCTCGCCGCGGCAAGAAACGCATCGCCAAGCAGCATCGTCTCCTGGTGACGCTCTCGCGATCCGGCCAGAGCCTCCGCCAGCTCGGCAACCTCGCAAAGACGCGCCGCCTCCGTCTGGCCGCGATGGCTTTCGGAAAGCATCACGGCGTCGTTCCACACCGAGCCCCGCGTGATCGCGACCGTCATCCAATCGGAAAGCGAGGCAGGATCGGTCACCAATCCGTCATGCACCGCCGTCTCCAGTCCACCGGAATAGGCGAAGGAGCCGACGGGAAAGGCCGGCGATAGCCAGGCCATCAACCGTAAGAGCGCCTGGAGTTCGCTGTTCTCGCTCATGGCGGCTCAGTCGTGCGCGTGGTGGTGATGGCCGTGGTCGTGGCCATGCGAATGGCTGCCGTGGGAATGATAGGCGCCGCGCGCCGGCTGGAACGGCTCCGTAACCTCGTTCACCTCCGCGCCCAGCCCTTCCAGCATCGCGCGGATCACATGGTCGCGCAGGATCAGGATACGCTCCTCCTCGATCTGCGCGCCGAGATGCCGGTTGCCGAGGTGCCAGGCGAGTTCGATGAGGTGGAGGCGATCACGCGCCTTGATCTCGAACAGCTTCTCGTCGGCAGCCACGATTTCCACCAGCTCGCCGTCACCGAGCACCAGCATGTCGCCGCTCGAAAACAGCACCGCTTCCTTGAGGTCGAGCATGACCATCTCGCCATTGTCGAGATGCAGCAGCTTGCGGCGAAGATGCCTCAAATCATGCGGAAGCACGACCTTGCTGCTTGGGTGCGAGGATGGCGTGCCGGCGGGAAGATAGGAGGTGATGTACTGCATGACGGGTCCGTTCTTTTTTGTCATGAGACCATGCAAAATAGCCCCTCTCCTTGCAAGCGATAAAGCGTGCGCGGAGACGGTGGCCGCCCTTATTCACGCGTGCCGAAGCTGCTCGAAATCCACCTCGGCGGCATCCTCGCCCACGCCCTCGCAAACGTGCTCCCTCCAGGCGGCGCGCAGGCCCTCGTGCTCGTGCACCACACGGTTCCGTCCTAGAGCTTTAGCGAGATAGAGCGCCTTGTCGGCGGAAACGTAGACCGCCTCCTTCTGCCGCCCGGGCTGGAACTCGGCGATACCGGCAGACACGGTCAGCGACACCTCGTGGCCGGCAGCGAGGATCGGCGCCTCGGCAAGCCTGGCGCAGACGGAACGGATCTGTTCCGCGCGATCCTCGGGCAACGCGCCGAATACGATCGCCCCGAACTCCTCGCCACCCAGCCGCGCCGCAACCGCGTTTCCGCTGAAGGCCGACGACAGGACGGCGGCAACCGCGATGATCACGGCATCGCCGCAGGCATGGCCGAAGCGGTCGTTGATCGCCTTGAAACGGTCCACGTCGAAGATCGCCAGGCAGGCTTCCCCATCGACACTCTCCAGCGCCTCGGTAAAGGCCCGGCGGTTGAGCAGCCCGGACAGTTCATCGGTGCGGCTAAGCCGCTCGAACGCGGCGCGCGACACGCTGACCTGATGCAGGGCGAAACCGGCGATCAGGGACAGGACCCCAGACACCGCGCCGCCGATCAGCCATGTGAAGACGACGCCATAGACGATGGCATCCGACAGCGAAACCGGCAGGACATTCGCCCATGCCAGCACCGGCAGCACGAGGCAGATCACCGCCGAAGACAGCATCACCGCCACGAAGCTCATCTTGAGTGCGAATGCGTAAACTGTGCGGCGATCCTGAAAATCGCCCAGCTCAGACTGGAGTAGAATTTCCATCCGAATCGACCTTGTCTCCCGCGCCAAGTCTATTGATTAGATGTCATTTGCTGCCGAGCCTTTAAGGGATTTGTTAAGATTTGAATGAATTTCGCTGCGCCGCGTTAGCACAATGGCACGCACTTGAAGACGCTCGTAAATCGCTTGAATCAAGACCGCAAACCGGACTTTCAAGGCGCTGATTTCCCATGAATATTTAGGACGGTTAAACCATCTACGCCTTTCGAAGGCGTCTTATTTGGTGGTAGCGCCGTCGCGCGATTTTCAACTGAAAATATCACCCACCCACAAATGGTGGTGACCGGCCGGCGCATCAAAAGCACCGGCCGATCGTGGCAGGGATCAATACATGAAGTAGCGCTGCGCCATCGGCAGCGAGGTCGCCGGTTCGCAGGTGAGCAGCTCGCCGTCGGCGCGTACCTCGTAGGTCTCCGGATCGACCTCGATATGCGGCGTCAGGCTGTTGTGGATCATCGATGCCTTGGAGATGCCGCCGCGCGTGTTCTTGATGGCGACGAGGTCCTTGGCGACGCCGAGGCGGCCCTTCAGGCCGGCATCAAGCGATGCCTGCGAAACGAACGTGACCGACGAGTTGGTGCGCAGCTTGCCATAGGCGGCGAACATCGGGCGGTAGTGCATCGGCTGCGGCGTCGGGATCGAGGCGTTCGGATCGCCCATGGGGGCAGCCGCGATCGAGCCGGCGAGGAGAACCATCTCCGGCTTCACGCCGAAGAAGGCCGGATTCCAGAGCACGAGGTCGGCGCGCTTGCCGACTTCGATCGAGCCGATCTCGTGGCTAACCCCTTGAGCAATCGCCGGGTTGATCGTGTACTTGGCGATATAGCGGCGGACGCGGAAGTTGTCGTTGTCGCCCGTCTCCTCCTTCAGCGGACCGCGCTGGCGCTTCATCTTGTCGGCCGTCTGCCAGGTACGGATCGCCACTTCGCCGACGCGGCCCATGGCCTGGCTGTCGGAGGAGATGATCGAGAAGGCGCCGATATCGTGCAGGATGTCTTCGGCCGCGATCGTTTCCTTGCGGATGCGGCTTTCAGCAAACGCGATATCCTCGGGGATCGACGGCGACAGGTGGTGGCAGACCATCAGCATGTCGAGATGCTCGGCGATGGTGTTGACCGTGTAGGGCCGCGTTGGGTTGGTCGACGACGGAATGACGTTCGACTGGCCGCAGATCTTGATGATATCGGGCGCGTGGCCGCCGCCCGCTCCTTCCGTGTGGAAGGCGTGGATGGTGCGGCCCTTGAGCGCCCCGATCGTATCCTCGACGAAGCCGCTCTCGTTCAGCGTGTCGGTGTGGATCATCACCTGGATATCGTATTCGTCGGCAACCGAGAGGCAGCAATCGATCGCAGCCGGTGTCGTGCCCCAGTCCTCGTGCAGCTTCAGCGACGACGCGCCGGCCAGCACCATTTCCTCAAGTGCGGCGGGCAGCGAGGCGTTGCCCTTGCCCGCGAGCGCGAGATTCATCGGGAAGCCATCGAAGCTTTCGATCATCCGCTCGATATGCCAGGCGCCGGTGCAGGTGGTGGCGAGCGTGCCATGCGCCGGACCGCTGCCGCCGCCGAGCATGCAGGTGATGCCGGACATCAGCGCTTCCTCGATCTGCTGCGGGCAGATGTAGTGGATATGCGCGTCCATGCCGCCGGCGGTGATGATCTTGCCCTCGCCGGCGATCGCCTCGGTCGATGGACCGACGATGATATTGACACCAGGCTGCGTATCCGGATTGCCGGCCTTGCCGATGGCGTGGATGCGGCCGTTCTTCAGCCCGATATCAGCCTTAACGATACCAGTGTGGTCGATGATCACGACATTGGTGATGACGGTATCGACAGCGCCCTGCGCCCGCGTCGCCTGGCTCTGCCCCATGCCGTCGCGAATGACCTTGCCGCCGCCGAACTTCACCTCTTCGCCATAGGTGGTGAAATCCTTCTCGATCTCGATGAAGAGCTCGGTATCGGCAAGCCGCACCTTGTCGCCGGTGGTCGGGCCGAACATGCCGGCATAGGCGGCGCGGGAAATCTTGTAGGGCATGGGTCAGGCTCCTTAAGAGGACGAACGGGATGCGAACGGATAAAACCGCGTGACGCGGCCGGCGGCGACGTAAGCGTCGACGAGCTGCCTTTCGGCAGCGAAGGGATGCCACTCCCAGCCTTGATGGCCGAAGCCGGCAAGCGCGATCGGGGCATCGGGAAATCGGTTCATGACCTCCGCGATCACGATCATGCCGCTGCTCGGCACGACGTAAGGCGCGGGGTCAAATGCGGCCAGCGCCTGGTCGACGCCATCATGAATCACTTTGTCAACGACCACATGCGCCTTGCCAGCTTCCGTGCAGAAGGCGTTGAATTGACTCGTATAGTCGTCGCAGAAATCGTCGAGCTCGGGATGCGAGACGGCAAGCGGGCCCTTGAGCGCCGCGAACTTTTCCGGAGCGCGCACACTCCAGATCTCCGAAGCCTCGACGACTGCAGGATGCGCGCGCCACGCTTCAGAAGACAGCATCGCCTTGGCAGGACGGCCGGTATTGCAGACGGCGACGACATCGGTGCGGCCGGGGCTCGCCTCATAGGATCGGCATTCGTTGAACCGGATGACGAAGCCCGCTGCGGCAACAGCCGCGGCCCCTTCCGCACCGATCTCACCATTGCCGACGATCATGATGCTCTCTGTCACCTCAGTTGCTCATCGCGTCTTCGAGCGTCTTCAGCTCCTTGGTCCTGGCATCGGTCACGTTGGCGATGCAGCCGGCAACCAGCATCGGCTCCATCGTGCCGCCACGCGCCTGAAAGCCTTCGGCTTCGCATTGCGCATCACGGTAGGTAATCCAGGCACGTTGGGCGGTTACCAGAGCTTTCTCCGCCCCCTTCATGTCGCCATCCTGATCACTATCAACGGCGACCATGGCGGCGCGGGTCTTCTTGTATTGAACGTTGAGCGCCTTGTCGGCCTCGTCCTGCCGCGCCCGCTCGCAGAGCGTCATATCGGTCTGCGTCGTCGGGCTCGTGCAGTCGATCTCCTCGGCACCGGCACCGCCGGCAGCCATCAGCACCAGCAGGCCGAAACCCATAGGCATCAAGAAACGCATCATCTCCTCCCGAGACATGATCACAGCTTGCCCATCACCAGCTGGCGGAAGCCATAGACTTCGCGCTTACCTGATAGCGGGATCAGAGTCACCGAGCGCGTCTGGCCGGGCTCGAAGCGCACGGCGGTACCGGCGGGAATATCGGGCCGCATGCCATGCGCCTTCTCGCGATCAAAGGAGAGCCCGGCATTGGTCTCGCCGAAGTGATAGTGGCTGCCGACCTGCACCGGGCGGTCGCCGGTGTTCGACACCTCGATGGTCACGGTCGGCGCGCCGGCATTGAGTTCGATTTCGCCGGGTGCGGCAATGATTTCGCCTGGGATCATGATTTTCTCCTCACGCAGCCTTCACGGGCGCGCAGCCCTCGGCCTTCAGCACGCGTTTCGTCGATGCCGGGTTGTTGATGAGCTTGCCCGCCGGGCGCACCGGCCGGCGCACCAGTTCGCCGCCGCAATTCGGGCAGATGCCGGCAAGCACGTTTTCGGCGCAATCAGCGCAGTAGGTGCACTCGAAGCTGCACATCATCGCCTCGCGGCTCTCGGGCGGCAGGTCCTTGTCGCAGCATTCGCAATTGGGTCGAAGCTCGAGCATGATGGCCTCAGCGGATGGGTTCGTGAACGGTCACCAGCTTTGTTCCGTCAGGGAACGTCGCTTCCACCTGCACGTCGTGGATCATCTCCGCGATGCCATCCATCACCTGGTCGCGGCCGATGACATGGGCGCCGGCTTCCATGAGCTCGGCCACCGGCCGGCCGTCACGCGCGCCTTCGACGACGTAGTCGGTAATCAGCGCGATCGCCTCGGGATAGTTGAGCTTGACGCCCCGCTCCAGCCGCCGCCGCGCGACCATCGCCGCCATCGAAATCAACAGCTTGTCTTTTTCTCTTGGTGTGAGGTTCATCGTGCATCCATCTGCTTGAACTAGAGATTCCAGACTTTCGGCACAGGCGCGCCGTTGCGCAAGGCTGAAATGATCGGGATCAGGATTTTTCGAAGTGCGAAGCCATCCGACGCCGCCAGCCTAACGACGAGCTTCCCCGCCCAGCAGCTTGCGCCGCCCATATGACCTTCGAGCAACGACCTGACCGCATTGAGATAGCTTTCCGCCTGCGGCCCGACGTAAAGCAACGTCGCGAAGGCGACCTGGCCCGACAGCACCGCCTGCTCCCGCGTCAGCGCCTGGACCTCGCCGGAAAGCCTCAGATCCTCGGCATGGCAGAGCCGGCCTTCCCTGCGGATACGCCAGCAGTCGCGGAACAGCCCCGAGACAACCGCCTCGCCCATCGCCTTGCGCCCGAGCAGGATCGCCTCGACCGCCAGGAATTCCGCCCCCTCATCGAGATCGACGTCGAGCCGGCGATAAAGCGAGGATCGATCGAAGAGGATGGTTTCCTGCGGCAGCCAGTCGACCCGCGCATTGGCGCCAACCTGGATTTTCGTGGTGATCTCGGCGGTGCCGGCGGAAGCCTTGTAGATCTTCTCGCAGGCCTGCGTGGTCACGTCGATGCGCGTACCGGGACCGGCAACGGCGCTCCAGTCCATGCGGTCGCCGCCGGTGAGACCACCGGCCGTATTGATGATGACGGCTTCCATCGAGGCATCGAAGGTATCCGGCAGCCGGATCTTCGCCGCGCCCTCCTGATAGAGCTCGCGGATGCGCGTGCGCCCGCCGAGCGACTTCGCGGCCAGATGCCCGCGGCCTTCGGCCCTTTGCGGTCTGGTGGCTGCCGCGGCGTTCGTCATTCCATGCCCTTTTCATGCCGCCGGTTTGCCCGGCCGTTCTCATTCAATCCTCTAACTGATTGAAAGCAAGCAATTTCCGTGCCGCGCGAAGGACACCGCAATCCCGGCGCCGGCCAACAGGGCGCATGTCGGCGAGTGCCTCCAAAAGCGGCGAATGCCGATCAGACGGTCAGATGTCGGCGCGCCTCTGGTGTATCCAGCGTCTCCGCCAGCCCCTCATGCACGATCTCGCCGCGATCCATGATGTAGACGTAGTCGGCAAGCTCCCGGCAGAAATCGAGATACTGCTCGACCAGCAGGATCGCCATGCCGGTGCTGTCGCGCAGATAGCGGATCGCCCGGCCGATATCCTTGATGATCGACGGCTGGATGCCCTCGGTCGGCTCGTCGAGCACGAGGATCTTCGGCCGCGTCACCATCGCCCGCCCGATCGCCAGTTGCTGCTGCTGCCCACCCGAGAGGTCGCCGCCGCGCCGCCCGAGCATGGTCTGCAGCACGGGAAAAAGGCTGAAGATGTCGTCGGGGATATTCTTGTCGCGGCGCGTAAGCGGCGCAAAGCCGGTCTCCAGATTTTCCTTCACCGTCAGCAACGGAAAGATCTCGCGCCCCTGCGGCACATAGCCGATGCCCTGCTTGGCGCGCGCATAGGGCGCAAGGCCGTTGAGCTTGGTGTCGTTGAAGGTCACGGTTCCCGATGAAAGCGGGTGCTGGCCGGTGACGGCCCGCAGCAGCGAACTCTTGCCGACGCCGTTGCGGCCGAGCACGCAGGTGATCTTGCCCATCTCGGCCTTCAGCGAGATGCCGCGCAGCGCCTGCGCCGCGCCATAGTGGAGGTTTGCGTTTTCGACCGTCAGCATGGTGCCATCTCCTGGCGAATTGCGGATGTAAAGACCCCTCCCCAACCC
>UCEU01000044.1 GCA_900471485.1 Hyphomicrobiales bacterium
GATCATGTGGGTGCGCTCGGGAAATTGGCGGAGCGAGGCGTAGAGCTTTGCCATCTCGCCTGATGGATCGGGATGATGGAACACCGGCAGGCCGAAGGTCGCCTCGGTGATGAAAACGTCGCAGGGGACCGGCTCGTAGGGCGCGCAGGTCGGATCGGGGCGGCGCTTGTAATCGCCCGAGACGACGATGCGGGTGCCGTTCTTCTCGATGGCGATCTGGGCGGAGCCGAGCACATGGCCGGCGGGATGAAAGCTGACCTTGACGCCATTGACGACAAGCTCCTCGCCGAAGGCGGCCGCCTGCTCGCTCATGCAGAAATCGTCGCCGTAGCGGATCCTCATGACATCGAGGGTCTGGCGGGTAGCCAGCACGTTGGTGTGGCCCGAGCGAGCATGGTCGGAGTGACCGTGAGTGATCAGCGCGCGTTCGACCGGGCGCACCGGATCGACGTAGAACCGCCCTTCCGGGCAGTACAGCCCCTCGGGCGCGGGATAGAGCAGTGCGTCGGGTCTCATGTCCCTAGAGATAGTGGGAAATCGGTCGAAGGCCAGTGGCATCCGCGCGGATGCCACTGGAACCATTCAAGGGATCACGCGCCGATCGCGTCGAGCGTCGCGATCACCTCGTCCGACAATCGCAGCTCGGCCGCCTTCAGGTTTTCGCGCAGATGCGCCACGGACGATGTGCCGGGAATGAGGAGTATGTTGGGCGAGCGATGCAGCAACCACGCCAATGCCACCTGCATCGGCGTCGCATCGAGGCTCACCGCGACATCCGACAGCGCCGAGGACTGCAGCGGCGAGAAGCCGCCGAGCGGGAAGAACGGCACATAGGCGATGCCATCCCTGGCCAGGCTGTCGATCAGCGCCTCGTCCTTGCGGTGTGCGATGTTGTACATGTTCTGGACGCAGACCACCTCGGCGATCCCACGGGCCTGCGCGACCTGAGTGGCGGTGACGTTGCTGAGGCCGATGTGTCGGACAAGCCCCTTGCGCTGCAGCTCTGCCAGCGCCGTCAACGGCTCCTCGATCGAGCCCTCGGCCGGGCCGTGGACGTCGAGCATGATGCGAAGGTTGACGACATCGAGCACCTCGAGACCGAGATTGCGCAGATTGTCGTGAACCGCCTGCGCCAATTCCTCGGCCGAGAAGGCCGGCAGCCAGGAGGCGTCAGTGCCGCGCCGCGCGCCGATCTTGGTGACGATGGTGAGATCGTCAGCATAGGGGTGCAGCGCCTCGCGGATGATCTGGTTGGTGACGTGCGGCCCATAGAAATCGCTGGTGTCGATATGGTTGACGCCGAGCGAGACTGCCTCGCGCAGTACGGCCAGCGCCGCGTCGCGATCCTTCGGCGGGCCGAAGACGCCGGGGCCGGCGAGCTGCATGGCGCCATAGCCGAGACGGTTGACCGTGCGCGAGCCGAGTTTGAACGTGCCTGCCTTTTCGATGCTTGTCATTGCTTTCGCTTTCTTGCCTTGTCGGATGGCTGGAAGTATATGAAGGATCCTTCAGTTTCGGAATTCGCATTCTCATGGACACCGCAACGACAGCCCTGAAGCCCAGAAAGAGCCCGGTTCAGGCCCGCTCGACCGTTACCGTCGAGGCGCTGCATACCGCGGCGATTCAGGTTTTAACGCGGGAGGGGCTTAGCCGTTGCACGACGACGCGCATCGCCGAGCGCGCGGGCATGTCGGTGGGCAGCGTCTACCAGTATTATCCGAACCGCGACGCACTGCTGTCGGCCGTTCTGGAAACGCATCTGGAGGGTGTCGCAGCTGCCATAGAGGGTGCGAGCCGTACTTTCAGGGGCAAGCCGATCGATGCGATGGC
This sequence comes from Hyphomicrobiales bacterium, assembly GCA_900471485.1. GTDB lineage: Bacteria > Pseudomonadota > Alphaproteobacteria > Rhizobiales > Rhizobiaceae > Rhizobium. The sequence continues at coordinate 1,831 of UCEU01000044.1, forward strand.
GGTGGGCTTGGTGTCGGCTTTCCTCGCCGCCAAGCTGCGCGATCCACAGGAATCGAAGGCGCTCTACGCCGTGTCGGCCGATCGCGGCGGCCCGCTTCTGGTCCAAAAGATGCACAAGCGGATGCTCGCGGCGATTGCCGCGATGCTCGAAAGCGCGCCCGACGCCCGCTTCGACGATCCAGCCATGACCAGCGCGATTGCCTTCAGCGCCCTGGTCGGCCCGGTGCGAACGCTGCTCGACGGCCATGTCGAAAAGGGCTTCGAGCAAGGGCTGGAGACGGAGCTCGTCCGGCTTCTGACAGGCTATCTCGGAACGCACCGGCTTGCGCCGGCGGCTTAGGCTTTCAGCAGCGCCGGGATCCGGTCCGCTGGCACCGGCTTCGAGAAACGATAGCCCTGCGCCTCCTCGCATCTGGCGAAGCTCAGGAACTCCAGCTGCGCATCGGTCTCCACACCCTCCGCGACGACGCTGAGCTTCAGGGTCTGCGCCAGCGAAATGACCGCAAGGCCGATGGCGACGGCGGTCTTGTCGGATGGCAGCGCCTCGATCAGCGAGCGATCCATCTTCAGGCGGTCGAACGGGAAGGTCTTCAGCGAGGCGAGGCTGGAATAGCCGGCGCCGAAATCGTCGATGGAGAAGCGCACACCGAGCGGGCGCAGCGCATCCATCATGGCCAGAGCCCTTTCCGCATCCTGCATCAGCACGCTTTCGGTAAGCTCGAGTTCGAGCCAGTGCAGGTCGAGCTTGTGACGCTCGGCGGTCTCGGTGACATGGCGGGCGAAATCGGGATCGGTGAACTGGCGGGCCGAAACGTTGACGGCGATCCGCACCGGCGGCAGGCCCATGGCCTGCCACTCGCGCGCCTGCCGGCAGGCTTCGTTGAGCACCCACAGACCGAGCGGGATGATGAGGCCACATTCCTCCGCCAGCGGGATGAACTCTGCAGGCGGGCGCATGCCCTTTTGCGGATGCTCCCAGCGGACCAGCGCCTCTACGCCCGTGACCTTGCGGGTGATGACATCGACCTGGGGCTGGTAGTGCAGCAACAGCTGATCGCGGACGATGGCGAGACGCAGCTCCTCCTGATCGGTCAAAGGCAGTTCGGTTGCGGCGTCATGCGTCGAGTAGTGGTGCAGCGGGGTTTGAAGGCCCTGCTGCTTGGCGCCGTACATGGCGCGATCGGCGTTGAGCAGAAGTTCGTCCGCGGTCGCGCCATCGTTCGGAAAGGCGGCGACGCCGATGCTGCAGCTGATCGGTATCTCGCGGCCCTTGAACTGCACCGGCTTCGAAATGGCTTTCTGCAGGTCGCGCAGGCGGCGGGTGATGCCGATGTCGTGGCTCGACTGATGCACGAGAACGACGACGAACTCGTCGCCGCCGAGACGCACGACCATGTCCGACGCGCGGACACAATTCGCCATGCGCGCGGCGACTTCCTTCAACACCTCGTCGCCGGCGGCATGGCCGAGCGTATCGTTGATGCCCTTGAAGTCGTTGACGTCGATATAGGCGACCGTGACCTTGCGCGAGGCGGCGCGAGCCTGATGCAGTGTCTTTGCCATCCGCTCCTTGAAGAAGGCGCGGTTGGGCAGGCCGGTCAGATCGTCGTGATGCGCCATGAAATGAATGCGCTCGTCGCCGCGCCTGCGCTCGATGGCGATGCCGGCGAGATGGGTGGCGATGGCGACCAGTTCGGTCTCGCGGGTGGTTGGCGCGCGGACGGTGTTGGAATAGAGTGCAAAGGTGCCGAGCACGTTGCGCTGCGCCGTCAGGATAGGTGTCGACCAACAGGAGCGGAAGCCGAAGGCCTCGACCACGCTGCGGAACTCCTCCCACAACGGATCGCCAAGCGCGTCCTCGACGACGACGGGCGCGGCACGCCAGGCGGCGGTGCCACAGGAGCCGACCTTCGGGCCGATCGCGATACCATCGATGATGCGCGTGTAGGCGCCGGGCAGATGGGGTGCGGCGCCATGGCGAAGCCGCTGACCATCGCTATCAAGCAGGAGCACGGAACCGGAAACACCATCGATCTCCGCCTCCACCAACAGGACCAGCGCTTCGAGTACGGTTTCCAGCGGCTCGTTGCGGGCGATCATCTCCAGCAGTTCGGCCTGGCGGCGGCGCAGTTCTTCCTGGCGCTTTCGCTCGGTGATATCGCGTGACGCGCCGATGAGGCCGATGATCTCGCCGCGATCGTTGCGCAGGGGAATTTTCGAAGTCAGCCGGCAGGCTGCCCCTTCCCCGATGAGCGAGGGCGTAATCTCCTCCATGTCGATCAGCGGCTCGCCCGATGCCATCATCGCCTGTTCGATCTCGAAATAGCGCTGCGCCGTCTCGAAATCGTACAGGTCGAAATCCGATTTTCCCGCCAGTTCGGAGGCGTCGGAGTAGCCGAGGCTACGCGCCGTCGTGGCATTGGCGAAGAGGAAGCGGCCGGCGCGGTCCTTGACGTAGAAGAAATCAGGGAGCTCATGAATGGCCTTCAGGGGAAGGCTTTCGATGCTGTCGGACGCATTGCCGACACTGGTGACGACCGGTACCCCGGGGGACGAAACCGCGCGACTCATCGCGTCATTCAGCGCGCCCGCGTGACGCCCCGCACTCAATTCGTTCATAACATCCGCTCCAGGCCGCCGCTCCCAACAGCGAATTCAACAATTGCATTAGGACTACCCTATATTTCCTTTCCGACATTTAATCGGAACAGTGAACAAAGCACAAAACCGTCCCCCGTAAATCCAAACCATGATTTTTCGACCTATAGTGACTGTGTCAAAACGATATACAGCGCGTGGCACGTTTCCTGCGTGTGCGGGAGCATGAAGAACCATTCGTTAACTTCGACACGCCGGGCGATGCTTGGCCTGACCGCAGCCACTGCCGCCGCGATGCTGGCGCCGCGCGCTTTCGCGACCAGCCCGCAGCCGGATCTGCGCGGGTCTATCGACCCTGTGAAATACAAGACCGTGCCTGATGCCGGCGATCGAAAGAGCGTGAGCCTGCAGAAGATGATCGACGAGGCATCGCGGGCCGATGTGCCGGTGTTCCTGCCGCCGGGCACCTACAGGGTCTCGAACCTGACGCTGCCTGACAATACCAGGATCACCGGCGTTCCCGGGGCCTCGCGGATCGTCTACACCGGCGACGGGCATCTATTTTCAGCCGAAAACGTCAAGCGCATCGAGCTTTCCAACATCGTCATCGACGGCCAGAACCGCTGGCTCGGCGATTATGCCAACGCGCTGGTGCAGTTCACCGGCATCGACGAGGTTGTCATCGACAATTGCGAGATCCGCGGCAGCGCCAAGCATGCCGTGCAGCTGGAGCGCTGCGGCGGCCGGATCGAGCGCAGCCGCATCTCCGGCGCCGGGCAATCCGGCATCTACGCCGTCGAAACCAGCGGCATATCGATCACCGGCAATGCGGTGTTCGATTGCGGCAATGGCGGCATTCTCGTGCACCGCTGGAAGAAGGCGGTCGATAACGCCATCGTCACCAACAACCGGGTCTACCGAATCCGCGCCAATGACGGCGGCACGGGGCAGAACGGCAACGGCATCAACATCTTCCGCGCCGACAACGTGATGGTGGCGAACAACCATGTTTCCGACTGCGCCTTTACCGCCATCCGCGCCAATTCCGGCTCCAACGTGCAGATCTCGGGCAACCAGTGCCTGCGCTCGGGCGAGACGGCGATCTATGTGGAGTTCGAATTCGAGGGCGCCGTGGTTTCCAACAACATGATCGACGGTGCGGCGAACGGCATTTCGATCGCCAATTTCGACCAGGGCGGCCGGCTTGCCAGCGTGACCGGCAACGTCATCCGCAACCTGACGCTCGAGGGACCCTACAAGCCAGATGTCGGCTTCGGGATAGGGATCGCGGCGGAGGCCGACACGCTGATTTCGGGCAATGTCGTGGAAGGCGCGCCGCGCTGGGGGCTGCAGCTCGGCTGGGGGCCCTATCTGCGAAACCTCGTGGTGACGGGAAACATCATCCGCAAGGCCAGGATCGGCTGCGCGGTGTCAGTGGCCGAGGGCGCCGGATCGGCCGTCATTACCGACAACGTGTTTCAGGAAACGCCGGATGGCGCAGTGCTCGGTTTCGAATGGGTGAAGAAGGTGACCGGCGAGCTTGCGGCGGCGGGCGACGCCGCCTACCCTCAACTGACGATCGAGCGCAACCGCGTTTCCTAAGCGGGCGAAGATATCAAAAGCTTTCATTGACTTATCAGTGCGGGGGACTTTCCACGCGCACGCGGCGCCTCTAGTCTGCCCGCTCAGTGAAGCAAGGGACATCGGCATGCTGACAATCTATGGCGTCTACCGCTCGCGCGCCTCGCGCGTCTACTGGATGGCGGAGGAGCTGGAGCTCACCTTCACCTCGGTGCCGGTGCTGCAGGCGCGGCGGCTGGAAAACCCGCTTTCGCCGGACGCTACGCTCAACACGCTGTCACCGGAATTCCTGGCGATCAACCCGCTCGGCCTGATCCCCAGCATCAAGGACGGCGGCACCATCATGCACGAGTCGCTGGCGATCACGCTCTACCTCGCACGCAAGGACGGCGGTTCGCTTGCGGGCCAAACCGTCGAGGAAGACGGTTTGATTACGATGTGGACGCTGTGGGCGGCGAACGAGGTTGAGCCGCATACGGTGAAGATGGTCCTGACCTACGACAACGGCAAGGAAAACACCGAAGAGGGACAGGCGACGATCGCGGTTTCCTGCCGGTCGCTGAAGAAGCCGCTCGCCATGCTCGATGCTCATCTGGCAACGTCCGACTATCTCGTCGGCGGCCGTTTTACAGCGGCCGATCTCAACCTCGCGGAGGTCATGCGCTACGCGCAGTCGGAGCAGTATCTGTTCGACACGCATCCTCACATCGCCGCCTGGATCAAGCGCTGCCAGTCGCGCCCGGCCTATCTCGCCATGCAGGCGGCTCGGTCGCAGGAGGCGGCCTAAAGCGCGGCGCGATCTTTCAGATTCGCTCGTTGCGCTTTAGGTCTTTGTTTTCTCGCATGTCTTTATCCCGAAACCGGTGACCACTTTCGGGAGACATGCTTTAGCCTTCGATCAGGGAAACAGCTTCAGGGTGCCGGCCATCTCCTCGCGGATCCAGGCCTTGAAGTCGCTGACCTTCTTCGGCTCGCGTATGCCTTCGGCCGTCACGAAATAGTGGCCGAAGCCGGTCTTCGCGCGAATGCCGAAGGGCGCGACGAGCTGGCCCTGCTCCAGCGCGAAGCCGGCGAGCGTCTGCCAGGCGAGCATCACGCCCTGTCCGGCGATCGCGGCATCGAGGCAGAGCGAGGCGTCGTTGAAGACGTGGCGGGTCTCGAGCGTCGAGCCGGAGAGGCCGGCCTTCTGCAGCCAGACCTCCCAGGTGAACATCGCATTGCCGTCGAGGATGGCCGGGAGCTTCAGGATGTCGGCCGGGGCGCCTAGCCTTTCGGCCATCTGCGGGCTGCAAACAGGAAACACCTCCTGCGGTAGGAGCAGCTCCGTCGCCACGTCCGGCCAGTTGCCGGTGCCGACGCGAATGCCGATATCGACGTCGCAGAGCGCCGGATTGACCAGCCGCGTCGTCGCGTCCATGCGCAGGTTGATCTCGGGATGGCGCTCGGCGAAGCGATCCAGCCGGCAGACCAGCCAGCGGGCCGCGAAGACGGGCGCGACCGACACCGTCAGCACGCTGTCGTCGCGCCGCCGCGCCGAGGCGACGGCCTGCGACAGGTGCTGGAACCCTTGCCCCAGGATCGCAAGCATGCGCGCGCCGCGCTCGGTGGCGACCATGCCCTTTGGGGTGCGCTCGAAAACCGCGAGATCGAGCTGCGTCTCGGCCTTGATGACCTGCTGGCTGACTGCGCCGATCGAAACGCCAAGCTCGTCCGCCGCCGCCTGCAGCGACCCAAGCCGACCAACGGCCTCCAGCGCGCGAAGGCCGTTCAGGTGAACGGAATTCAGGTTTTTCATATAGCTTATCTATAGTGACTTGCCGGTAATCTCAATTGAAATCGGCCAAACCGGCGAGGATAATCCCATTACAAAAGGCCTTCAACGCGCAATGAGATCATCGGCGAGAGAAGAGCGAGGCACCCCATGCAATTGTTCAAGTTTTTCTTCACCGAAGAGGTGATTGATCCACCTTATGTGATCCAGCCTTCAGTCGATCCACTCAGCCACCCCGAGGTAGCGCGGATGTCGCTCACGGAGCTGGCCGATTTGCCTATGGGCGTTGTAGCCAGCATGCAAAAGCCGGCCGGGCGCAGCGCGAAGAACACCGGAAGCGAAGATGGAAGCGTATAGGTCTTCCATCGCTTGATTAGAATCGGGACACATTGCCCCGCCGATCTGCCCAAAATGAACCCGCCGTTAGCCACGATAAGGTAAATCCTGGCGTGTATACCGCCAATGCGGATGCATATCGGAACATCCGCCAGGTTGTAGATTTTTCCCGGGCCGACGTACGAAAACCCGAAAGGAAAAATCATGAAAACGCGTTTTTCGTTCTGCGTCCTGCCTTTCGTCGTCATGGCAAGCGGTTGCGTCGCGACGAATGAGTATACGTCCAGCGTCTGCGGGGACACGCCCCGCGCGATGTCGACGATGTCCGACAGACATCGGGAGCGCGATCGCGCACAGGCGTGTAGCGGCGATCGTTGGGGTTCCTCATCGGTCTACCGACGGACATCCATCGCCGTTTCGGATGGCGGGCCTACCAATCCAGCGCCCAGGGCGGCACCGGCGCCAGCCGCTCCGCCTCCTCCGGCGCCGCCGGAGCCGCCAGTCGTTCTTGATGTGAACTGATCCTGTGGCGCCGGGAGGCCACGATCGAGTGGTCTCCCGCAGCGGCGCTGATACTGCTTAGCCACCGACTACCGCACACCGACATCGCTCACAGGCGCATCTCCCGACGCGACCGACATCTTTTCTTCCGTCGCTCCACTGGCAAACACGCCCATATTGCGCGAGCGGTAGGGATTGTTCGCGACCTGGAGATAAGTGGATACCTCATTCGGCTCGCGGTAGATCATGATGGCGTAGCCGTTCGGGTGATCCCGGTACCATTTGCCGAGCTCGTCGGGCTGTACTTCGTCGATCGGCTTACGGAGTTCCGCGAGAAAGCCGAACTCGCCGTGGTAGTTGGTGACAAAGGCCCAGTCGCGCTCCGGATTGTCACGAATGAATCTCGCCATATCCGTCAGGTCGTAGCGGTGCAGGAACGTCGCTGATGCAACGGCCTGGCCGACGACCAGCAGGCCGACCATGATGGCGGTGGTCCGCGCCAGCTTCATCGTCGGAACCGTTCGCAGACAGAGCGCCGACAGGATCACCATGCCGGGCACCAGCGGCATCAGATAGTGCGGCTGCTTGTTGCTGAAGAGGCAGAAGCCGATGAAGGTCGGCACGAGCCAGCATATCAGGAAGCGCATGCCCTCGCTTGTCGCGAACTGCGAACGAAGCTTCATGCCTTCCTTCCAGAAGCGCGGCAGAAAGATCCAGGGAACCAGCATCGCCGGCAGCAGCGGCAGGTAGGCGTAGAACGGCGCCAGATGCGCGTCGATGTCGCCGGTCACCCGGCCGACCGTCTGCTTCCATAGCAGCCAGTAAGCGAAGTCGCCATCGGCCTGCGCGAGCATGGGAACCAGCCAGGCAAGTACGATGACAAGAGCGATCACGCCCGCCACCGCGTTTCCGGCATACCAGGTCCAGACATTGCCAAGACGCTTCGCCCAGAAGGGCGCGAGCAGGATCGGAAAGAAGACACAGAAGGGCGCGAACGGCCCCTTGGTCAAGCCGCCGAGCCCCAGCGCCACGCCGATCAGCAGAACATGTCGCCATTGTCTTTCCCGCGAATAGAGCACGACGCCGATCAGCGACAGCAGGACGAACACGGTCAGCGTGACGTCGAACATGATGATCGTGCCGTAGGTCAGGAAGGGGGCGCCCGCCACCATGATCAGGTTCGTGCGGTTGCGATCGCCGAGCTCGGCGGGGAACAGCAGGCGTGCGAGAATTCCCGTGAGGTAGACGCTCGCCAGCGCCATCAGCACGACGGGCACGGTAGCCGCCCAGCGGCTGGTCCCGAAGATCGACCAGGAGATGTTGATCAGCCACAACAGCAATGGCGGCTTGTGATGATAGGGAACGAAATTGAGCGTCAGTGGATCGAACCACCCGGCGCGGACGTACATCTCCCACGCAACGGTCAGATATCTGGTCTCGTCGATCGGCATCAGCGGCCTGAGACCGATGGCGGCGGCGAACAGGATCGCAACCGCCAACGGGAGCCAAAGAGACTTGGCCAGTTCAGTTCTCGTCATTCGCCCCACTGCTCCGCGCCTACCCGATCCCAATCTCCCGGTGCTGAAGATGCGATTCAGCTGACAGCAGCCTGAATGGCGCGCGGACATGTCAGCTTTTCATGGGGGCGGAGTTTGCCGTCGGAAGCGGCGTGGCGTTCGGCGCTTGAAAATACTGGTTTCAGGACAAGATCGCCCAACATTCTCAAAACCTGCTACCATCCCTTCAAACCGGCGCGAGGACTGCCATGGCCGACGGTACCGACATCCAGTTCACCCGCGTGAAGCGATTGAGCGAGCAGGCTGGTCTGCCCGGCATCGAGGAAGGCACGTCCTATGGCAATCCGGCGCTGAAGGTCGGCGGCAAGTCGTTCGTCACGGTCAAGGATGAGGCGACGCTGGTCATTCCGATCTCGATCGACGACAAGGAGCGGCTGATCGAGATGGCGCCGCACGTCTATTTCCAGACCGCCCATTACGTGGGCTGGCCCTACATGCCGCTACGCGCCGAGGAGATCGACGACATCGAACTCACGGAGAGGCTGATCGGCGCGTGGCTGTTTCGCGCACCGAAGCGGCTTTCTGCGATCTTCCGCCGCCCGCGGTGAACCTAAACACTCTCCCGCTGCAGCGCGCGCTGCACGGCCGGGCGCTCCAGCATCCGTGCGTGGTGAGCGGCGACCTTCTGGAAGCGGGCGGGGTCGACGCCGTCGCTGGGGAGCCAGCCGGTCATGGTGAAGAGGTAGGGATCGGCGACGGAGTAGCGTTCGCCCATGACCCACGGGCCTTCCAACATGGTCTCCTCGATCAAGGCGAAGCTCTCCGCCATGGTCTGCGGCACCTTGGCCTTCATCGCCTCGAGTGCTGCCGGATCGTCTGCCCAGCGGCTGCCGCGCGGGCGATGGGCGTGGTTGATGTGCACGGTCGAGCAGAGATAGCTGTTGAACGCCTGCAGGCGGGCGAACTCGAAGGGATCGTCGAGCGGCGCCAGACCGGCCTCGGGCGCCATCGCCGCGACGTAGGCGAGGATCGCCGGCGTTTCGGTGATCGTGCCGCGCCTGGTGACGAGCGCCGGAACACGGCCCTTCGGATTGATCTTGAGATAGTCAGGCGCGCGCTGCTCGCCATTGGCGAGGTTGAGCTTGTGGGCCGTGAACGCCAGGCCGGATTCCTCCAGCGCGATCAGGCTCGCCAGCGCGCAGGTGCCCTTCCCAAAATATAAAGTCGGCATGATCATCTCCTTGTTTCCGTGGGTCTTATAGCGCGGCCGAGGGCGATCGAACATGCTAGAGTCGAGGCCGGCGGACCGGCCTCCTCTCTCCCTAATCACGCCGCCCGCGCGCAGCCCGGCACATCTTCCAGTCGGTACCAGACGGGGATGCCGCGTTCGTTGGCGATCCTGACATCGTTGTCGGCGCCCTTGGACGCGCCTTCCAGCCGCAGCACGCCGTCGCAAAGCTGCAGCAGGCGGCCGGCGACGGGGTGGAAGATTTCCTCGTAGAGATCGTCGCCGATATTCTGGCCGCCGGCCGCATGCCAGATCGGCAGCGCCACCCACTCGCCAATCATCGGCACGTGTCCGGCCTCGAACAGGGCATAAGATGGCTCCTCGAGGCGTCTCAGGTTTTCCGCCATCTTCACCGGATCGTCGCCGGTGCCGGATCTGTAGGGGCCTGCAATCAAGATCAACATTGTCATTCTCCTATGCTCTCCCGGCTTCATGCACGGGACCGCACGAAAATGCATGATATTTCTTGATTGTCGAATCATTTCGTGCAGTATCGTGACAATACATGTATTTTCGTGCAGGACGGCCATGCTCACCACCCAACGCAAGTCGCTCATCTTCGACATCCTCAGCCGCGACGGGCAGGTGATCGCCAAGCGCGTCGCGGAGGAGTTCTCGCTGTCGGAAGACACGATCCGGCGCGATCTCCGGGAGATGGCGGCAGAGGGGTTGCTGAAACGGGTGCATGGCGGCGCGCTGCCCCTCGCGCCGGCCTTGCCGGATTTCTCGGCGCGGCGCGAGGTGGCATCCGAGGCCAAGCAGAGGCTTGGTGCCCGGGCGGCCGGGATGATCCAGCCGGGGCAGATGATCTTTCTCGACGGCGGCACCACGACCGCCGAGGTGGCGCGGCAGCTGCCCACCGACTTCGGCTTCACCATCGTCACCCACAGCCCGACCATCGCCTCGGAACTCGAGCATCACCCGACCGCCGAGGTGATCCTGATTGGCGGAAAACTCTACAAGCATTCGATGGTGGCGACGGGCGCCGTGGCGATGGCTGGAATCTCGCAGCTGCGGCCGGATCTCTTCTTTCTCGGCGTCACCGCGGCCCATCCCGTTCAAGGGCTTTCGACGGGCGATTTCGAGGAGGCGGCGATCAAGCGCCATATCGCCGGGTGTGCGGCGGAAACGCATGTGCTTTTGACGGAAGAGAAGCTCGATCGCGTCTCCGCCTGCCATGTGCTTCCGATGACTGAAGTTTCGGGCCTGATCGTCGCGACGGAGAGTCCGATGGCGCTTGCGCCCTATCGCGATCTCAGTGTCGCGATCCTCGAAGCATGATCGGCTGAACGAAGCGGGCATGCAGGGCGTCACGGTGCTCCTGCAGGATGCTCAATGCGATGCAGCCGACGAATATGCCGAAGGCGACCAGCGCCAGCGTGCGGTCGCTGGAACCGAGCGTCAGGATATCGTGAAGGCCCGGCTGCAGGCCGGCAATGGTGCCCGTGAGGCCGGGCTCGCCGAGGATGCGACCGGGGATCGTCGCGAATGCCGGTGTTTCGGCGAGCGCCAGCAAGGTGCCGTAGATGGCCGAAAGATGCGCCGCCAGCCGCACCGGGCGCCAGGCGCCGAACGGCTTGTTGCCGCTTTCCTCGAAGGCGGAGCAGATATAGATGCAGAAGGTGACAAGGAAGAGGAAGGAGACCGGTAGCGCCTCGAGCACAGCCTGCGGCTTCATCTGCCCGGTCCAGCCGCTCGCGAGAAGCAGTGGGAACGGCGCGGAGGCGATGAACCAGATGGTGGCGACCAGCGCCCACAGCCAGCTCAACCCGACATAATGGATCCGCGCGAGGGTGACGACGAGAATGATGCCGCCGGCGAGATAGACGCCGGAGGGTTTCATGGAACCGGACATGGTGAGGATAAGCGGTCCGCAGGAGCCGGCGACGCGGGTGCAGCCGGAGATGATGACGCTGAGCCAAGTGACGTAATCGAAGCACATGGTGAAGAACAGGAAGACCGCGATCGCGATCAGCATCCACCAGAGATAGCGGCCTGCAAACATATCCTGCCCTCATGGCGTTCGATATACTGTGCCGAGCCTACCTTAAATCGGAAGCGCCGCATGCATTGTCGCGGAGCTTAGTTTCACATACATTAGTTAATTCTACATTTCATCACTGAGATGCATCGTTTCGGCACGGTCTATGCTGCGAGCACAGCCGCAGCGCGAACGTCGCCCACATGGATGCCGTTCCAATTGCGCATGGTCACGGTGGCCATGGCCTCGAGCGCGGTGCGAATCTCGCTGTCCTTTTCGAAGAAGCGGGCGAGCGTGGCTGCAACCATGACTTCGGCGGCGCGCGAATGGCCGTCGTCGCACTTCAGCGCAATGGCGATACCCTGCTCGGGAATGGCGGCGCAGAAGACACCCTCGGCGCCTGTCTTGGCGAAGATGCGGCCGGGGGCGGCCTGCATCAGCGCCGTGCAGGCACGGCCGGTGCCGGCGACATAGAAGGGCTCGGCCATGCAGGCATCGATCAGGCGGCGCGACGCCTTGGCGCGCAACGGCTCAAGGCCGGCGCCGGTCGCCATCTTCGCGAAACCATGCGCGAGGCCGCGCAGTGGCACGGCATAGGTCGGGATCGAGCAGCCGTCGGTGCCGCAATTGTCGTGGCCGAGCGCGGCGCCGGTGAGGCTTTCCATCGCGCCGCGGATTTCCTGCTGCAGCGGGTGATCGTAGCCGACATAGCCCTTTGGATCGATACCGCCGTGGCAGCAGGCGCAGACGAAGCCGGCATGCTTGCCGGAGCAATTGTTGTGAAGTGCTGTCGGCTTGTCCATGCTGCGAACCTGGCTGATCAGAACCTTCTGGCTCGACGACCAGTGAGCGCCGCATTCGAGCGTCTCGACGTCGCGGCCGGCGCGGGCCAGCATCGAAGCGGCGAGCGCAACGTGCTCCTCCTCGCCATTGTGCGAGGAACAGGCGAGCGCCAGTTCCTTGTTGCCGAAGCCATAGGCATCCGCCGCCCCACCCTCGACCAGCGGCAGCGCCTGCATGGCCTTGCAGGCGGAGCGCGGGAAGACGCCGGCATCGATATCGCCCAGCGAGAACACGACCTTCCCGTCGCCATCGACCGCGATCACCGATCCGCGATGCCGGCTTTCGACAAGCGCGCCGCGGGTGACTTCAACGGTAACGGGATTGTTCATGGCGAGGATCCTGCTGTTGCGAGAAGCTGCCAGCCTTAGAGGATGGAGATGATAAAGCAACCCCGGAAAGAAGGCTCAATTGCGCCATCTTGGCCGGGAATGATCCATCCGCAACACTGCCATCGGAAGGTCACCGGCGTTTTCCATGCGTCATCTCAAACGGCTCCTGCTCCTCATTCTCGTCATCTACGTCCTTCCCGCGCTTGCTTCGGCCGGCTGGTGGTCGCTGCAGAACCACCCTAAGAGCTGGCGTGAGGCGGACTGGGGCACATCGGGCGTGCTGCCGAAGCCGGATGCGGACCCCGAGGCGGCGATCTACATCATGTCGGCGAGCACCGGCGGGCTGAAAGGCGCCGTCGCCAGCCATTCCTGGATCGTGACGAAGGCTTCTGGCGATACCGCCTATAACCGCTACGACAAGGTTGGCTGGGGCTCGCCGATCCGCCGCAACAACTACGTGGCGGATGCCTACTGGTATTCGAACCGGCCGCGCATCGTGCGGGAAATCAAGGGCACGGAGGCAACCCGGCTCATTCCCGCCGTCGAGAGCGCGATCCAGTCCTACCCCTATTCCGGCGTCGGCGATTACAGGATCTATCCCGGCCCGAACTCCAACAGCTTCGTCGCCCATGTGTTGAGGGCGGTACCCGACCTCGGCGCGGTGCTGCCGCCTGATGCCGTGGGCCGCGACTTCCTGACGGATGGCCGGATGTTCGAGATCGATGCCGATGGCCGCGACATGCACGCGACGCTCTACGGGCTCGTCGGTATCGCCGCTGGCGCGCGCAGCGGCTTCGAGGTGCATTTCATGGGGCTGGTCGCCGGCGTCGATGTCGCCAATCCCGGCGTCAAGATCCCGGCATTCGGGCGGATTGGGCTGTAGCACCGGCAATCACAAAACCCGACCACCCATCACGCGATTTGACCTGCGCCATCACAAACTTTGCTTATTCGAAAGCACACTACTGATTTATAGCTGGGGCATAGGGAATCACGCCATGCCATCCGCTTTTTCTTCCATCCTGCGCGACGCCAGGATTCGCGTTCCGACGCTGACGCTGATCGCGCTTGCCTTCACCTATGCGTCGACGATGCCGTATCAGTCGATCATCGGGATCAACGAGCTCGGGCTTTCGGACCGGGCCTATTCCGGGCTGATCTTCCTGGCCGCGGCGGTCAATGTCTGCACCAGCCTTACGCTCGGCATCTGGTCCGACAAGCTCAGCGACCGGCGACCGCTGGTGCTGGCGCTGTCGGTCTCGGGCATGCTGGGTTTCGGCCTGATCTACGAGTTCCGCACGGCGGCTGTCTTCGTCTTTTCGATGCTGGTGCTGATCCCGATCAGCAACTCCACATATTCGATCCTGTTTGCCAGCATCCGGACGACAACGAACACCATGGACCGCGGACAGGCGGCCTCGATCACCTCGACGGTGCGCGCCCTGTTCTCCGGCTCCTGGGCGCTGGCGCCGGGACTGATCGGACTATATCTCATTCATTCGCAATCGATGATGCCGGCCTATGGCATTGCCGGCCTCGCGAGCCTCGTCTGCTTTTGCCTCTACCTGTTCGTCGCCAAGCCGGCGCCGAAACGGGAGGGGCCGCCGCCGGTTCACATCGGCTTCTTCTCGTCGCTCGGTCGGCTGCTGGCGCCGCATGTGCTGGCGCGGATCGGCATCATCGCCTCGCTTCTCGGGCTGCAGCGCGTGAGCTCGGTTGTGTCGCCGCTGATCATCACGCATTCGGCCGGCGGCAGCGTGGTCGACGTCGGCTTCATGGCAGGCCTCGTCGCCTTCCTGGAGATGCCGTTCATGATGATGTGGGGCGGGCTGCAGCGGCGGTTTCGCAGCGTGCATGTGCTGGCTTTCGGGGCAGCGATCTATTGCCTGTATCTGGTGCTTCTCGGCTTCGCCTCGGCGCCCTGGCAGATCTACGCGCTGGTGCCGATCAATGCTTGCGGCGCGGCCGCGATCCTCAGCGTTCCCATCACCTACCTGCAGGACCTGATCGCCGACCGACCGGGGCTTGGGAGCTCACTGATCTCGGTCAACACCTTCATCGCCAATGGCCTGAGTGCGTCGATCTTCGCTATCGGTACCAGCTTCACCGGCTATTCCGGCACTGCGATCTTCGCCGCCGCGATCGGGCTTGGCTCGATCGGGCTGCTGCTGTTTCTCGAAAGAGCGCCGCGCGCAGTCCGGCAGCTGGCCTAATCGTGTCCGCTTGCGCCCTGCAGCACTCCTATCCGATACGCGCAGCGGCGCGCGCCGTGCAGGATGTGCTCCTCGCGCTCGACGGGGGCGCCGAGGATGGCGCGGAAGGTTTCCAGTTCGGAGCGGCAGAAACCGGCGCAGGCAGACGCCGCCGCGCAGATCGGGCAGTGGTTCTCGACCAGGAGCAGCGATCCGTCCTCGGCCTGCCAGCTATCGGCCATGTAACCCTCGCCGGTTCGCACCTCCGCAAGCTGGCGGACACGTGTGTCAAGGTCGGGCGCGGTCACCTCCTGGCGATATCGGCCCAGGGTCTCCTCCTCGCGGGCAGCGATGACACGATCGAGCGCATCAGGGCCCAGTTGCGCGACCATCGTCGAAAGCAACGTGGCGGTCAGTTCGGCGTGGCGGTCGGGAAAACTCTGGTTGCCCGCTGCGGTCAGATGCCAGAGCTGGCGCGGGCGGCCCCTGCCGGACGCGGGTTCGGTAACGGGCTCCACCAGCCCTTCCTCGGCCATCTTCACAAGCTGCTGGCGGGCGGCTTCGGCGGTGATCGCAAGCGCGTCACCGATCGCCGAGGCCAGTTGCGGACCTTCGGTCTTGATCAGGAGCAGAATTCGGTTGGCGGGCGATTGGCGCATCGGCTGATATTTTTCCAAGCTAGTTCTTGCTTTAATAACGCGGCCGTGTATTTTTTCCAAGCTATAACTTGCAAAAAACTTTCCCAAAAGCTTCCAGGAAACATTCAAGGCATTCCGCATGAGCAGTATCGATGACGTCGCGACGGAGCGCTCCTCCGTCTTCCAACTCTTTTCCAGGCCGGTTCTGGCCGCTACGCTGATGCTCGGCGGCGGCGTGACGCTCTATGCGGTCGAAGCCTACATCATGGCCACGATCGCACCATCGATCGTGCGTGATATCGGCGGGCTGGAACTGCTCTCATGGGTAACGACGCTGTTCGTCGCTGCGGCGGTGCTAGGCTCGATCTTCGTGGCCATGCGGCCGCGCGGGATCGGACTGCGCACGGTTTACGTGGCCGGCGCGCTGATGTTTGCCGCCGGCAGCCTCATCTGCGCGCTGGCGCCTTCCATGCAGGTGATTCTTGCCGGGCGTGCCGTACAGGGGTTCGGGGCCGGCGCTCTGGGCGGGCTTGCCTATGCCTTCATTCGCTTTGCCTATCCCGAACACCTGTGGCGCAAGGCCTCGACACTCTATGCCGCGATCTGGGGCGTGGCGACGCTGCTCGGCCCAAGTCTCGGCGGCCTGTTCTCCGACGGAAGCACCTGGCGTCACGCCTTCATGCTGATTGTTCCCGTGAGCGTGCTGATGGCCATCCTTGCACCCCTGCTGCTGCCGTCGGCGCATGACGACCGGGCTCCCGGGCGGACACCGATCATGCAGATCGGGCTGCTGCTCGCGGCCGTGCTGCTGGTCAGCATTGCCGGCACGATCGAGGCGACGCAATCGAAGGCGCTGCTGGTTGCGGCATCGCTCATCGCCGTGGTCGCCATGCTCGGCATCGAACGGCGGAGCGAGAACCGCCTGCTGCCAACAGGCGCTGTTACCTTCGGCATGCCGATCGCGCGCGTCTATCTGACGATGTTCCTGTTGATCCTTGTCCTCACCAGCGACATCTACATCCCCTATTTCCTGCAGCTCCTGCACAGCGTCAGTCCGCTGGAATCGGGCTATCTCACGGCGCTCGTCGCGCTCGGCTGGACGGCCGCCGCTTTCCTCAGCGCCTCGCTTTCGGGCAAGCGCGCCGCCCGCGCGATCGTCGCCGGCTGCGTCGTCGAGACGGTTGCGGTTACGGCGCTGGCGATCTTCCTGGCGCGGGACAATCAGGCCGGCAGCATCGTGATGCTGGCTCCGGCCGTCGTCTTCATGTTCCTCATGGGGTTCGGGGTCGGGCTCGGTTGGGCGCATCTGGTGACCAAGGTGCTGCGCCTCGTCGCGACCTCGGAGCAGGACAAGGCCTCGGCGGCGATCACCACCGTGCAGTCGCTCGGCAGCGCCTTCGGCGCGGCCTTTGCGGGCGTCATCGTCAACAGCACCGGACTGCTTGCGCCGGGCGGCGTTGCCGGCGGCATATCCGCGGCCCACTGGCTGTTCGTGCTGATGGCACTGCCGGGGATCGCGACGATCCTGATCTCGCTGTCGATCCAGAATTCAGGCAACCAGGCGCAAGCGCCGGCTGCGGCCTGATCGTCAGAGACGCAGCATGATCTTGCCGATGTGGTTGCTGCTTTCCATCAGGCGATGAGCGGCGACCACGTCCTCGAAGGCGAAGGTCTGATGGATGACGGGGGCAACCTTGCCCTCGTCGAGCAGCGGCCAGACGTGCGAGAGGAGATCGTCGCGAATGGCGCGCTTTTCCTCCGCCGTGCGCGGACGCAGCGTCGAGCCGGTGACGGTCAGGCGTTTGACCATGATTGGCACCAGATTGGCCTTTTCGGCCACCGCGCCGCCGAGAAAGGCGATGATGGAGAGGCAGCCGTCCTTGGCGAGCGATGAAAGATTCTTTTCAAAATAGGCGGCACCGATCATGTCGAGGATGATATCGACACCCTCCCCGGTCTCCGCCTTGACGATCTCGGCGAAATCCTCGGTCTTGTAGTTGATAGCGCGCCTGGCGCCGAGCTTGACGCAGGCTTCGCACTTCTCGGCGGAACCGGCGGTCGTGAAGACCTCGGCGCCGAAAGCGCGGGCGAGCTGGATGGCCGTCGTGCCGATGCCGCTGGAGCCGCCGTGGATGAGCACGGTTTCGCCCTCCGTGAGGCCGGCCATCTGGAAGAGGTTTGCCCAGACGGTGAAGTAATTTTCCGGCAGCGCCGCGGCCTTCACAGCATCGAAGCCCTTGGGATAGGGCAAGGCCTGGCCTGCGGGCAGCAGGCAGTATTCGGCATAGGCGCCGCCATTGGCGAGACCGCACACCCTGTCGCCGATCGAATAACCGCTAACGCCGGGGCCGATGGCCGCGACTTCACCCGCCAGTTCGAGACCGAGGATCGGGCTGGCGTCCTTCGGCGGCGGATAGCTGCCCTGGCGCTGGGCAACATCTGGCCTGTTGACGCCGACAGCCTCGGTACGGACAAGGATCTGCCCCTCGCCCGGAACCGGCAGCGGGCCGGTCGCGATCGTCATCACTTCGGGGGCGCCGAAGCGTGGCAGGTCGACGAAACGCATGTGCGTTGGCAAGGGCATGAACGGATCTCCTCAGTTCCTATGGGACAGGAGATAGTTCAGCTTTCGGGGCTTGAGAAGGCCGGAAGCGGCGGAGCGTCAATTCGCCGCCTCGCCCAAGAGATGGAAAACAAGCCCATCGTCGCTCTCCTTGGCTTCCGCCTTGATCTGTGCGATGGCGGCGCTGACCCGGCTGATATCGTCGATGACGAGACCTTCGGGCAGCTCCAGCACGCCGATCGAGCAGCGCATGAGCGGGAAGAGCGCTTCGACGCCGGCGCGATCATGACCACGAATGCGGCCAGCCGCGCGGTCCGCTTCGGAGTAGAGATGCAGCACATCCTCGTGGAAATCGCCGATCAGGCGATCGAGGATCTCCGTCAGCTCCTCCTTCGTCCAGCCGCGCACGCCGATGAAGAAATCGTCGCCGCCGACATGGCCGAGGAAGTGGCGCTCGGCAAAGAAGTAGCGGCGCATCAGCGCCGCGAAGAGCGAGATGGCGTGGTCGCCGAGATGGAAGCCGTAGGCATCGTTGAACGGCTTGAAGTTATCGAAGTCGCAATAGCAGAAGTGCCTGACATCATCACCGTCGCGGCTGGCGTCGCGCATGAAATCGCGGATGGCATGGTTGCCCGGCAGGCCGGTCAGCGGGTTCTGGTCCTGCGCGGTCTTCAGCTTCTTCTCGTTCATGACCTTGATGAGCGATGCTGCCGAGACGACGCCGGCGTAGCGCATGTTCTCGGTCAGAAGCAGACAGTTGCTGCCTTCCATATTGGCGAAGATCGCCATCAACTGCTCGGCGTCGGAATCCAGGCCGACGATCGGCGCCATCTCGACGAAATTGGAGATGGTGCGCTCATAGACCTTGTTCTTCAGGAGATCGCGGCCGAAGGGGTGATAAATGTATTCCTTGAGGTGGCGCTCGTGCAGGATGCCGCGCGGCTCGCCATTGGCGTTGAGAACGGGAAAGAAGGCCTGCTGCGGATTGCGGCGGAAGACCTCGAAGACGCTGTCGATCGTGTCGTTCTCGAAGACGGTGGGCAGCACTTCGATCTGCTTGCGGATGAGGATTTCGTCGAGCGACTGGTTGTTGCGTTTGCTCTTGCCGAGGTCCTGGAGGTGCGGGAAGGACGGCACCAGTTCGGAGACATGTGTGGTCGGCCGCGAGATGAACCAGCCCTGCACGAGATCGACGCCATATTCACGGCAGGCGACGAACTCCGCTTCCGTCTCGATCCCCTCGGCGATGACACGGGTGCCGAGGACATGGGCGATATGGACGATGTTCTTCAGCAGATGCCGCTTGCGCGGGCTGCCGTCGATATCGGCGATGAAATGGCGGTCGACCTTGAGGTAATCGACGGGATAGTCGCACAAGAGCTTCATCTCGCCGTGGCCGACGCCGAAATCGTCGATCGCCAGCTTGAAACCGGCCTTGCGCAGCAGCGAAACCAGTGCGGCGAATTCCGGCACGCTGGTGTTGTCGAAGCGCTCGGAGAATTCGAAGCAGATCGAGGACGGCGGAATGTTGGCGAGCTTGAGATGCTGCAGCAGACTCTCGACCAGCCGGTCGCCATGGGGGATCAGGCGGACATCGAGATTGAGAAACAGCGTGGCATTGGCGAAATTGGGAACGGTCGCGAACTTCGCGAGCGCACGGCTTGCCACCATTTGCTCCAGTTGCAGCAGCTGATCGTGCTTGTGGGCTTCGTCGAGAATTTCGAGCGGCGAATTGAAACCGATGCGATCCTGCCCGCGCATCAGCGATTCATAGCCGAAGGCGACGCCGGTGTTGGTTTCAACGATCGGCTGAAAGGCGTTTTCGACGACGAGTTTGGCAAGGGTTACGATCTGATCGCTGGCATAGCGACGGACGAGAGCAGGCTCGGCGGTGGCAGCCAAGGACATGCCATTCTCCACTGTGATTTGTTATTTTTCCGCAGGACCATGCTGGAGAAGGGTCAACGAAGCCTTTCTCCAGTGTGAAGCTTTTGTGAAGATTGGATAAAAAGCGACCGGCATCGCCGATCGCTTTTTCTCAAGCCGCCCGCCTCAGGCGGACCGGCGATGCTCGGCCTCATGGTCGGCGAACATATCGGCCACGCACTTGCCGCCAAGATGCGCGCCGTCGTGATCGAGCATTCCACTATTGTAGCCGTCGAGCTTGCGGGCTGCATCCCACAGCCGCAAAGCTTCACGCACGACTTCGCTGCTGGAGGCATAGTCGCCATTGTCGACCGCCGTACGAATATCGGCAGCCTGCAGCGGAGAAATGGAAACGGTTACCATCGGCATATGATAGTCCTCCCTGTACCTCTTTGGACAGACGTGTGTCCTGTTGGGGGCGGGTGATTATTCCGACACGTGCCGGCCTCGTTGCCGGCTGTTCGGTTGCCTTTTATGGGCCGAATTTTAGCCCTCACTCACGTTCTTGTCAAAAAAGAAACAAAGCGTGAGACGCGGCTGTGGATTGCGAGGACAAACTAGCTGCGCAGCGCAAGGCCGAATGCGAGCATGGTCCAGCCCTGGATCAACAGGTCCACGGCAAGGAAAAGACCGAGGATCCACAAGCTGTTAACGGGCCATCCGAGCGCGATGACAAAGCCCGCGAGCGCGGTGATCAGACCGCTGCCGACGACCCAGCCCCAGCCCTTGGCCGGGCGCATGCGCATGCCCACCCAGAGGCGAAAGATGCCGGCGATCAGGAGCGCGATCGACAGGAACAGCGTCAGTGCCGCCGAAGCCAGGATGGGGTTCATGAAGGCGAAGACGCCGGCCAGAACGTACAGCACGCCGCTCAGCGCCCAGAAGAGAACCTGGTTCCAGGTGCGCACCTGAAATGCGTGGATGAGATAGACCACCCCGCCCGCCAGCATCAGCATGCCGACGTAGAACACGGATACGACCGTGGCCATGAAGACATTGGCGGCAGCGATGACACCGCAGACCAGCAACAGCACGCCAAGGACGACAAACCAGACCCATTTGGACTGCAGGGACGAAAAGGACATTTCTCTTGGAACGTCGGTCATCATACACCTCCCGGTTGCCGGCAGGATATGAGTCAACGATTGAAAAGTAAAAGGAAATATAGCCTGCGAAGCATATGGCAGATTTTTATTGATTGATCAGTCAATCAAAAATATGATGCTCGATAGATTGGAGCTGTCCCTATGCCGAAAGTCGGAATGGAACCCGTGCGCCGCAAGGCGCTTGTCGACGCGGCGCTGAGCGTCATCGGCGATCGCGGCTCGCTGACCGTGACCATGTCGGAGATCGCTAGGCGGGCCGGGGTCTCGCCTGCGCTGGCGCACCACTATTTCGGCAGCAAGGACCGGCTTCTCATCGAAACCATCCGTTTCCTTCTAAGGCAGTTGCGCGACGACAGCGTGAAGGCGCTGAAAAGAGCCGACACGCCGCGGGCGCGGTTGTCGGCCATCATCCGCGTCAACTTCCAGGCTGACCAGTTCGCGCCGGAAACGATCGCGGCCTGGCTTGCCTTCTACGCGGAGGCGCAGCGTTCGGAAGAGACGCGCCGGTTCCTGGTGATCTATGCGCGGCGGCTGCGCTCCAACCTGCTTGCCGACCTCAGGCGGCTATGCCCCGCCGATGCCGCGGAACGCATCGCCGAAGGCGCGGCCGCGATGATCGACGGCCTCTACATCAGGCAAAGTCTGAGGTCGGTGCCATCAAGCATCGAGGCCTCGATATCGCTTACCGAAGATTACATCAGCTCGGCGCTGGCGCCGCATTCCAAAGAGGACTGACACCGTGACCCTGAAAGCCCAGCCGAAAGCCTCGCACTTCATCGACGGCGAATATGTCGAGGATGCCGCCGGCAGCGTGATCGAAAGCCTCTATCCGGCGACCGGCGAAGTGATCGCGCGGCTGCATGCCGCCACCCCCGCCATCGTCGAAAGGGCGATCGCCGCCGCCAAGCGCGCGCAGCCGGAATGGGCGGCGATGAGCCCGACGGCGCGCGGCCGCATCCTGAAGCGGGCCGCCGACATCATGCGCGAGCGCAACCGCGAACTCTCGGAACTCGAAACGCTCGACACCGGCAAGCCGATCCAGGAGACGATCGTCGCCGACCCGACGTCCGGCGCCGACAGCTTCGAGTTCTTCGGCGGCGTGATCGCGGCGGCCCTCAACGGCTCCTACATCCCGCTCGGCGGTGATTTCGCCTATACCAAGCGCGTGCCGCTCGGCGTCTGCGTCGGCATCGGCGCCTGGAACTATCCGCAGCAGATCGCCTGCTGGAAGGGCGCGCCGGCGCTGGCCGCCGGCAACGCCATGGTGTTCAAGCCCTCGGAAAACACGCCGCTCGGCGCCCTGAAGATTGCCGAGATCCTGATCGAGGCGGGCCTGCCCAAGGGGCTTTACAACGTCATCCAGGGCGACCGCGACACCGGCCCGCTGCTGGTCAACCATCCCGATGTCGCGAAGGTGTCGCTGACCGGCTCGGTGCCGACAGGCCGCAAGGTGGCGGCGGCGGCGGCGGGCAATCTCAAGCATGTGACGATGGAACTCGGCGGGAAATCGCCACTGATCGTATTCGACGACGCCGATATCGACAGTGCGGTCGGCGGCGCGATGCTCGGCAATTTCTATTCGACCGGCCAGGTCTGCTCCAACGGCACACGCGTGTTCGTGCAAAAGGACATCAAGGCCGAATTCCTGAAGCGGCTGAAGGCGCGCACCGAGGCGATGGTGATCGGCGATCCCATGGATGAGGCGACACAGGTCGGTCCGATGGTTTCGAAGGCGCAGCGCGACAAGGTGATCGGCTACATCGACCAGGGCAAGGCGGAGGGCGCGACGCTTCTGACCGGCGGCGGCATCCCGAACAATGTTTCGGGTGAAGGCTACTACGTGCAGCCGACCGTGTTTTCCGACGTGACCGACGAGATGACCATCGCCCGCGAGGAAATCTTCGGACCGGTCATGTGCGTGCTCGATTTCGAGGACGAGGCGGAGGTCATCAAGCGCGCCAACGCCACCGAATTCGGCCTCTCCGCCGGCGTCTTCAGCGCCGACCTCACCCGCGCCCACCGCGTCGTCGACCAGCTCGAGGCCGGGACGCTCTGGATCAACACCTACAACCTCTGCCCCGTCGAGATCCCCTTCGGCGGCTCCAAGCAGTCAGGCTTCGGCCGCGAGAACTCGCTTGCCGCGCTGGAGCACTATTCGGAGCTGAAGACGGTTTATGTCGGCATGGGGCCGGTTCAGGCGCCTTATTGAGAGTTTGAGATAAAGACCCCTCCCCAACCCCTCCCCACAAGGGGGAGGG
>UCEU01000040.1 GCA_900471485.1 Hyphomicrobiales bacterium
CAAACTTACTCTTTGCCATTTGAATGCTTCCTGTGAACGAAATGGGTGACCCCGGCGAACCGGTTTAGTGCCGCCGTTTAAGGGTTTCGGCGGAATTGCGCAAGACTTAATTGCGGACGCCATTTGGCGCTGCGCCCGCATATAAGAAGGGAGCCCCCAATCGGCAACCTCCGCTGCGGGAGGTGATACCGGAGCATTGCGCGTAATCAGGAACAACTGACTGATTATATGGTACAACTTCGCGGCCGCGTTCGAGGGGAGCGCGCATGGTGAGGGCAAACAAATGGAACAGATGCAAATCGCCAAACGGTCGGCAACCAACTTTCTGATCTTCGCAGCCTGCGCATTCATCTTGTGGATACTTGCAGCGGCGATCGACTGGCTCGCCCAGATCCTACGGCTTTCCACGCCCGAGCGGCTGCCGGCACTAGCGGCATCGATTGTCAGCTCCTCGACACTGCAGGCGATCGTCGCCATCTGGCTTTTGACGGCCGCCTTCGCAATCGCCTTCCCGCGCATGTTGACACCACTGTCGGCAACGACCAACCTGATGTTCGACGTGGGCTACGGCATATTGGGCGCGCTTGCCGGCTTCGGCATCGCCATCGGCCTCTTCGGCGGCGGCTGGGCCATCCTTCTGAGAGCGATCATCTACAGTGTAATCATCGCCATCGGCTTCGTGGCGGTACGCAAGTGGCTTGGGCGCGATGAACTCAAGACCTATGGCCGGGCGCGCTGGACTGCGGCGGGAATCATCGCACTCGCTTCGCCGTTCGTTCTCTTGTGGGGATAAGATCGACGCGTGAAAGCGCCGCGCGCGAAACGCGATTGTCGCGCTAGATCTACTTGAAAGATGGAGCGGGTAGCGGGAATCGAACCCGCGTATTCAGCTTGGAAGGCTGCTGCTCTACCATTGAGCTATACCCGCGGGGCTGGTCCGATCCGAGGACGAATGGTGGAGAGAGTTGGATTTGAACCAACGTAGGCTGAGCCAACGGATTTACAGTCCGTCCCCTTTAACCACTCGGGCATCTCTCCAGTTTTTCGTCCGGATCGTTAGACCAAGTCTGCAGGCCTTCGAAGCGTTGCCGCCCCTCGGTCTGCGCCGCGTATATGACCGGACGGTTTCCGCATGTCAACACGATGACGGTGGAAAAAATGTGAAAAATTTCATCGGCGAGCGAAAGGCACTGCGCTGCAAAGAAATCCTATGCGGACAGAAGTGCCCCCGTTATAAAGCGGCATGAGCAAAGATAACAAAACAGGCGGCCCGTCCGCCGAAGACCGATCCGCCAAGGATACGCATTACGCAACGCTGCGTCGTGCGCACCGCGACAACAAGCGCGAGCGTGGCGAAATTCCAACCCCTGCGCCGCAGAAGCGCAGACGCGGCGGCGACGACTGGAAGCCGCCGGCGCTGGCGCCGGACCAGGTGTTTCTCTACGGCCTGCACACGGTGCGCGCAGCGCTCGAGAACAAGGAGCGCAAGAAGATCAAGTTGTCGGTGACGCAGAACGCGCTCGCACGGCTCGAGATCGACGTGGACGCGCTCGGCATTCCCGTCGAGATGGTTTCGCCTCAGGATATAGACAAGGTACTTGGCCCCGAGGCGATCCACCAGGGCGTGATGCTGGAGACCCGCCCGCTGCCCGTGCGCCGCCTCGAGGCGCTGAAAGGCAGCCCTCTGCTGCTCGTGCTCGACCAGGTGACGGATCCGCACAATGTCGGCGCCATCATGCGCTCGGCCGTCGCCTTCAACGCCGGCGCGGTGATCACCACACAGCGCCATAGCCCGACCGAATCGGGCGTGCTTGCCAAGTCGGCCTCGGGCGCGCTCGAAATGATTCCCTATATACAGATCACCAACCTCGCCGATGCGCTCGGCGAACTGCACAAGCTCGGTTTCGTCACGATCGGCCTCGATTCGGAAGGGCCGGCACCGCTCGAAGGCACCTTCTCCGGTGACAAGGTCGCGTTGGTTCTCGGCGCCGAGGGCAAAGGACTGCGGCAGAAGACCCGCGAGACGGTGAGCGCCCTCGCCAGGCTCGACATGCCGGGGGCGATCAAGTCGCTCAACGTGTCCAACGCGGCCGCGATCGCGCTCTATGCGGCGCGCATGCATTTGAAGACTTGAGCCAACAGCGATGACGGCGGCGCCTTCGTCGCCGTCATCCGGGCCTCGTTGCAGGCGACGTGCCGGAGACGCTTGAAGACCTCGCCAAACTCGACAACTGGCCGCCAAAATCCGAGAAAATCTCCGGCGGCCTCGGTTTCGACTCTGCTTTCTGCTAAAAGCTGCCATCCCCGAACGGAAGGAACAGCATTCGATATGGCAGGACGCTCCCTCATATTCGGCATTCTTTTTGTCGCCGCCTTCGTCGCGCTCATTGTCAGCATCGCTTGGATCGACAAGACGCAACCACTGCACCAGCCGGATCCCCTGTCGGCCGACCGCACCCAACCCGTTCCCCCTTCTTCCGCACAGTAACCGCCTAGCTCCACTTAGGAACCTAGTGACCCTGCAGCGCGTTTATCGGTGCCTCAACAAGGAGACTTCAGGTGCGGATAATGATCGCAGTCATAGGCGTCATGGTGGTGTCAGTGCTCAGCATCATCGTGATGGCGCCGTCTGGTTCGGCTGAAAGCACGGGCGGCGAGCTGCAAACCAGCGTCAGGCAGACCGTGACGAACTGACCGGCCAATGCCACGAAGAGTTTCAACAACGAAATCAACGCGTCGCCGTTTTCTCCTTTACAGGACCGCAGAATCTGGTAGTTGGCAGGCGTTGCCCTTGTAGCTCAGTTGGTAGAGCACCTGATTTGTAATCAGGGGGTCGCGGGTTCGAACCCTGCCGGGGGCACCACTTCTCTCCAAGAAATAGATAAAACGACGCCAGGCGATCATTTGGTCGCGCGATATCGCACGCAACGTCACCAATATAACGTCAAGTCTGCTGCTCACGTGCCGCGCAGTTAAGCTGACTGCCAGACACCCATGCGACCGGGTGCGCAAAAGTATTACAATTCATAAAATCTTCCTTTGCATCTCAGCCGATCGAAACCTAAGTAGACATCAGCGATCTCTCGCAATCGGTGGAGCGCATCCACTTCAGGCCAGGTCCAGCCTTTTCCCGGCTTGCTGAAACATTTCGAAAGGACGAAATATGACGATCTCCGGCGACCTTCTAATCGGCGGCGTTGCCGTGCGCGGCGCAGCCAAGGAATTCAAGGGGGTGAATGCGGCCACCGGCGCGTCGCTCGAGCCAAGCTTCGCAAGCGCTACGACGGATGATGTAGCGAAAGCCGCCGCGCTCGCATGGGAAGCATTCCCCGTTTACCGCGAGACCTCGTTGGAGCAACGCGCCGCCTTTCTTGAAGCGATTGCCGAGGCCATCATCGAGATCGGCGACGAACTCATCGTCCGCGCGATGGAAGAAACCGGCCTGCCACGCGGTCGCCTAGAGGGCGAGCGCGGCAGAACGGTGGGGCAGCTTCGTCTGTTCGCCAAGGAAGTGCGCGACGGTGCATTTCAGGAGCTGCGCTTCGACCCTGCCGATCCGGAACGCAAGCCGGCGCCGAAGCCCGATCTTCGCCTTCGCAACCTCGCCGTCGGCCCGGTCGCCGTCTTCGGCGCCTCGAACTTCCCGCTGGCCTTCTCGGTTGCCGGCGGCGATACGGCGTCGGCGCTTGCCGCCGGTTGCCCTGTCGTCGTGAAAGGACACTCGGCCCATCCGGGAACGTCAGAGCTGGTCGGCAAGGCCGTCCAGAAGGCGGTCGCTGCCAGCGGGCTGCCCGCCGGTACCTTCGCATTGCTGTTCGATGCCGGCTTCGAGGTCGGACAGGCGCTGGTCGCCAGCGACCACATTCGTGCCGTCGGCTTCACCGGATCGCGCCGCGGCGGCACCGCGCTCATGAAGATCGCTTCCGAGCGCAAGCAGCCTATTCCCGTCTATGCGGAAATGAGCAGCATCAACCCGGTCATCCTTTTCCCGAACGCGCTCGAGAACCGTGGCGAAGCGATTGGCAAGGCGTTCGTATCGTCGCTGGTTCTTGGTGCCGGCCAGTTCTGCACCAATCCCGGACTTATCCTTGCGATCGATGGTGATGGGCTGAGCAGCTTCGTTGCCAGCGCAACGGCGGCTCTCGCGGAGGCTCCGGCCCAGACCATGCTGACCGGCGGGATCTGCGAAGCCTATCGCAAGGGTGTGGCACAGTTGGCCGCCCATGGTGACGTAAAGCAACTCGCAACCGGCAAGGCCGGTGGCGCGCAGGAAGTTTCGGCCAACCTGTTCGAGACCACCGCGACCGCTTTCCTTGCCCATACCTCGCTGCAAGAAGAAGTCTTCGGGGCAGCCGGCCTGATCGTTCGTTGCCGCGACGCCGCAGAACTGGCACGCGTCGTTGACGCCCTGGAAGGCCAGCTGACGGTCGCACTTCACATCGACGATGCCGATCTGCCTGCGGCAAAGGCTCTTGTGCCGACGCTGGAACTGTTGGCTGGCCGTGTGCTTGTCAACGGTTTCGGTACAGGTGTGGAAGTATCGCCCGCCATGGTGCACGGCGGCCCCTTCCCGGCGACATCGGATGGGCGGACCACTTCGGTCGGCACGCTGGCGATCTATCGCTTCCTGCGCCCGGTTTCCTATCAGGACTTTCCGCAGGAACTGCTTCCGGCACCTCTGCGCAAGGCTTAAGCCAGAAAATATCACGCTGCCGGAGAGGACTTCCGGCAGCGTCCTTTATAGATGCCGCCTAAAGCCGTCTCTACAGGTCTCGCAAGTCGGGTACCGCCACAGCATCTCGCGGCGAAATGCGAACATTCGGCGCACCTAAATAATATCACCTTCATTTTAACAATACTGACCGTTCAAATAAAATTGAACGGCACGCATATACTGCGCGAAACATCGTTGTGTTTAAACTATAATCCTGATCAATACTTTCATGTATAGTGAGCATCGATATGAAAGCCGATTTCCGAGCGCCGGAAAACCACAACAGCTGCATCGTTGTTACCGACGCTGCCGAATTGGCGTCGCTGGAGACAGAGTGGAACGATCTTTGGACTCGCGCCAAGGGCTCCGTTTACCAGAGTTACGCGCTTGCATTTCACAGCTGGAACGACATCGCTCGCCCGGCCGGTCGCTCGCTTTTCTGCATCGTCGTCCGCGAAGAAGGCAAGATGGCGCTTGTCTTTCCCTTGGTCAGATATCGCAAAGGACCTTTCTGGATGCTGCGGCCGCTTGGTCCCGACACTGCAGAGGTCGCGGACATATTGTATGATCCGGCGTCTGACTACCGTGCGCATGCGATGCTGGCGTGGCGCATGATCGAGAAAACGTCGAACACCGATATTGTCGATATGCCCTATGTGCGCATCGGTTCGGTGCTCGATCAGCTCATTCAACAGACACGAAAGTTCACGCGCGAGCACGACCTTGCCCCCTTCGCATATCTGCGCGACGAACAAGACTGGGATCACTATCAAAAACAGGTGTTCAGTCCGGCCACACGAAAGCAGTTGCGGCGAAAGCGCAAACGGCTTTCCGAGTTGGGCGACTTTAAAATGGTCAGCGTCGATCCGGTAGCGGAGCGGAGCTACGCCGCGGAACTCGTCCAATGGATGTTCCTCCACAAGCAGTCCTGGGGCGCGAAAGTCGGAAAGCAAGGCGCCTGGATGTCTTCGGACAACTACTGGAATTTCATTCGCAACTGGATTACCGACGGCAATAACGGCCAGACGATCAGGCTCCATGCAATACTGATCGGCGAGACGCCCGTCGCGGTGACCATCGTTTCTTACTGCCTGTCGCATGTCGATTTGATTATCGCGGGTTTCCATTCGAATCCGCACTATGCAAAACACTCACCAGGATTAGTTCTGGACGATCTCTTCATGAAGATCGCGTTCGACAAGCGACTGAACGTCGACTTCGGCGTCGGTGGAGAGCCGTACAAGCTTATGTGGTCGAAAAACAGGACCACAGAACTTGCAAGCTACCGTATTCCAACAAGCGTGATCGGCACTGCGGCAACGCAGCTGTGGTGGCTGAAGCACAAGGCCGTCTCGCACATCGCCGACCAGAGGAAGCGCTACATCGAAGCGCGGCAGCCTGCCGCCTCCGCGCCGCTCTGAGATGTTTTCCGGTGGCCGTGCGGCGAGCCGTATGCAGCCCACTCGCTCTTCCACCATATTAAAGCTACAGTTTCGCTCTCTTCCGGACGCAAGCCGCTTCGCGCGCGACCGTTCAATACAGGAGTGCATTGTGCCCATCGACATCGCCGAATCAAAAAACGCCCCCGTCATGTTGCCTGGCGAGGCGTCTGACCGGGCAATAGACGCCGGTCATGACGGTGGTGGTGTCTTGACGAAGGTCACGAAAAACCTCCGCAATGCCGGCATTCTGCTTGCGCTCTACCTGCTGCTGACCGTTGTCGTGCGCGCGCTGCTGCCCTGGTCGCTACTGCTGGATGAAGCGGAGCAATCGTTCCTGTCGCAGTTCCTGCTTGCGGGCTATGGCCCGCAGCCGCCGTTCTACAACTGGGTGCAGGCCATCGTAATCTCCATTACCGGCCTTTCCATGTGGTCGCTCTCGGGCACCAAGTTCGCGATGCTCTTTGTCTGCTATATCTTTTACGGCCTCGCTTCCTACGAGGTGCTGCGCAGTCGCTCGCTCGCGGCATTCGCCATGCTGTCGCTGCTGACACTGCCTCAGATCTCCTACATGCCGCAGCAGGACCTGACCCACACGGTCGCAGTGCTGACGGCAACGTCGCTGCTGTTCTACGGCGTGTTCCGCACCCTTATGCGACCGAGCCTGCTGAGTTATCTGTTGATCGGGTTGGCCAGCGGCATAGGCGTTATCTGCAAGTATAATTTTGCGATTCTGCCAGTCGCCATCTGTCTGGCGCTGCTCTTCGATCCCGGGTGGCGGCGAAAGCTTCTGGATTGGCGGATGCTCGCGGCCATCGTGGTCGCCTTGATAATCGTCGCGCCGCACGCGATCTGGCTGATTGGGAATTTCGAGAGCGCCTCTGCCCAGACGCTCGGCAAGATGGAGCTCGACAAAGATCTTGGCCTTTTTGAGCAGACCGTTCGGGGCGTGCTTTCGCTGCTGCGCGCAACGCTCGCCTATTGTGCGCTGACGCTCGTCATTTTCTTTCTCGCCTTCGGACGCAACAGCCTGGCGATCATACGGGCCGGCGATCGACTGACCAGGCTGATCGAGCGGATCATGCTCATCAGTCTGCTCATGGTCGTCGGCATCATCATGCTCACCGGCGCCACGCACATTACAGAGCGGTGGCTCAATCCGTTCCTTGTCATCGTGCCGCTGTATCTGTTTGCGAAGGCCCGCGCCGCTGGCATCAATCTGTCGACTGGCCTCCGGCGGTTGCGGCCTGTGTTTCCCGTTCTGATGATCGTAACCTTGATCCCGCTCGCTGCACGCAGCGTCATTGTCGCCCGATATACAGGCGACTACACCAATATAAACCTGCCGATGGCTGACCTCGTAAAGCAGCTTACCTCGAAACGAATACCCGGCTCGGTGATTACGGAGGATATGCACCTTGCAGGCAATATCCACATGCACCTGCCGCAACTACCGATCCGCACATCCGGCGCAATCGGCGCGGAAGTGCCGCTGAAACCACCGATCCTCGTCGTCTGGAAGACCCCGGACGCCAGCAACAAGACCATTCCGGCTGGTCTTGCGAAGACGCTGCCCGAAATTGCAGCCCCGAACCTTGTCGTCGAAACGGTCGAGGCTCCCTATTATTTCGGCAAGGAAGGCGATCTGTATCGGCTTAATTACGTGTGGCTTCACAAAGATGACTAGACTTTGCCGATAGAAACGGTTGCTATCGCCGGCCTGACAATTTCAGGCTCCCGGTTTCATGCGTTTTGAAGACGACAAGGGCATTGCATGGCTAATTCATTGCTGACGCTATCGTTTCTCGCCTCTCCGGCGACGGAGGCGCTCGCGGCGCGTGAGGAGTTGATTCGGATCTACGGCGACGTTGCGGCGGCGGAGGCCGATGTCATCGTCGCGCTCGGCGGTGACGGCTTCATGTTGCAGACGTTGCACAGCACGATCAATTCCGGGAAGCTGGTCTACGGGATGAACCGCGGCTCCGTCGGCTTTCTGATGAACGACTACCGCACCGATGAACTGCGCGAGCGCATCGATAGCGCCGTCGAGAACGTCTTCAGACCGCTGCAGATGACGACCGCGAATTTTGACGGGACCAATTCCTCGGCGCTTGCCATCAACGAAGTGTCGCTTTTCCGGCAATCCTATCAGGCAGCAAAGCTTCGCGTCGAAGTCGACGGCGTGGTCAGACTTGAAGAGCTGATCTGCGACGGATTGATGGTGGCGACACCTGCGGGATCGACGGCCTATAATCTATCCGCCCATGGGCCGATCCTGCCGCTGGACGCTCCCCTGCTTGCGATGACACCTGTCAGCGCCTATCGCCCCCGGCGTTGGCGCGGCGCGCTGTTGCCGAACAAGGTGACCGTCGATATCCACATTCTCGAGGCCGAGAAGCGGCCGGTGAATGCGGTTGCCGACAACAACGAAGTCAAATCGGTTCTACATGTCAGGATCGCGCAATCGGAGCACATGACTGCGCGCATCCTGTCCGATCCCGACCGTTCGTGGTCGGACCGTATCCTTGCCGAGCAATTCGAGGACTGACGCAATGGCGCTCTATCGAAAAACACTTTTCGCGCTCGCGCTGAGCGGTTGGGCTGCGGTTGCGCACGCCGGCTCCGCCGAGGACGTGGTTTTGCCGGCCTCCATTCTGTTCGCGACGAGTACGGGCTATTGGGAAGACGGCGGCGGTGCGGCACCTGCGGTTCAGCGCGCGCCCGCAACCACTACGGCCGACGGCATCGAGAAGGCATCGGCCGCGCCGGTCGCCGGCAAGGCCGCGCCCAGGCACGGCTACTACAAGCTCTTCGCCGTGCGTCAGGCGGACCGCACCGCGAAGATTTATTTGCAACAGATCGCACAGGACGAGGATGGACCTTCGATCCTGTCGACGGTCGAGGTTCAGGAGATCAACGATCTCAAGCCCTATGTCACGGATATTCGCCCCGAAAGCTCCGGCGGCATGATCAAGGAACCGGGGCTGTTCGCGATGGTGCACCTGAAGACCGATCCGGATGCCGAGCCAGAAAGCTGGACCGTGATCATCGACGAATTCGGTGAGGTCAACGTGGACAAGGCCGGACACTAAACCGCACTGCCGGCAACGCGACATGAAAAAGGCCCCGATCGGGGCCTTTTTCATGTGTTTGCAAGATGCGCATCAGTCGGCATCATCGACAACGGCATCGGGCTTGCCGCTGATGCGGTGCGCGAGCGCTGCCTCCATGAAGTCGTCGAGCTCGCCGTCAAGCACGTCATCCGGCGCCGTGCTTGTCACGCCCGTGCGCAGGTCCTTGACGAGCTGGTATGGCTGCAGAACGTAGGAGCGGATCTGGTGACCCCAGCCGATATCGGACTTGGAGGCCGCCTCGGCATTGGCCGCGTCTTCGCGCTTCTTCAACTCCGCTTCGTAGAGACGTGCGCGCAGCATGTCCCACGCCTTGGCGCGGTTCTTGTGCTGCGAACGTTCCTGCTGGCACTGCACCACGATGCCCGAGGGCATGTGGGTGATGCGGACGGCGGAGTCCGTCGTGTTGACGTGCTGACCACCAGCGCCGGACGAGCGGTAGGTGTCGATGCGGCAGTCGCTTTCGTTGATATCGATCTGGATCGAGTCATCGATGACGGGGTAGACCCAGATGGACGAAAACGAGGTGTGGCGACGCGCGTTGCTGTCATAAGGCGAGATACGGACCAGGCGGTGAACGCCCGATTCGGTCTTCAGCCAGCCATAGGCATTGTGGCCCTTGACGAGCAGCGTCGCCGATTTGATGCCGGCTTCTTCGCCGTCGTGGACTTCGAGCAGTTCGACCTTGAACTTCGAGCGTTCGGCCCACCGGGTGTACATGCGCAGCAGCATGTTGGCCCAGTCCTGGCTTTCGGTGCCGCCGGCGCCGGAGTGCACTTCGAGATAGGTGTCGTTGCTGTCGGCTTCGCCCGAAAGCATGGCCTCCACCTGCTGGCGCGCGGCTTCCGCCTTCAGCGCCTTCAGCGCGTCTTCGGCTTCCTTGACGATGGCTTCGTCGCCCTCGTCTTCGCCCATCTCGATGAGCTCGATGTTGTCGTTCAGCTGCTGTTCGAAGCGGCGCACGCCGTTGATGCCGTCATCGAGCTGCTGGCGCTCGCGCATCAGCTTCTGTGCTTCGGTAGCATCGTTCCAGAGGTTCGGATCCTCTGCCTTGTTGTTCAACCAGTCCAGTCGTCTTACCGCCTGATCCCAGTCAAAGATGCCTCCTCAGCAGGGTGATAGCCTGCTTGGTTTCATCGACTACGTTCTGGATTTCCGCTCGCATTTTTCCGCTTCTTTGCGTTGCTATCAAAGTCGCCCGTCAAATAGTTGTGGCGGCCGCGGATGTAAAGACCGCGGCCGCCACAGACTGTTGCCGGAATGATCAGTAGAGACCGCCAGCGCCCGATTGAACCGCCTGGTTGGCCTGCGGCGAGGTCTTCAGGATTTCCTCAGGCGCCATGGTATTGTCCATGCCGATGACGGAATAGCTGTCGGCGGGGCCGGTGCCAGGCTTGAACGCTTCGATGATCGTATTCGGATCGCCCTGCATCGCGGCCATGCCGGTCTTGCGGTCGATCGGTATCAGGTTCATGCCAGCAGGGATCACGAATTTCGACACAGGCGTGTTTTCAACGGCCGCCTGCATGAACTCGTTGAACACAGGCGCCGAAAGCGAACTGCCGGTGCCGCCGCGGCCGAGCGTCGACGGGGAATCGAAGCCGATATAGAGGCCGGCGACGAGATCCGGGGTGAAGCCCACGAACCACGCGTCCTTTTCATCATTGGTCGTGCCGGTCTTGCCGGCGACATCACGCTCGCCGAGCTTGACCTTGCCGGCCGCCGTGCCACGCTGGATGACGCCCTGCATCATCGAGGTGATCTGGTACGAGGTCATCGGGTCGAGAACGGTTTCGCGGTTATCGACGACGTTAGGCTCTTCCTGGTTCTGCCAGTCACTGGCATTGCAGGCCTCGCAGACGCGCTCCTCGTGCTTGAAGATGGTCTTGCCATAACGGTCCTGAATGCGGTCGATAAGTGTCGGCTTGATCTGCTTGCCGCCATTGGCGATGACCGAATAGGCCGAGACCATGCGCAGCACGGTCGTTTCGCCGGAGCCCAGCGACATGGCCAGAACCGGCATCATCTTGTCGTAGATGCCGAAGCGCTCGGCATATTCGGCGACGACGTTCATGCCGAGATCGTTGGCGAGGCGCACCGTCATGCGGTTACGCGAATGCTCGATGGCGAAGCGCAGCGTGTTGGCGCCACCGCCCTCGCCTTCATAGTTGTCAGGCGCCCATACCTGGCCGTTGCCGGTCTGGATTTCGAGCGGATCGTCGCTGACGACGGAGGCTGGCGTATAGCCGTTATCCATGGCGGCGGCGTAGACGAAGGGCTTGAAGGAGGAGCCCGGCTGGCGCATGGCCTGCGTCGCGCGGTTGAACTCCGACTGGGCGTAGGAGAAGCCGCCGACCATGGCGAGAACGCGGCCGGTCTTCGGATCCATTGCCACGAGGCCACCGCCGACCTTTGGCGGCTGGCGCAGACGGAAGGATGAGGAGTTGTCGTCGCCGAGGCGCTCGACGAACACCACGTCACCGGCGGAAAGAACACCCTGCGGCGAGCGTGCGGTCTTGCCGCCGGTTGCGGAGCGGTAGGCCCACTGCATGTTCTTCGCGTCGATCACACCACGTTCGCGTTCCGCCGGAATCTTGCCGGCGCTGTCCTTGGCGGGCTGCAGACCGATATCGACGCTGTCGTCGGATACCGCGAGCACGACCGCGAGACGCCATTCGGGAACGTCGGAGAGCGCAGGAATCTCGGCAAGCGCCTTGCCCCAATCAGAGGTCGCGTCGATCTGCTTGATCGGACCGTGGAAGCCGCGGCGCTCGTCATAAGTAACCAGCCCGTCCTGCAGCGCCTTGCGCGCAAAGACCTGCAGCTGCGGGTCGAAGGACGTACGGACAGACAGGCCGCCTTCATAGAGCATCTTCTCGCCGTACTTGTCGATCAGCTGGCGGCGGACCGCTTCGGCGAAATAGCCGGATGCGAAGAGCGACGGGCCGCTGCTGCGTCCGGTCACGCCGAGCGGCTGCTTCTTGGCTTCTGCGCCATCCGACTGGCTGACGTAGCCATTCTCGACCATGCGATCGATGACCCAGTTGCGACGGGTGACAGCGGCTTCGGGATGACGGAAAGGATGGTAGTTCGCGGGCCCCTTCGGCAGCGAGGCCAGGTAGGCGGCATCAGCGATGGTCAGTTCGTTGACCGACTTGTTGAAATAGGTGAGTGCTGCGCTGGCAATGCCGTAGGAGTTCAGGCCGAAGAAGATCTCGTTGAGATAGAGCTCGAGAATCTTGTCCTTGCTGTAGGCCTGCTCGATGCGGAAGGAGAGAATGGCTTCCTTGGCCTTACGCTCCATGGTCTGTTCGCTCGAGAGCAGGAAGTTCTTCGCCACCTGCTGGGTGATCGTCGAACCACCCTGGGTCGGGCCGCCGGTCAGATAGGCGACGACGGCGCGGCCGAAGCCTGTCACGTCGATACCGGGGTGCTGATAGAAGTTCTTGTCTTCGGCGGACAGGAAGGCAGCCTTGACGCGATCCGGCACGGCCTGGATCGGCAGGAACAGGCGACGCTCCTTGGCGTATTCGGCCATCAGCGCGCCGTTGCCGGCATGCACGCGCGTCGTTACCGGCGGCTCGTAGCTGCTCAGTACTGCATAGTCGGGGAGATCCTTCGTAATCGTTGCCAAATACACGGCAACGACACCTGCAACGCCCAGGAACAGGACGCAGGCGACGCCGAAGAAATATCCAAGAAGTCTGATCATATCTAAGCTACCGGTATCTCAAACATCGATCGGCGCGAACATTACTATCGCATGGATCGGGCTATTTTGCATGCTGCGCGACTTACTCCATGAGCGTTATCGCCACAAGCCGATTCAGTTTCGACTGAACACATACAGGTGAGTAATGGCCTGAATGTGAGTAAAATAGGGCTTCGACCACTATTCCCAAGTGAGCACAGGACGTTACTGCCCCGGTGTGACACCGAGGCCACGTCAATCTTCAGCCGCCGTTCGCCATCATAGACGTGCGATAGCGCTTCACCGCATCTGTCAGCAGATCCGCGATCTTCTGGCGCCAGGTCTCGTCGAGCAACAGCTTCTCATCTTCCTTGTTGGAGAGGAAGCCGAGCTCGAGAAGGATCGAGGGCATATCGGGCGCCTGGAGAACGCGAAAGCCGGCGTGGCGATGCGGATTGTTGATCGTTCCCACCTGATCCTTGAAGGATGTCAGGACACTCTGGGCCAGCGAGATCGAGAAGGCCTGGGTTTCGCGGCGTGTCAGGTCGAGCAGGATATCGGCCACCTCGGGCGGCTCGGCGACGGTCTCCTTGCCGGCGATCTGGTCGGAGAGGTTTTCACGATCGGCGAGATCGGCCGCCAGCTTGTCGGACGCCTTGTCGGAGATCGTGTAGACCGTCGAGCCGCGGATATCCTTTTGCTTCAGCGTATCGGCGTGCAGCGAAATGAAGAGGCCGGCATGGGCCTGACGAGAAATCTGCACGCGCTCGGACAGCGACAGGAAGGAATCGTCGGTGCGGGTCAGGAATGCCTTGATGCCGGCTTCGCGATTGAGGCGGTCGGCGAGCGCCTTTGCGAAGGCAAGTGTGACATCCTTTTCCTGGGTCTTGGTATCGACACCGATGGCGCCCGTATCGATACCGCCATGACCGGCGTCGACGGCGATGATGAAGTCACTGCCGGCGGGCGCGGTCTGCGGGATCGCACTGGTCGTCTGGGCGCTCGCCGGATCGCTCCAGGATTGCGCCTTCACCAGTTCGGCGACGGTTGCCTTATCCGTCATCTCCGCATCGAGCACGAGGCGATGTCCCTTGCCGCCTTCATCGGCCTGCACCTTGGCGACAGCCATCTTCGCGGGCTTACTCGTCGTCAGCACGATGCGGGCGCTGTCCTCGTCCATCTTGCCGTAGCGAATATCCTTGAACAGTCCCCTCGCCCCGAGATCGCCGGCGGGGAAACCGAATGCGGTGGCCGGCAGATCGATGACGATCCGCTCGGGATTGGCGATATAATGAATGGAGAAGGCTGGCTCGCGGTCGAAATCAATGACGATTCGGGTTCTGGCATCGTCACCGACGATGCGTGCGCCATAAGCAAGCAGCGGCTCGGGGTTGGCGCCATCGACCGCAAAAGACGTGACTGGTGCCGCAAAACAGATTGTCGCCGCGATCGCGACGCGCATTCCAGCGAACCATATGGTCCTTAGCCGGCCGCTAACATTCGCGGGTGTCACCCTCTTAAACAACCGACCGCCATGCCTTTCTGATTGATCCACCCGGCTAACGCGAATACGGCAACGCTAAAGCGCGCGCCATCATTACCACCGAATCGGCGTCTTTTATCCCCGATTTCCTATGCAATTCAAAATCCATCAATATTATGGCGCAATTGGCTTTTCCCTTGCTATTGTGACAGAGAAACCATACAAGGATTCTCAGGGTAGAAGTGCTGACGGGATAGAGTCTCCGCGAAGGCAGCCAGCCATAATGGACCTGGCGCCACAACCGGCAATCGTCCTCCGTCGTATGTATTTCCACTCGAACGTTGAATCCTGAAATTTCCGGCGTAGGCGGAAACTTCATCGGTGGATAGCCACCAAACGCTCTTTACAGAGAGAGCAAACTCATCGGACCCCCGAAACAGGGTCTAAAATATTGTCGATCTCGCTTGGTCCTTGATGGTGTCGCAGCAGGTTTTATCTGAAGTCTACAGGCCCCGGGAGAAGAACTCCCCCGCTGTTGTCTGGCTGCTGCCTTCCACACCGCACCAATCGCGACTTTCATTATCCGGCGCCGCTGTGGATCATCTCCCCCCTGTTCTAACGACAGCAGGGGATGCCGACATGCGGCTGCGCCGAGGAGCTCAGCTTACATGGCAGACAAAATGCTTATCGACGCGTCTCACGAGGAAGAGACGCGCGTCGTTGTCGTTCGCGGGAACCGCATAGAAGAATTTGACTTCGAGTCACAGCACAAGAAGCAAATTCGCGGCAACATCTATCTCGCAAAGGTAACCAGGGTAGAGCCCTCGTTGCAGGCCGCCTTCGTGGATTACGGCGGCAATCGCCACGGCTTCCTGGCCTTTGCCGAAATCCATCCCGATTACTACCAGATCCCGCTGGCGGATCGTCAGGCGCTGCTGCGCGCGGAAGCCGAAGAGCATCGCCGCGACGACGACGTCGAGCATGTCGAAACGGCCGTCATGGCCGATCCGGCAAACCAGGACCAGCCCGATATCGGCATTGTTGCCAAGAGCGAGCCGGAAGTCGAAGCTGAAGCCGCTCCGGCCGACGATGTCGTCGAGGCCGTAGAGGCCGTCGAAGAAAAGCCGGCGAAGAAGGCAGCCAAGCCGCGCCGCAGCCGCAAGAAGGCAGCGCCGGCCTCCGAAGAAGCAGCAGGCGAAGAACCCGCCGCGACCGAAGCATCCGCAGACAACGAAGACGACGGCTCCACCGGCGGCGAAATGGCTGCCATGGTCGAGACCGACACGATCTCGGAAGACGTCGGCAGCCGCCGTCGCAACGATGACGATGATGACGACGATCACGACCACGAAGAGGAAGTGATCGAAAGCGTCGGCGCCGAAGACGCGATGGAAGAGGTTCCAGATCGTACGCAGCGCAAGCCGCGCAAGCAGTACCGTATCCAGGAAGTCATCAAGCGCCGCCAGATCCTGCTCGTGCAGGTCGCCAAGGAAGAGCGTGGCAACAAGGGTGCTGCGCTGACCACCTATCTGTCGCTCGCCGGCCGCTATTCCGTCCTGATGCCGAACACGGCGCGTGGCGGTGGCATTTCCCGCAAGATCACCAATCCGCAGGACCGCAAGCGCCTGAAGGAAATCGCAAAGATGCTCGAAGTGCCGCAGGGCATGGGCGTCATCCTGCGCACGGCCGGTGCGAACCGCACCAAAGTCGAAGTGAAGCGTGATTTCGAATATCTGATGCGCCTGTGGGAGAACGTCCGTACGCTGACGCTCGCATCGACCGCGCCCTGCCTCGTCTACGAGGAAGGCAGCCTGATCAAGCGCTCGATCCGCGACCTCTACAACAAGGACATCGGCGAGATTATCGTTTCCGGCGAGGAAGGCTATCGTGAAGCGAAAGACTTC
The DNA here is from genome assembly GCA_900471485.1 of Hyphomicrobiales bacterium. Classification (GTDB taxonomy): domain Bacteria; phylum Pseudomonadota; class Alphaproteobacteria; order Rhizobiales; family Rhizobiaceae; genus Rhizobium. The sequence continues at coordinate 16,363 of UCEU01000040.1, forward strand.
ATGAAGATGCTGATGCCGAGCCACGCCAAGGTGGTTCAACCCTACCGCGACATTCATCCGATCTTCTCGCGCTCCGGCATCGAAGCGCAACTCGACCGCATGCTGCAGCCGCAGGTGACGCTGAAGTCCGGCGGCTACCTGATCATGAACCAGACGGAAGCGCTGGTTTCGATCGACGTCAACTCCGGCCGCTCGACCCGCGAGCATTCGATCGAAGACACCGCGCTGCAGACGAACCTCGAGGCTGCCGACGAAGTTGCCCGCCAGCTTCGCCTGCGTGACCTTGCCGGCCTCGTCGTCATCGACTTCATCGACATGGAAGAGAAGCGCAACAACCGCGCCGTCGAGAAGAAGCTGAAGGAATGCCTGAAGAACGACCGCGCCCGCATCCAGGTTGGCCGCATCTCACACTTCGGCCTGCTCGAAATGTCGCGTCAGCGCATCCGCGCCTCGGTTCTGGAATCGACCACCCAGGTCTGCTCGCATTGCGGCGGCACCGGTCACGTCCGTTCACAGTCCTCCGTCGCCCTGCACGTTCTGCGCGGCATCGAGGAATACCTGCTCAAGAACACGACGCACGACATCACGGTTCGCACCACGCCCGATATCGCGCTCTACCTGCTCAACCACAAGCGCCAATCGATCGTCGATTATGAAGCACGCTTCGGCGTAGCAATCATCATCGATGCGGATGGCGCCGTCGGCGCGCAGCATTTCGCGATCGACCGTGGCGAAGCGGTTGAAAACCCGGTCAAGATCGAAAGCCTGTTCAACTTCGCGGCCATCCCCGATGACGATGATGACGATGTCGTTATCGAGGCCGATGAGGACGAAGACGAAGAACTGGAAGAGAAGGCGGCATCCGCCGAGCGTCCGGCGGCTCGCGCCGAAGGCGACGGTGAAGGCCGCAAGCGCAAGCGCCGCCGTCGTCGTCGTGGTCGCAATGGAAACGGTGAGCAGCAGGCTGCAGCCGATGCCAATGGCGAAGCATCCGACGGTGAAGACGATAGCGACGAGGAAGGCAGCGAGGGCGAAGAAGCCGTAGCAGCCGGCGCTTCGGAAGACCGTGACGAGAGTGACGAATCGCAGCGCCGCAAGCGCCGCCGTCGCGGCAAGCGTGGCGGTCGTCGCAACCGCGAAGATGGTTCCGAGCAGGAAGCCGGTGCCGAGGCCGCGGACGGTTCGTCCGAGGTCGAGGCTGGCGACGAGAGTGCTGAGGTCGCCATTACCGAAGTCGAGACCGTCGAGGTCGCTTCCGAGGAGGCTCCCGAAACGCAGTCGGCCATGGCTGCCGTCGAAACGGCTGCATCTGTAACGGAAGACGTGAAGCCGAAGCGGGCGCGCCGCAGCCGCAAGGCATCGCCGGTCGAAGAACCGGCTGAGGCACCTGTGGCCGTGGAAGCCGAGGTGGCCGAAGCAGTTGCCGATGTCGCCGCCCCTGCGGTCGAAGAGGTAGCACCCGCTGCGGAAGAAGCCGCGCCGGCCGCTGAAGACGAAAAGCCAGTCCGCGCCAATCGCGAGTCCAACATCTCCTCCTCCGAGCCGACCGTAAAGTCGACGAGCGAGGGTGATGGCAAGCCGAAGAAGGCTGGCTGGTGGCAGCGCCGCGGTTTTTTCTGAGACTGATTTTCGGACGTGAACAATGAAATCCGGCTGTGGCGACGCAGCCGGATTTTTTTGTGTCTGGATGAACGAAAGGCTCCGACCTCATGGCGCACGCCAGGCAGTCGTCCTTCATCTGCCATGGACTACCCAGCGGTCGCCGGTATTCGACTAAGCACGGTGATCCCTGCAACGTGAGGACATAGGCCTCACCTACCTTTCCCCCAACGAAAAATGCCGGCCACAAGGTGACCGGCATTTACGCATTTAGACGATGGGAGAAGCTCCAATCAGTCCCGCTCGGCAATCACCGTCGTGCGAGGGTATTCGCCGTAGAAGGCGCGCCAGTTAGCTACGGCGAAACCGAAGACGACGAGCGCGCCGCCCTGGTGCAGCAGGCCCCAGTGGAGCGGAACCTCTAGCAGGAGGGTCATGACGCCGATCGCGGCCTGGACCAGAACAAGCAGGAACAGCAGAACGGCGCGGCGCGCATGCGTCGTCGAGGGCGCCGCCTTCAGGGCGATCAGCATGTTGATCAGAGTCAGGGCGAACAGGGTGTAGGCGCCAACGCGGTGGATGAACTGCACCGTCTTCGGGTTCTCGAAGAAATTGATCCATGCCGGCTGCTGTATGAGCAGATCCGAGGGAATGATGGAGCCGTCCATCAGCGGCCATGTGTTGTAGGTGAAGCCGGCATCGAGACCGGCGACGAGCGCGCCGAGGTAGATCTGGAAGAGCGCGAAGACCGCGATCACACCGGCCCATATATGCGCCCTTGGCGTCGGCGGGGCATCGTCGGAATGAGGTGCCAGGCCGCGCATGATCCACATGCAGGACGCGAAGATTAGGCAGGCCATGATCAGATGCGTCGCGAGCCGGTACTGGCTGACGTCGGTGCGGACGGAAAGACCCGAGGAGACCATCCACCAGCCGATCGCGCCCTGGAAGCCGCCGAGTGCGAGGATGCCGACCAGCGGCCAGCGCAGCCGGCGCTCGACCCTGCCGGTGATCCAGAAATAGAGGAGCGGCAATGCGAAGATGACGCCGATGCCACGGGCGATCAGCCTGTGCGCCCATTCCCACCAGAAGATGCCCTTGAACTGCTCGACGGTCATGTCGCTGTTCATCTGCTGGAATTCGGGAATGCGCTGGTAGAGCTTGAATTCCTCTTCCCACTCGGCCGCATTGAGCGGCGGAATGACACCATGGATGGGCTTCCATTCAGTGATGGAGAGGCCGGAATTCGTCAGCCGTGTCGCGCCGCCCACGATGACGAGACAGAAGAGCGCCAGAAGCACGAAGCCCAGCCAAATGCGCACCGCGCGCCGGTTGCCATCCTGCTTGCGAATCTCGCGGCGAATTTCCTGGGCCGTTCCGGCGTCAGCGACTGTCATGGGTACTCCTTGGCTTGCGCCAGTTGATTTGCCCCACTGGCTGATGCAAAACAAGCCTGCACCTTTGCGGCATGCCGTCGCGGCCGTAGAACCTATGCGAGATAAGAGCTTATGCCCGTTCGCCTGCGCAAATTCATCGGCACGATCCTGATCGTCGTCCTCGTCATTGTCTATGCGCTCGTCGCCAACACCATTGCGGTCGCCACGCTTGGCACCGCGCCGTGGTGGGCTCACCTGCTCTATTTCTCGCTGACTGGACTGCTTTGGGTGCTGCCGGCCATGGTCATCATAAAGTGGATGGCCGGGCCGAAGCAGCAGTAGCCATTAACGCCGGGATAACCGTGATCGGCGGAAAATCCGCCGGATAAACGAAATGGACGTCTTCGCTTCCTATTCTTTCCTTTCAGCACCACCGAACGGAGAGACCCGTGCAGACGCAGACGCTTCACGTTGCCGATATCACGCGCCCTGAACTGGCGGATACGGACGCGACCGTCTCGCCGCCTCCCAGGTCTATCGCCGCCGGCGACCTCGATATTGTCGTCAGCGCAACGATGGAGCCGCTCGAGGCGGCCTGGCGGCAGCTCGAAGGCGACGACCTGAACTCCCTGCATCAGGGCTATGACTGGTGCCTTTCCTGGGCGAATGCCTACAAGAATCCGCTGGCGATCGTGCAGGGTAAACTCGGCGCGGAAACCGCGTTCATTCTGCCGATCGAGATCGTTCGCCAGCGCGGCGTACGTGTCGCGAAGTTCATCGGCGCCGATCACAGCAATATCAATACCGGCCTGTTCTCGGGACGCTTTTCCGAGGCGTTGCTTGGCCTTGGCGGCAAGCATTTGACCGAGCGGTTGCGGGACGCGCTTCGCGGCAAGGCGGATCTCATCCTGCTGCAAAACATTCCGCTGGAGTGGCGCCGCCGCGTGAGCCCGCTTGGCGCACTACCGATGGTCCAGAACCAGAACCACGCCTACCAGCTTCCGCTCCTCGACAATATGGAGATGACGCTCAAGCAGGTGAACGCGAAAAGCCGCCGCAAGAAGTTCCGCGTGCAGTCGAAACGGCTGGAAGCGCTTGGCGGTTTCGACTATGTCGCCGGCGGCACCTCGGACGAGCAGCATCATCTTCTTGACCGTTTCTTCCAGCAGAAAGGCGAACGCTTCAAGGCGATGGGGCTGCCCGATGTCTTCGCCAATCAGGAAACCAAGGCGTTCCTGCATGGCGCAATCGATATTCGCAGCGGTGACGGCAGGTCTTTCGGACTTCAGATGCATGCGATCCGACTCAAGGGCGAGCATGACGGGCATATCGCGGCGCTGTCGGGGATTTCCCGCAAGGGCGACCACGTCATCTGCCAGTTCAGCTCGATCGACGAGAGTATCGCGGCGGATGCCAGCCCGGGCGAATTTCTCTTCTGGCAGATGATCGCCGGTCTGCATGGCAAGGGCATCGCGCTATTCGATTTCGGCCTCGGCGACCAGGGCTACAAGCGCTCATGGGCGCCGGAGGATACCGCGCATTACGACGTGGTCATTCCCCTTAGCGCGCGCGGTACCATCGCCGGGCTTATTCATCGTGCGATCACGCGCGGAAAGGCCTTCGTAAAGTCACGACAGGGCCTCTACCGCCACGCGCAGCGCATGCGCCGTGTGGTCGGTGTGTGATCAGGCGGCGTGACGGGACGGCGCCCTTTCAGCGTCGTCATCGCCGCCGGACATCAGCGCCACGCGCTCATAGCCCGCGGCCTCGAACTCCGTCATGGCGGCCACGAACGCGTCCTCGACGATTTCGGGCATCGACAGGATGATCTCGACACTCCGGCTCTGGGTCAGGCGCGAGACGCCCGCGACGTCGGCGGCGCCGCATTCGACGATCACCAGATCATAGGCAGACGCCAGCGCATCGAGGAGGAGCGACAGACGATCCGCACCGCGCATGGCCCGGCGCATGTCGCTGGTGCCCTGGGGAATGAAGTGTGCATCGGAGGCGCGGTCGCCATGGATGGTTTCGCCGAAGGCCGCCTCGCCGCAAAGCAGATCGGTAATGCCAAGCGCATCACGATCCTCGGTCATGAGTTCGCTCGGCAGACCAGAGCCGGTCATGTCGACCAGAATTACGCGGGAGCCAGATTTCGCCAGCGTGCGGGCCAGAGAAACGGTGGCGGCGGAACCATTGTCACCGGTCGGCGAAATGGCGATAGCCAGTGGTGCGCGGCTGCCGCGGAGGTACTCGGCCACCGAGGCGATCGAGAACTCGTTCTGTTCGACCACAGCTTCGGCTACCGGTTCTTCTTCCTGCACTGGATCAGCCACCGGCTCCTCAGTTTCAGCGGCGACGGCAAGCATGCTGGTCTTGCCCGCCCGCGGCGTGGCGACGACCGCCGGAACTGTTTCCGGTTCGAGTTCGTCTTCTTCCTCACGACGCACAGGATCTGCGGGACCGGCGACCGGGCGAAGCGCGCGGCCGCTGAACAGTTCGGCGAGCATGATGACGATCGAGGTCATGATGAAGGTAGCAAGGGCGGCCACGGTGACGATCGGGATGACCTTGGGGAAATAGGCGTCGACCGGCTGGATGGCGTTGGAGACGATGCGTGCATCGGCCGGGCTGGAATTGGTATCGGCGCGCGATGCCGCTTCGCGATAACGCGAAAGATAGGTTTCCAGCAATTGCCTTTCGGCGGCGGCTTCGCGCTGCAGGGCGTTCAGGCCAACTTCGTCCTCTCCCGCCTGGGCGCTACTTGCCTGCAGCTTGTTTGACTGTTGTTCGAGCTCCTGCTGGCGCAGCGCTGCGACCTTGGCTTCGTTCTCGATGCTGGAAAGGACCCGCTGCGTTTCAGCGCGAAGCTGGGACCTGATATCGGCAAGCTGGGCACGCAGCGCCTTCAGGCGTGGATGGTTATTGAGCAGCGATGTCTGGAGATCGGAGATCTGCGATTGGAGGTTCGATGCCGTCGCGTCGAGACGCTGGATCGACTGGGAGGACATGATCTCCTGCATCGCACCGGAGACTTCGCCCGAAGCAAGGGCGTTGCGTACGGCCTGCGCACGGGCTTCGGCATTGGCACGCTCGCCGCGAACGCGGGTCAGTTCGGCCGAGATGTCGTTCAATTGCTGCGTCGGGAAGTTCGAGCCGCCATTGGTCGGCAGCAGGCCGTGTTCGGCGCGGTACTCCGCAACCTTCTGCTCGGCGACACTGACCTTCTGGCGCAGGCTTTCGATCTCCGGCTCCAGCCAGCGCGTCGCCTCGGAATTGGAATCGAGCTTGGCACCGCTCTGCGTGGCGAGATAGACGGCGGCCATTGCGTTCGGGATTGCCGCCGCGAGCTTCGGATCCTTCGAGGTGAAGGTGATGCCGATCACGCGGGAGCCGGGCACCTGATAGACCTGCAGGCGCTCGACGAAGGCATCGATGACGCGCTCTTCCGGTGGGTTTTCGAGCGGGTTCTTCTTGAGATGGAGCGCGATCAGGATGTCCGTCAGCGCCGAGCCATTGGCCGCGGCGTCGAACTCCGGCAGATCGTAGAGTTTCTGGCTGTTGATGACCCGCTTGATCAGGTCTTGCGACTGCAACAACTGCACCTGGCTGGCAATGTTGAGCTCGTCCATCAGCGGCCCGCCGCTGGTATCGCTGGTCTGCGCTGCGGCGAAGGCCGGTGCGCGCGGCTCGATGAGGATGCGGGTTTCGCTCCGGTATTTCGGCGAGATCATCTTGGCACCGGCAAAGGCTACCCCTGCCCCGAGCAGCGTGATCGCCACGACCTTCAGTCGTCGCGCCCATACAGCGCGGACCAACTGGGCCAAGTCGATGTCCACATCCTGATTACTCGCAACGCCAGACATGCCTGTACTCCAAGAACAAACGTGGGCGCGAGGGTAAATGACTATAGTAACTCAACGGTTAATGTGCGTTTCACCTGCTCGAGCCGGACAAATGGCAGCAAATTCTAAAAAGCTCTCGATTTTTACCAGCCATTAACCCTAACGGAACGATAACGGTCAGGATCAAATCGTTTTCTGTGAGCCGCCGCGAATGTCGTTCGTCCAGCCTAAACTCCTGATGGCTATAAGCCTTGCCGCCGCTGCCGCGGTCTTGAGCGGCTGCAACAGCTACAAGCCGGCTCCGCGCGCCTTCAACGAAGCGACGATCCAGCCCTATTCCCTCGACAGCGGTGACCGGCTTCGCATTACCGTGTTCGACCAGCCGAGCATGACCAACACCTATACGATCGACCAGGCCGGCTACATCGCCTTCCCGCTCGTCGGCCAGGTGCCGGCACGCGGACGCACCTTGCAGCAGCTTTCCGGGCAGATCGCCCAGAAGCTGAAGCAGGGCTATCTCCGCGACCCTGACGTCACGATCGATGTCGATCGCTACCGCTCGATCTTCGTCATGGGCGAAGTCGGCCAGTCCGGCCAGTACGCCTACGTGCCCGGCATGACCGTGCAGAATGCCGTGGCGGTTGCCGGCGGCTTTACCTCGCGCGCCAACCAGGGTGCGGTCGATGTGACGCGCAAGATCAACGGCCAGGTGATTACCGGTCGGGTCAACATCTCCTCGGCGATCATCGCCGGCGATACTGTCTATGTCCGCGAGCGGTTGTTCTAACCATCGATGACGGAACAGCGCCCACTCCGCATTCTCCATTGCTTCAGATCACCGGTCGGCGGAATTTTCCGGCATGTGCGCGATCTGGTGATGGAGCACAGCAGGGCGGGACACGAAGTCGGCATCATCTGCGACAGCTCGACTGGCGGCGAGCACGAGGACAATCTTTTCGACGATATTCGCCCCTATCTCGCCCTCGGGCTGACGCGCGTGCCGATCCGCCGCTCCGTCAGTTTTTCCGACATCGGCGTGATGTGGGAGGCATACAAGAACATAAAAAGCTTGCGGCCGGATGTGCTGCACGGGCATGGCGCCAAAGGCGGCGTGCTCGCGCGACTTGTCGGCTCAGCTCTGCGGGTGAACAGGTATAGCGTAGCCCGCCTCTATACCGCGCATGGCGGAAGCCTGCACTACAATCGCGCATCGCTCACCGGCCAGTTCGTGCTCCGCATGGAACGGCTGCAGGAGCACTTCACCGATGCGCTGGTGTTCATCTGCGAATACGAGCGGGACACCTACATCAAGAAGGTCGGCCGCCCGCGAACGGAGACGCGGCTGATTTACAATGGCATCGGGGAACGCGACTTCGAGATCATTCCGACCCGATCGGATGCCGTCCACTACATCTACGTCGGCATGCTCCGGGACCTCAAGGGTCCCGATCTGTTTATAGACGCCTTCGCCAAGGCCGAGCGCATCCTCGGCCGTCCGCTTTCCGCACTGATGATCGGCGACGGGCCCGATCGCGATCGCTACCGCGACATGATGGTCGAGCGCGGGCTTGGCAAGCGCATCGGCATGCTGCCGGCAATGCGGGTGCAACAGGCTTTCGGCATGGCGCAAAACCTTGTCGTTCCATCGCGCGCAGAGGCCATGCCCTACATCGTTCTCGAGGGCCTTGCCGCCGGCAAGACGATCATCGCCAGCCGCGTCGGCGGCATTCCCGAGGCACTCGGAAAAGACAGCGCGGCACTGGCAAAGCCCGACGATGCCGACGACCTCGCGCGCATCATGGCGGACGCGATCCGCATCCCCGGTTGGCACGACAAGACTATGCCGGAGATGGGCAAGGTAAAGGCCGTGTTCTCCGCTTCGGTCATGGCCAACGATGTGCTGCGGCTCTATCACGACCTGATCGATCGCCGCCGCAAGCCATTGCCCCGGTCTACTTCGTAAAAGTTTCTTAGGGGCTTTCTGCTATTGCCGTCCTGTTAACAGCGGCGGTGGCCTGATGAACAAGGCAGAGAAAAACGATCAGTTTGATCTGGAAGCGCTGAGGAAGCAGGTTTCCGACATATCGAAACGCGGCGAAGGCGGCGGCGAGCCGACCTCGGGCGAGCCGATCAACGCCTATGCCCGGCAGATCGCCGCGCAGTTCAGCGATGGCACACGCTCACCCTCGATCCTGATCGGCCAATTCCGTCTTTTCGAATTCGTGTCGCAGCTGGTCATCGGCCTTATCGCATTCTTCATCTGGCCCGGCGACGGCTCCGAAGCCTTTTCGCACCGTCTGCTTACGGCGGCGCTGATCGCCGGATTGCTGGTGATCGCACTGCAGACGATCGATACCTACTCCATTCCGGCGCTCCGCACGCGGGCGCATCTCCTGCCACGGGTGTTCTTTGGTTGGACCGGTGTGTTCATGGCCGTCACCGGCATGATCGCCGTCTTCAAGGGCATCAGCTGGCCGCAGGCGCAGGCCGATCTCGCCTGGTTCTGCGTCGGCGCTCTGTTCCTGCTCGGCTCGCGTTTCCTTGTCGCCTACGGCATCCGCAACTGGGCGCGCAACGGCGTGATGGAGCGACGCGCGGTCATCGTCGGCGGCGGGGAACCCGCCAAGGACCTGATCCGCATCCTCGAACAGCAGCGCGACAACGACATCCGTATCTGCGGGATCTTCGACGACCGCGGCGAGAAGCGCTCGCCCATCATGGTGGCGGGTTATCCGAAGCTTGGGACGATCGCCGAACTTGTCGAGTTCGTGCGCATGACCCGTATCGACATGCTGATCATCGCACTGCCGCTCTCGGCCGAGGCCCGAATCCTGCAACTCTTGAAGAAGCTCTGGGTCCTGCCCGTTGACATTCGCCTGGCCGCGCATGCGAACCGTCTCCGCTTTCGCCCCCGCGCCTATTCGCATATCGGCTCGGTGCCGATGCTCGACATCTTCAACAAGCCGATCCGCGACTGGGATTCGGTTGCCAAGCGCGGCTTCGATATCTTCTTCGCGTTGATCGCGCTCGCCCTGCTGTGGCCGATCATGCTCGGCACGGCGATCGCCATCAAGGCGACGTCGAAGGGTCCGATCTTCTTCATGCAGAAGCGCCACGGCTTCAACAACGAGGTCATCAACGTCTTCAAGTTCCGCTCGATGTATACCAACATGAGCGATCCGACGGCCAAGGCCGCTGTGACCAAGGGCGACCCGCGCGTCACTCCGGTCGGTCGCTTCATCCGCAAGACGTCGATCGACGAACTGCCGCAGCTGATCAACGTGCTGCAGGGTGGCCTGTCGCTCGTCGGTCCGCGACCGCATGCCGTCCTCGCGCAGACACGTGACCGCGCCTTCGGCGATGTCGTCGAGGGCTATTTCGCCCGTCACCGCGTCAAGCCTGGCGTCACCGGCTGGGCGCAGATCAACGGCTGGCGCGGCGAGATCGACCACGACGACAAGATCAAGTTCCGTACGGCTTACGATCTCTATTACATCGAGAACTGGTCGCTCTGGTTCGACCTCAAGATCCTGTTCCTGACACCGATCCGCCTGTTCAACACGGAAAACGCATATTGAGCGCGATCGCGGCGACATATCCGCGCGTCGCCCAACCGCATCGCGCCACGATGCGCCTGATCGGCTCCGGCCTTTTCGCGTTCGGCATTTTCCTTTCCGGTTTCGTCATCAACGAGCCAGCGCCCTACGAGCTCTGGATGGCCGGGCTTCTTGCCGTCTGGTTCATTCTCGGGCTGCGCATTTCGCGCTACGTTGCGCCCCTGCTCGTACTGCTCATCACCTTCAACGTCGGCGGCATGCTGTCGCTGACGCAGATGAACGACCTGACGGGCGGGCCGATGTATGTGGCGGTCTCCACCTTCCTGGCGCTGACGGCGGTGTTCTGCGCCGCGATCGTCGAGGACAATGCGCGGCGGCTGCCGCTCATCTTCAATACCTGGGTCGTCGCGGCCGTCATCACGTCGATGCTCGGCATTCTCGGCTATTTCCATGCGTTCCCGGGCTCCGAGGTGTTCACCCTCTACGACCGCGCCAAGGGTGCCTTCCAGGATCCGAACGTCTTCGGACCCTATCTCGTCCCCCCTTCCCTCTACCTCGTGCACGGCATCCTGACCGGCAGGCTGAACACGGCCTGGATCAAGGCCGGCGCCTTGCTCATCCTCGCGCTCGGGGTCTTCCTGTCGTTTTCCCGCGCCGCCTGGGGCCTGTTCTTCCTCACCATCCTGCTCCTGATCTTCGTCATGCTGTTGAAGGAGCGAAGCGGGGCGTTCCGGCTGCGCATCCTCGTGCTCTCGCTCGCCGCGATCATGACGATGGTGGTGGCGCTGTTGATCGCCATGCAATCGCCCAAGGTGAGAGATCTCTTCTCGACGCGCGCGCAGCTCGTTCAGGAATATGACGGCGAGCATCTCGGTCGCTTCGACCGCCACCGCATCGGCTTCCAGATGATGATGGAGCGCCCTCTCGGCATCGGCCCCATGGTGTTCGGGACGATCTTCCCCGAGGACGAGCACAATATCTGGCTGAAATCGCTGACGACCTATGGGTGGCTCGGCTTCGTCAGCTATGTCGGGATGCTCTGCTGGACCTTCTATCTCGGCTTCAAGAACCTTCTGAAGAACCGTTTCTGGCAGCCCTATGTGATGATCGGCTGGATCTCGATCATCGGCCATGCCGCGATCGGCAACGTGATCGATATCGACCACTGGCGGCATGTCTACTTGCTTTTCGGGATCGTCTGGGGCTGCGCCGCGCTGGAACAGCGCCATCGCCTGGCGCAAGCCGCGTGAGCGCGTATCGCCCCTTGCGAAGTTGCGGCGGCACGCTAGATTTTCAGCCATGATCACAGCTACACAAATCCGCGGCGCACGCGCCATGACAGGTATAAGCATCGACCAGCTGGCAGCCGCTTGCGGCCTGCCCGTCGACACCATCGAGACATTGGAGCGGGGTGACGGCACGGCTGAAGCCCATACGATGCTTAAGGTCCAGCACGCACTGGAGGCAGCTGGCATCATCTTCATCGCCAGCGGCAACCACGATGAAGGCGGCCCGGGCGTGCGCCTCAAGGAACGGACGAGTATCGACGAAGGTATCCGCCCGGAAAATCTGAGTGCGGCCAACGACGGCTGAGCCGGAACAAAATCGCTCTCTTCGCGTTTTGCGTCACGTTATCAAAACGTTGAGGGTAATTCGTTGAACCGTACAAACAATCTCTATTTCATCATCGGCGCGCTCGTCGTCATCATCGTCGGACTTGGTGGGTACCTCTATCACCAGGAAAGCAAGCCTGACGGCGTCGAGATGCGGATCGGCGAGAACGGCGTTTCCATCAAGGAAAACTGAGGTCAGAGATAGGCCTTCGCGAGGTCGGCGAGCTTGCCGCTATCGCGTACCCCCTGCTTGTAAAGCTGGATGATGAGCGATCCTATGCGCTCGGCCTCAGGCGTATCGCGCTTGAGGCCCCTCTTGTCACAAACATCGCCAAGAACCCCGGACAGAAGATCGAGATCATCCGAGAACAGTGGCATATCACGCGGAAGAATTGGCGTCTTAAGCATTGACCCGCAAGTCCCATAAGGGCTGCCCCAACCGATGCAACATCGCCGGCCGCCCATTCATAGCCGACAATGTGGTGACTATGCGCGCCGACTTGCGTTTTATCAACCAAACATCTCGGCTCGTAACATTATGTGAATGGAGATGCGCGGCAGTCGCTTTCGCAGCGGTTCATGCAATCACCACGTCTTGTGAAGATGTCACTTTCGGCTCCTGGGGGCTGCCGAAAGTCTGTTTTAAATGGTCGGGGCGGCCGGATTTGAACCGACGACCCCTTGACCCCCAGTCAAGTGCGCTACCGGGCTGCGCTACGCCCCGACCTGCCGTTACGGCCTGATCCTGTTAGTCTTTTGAAATTTTCGGCGCAAGCAAAAAAGCTGCGGCACGGAATAAAAAACGGTCAAACGCGTGGAAAAGCCCGCGCTGCAATCCGATCTGGCCACCGCGACGGCGACCGGGACTCGCAGATCCGTTTGCGATGGCGTCACCATTGCGCCGTGGCGAAAGGCAGAAGACCGAAGAGGCCCGGCAATGCCGGGCCTCCTGGAAGGCTTGTTTCTGATGCGTGACACCGCTTAGCGGGAGAACGACTTGTTGTTACCCTGCTGGTTGCCGCCACGGGTCTGCTGGTTGCCGTTGTTCGAAGCTCCGCCTTCGTTCCGGCCCTGCTGGTTGCCATTGTCCGACGGCGCGTTGTCATTGCGCCCCTGTTGACCGTTGTTGTTGGACGATGCGCTCTCGTTGCGACCCTGCTGGTTGCCGTTGTTCGACGACGGGCCTTCATTGCGATCCTGCTGTCCGCCGTTGTTGGACGACGCGCTTTCATTGCGGCCCTGCTGGCTGTTGTTGTTCGACGGCTGACTTTCGCTGCGACCCTGCTGGTTGCCGTTGTTCGAAGACGCGCTGTCGTTACGGTCCGGGCGGTTGCCGTTGTTGGAGGACGTGTTCTCGTTGCGGTCCTGCTGGCTACCACTACGCGGAGAGTTGCTCTCGCCGCGGGTCTGCGGGTTGTTGTTCGACTGATGCGGACCGTCGTTACGTGCCGGCTGGTTGTCGTTCTGCGGAGCGCGATCCTTGTTGTTGTCGCGGTCACCTTCCGGCTTGGCCTTGCCGCCGAACGGGCCCTTGCGGTCATCCTTCACGTTCGAACCGCGCTTGCCGCCATCCTTGCGGGTCTTGTCGCCATCCTTGCGGTCCTTGTTACCCTTGGGGTCCTTATTGTCCTTGCGATCCTTCTTGTCGCCGCCGTCCCGGTGATCCTTGCGGTCCTTCCGATCCTGGTCGTTCTTGTGGTCCTTATGATCCTTACGGTCTTTATGTTCGTTGCGGTCTTTATGGTCCTTGTGTTCGTCGCGATCCTTGTGATCCTTGTGATCCTTCCATCCACCGGGACCGGGGTGCTGCCCATCGCGGGGCTTGCCCGGCTGGTGCTTTCCACCGCCATGGTGATGGCCGTGATGGTGGGGGTGATGTCCACTGTGCGGCGGGGTGACCGGGCCGGAGCCATTGCCGCCGTCGTCTTCGCCGCCGCCTTCATTCTCGCCGTCGCCCTGGTCTTCGCCACCGGAGGCCGGATTGCTCGGGGCCGCACTCTCATTGCGAGCGGAATGCTGCGTCGGGCGATTGTGATCGTCGCTCTTGAAGTCGTCGTCAGCCTCGATCGAATAGGTCGGCAGGCAAAGCCGCTGTTCGATGCTGCCCGGCAATGCAATTGCGCAGTTGACCGTCAGCGGTGCAGCAACCGTCAAGCAGGTTGAACTCATGAAGAATGCGGCTGCGACTGCAATTCCAAGCGTGTTTCTTACCATTACTCCAACTCCCGATGGTTAACATCACGTTAATTCTGGGAGATGTATTACATTAGCAATTCTGGAATATAAAGTATAACCGTTTGTTAACCTTACTTATGCGGAGCTATACTTAATATGTAAAATTTTATATTACATCACATTCCACCCAGGGAAGTGCCGCCACGCCATCCGGACGGCACAATTGTGCGCGATGCGGCGACGCCTGCGCAAAAGCCTTGCTCCGTCGCGGCCAGCTGTCCTATGGAGAGTGAAAGATCAGGAGCGAGGCATCACATGCAGATCGAAATCCCCTGCCCGAAGTGCAGGAACACAAGAATGAAGTTCGAACGACCGCAGCCGCTGGACAGCGACATGCTGACCTGCTTCACATGCGGTCATGAGTTGGGGACACTCGGCTCAGTCAAGGAAAAGCTTCTGGCCAACATGGAGCGCATGCAGAAGCAGGCGCAGGCACAAAAGCGTAAGCACTGAGTTCGGTTAGCGGGCCAGGGCGATCCGATCGTCCTTGGCCGCATCCACGTGCCAACCGTGATAATTTTCCAGCGACAGATGCGGCGTCTCGAACGGCGTCGCGTGCGTGGCGGTGATGACGGCCACGTCGGCGCCGGCAGCTTCGCCGGCGAGAATGCCCGCCACGGCATCCTCGAACACCAGGCATTTGGAAGGGTCGACGCCGAGATGGCGTGCGCCCAGAAGATAGCATTCCGGGCTCGGCTTTCCGGCGGAAACTTCCTCTCCCGTGACCATGACGGTGGGCGTCGGTATACCCGCGGCCGCCATGCGGCGCTTGGCGAGCTCTGCCGGCGCTGAGGTGACGATCGCCCATTTGCCCGACGGGATACTGTTCAGAAGCGCAATCGCGCCTGGTATCTCTATGATGCCGTCGACATCTTCCATCTCCTCGAGCAGCAACTCGTGCGCCTCACGCATCGGATCGACGCCAGGCAGCGCCAGTTGGCGGATGACGTCGGACGCACGGACGCCGTGGATGGTTTTCAGGAAAACCTCCGGCACCAGGCCGTGGCGCAAAGCCCATCCCGTCCAGACCCGCTCGACCACCGAGATAGAATTCAGAAGGGTGCCATCCATGTCGAAGAGGAAGGCATCGTAGGATTTGCCGAGAACGGGGTGCGAAGCAGTCACGAGAGTCTTCCTAGCAAGAGGATCGAGCAGCCCGCCTAACCTGCCGCTGCCAGAGCGACGGCTGACCGGCTGCCTTGAAGGGAGAGGCGCCTAGCGGACCTGGTCCAGCAGGCGCTTGCACTCGAGGAGATCATAAAGCGCCTCCTGCAGCAGCGCGCGATCTTCCTTGCCGACGCTGGACTTGCCGACCGATATCTCAGGCGAATCCTCTTCGCCGCCGACGAAATTGAAGAAGCGGCGCGTGATCGGCGCCTTGGCGCGGCCGACCACCTGATCCTCGTCGGAGATGCCGACGCGCGGCTCACCGGCTTCGCCTGCGTCCTGCTGGCCGCTGGCGAGCGCCTGGACGCTGGCGAGGTCTCCGTGACCGATCGAGATCACGAACTTGTTGCCGTTCGTCTTCAGGAGCTTCTGCACGCCCTTGATGGTGTAGCCGTGATCATAGAGCAGATGCCGGATGCCCTTGAGGAGATCGATATCCTCGGGGCGATAATAGCGTCGCCCACCGCCGCGCTTCATGGGCTTGATCTGGGGAAAGCGGGTTTCCCAGAAGCGCAGGACGTGCTGCGGGAGATCGAGATCATCCGCGACTTCGCTTATGGTGCGGAAAGCATCCGGGCTCTTATCCAACATCTCTACTCCCACGCGATCATCCGGCGCACCGGTTTCATTCGGCAGCGAGACGGCGACATCTCGCGCTACCGTAAACGAAGCGGCGACTCATCATATTTCAACGGTTTGCGGTGGCGAATTCAAGTCACGTCTTGAAATACCGCACAGAACACTGAGGGAAAGAAAAAGAAGACAACCGGCGGACGAGGATATCGTCCAAAAAGCCATCAGGACGCCGGATTGGCGGTCTTCAGCTTGGCCTTGCGCGAGGTGTGGGCCTTTAGGATGCGCGTCTTCAGGACGTTGGAGGCCTTGAAGGTCATGACGCGGCGGGGAGAGATCGGGACTTCCTCGCCGGTCTTCGGATTGCGGCCGATGCGCTCGTTCTTGTCGCGGACCTGAAAGGTTGCAAAAGACGACAGCTTCACGGTTTCGCCGCGAACGATCGCATTACAGATTTCGTCGATGACAGTTTCAACGAGCTCGGCGGACTCTGTCCGGGAAAGGCCGACCTTGCGAAAAACGGATTCCGCCAGGTCTGCTCGCGTCACTGTCTTTCCGGTCATGGTTTCCCCGCCCATCGGCTAATTATATTATGAAAGAGACCGAAGGATATTTGTCTTGCGCCCTACGGTCAAGCTCTTGTTCGTCGGACGTTTTTTTCGATTTCCGGGCACTACCAGCGCAGCAGCACGGCACCCCAGGTGAAGCCGCCGCCCATGGCTTCGAGCATCACCAGATCGCCCTTCTTGATGCGGCCGTCGCCGGCAGCGGTCGCAAGCGCGAGCGGGATCGACGCCGCGGACGTATTGCCATGCAGATCGACCGTGATCACCACCTTGGCGGGGTCGATGTTCAGCTTCTTGGCAGAGCCGTCGATGATGCGACGATTGGCCTGGTGGGGAACCAGCCAGTCGAGATCGTCGGATGTCGTTCCGGTTGCATCGAACGCGGCCTGGATAACATCGGTGATCATGCCGACCGCATATTTGAAGACTTCGCGGCCTTCCATGCGCAGCTTGCCGACCGTGCCTGTCGAGGATGGGCCGCCATCGACGAAGAGCTTGTCCTTGTGCGAACCGTCGGAGCGCAGGTGGGCGGTGAGCACACCGCGATCGGACGTGAGCCCCTCACCTTCACCGGCTTCGAGAATGATCGCGCCGGCGCCATCGCCGAAAAGGACGCAGGTCGTGCGGTCGTTCCAGTCGAGAATACGCGAGAAGGTCTCGGCGCCGATGACGAGCACGCGCTTGGCAAGACCGCCGCGAATATAGGCATCCGCCGTCGTGACGGCATAGACGAAACCGGTGCAGACCGCCTGAACGTCGAAGGCGAAACCATGGGTCATGCCGAGACGGTTCTGGATGTTGACCGCCGTCGCCGGGAAGGTGTTATCGGGCGTAGACGTGGCGCAGACGATCATGTCGATATCGGCAGGCGTCAGGCCGGCATTGTCGAGCGCGGCACGAGCGGCTGCCTCGCCAAGCGACGACGTTGTTTCGCCGTCACCGGCCACGTAACGCTGACGAATGCCGGTACGCTGGACAATCCATTCATCGGAGGTGTCCACGACATCTTCCATGTCGCGATTGGTCATGACGCGCTTCGGAAGTGCAGCTCCGAATCCACGAACCACTGAACGGATCATATTACTTAAACCCCGTTGCTCATGCGGCTTCCGGCCCGATCGGGGGCAGCCGCTTGGCATGATATTTCTGAAGATCGTTTTCTATTTTCTGATTGAGGCCATTCTTGGCCATGTCATAGCCAACCTCGATGGCCGCCGAAATGCCTTCCGCATTGGCGCCGCCGTGGCTCTTGATGACAATCCCATTCAAGCCGAGGAAGACGCCACCGTTGACGCGGCTCGGATCCATCTTCTCGCGCAGCATGTCGAAGGCGCCCTTGGCGAGGATATAGCCGATCTTGGCGAGCAGCGTGCGCGACATCGCGGCACGCAGGTAATCGCCGATCTGGCGAGCCGTGCCTTCCGCGGTCTTGAGCGCGATGTTGCCGGTAAAGCCCTCGGTCACGACCACGTCAACCGTGCCCTTGCCGATGTCATTGCCCTCGACGAAACCGAAATATTCGACCGAATCGATGTTTGCCTCGCGCAACAGGCGCCCGGCTTCCTTGACCTCTTCCTGGCCCTTGATCTCTTCCACGCCGACATTGAGCAGGCCGATGGTCGGACGCTCGATCTCGAACAGGGCGCGCGCCATGGCGCCGCCCATCAGGGCGAAATCCATCAACTGCTGGGAGTCCGCGCCGATCGTGGCGCCAACGTCGAGAACGATGCTTTCGCCTTTCATCGTAGGCCAGATTGCGGCGATCGCCGGGCGCTCGATGTTTGCCATCGTGCGCAGACAGAACTTTGCCATGGCCATCAGCGCGCCGGTGTTGCCGGCGGAGATCGCGACGTCGGCATCCTTGGTCTTCACGGCTTCGATGGAGCGCCACATGGTCGAGACATAGCGGCCGCGGCGCAAGGCCTGGCTAGGCTTCTCGTCCATCCGTACAGCAAGCTCGCAATCGTGGAAGACCGACTTTTCCTTGAGCTTCGGGAACCTGTCGAGAATAGGCTCGCACTGCTCCTTCAGACCGTACATCACGAATGAAATATCCGGATGTCTTTCCAGCGCCTTGGCAGCGCCGGGGATGACAACCTGGGGACCAAAGTCGCCACCCATGAGGTCGATAGAAATTCTGATCACGCGTCCCTGATCCTTATTTTTCGCCTCGTGGAGGCGAAATTTCGGCCAAAATACCGGTTTTCCCGTCGCTTACAACTGAATTGTGTCAAATACCCAACGGGGTTCAGTCCTTTTTCCAGTCCTTCAGCACTGCGAAAGCGGACGGCTTTTTATCGTTCTCTCCGGTGTCTTCTATATGACTGCCGAACTCCACGCCCGGCTTGCGCGGGTACGGATCGATCGCCATCGCAGCGAACTCGGCGACCACTTCGCCGACATCGATCGTGTCGCCGACGAAGCTTTCCGGCATGTCGGGACCATCGGGATCGAGCACCATTTCGCCGGTGTCGTTGGCGGGCCTGCGGGCGGCGAGCTTGGAATTTTCCGGCACGAATATCTGCTCGAAGGTCTCGTCGATATCGGAGTGAACCGGATCGAGCGTCACGACGCACGCCTGGACGATCTTCGCTTTCACCCTGCCCTTGACGCGGATGCCATCGCGCTTCCAGCGAGCGATCTGGAGATCGGCACGGAGATCATCGACCGCCAGGATATCCCAGCTACCGGCAAGCGCCTTCAGTTCGCGCTCGTCGGCCTCGACATGTACCTCCACCGCATTGGCTGAGATGTTGCCGACCTTGACCAGATAGGAGAAAGGCACTTCTTCGCGTGCGGCCTTCATCGTTCTCTCCTTTACGCGACGGCCGGAAGGGTCGCGGATCCTGTCGCGATCAACTCTTCCGGTTGGGACAATAGATGGGCCTCGGCCTGGAACATCCAATCGGCGAGGCCGTGCATATCGACGGCCTCGGCCGACTTGGGGTGTATATTGCGTGCCAGCGCGACTGCCAAGGCCTCGTGGTCGCTATCATCCATCGCCTTGGCGTAGGATTCGAGCCGGCCATAGAACATGCCGGCCAGCTTCTTCATGCGTTTCGGCACGGTGTTGTCACCAATCCCCAGTTCGCGGATCGAATAGTCGACATCCTCGAAGAATGCATCGACGATCTCCTGGGCGATTTCCTGACCGCTGGTCTCTGACGACCGTGTGCGACGGAAGAACAGGATCATCACCGCCGACAGCATCTCGAAGCGGCCCATGACCGTATCCGGTACATTCAGCCGCTCGTAGAGTTCCGGCATGCGCGCGGCCGCCGTCAACGTCGCGTACTGCCGCTCGACGATTGCCTGATTGTTGTTTTTCTTGCCAAAGAGCCCGAAGATCATTGTTTTTTCCGGAAAGGACCCATTCTTCACGCCAAGCGGCGTGCGGCCTTGTTGCATGATTTCGAAAGCTGGTTTACCGAAGCAGGCGCGAATTGCAATGCCGAAGGTGGCCGCTTTCGGGACAGTGTCTTTATCGGTGCTTACAGGGCCGAATGGGAGTTTCGACCCCGGAATGGCCACAAAGGTTTTGCATCAGCGATCTGGGGCCGATGGCTGCTATTGATAGTTTAAGGGAGTAGATGTCGTTGAAGAAACGGTATTTCAAGTCTGACAAGAAATTCCTCAGCAGTGCCGCCATTGCCATCATGATTGCCTCCGCCGGACTTTCAGGTTGCCAAACAGGTACCGTTCTCAACGGCGGTTACGTCGCCGACGAGCAGTCTCTCAATCTCGTTCCCGAAGGGTCCAGCCGCGAACAGGTTCTGCTGTCGCTGGGCACGCCATCGACGACAGCGACCTTCGACGGCGAAGTGTTCTATTACATTTCACAGCGGCGCGAACGCGCCGTCGCGTTCCAGAAGCTCAAGGTCGTCGACCAGAGCATCCTGGCGATCTATTTCGACAAGGACGGCGTCGTCACGCGTCGTGCCAACTACACGCTCCAGGACGGCAAGGTGTTCGACACGATCACCCGCGTCACGCCGACTGGCGGCAAGGACCTCACCTTCCTGCAGCAGCTGCTCTCGGGCGGCAGCGCGGCCAACATGGCCAAGGGTCTGTTCGGCGCCGGCAACCAGGCATCGCCGCAGAACCCGGGCAGCCTGCGCTAACAGGCTCCCTTCCCAGACAAAGAAACCCGCCGGATCGCTCCGGCGGGTTTTTCTTTGTCCGATGCTGCCTTCTCAGGCGAGAATGGCAAGCAGCAGAAGCGCCACGATGTTGGTGATCTTGATCGCCGGATTGACGGCAGGGCCGGCAGTATCCTTGTAGGGATCGCCGACCGTGTCGCCCGTGACGGAAGCCTTGTGTGCATCCGAGCCCTTGAGGTGGCGAACGCCATCCTTGTCGACGAAACCGTCTTCGAAGGATTTCTTGGCGTTGTCCCAGGCGCCGCCGCCCGAGGTCATCGAGATCGCCACGAACAGGCCGTTGATGATCACGCCCAAGAGCGATGCGCCGAGGGCGGCGAAGGCCGAAGCCTTCGAACCCGAGATCGCCAGCACGCCGAAGTAGACCACGACAGGCGCCAGCACCGGCAGCAGCGACGGAATGATCATCTCGCGGATGGCCGCCTTGGTCAGCAGGTCCACGGCCTTGCCGTAGTCCGGCCGCTCGGTTCCCTGCATGATGCCGGGTTTCGCCTTGAACTGCCGGCGAACCTCCTCGACGATCGCGCCGGCGGCACGGCCGACGGCGGTCATCGCGATACCCCCGAAGAGATAGGGGATGAGGCCGCCGAAGATCAGGCCGGCGACGACATAGGGATTGGAGAGATCGAAGGAGATTTCGCCGATGCCCGCGAAGTAGGGATACTTGTCGCCATTCGACGCGAAATACTTCAGGTCGTAGGAATAGGCGGCAAAGAGCACCAGCGCGCCGAGACCGGCCGAGCCGATCGCATAGCCCTTGGTTACGGCCTTCGTGGTGTTGCCGACCGCGTCGAGCGCGTCGGTAGATTTGCGAACCTCCGGCGGCAGGTGCGACATCTCGGCGATGCCACCGGCGTTGTCGGTGACCGGTCCGAAGGCATCGAGCGCCACAATCATGCCGGCAATGCCAAGCATTGCGGTGACGGCGATGCCGGTACCGAAGAGGCCGCCAAGCTGGTAGGTGGCAAGGATGCCGCCGACGATGACGATTGCCGGCAGCGCCGTCGATTCCAGCGAAACCGCGAGGCCCTGGATGACATTGGTGCCGTGACCGGTCACCGACGCCTGGGCGATCGAATTGACCGGGCGCTTGTTGGTACCGGTGTAGTACTCGGTGATCACCACGATCAGCGCCGTGACGAGAAGACCGATCAGGCCGCAGAAGAACAGGTTCGTACCCGAGATCTCCATGCCCCCGATCGTACCGACCGAACCCCAGCCGATCGTGAGCGACGTCGCGACACCGAGACCGACGATCGAAAGAAGGCCTGTCACGATAAGGCCCTTGTAAAGCGCCCCCATGATCGAGCCGTTGGAACCGAGCTTGACGAAGAAGGTCCCGACGATCGAGGTGATGATGCAGGCGCCGCAGATGGCCAGCGGATAGATCATCGCCGATTGCAGCATGGGCGCGCCGGCGAAGAAAATGGAGGCGAGCACCATCGTCGCAACGACGGATACCGCGTAGGTCTCGAACAGGTCGGCAGCCATGCCGGCGCAATCGCCGACATTGTCGCCGACGTTATCGGCGATCGTGGCGGGGTTGCGCGGATCGTCCTCGGGAATGCCCGCCTCGACCTTGCCGACGAGATCGCCGCCGACATCGGCGCCCTTGGTGAAGATGCCGCCGCCGAGACGCGCGAAGATCGAGATCAGCGACGCGCCGAAGCCGAGCGCGACCAGCGAATCCACCACTTCACGCGAGCCTGCCTCATGGCCGAGCACCGCCGTCAGGATATAATAGTAGATCGAGACGCCAAGCAGCGCGAGACCGGCGACCAGCATGCCGGTGATGGCGCCCGACTTGAACGCGATCTCCAGGCCTGCAGAGAGGCTGTTGGATGCGGCCTGTGCCGTGCGGACGTTGGCGCGCACCGAGACATGCATGCCGATAAAGCCGGCGGCACCGGACAGGACGGCACCAATCAGAAAACCGATTGCAGCAGTGCTGGAGAGCAGCAGCCAGGCTGCAATGAAAACAACGATGCCGACGAGGGCAATGGTCTTGTACTGGCGCGTCAGATAGGCCTGCGCGCCTTCGCGGATATAGCCCGCGATCTCCTGCATGCGGCTATTGCCCTGATCGGCGGCCAGCACCGAACGGGTTGCCCAGATGGCGTAAACCACCGAGAGCAGACCGCATGCTATTACGCATAAAAGAATGGTCATTTCGCTCTTTCCTCCAAAAGAGCCGGAGCTCACTCCCTCTCCGGCTGCGAACACGCCGACTCGATTTCCTCCCACAGAAATGCTGCAACGTCGGGTGGAGATTGCGTGGCGGAAAACGGCGCGTCAAGCCCGCAAGGGCTGAAAACCCTTACGGAGCAACGGGAAAGGAGAAGTGTGCTGCGATGGAGGCGCGGTCACACG
Organism: Hyphomicrobiales bacterium; assembly: GCA_900471485.1. Classification (GTDB taxonomy): domain Bacteria; phylum Pseudomonadota; class Alphaproteobacteria; order Rhizobiales; family Rhizobiaceae; genus Rhizobium. Next base: position 39,421 of record UCEU01000040.1, read on the forward strand.
ACCGCAGGTAGAGCTTATTTTTTGGCTTCGCCGCGAACCTGTTTGGCGATGCGGTCGAGAACGGCGTTCACCAGCTTCGGCTCGTCGTCGCTGAAGAAAGCCTGGGCGATCTCGACATACTCCGTGACGATCACGGCAACCGGGACATCCTTGCGGTCGAGCAATTCGAAAACGCCGGCGCGAAGGATTGCACGTACGGTGCTGTCGAGGCGCGAAAGCGCCCAGTCATCCTGCAGCGCGGAGGCAATCAGAGGGTCGAGACGGCGCTGTTCGCGCACGACGCCCGACACGATGGAGCGAAACCAGGAGGGATCGGCCTTGAGATAGGTCTCGCCGTCGATTTCCTGGCCGAGACGATGCGCCTCGTATTCGGCAACGATTTCGAGGACGCCGGTACCACCGATGTCCATCTGGTAGAGCGCCTGAACGGCAGCAAGGCGCGCAGCACCTCGCTGGTTCGCAGCCTTGACCGGACGCTCTGCGTTTTCGTTGCTCATTCTTTACGCACCCAGCTTCTTCTTCAGCTCAATCATGGTGAGCGCCGCACGGGCGGCAAAGCCGCCCTTGTCCTTGTCCGAACGGCGAACGCGCGACCAGGCCTGCTCGTCGTTTTCGACCGTCAGAATACCATTGCCGATGGCCAGCGATTCACTGACGGAAAGATCCATCAGGGCGCGCGAGGATTCGTTCGAGACGATATCGAAATGATAGGTTTCGCCGCGAATGACCATGCCGAGCGCGACAAAGCCATCGTAGTTCGTTCCCTCATTATCCGCTCCATCGAGCGCCATGGCAATCGCTGCCGGAATTTCGAGCGCACCGGGAACGGTGACGACGTCATAGGTCGCGCCAGCCTCTTTCAGGGCAAATGTCGCCCCTTCCAGAAGGGCATCAGCCATGTCGTCATAGAAGCGAGCTTCGACGATCAAAATATGGGGAGCGGTTTCACGCGCCATGCTTCACCTTCATTTTAGAGGACTTGCCGTTCGGCAGGTCGCGGTCAAAACATGCCTTCGCCTGAATGGCAAGCAAATTCCGATCATAGCTCGGATGCAAATTCGGAAATGCCAGCAAAGGCATAGCCGACAAACGTCCAACGGCATGACAACCATCAATTTTCGCCGCTTGGAAAATGGCAAACTGAAGGCAGCGAAGCTAACCAATTTGTAATTCCGATTCAGAGGCTTAGGCATTGAAATACGGGTAATTCCGCGCCAGCTTTATCAGGCAACCAGACGATCCCCTGCACGACAGCCGACCGTCAAAGCAGATGGAAAGGATACTATCATGAATCGTGTTGCCGCTATCGCTTCCGCCGTCGCCTCGCTCGCCCTAGCCGATGCGGGCCATGCGGAAAGCTTCGCCATGAACAGTCCGGCGGGCATCGAAAACACGCTCCGGACCTTCAACGGCACCAACTTCGACGTCAAGCACATCTCCGGTGATACCGATGGCATCGCAAGCGGCAGTCTTTCCGAGGAGCGTGGGCCTCGCGACGTCCATATGATCCGGGCCGCGATCGCCTCGAATGCCAGGCTCGCGCACCGTCTGAGCGAACAGGGTGTTCGCGTGCAGAACGTCATCAATGCAGACCAGGCGGCCGATGGCAGCATCGTCTTCTATTATCGTTGATCTAGAAGGGCGGCGGACTGCCTGCCGCCCTCATATGCCCTTTCGAGGGTTGTATTCTCTCATGGAATGATGCCTCCTCGCCGTCATCAGGAGGAGCAAATCATGTCCGCAGTTCCCAAGCCGGTTATCAACATCGGCGAACTCGCTCTCGAACACTGGACCCAAGGCGCGCTTTACGAGAGCCGGGATACGTCCTTCGGCGCCATGCTCGGCCTCGCCGGTCTCGGCATCAGCTACAATGAGGTGCCGCCGGGCAAATCAGGCTGTCCCTTCCACAATCATCACGTCGAGGACGAGCTGTTCTTCGTTCTGGAGGGAGCTGGCGAGTATCGTTTCGGGGATCAGCGCTACCCTATCGGAAAAGGCGATACGCTTGGGGCGCCGGCAGGTGGCCCGGAGACGGCGCACCAGATCGTCAACACCGGCACGGCAACGCTGATCTATCTCGGCATCTCGACCAAGTCGAAAACAGAGATTGTCGAATATCCCGATTCCGGAAAATTCCTCGCCAAGACCAATCGCCCAGAAGAGGGCGGCAAGAGCTTCCGTTCCATGGGTCGGGCCGACGGCAATCTCGACTACTGGGATGGCGAGCCCGGTGCATGACCTTCATCCCGACCATTGAGACGGAGCGTCTACGGCTGCGCGCGCATCATCTCGACGATTTCGACACTTACGCCGCGCTCTGGGCGAACGAGGAGGTCGTCCGCCACATCTCCGGCGTTCCCTCGACGCGCGAGCAAACCTGGGCGCGGCTGATGCGCGCCGGGGGCATGTGGCACCACATGGGCTTCGGCTTTCTCGCGATCGAGGAAAAATCGACCGGACGATTGATCGGCGAGGCCGGATTTCATGAGGTCAGGCGCGACATGAACCCTTCGATCGAGGGCACGCTTGAGGTCGGCTGGCTGCTGTCACCTGAAGCACAGGGTCGCGGCTACGCGACGGAGGCGCTGCGGGCGCTCATCGGCTGGGCCGACGAAAACTTTCCGGGCAAGGCGATGACCTGCATCATCAGCCCTGAAAACGAGGCGTCGCTGCGGCTCGCGGGCAAGCTCGGCTTTGCCGAATTCGCCCGCACCGACTATCACGGAGAGGTTATTCTGCTTTCGCGCTCGGGAATTCCGCCAGCCTAGCGGCATAGCGGGCCATGGTATCGACTTCGAAATTCACGAAGTCGCCGGCCTTGCGTCCGCCCCAGGTCGTCACCTCGAGCGTATGGCGGATCAGGAGAACGTCGAAATCGGTTCCATCGACGGCGTTGACCGTAAGCGACGTGCCGTCGAGCGCGATCGAGCCCTTGGGAGCAACGAATTTCGCCAGATGCTCCGGCGCGCGAAGCCGATAGCGCGTCGCTTCGCCTTCCTCGGTGACCGACAGGATCTCGGCCTTGCCGTCGACATGGCCGGAAACGATGTGGCCGCCGAGCTCGTCGCCGATCTTCAGCGAGCGCTCGAGATTGATGCGGGTACCCTCGCCCCATGTGCCGATCGTCGTGAGGCGGAGCGCCTCTTCCCACGCCTCGACCTCGAACCAGCGGCCATTGCTTCCCTCGGCCGGCAGGCCGGTGACCGTCAGGCAAATACCGGAATGGGAGATCGACGCACCCATGTCGATGGTCGCGGGGTCATAGGCGGTGGCGACGCGAAGCTTGATGCCCTCTTTCATGGGAGAAACGGATTCGATCGTGCCAACGTCGGTGACAATTCCTGTGAACATCAAACTTCTCTTTCGTATTCGTCCAGGCGATCCTCGCCGACGGTCAATGTGCCCCTGTGGGCAAAGCCGGGTGGCATATCGGTTTTCGAGACCGGCGTTTCAATACCGCCCTCGCCGATCACGCCGGGCCCCTGGTACAGCAGGATGCGATCGACGAACCCTGCATCAAGGAAAAGCCGCGCCGTCTTGGCGCCACCTTCAACCAGGAGCGAGGAGATGCCGCGCGAAGCCAGCGCCGGCAGTAGTTGTTCGGGGTGGTAGGGATGGCAGTAGACGACTTCGACGCCTGCAGCTTCCAGGGCCTGGCGGCGGGCGTCCATCTGACTGTCCTCGACGATGGTTGCCGGAGCGCGTTCCTCGGCATCGGCCGTCAGCGAAGAAACCTCCTCGCTCGCCACCACGATGACGGGAACCTCCCGCGCAGTCTTCACCAATTTGCTCGTCACCGGCAGCCGGAGCTGCGGATCGAGTACGACACGCACTGGCGAGCGCTCCTCAAGACCCGGGATGCGGACCGTCAGGAGCGGATCATCGGCGATCGCGGTGCCGATGCCGACAAGGATCGCATCCGTCTCGGCACGCAGCTTCTGCACCTGCTCGCGCGCCTCAGATCCGGTGATCGCGATCTGGCCCTCGCCTGTCTTGCCGATCATGCCATCGGCGGAAACGGCAAGCTTGAGAGTCACATAGGGGCGATTGTTCGTCTGGCGCATGAGGTAAGCGGCCAGCGAGCGCTTGCCTTCTTCCTCCAGCAGGCCGGTCTCGACCTCGATGCCGGCGTCGCGCAGCATGGCGATACCCCTTCCCGAAACCCGCTCGTCCGGATCCGTGACGCTGATGACGACGCGAGAGACGCCGTAGGCGATCAGCGCTTCGGAACAGGGTGGGGTCTTGCCGTGGTGTGAGCAGGGCTCGAGCGTGACATAAGCGGTGGCACCGCGGGCGAGTTCGCCGGCCTGCGCCAGCGCCTGCGTTTCGGCGTGCGGCCGGCCGCCGACGGCGGTGACGCCGCGACCGACGATCTTGCCGTCGCGTACGATGACGCAGCCGACGGATGGGTTGGTGGATGTCTGGCCGAGATGCTGCAGGCCGAGCCCGATGGCTTCCTGCATGAAACGCGCGTCGTCGGGCGAAGCGCTCATGGCCTAGCTGTCCAGCGGATCGCGGCCGATCTTGGCGTTGATCTCGGAGATGACTTTTTCGAAGTCTTCCGCATGGGAGAAATCGCGATAGACGGAGGCGTAGCGAACGAAGCCAACGTCGTCGAGGCTCTTCAGCGCTTCCAGCACCTGGAGACCAATCTGTTCGGAGCTGATCTCGATCTCGCCGGAGCTTTCAAGGCGACGAACGATGCCGGAGACCGCACGCTCGATCCGGTCGCGATCGACGGGACGCTTGCGCAGCGCGATCTCGAAGGAACGCACCAGCTTTTCGCGGTCGAAAGGCGCCTTGCGGCCGGTCTTCTTGACGACCATGAGCTCGCGCAGCTGCACGCGCTCGAAGGTCGTGAAGCGACCGCCGCAATCGGGACAAATACGCCTGCGGCGGATGGACGTGTTGTCCTCCGCCGGGCGTGAATCCTTGACCTGTGTGTCTTCCGATCCGCAGAATGGGCAGCGCATGCGCTATCCTTAGCCGATGTAGTCGTACATTGGGAAGCGGCCGGTGAGGTTCATCACCTTGTCGCGTACGGCTGCTTCGACGCTGGCATTACCCTCGTCGGAGTTGGCGGCCTTCAGGCCATCGAGAACCTCGACGATGAGATTGCCGATTTCCTTGAATTCCGCTTCCTTGAAACCGCGCGTCGTGCCGGCAGGAGCGCCGAGGCGCACGCCAGAGGTGACGAAGGGCTTTTCCGGATCGAACGGGATGCCGTTCTTGTTGCAGGTGATGTAGGCGCGGCCGAGTGCTGCTTCGGCGCGCTTGCCCGTGGCGTTCTTCTTGCGAAGGTCGACCAGCATCAGGTGGTTGTCGGTGCCGCCGGAGACGACGTCGAGGCCGCCTGCGATGAGCGTATCGGCGAGCGCCTTGGCGTTCTTGACGATCTGGGCCGCGTAGTCCTTGAACTCCGGCTGCAGAGCTTCGCCGAAGGCAACGGCCTTGGCGGCGATGATGTGCATGAGCGGACCGCCCTGAAGACCCGGGAAGACGGCCGAGTTGAACTTCTTGGCCAGATCTTCGTCGTTGGTCAGGATGACACCACCGCGCGGGCCGCGCAGCGACTTGTGGGTCGTGGTCGTTGCAACGTGGCAGTGCGGGAACGGCGACGGATGCTGGCCACCGGCAACGAGACCGGCGATGTGGGCCATGTCGACCATCAGGTATGCGCCTACTTCATCGGCGATCTCGCGGAAGCGCTTCCAGTCCCAGATGCGGGAATAAGCGGTGCCGCCGGCGATGATGAGCTTCGGCTTGTGGGTGCGTGCCTTCTCGGCGACGTCGTCCATGTCGAGCAGGTTGTCGCCTTCGCGAACGCCGTAGGACACGACGTTGAACCACTTGCCGGACATGTTGACCGGCGAACCGTGCGTCAGGTGACCGCCCGAGTTGAGGTCGAGGCCCATGAAGGTGTCGCCCGGCTGCAGCAGCGCGAGGAAGACAGCCTGGTTCATCTGCGAACCGGAGTTCGGCTGAACGTTGGCGAAGTTGACGCCGAAGAGCTTCTTGGCGCGTTCGATCGCAAGTTCTTCCGCGATATCGACGAACTGGCAGCCGCCATAGTAGCGCTTGCCCGGATATCCCTCGGCGTACTTGTTGGTCATGATGGAGCCTTGGGCTTCCAGAACCGCGCGGGAAACGATGTTTTCCGAAGCGATCAGCTCGATCTCATGACGCTGGCGACCGAGTTCCTTTTGGATCGAACCGAAGATTTCCGGATCGGTATCGGCGAGCGAGCGGTTGAAGAAGGTCTGTGTAGAAGCATTGGTCATCGGCGGGCTCCTTAACTGGAATGCGCTAGGCTATTAGCGCCCTGCCCGTTCAAGGGCAATACGGAGAGCGACATTTGCTAGGCAATCTACGCGCAACAAAAAACCGCGCCATGAAAGACGCGGTTTTGGATGTCGATTTCTGACTTTTGCAGCTTACTGAACCGGCTGTTCCATACCCGATGTCGTATCGAGCGCCAGTTCGGCGTTGCCGTCCATCTCGTAGATATCGTCGCGGAACTGCACGATGCCGTCGGGCATGCCCCAGGCGGAGATGTAGACGAAGTAGACAGGCACTTCTTCCGAGAGCTTGATCGGCGTGTTGACGCGGGCGGTGATCACCTGCTCCATCTGCTGGCGCGACCACGGCGGGGTGTCACGCAGCAACCAGGTGGTCAGGTCGCGAACGTTCTGGACGCGGACGCAGCCGGACGACTCGAAGCGCATGAGCTTGTTGAACAGGCCCTGCTGCGGCGTGTCGTGCATGTACTCGCCGTTCTTGTTGTAGAAATTGATCTTCGTCGAGGCCATGGCGTTGATCTTGCCCGGATCCTGGCGGAACATCAGGTTCGGCGCCTTTTCGGCGTTCCAGTCGATCGTCTCGGGCGCGACTTCCGTGCCCTTGCCGTCGATCAGGCGAATGTTGTTGCGCGTCAGGTAGGTCGGATCCTTGCGCATCAGCGGCACGATGTCCTTCTCGACGATCGAACGCGGAGCCGTCCAGTACGGATTGAGGATAACTTCGTAGATCTTCGAGTTGACAAGGTGCGTCGGGCGGCTGAGGCGGCCGACGATGGCGTTATGACGCGTCACGACGCTGCCGTCTTCGATGCCTTCGACATAGGCGGCCGGGATGTTGACCATCACGTGGCGGCGGCCAAGTTCGGCCGGGAAGGTCTGCAGGCGGATCAAGTTGGTGTTCAGCTGCTGCAGGCGCACGTCGGCAGGGATATTCATCGCTTTCAGCGTGAATTCGCCGATCACACCATCGGCCGGGAGGCCGTGGCGAGCCTGGAAGCGCTTGACGGCGCCGTCGACGTAGGAATCGAAAGAAGAGGACAGGCCGGCTTCGCGCGGCAGGTCGCCGGTAACGGCAAGACGCTGGCGCAGCGCCTGAACGGACTGATCCGTGACGCCGATCTGCAGGCGCTGTTCGCCCGGATTGACCTGCGGCCAACCACCGGCGGAGGCGATCTGCTGGTATTCCATGATCGCCTGCTGGATGCTGCCAACGGACTGCGGCCCGAGGATCGGCGTGTTCGAGACGACGGCGGTTGCCGTGCGCGAAGCCTTTGCGTCGAACTGGTCATCCCAATCGCCGCGATCCGGTGCATTGATCAGCGAATCGAGTGCCGATTGCGCGAATGCGGGGCCGGCAACAGCGCCAGCGCCGGCCATTGCCGCGGACGCGAGAAACGTCCGGCGAGAAAGAGCTTCAGTTTTTGACTTTTTCGACATCATCCCAACCACTAAATTGCCGCTGCTTGAGAGACCGGCGGCCTTTTTGCCTCATCACTGCGATAACGCAGATCTGTATCTACCCGTTGCCACGGTGCACCACAAAATTCCGCTACCTGTCATCACTTGATTGCGAGCAGGGAGCGCGAGGTTATCGGACCTCGGATTTGGGAAGCGCCGGATTGCTTAGTATTTTCGCTGACATGCCAATATGGCCAATTCGTGTCGCCGCATTCAACCTCAACCCAGGATGGCGACCAACGTCGAAAAAGAACCATTTAACTGCAGAAATTTTGCCGGGTAATAGCGGCTAAAGACCGACTTGAACACTGGCTCAAACGCTTGCCTGCCATGCGTTGCAAAGATGCCACGCGGGCCGAAACGGCAAAACCGGACGCGCAGGGAAACGCATCCGGTTTTCTTTGACCTTGGAGGAGGTCTTATGCCTTAGAGACGGTACATGATCGAGTCGTTCCAGAAACGATCCAGACGGGTCAGCAGCTTGTTCATCTGCGTGAACTCGTCCTCGCCGATGCCGCCGACCTTGTCGATCGAAGCGATATGGCGCTCATAGAGCTTGGCAACGGTTTCGGCGATGTCCTGGCCGGTTTCCGTCAGGCTGATGCGGACCGAGCGACGGTCGATGCGCGAGCGCTGATGGTTGATGAAGCCAAGGTCGACGAGCTTCTTGACGTTGTAGGAAACGTTGGAGCCCAGATAGTAACCGCGGGAGCGAAGTTCGCCGGCGGTCAGTTCCGAGTTGCCGATGTTGAAAAGGAGAAGCGCCTGGACGGCGTTGACGTCGCTGCGACCCTGACGGTCGAACTCGTCCTTGATGACGTCGAGGAGACGGCGGTGAAGACGTTCAACAAGGTGAAGGGATTCCATGTAAAGATCACGGATGCCCAGGTCCTGCTGGTCACGGAAGTTCGATACCGCCTGCGGCTTGATTTTCGTATTCATGATGACTGCCTCACTGTTTTGTTTGGCGGTGTTGGTTTTCTTCCCGCCTTGAGACAGACCCTATCGAATACAAATAAAATTCTACTTAAACCGCAGGCTTAACAGTGCCTTACCGAAAACCCATCGTTGTATCAGGGTAAATCAACGCTTACCTCGCGCCGGCGCTTGCGGTTCTCCCACCATAGCGTGGCCCGAAAACCCAGGTAAACCAGCGCCACCGATATATGGAATATGACGACCAGCCGATTGGCGCCGAAGATCTCGGGCAGGAAACCGTACATGACGATCTGGCCGCCTGCCGCCAGTACCCAGATGACCGGCCCCCAGGAGACGACCAGCCACAGGCCGAGCGACGTCACGAGGAAAAGTACGGCAAGGCTCGAGCTCGCCACCTTCCAGGGAAGCGTCAGCAGATCGAAACGTCCGGCGCCGACAAGCGAGTAGCCGACGAGCATCGCCCAGTACTGCAGGCCGAACCAGAAGCAGGAGATGGCGACAAGGCGCAGGAACAGGATAAAGAGAATATCCGTCAGCGTCCGTTTCGGTATCGTTGGAGAATCAGCGTCCATGGATCAGACAATAGGGTTGCGGCGATCAATTCGCCAGTCATCGCCCTGTTGCGGCCAATCGTCCGGTTTCGGTTGCCGGAGCGGCATGGTAATGACCTGACCTTCATTGGAATGACTGAAAGCAAGACCACCATGCAGGACAAGACCCACCTCGTCGACGAAATCACCGGCCACCGCCGGATGCGCCGCAATCGCAAGGCGGACTGGACGCGCCGGCTCGTGCAGGAAAACCGGCTGACGGTGGATGATCTCATCTGGCCCGTCTTCGTCGTGCCCGGCTCCGGCATCGTCGAGCCGATCCCGGCGATGCCCGGCGTCAACCGCATGAGCGTCGACAAGCTGGTCGAGGCGACGAAGGAAGCCGCCGATCTCGGCATTCCCGCGATCGCCACCTTCCCCAACATCGAGATGAACCTTCGCGATGAGACTGGCTCCAACAGCCTGGAAGCGAACAATCTGATCAACCTGGCGACGGCGGCGATCAAAAAGGCCGTGCCCAATATCGGCATCATCACCGACGTGGCGCTCGACCCCTTCACCAGCCACGGCCATGACGGCATCATGCGCGGCGGCGAAATCGTCAACGACGAGACCGTCGACCAGGTGGCGCGTGCCGCCGTCATGCAGGCGGATGCCGGCTCCGACATCATCTCGCCGTCTGAAATGATGGACGGCCGGATCGGCGCCATTCGCCGCGCGCTCGACGCCGCCGGCCACCAGAATGTCGGCATCATGAGCTATGCGACCAAATTCGCATCGGCCTTCTACGGCCCCTACCGCGAGGCGATCTCGACCGGCGGCCTGCTGAAGGGCGACAAGAAGACCTATTACATCGATCCGGCGAACGGCACCGAGGCGATCCGTGACGCGGCACTCGACGTCGAGGAAGGCGCAGACATGCTGATGGTCAAGCCCGGCCTTCCCTATATCGACATCTGCTGGCGGATGAAGGAAGCCTTCGGCCTGCCGACCTTCGCCTATCAGGTTTCCGGCGAATACTCGCAGATCAAGGCCGCCGCGATGAACGGCTGGATCGACGGCGAGAAGGCGATGCTCGAAACATTGCTGGCGTTCAAGCGCGCCGGCTGCGACGGTATCCTCACCTACTTCTCGATCGAAGTCGCCAAGATCCTGGCGAAGCGCTGATCGCTGTCGGCGAATATTGTATCTGCGTTGGGCGACACCATATCTGTGACACAACTTCTCGAAAGGAGATCGCAACGATGTCGCTCAACCCCAACCCGCTTTATGCCGCACCTGAGGATTGGCGCGCCTATAGCGGTACGCTGAGCCGGCGCGTCTTTGCCTTCATTCTCGACTACGTCATCATCCTGCTGTTGTGCATTCCGGCGGCGGTGATCCTGTTCTTCCTGTCGATCGTGACCCTGGGTCTCGGCTTCTTTCTTTATCCGGCGCTCTTCGTCATCGTCGCGGGGCTCTATTTCGGCTTCACCGTCGGCGGCTCCAGCCAGGCGTCGCTCGGGATGCGCGCCATGGGGATTGCCATCATGCGCGTCGACGGGCAGCGGATGGATTTCCTGACCGCCATCGTCCATCTGGCCCTGTTCTGGATCCTGAACTCCGTGCTGACCCCGCTGATCCTGCTGGTCGGCCTGTTCACCGAACGCAGCCGTCTGCTGCACGACTTTCTGGTCGGTACGGTAACGGTCCGGACTGCCTGATATCAGGCTAATTCAGGCGTGGGGCTTTATCCCCGAGCTTTCGCGGATATATCCGAAAGTATGACTGAGCGCGGCGTCCGACAGGCTGCCGCGCTGTTGACGTTTTTCAATCTTAAGTCATGCTGTCATAAAGCTTTTAATCCCAAGGGAAACATCTGCCGCAGATGAATACGCAGACAACGCCATCACCGCAGTTTTATCTGACGGCTCCGGCTGCGTGCCCCTATCTGGCCCATGAAATGGAACGCAAGGTGTTCACGCACCTTGTCGGCCCGCGGGCGGCGGAGATGAACGATATCCTGACCCAGGGCGGCTTTCGCCGGTCTCAGAACATTGCCTATCGTCCCGCCTGCGAATCATGCCGCGCCTGCATCTCCGTGCGCATTCTCGCGCAGGACTTCATGCCGACGAAATCGATGAAGCGGGTGCTTTCGAACAACGCCGACATCATCGCCACCGAATTTCCGGCGCAGCCTTCCAGCGAACAGTATTCGCTGTTCCGACGCTATCTCGATTATCGCCACCAACAAGGCGGCATGTCCGACATGACGGTGCTCGACTATGCGATCATGGTCGAAGACACGCATGTAAACACCAAGATCATCGAGTACCGCCTGCGCGAGGAAGGCTCCGGCCTGCAGGAACGCCCCACCGGTGAACTGGTTGCTGCGGCGCTGACGGACACCATGAGCGACGGGCTCTCGATGGTCTACTCCTACTTCAACCCCGATCTCGACCGACGCTCGCTCGGCAGCTTCATGATCCTCGACCATATCAGGCGCACCAAGGCGCTCGGGTTGCCGCATGTCTATCTCGGCTACTGGGTTCAAGGATCGCGCAAAATGGATTACAAGACACGCTTCCAGCCGCAGGAACACCTGACGCCGCGCGGATGGGAACGCTTCGACCCGTCCACCTTGCCCGAAGGCTCCCGCGACTGACATGCCCCTTGCATCCCCTGCCGATCATCGGAAGGGTCTTCTGCTGACAGCGATCGGCGGATTGGCTCTCTCCATGGACATCCCCCTCGTGCGGCTCGCGCATGGCGAGATGTGGTCGATCCTCGGCACACGCAGCATCACCACGGTTCTGGTTTCGCTGCTGATCGTGACCACGATCAGGATTTTCAGCGGGCGCTGGCCGACGCTGGTGCCCGGCTGGCCGGGCGTCGCCGCCGGGCTGCTTTACGGCTGCGGAACGCTGACTTTCCTGCTTGCCGTGTTCCACACGTCAACGGCAAATGTCGTGTTTATTCTCGCCTTCAACCCCATGTTTGGTGCACTACTCTCGTGGATTTTCCTGAAGGAGCGTCCATCCACCTCGACGCTCGTCACCATGCTCGTCATGATCTTCGGTGTCGGCCTGATCGTACGGGAAGGCTTGGCGGGCGGCCATCTGTTCGGCGATGCCATGGCGCTACTCAGCGCTCTCGTTCTCGCCTCGGCGATTACCGTCGGTCGCGCGTCACGGCGGGAGATGGGCTTCGTGCCGCTTCTGGCCGCCGTCTTTCCGGCCGCGCTCGGCTTTGCCATTGCCATGCCCGGCGGTGTCACGATCGAGCATCCTGGATGGATCATATTCAATGGCGCGGTGCTGATGCCGCTCGCCTTCTGGTGCCTGGCGACGGGACCGCGCTATCTCTCGGCGCCCGAGGTCGGCATGTTCTACCTGCTCGAAACCATCCTCGCGCCGATCTGGGTCTGGCTGATATTTTCGGAAACGCCGCCGACCATGACACTTGTCGGCGGCGGTATTCTGGTTTGCGCGATTATGGCGCACTCGCTTTGGACGATTCGGAAGAGGTCCGCGCGACCAGTCCCGGCAGGCTGACCGCCTGCATAGCGTCCAACTCGCGCTCCAGGCCGTTCATGACGTGAACCCAGCCCTGGCGGGTCTGCTCCTCGTTATGCGCCCATTCGGCGCACATCTCGTGCGAAAGCGTCAGCCGCGTGGCATCGCCCACCGGCTCGATGTCGATCTCGATGCGGTCGGCATTATGGTCGTGTTCGGCAACGGAGAAGCAGAACGCCATTCGCTTTGGCCGGCGCAGTTCCAGGAAAACGCCATAGTGGACGGCGTCCCCCGTCGGCCGTCGGTCGACGACGAGGAAATGGCCTCCGATCCGCGGGTCGATCTCGGCGCGGATGACCCGGCCTTCATCGGACGCGAAGAGGAAGCGTTTTGCTATGTCGGGATTGAGCCAAGCGTCGAAAACGGCGCAGGGCGAAGCGTTAAAGGTATGCGCTACATTCAGTGTGATGGTATTGCAGCCAATCATCAACATTCCTCCGTGATAGGACGTGGGGCCGCAAAGCGCCACATGTCCATCCCGTCCGCCTTCGGAATGATCCTGTCCATATTTATGGTGACAGGACTGAAATAGCGGAGCCGGCCCGCTCGGCAAGAGCGGACCGGTCAATTTTCGAGATCAGCCGGCGAACTTGCCGCTGCGGGGGAAGCCCTTGGGAACGGTGCGGCCGGCAGTGGCGCGATCGCCCAGCCATTCCACCAGTTCGTCCTTGTTCTTCGTGAACGTGCGGCCGGCGCTGTCCTCCCAGACGAGGCCATCGGCGATCGTGAAGCAGCGAACATCGGAGATGCCGCCATCCTTGTAGCGCTGCAGGCGAACGCCCTTGCCGCGCGACATTTCCGGCACCTGCTCCAGCGGGAAGACAAGGAGCTTGCGGTTCTCGCCGACGACAGCGACATAGTCGCCATTGACAGGCACGATCAGCTTGGCTTCATCAGGCATGGAGACGTTCATGATCTGCTTACCCTTGCGGGTATTGGCGACCATGTCGGCTTCCACCACAACAAAGCCGTTGCCGGCCGTCGAGACGATCATCTGCTTGCGCGAGGCGTCGTGGACGAAGGCGGTCAGCACGTCCTGATCGTTGTCCATGTCGATCATGATGCGCAGTGGTTCGCCGTGGCCGCGGCCGCCCGGCAGCTTGTCGCCGCCAAGCGTGAAGGCCTTGCCGCCGGTCGTGACGATCAGGATCTTGTCCGTCGTCTGTGCCGGGAACGCGATACGCAGGCCGTCGCCTTCCTTGAAGGTGAGCGTCGACGTATCGGAGATGTGGCCCTTCAGCGCGCGGATCCAGCCCTTTTCGGAGACAACGACGGTGATCGGCTCCTTCTCGATCATCGCCTGCTGGATCGCCTCTTCATCGGCTTCCGGCGCCTCGGCGAACTGCGTGCGGCGGCGGCCGAGTTCGGTGGCCTTGGCGAACTTCTTCTTCACTTCGCCGATTTCCCAGGCAATGGTCTGCCACTGCTTGTCGTCGGAGGCGAGCAGCGCCTCGATCTCTGCCTTCTCCTTCGAGAGTTCGTCGAACTCGGTGCGGATTTCGAATTCTTCCAGCTTGCGCAGAGAGCGCAGGCGCATGTTGAGGATGGCTTCGACCTGGATGTCGGTCAGCGACCAGCGCGCGATCATGACGGGCTTCGGCTCGTCCTCCTCGCGGATGATGCGGATCACCTCGTCGATATTGAGGTAGGCAACCAGCAGACCACCGAGAATTTCGAGGCGACGGTCGATAGCGGCGAGACGATGACGCGAGCGGCGCTGCAGAACGTCGCGGCGGTGGTCGAGCCACTCCTTCAACACGTCGTTCAGCGCCATGACCTTGGGCACGCGCCCCATGGAGAGGACGTTCATGTTGAGCGGGAAGCGGCTTTCGAGCTCGGTGAGCTTGAACATCGATTCCATCAGGATGGTCGGATCGACGGTGCGGTTCTTCGGAACCAGCACGACGCGGACGTCCTCGGCCGATTCGTCCCTGACGTCTTCCAGAAGCGGCAACTTGCGAGCGATCAGCAGCTCGGCGATCTTCTCGATCAGGCGCGACTTCTGGACCTGGAACGGAATTTCGGTGACGACGATCTGGTAGCCGCCGCGGCCGAGATCTTCCGTTTCCCACTTAGCGCGGGTGCGGAAACCGCCGCGACCGGTCTTGTAGGCTTCGACGATGCTCTGGCGATCGTCGATGATGATGCCGCCGGTCGGGAAATCGGGACCGGGAATGAACTCGACGAGCTTTTCGAGCGTCGCATCCGGATGCTTGATCAGGTGCAGGGCCGCGTCGCAGAGTTCGTGCACGTTGTGCGACGGGATCGAGGTCGCCATGCCGACGGCGATGCCTGAAGAGCCGTTGGCGAGAAGATTCGGGAAAGCGCCCGGCAGAACCGTCGGCTCTTCATCTTCCTCGTTGTAGGTCAGGCGGAAATCGACGGCGTCCTGCTCGATGCCTTCGAGCAACAGGCCCGCGACCTCGGTCATGCGCGCTTCGGTATAACGATAGGCGGCAGCGCTATCGCCATCGATATTGCCGAAGTTGCCCTGGCCATCGACGACGGGATAACGCTGCGAAAAGTCCTGCGCGAGGCGGACAAGCGCGTCGTAGACCGACTGGTCGCCATGCGGATGGAATTTACCGATGACGTCACCGACGATACGGGCGCATTTCTTGAAGGCCGAATTCGGTCGGATGCCCATCTCGCTCATCGCGTGGATGATGCGGCGATGAACCGGCTTCAGGCCGTCGCGAACATCCGGCAGCGCGCGGTGCATGATGGTCGACAGCGCATAGGCAAGGTAGCGCTCTTCAAGCGCCGCCTTCAGGTCGATCGGCAGGATGCTGTCATCGTCTCCGCCAGAGGGCGGCAAAATCTCTTGTCCCATACCTTCTGACTAGCGGAGATAGCCCGCTCGGGCAAGGAATCCGGGCATTGCGGCTGTGGATGAAGTGTTGGAACGCCAAGAAAAGAACAGTCGAAAGCGCCCTGCCCGAATTTGGACTTTGTTTGCTTATCCCTTCAACACAAATTTAGAAATCGCGAAATATAAACCGCCATCGATCCATAGTAGATTGACGGCCAACTTCACACCGGACAAAGGACCCACAATGACATTTTACCGGACGACGCGGCTCATGCTCTCGGGCGCGGCCTTTCTTTCGCTTGCCGGCTCCGCCTTCGCTCTCGACGGCCAGGACCTGCTGAAGAAGATAAACGCCGCCTACACCCTGCAGGGCGGAACCCTGATCGCTGACGGCGTGGATGTCGATGGCACGACGGTTACGCTGAAGAAGGCCAGCTTCAAGCCCAACAGCGGCGGTGAAGCACTTGCCATCGGCGAAATCACCATGACGGGCGTGGAAGAGGACGACGACGGCGGCTACTACATCGAGGAAGCCGCCTTCCCCGATATCAGCACCACCAATGACGGCGCGACGCTGACGGTCACCGACCTCAATCTCGGCGGCATTTCCATCCCGGCCGATCCGAAAGGTGAAGGCCTGGATTCCATGCTGCTCTATGAGAGCGCCCACAGCGGCCCGCTAAAGGTCGTCAAGGACGGCGCCGAAGTGTTCTCGCTCGGCGGCAGCGACCTGAACCTGACGCTGCGCGAAGACGAATCCGGCTTCGACTTCGATGGTACGTTCAAGGGCCTCAAGGCAGACCTGACCAAGGCCGCCGACCCGGCGAGCAAGGACGCAATCGAAAAGCTCGCGCTGCAGCAGGTCAATGGCGACATCACCATGAAGGGCGCCTGGGACCTGACGCCCGGCACGATCGACGTCTCGGAGTTCGCCTTCGATTTCGCCAATGTCGGCAAGCTCAACCTCGCCTTCAAGATCTCCGGCTATACCATGCCGTTCGTGAAGTCGTTGCAGGAAGCGGCCAAGCAGGCCGAAGCCAACCAGAACAAGGAAGAAGCGCAGCAGGCGCTCGGCCTTTCCATGCTGGGTCTCCTGCAGCAGCTGTCGTTCGAAGGCGCGCAGATCCGCTTCGACGACGCCTCGATCACCAAGCGCGCGCTCGACTATGCCGGCAGCCAGCAGGGTGTCTCTGGCAAGCAGATGGCGGATTCGCTGAAGGCGATGACCCCGATCATGCTCGCCCAGCTGAACATCCCCGAACTGCAGAACGCCGTTTCGGCCGCCGTCAGCACCTTCCTCGACGACCCCAAGAGCCTTACGGTCAACGCCGCTCCTGAAAAGCCGGTGCCGTTCCCGATGATCATGGGCGCTGCCATGGGCGCACCGAACACGCTGCCGCAGGTGCTCGGCGTGAAGGTTTCGGCGAACGATTGATCCTTGCCGCATGAATGAGGAAGGCCCGGCGCGCATTGCACGCCGGGCCTTTTTTGTTGCTGAAGTCGGAAAGCCGGGAAACAAAAAAGCCGGGCATCGAACCCGGCTTTCTCTATTCTGAAGCGTTGCTCGCTCAGTCCTTCTTGACCGGCGGCATGACGCGCAGCGACAGTTCCATCAGCTGCTTCGGCGTTGCCGGCGACGGAGCGTTCATCAGGAGGTCCTGCGCCTGCTGGTTCATCGGGAACAGCGTGATTTCGCGCAGGTTCTTGGCGCCGAGCAGCAGCATCACCACACGGTCGATACCGAAAGCGCAGCCGCCATGCGGAGGCGCGCCGTACTGGAAGGCGCGGTACATGCCGCCGAAACGTTCCTCGACATCCGTCTGGCTGAGGCCGACCAGTTCGAAGGCCTTGACCATGGCTTCCGGCGACTGGTTACGGATCGAGCCCGAGGCGATTTCGAAGCCGTTGCAGACGGCGTCGTACTGGTAGGCCTTGAGCGACAGCGGATCCTGGCTCTGCAGCGCTTCCAGACCACCCTGCGGCATCGAGAAGGGGTTGTGGGCGAAATCGATCTTCTTGTCTTCCTCGCTCCATTCGTAGAACGGGAAGTCGATGATCCAGCACAGTTCGAAACGGTCGCGATCGACCAGGTTCAGGTCTTCACCCGCCTTGGTGCGCGCTTCGCCCGCGAACTTGTAGAACTTCGCCGGTTCGCCGGCGACGAAGAAGGCGGCGTCGCCTGCTTCAAGGCCGAGCTGGACGCGGAGCGCTTCGGTGCGCTCTTCGCCGATGTTCTTGGCAAGCGGACCGGAGCCGCCGACCTTGCCGTCTTCTTCCTTCCAGAAGATGTAGCCGAGACCCGGCTGGCCGAGCGACTGCGCCCAGGCGTTCATGCGGTCGCAGAACGCGCGGCTGCCGCCGGTCTTGGCCGGGATCGCCCAGACTTCGACCTTCGGGTTCGAGGCGATCATGCCGGCGAAGACCTTGAAGCCGGAGCCTGCGAAGTGCTCGGTGACGGCCTGCATCTCGATCGGGTTACGCAGGTCCGGCTTGTCGGAGCCGTACTTGCGGATCGCGACGTCATAGGGGATGCGCGGCCATTCCTTGGTGACCGGCTTGCCTTCGGCGAACTGCTCGAAGACAGAGGTCATGATCGGGGCCATCGTGTCCCAGACGTCTTCCTGGGTAACGAAGCTCATCTCCAGGTCGAGCTGGTAGAATTCGCCCGGCAGGCGGTCGGCGCGCGGATCTTCATCGCGGAAGCACGGCGCGATCTGGAAGTAGCGGTCGAAACCAGCCACCATCAGAAGCTGCTTGTACTGCTGCGGCGCCTGCGGCAGGGCGAAGAACTGGCCGGGATGGATACGGCTGGGCACGAGGAAGTCGCGCGCGCCTTCCGGCGAGGACGCCGTCAGGATCGGGGTCGTGTATTCGCCGAAGCCGGCCGACGTCATGCGGTTGCGGATGTCGGAAATGATCTGGCTGCGCTTGACGATGTTCTTGTGCAGTGTCTCGCGGCGCAGATCGAGGAAGCGGTACTTGAGGCGGATGTCCTCAGGATAATCCGGCTCGCCGAAGACCGGCAGCGGCAGTTCCTTGGCTTCGGAGAGCACTTCGATCTCCTGGGCGTAGAGTTCGATCTCACCGGTCGCCATGTTCTTGTTGACGGTGTCTTCCGAACGCGCCTTGACGACGCCATCGATGCGGATGACCCACTCGCCGCGAACGGTCTCGGCGATCTTGAAGGCCGGGCTATCAGGGTCGGCGACGACCTGGGTCATGCCGTAATGGTCGCGCAGGTCGATGAAGAGAACGCCGCCATGGTCACGGACGCGGTGAACCCAGCCGGAAATCCGGACATTGGCGCCGACATCCGACTTGCGGAGGGCTGCACATGTGTGGCTGCGGTAACGATGCATCATCTCAATTTCCAGTATTTGGCTTGAAGACGGCAGCAGGGGCTTCAAAAGCTCTCTCGCGCCGACAAGAAAATCGGGCGGAAAAGCGCATGGACGGCCTGATTTGTCAAGACTTGGCACGGCTCGCACGCGCTTTGAACGAGGTTTTCGGCCATGTTGCAACCTCATCGTCTCCCGCCGCCATGCGGCAGTTTGGCAGAGCGTCGCATATTGCTGAAGCAGGCGGTCAACTTTAAAGAAGACGGATATCGTTCTGCCGGAGCCATGCCATGCCCCTCCTCACCCGCCGCAATCTGTTGAAAGCCTCCGCCGTGGCCGGCGCTTATGGCGTGGGCATCGGGATCGCGGGCAAGTTCGGGCTGGCGGAAGCAGCACCCGAACCGCAGGTGCTGAAAGCGCTGAAGACGCAGGCGACGTTGACGGATGCCGGCGTAACCAAGAACATCATGACCTGGGGCAATGTGGGGGGCGCTGTCGGGATGCCGCCGGTCCTCCGCATGACCAAGGGCAAGCCCTACGCGGCGCGACTGACCAACACGCTCGACGAGCCGACCACCATCCACTGGCACGGGCTGCGGATCCCGAACAAGATGGACGGCGTGCCGTTCATGACGCAGCCCTACGTCTATACCGGCGACAGCTTCGACTACGCCTTCACGCCGCCCGACGCCGGCACATTCTGGTATCATCCGCACTGCAATACGCTGGCGCAGATGGGCCAGGGCATGACGGGTGTGATCGTCGTCGAGGATGCAGCCGATCCGACATTCGATTCCGAAGTGGTGCTAAATCTTCGCGACTGGCGGCTGGGTGGCGACGGCCAATTCATTGCCGCCTTCCGGCCGCGCGACGCCGCCAAGGCCGGCACCTACGGAACTGTGCGGACCGCCAACTGGCACCAGGAGCCGCAGTATGACGCGCCGGCCGGTGGGCTCGTGCGGCTGCGGATCGCGGTGACAGATGTGACGCGCATCTTCTCGATGAAGATGGAGGGCGCCGAGGCGACCGTCATCGCCATCGATGGAAATCCGGTGCCGAAGCGTTTTCCGCTGGACCTGCTGCAGATCGGGCCCGGCCAGCGGCTCGATCTTGCGGTCAGGATGCCGGATAGCGAGGGAGCCATCGCGACGATCGAGGATATTCGCGGCACGACGCCGAAGACCATAGCAAGGCTGCGATCGGTCGGCGCGTCGCTGAAGCGCAATATCGGCGACCTCGCGGCAATGGCCGAAAATCCGGTCGCCAAGCCCGACGTGTCATCAGCGCAGAAAATTTCCGTGGTGCTGAGCGCTACCGCTGAAAGCGCTCCGGTCGACAGCATCTGCGGTACGCTGGGCTACAGCTTCTGGGCCATCAACAAGGTGCCGTGGCCGGGCGACACGAGCGATCCGACGGCGCCGCTTTCGGAGCTGAAGCTCGGCAAGAGCTATATCCTGCAGCTCGAGAACGTGACGCCGCACACGCATCCGATCCATCTCCACGGGATGAGCTTCACGGTGCTGTCGTCCTCGACGCGCGAGGTGATGCCGCTCGTCACCGATACCTACCTTGTACAGCCGGACGAGAAGGTGCAGCTTGCCTTCGTCGCCGATAATCTCGGCGATTGGCTGTTGCATTGCCACATCATCGAGCATCAGAAGACCGGCATGACGAGTTATGTCAGGGTTGTTTGAGCCCTCTTCGTCCGTAGCGGTTGACATATGAGACCGAAAGGAGAAGGAAGGTTCAACTATGTCTATCCTGCGAATGAATTGAGATGATTGTAACAACCGCCGATTTGGAGGCGGCCTGCATCGAGCTGGCCAAGTCAGAATTCATTACTATCGACACGGAGTTTCTGCGAGAGACGACGTTCTGGCCGGAGCTTTGCTTGATACAAATGGCAAGCCCGACGACCGAAGTGCTTGTCGATCCTTTGGCCAAGGGCCTCGACATGAAGCCGTTCTTCGAGCTGATGGCGAATGCCAACGTGCTGAAGGTGTTTCACGCGGCGCGCCAGGATATCGAAATCATCTACAACAGGGGCGGCCTCATCCCGCATCCGATCTTCGATACGCAAGTCGCAGCCATGGTCTGCGGCTTCGGCGATTCGGTTTCCTACGACCAGCTCGTCAGCCGCACAAAGGGCGTGCAGATCGACAAGTCGTCGCGCTTCACCGACTGGAGCCGCCGGCCTCTGTCGGAAAAGCAGCTCGACTACGCACTCGCCGACGTCACCCATCTGCGCGACGTCTACCTCTACCTCAAGGCAGAGCTCGAGCGCGAAGGCCGCTCCTCCTGGCTTTCCGAGGAGATGGATGTTCTGGAAGCACGCGAGACCTACGACATGCATCCCGACGATGCGTGGCAGCGGCTGAAGATGCGCCTGCGCAAGCCGCAGGAACTCGCGATCCTGAAATATGTCGCCGCATGGCGCGAACGCGAGGCCCGCTCGCGCAATGTGCCGCGCTCGCGCGTCATCAAGGACGACGCGATTTACGAAATCGCCCAGCAGCAGCCGAAGGACGCCGAAGCGCTTGGCCGGTTGCGCACCATTCCGAAGGGATGGGAGCGTTCGAGCTCCGGCGCGGCCGTCGTCGAGGCCGTCAATGCGGCTCTGGCGCTGCCGAAGGCCGAGATGCCGCATGCGCCGCGCCAGACCCAGGCGCCAGAGGGGGCCGCGGCTGCCGCGGAACTGCTCAAGGTGCTGCTGAAGCTCATTTCGGAAAAGCACGGCGTCGCGCCGAAGGTCATCGCCAACAGCGAGGATCTCGACAAGATCGCGGCCGAAGGCGAAAAGGCCGAGGTCGCGGCCCTCTCCGGATGGCGGCGGGAGCTCTTCGGCGAGCCGGCGCTGCAGCTGATCCAGGGCCATGTCGCCCTGCGCTTCGTTGGAAAAAAAGTAGAGACGGTAACTCTCTAACTGCCCTTACGAAGACACTTTGCGTTGCCTATATGCCGACGTAGAATGCGGCGGCATGACAGAGCAAGGGCAACGGCATGAGAGAAGTATCCCCGGTCCAGAACTGGCTTCTGATCATGCTGGTCATGGCCGGGAGCGGCGTACTCTACAGCGTCATGTTCTTCCAGGACAGCCGCCCTCTCATAGGGGCGGTTTTCGCGCTCTGCATGGGCATGCCGATCATTGCGTTCGAGCGGAAGGTAATCTTCCGCAGGATGCACGATCGCATCGAAGCGTTGCCGACGCTGACGTTTTTCCTCGCCGAGCTTTTTGTCTACGAAGTGCTGATGAGTATCGGCTTTGCGGCCGCCGGCCTTTCCCTGTGGGGTAGCGGCATTGTCATTCCCCACTCCTGGGTCGACATGGTGGTGCTGCCGTTCAACGCCTTTCTTTATGCCCTCGCCGTCTGCTCGCTGATGATCTTCGTTCTCAGGGTTCGCGAACTCCTCGGCCGCGAGGTGTTCACCAGCATGCTCGTCAGCCGTTATCGAAAGCCGGTGAGCGAGGAGCGGGTGTTTCTCTTCATCGACCTCGTCGATTCGACGGCATTCGCGGAAAAGCATGGGGATTTACGTGCGCAGCAGATGCTGAGCTCGCTGTTTTCGGCCTTTGCCGAGCCAGTGCGAAAATACAAGGGTACGATCGTCGATTATGTCGGGGATGCCGCCATCATCACATGGCCGCTTGACCGCGGGATCAAATTCGGCCGCTGCGTGAACTGCATCTTCGACATCATCAACGCGATCGAAGCGGATGCCGAGAACTGGCTGAAGACCTACGGCCAAGTACCTCGCCTGCGCGCGGCACTGCATGGCGGCAGTATCATCACGGCCGAAATCGGCGTGGACCACCACAAGATCACCTACTTCGGCGACACGATCAACACGGCATCGCGGCTGGAAATGCTGTGCAAGACGCTGAACCGGTCGGTGCTGATTTCGGCCGACCTCATGCAGCGGATGACCCTGCCAGCGGACGTCGCCGCCGAAGATCTCGGCTACCACGCCGTGAAGGGACGAGGGCAGAGCGTCGGCGTCGTGGCGCTTGTGAAGGCGGATAACCGGGTGACGTCACCAAAGCTTCACGCAGGCGTCAACGCGCCGACATAAGAGCCCTGCTAATCGAGACCCGCATTCCAATCTTTTTGGGGGTTTCGATGAAAAATACTCTTCTTGCTTCCGTTTCATTTCTTCTTTTGATTGCCGGTTCGGCCGCCGCCGACCAGCAGGAATTTCCCGCCAAGCTTGCTGGCCAAGCAATTCTGCCCGCCAACACCATGGTGCCGGCGCCCGCCGATGCACCCGAGTTTCTCAAGCATTCCGGCAAGTTCACGACCGCAGATCGCAAGCGGACCGAGGTGCTCGGCACCGTTCCCGGCAAGGACGGCGCGCGCGTGACCGACCTCAAGCTTCCCTTCGACGGCCAGCCGATCCAGGGCTTTTCTGGCATCAAGACCATGGAAGACGGCACCTTCTGGACGCTGTCCGACAACGGCTTCGGCTCCAAGGCGAATTCCAGCGACGCCATGCTCTTCCTGCACCAGCTGAAGTTCGACTGGGCGACCGGCAAGGTGGAGGTCGTCAAGAATCTGTTCCTCTCCGATCCCGATAAAAAGTCCCCCTTCCCGATCGTGCTTGAAGGCGCCGAGAAGCGCTACCTGACGGGCGCCGACTTCGACATCGAATCCATCCAGCCCGTCGCCGACGGCTTCTGGCTCGGCGAAGAGTTTGGCCCCTACCTGCTCAAATTCGACACCGAGGGTCGTCTCACGGACGTATTTTCGGCATCGGTCGATGGCAAGCCGGTGCTCTCGCCCGATAATCCGCTCCTGTCCGTGCCGGCCAATCCGACGACCAAGATGCAAGCGTTCAACCTGAAGCGTTCGGGTGGCTTCGAAGGTCTTGCGATGTCCAAGGACGGCAGCAAACTCTACGGGCTGCTCGAGGGCGCGCTCTATCAGGACGACGGCAAGATGGAGAGCGTGGACGGTCACACCGCCATCCGCGTCATCGAGTTCGACACGGCTTCGAAGAGCTGGACGGGCCGCAGCTGGCTCTACCCGTTCGAGGACAAGGGTGTCTCGATCGGCGACTTCAACATGCTCGACGACAGCACCGCCCTGGTGATCGAGCGCGACAACGGCGCCGGCACGAAGGACAAGGCCTGCGCCGATCCGAAGCAGCCGAAGCCGGATTGCTTCGAAGCTCCCGCCGAGCTGAAGCGCATCTACAAGATCGAGTTCAACGACGCCAACGTCGGCAAGGCCGTTCGCAAGATCGGCTATATCGATCTGCTGAACATCAAGGATCCCGACAACAAGAAAAAGGCCGGCACCAAGGATGGCGTCTACGACATGCCGTTCGTGACGATCGAAAACGTCGACCGTGTCGATGCCACCCACATCGTGGTCGGCAACGACAACAACCTGCCCTTCTCGGCCGGCCGCGCCGTCGACAAGGCCGACGACAATGAGTTCAGCCTGCTCGAAGTCGGCGAGTTGCTGAACGCCAAGTAAGCGGTACCATCAGACAAAAAAGAAGGCCTTCGCGGTGCTCGCCGCGAAGGCCTTCTTGTATTCAACATGCCTGTTCTATTCGAAGCGGAAAGCCAGGCGCTTGTTGGTGAGCTTGGAGAGCTGCTGCAGGCGTCCTTCCAGCCGCTCGCCTGCAAAGTCATGATATTCGTGGGGGACGACGAACTCGAGATCGAGGTCCGGGTTCGAGGATCGCTCGAGGCGCAGGTTGCGGACGACGCCCGGCATCGAGGCCGAGAAGAGATAGACGACACGCAGCATGCCACCGAGCAACTTGGCGCGGTCGACATATTGCGGCGTAGCGATCGTCGCCAGCGGACCTGTTGCGCCATCATCATGCAGGCCTTCGAAGCGGTAGTAATTCGCAAGCGCTATGAAAGCGCGGCCGGGATGACTTATACCGACGAAGGAAGTGTGGGCGATGATATTGAGTGCCTGCAGTCCGCGATAGTCGGGATGAGCGCGCCAGCTGATATCGGCGAGAAGACAGGCCGCCTGACGGTAGCGCGCCTCCTCCGGCGTTTCGTCGATGTCGAAGAACGGCATCATCCGGCCGGTCCAGTCCGCGAGTTCGCGTGCGTGTTCCGGGGATCGCGCGCGCAGGATCGCCAGTTCGCGGGCGGCCTCCAGAAGCGGGTCGGCGCGGCGTTCGCTCTCCGACAGCAGCGAATAGAGATAGCCTTCGCGAACGCCCTGGCCGGAGAACGAGATGACCGAGGGCTTCATCACGCTCAGCACTTCCTTCATGGAGACGGCGCCGAAGGGAAGAAGCGCGCGGCGGTACTTCGAGACCGCCATCCAGGACGGATCCTTGGAGTCTTTCGCCGCCTCAACCTGGTCGAGGAACTGCATCATGGCTTCGAAGGAAATCTCATAGCCCTGCATCATGTGCAGCGGATAATGGGTCATCTCCATGTGCAGCTTGGCGATGTTTCGCCAGGTACCGCCGACGGCGTAGAAGGTACGCCCCTCACCCTTGGCGAGCAGCTTGGAGATGCTTTTGACGTGCTTTCGGGCGAAGGTGCGGGCCTTCTCCATCGAACCGCCGGCATATTCCGACAGGCGCAGGCCGCCGAGCGGAAGCGTCACGCCCTGCCCGAGCTCCTTGCCCTTGATATCGATCAGTTCGAGCGAGCCGCCGCCGAGGTCGCCGGCGATGCCATCAGGCGTATAGAAGCCGCTGACGATGCCGAGGGCGGAAAACTTCGCCTCTTCCTCGCCCGAGAGGACGCGGACCCTTCGCTGCAGGATGGTTTCGGCGCGGTGGATAAAATCGGGACCGTTCGATGCCTCGCGGGCAGCGGCCGTCGCGAGCACGTACATTGTCGAGGCACGGGCCTGGTCGGAAAGGGCCTTGAAGCGATGCAGGGCGGCAAGCGCGCGTTCGACGCTCGCCTCATCCATCTTTCCGGTCAGCGCGATGCCTTTGCCGAGGCCACAGAGAACCTTTTCGTTGAAAAGGATCGTCGGCGACCGGGACATGCCTTCATAGATGACAACACGGATCGAGTTCGACCCGATATCGACAACGGAGACCGGAGCAATCCCTGGAAGGCGCCCCTGGGCTTCTGATTCAACCATGCAGGTCCAGTTTTATCTTTTTGTCCGGCCGGAAAGAAGGCCGGCAATCAGCTTGGGCGCACTGGATTTCAGGGCTTCACCACGGCCGGAAAGGCTGGGATTGGTCATGAAATACTGTTGCGCGTTGAACGGCTCCTTGCCCTTGCGCACTTCCATGCGCCTGGACGTCCCGTCGGGCAATATCTCGTAGCTTTGCTGATTGTCAATGAGGTTGCCAAGCATGATTTGGGACAAAACCTGCTCGTGAACCGTCGGATTGGTCAGGGGAACCAGCGTTTCGACGCGCCGATCGAGGTTTCTCGGCATCATGTCGGCCGAGCCGATATAAACAAGTGCCTTGTCAGACGGGAGGCCATGGCCGTTGCCGAAGCAGAAGATGCGGCTGTGCTCGAGGAAGCGTCCGACGATCGACTTGACGCGGATGTTTTCCGAGAGACCGGGCACCTGCGGACGTAGGCAGCAGATGCCGCGGATCACGAGCTCGACCTCGACGCCGGCGTGGCTTGCCGTGTAGAGCGCGTCGATGATCTCGGGATCGACAAGCGAATTCATCTTCATCCAGATCGCGGCCGGTGCGCCGTTCCTGGCGTGGACGATCTCTTCTTGGATATGGCGAAGGATGCGCGAGCGCAGCGTGTAGGGAGATACCGCGAGCTTCATGCTCTCCTCCGGCTCTCCGTAACCGGTGATGAAGTTGAAGATGTTGGCCATGTCGTGGGCAATCACCGGATTGCAGGTGAAGAACGACAGGTCGGTATAGATCTTCGCGGTGATCGGGTGGTAGTTGCCGGTGCCGAGATGGCAGTAGCTGCGCAGCTTGCCCTCCTCGCGGCGGACGACCAGCGACATCTTCGAATGCGTCTTCAACTCGATGAAGCCGAAGACGACCTGCACGCCGGCGCGCTCGAGGTCGCGGGCCCAGCGGATGTTGGCCTCTTCATCGAAACGCGCCTTGAGCTCGACCAGCGCCGTCACCGACTTGCCGGACTCGGCCGCGTCGATCAGTGCGCGCACGATCGGGCTGTCGTTGGAGGTACGGTACAGAGTCTGCTTTATCGCCAGAACGTCAGGATCGCGCGCAGCCTGGAGCAGAAACTGGACCACCACGTCGAAGGATTCGTAGGGGTGGTGAACCACCATGTCCTTTTCGCGGATGGCGGCGAAGCAATCGCCGGCGTGTTCGCGGACGCGCTCGGGAAATCGGGCATTGTAGGGCGGGAAGCGCAGATCGTCGCGCGGCGCCTTGGTGATCTCGGAAAGCGTGTTCAGCGCCAGGAGGCCGGGCAGAACCGCGACGCGGTTATCGGGAACGCTCAGCGCCTGCACCACGAACTGGCGCAGCGATGCCGGCATTTCGGAATCGGTCTCGATGCGGATTACCGACCCGCGGCGGCGACGCTTCAGCGCGGTCTCGAAGAAGCGGACGAGATCTTCCGCTTCTTCCTCGACTTCGATATCGCTGTCGCGAATGATGCGGAAGGTACCGGAACCCTGCACCTCGTAGCCGGGATAGAGCCGGTGGATGAAGACGTTGGCGACGTCTTCCAGCGTGATGTAGCGGATCGTGTTGCCGGCGTCGGGCAAGCGCACGAAACGATCCAGCGCCGGCGGCAGGCGCAGCAGCGCCGTCATCGGATCACGACCGCTCTTGCTGACCAGCTGCAGGCCGATCGAGAAGCCTAGGTTCGGAATGAAGGGGAACGGATGCGCCGGGTCGATCGACAGCGGTGTCAGCACCGGGAAGATCGCCTGCTCGAATTCAGTCGCCAGCCACTGGCGATCGCCTTCGCTGAGCGCGCCCGGGCGAACGATCAGAATGTCTTCCTTGGCGAGATACTGCTGCAGGACGGCAAGCGATGCCTGCTGCTCCATCTGCAGGTTGTCGATCTCACGCAGGATCGCGTCCAGCTGCTCGGCCGGCGTCTTGCCGTCAGGCGTGCGGATGACGATGTTCTGCCGCACCTGCGCCTCGAGGCCGGCGACACGAACCATGAAGAATTCGTCGAGGTTGGCGGCGGAGATCGACAGGAAGCGAACGCGCTCTAGCAGCGGATGCTCGGTGTTCAGCGTTTCTTCAAGAACGCGGCGATTGAACTGCAGCCAGGAAAATTCGCGGTTGATGAAGCGCTCGGGGCTGGCAAGCAGCTCTTCCAGCGGCGGTACGTCTGCCGCGCCTTCAGGGGTTGGTTCCTGGTGTTCCGCGACTGCACTGTCCATCGTCTGAATGCCCCGTTTGAATTCGCCGACGCGAATATATCAGTTTCACGACAGAACTGTGACAGTCAATCGGGCGGATCGGAATTGCCCAATTCATTCAACACTTCAGCGGCCAGCGAGCGGGTGATCTTGGTGCCGCGCGACAAAGCAAGCCGGTCAAGCCTGTCCACGATCGTCTGCGCCGCGTTCAGCGAGCGTTCCATCCTGTTGACGATATAGAGCACCAGTTTGTCATCTATATAAAGCTGGCGATCGGCAAACAGCTTGACGATGACCTGAGACAACAGCTCCTCGTCGGGTTCGCCGATCTCAACCACGGTCGCCGCCTTGAGGCGCGAACGCAGGTCCGCAAGCTGTACCGGCCATGACATGGGCCAGAGGCGGCTGGTGATCAGCAGGCTGTGACCGTTTTCGCGAACGCTGTTGATCACATGGAACAGCTCGGTATCGTCGAAGCCGAGGCGATCGGCGTCCTCGAAGAGAACCGGACCATTGGCGGCATCGACGGCGGCGTTGGCGCCCGATTTCGGGTGAATGGTAGTCGCGCCGCTATGGTCTTTCCAGATATTGGCAAGGTGCGTTTTTCCCGAACCGACCGGGCCGGCCAGGATAACGACCGGCGACGGCCATTGCGGCCATGCATCGACGATCTCGACGGCGGCGGCGAGCCGCTCGGAGATCAGCAGATCGTCACGCCCGGTCGCGGCGTCATGCGAAAAGGCCAAGGGGAGCTGCTCCACGGCCTTGCGCCTCGAGTCAGCGTTTTTCACGTCAGTCATTTAGGGCCAGCTTTTGTCTTTCGGACCGGGGCAGCCTTTGCCTCGCCCGCATAAAGATCGCTGTCAAGGTAACGCGAAAGCGCGAAGCGGACAAGGACGCCGACGACAGCGGCAGCCGGCACCGCGACCAGAAGGCCGACGAAGCCGAACAGGGCGCCGAACGCAAAGAGCGCGAACATCAGCCACACCGGATGCAGGCCGACGCTGTGACCGACGAGCTTTGGCTGCAGGATGTTGCCTTCCAGGAACTGGCCGCTGAAGAAGACAGCGAGCACCGCGCCGACCCAGATGTAATCCGGCCAGAACTGCACGATCGCGACGCCGACAGCGAGGATCAGACCGACCATGGAGCCGACATAGGGGATGAAGCTGATCATGCCGGCGAACAGGCCGATCAACAGGCCGAAATTCAGCCCGACCAGCGACAGGCCGACCGCGTAGTAGATGCCGAGGATAAGGCAGAGCGAACCCTGCCCGCGGATGAAGCCGGCGATCGACTGATCGATCTCGCGCATGATCTGGTGGACGTTGGCGACGTAATCACGCGGAACATATTTATCGATGTTGGCGACCATGCGGTCCCAGTCGAGCAGCATGTAGAAGGCGACGACTGGGGTGACGATCATCAGCGAGATGACGTTGACGACGGCGAGACCGGAGCTCCAGACCTGGCTGAACAGTCCTGTCAGCAGACCAAAGCCCTGCGACAGGATTTCGGAGAAATTGTTCTTGATGGTGCCGAGCTGGTTCTTGATCCAATCCGGCAGCATCGAGTTCTGCTGCTTGGCGATGAAGGTCTGCAGCTGATCGATATAACCAGGCAGCCGACCGGCAAAATCGGTAAACTGGCTGGCAAGGATCGGGATCAGGATCATCAGCGCCAGCACGATCAGGACGACGAAGGCGATCAGTATGACGATGGTCGCCATCAGGCGGCTGAGGCCGAAGCGCTCCAGCCGATCGGCGACAGGATCCAGGAAGTAGGCAATCGCCATGCCGGCCAGGAATGGCAGCAGGATCGAGCTGAACACCAGCAGGAAGGCAATGAAGAAGGCGAGCACGATCAGCCAGAAGACGACCTGGCGCTTCAGACCGGCACCGCTAACCTGCTGTGGCATCATGTTCTCCGCTGATCGATCGCAGTTCATGCCGCATCGCAGCGATACGGCCTTCGAGCCACATAGGGTGCAGGTGCGAGAATGGTCAACCCCGGCGTCCAATTTCCACGAAGCTCCGTTCAAAAGAGCGGGAAATTGGGGCTTTTGCCACGCAACGCCTTGCATAAACGCCCCTGTCATGCAATTGCGACCCGCATATGACGCGGGGATATTTCCCGCCCGACGACAGCCATCGGAGAGCAGTATGAGCCAGTCCGGAAAAAACGGTCTCACCTATAGCGATGCAGGCGTGGATATCGACGCTGGCAACCTTCTCGTCGAAAAGATCAAGCCCGCCGTACGCTCGACCCGCCGCCCCGGCGCCGATGGCGAAATCGGCGGTTTCGGTGGCCTGTTCGATCTCAAGGCAGCGGGCTTCACCGATCCGGTTCTGGTTGCCGCCAATGACGGCGTCGGCACCAAGCTGAAGATCGCGATCGACGCCGACTATCATGACACCGTCGGCATCGACCTCGTCGCCATGTGCGTCAACGATCTCGTGGTCCAGGGCGCCGAGCCGCTGTTCTTCCTCGACTACTTCGCAACCGGTAAGCTCGATCCCGACCAGGGTGCTGCTATCGTCGAAGGCATTGCCGCCGGCTGCCGCGACGCGGGCTGTGCGCTGATCGGCGGCGAGACCGCCGAGATGCCGGGCATGTATTCTTCCGGCGATTACGATCTGGCCGGCTTCGCTGTCGGCGCCGCCGAACGCGGCAAGCTGCTGCCGTCTGGCGACATCGGCGAAGGTGACGTCATCCTCGGCCTCGCCTCCTCGGGCGTTCACTCCAACGGCTTCTCGCTCGTGCGCAAGATCGTCGGCATTTCCGGCCTCGCCTGGGATGCGCCGGCACCGTTCGCCGATGGCAAGACGCTCGGCGAAGCGCTGCTGACGCCGACCCGCATCTATGTGAAGCAGCTCTTGAGCGTGATCCGCGAGACCGGCGCTATCAAGGCGCTGGCGCACATCACCGGCGGCGGTTTCCCCGAGAATATTCCGCGCGTACTGCCCAAGCACCTCGCCGCCGAGATCGATCTTGCCGCTGTCAAGGTTCCGGCCGTGTTCTCCTGGCTGTCGAAGACCGGCGGCGTGGAAGCAAACGAGATGCTGCGCACCTTCAACTGCGGCATCGGCATGATCGCCGTCGTCTCCGCCGAGAATGCCGACACTGTCATCTCGGCGCTGGAAGCGCAGGGCGAAAGCGTCGTGGGGCTTGGCCGGATGATCGCGCGCGCTGAAGGCGCTCACGGCACGCTCTACAAGGGTACGCTCGCCATATGACGTCTCCGCGCAAACGCGTCGTCGTCTTCATCTCCGGCGGCGGCTCCAACATGATGGCGCTGGTCGCCGCCGCGAAAAGCCAGGATTTCCCGGCTGAAGTCGTCGGCGTGATCTCCGACAAGCCGGATGCCGGTGGGCTTGCCAAGGCGGCCGCCGGGGGCATCGCGACCTTCGCCTTTCCGCGCAAGGACTACGCCAGCAAGGAAGCGCACGAGGAAGCGATCTTCGCCGCCCTCGACGCGTTGTCGCCCGACATTATATGTCTGGCGGGCTATATGCGCCTGCTGAGCGGCACGTTCATTCAGCGTTACGAGGGGAAGATGATCAACATCCACCCTTCCCTGCTGCCGCTGTTTCCCGGCCTGCACACGCACCAGCGTGCCATCGACGCCGGCATGCGGATCGCCGGCTGCACGGTGCATTTCGTGACCGAGGGCATGGATGAAGGCCCGGTCATTGGCCAGGCGGCGGTGCCCGTACTCTCAGACGACACCGCTGATGCGCTGGCAGCACGCGTGCTGACCGTCGAGCACCAGATCTATCCGCAGGCGCTCAAGCTGTTTGCCGAGGGCAAGGTACGGATGGAAGATGGCAAGGCTGTCAGAACGGCCGATGCGCCTGATACCGCCGCAACCGGTGCCTTGATCTCCGCCTGACAGATGATTGGCCGGAGATTGACCGGCGAGATGATGCGGATCATCATGTGCGTGCCCACGGAGCGACGCCATGACTATTACCGTCAACATCGATGAAGCGAGCCTTCCCGAACTCCTTGCCAAGGTGGAAGCCGGCGAGGAGGTCGTGATCCTGCGCGATGGTTTGCCAGTGGCGCGGTTGGCCCCTGTCGTGGCGGATCACGAGAAGCGCAGGCGAGCGATTGAGGCAATCCTTGCGTTCCGAAAAACCATGCCAAGCATCACACAGGAAGAAATTGCGGAATGGAAGGCGACGGGTCGGCGATGACGACCAAATTCGTTGTCGACTCGTCTGTCGTGTGCAGCTGGGTTTTGCCAGACGAGAGCTCGCCGATCGCGGCTGCCGCATTCGTCCATCTGCAAACCTCCGACGCGATTGCTCCCGACTTATTGTGGCACGAAGTGCGCAACGTGGTGATGATGGCAAGAAGGCGCAATCGGATCGACTTCGACAAGGCCCGTGAAGGTGTGAAACTCTTGCGCGGACTGAGCATCTTCACGCAGCGCTCGCCGGGCGATGACACAATTCTTGGCCTTGCGGAACAGCACCGGTTGACAGCCTACGATGCGGCTTATCTGGCCTTGGCAATCCAGACGAAACTGCCGCTCGCCACTTTAGACAAGCAACTGATAGATGCAGCAGCACGCGAAAACGTGCCGCTGCTCGCTTGACAAGATCAACCAACCCTTACGCCGCGATCGCCCGCGGCTGATGCAGCGTGCCGTCGCTGTAGACGAAGCGGCCGCCGCGGAAGGTGGCGCGGATGCGGTGGATGTCGCCGGCTTCCACGACCACGAGGTCGGCGCGCTGGCCGATGGCGATTTCGCCGCGGTCGGTGAGGCCGGCGGAGCGGGCTGCGTTCTTCGTTGCCATGGCGACAGCGGTCGGCAGGTTGGTGGCCTCGGCGATCTTGAATATGCCGGGCACAAAGGCAGCCGGGTGATAGTCGGCGGCGATGACGGAGAGGACGCCGGCGCGGGCGGCATCGAGCGCACTCAGGTTGCCCGACATGGACTGGCCGCGCAGCGCATTCGGCGCGCCCATCAGCGTCCAGAGGCCACGGCGGCGCGCTTCCTCGGCGGCCGGCAGCGTTACCGGGAATTCGCTGATCGTGACGCCCATCGCATGCATCTCAGCCACCTTCTCGGCGCTGTCGTCGTCATGCGAAGCGAGAGACAGCTTGTGGCGAAGCGACAGGTCGACGATGTGGCGGAGCCTGGTCTCGATCTCGGGATTGTCGCGCATGGCGATGCGCTTGGCGACCATCTCGGCGGCCATTTCCTCGGAGATGGCACGGCGCTCGGCCATGCTGAGGATATAGCTCTGGATGTCGTTATACTGGCCCTGCCCCGGCGTGTGATCGGTCAGGGAGACCATGTCGACGTGGCCGGCATCCAGCAGCTTTTCGAGCGCAGGCGCCGCGCCAACATT
The DNA here is from genome assembly GCA_900471485.1 of Hyphomicrobiales bacterium. Lineage (GTDB taxonomy): Bacteria > Pseudomonadota > Alphaproteobacteria > Rhizobiales > Rhizobiaceae > Rhizobium. The sequence goes on from UCEU01000040.1 coordinate 73,007, forward strand.
GGTGATCTCGTAGCGCGCGTGCACGCGGTGATCGATCAGGAGATCATCCTTGAAGCGGCTGACTCCCTCGATGACGGCGCAGGTGGTTTCCAGCGAGCGGACATGGCCGTAGACGCTTTCGGTCGCGAAAGAGACAGCGGCATAGGCGGTCGTCACGCCATGGGCGGCGAGCTTCTTGTCGAGTTCGTGGATAGAGAAGCCGATCGGCATCATGGCGTTGGGGCGCGGCGCGATCTCGCGCTCGATCATGTCGCCGTGAAGATCGACGAACCCCGGCATCAACAGGCGACCTTCGCCATCGATTGCGGCATTGGCGACCGTCTCCGGGCGGATCTCTGCGATAACACCATCCTCGATGCGAACCGAGCCGTTGTTCACGACCTCATCTGGCAGAACGATCGTGAAATTGCTGAGCCACATCGGCTTTCTCCTCGCATTTGGGAATTATGACAAGCCGGAGCCGATAGCCCCGATTCATGACATGCGAATGAACGTCTCAGGGCTTATTCAAGGCAGCCCTGTTCAGCGCCGCCCATTGCAGCAGAATGATCGTCTTGAAGTCGATGATCTCTCCGCTGGCGATCATCTGCAGCGCCTCGTCGAGCGGGATTTCGACGACCTCGATGTCCTCATGCTCCTCGGCCAAGCCACCGCCTTCGGATACTCGGTCGTCCGTGTCGATCGATGCCGCGAAGAAGTGGACGACCTCGGCGTTGGAGCCAGGCGAGCTATAGGCCTTGAAGAGAAAGCGGACATCGCGGACGCGGAAGCCGGTTTCCTCGATAGCTTCGCGGCGGATGGCGGCTTCCGGCTCGTCGCCGTCGAGCAGGCCGGCGGGCGTCTCCAGCATCCAGGCCGGCTCGCCGTGGAGATAGACGGGCAGACGGAACTGGCGGACGAGGACGACGGTGTCGCGCTTTGGGTTGTGCAGCAGGATCGTGGCCGCGGGCGTGCGGTGGTAGATCTCGCGGTGGATGCGGTGCGTTTCGCCGTCGGAGTTGGTGTAATCGACCTCGTAGGTGCTGAGCCGCGTCCAGCCATCCGAGAGCGTCTTTTCCTGGACGATCTCGGCTTTCGCCTTTTCAAATTTCGTCATGCCGCATCCTTGCGAAGCCAAACCTTGTTGTCGTGGACGGCAGCGCCGCCATAGGGCGCGACGGGGTCGGCGCCGGTCAGAACGTTGATGCCCTCGCCATCCACATGCGCCTTGTTCGGCCACAGGCCCTCGGCGATCAGCACGCCCGGCTTGACCTCGGTCGTCAGCTTGGCGTGCAGGCGGACTTCGCCTCTGGCGTTGCCGACCTGGACGAGGTCGCCGTGGGCGATGTCTTGGGCTTCCGCATCAACGGGATTGATCATCAGCTCCGGCCGCCCCTCCTTCTGCCGCGAGGTCTTGGTCTCGGCGAAGCTGGAGTTCAGGAAGTTGCGGGCGGGCGATGTGGCGAGGCGGAACGGGTGCGCGGCATCGGCCACTTCGATCACGTCGACCTGATCCGGGAATTGCGGCAGCTTCGGATAGGGGCCGAGCAGGCCGACTGCCTCCGGCGGGCGGTTCGGCGCCGGCTGGTTTCGCCAGTCCGGGCGGAAGTGGAAGCGGCCGTCAGCATGGGCGAAGCCGTTGAGGAAATGGGCGTCGTCGAATTCCGGCTGGCGGTCGAACCATTTGTGCTCGAGAAAATGGTCGTAGCCGGGGAGTTCGCTCGACTGGAGAACGCGGTCGATCATCTCGCGCGCCGTGAAGCCGAAGCCCGGGCGATCGGCGACGCCGAGGCGCCTGGCGAGTTCCTCGATGACGAAGAGATTGGTGCGCACCGTTTCCGGCGGCTCGACCAGCTTAGGTCCGAGCAGGATGTGGTTCTGGCCGCCGGCGCGGTAGATGTCGTCATGCTCGATGAACATGGTGGCGGGGATGACGATATCGGCCATCTCGGCGGTATCGGTCATGAACTGCTCGTGGACAGCGACGAAGAGATCGTCGCGGGCAAAGCCGCGCTTCACCAGCCGCTGCTCGGGCGCGATATTAACAGGGTTGGTGTTCTGGATCAGCATGGCGGTGACGGGGCCGCGATGGCGGAGCGCCACGGCATCGCCGGTCAAGGCGCGGCCGATCTGCGACTGGTCGATCATGCGGATGTCGGCATCCTTCATCGACTTGCCGGTCAGTTCCGCGTTGTTCATGCGGAAGATGTCGCTGTTCGAATGGAAGGCGCCGCCGCCTTCATATTGCCAGGAGCCGAGAACGGTTGCGACCGAGGCCGCCGCATGCATGGCGACCGCGCCGTTACGCTGGCGGGTGAAGCCGTAGCCTAAGCGGAAGAAGGTCTTCTTCGTCGTGCCGACGAGCTTGCCGAAGGCCTCGATCTCATCGACCGAAAGTCCGGTGATGGCGGCGGCCCATTCCGGCGTCTTGGTCTTCAGATGCGCTTCGAGGCCGGCGGGATCATCGGCGTATTTTGCCATATAGGCGCGGTCGGCATAGCCGTCGCGGAAGGCGATGTGCATGGCGGCGCAGGCGAGTGCTGCATCGGTGCCCGGCTTGAGGATGAGCGCCAGATCGGCTTGCTTCATCGTCGGGCTGTCGTAGATATCGATGACGACGATCTTGGCGCCACGTTCCTTGCGCGCCTTGATCGCGTGGGTCATGACGTTGACCTGCGTGGCGACGGCGTTGGTGCCCCATATGACAACGCAATCGGTGCGCGCCATTTCGCGTGGATCCGGGCCTCTCAAGACCCCTGTCGCCATGGTGAAGCCGGTCCAGGCCGGGTTGGTGCAGATCGACGAGAAGAAGCCGGAATAGCGCTTTGCGTGGCGCAGGCGGTCGATGCTGTCGCGCTGCACCCAGCCCATGGTGCCGGCGTAGAAATAAGGCCAGACCGCCTCGCTGCCGTCTCTGGCCTCGGCCTTGACGAAGGCTTCGGCGATTTCATCCAGCGCATCGTCCCAGGAGATCTGCTGCCACTCCCCCGCCCCCTTGGCTCCCTTGCGGCGCAGCGGGTGCATCAGGCGGTCGGGGTGATAGAGGCGCTCGGCGTATCGGGCGACCTTGGCGCAGATCACGCCCGCGGTGTAGCTGTGATCATTTGCCCCGCGCACGCGGCCGATCCTACCATCATCCGTGACCTCCACCTCCAGCGCGCAGGTGGAGGGACAGTCGTGCGGACAGGCGGTGTGGCCGATCCGGACGGCGGACTTCGGGGATTTGGCTTCGATGGGGGTCGCAATGTTCATTGAGTTTCTATATTCCAACCCGAAACCGGCCAAAAGCCGGAAACGACGCCCCTCACGCAAATTCATGTAGGCATCAGCGAAAATGAACTACCGCCACATCTACCATGCGGGCAACTTTGCCGATGTCCTGAAGCACGCCGTTCTCGCGCGTCTTGTCCGCTACATGCAGAAGAAGGATGCGGGCTTCCGCGTGCTCGATACGCATGCCGGCATCGGGCTCTACGATCTCTCCTCGGAAGAGGCGCAGAAAACAGGCGAATGGCGCGACGGGATCGGCAAGATCATGGAAGCCGAGCTTTCGCCGCAGGTGGCGGAACTGCTCGAGCCCTATCTGAGCGCGATCCGCGAACTCAATCCAGATGGCGGCATGCGCTACTATCCCGGCTCGCCGAAGCTGTCTCGCATGCTCTTCCGGCCGCAGGATCGGCTATCGGCGATGGAGCTGCATCCCGAGGATTACCAGCGGCTGCATCGCCTGTTCGAGGGCGATCATCATGCCCGCATCACCGAGCTCGACGGCTGGCTGTCGCTGGGCGCGCATCTGCCGCCGAAGGAAAAGCGCGGCATCGTGCTTGTCGATCCGCCCTTCGAGGAAGGCGGCGAGTATGAGCGGCTGGTCGATGGATTGGCCAAGGCCTATCGCCGCTTTCCCGGCGGCACCTATTGCCTGTGGTATCCGATCAAGAAGGGCGCGCCGATCAAGGAATTTCACGAGGCGCTGCAGGCACTCGATATTCCGAAGACACTCTGCGCCGAACTCACCGTGCGCAGCGACCGCGGGATGGTGACCGGGCTGACCGGCTCAGGGCTGATCATCGTCAACCCACCCTATACGCTGAAGGACGAGCTGCACCAGCTCCTGCCGGCGCTGAAGGATCATATGGCGCAGGACCGCTATGCCTCGCACCGTGCGTTCTGGCTGCGCGGTGAAAACAAGGCCGTGAAAGAGGATTGACCGACTCTTTCCGGCGCGAAATAGTCCGGCGCACATTGCAAGTCCGTTGCCAGGCATTTTGAAAGAGACCGATGATGAAGATCCTTTGCGCGCCCGCCTCCCCCTATTCCAGCAAGGTCCGGATGGCCGCCCGCTATCTCGAGCTTGATGCGACCGAGATCCGCGTCGACACCAATGCCGGCCCGGCGATCCTCGTCGATAACAATCCTCTTGGAAAGATTCCGACCGTGCTGACGGATGACGGTGTGTCGGTCTTCGACAGCGTCGCGATCATGCATTATTTCGGTCGCCTCAAAGGCAAGCAGCTCTATCCGTCGAAGAACGGCAAGCGCACGGAAGCCGAAGTGTTGGAAGCGCTTTGCGACGGCATCTGCGATTGCCTGCTCGCCATCGTCTACGAGCGCCGCTTCCGCGACGAGGAAAAGATCCACCAGCCCTGGATCGACCGGCAGTGGAAGAAGGTCGTGAGCGGCCTCAATCACCTTAGCGTCCACCTGCCGAAGATCGGCAAGAAGCTGCATGGCGGCCACTTCGCGCTGGCGGCAACGCTGGGTTATCTCGACCTGCGCTTCAACGGTCAGTGGGAAGCCGACCATTCGGAACTGATTGGCTGGATTCGTGACTTCGAGAAGAAATTCCCTGGATATGCGGAGCTCAAGCCTCAGGGCTGAGCGCGATCGCGCTCCGCTTTCACGAAATCGATGAAGGCGCGCAACGCCGTCGGCAGCTGCCGGCGGCTCGGATAATAGAGGAAGAAGCCCGGATAATAGGGGCACCAATCCTCAAGCACCCGCACCAATTTGCCGGTCTCGATCTCGTCACGCACCTGATCCTCGAACAGATAACCCAGTCCGTTGCCCTGCAGAACCGCGTCGCGGATTATGTCTTGGTCGCCCAACGTCAGCGGCCCCTGCACTTCGATCTCCAGCTCAATGCCGCCGCGCTCAAACTCCCAATGATAAAGAGAGCCGCTGCTGAAGCGTAATCGGATACATACGTGGTCCTTGAGATTATGTGGTGTAAGCGGCCTTTCCCTACCCTCGAAGTAACCCGGCGTGCCGACAACGGCGAAGCTGTGGCGCGGACCGATCGGGATTGCGATCATATCCGCCGCGATGCTTTCGCCAAAGCGTATGCCGGCATCGAAGCCGGAGGAGACCATATCGATAAGCGCGTCATCGACGACGATATCGACCTCGACGGATGGATGAGCTTTCAGGAAGCGCGAGACGATCGGCAGCAGCACGAGCTTGGCGGCGGCGCGTGGTGCGTTAATGCGCAGCTTGCCGTAGGGCCGGCCGCGGAAGGTGTCGAGATCATCCAGCGCGGCGTCGATATCGAGGAAGGCCGGGCGGATGCGATCGAACAATCGCTCCCCTGCCTCCGTCAGCGCCACGCCACGGGTGGTGCGGTTGACGAGACGGACCTCCAGCCGATCCTCGATCGTTCTCAGCGCGTGGCTCAGCGCCGAGGGCGTAACGGCGAGCTCGACGGCGGCCTTGCGAAAGCTTCGGTGACTAGCAATGGCGAGGAAAATGGCGAGATCGGTCGAGCGCACACGCTTCATTGATGAGTATTTCTCACTAGCTCATGGAGTAGAAGGTAAATTTTCTCACTTATGTCCATAGGCTAGTTTCGGGGTGTCAGCAAATCACAACCCGAAAGGAAAACGTCATGCGTGTTTGGTTCATCACTGGTGCGTCGCGCGGTTTCGGCGCCCTTATCACCCAGGAAGCTCTCAATGCCGGCGATGCCGTCGTCGCCACCGCACGCAATCCGAAAGGTCTGCAGGAGAAATTCGAGAATCATTCGAATCTCTTGACCGTCGCGCTTGATGTGACGGATGAAGCCTCGGCGCACGCCGCCGCCGAGCAGGCCGTCAAGCGCTTCGGCCGGATCGATATCCTGCTCAACAATGCCGGCTTCGGCCTGCTGGGTGCCGTCGAAGAGGCGACCAACGACGAGATCGAGAAGCTCTACGCGGCCAACGTCTTCGGCCTGCTGAAGGTCACGCGCGCGGTGCTGCCGCACATGCGCCGCCAGCGTTCCGGCCATATCCTCAACATCTCGTCGATCGGCGGCTATGTCTCACATGCCGGCTGGGGCGTCTATTGCTCGACCAAGTTCGCGGTCGAAGGATTGACGGAGGCGCTTGCCGCCGAGGTCGCGCCGCTCGGCATCAAGGCGATGGTCGTCGAGCCCGGCTTCTTCCGCACCGACTTCCTCGACGAGAGCTCGCTGTCGGTCAGCCCAAGCTCGATCGCCGATTACGCAGAGACGCCTGTCGGCGCGATGCGCGAATTCGCCATCGGTCATAACCACCAGCAGCCCGGCGACCCTGCCCGCTTCGCCAAGGCGATGATCACGCTCGCGCATTCCGACAATCCGCCACTGCGCATGCCCTTCGGCAGCGACACGGTGGCTGCGATCGAGAGGAAGAATGCCAGCGTTGCCGAGGAACTCGCCGCATGGCGTGAGCTTGCGGTGTCGACGGATTTCCCGGTGGGTGAATAGGCGCCGAGCGTTGAAAACAAAAAAGCCGGGCACTGGCCCGGCTTCTTCATGCGATTTGTTCGGCTTAGAACTTCATGCCGATACCGACCTTGACGCTGTGCTCATCGTAGCCGCGCGAAACAGTCGAGCCGCCGATATTGAAGTCGCTGGTCTGGTAGTCGGTGTAGCGATATTCGACGCGAGCCGTGATGTTGTTGGTGATGAAGGTTTCAGCACCTGCACCAACGGTGTAGCCGGCGGCGACGTCGGTGTCAGAGCCAGCGCTGTTGCTGAACTTGTTCTTGCCGACAGCCAGACCAGCCGTGCCATATAGCAGGAAGGGGTTCAGGTCGTAACCGATACGGCCACGGATAGAGCCGTTGGCTTCGTTCTTGCCGGTGCCGTCGCGAGCAGCGCCGTCAGCGCCCGAGTAGCCGAGGTCAGCTTCAACGCCGTATACGATCTGGCCCTGCTGCCAGTTGTAACCGGTGTAAATCTGGCCGCCGAGAGCGCGAGCGTTGTACTTGTCGCCAAAGCCGCCCATGTTGTAGGTGCCGGCGCCGCCGAGGTAGAAGCCCTGCCAGTTGCCAGCCGGGGCAACGTCGTTCTGAGCAATCGGGGCTTCCGGGATCTGGTCAACGGCGTCTGCTGCGTAAGCTGCAGAGAAGCCACCCAGGGCAACGGTCGAAACCATCAGGCTAGCAATAAAAGTACGCATACTCGTCTCCTTTCAAACCCGCGCCCTTCGTCAACTGTTTCACAGCGAAGCATTCGCGAGCAATTACACATGTCCCTTGCGGTTCGGGAGGGAAATTGATGTCCAATTGCGGATTTGGAAGAGCCAAATTGTGATTTGATTGTGGCTGACGGGTGACGAGAATTGGATGTTGCTTTGCCGCAACAGGATATTCATTAACCATAACGAATGATTAAAACAACAATACTTATTTTATGAAAATATACTTGCAAATAATACATACAGAATTTCGCGCTTTGGATCAATGAAAACGCCTATTTATCTGGTCTTGCCCCGCCCCTATATAGTCTGAGAGCAGAGTTGAGCGATGAAAAGGCATGATCTTGAGCGGTGGAAGACTTCGAACAGCTATCGTCACGGGCGCGGCAAAAAGAATAGGCCGTGCCATTGCTGAGGATCTCGCCGAGAACGGCTTTTGCGTCGCGATCCACGCCAATGGTTCCATCGCCGAGGCCGAAAATTTTGCGGCAGAATTGCGGCAAGAGGGAAAAAACGCGATTGCGCTTCACGCCGATTTGAAGAACTTCGAGGCCACTAACGGGCTGATAAAAAAGGCTTTCGATGCGCTTGGGCCTATCGATCTGCTCGTCAACAACGCCTCGGCCTTCCACAATGATTCGGCGCACCACTTTGACGCGGCAGCGTGGGACGAGCATTTCGCGCTACACGTGCGCGCGCCCTCAATTTTGTCCGCAGCCTTCGTGGAGCAGCTGCCTGAAGACCGTGCGGGGCTCATTGTTAATGTGATCGACCAGCGGGTCTGGGCGCTCAATCCGGGTTTCTATTCCTACACGCTCTCAAAGGCAGCGCTCTGGACGGCGACGCAGACGATGGCGCAGAGCTTCGCGCCGCGCGTTCGTGTCAATGCGATCGGCCCAGGCCCCACGGTCCGTAGCGCTCGACAGAGCGAAGAGGACTTCCAGCAGCAGGTGGACGGCCTTATCATGAAGGCGGGGCCGGGATTCGGCGAGTTCGGACGGACGATCCGCTTCCTCTATGATACGCCCTCCATCACCGGCCAAATGATTGCCCTCGACGGCGGCCAGCATCTTGCCTGGCAGACGCCCGATGTGGCGGAGATTACGGAATGAATTCAAGGAAGCTGCCGGATGGCGGCGTTCTTTACGACGAAAATGACGAGACCGACGACGATATCGAGGTGGAAAGCGAAAGCTCCGCCTCGCCGGTTGCCTCTGCCATCGACTGGAACGAAGGCGGCAGCAACGAGACCGGGCTTGTCGGCGCCGACCTGATTGCGGAATTCGTCAAGCGGCTGCCAAACAGCCCCGGCGTTTATCGCATGTTCAACGAGGCCGGCGACGTCCTTTATGTGGGCAAGGCGCGCAGTCTGAAAAAGCGCGTGAGCAATTACGCGCTCGGCCGGGTGCACTCCAACCGCATCGCCCAGATGGTGCGGCAGACCGCGCATATGGAGTTCGTGACGACTAGGACCGAGATCGAGGCGCTGCTGCTCGAAGCGAATCTGATCAAGCGGTTGCGGCCGCGCTTTAACGTGCTTCTGCGCGACGACAAGTCGTTTCCCTATATCCTGATATCGGGCGACCACCGCGCTCCCGCCATCCTGAAGCATCGCGGCGCGCGCGCGCGCAAGGGTGATTATTTCGGCCCCTTCGCGTCGGCAGGCGCCGTCGGCCGCACGATCAACTCGCTGCAGCGCGCCTTCCTGATCCGCACCTGTACGGACAGCGTGTTCGAGACGCGCACCCGCCCCTGTCTGCTCTACCAGATCAAGCGCTGTTCGGCGCCCTGCACGCATGAGATCAGCGATGCGGGGTATGGCGAACTGGTGCAGGAGGCGAAGGACTTTCTTTCCGGCAAGAGCCAGAAGGTGAAGGCGCATATGGCGGACGCGATGAACCAGGCGGCCGAGGATCTCGATTTCGAGCAGGCCGCCGTCTATCGCGATCGCCTCGCCTCACTGTCGCATGTGTCCAGCCACCAGGGGATCAACCCCGCCGGCGTCGAGGAAGCCGATGTCTTCGCGATCTATCACGAAGGCGGGATTTCCTGCATCCAGGTGTTCTTCTTCCGCACCGGGCAGAACTGGGGCAACCGCGCCTACTTCCCGAAGGCCGATCCGCAGCTGACCGGCGCCGAAGTGCTGAGCGCCTTCCTGGCGCAGTTCTACGACGACAAGCCGGTGCCGAAGCAGATCCTGCTTTCGGAAACGGTGGACGAGATGGAGCTGCTCGCCGCCGCCTTCGCCGAAAAGGCAGGACACAAGATTTCCGTGCTGGTGCCGCAGCGCGGCGAGAAGCGCGATCTGGTCGATCACGTCATGGGCAATGCGCGCGAGGCACATGGGCGCAAGCTCGCGGAGACCGCTTCGCAATCGCGGCTGCTCGAAGGTTTCAAGGATACGTTCAAGCTTTCCTACGTGCCGCAGCGCGTCGAGATTTACGACAACTCGCATATCATGGGCACGAATGCCGTCGGCGGCATGGTGGTCGCGGGACCTGAGGGTTTCGTGAAGGGCCAGTACCGCAAGTTCAATATCAAATCGACCGACATCACGCCCGGTGACGACTTCGGCATGATGCGGGAAGTGATGACACGGCGCTTCACGCGACTGATTAAGGAAGAGGGCATTCCCGACAGGAGCCAACCGGTTGAGGCGGCGGATGCGGCGGACATGCCCTTCCCCGCATGGCCGGACGTGATCCTGATCGACGGCGGCCAGGGACAGATGACGGCGGTGCGGGCGATCCTCGATGAACTCGGGATCACCGACAGCGTCACCGCCATCGGCGTCGCCAAGGGCGCCGACCGCGAGGCGGGGCGCGAGCGCTTCTTCCTGCCCGGCGGCGAAAACTTCACGCTGCCGCCGCGCGACCCGGTACTCTACTTCACCCAGCGCATGCGCGACGAGGCGCATCGGTTCGCGATCGGTTCGCATCGGGCGCGACGCAAGAAGGAGATGGTCAAGAACCCGCTCGACGAGATTGGCGGCATCGGCCCTTCACGCAAACGTGCGCTGCTTCAGCATTTTGGAACAGCCAAGGCGGTTTCGCGGGCTGCATTGTCGGATCTGATGGCGGTCGAAGGCATTTCGGAGACGGTCGCAAAGCAGGTTTACAATCATTTTCACGACGACGCCGCGAAATAGGTGGCGTCGGTCGCAAATTCCACGCAAAGGCAGTGAAAAAACAGAAAGAATGTTGACGCCTTGCGATCAAGTCCGTCATCTACGGACGCATCAATTCAGAGAAATCAATTCATGGCTTCGCGCGCTTACAATATCCCCAACCTGTTGACCTATGGCCGCATTCTGGCCGTTCCGCTCATCGTCCTGTGCTTCTTCCTCGAAGGGAAACTGGCGATCAGCAACACGGCGCGATGGGTTGCGCTGTGGATCTTCGTCATCGCGTCCATCACCGATTTTCTCGACGGCTATCTCGCGCGCATCTGGAACCAGACGTCGAACATCGGCCGCATGCTGGATCCGATCGCCGACAAGCTGCTGGTAGCCTCCATCCTGCTGCTCGTCGCGGCCGATCAGACCATTGCCGGCTGGTCGATCTGGGCGGCGATCACCATCCTCTGCCGCGAAATTCTCGTGTCGGGTCTGCGCGAATATCTGGCCGCGCTGAAGGTCAGCGTTCCTGTCACGCGTATCGCCAAGTGGAAGACAACCGTGCAGTTGGTCGCCATCGCCTTCCTGCTCGCCGGCCCCGCTGGTGACGAGATCTTCCCCTACACGACGATGACCGGCATCGGCCTTCTCTGGATTGCCGCGATCCTCACCATCTACACCGGCTACGACTATTTCCGCGCCGGCCTCAAGCACATCGTGGAAGACGAATGACAAAGCTCATCTATTTCGCCTGGGTGCGTGAACGGATCGGCAAGAGCGAGGAGGAGATCGCCCTGCCGGCGTCCGTGGTGACGGTCGCCGATCTTCTGAATCATTTGAAGAGCCTGGGCGAGGAATATGAGACGGCGCTTCAGTTCCCCGACGTGATCCGCGTGGCGCTCGATCAGGAGCATGTCGAACACGACGAGCCCATCGGCGACGCACGCGAGATCGGCATCTTCCCGCCGATGACGGGTGGATGATGCTGCCGGCGCCGACCATCCGCGTGCAGAGCGAGGATTTCGACCTGCAGGCCGAAGTCGATCTCCTGACGAAGGGGAAACCGGGGATCGGGGCAATCGTGACCTTTTCCGGGCTCTGCCGCGATGAAGGTGGGACGCTCTCAGCACTCGAACTCGAACATTATCCCGGAATGGCCGAGATGGAGATCACGCGGATCGCGGAAATGGCGATCACGCGGTTCAATCTGCGCGGACTGACCGCCATCCATCGCTACGGCAAGATCGCGGCGGGCGAGAATATCGTTCTGGTGATTGCCGCCGCACCGCACCGCCAGGCGGCATTCGACGGCGCCAGCTTCGTCATGGACTTTCTGAAGACGGCGGCACCCTTCTGGAAGAAGGAGCACGGTCGCGATGGCGCGAGCGGAGACTGGGTCGAAGCCAAGCATGCGGATGATGCCGCTCGCGACAAATGGAAGTAGCTACGGCGCCGCGCGCTCGCGCCGGCTGAGCACCAGAACAAGCACGAGCAGCGAGAACACCACCGGGTCGCGCCATAGCACCGAGCCGTAGGCGCTCCATAGCGTCTCCACCAATCCGAGAATGGCTGCGCCCGCCGCCGATTTCAGCGGATCGGAATAGCCGCCGGCGGCCGCCACCATCAGCACCTTCAGCCCGAACATCAGCCCGGCACCGAAATCCATCGTGCCGTAGTAGAAGGTGGCGAGGATGCCGCAGAGCGTCGCCACGATGCCGGCAGCCGCATAGGCAAACAGAAACACCCTGCCCGCGCTGACGCCGCAAAGCTCCGACGCCAGCGGATCGTCGGTCACGGCGCGCCAGGTGCGCCCCCATGCCGATCGCTTGAGGATGATCGCTCCGATCACCGTGATGGCGCACATGAGCGCCGTGTTGATCAACTGGATCTGCGTCAGCCGGACCTCAAAGTTGCCATCGCTCCAGAAGGTGATGCTGCCGTTCAGGAAGGGAGAGAGCCAGAGACTTCTCGTGTCCGAAGCCAGCCTTGCCGTTTCCATAAGGACGATCGAGACGCCGAGGGCAGCGACGATCACGGCGTTGGAGGACTGGCGGACCAATGGCCGCATGACCGACCGCCCGATCCAGACACTTGCCGCCATCGAATAGAGCAACGACGCCAATGCCCCGAGCGTCAGCGCCGCCGGTAGGATAAGCCACAGCTTATTATAGGCGATGTCGGTGAACAGCAGCAGGATCTGGCCGGAGAAGGCGAAGATGGCGCCGTAGGTGATATCGGCCCGGCGCGTGACGCCAAATGCCAATGAATAGCCGAAGGCGAGCGTCGCATAGAGCGCCGCCAACGGTATCGCATTCGCCAGTTGCTGCAGCAGGTAGGCCATGGAGACTCCCAACGGGAAAATCATAACTGGCAAAATGCTTTTTACCAGTTATATTTATGCATGACCTTTTCCTGGACCGCCCATCGCTTCTCCGGCGGCGCGCTGGCGCTCGATGTCGCCAACAGCGTCATTCTCAGGCACGACGATGCGCTTCGTGTCGATCGGTTCGCCGTGCGCGAGAACTGGGAAGCGTTTCCCGCTGCCGCCGCGAAATTCTGCGCCGAGCGCGCCCTCTTCGGGGACATGATTACGCCGACCGGGAGCAACAAGGACGGCTTGATCACGCTCAGGGAAGCGACGGATCGCTATTTTCGAGAACGCGTGCTTGGTGGCAGCGACGAGCTGCTGCTCGTCGACCTGTTGCAGGCAGTGGCGGAGACGTTAAGGCAGCCGAAAGCGGTGGGGACGCTTGGGCACGCGACGGCCCACTCCGCCCTGCGTCTGATCTCGATGCCGGAACCGGAGCGGATGAAGATCTGCGGCAATTGCGGCTGGCTGTTTCTCGATCGCAGCAAGAACAGAAGCCGCGCCTGGTGCGACATGGCGGTCTGCGGCAACCGGGCCAAGGCGAGCCGGCACTATCGGCGACGAAAAGAGGAGGAAGGGACATGAAGGGAGTTTCGATCCTGCTCATATGCGCGGCAGCGGCGCTGACCGGCTGCCAGCGGCAAAACGAGGAGGCGGTCGAGGTGAGCGGGCATGTCTTCGTGTTCAACTATCGCGTCGCGATCGCGACCTATCTGGTGACGCTCAACAAGAAGGGAACGTTGCCGGAGGGAGCAGTCGCGATCGCGGAGTTCGAGAACCCCGCGGGCGGCGATCCGCTGGTAACGAAAGAGAAGATCTTCCCCGCCTGGGACCGGATCACCCTGCAGAGCCCGGCCATTCATTGCGTCAAGAAGGATCGCCATTACGCGGTCAATATCCGGCTTGTGGACGCCAAGGGAAGCACGCTGCAGAGCCTGAAGACGACGGTGACGTCTGATGTCGACCAATCGATCATGCCCGGCAAGCCGCTGGTCGTGGGGCCGCTCTACACCAAGAACCCTGAGGTGTTCAAAGCTGATGGCAGCGTGGATTACCACAGCGCCGACAATTGCCCCGCGACATGAAAAAGCCCGGCGCGATGGCCGGGCTTTCGGAGTCATTTCAAAAGGTTCAGCCGTTGGGCTGAGCTTTTGAATCAGCCGACGATTTCGGTTTCTGCGAACCAGTAGGCGATTTCCTGGACAGCGGTCTCAGGAGCGTCCGAACCGTGAACCGAGTTTTCGCCGATCGACAGCGCGAACTGCTTGCGGATCGTGCCTTCGTCAGCGTTGGCAGGGTTGGTGGCGCCCATGATTTCGCGGTTCTTCAGGATCGCGTTTTCGCCTTCCAGAACCTGAACGATGGTCGGGCCGGAGGTCATGCCTTCAACCAGTTCGCCGAAGAAGGGGCGTTCCTTGTGAACGGCGTAGAAGCCTTCGGCTTCGCGCTTGGACATCCATACGCGCTTGGAGGCGATGATGCGCAGGCCGTTGTCTTCGAATACCTTGGTGATGGCACCGGTCAGGTTGCGCTTCGTTGCGTCCGGCTTGATCATCGAGAAGGTGCGTTCAATCGCCATATCGTCTGTTCCTTTTAATTCCCGTGGAAAGTGGGCGGTATCTACCCGTCCCTTTCGCCGGAAACAAGGGGGTTTAGGCTATTGCCGCCTCACCGCGCTCAATTTCACGCAGCCGTCACACTGCGACCCACGCCGTCGAAGAGATCGAGGCATCGCTCGAACCACAAGCCGACCGGGTCATCCCCGGTAAAGACTTCGGCACCGGCGGTGATCCGCATCCATTGCAACGCACCGAACAGGATATAATCGGCAAACAGCGGCGCGTCTCCACCAAGGAAAGTCTGGAAGGCAAGCGTCTGGCGCACGGGTTCCAGCTTTGCGGCAAACCCCGCGACCGCGGCATCACGTCCGGAACGCATGTCTTCAAGCGACCGCCCAAGCATCTTTTCCCGCGAGGAGCGGAAATAGACCTGGTCGGTCTCGCCCAGAATGTCATGAATGTCGGCGACCGCGATGCCGGTGATCGCCGGATGCACGATCGACTGCGAGAAGCGTTCCACGAAACGCGAAAGCGCCTTGCCGCCCTCGCCGCCAAACAGGGTCGGGCGGTCCGGATAATGCTCCTCCAGATAAAGCGCGATATCGAAACTGTCGCGAATGAGCTCGTTGCCGTCCCTGAGGATCGGCACGGTCTTGGAAAAACCGTCCTCTAGGGCCGGGATCCGCGTGAACGGTGTCGGCTTCTCGACAAAATCGAGACCCTTGTGCCTGAGTGCGAGGACCACCTTCCAGCAATGGGGCGAAAAAGGCCGGCTCTCGTCGGTGCCGCAGAGCGAATAGAGAATGCGAGTGGTCATGGATTTGCTCCGGATCAGGGTATGGGTGGCAATGATGACCGTGAATGACGAGGCGATCCAATCAGAAGATTTCATCAATGCCATCAATACGAAGGGTCGACTTTCCGGTTCCATTACGGGAAAGTTGATCGATAAAGGAGAGCAGAACGATGCAGCGCCATTTCCAGATGCTTGCCGATTACAATCGCTGGGCCAATGCGCGCATCTATGATGCTTGCGCCGCCCTGCCCGACGCGGATTACCGCGCCGACCGTGGCGCCTTTTTCGGCTCCGCGCATCGCACGCTCAACCACCTTCTCGTTGCCGATCGCATCTGGTTGCGCCGTATTACCGGCAACGGAGTGGCGCCGATGGAGCTCAACGTCATTCTCCATGACGATCTTTCCGAACTGCGCCGAGCGCGCGAGGCGGAAGACCGGAGGTTCATCGACCTTACCGCATCGTTCGGGCCGGAGACCTTCGAACGCCTCGTCCACTACACGCCGGTAACGGTGCCCGAGCCGATGACCGAACCGCTCGGCGTGATGCTCGCCCATGTGTTCAACCATCAGACCCATCATCGCGGCCAGATTCACACGATCCTGACCTCGCTCGGCCAGCCTTCGGTCGTGCTCGACATGATCACCTTCCTTCGTGGGGATGGCAGGCAATGGATGGCGTCAAGACAGCATTAACCGCGTTTCTTCGAACGCTTGGCCCAGCGCAGTTGTTACAACATCAATTCAAGTAATATTAAATCCTAGAGTGCATAGCGGATACAACGCCAGGTCGGACAGGACCAGAGAGCGAGGGAGCCGTCATGCAGAATGCAGGATCGAATGCACAGGTACAGCGCGAGACACCGCGCCCGGCAGCAGCAACCGATATCCAACGCATCAGCCAGCACATGACGCGGCTCGGCATTGCCGGGCTGCCGCGTAACTACGAGCTCTTTCACGACGCAATCATCGGCCAGAATGCGGCGCTCGCCCAAGAGATCGCAGCACTTGGCCCGACGCCTCGCCAACCGGCGCTTGACGAGCTCGGCCTGAAATACCGGCTTGTCAGCCATTGCGGTCTGGTCAACGAGGCATCGCAGGCGGAGATGGGAAAGATGCTGCGCGAGGCCGCAGAGCGGCTCAGCGAAAGCCTTCGCCAGAAGCAATCCTTCCTGCGCGCCGCAGAGACGGTGCTGCACTCGATCGCCGGTTCGCCTACCCAAAGCCTCTCGGCACTGATGGGCGAGATGGAGTTCCTCTCGACGGCGCTCAATAACGTACTTGCCGGCGAGGCGAACCTCGAAGCGAAGCTGCGTGGCGACATCGACCGGCTGGAAGCGCTGGAGCGCGGCGTGGCAGCGGCGCAATCCGCCTCCTCCACCGACAAGCTCACCGGGCTCCCCAACCGCATCGCGCTCAGCCAGACCGTGCTCGACCTATACGAACGCGATGAAGGCGCCGCCGGAAATGCCCTGATTATGGTCGACATCGACGACTTCAAGGTGCTCAACGGACGTTACGGCACACAGTCCGGCACGCGGCTTTTGAAGAAGCTCGCCGATCTCTTCCGCAAGTCGATCAAGAAAAACGATTTCGTGGCACGCACCGATGGCGACGAGTTCACCTTCGTGTTCGCCAATGTCGGCATGCAGGAGGCGATGGCGATTGCCGAGCGGCTGCGCAGATCCGTCGAGGAACATATCATCTTCGCCGCGACGGAGACCGTGCCGGCGACGCGCATGACGGTTTCGCTGGGGATCGCGCTCAGCGGCGATGCGGCGACGGCGTCGCAGCTGCAGGCCAACGCCCGCATCGCGCTGCATGCCGCGCAGACCAACCGCCATCAACCCGTACAGGCCTTCGGACGCTGAACGACAGGCCCTTGCGCTGATCGCGGCTTTCGGCCAAAACGCCGGGCATGATCACGATATCGGATATCTCCGCCCGCATCGCAGGCCGCCTGCTTCTCGACCATGCCAGCGTTTCGCTTCCGAGCGGAACCAAGGCCGGCCTCGTGGGGAGAAACGGTGCCGGCAAATCCACGCTGTTTCGCGTCATCACCGGCGATCTCGGATCGGAGTCCGGCTCCGTGTCGATCCCGAAGAACGCGCGGATCGGCCAGGTCGCGCAGGAAGCGCCCGGAACCGAGCAGCCGCTGATCGAGATCGTGCTCGCGGCCGACAAGGAGCGCAGCGCGCTTCTCACTGAGGCGGAGACCGCCAGCGATCCGCACCGGATCGCCGAAATCCAGATGCGCCTCGTCGATATCGACGCGCACTCGGCCGAAGCACGCGCGGCAAGCATCCTAGCCGGCCTCGGCTTCGACCAGGCGGCGCAGGCGCGCCCGGCATCGGCCTTTTCCGGTGGCTGGCGCATGCGCGTGGCGCTCGCGGCGGTGCTGTTTTCCGAACCGGACCTGCTGCTTCTCGACGAACCGACGAACTATCTCGACCTTGAAGGCACGCTCTGGCTCGAGGACTATATCCGCCGCTATCCGCATACCGTCATCATCATCAGCCACGACCGCGACCTGCTGAACAACGCCGTCAACTCGATCGTCCACCTCGACCAGCAGAAGCTCACTTTCTATCGCGGCGGCTACGATCAGTTCGAGCGCCAGAAGGCGGAGGCGGACGAATTGCAGACCAAGGCCAAGGCCAAGAACGAGGCGGCGCGCAAGCACCTGCAGAGCTTCATCGATCGTTTCAAGGCCAAGGCATCCAAGGCCCGGCAGGCGCAGAGCCGCGTCAAGGCGCTGGAGCGAATGGGCACCGTTGCATCCGTGATCGAGAGCCACGTGCAGCCGATCACTTTCCCCGAGCCAGAGAAGCAGCCCGCCTCCCCGATCGTCGCCGTCAGCGGCGGCGCCGTCGGCTATACGCCCGGCAACCCGATCCTGAAGAACCTCAATCTTCGCATCGACAACGACGACCGCATCGCGCTGCTCGGCTCGAACGGCAACGGCAAGTCGACCTTCGCGAAATTCATCTCCGGCCGCCTCGACGCGGAAGCGGGCCAGGTGAAGCTGGCGCCGAGCCTGAAGATCGGCTTCTTCGCGCAGCATCAGCTGGACGACCTTATTCCCGACCAATCGGCCGTCGAGCACGTGCGCCGGTTGATGCCGGAAGCACCCGAGGCGAAGGTACGCGCCCGCGTGGCGCAGATGGGGTTGGCCACGGAGAAGATGGCGACGGCGGCGAAGGATCTTTCGGGCGGCGAAAAGGCGCGCCTGCTGATGGGTCTTGCGGCTTTCCACGCCCCGAACCTGCTCATCCTCGACGAACCGACCAACCATCTCGACATAGACAGCCGCCGCGCGCTGATCGAGGCGCTGAACGACTACAACGGCGCCGTCATCCTGATCTCGCACGACAGGCACCTGATCGAGGCGACCGTGGACCGGCTGTGGCTGGTCAACAACGGCACCGTCACGACCTTCGAAGGCGACATGGACGAGTATCGCGATATCGTCGTCGCCTCCGGCAAGAAGAAGGACGACAAGCCGCAGGCCAGCGACGACGCGGCATCGAAGGCAGAACAACGCAAGCAGAACGCCGAAAAGCGTGCATCGCTGGCGCCGCTCAAGAAAAAGATCAACGAAATCGAATCGTTGACCGGAAAGCTGGAGAAAACGATTCAGGCCCTTGATGCAGAGCTTGCGGATCCGGTTCTCTACGAAAAGGCGCCCGCCAAGGCAGCTGAGAAGGCAAAGCAGCGCGGCGAAGCGGCGGCCAAGCTTGCCGCCGCGGAAGAACAGTGGCTGGAGCTATCCTCGGAGTATGAAGAGGCTATGGCCGGATAGCCACACTCCCCGTCGAAGCGACTGCAACGATCTGGTTTATTTACGCATTCCCGCCAACAGAAACCAATCGTTAACCATAATTCGAAAGGTTGCCTCAACATTCATTACTGATTTGTTGAGCCCCTTTCATGCAACGTTTCGCAATAATCTCCAGCCTCTTCTTGAGTGTGGCCCTTGCCGGCTGCCAGACGGGAAAACATCCCGCGCCCGATACATCCATCAAGACGTCCTCGATCGTTTCGCCGGAGGGCAAAATGGCAGGCACGGATAATGCGTCCAAGGTACGCATCGCGAGCAGCCATCGCCTCGCCGGCCGGACGCTGACGGTTTCGTCCATCCACGACCTGCACTTGCAGGATAAGGAAGTGGTTCTCAGCTTCGATGACGGCCCCATTCCGGGCCGCACCGATCGTGTTCTTGCCACGCTCGACAAGTTCGGCGTCAAGGGCGTATTCATGATGGTGGGAGAGATGGCGGAGCTCCATCCCGCGCTGGCCAAGCAGGTTGCCGAGGACGGCAACACCATCGGCAGTCATACCTACAAGCACGGCAACCTCGCCTCGCTCAGCTTCGACATGGCGATGAAGGAAGTGGCTCGCGGCCAGGCCGCGGTCACCAAGGCAACAGGAACCGACGTGAACTTCTTCCGTTTCCCCTATCTCGCCGATAGCCGGAAGCTGCGCGCCGCCGTCGCCATGCGCGAGATGATCGTCATGGACGTCGATGTCGATTCAAAGGACTACTTCAACACCACCCCGGCAGCTGTGACGAAACGCACGATGGACCAGTTGCACCAGCGCGGGCGCGGCATCATCCTCATGCACGATATTCACAACCGCACCGCCACAATGCTGCCGACACTTCTTACGACGCTCGAAGCCGAGGGCTACAAGGTCGTAACCCTGCAATTCAAGAAGCCGGCCGCAGCCGTCGAGATGGCCTCGCTGTAATCAACAGCCGGCGCTTGCCCGCCGGTTTCTTTCTGCTAAAACAGGCTCAAAATAAATCATACTTTTGAGCGAAACACCGAACGCGAGCCAACAGCATGTCACCCATCAACCTCGCCATCGTCGGCGTCGGCAAGATCGTCCGCGACCAGCACCTTCCTTCCATCGCCAAGAACCCGGATTTCAATCTGATCGCGACGGCAAGCCGCAACGGCACCGTCGATGGCGTCCAGAGCTTCACCACCATCGACGCGATGCTCGATGCCGTGCCTGAGATCGATGCGGTTTCGCTCTGTATGCCGCCGCAGTACCGCTACGAGGCGGCACACAAGGCGCTGTCCGCCGGCAAGCATGTGTTCATGGAAAAGCCGCCGGGCGCGACGCTCAGCGAAGTGCACGATCTCGAAGCACTCGCCGCTGAAAAGGGACTGTCGCTGTTTGCCAGCTGGCACTCGCGTTATGCCGCTGCCGTCGAGGCCGCGAAGTCGTTCCTGGCCTCGACCCGGATCGACAGCGTGCATGTCGTCTGGAAGGAAGATGTGCGCCAGTGGCATCCCAATCAGGACTGGATCTGGCAGGCCGGCGGCCTTGGCGTTTTCGATCCCGGCATCAACGCGCTTTCGATCGTCACCCACATCCTGCCGAAGGCGATCTTCCTGACCAGCGCAACACTTGAGTTCCCCGAGAACCGTGACGCACCAATCGCCGCCGACCTGCATTTCAAGAACGCCGACGGTGTGCCGGCTCGTGCCGAATTCGACTGGCGCCAGACGGGCAAGCAGAGCTGGGATATCTTCGCAGAGACCGCCGCGGGCCAGATGGTCCTTGCCGAGGGCGGCTCGAAGCTGACGGTCGACGGCGAGCTGAAATTCTCGGCGCCGGAAGAGGAATACCCGGCGCTCTACCGCCGCTTCGCCGAGATCGTCAAGGCCGGTCAGTCCGACGTCGATCTGGCGCCGCTACGCCACGTTGCAGATGCCTTTATGCTCGGCAAGCGCAAATCCGTCGAAGCCTTCCACGATTGATTCGAAATTGCCGTACCCCGTGATACTGTGATCGTAGTCACGCAATGCTGTGACCGTCATCACAGTATCACGGGGGTTCGGAATGCGAGACGATGCATCTTTCGGCCTGGGATTGAAGAACCTTACGGTGTCGCTCGCCGAGCCGAACATTCTGTGGAACGATGCCTATGAAAGCGAAGCGGAGGCTATCCGCAGCGCGCTCGGCGATGCCGCCATCGATATCGAGCATGTCGGCAGCACAGCCATTCCCGGCATCAAGGCAAAACCAATCATAGACATCGTGGTCGGCATCGCTCGCTTCGAGGACGGGCCGGGCCTGATCGGCGCGATGGAGACGATCGGCTACGACTACGCCGGCAAGGATATCGTTCCCGACGACCATATCTTCGGCCGCGGCATCAAGGGCGATACTCGCACCCACCTGGTTCACGTCGTCGAGTATCGCGGCTACCACTGGAACCGCATGCTTGCCTTTCGCGACGCATTGCGCGCCGATCGAAAACTCGCGCAGGCCTACGAGCAGTTGAAGGTCGGGCTCGCCGGCGAGCATGCCCAGAGCCGCGCGGAGTACACGAAGTCCAAACGGGAATTCATCGACAAGGTGGTCGCGGAGGCCGGCCTGCCCTGACGCGGGTCAGGCCTTCTTTTCCCAGCGCCCCTCGGGCGTCTGCTGCCAATAGGTGAGCTTGTGTCCCTCACCTTTCAGCTTCTTCCATTGCCCCCGCGCGCCCTCAAGCTGCTCCTGGTCGTAGCCGTCGAACATGAAGACGATACGCTCGTAGCCCTCCACGGGAGGTGGTTCGGCGCCGTCGACGATGAAGCGCACCGTCGCGGCATTGGCATTGTCTTCCGACGTCGTCAGGAGCACGGGCTGGTTCTGGGCAAGTTCGCCTTCATCCGTGCCATGCGGGAGGAAGCTGTCCTCCCGGAATGTCCACAGGTGCTGGTCCAGCATGTCACGGCGGGCAACGTCCTTCATCTGGACACAGACACGCCAGCCGCGCTCGACACTCTTGTCGAGCAACGGTGGAAGCGCGTCTTCGAGCTTAGACTCGGTCAGATGATAGAAGAGGACTTCCGTCATTATTCGTAGTTGGCGCGGACCAGCTCATCGAGCAGGCGAACGCCATATCCGGAGCCCCAGGACTGGTTGATCTCGTCCAGCGGCGAGCCCATGGCGGTGCCGGCGATATCGAGATGCGCCCAGGGCGTCTCCTGCACGAACCGCTTGAGGAACTGGGCTGCGGTGATCGACCCACCATGACGACCGCCGGTGTTCTTCATGTCGGCGAACTTGCTGTCGATCATCTTGTCGTATTCCTTGCCCAGTGGCATTCGCCAGAGCCTTTCGCGGGTGGAAAGGCCCGCAGCGATGAGCTGCTCGGACAAGGCGTCGTCGTTGGAGAAGAGACCAGCCTGGATGTTGCCGAGCGCAACCAAGATCGCGCCGGTCAGCGTCGCCAGGTTGATCATGAACTTGGGCTTGAAGCGATCGTTGCAATACCAGAGCGCGTCGCAGAGAACGAGGCGGCCCTCAGCATCGGTGTTGATGATTTCGATCGTCTGGCCGGACATGGAGGTGACGATGTCACCCGGACGCTGGGCGTTGCCGTCAGGCATGTTCTCGACGAGGCCGATGATGCCGACGACATTCGCCTTCGCCTTGCGCGCGGCGAGCACGTGCATGAGACCGGTGACGGCGGCAGCGCCGCCCATGTCGCCCTTCATTTCTTCCATGCCGGCGGCCGGCTTGATCGAGATGCCGCCTGTGTCGAAGACGACGCCCTTGCCGATGAAGGCGATCGGGCTCTCCTCCGCCTTGCCGCCCTTCCACTGCATGACGGCAAGCCGCGGCGGACGTACGGATCCTTGCGCCACACCGAGAAGCGCACCCATGCCGAGCTTGCGCATTTCCTCTTCACCGAGGACTTCAACCTCGACGCCCAGCGCTTCGAGCGACTTTGCCTTGGCCGCGAATTCCACTGGGCCGAGAACATTCGGCGGCTCATTGACGAGGTCGCGCGCGAGGTTGACGCCATCGGCAACCGCAACGGATGTGTTGTAAGCCTGCCCCGCATCCTTTGCCGCGGCGGTGACGATCGTGACCTCGACGGCATCGCTGCCGGCACCGTTATCGTCGTCCTTCTTCTTCGTCTTGTAGGTGTCGAAGCTATAGGCGCGCAGCAGCATGCCCAGCGCGAAATCGGCCGCTTCCTTGCCGCCGACATTGACGCCGGGTGCATCGACGAAAATCGTGACCTTGGCCGTGTTCTTGATCTTCGAGGCGACCGCGCCGCCCGCCTTCAGCCAATCATGCGCCGCCAGCTTTTCAGACTTGCCAAGCCCGAGCACGATAATGCGATCCGCGGTCGAGCCCTCCGGCGCGACGATATCAAGCGTAGCCATCGACTTGGCGCTGAAACCTGCGATCTTTGCCGCGCGCGCGACAACACCGGCGGGATCGGCGACCGCAGCGCCCGCGGCAAGTTCCGCCTCGCCCGTCTTCAGCAGGATGGCGTAGCTGCCGGCAATTTCGGCAGATTTTTCAAATGAGATATCGAATTTGGCTGACATGTTTTCTCCAGTCGGATTCTTCGGGATCCTCTCGGGCCGATCATTTCGGGTTTCCCGGGCGAACACAAGTCCCGGCGGCAAAGCGCGAGCCAGTATCCTGTGCGCCGTCACCGGATTTGCCGGAACAGCAATTCCTGCGTATCATCACTTCAGACTTGGCTCATATGCAGCATTGGTCTTGCAATTTTCATCGATCCTGCCGCACTCACCGATTCGCCACAGCACGAAAAAAAATCTGAAATTTGAATGAATTTTCGGCGCGCCCTTGTCGCAAAAGCAAAACAAAAAGCGTAGATGGGTTTCGCTGCAAAGCGGCATGAGTTCGTAAGAGCGTTCAAAGGCATGCATGAAACTGCTTGAAACATATATACTCCGGCGCGTTGGCCAGATGTTTCTCGTCGCCCTGTTGCCGGTGCTCGCGATCATCTGGACGACTCAGGTGCTGCAGCGCATCAACCTGGTCACCGACAGCGGCCAGTCGATCGGCTCGTTCGCGAAGCTCGCGACGCTTATCCTCCCGTCTATCATTCCCGTCGTCTTGCCCTTTGCCATCGTCATCGGCGTGACGCAGACGCTGACGACGATGAACAACGATTCCGAACTCACGGTCATCGATGCCGCCGGTTCTCCACGCAGCATCATCCTCAAGCCTATCCTCATTCTCGCGGCGCTGATCAGTGTCTTCTCGTTCCTCGTGGACAATGTCGTCGAACCAAAGGCGAAGACTGGCGCGCGACAGATGATAGCCGCGGCCTACGCCGACCTGCTGTCGACGGTCATCGAAGAGAAGAACTTCCGCCGCATCGATACCGGCCTTTATGTGCAGATATCGGAACGGCTTGCCGGACGCGTGCTGAAAGGGCTGTTCGTCGTCGACGAGCGCGATCCCAACTTCGAATTGGTCTATTATGCGCGCGAAGGCGCCGTCGATGAAAAAGGCACGTCGCTGATCATGCATGACGGCGAAGTGCACCGCAAAGCGCCGAACGGCGATGTCTCGATCATTCGATTCGATTCCTATTCCTTCGACCTGTCCGACCTGACGCAGAACCGGGGACAGGCGACGTTGCGCGCAGGTGACCGCGAACTGCCGTTCCTTCTCAATCCGGATCCCACCGACAAAGACTACGCGTCCAAGCCGGGAAGTTACCGTGCCGAACTGCATCGCCGCCTGACTGATTGGGTATTGCCGATGGTGTTTGCGCTGATTTCTCTTGCCATCGCCGGCGATGCGAGGTCCCATCGAGAGGCGCGGCTGCATCCGATGGTAGCGGCACTTATCTTTGCCTTCGCGATCCGCTGGGCCTGCTTCTATGCCGCCAACCAGATCGACACCAAACCGTTCTTCATCGGCGTGCTCTACGCAATACCAACGATCGCAAGCGCGCTGGCAATCCTTTCGCTTAGCATGCACAAGCGGCTTTCGATGGTTTCCGGCGTGAACGACTATATCGCCGCCCAGTGGCGCAAGATTCAGCGGCGCTTTGCGCGTCCAGCCGATCCGTCGGCCGGAGGCGGCGCATGATTTTCGGAACGCTCGGCCGTTACTTTTTCCGCCGGTACATGCTGACGACGATGTGGTTCTTTCTCGGCGTGATCGGTATCGTTTTCCTCGTCGATTTCAGCGAAACAGCTGGACGTCTTTCCAACCTGCCCGGTTACACGGTGACCGGCGGACTGCTGATGACCGCCGTTCGCCTGCCGCTCATATTGCAGCAGACGGTACCCTTCGTCGCGCTGTTCGTCGGCATGACTGTTTTGATCGGGCTGAACCGCAAATACGAACTCGTCGTTACCCGCGCGGCCGGGATTTCGGTCTGGCAGTTCATGTCGCCGTTTATCTTCGGCGCCTTCCTGATCGGCATCGGTGTCATGACGATCCTGAACCCGCTCGCGGCCTGGGGACAACGCCAGGCCGCGCTAGTGGAGAGCAACTGGCGGGGCGAAAGCAGTGCTTCGAAGAGCGCGCCCGAGGTTCCTTGGCTTCGCCAGATCAGCGGCGACGACGATATGATCATCGGCGCGCACAAGATTCTGGAAGACGGCACGCTCCTCGTCGATGCCGTTCTGGTGCACTTCGATTCGGGCGGCCACATCATTCTGAGACAGGACGCCGCGTCGGCTAAATTGGAAGATGGTTACTGGCTTCTTAAGAACGTTATGGAGCGTCGGCCGGGTGAGATCGGCCTGCGTAAGGATGAGGTACGAGTCCGTACCAATTTGAAACGGGACTTCGTCCAGCAGAGGCTTACAGCCCCTGAAACCATTGCGTTTTTCGATCTTTCGAACCGTATCGAAGCAGCGAAATCCTTTGGTCTTCCGACCAAGGCACTGGAGACGCAATTCCACTCGCTGCTATCTCAACCGCTGTTGCTCGTGGCGATGACTCTCATTGCTGCAACAGTGTCCCTAAAATTTAGCCGGTTCAACCAATCCCGCTCCGTGATTCTGGGTGGAATAGTCTCCGGCTTCGTGCTTTATGTGATCACCGTGCTTGTAAAAGCATTCGGAAGCAGTGGGGTTGTCCCTCCTTTCGTGGCGACGTGGATTCCTGTCACCGTCGCCTTGGCTTTGGGCGCAACAATTCTGCTTCATCAGGAGGACGGCTAGTGGCGGCAGGCGACCGCAAGACTTTTGGAAAACGGTTGGTTGCCCTGCTCGCAGGCGTGGCTCTATCCACCTATTCAGGTGGCTTGCCCGTCGCGTTCGCGCAGGATGCGCTTTCGACCGTCAAGCCCAACATACCCGAAGACGCCAAGCTGATTCTCTCGGCGAACGAGCTCGTCTACAACAAGGACGCGCAGGTCGTTTCGGCCATTGGTGGCGTGCAAATCAATTACGCTGGCTACAAGATGGTATCCCAGCGCGTCGAGTATAATCAGAAGACCGGACGCCTGATGGCGCTCGGAAATGTGGAGCTCGTCGGATCCGACGGCAACCGCATGTATGCCGACAAGCTGGATGTGACCGACGACTTCGCCGACGGCTTCATCAATGCCTTGCGCATCGAGACAGCCGACAATACACGCCTGGTCGCCGAAAGCGGCGAGCGCGTTGGCGGAACACAGATGATCCTGAACAAGGGCGTCTATACCGCCTGTCTGCCCTGCGCCGAAAATCCGTCGAAGCCGCCGTTCTGGCAGGTTAAGGCAGAGCGCGTCATTCAGGATGGCCAGAAGCACACGATTCGCCTCGAAAAGAGTCGGTTCGAGCTGTTGGGACACCCCATCGCTTATATCCCCTGGCTTGAAGTTCCCGACAATACGGTGAAGCGCAAGTCCGGCTTCCTGTTCCCAAGCTTCAGCACGTCGCAGAATCTCGGTTTTGGCGTTTCGGTTCCTTATTACTACGTCTTCTCGCCGAGCAGCGATGTCACGGTAACAGGCACCGGCTACACGAGCCAAGGCTTCTTGGCCGACGCCGAGTTCCGCCAGCGGTTCGAGAACGGAACGCACACGTTGCGTATTGCCGGCATAAACCAGATCAACCCAGAAAAGTTCACGTCCGATACCAGCGACGCGCAGGAAGATTTCCGCGGGTTGGTGGCGTCCAAAGCCGAATTCAAGATCAATCCTCGCTGGGCATTCGGCTGGGATGTCATGGTGCAGAGCGACAACAATTTCGCACGCACTTATGAGCTGCAGGGTCTCGATCAGACGACACACACCAACGAAGTCTACTTGACCGGTCTCGGAAAGCGAAACTACTTCGACCTGCGGTCGTTCTATTTCGACGTGCAGGACGCCGATCCGACCAATCTGTCGGAAAAGCAGCAGGCGATCGTCTATCCTACGATGGACTATCATTATGTCGCACCGCAGCCTCTGGCTGGCGGCGAGCTTTCGGCGGATGTGAATTTTACGAACCTGTCGCGCAGCCATGACGATTTCTACTCGGTGGCCGGCAATGACCGTTTCCGTGGTCTTGAAGGCCAGACGTCACGCCTGACCGGCGAACTGGAGTGGAAGCGCACGTTCGTGACGCCGGCGGGTGTGTTGATCACACCGATTCTTGCCGCGCGTGGCGATGCGCTGGCGCTCAACATGACCGATCCCACCAGCGCCGGCTATACAGGCGGCTATGACGACGGCAATACCGCAACGCGCTCCATGCTGACGGCAGGCGTCGAGATGCGCTACCCGATCCTCGGCACGACCGAGAACAGCACGCATCTGTTCGAGCCTATCATGCAGATTTACGCTCGTCCGGACGAGCGCCTCGCAGGCGCGCTGCCGAACGAAGATGCGCAGAGCTTCGTGTTCGACGCGACCAACCTGTTCGAACGCGACAAGTTCTCCGGTTACGACCGCATCGAGGGTGGCACGCGTGCCAATATCGGCTTCCAGTACACGGGGACCTTCGACAACGGCTACAAGCTGCACAGTATCTTTGGTCAGTCGTATCAGTTGGCGGGCCAGAACTCATTCGCCACGGATGACCTCGTGAATGTTGGCGCCAATTCCGGCCTGGAGTCGGACGTATCCGATCTTGTCGGTCTCGGCGGCATTGAAACACCCGGTGGCTTCGCGTTCGCGGCATCTTACCGCCTTGATCACAAGGATCTCGGGCTGAATCGCGGCGACCTGACGGCCGGCTTCCAGACCGACAACTTCCAGAGCCAGTTGCTTTACACGCACATCTCGTCGCAGCCGGAATACGGCCTTGCCGATGACAACGATGAAGTGCAGGCGAAGGCGACCGTCAAGTTCAAGGATTACTGGTCCGTCTTCGGCGGCGTTGCCTGGGATCTGAACAACGATGTCGTCAGCAAGAAGATGATCGGCCTGACGTATGAGGACGAGTGCACCATCTTCACGATCGCATACACGGACAAGCGCGATATCAGCGATGAATCCGCAAGCGACTGGAGCATTGGCGCAAAGCTGACCTTCCGCACCTTGGGCGACATCAACTACGGCAGCTTCGACGATCCCAACAAGAATATTTACAACAACTGATTAACCTTGGCCTGACACGGCGAAAGAAAGGAGCCTTTCTTTCGCCGTAAGGCTGTGCAGGACATTGTCGCAGATTATTAACCAGGGCAGAGCTTAAGCGGCGATGCCCATTTGTCTCGATAAGGTATATGCGGCGCGTTTTTCTTCGCGTGTCGTGAATGGGAAGGGACCACAGATGATTGGCATCAGCAAAACCGCGAGAACGATGGTCGCCGGCATCGGCTTTGCGATGATGACCGCTTTGGTCGTGCCAACCGGCAGCGTTGCATTCGCGGCAAGTGAAGTCCGGGTTGTCGTCAACGGGACGGCGATCACGAGCGGCGACGTCGCCAAGCGGCAGGCGTTCCTGCGGCTGCAGCATCAGAAAGCGGATGCGTCGTCGGCCGAGCAGCAGCTCGTCGAGCAGACCCTTAAGCAGCAGGAAATCGCCCGGGTGCGCATGTCGGTTTCCAAGGACGACGTCGATGCGTCGTTCGCCCGGTTTGCCAGCGGAAACAAGCTAAGCACGGATCAGATGGCACAGATTCTCAACCAGGCCGGCGTCGGCGTCGAGCACTTCAAGGCGTTCATCGCTGTGCAGATGAGCTGGCCACGTCTGGTCAACGCCCGTTACGGTTCCAGCTCGCGCATGTCCAATGCTGACCTCGTTGCGCGCATGATGCAGAACAACAAGCAGAAGCCGGAAGCGACCGAGTATATCCTGCAGCAGATGATCTTCGTGGTCCCAGCCAGCAAGAAGGGTATCGTCGGCAAACGCAAGAGCGAAGCCGAGGC
Organism: Hyphomicrobiales bacterium; assembly: GCA_900471485.1. Classification (GTDB taxonomy): domain Bacteria; phylum Pseudomonadota; class Alphaproteobacteria; order Rhizobiales; family Rhizobiaceae; genus Rhizobium. Next base: position 102,339 of record UCEU01000040.1, read on the forward strand.
ATCGCGCTCCAAGTATCCGGGCTGCGAGCAGGCGAAGGTTTTCGCCGCGACGATGCGCGACGTTTCGGTCAGAGACCTCGGGCGCGTGATGGGCCCTGAACTGCCGGCCGAGTGGAAGCCTCTCGTCGAGGCGGCCAAAGGAAATACGACCGCAACCCGCGTCACCGACCGCGGCGTCGAGTATCTCGCCATTTGCAGCCAGCGTCAGGTTTCCGACGACCAGGCAGCCGAGATGATCTTCCGCCAGGAAGACCTCGACAAGTCCAAGGCTGGCAAGAACGCCCCGCCGGAAAACGAGAACGCCAAGAAGTATCTCGCGGATCTCGAAAAGAAGGCGCAGATTTCGCGGCCCTGAGGTAACATGACCATTCCGTTCTCGCGTCCCCTCGCGCTCACCCAGGGTGATCCCGCAGGTATCGGCCCCGATATCACGCTCATGGCGTGGCTGCAGCGCAGGGAGCTGGGCTTGCCGCCGTTCGTCTTCATCGGCGATCCCGATGTGCTGGCGGTGCGTGCACGGCTTCTCGACCTCACCGTTCCCGTGCGCGAGACGGCCTTTGCCAATGCCAGCGACATCTTCGCCGATGCCCTGCCCGTTCTGGCGGTGCCGGCCGGCGTCGAAGTCGCGGTGGGCGAGCCGCATGTGGCGACCGCCAAGGGAACGATTGCCGCCATCGAGAAGGCCGTCGCCTTGACGATGGCCGGCGAAGCACTTGCCGTCGTGACGAACCCGATTGCCAAGTCCGTACTTTACGAGGCTGGCTTCCCCTTCCCCGGACACACCGAGTTTCTCGCCGACCTCGCAGCGAAAGCGACAGGCCGCTCGATGACACCAGTCATGATGCTTGCCGGACCGAAGCTGCGCGCCATCCCGGTGACGATCCATATTCCGATCAAGGATGTGCCGGCGGCGCTGACGCCTGACATCATCATCGAAACCTGCCGTATCGCCGATGCTGACCTCAAGCGTCGCTTCGGCATCGCGCAGCCGCGTCTCGCCGTCGCCGGCCTCAATCCGCATGCGGGTGAAGGCGGAGCGATAGGCAGCGAAGAAGAAGCCATCATTCATCCCGCCGTCCAGGCGTTGCGGGCACAAGGTATCGACGCGATCGGCCCGCTGCCTGCCGATACGATGTTCCACGACGAAGCGCGGACGCGCTACGACGTGGCGATCTGCATGTATCACGATCAGGCGTTGATCCCCGCCAAGGCGCTCGGCTTCGACGATTCCGTCAACGTCACGCTCGGCCTGCCCTTTGTCAGAACGTCCCCGGATCACGGGACGGCGTTCGGTATAGCCGGCAAGGGCATCGCGCGCGAGAGCAGCCTCGTGGCGGCGCTGAAGCTTGCCGGCCAGCTTGGCCGCACGCTCGAAGGCAATCACTGATGGCCGCACTCGACGGCCTGCCACCGCTTCGTGACGTCATCCAGCGCCACGGGCTCGACGCCCGCAAGGCGCTCGGCCAGAACTTCCTGCTGGATCTCAACCTCACCCAGAAGGTTGCGCGCACCGCGGGCTCGCTCGAAGGCGTTACCGTGTTCGAAGTCGGCCCGGGACCGGGTGGCCTGACCCGCGCCATTCTGGCGCTGGGTGCCGAGAAGGTCATCGCCGTAGAGCGCGATCCCCGCTGCCTGCCGGCGCTGGCGGAGATATCCGACCACTATCCGGGCCGCCTCGACGTGATCGAGGGCGATGCGCTGAAGACGGATTTCGAGACGCTGGCGGATGGCCGGCCGGTGAAGATCATCGCCAACCTCCCCTACAATGTCGGGACGCAGTTGCTCGTAAACTGGCTGCTGCCGAGAGAGTGGCCGCCGTTCTGGCAATCGCTGACGCTGATGTTTCAGAAGGAAGTGGGCGAGCGGATCGTTGCCACTGAGGACGACGATCACTATGGGCGACTCGGCGTGCTGTGCGGCTGGCGTACGTCGGCGCACATGGCCTTCGACATCTCCCCGCAGGCATTCACGCCGCCGCCCAAGGTCACGTCCACCGTCGTCCATCTGACGCCTAACGAGAACCCGTTGCCCTGCTCCATCGACAAGCTCGAGAAGGTGACGCATGCGGCCTTCGGTCAGCGTCGCAAGATGCTGCGCCAGAGCCTGAAGCCAGTCGGTGGCGAGGCACTGCTCGCTAGAGCCGAGATCGACCCGCAGCGTCGCGCCGAAACGCTTTCGGTCGCCGAGTTCGTTCGATTGGCGAACTGCCTGTAGGCTAGCCTGAAATTAAAGCTTGGGCTCTTCGGTCAGCAGGTTGTTGACGAAGTCGAACAGGCCGTGGCGACGGTCGCGGCGGACGCGCTCGGCATTGACAATGCAGCTGACATTTCGGAAAGCCTCATCCAGATCGTCATTGACGATCACATAGTCATACTCACGCCAGCGCTCGATCTCGGCGCGCGAATTCAGAAGCCGCGTGCGAATGACCTCTTCCGAATCCTCGGCACGGCGGTGCAGGCGCGACTGCAGCTCGGTCATGGTGGGCGGCAGCACGAAGATGGAGACGATATCGGCCTTCATCTTCTCCTGAAGCTGCAGCGCGCCCTGCCAGTCGATATCGAACAGCATGTCGCGGCCTTCGGCCATGGCGGCTTCCACCGGCTCGCGCGGCGTGCCGTAGAAATTGCCGTGGACTTCCGCCCATTCGAGTAGGTCGCCGGCATCGCGCATTCTTTCGAACTGCGGGACGCTGATGAAATGGTAGTGCTTGCCGGCGATCTCACTGGGCCGCTTGGCCCGCGTCGTGACGCTGACGGAAATTTCCAGGCTGTGGTCGTCACGCAGCAGGTTGCCGGCGATCGTCGACTTGCCCGCGCCTGAAGGCGAGGACAGGACAAGCATCAGCCCGCGGCGGGCGATTTTGGTGGGTATGCTCGACTCGACCGGGCTCATTTTCTACTCCAGATTCTGGACCTGCTCGCGGAACTGGTCGATGACGACCTTCAGTTCTATGCCGGCGGCAGTCACGGCCGCGGCATTTGACTTCGAACAGATGGTATTCGATTCTCGGTTAAATTCTTGTGCAAGGAAATCCAGCTTGCGGCCGACGGGTCCACCCTTGGCCAGCAGCTCCCTGGCGGCCGCGACATGCGCCTTCAGCCGATCGATCTCCTCGCGAAGATCCGCCTTGGTAGCGAGAAGTGCGGCCTCGGCATGCAGCCGGTCGCGGTCCAACCGTCCCGAGCCATCCATGAGCAGAGCCACCTGCGCGGAAAGACGCGCGGCGATCTCCTGGGGAGAACGGGACGGATCCTGTTCGATCGCAAGTGTAAGGCGCTCGATCGTCGATACGTGATCCAGGAGTATCCGAGCCAGCGCTGCGCCTTCATGCTCGCGCATTTTCGCGAGTTCGGAAAGTGCGGTCGTCAGGCCGGTCATCACATCGGCGTCACGGGCGGCCAGCGCTTCCGCGCTGTCTTCGGTCTCGCGGAACTCGATGATCCCCCGGATTGCAAGCAGCGTATCCAGCTGCAGCGGCGCCGGGTCGATGATGCCGCCAAGCTGATCGCGCAAGGCAAGGACGGCCGACAGGGCTTCCTGGTTCAGCACCGTCTCGAAACGGTTTTCGCCTGCAGAGACCGAAAGCGAGGCCTGCATGTTACCGCGGCTGAAACGCTCGCCAGCGAGGCGGCGGACGTCGTTTTCCAGACGCTCCAGGCCTGGCGGCAGGCGCAGCCGAACGTCGAGCCCCTTGCCGTTGACCGAGCGCAATTCCCACGCCCAGCGCCAGCGGCCAGTCGTTCCCTCGTGCCGCGCAAAACCGGTCATGGACTGCAAAGCCATGCGAGCCTCCGAAATCAGTTGGTCTTTTTCTTCTTGGGCGTGGGCGCCGGTGCCTCGGTCTGTGCCTGCGCATCGGCCGGCTGGCCGTCGACGGCGATGTTCGGGTCTGCACCCTTGTCCGCCTCGATCTTGCGCCAGCGCTTCACGTTCGCGTTGTGGTCTTCGAGCGTCGCTGCGAAAACATGGCCACCGGTGCCATCGGCTACAAAATAGAGATCCTGCGTCTTCCAGGGATTGGCAACCGCCTCGAGCGCATCGCGACCGGGGTTGGCGATCGGGCTCGGCGGAAGTCCCTTGATGATGTAGGTGTTGAAGGGCGTGTCCTTCTTCAGGTCCGACTGGTAGATCGGCCGATCCGCCGGCTTTCCGTCGCCACCGAACAGACCATAGATGATTGTCGGATCCGACTGCAGGCGCATGCCCTTGCCGAGGCGGTTCAGGAATACCGACGCGACATGCGCGCGCTCATCGGGAACGCCGGTTTCCTTTTCCACGATCGAGGCGAGCGTCACGAACTCTTCCTTGGACTTCAGGGCGACGGAGGGATCACGCTTTTCCCAAATCTGGTCGACGAGCTTCTGCTGTGCGGCAGCCATCTGATCGACGATTTCGGCGCGCTTGGTGCCGCGCGAGAACTTGTAGGTGTCAGGGCGCAAGCTGCCCTCGGCCGGAAGCGCCGTCGGCAGATCGCCTTCCAGCACGGTATCCTCATTCATGCGGTTGAACATCTGCCGCACGGTCAGGCCTTCAGGGAAGGAGACGGAATAGAGGATCGACTTGCCGGATTTCAGAAGCTCCATGATGTCGTTCATGGAAGCCCGCGCCTTGATCTCGTATTCGCCGGCCTTCAGGCTCTCGCCTTCATCCAGGTGGGTCGCCGTGAGGTAGCGGAACACACGGGCATCGGTGATGATGTTGTTGCGCTCGAGGCTCGTGGCGATCTCGGAGATACCGGCGCCATTGCGCACGATGAAATTGCTGTTCGTCTCAAGCGGGCCGGGGTTCTGGTAGGCGGAGACTGCGTAATAGAAAACGGCGATTGCGGCCGCGCAGCCGAGCACGACCAGCGTCATCACGAAGTTGAGGAAGATAACGACCTGGCTTCTAGCCTTCTTGGAACGCTTCGGCGGCTCCGGCACACGTTCCGGACGCAGCGCTTCGTTGGGCGATTTCGGAATGATCGGCCCTTTTTGCGCGGACTGGTCGTGCTGGCCAATCGTGTCGTTGCTCTGGTTCGTGTCGTTCACCGGCAATCCTCTAAATCTGGCCCATATGCTGCTTCTTGCGAAGCAATACGGCAAAATGCAGGTAGAGGGCGGCACACGCGGCCCCGCCCTTTTCTCGCCAGAACGTCAATGCCTGGAATCAAGCGACGTAGCGGCGAAGCACCAGCGATGCATTGGTACCGCCGAATCCGAAAGAATTCGACAGGGCTACATTAATTTCCCGTTCGCGCGCCTTGTGCGGAACGAGGTCGATGGCGGTCTCACGCTCGGGATTGTCGAGGTTGAGCGTGGGAGGTGCGATGTTGTCGCGGATCGCAAGCGTCGCGAAAATCGCTTCGATGGCGCCGGCGGCGCCCAAGAGGTGGCCGGTGGCCGACTTGGTCGAAGACATCGAAATCTTCGACGCGGCGTTACCGACCAGGCGCTCGACGGCACCGAGTTCGATCGTGTCGGCCATCGTCGATGTGCCGTGCGCATTGATGTAGTCAACATCGGCAGGCGTCAGGCCGGCACGTTTGAGTGCGGCAGCCATGCAGCGGCCGGCGCCCTCGCCGTCTTCCGACGGCGCGGTGATGTGGTAGGCGTCGCCCGAGAGGCCGTAGCCGACGACTTCCGCGTAAATGCGGGCGCCGCGCGCCTTGGCGTGTTCCAGTTCTTCCAGGACAACGATACCGGCGCCCTCGCCCATGACGAAGCCGTCACGGTCCTTGTCGTAGGGACGCGAGGCCTTGGTCGGGTCGTCGTTGTGCTGGGTGGACAGCGCCTTGCAGGCGGCGAAGCCCGCGAGCGAAATGCGGCTGACCGGCGATTCCGTGCCGCCGGCAACCATGACATCCGCATCGCCGAAAGCGATCAGACGGGCAGCATCGCCGATGGCGTGCGCGCCGGTCGAGCAGGCGGTGACGACGGAATGATTCGGGCCGCGCAGCTTGTGGCGGATAGATACCTGGCCGGATACGAGATTGATCAGACGGCCGGGAATGAAGAATGGTGAAATGCGGCGTGGGCCCTTGTCACGCAGCGTATAGCCCGCCTCGACAATGCCTTCGATGCCGCCGATGCCGGAGCCGATCAGGACACCGGTGGAAATCTGGTCTTCATCGGTTTCCGGATGCCAGTTGGCATCGTTCAGCGCCATATCGGCGGCGGCCATGCCGTAGATGATGAAGGGATCGACCTTGCGCTGTTCCTTGGGCTCCATCCAGTCGTCGGCATTGAACGTACCGTTCGTGCCGTCGCCGACGGGGATGCGGCAGGCAATTTTCGCGGGAAGATCTTCGACTTCAAATTCGGTGACGAGGCGTGCGCCGTTCTGGCCTGCAAGCAAGCGGGCCCACGTAACCTCAGTTCCGCATCCCAAGGGCGATACCATGCCGGTACCAGTGATAACAACGCGTCTCATCGACTGCATTCCCCCGAATTCTCAGTTCTCTGGAAAACTTGCCAGAAATAAAAAGGGCGGACTCCGAGGTCCGCCCTTCTCAAATGCACAGGATTATGCCTGTGCCTTTTCAATGAACTTGACAGCATCGCCGACCGTCAGGATCGAGTCTGCAGCGTCGTCCGGAATTTCAACGCCGAATTCTTCTTCGAACGCCATGACCAGTTCGACGGTGTCGAGCGAGTCAGCGCCCAGATCGTCGATAAAGCTCGCGCCTTCGACAACCTTGTCGGCATCGACGCCAAGGTGATCAATAACAATTTTCTTTACGCGTTCTGCGATATCGCTCATGTCGGTTTCCTCGACCTTATAATCCTGATCAGAATGCCTTTATGGCACCCTACCCTGTTTCAGCCTGCGGCGCCCTAAAGCCACCTTCGGCAAACTCGTTGAACCCGGCTACCAGAGATGTCCCAGGCTTGCTTGGAAAGCCCGCCGGTCCGTCTTCTTTCTCGGGAGACTGTTCACAGTCATGGCCCGATTAACACGGTTTATGTCTGCCGCAAAGCCAGAAAATCAACCCCATAGCGTTGGTGAACAGGCTATTGCGGGGAAAAACGGCCCGAAAGCCAGTTTTCCGTTTCAGATCATGGCCATGCCGCCATTTACATGCAAAGTCTGGCCCGTCATGTAGGCCGCTTCCGACGAAGCCAGGTAAGCAACCGCGGAGGCCACTTCGGCACCAGTGCCCATGCGCTTCATCGGGATCGCACCCATGATCGCGTCCTTCTGCTTGTCGTTCAGCTTGCCCGTCATCGCGCTTTCGATGAAGCCCGGCGCCACGCAGTTGACCGTCACGTTGCGGGTCGCAATCTCCTGCGCAAGCGACTTGGTGAAGCCGATCATGCCGGCCTTGGAAGCGCAATAGTTTGCCTGGCCCGGATTGCCGGTGACGCCAACGATCGAGGTGATGTTGATGATACGGCCGTAGCGGCGGCGCATCATCGGATGCGTCAGCTCACGCGTCAGTCGGAACATCGACGTCAGGTTCACTTCGATGACGTTGTCCCAGTCCTCGTCGCTCATGCGTACGAAGAGGCCGTCCTTGGTGATGCCGGCGTTGTTGACCAGAATATCCACGCCGTCGAGATCGGCTTCGGCCTTGACACCGAGCGCCTTGACTTCGTCGCGATCGGCGAGGTTCGCCGGGAAGATCTTGACGCGGTCGCCAAGCTCATTGGCCAGCGCCTCAAGCTTTTCGACGCGGGTGCCGTGCAGGCCGACGATGGCGCCCTGCTTGTGGAGAATACGGGCGATTTCTTCGCCGATGCCGCCGGAGGCACCGGTCACGAGAGCCTTGCGGCCGGAAAGATCGAGCATGGAAGCGTTCCTTGTAATCGTTAAATCAATCAGGCCATGAGGGCTGCGACGGCCGCATCGATATCAGCCGGTGTATTCACCGAGATACCATTGACGGTCTTGTCGATGCGGCGCGCGAGGCCAGTCAGGACCTTGCCGGCGCCGAGTTCGTAAAGCGTCGTTACGCCGTTTGCTGCGAACCACTCGACCGTCTCGCGCCAGCGAACCTGGCCGGTGACCTGTTCGACGAGCAGCTTGGCAATTTCCTCGGCGTCGGTGACGGGCGCGGCGCGCACGTTTGCGATGACGGGCACGACCGGGTTCGACTTCGCCACACCTGCGAGCGCTTCGCGCATCGCATCGGCGGCCGGCGCCATCAGCGCGGAATGGAAGGGTGCGGAGACCGGCAGCAGGATGGCGCGCTTGGCGCCCTTCTCGGTGGCGAGAGCAGCAGCCTTTTCGACCGGCGCCTTCTCACCCGAAATCACGATCTGGCCGCCGCCATTGTCGTTGGCGATCTGGCAGGCGCCGAGAGCCGAGGCTTCCTCGCAGACGGCGATCACGTCGGCATGTTCCAGGCCGATGATGGCGGCCATGGCGCCGACGCCAACAGGGACGGCCGCCTGCATCGCATTGCCACGGATGCGCAGGAGGCGCGCTGTATCGGCGATCGAGAACATGCCGGCGGCACAGAGAGCGGAGTATTCACCGAGCGAGTGGCCGGCGACGTAGGAGACCTTGGCTTTGAGATCGACGCCCTTGGCTTCGAGCACGCGGATGACGGCCATCGACACGGCCATCAGCGCCGGCTGCGCATTGGCGGTCAGCGTCAGCGTTTCCTCAGGACCGTTGAACATGGTCTCGGACAGCTTCTCGCCAAGAGCGTCATCGACCTCTGCAAAAACGGCGCGCGCTTCGGCGAAATTCTCGGCAAGATCCTTGCCCATGCCGACGGCCTGACTGCCCTGGCCAGGGAACGTGAAAGCGATGGTCATCCTATGTCCTTTTTATATGGACCCGCGGTCATTTCGCCTCCAATTGACATTCTTTCCCCGAGAGTCAAGTGCCGGAGGCCTGCGTTCCAAGGCTTTCGCGACTGCAACAAAGCCGCACTTTTGCTCTTGCGCTTGCTCAATTCCGGCCTAAATTCGCGCCGTCCTTCCAAGACCTCATTCTTTCAAGATCACGATTAAGGCTCCCCAATGAAGCATAAGAAACTTGGCCGCACCGATATTTCGGTGTCCGAAATCTGCCTTGGCACCATGACCTGGGGCACGCAGAATACCGAGGCGGAAGCGCATGCGCAGATGGATTACGCCTTCGAGCAGGGCGTCAACTTCTTCGACACCGCCGAGCTCTATCCGACCACACCCGTCGGCCCCGAAACTCAGGGCTTGACCGAGGATTACATCGGCACCTGGTTTCAGAAAACCGGCAAACGCAAGGACATCGTTCTCGCCACCAAGGTCGCCGGACCGGGGCGAGCCTATATCCGCGGCGGCGAAGGCGCCGACGCCAAGAACATTCGCCTTGCCATCGAAGCCAGCCTGAAGCGGTTGAAGACCGACTATGTCGACCTCTACCAGATTCACTGGCCGAGCCGTGGACATTTCCACTTCCGCCAGAACTGGCATTACGATCCCTACAAGCAGGATCGCGCCAAGGCGCTCGCCAACATCAATGACATCCTGGAAACGACGGGAGAACTGGTGAAGGAAGGAAAGGTTCGCGCGATCGGCCTCTCCAACGAGACGACCTGGGGCACGCAGAAGTATCTGACGCTCTCCGAGCAGCGCGGCCTGCCGCGTGTCGCGACGATCCAGAACGAGTACAATCTGCTATATCGTCACTACGATCTCGACATGGCGGAGATGTCGCATCATGAAGACGTCGGCCTGCTCGCCTATTCGCCGCTGGCGGGCGGAATCTTGAGCGGCAAGTATGTTGGCGGCGCCAAGCCCGAGGGCTCGCGCGGCTCGATCAACGGCGACATTGGCGGACGCTTGCAGCCGCTGCAGGAAGCGCCGACAAAGGCCTACCTCGAGATCGCGGCGAAGCACGGCATCGATCCATCCGCGATGGCAATCGCCTTCTGCCTCACGCGCCGCTTTATGACCTCGGTCATCATCGGTGCGACGACGATGAAGCAACTCGAAACGGATATCGGTGCCGCGGGCGTCAAGCTTTCGGGCGAGGTTCTCGGCGAGATCGAGAATGTGCACCGCCAGTACCCCATGCCGATCTGATTCTTTGGGTCGTCGCAGCCGCATGGCGTGAATCCGGCAATCACCTAAATTTGACAGGAGCCGTCATTGTTCACTCGCAATGGCGGCTCAATTCGTTTTTGCCCAGCGGCGATGGTCACAGCAACGGTAACTCGAGCTGGGGTCATTCATATTGCATCTATTTTCAATATTTCATGGAAACTCAAATGATTGGATCGCTTTACAGTCACTTCATCCACCGGATCATTCTCGCATCGGCCGCGCTTCTTGCCTGCGTCGCTGTCGCGTCCGTCGCCTCGGCGGCAGACCCATCCGGTCAGGTGACCGTTGGCGGCACCATCCGCACCTTCACCCTTCATGTACCTGACGGCCCGCGCCCGCCGGGAGGCTTCCCGGTGGTGCTTGCCTTTCACGGCGGCGGGCAGCAGGGACGAGCCATGCGGCGGATCAGCCATCTCGACGCCGTCGCCGATAGCCGACGCTTCATCGTCGCCTACCCTGATGGTATCGACAAGCACTGGAACGACGGTCGTTCAACCATCCGAAATCCTCAGAACGACGTCGGCTTCGTATCGGCGCTGATCGATCAGCTTCAGCAGAGCTATGGCATCGACAGCAAGCGTATCTACGCGACAGGCATTTCGAACGGCGCACTCTTTGCCGAACGGCTCGGTTGCGAGCTGTCTGGACGCATCACCGCGATCGCGCCGGTCGCTGGGACCCTGCCAAACGACATGGCCGCTAAATGCCGCCCTGAACGACCTGTTGCCGTATTGCAGATCGACGGCACTGCGGATCCGATCGTGCCGTTCAACGGCGGTGATGTCGCCGACTTCGGCGGCGCGGGCGAAGGCGGCAAGGTCTTGTCGGCGCGCGACACGGCCGCTTTCTGGGCCAGAAACGGTGGATGCGCCCAGCCGACGGCAGCGGCGCCCTTGCCTCCAGTCGCGCGCCTCGATCGCACGCGCGTCATCGCCACGCGATACAGGGGATGTGGGCCATCAGGTGCCGTGGAAATGCTGACAGTTATCGGCGGTGGCCACACGTGGCCGGGTGGTGTGCAATATGCACGACCTCGGTTCGTTGGCTGGACAAGCAGGCAAGTCGACGCCAGCCGCTACATGGCCGACTTCTTCCTGTCGCAACCGCCGCGGTAAACCCGCTTTTCGACAGTGGCGATATGTTTTCCGGGGCGGCCTTGCGTTTTCGTCAGAAATCCGTATAAGCCGCCCTGTTCGCAAAACCCGGTCTTCTGGCTGGTGGCTGAACGGAGGGCCGGTTTCCCACGGGAAATCGTTCGGAACGGAAGCGTTCCAGCCTCCCGTGTCTCCGCTCTCGACCGTCTCGGAACGCTTTTCTTGCCTGGGTCTACCCAATCAGGAGCAGTCGTTGAGGCTTAGCCGCCGAATATCGGGTTGAATAAACGCAAGAAAGGCAAAGCTGTCATGGCTCTTTATGAACATGTATTCCTTGCCCGACAGGATATTTCCGCTCAGCAGGTAGAAGCCCTCGTAGAACAGTACAAGGGTGTTATCGAAGCTAACGGCGGTAAGGTCGGGCGCGTAGAAAACTGGGGCCTCAAGTCCCTGACCTACCGCATCAAGAAGAACCGCAAGGCTCACTACGTTCTCGTCGACATCGACGCCCCGGCTGCTGCCGTGCAGGAAATGGAACGTCAGATGCGCATCAGCGAAGACGTCCTTCGCTACATGACCATCGCTGTTGAAGCTCACGAAGAAGGCCCGTCTGCCATGATGCAGAAGCGCGACCGCGACGACCGCGGCCCGCGTGATGGCGCCGACCGTGGCCCGCGTCGCGAATTCGGCGATCGTCCGCCGCGTCGTGATGGCGACTTCCAGCGTGGCCCGCGTCCCGATCGCGCTCCGCGCGAAGACCGTGCATAAGGAGAACTGAGAATGTCTGAATCTTCCTCCGCACCGGTACGTCGTCCGTTCCACCGTCGTCGCAAGACTTGCCCGTTCTCCGGCGCAAACGCTCCGCGCATCGACTATAAGGACGTTCGTCTCCTGCAGCGCTACATTTCCGAGCGCGGCAAGATCGTTCCTTCCCGTATCACGGCTGTTTCGCAGAAGAAGCAGCGCGAACTCGCTCAGGCGATCAAGCGCGCTCGTTTCCTCGGCCTGCTGCCGTACGTCGTCGCTTGATCAGCTGACGAGACCAAATCGAGGGAAGGCAGCAATGCCTTCCCTTCTCCCTTCCGCGATGGGCGCGGATCGGAACTCTTAAAACCCATGTTGAGGCCTCTCTGAAACTGATTCAGAAGAACCCTCTAACTGCTTGATGAAGCAGGACAGCGACCGTGAACAAACTGAACGCAAAAACGCTAGGCATCGGCGCGCTCGCCGGATTGACCGCCGCACTTCTGGTGCTCGGCGCAAGCATGCAGCCGTCGTTCAGCGCCGTTCTTTATGCTGCTTCCGCACTCCCTATTCTTCTCGTCGGCCTCGGCTGGGGCAACATGGCCGCGATCTCGGCCGTCGTCACCGCCGCGGTTGTCGGCGCCATCGCCATCTCACCGTCCTTCGCGCTGATGATGACGCTCGTCACGCTCTTGCCCGCAGGCTGGCTCAGCCATCTCGCGAACCTCGCCCGCCCGGCCTCCGAGCTCGGCGGCCCCGACCACCTGATGGCCTGGTATCCGCTCTCCGACATCCTGCTGCATCTCTGCGCACTGGTGACGATTGCCGTGATCGTCGTCGGCGTGATGATCGGCTACGGCCCGGAACTCATCGACCGCCTGGTCGACGTGCTGTTCAATTCGGTCTCTCAGCAGCAGTCCGATTTCGCACCTGACGCAGCGACGACGGCGCAGACTAAAGCGCTCGTTCTGCTGCTCCTGCCGGCCATCCAGGGCGGCATGTGGGTCGTCATGCTGTTTGCCGCCTATTACGTTGCGACACGCATTGTCAGCTCATCCGGCCGTGGCCTTCGTCCGCGCGAGGACATTCCCTCGGCGCTTCGGATGAACCGCAACTCGATCTTCGTCTTTCTCGTCGGTCTCGCCGCCACCTTCTTCGGCGGCATTCCGGCCATGATCGGCGCGACCCTCGTCGGCACCTTCGGCGCCGGCTTCCTGCTCTCCGGTTTTGCCGCGCTGCATTTCCGCACGCGCGGCAAGGATTGGCGCCTGCCGGCGCTCATCCTCTGCTACCTGGCATCGCTCATGTTGATGGTGCCAGCCCTTTTCATCCTCGTGGTGGGGCTCAGCGATACCCGCAAGGCCATCGCACTCACCCCCAACAAGGATGCTGATGCCCCCAAACAGACAGATTCGAACATCTAAGACACGAAAGGAACTCTAACATGGACGTCATTCTTCTCGAACGTATCTCCAAGCTCGGCCAGATGGGCGAAACCGTAAAGGTTCGCGACGGCTTTGCTCGTAACTACCTCCTGCCGCTCGGCAAGGCTCTTCGTTCCAACGAAGCCAACAAGAAGCGTTTCGAGTCCGAGCGTGCAACGCTCGAAGCTCGTAACCTCGAGCGCAAGTCCGAAGCACAGACCGTTGCCGACTCGCTCGAAGGCAAGTCCTTCATCGTCGTTCGCTCGGCTGGCGAAACCGGCCAGCTGTACGGCTCCGTCGCTGCTCGTGACGTTGTCGAAATCCTCGCTGCCGAAGGCTTCAACATCGGCCGCAACCAGGTTCACCTGAACACCCCGATCAAGGCAATCGGCCTGCACCAGGTCGAGCTGCAGCTGCATGCCGAAGTCGAAATCAAGGTTGAACTGAACGTTGCCCGTTCCGCTGAAGAAGCCGAGCGCCAGAAGGCCGGCGAAACCCTGACGTCTGTCGACGCCATCTACGGCGTTGATGAAGACGCTCTGCGTCCGGAAGACTTCTTCGATCCGGAAGCCGACGGCAACGCCGAAGACGAATAAGGTTCAGGAGAGCAATCTCCCGAATGCGAAAGCCGGGCCTTGCGCCCGGCTTTTTGCTGTCTAGTTGGCTGCGAGCTTTGCCGGCTCGGCGCTCTTGTCGACGTGGACGACAACAGACAATCCGGGCGCCAAGTCCTTCGCCAGCGGCTGATCCGGATCGATGCTGATACGGACGCCGACGCGCTGGGCGATCTTGACGAAATTGCCGGTCGCGTTGTCGGCCTTGATGATCGAGAATTCGGAGCCCGCCGCCGGCGAGAAGCGCTCGATCCGGCCGTTGAGACGCTGCCTTCCCAGCGCGTCCACGACAATCGATACGGGCTGGCCGACCTGCATACCCTCGAGCTGCGTCTCCTTGAAGTTGGCGACGACCCAGACGTCCTGCGGGACGACCGCCATCAACTGCGTGCCCGCCGTCACATATTGCCCGAGCCGGACACCCACCTCCCCCAGATGCCCGTCGCGCGGCGCGACGATCGCTGTGTTCTGGAGGTCGATCTCCGCCAGATGCACAGTCGCCTCGGCGCTTGCCACATTGGCCTCAAGCAGAGAGCGATTGACGATGATGGTCGCAAGGCTCTGCTTGGAGACCTCCAGAGCGGCCTGGGCCTGGTTGAGCGCGGCCTTCGCCTGCTCCAGTGTCGCCTGCGCCTGTTCGGATTCGCTCGCCGAGGCGATACCTCGGTCGTTCAGATTGTTGACGCGATCCCACGCAAGCTGGGCGCGCTTCAGCGCGGCGTTGGCGCTGTCGATCTGCGCCTGGCTGGAGGCGATCGTGGCCTTGGCGGAAAGCTCCGACTGGCGGGAGTTTTCCAACGACGCCTTCTGGCCGTCGAGAGCGGCACGGGCCTGGGCGAGTTTCTGCGCGTAGATGCGGTCGTCGATCTTCACCAGCACCTGCCCCTGCTTCACCAGGTCGTAGTCCTTGACGGGGACATCGACGACATAGCCGCTGACCTGCGGGCTCATGATCGTGACGTAGCCCCTGACATAGGCATTGTCGGTCGTCTCGATTGAGGTGACGAAGGGCGGCAGGCGCCAGGCATAGAGCACCAGCAGAACGCCAGCGATGCCGGCCAGAAGGGCGATGATGCTTGTCGGGGACCGGAAGAATTTCATCATTCGGGGGACTCATGATCATGATTGAAGAGCAGCGGCCTGATCCGTCTCCCGTCCAAGCAGGTATCGATATGCCTGATGCAAAATCATGGTAGCGAGCCCGAGGACGGAGGCGAGACAGATGACGAGGAACGTATCGTTGTAGGCAAGCGTGTAGGATTCACGCGAAACCTGCTGGGCGAGCAGCGCTACTCCTTCCGCGTTGAGCAGCACCTTGTCGGTAATGACCTTGCCGTAGGACGCCGAGAGCTGAGACACCCGCTGGGCCACCTGCGGATCCTGCAACAGGATGTGCTCGACCAGCACGTTGGAGTGAAACTTCTCGCGGATCGTTACGAAGGTGCCGAGCATGGCGGAGGCGAACAGCGAGCCGATGCTCTGCGTGAACAGAAAGATCGCCAGGAAATTGACGATGAACGGAAGGCCCCGAGCGATGGCAGCCTTGAACCCGGCCGCCATCACCGGCGGCAGGAACAGCGCCGCTCCGCCGGCGACCATCGCCTGGCTCAGATACATCTGCTCCGGCCGTGTCAGGCTGGTCGACTGGCTGTCCATATAGGCGCCGGCGGCGATCAGCACGAGCGACAGGAAATGCGCCGTGCCGACATAACGCGTCGTCATCAGCATCGCGCAGAACAGGCCGCCGACCACCGAGGCAATCAGGATGATGACGTAGAGCGTGATCGTCTGATCATTGAGAAGACCGAGCTGCTGGTAGAAATTAGCGGCCGTCGACGACTGCTCGGAGGAGACGAAGCGAAACAGCAGCAGGACGCCCGCCATGCGCAGATTGGGGCCGGAGAAAAGCCAGCGGATGTCGAGCATCGGATTGGCGCGCGGCAGCTCGATAACGAGCACCAGCGCGAGGCATCCAACCGCAACGGCGAGCAGAACGCCTATCCAGTCGGCCTCGAACCACCAATAGAGGCGCCCGAGCGTCAACACCACCGCGAGACAGCCGAAGCCGACCGCAAGCAGCAAATAGCTCAGGATATCCAACCTCTGGATAACGACGGCGCGCGGCGGCGATGTCAGCGGCATGGTGTAGATGATGGCATAGGCGATCAACGCCAGGCCCATCTCCAACGTGTAGAGCGCATGATAGCCGCCGAAATCGAGAAGCGAGGGCGAGATGATGCGCGCGACGGGCGCGGCGAACAGCGTGCACATGAGCGCAAGGCTGATGCCTGTCGTCAGCTTCTTTTCCGGCGGAAAGGCCTCCAGCATGTAGAGGAAGCCCAACGTCGACAGCGGTGCGGCCGCCATGCCGCTGATGGCTCTCACGACGATCGCCGAGTGCAGATCGGTGACGAACAGGTTGAGGACAGCGGCGACAACGAAGCAGATAATGCTGAACTCGGCGAAGCGGCGAAGGCCGTATTGCGTGCGGATCTTGAACAGCGCGATCGACAGGCTGGCATAGGGCGCCATGTAGGCTGCCGACAACCAGGAGACTTCCGCCGTCGTGGCCGAGAACGATCCCTGGAGCTGATAGATATTGGCCGTCAGCAGGTTCATGCCGAGGCCCTGCGTCAGGAACAACAGGACCGACGCCGCCATATAGAATGGCACTTTCCAGGACGCCATCGGCACGGGCACAGGCGGTGACGGAGCGGGCGGCGCGCTCATTTCGGCCGCCTCGTCCACCGCTTTCGGCGCAGCGTTATCGTTGGCTGTCTGGACGAGGCTCATGCACGCCTACCTCACACTCCCCGAATGCCCTGCAGGTTGGCCTGCATCGCCCGTATCGTGTTCAAGGTAGTCTTCAAATCGCTTTCGGGAATACCGGCAATCACCTGCCCGCGCACACTGATCGCGATATCATCGATCTCGCCCGCGACGACTTTTCCCGCTTCGGTGATGTAGATTTCCTTGGCGCGGCGATCGGAGCCTGCGACGCGGCGCTCGACGAAGCCCTGCGCTTCCATGGCATCCAGAATACGGACCAGCGTCGGCGTTTCGAGCTCCAGCCTGTCGGCGAGCTCACGCTGATTGATGCCGTCTTTCTTGTTGAGGGTGAAGAAGACGCGCGCGCGCGGCAGCGTCATGTTGCGTTCCCGGACAATCTTGTCGAAGACCGCCCTGAGCTTCCGGTTAAAGGCGGCGAGATCCTCGATGAGTTCACGTCCAAGTACGCGATTGACCATATAATTCAATCCATTTCGTTAGTGTACTAATTATATCCTTTCTACCTACATCTATTTTTTGTGCTTTTCAAGCACTAAGAAGAACAGCTCGCATATGAGTATCCGCGCAAAAAGCTAAAATTGCACGAACAATGCGATTCGCCACCGCCAAAACATCGCGTGTCCCAAGGGAGACACGCCAGCGATTTTTGCCAGATAAGCGCTCGCACTGTGGAGAAGTCGAACAACGGGCATGCCGGGGAGCGTTTTGACAGGCAGCGGTCGGCATCGCCCGCTCGGGACTTGATTTTCGGGCCGTCGGGCTGCAAACCCGAAGCTGAACAAGACAGAACGGATCAAGATGAACGACGTTGCGCGAAAGATTGCCTCTGTTGCTCCAGCGGAGCAGCATTATCGCGAGGCACCCAACAACATCGAAGCCGAGCAGGCACTTCTCGGCGCGATCCTGATGAACAACGATGCCTATTACCGGGTATCGGACTTTCTGAAGCCGCCGCATCTCTACGAACCCTTGCACCGGAAGATTTTCGAGGTTGCGGGCGATATCATCCGCATGGGCAAGATCGCCAACCCGGTGACGATCAAGACCTTCCTCAAGGCCGACGAAAAGGTCGGTGACATGACGGTCTCGCAGTATCTGGCAAGCCTGGCCAGCAACGCGGTGACGATCATCAACGCCGAGGACTACGGCCGCGCGATCTACGATCTGGCGCTGCGGCGCGCGCTGATCACCATCGGCGAGGATGTCGTCAACATCGCCTATGACGCGCCGCTCGACATGCCGCCGCAGTCGCAGATCGAAGACACCGAACGTCGCCTGTTCGAACTTGCCGAAAACGGCCGCTACGACGGCGGCTTCCAGGCGTTCAACGATGCGGTGGCGCTGGCGATCGACATGGCGGCCGTTGCCAAGGAACGCGACGGCGGCCTCTCCGGCATTTCGACCGGCATCCATTCGCTAGATGCGAAGATGGGCGGCCTGCAGCGCTCCGACTTGATCGTGCTTGCAGGACGTCCCGGCATGGGTAAGACCTCGCTTGCCACCAACATCGCCTACAACATCGCCGCTGCCTACGAAGGCGAAGTGCAGTCGGACGGATCGTTCAAGGCCAAACAGGGCGGCGTCGTCGGCTTCTACTCGCTCGAAATGTCGTCCGAACAGCTGGCCACGCGTATCATTTCCGAGCAGACGGAAGTCTCCTCCTCGAAGATCCGCCGCGGTGACATCAACGACGCCGACTTCGAAAAGCTCGTCGCCTGCTCGATGATGATGCAGAAGGTGCCGCTTTATATCGACCAGACCGGTGGTATTTCGATCGCCCAGCTCTCGGCTCGCGCCCGCCGTCTGAAGCGCCAGCGCGGCCTCGATTGCCTCGTGGTGGACTACATCCAGCTGATGACCGGCTCCGGCAAATCCGGCGAGAACCGCGTCCAGGAAATCACCCAGATCACCACTGGCCTGAAGGCGCTGGGCAAGGAACTCAACGTTCCGATCATCGCGCTCTCGCAGCTGTCGCGTGGCGTGGAAAGCCGCGACGACAAGCGCCCGCAGCTTTCCGACCTTCGTGAATCGGGTTCGATCGAGCAGGACGCGGACGTCGTGCTCTTCGTGTTCCGCGAAGAGTATTACGTGAAGAACTCAGAGCCCCGCGATATCTCCGACCCGAAATACCCGGAATGGGAAGCGCACATGGACAAGGTGAAGGGCACGGCCGACGTGATCATCGCCAAGCAGCGTCACGGACCGACCGGCACCGTGAAGCTCGCCTTCCAGTCGGAATTCACCCGCTTCGCCGACCTCGCCGAACCTTCGTTCATCCAGTACGAAGAGCACTAAGGCGGATTTGACAGAGCGCCCTCGCGTTGGCATTATCGCCAACATGAGGGCGCAACTGCTTTACCGTTCGAAATCACTGTTATCGGACGGGGCGATCGTGGAGCTGGTCATCTGGATAGTCCCCGAGCCCCTGTTCGGCAGTCGCCATAGCTACAAATACAGCTTGTTCTACGGCTATCCGGGGCAACGTATCGTCGGCTACGACAATGAGCGAGGCAAGGGCGACCACAAGCACATCCTGGATCGCGAGGAGGCCTACACGTTCTCAACGATCGAAAAGCTGGTCGATGATTTTCGCAGGGATGTAGAGCTCAGAAGGAGGCGCGGTCGATGACCACCGCAACGATCCGAATTCAAAGAGACGATGACGCGACGATCGGCGAAGCGCTGGATGGCTTTTCCACAGCCTGGAGGACCGGTGAAGAACAGGCGCATTTATTCACCTTCTCATCCCCCGAACAGTTGTTCACCGTCCTGACACCCAAGCGCTGGACTCTCATAGAGAACCTGCAGAGGCTCGGCCCCTCGACCTATCGTGCCCTTGCCATGGCGCTTTCGCGAGACGTGAAGCGTGTGCATGAAGATACGGCGGTGCTTTTGGAATGGGGCTTGGTTGAGACCAATGACGAAGGTCGCATTCATGTGCCCTATGATGTCATTCACGCCGATTTCGATCTTAGAAATGCGCCCCGCGAGGATGCCGCTCCGGTGATGCATCGCTGACCCCCTGCCCCGAAATGCCCGGAGTGTCTCCGGCCTCTTACCTGATGTGACCCATGACAGATTCTGCAGACGACTACGAAGATGACCGTTTTGCCTCCGCCGGCCTGCGCCTGACGGTCGATCTCGCGGCGCTGACCGAAAACTGGAGGGACATGGCGCGCCGTTCCGGCAAGGCGCGCGCCGCGGCCGTCGTCAAGGCCGACGCCTATGGCACGGGCATCGAGGATGCCGGCGAAGCGCTCTATCTTGCAGGTGCGCGAGATTTCTTCGTGGCGACGGTCGACGAAGGCGTAACGCTCCGGCTCTACGCGCCCGAGGCCCGTATCTTCGTTCTCGCCGGCATCTGGCCGGGCACCGAGCGCCGGTTTTTCGAGAACGATCTCGTGCCGGTGATTTCCTCGGAAGAGCAGCTCGCCTTCTGGATGGCGGTGCTTGCCGATTATGGCGACTATCCCTGCGCGCTGCATGTGGATACCGGCTTCAACCGGCTGGGTCTTGCGATGGACGACGCGATCGCGCTTGCCGACGACGTCTCTCGCCCGGCGAGCTTTTCGCCCGTTCTGGTCATGAGCCATCTCGCCTGCGGCGACGATCACAGCTCACCGATGAACAGGCAACAGCTTGAATCATTCCGCAGCGTTAGCGACGCCTATGAAGGTATCGATTCAAGCCTTGCGGCCTCCGCCGGCGTTTTCCTCGGTAGCGATTATCACTTCGACATGACGCGGCCGGGCATCTCGCTCTATGGCGGCGAGGCAGTAAACGGCATGGCCAATCCGATGCGGCCGGTCGTGACCGCGGAAGCCCGCGTCATCCAGGTACGCACCGTCAGGGCGGGCGAATCCGTCAGCTACGGCCGGGCGATGAAACTCACTCGCGACAGCCGGCTGGCGATCGTCTCCGCCGGCTATGCCGATGGCTACATGCGCAGCCAGTCGAGCGGCGGCGTGCCGTTGCGCCAGGTCCTGCCGCAAGGTGGCCAAGGCTTCATCGCGGGACGCAAGGTTCCGGTCGCCGGTCGGATCACCATGGACCTGACGATCTTCGACGTTACGGATCTGCCTGACAATGCTGTGGTCGCCGGCGATTACGTCGAGCTGTTCGGGAAGAACGTAGCCGTCGACGATGTCGCCCGCGCATCCGGCACGATCGGCTACGAAATCCTGACCAGCATGGGCCTGCGTCATGAGCGGCGGCATCTCAGCGAGGACGACTGACCGCATGCCCGGAATCCCTGCCTGCGCCTCTTGGAAGCCGGAAATCTTCGTGCTAAAAGAGAACAAAAGGAGATCGAAATGACCGAGATCCATCTCAGCGAGCAAGACCTCACCTTCATTGAGGAGCAGATAGCAGACGGACGATACCGGAACGCCGAAGACGTTATTGCGGCCGGGTTGAGACTGCTTGGCAGCGAAGAAGGCGAGATACAGGAATTGCGCCATCTGATCCAACAGGGGATCGATGACATCGATGCCGGACGCGCCATCACATTCGAAAGTGCCGAAGATCTGACAAAGCACATTCTCACGATGGCGGAGGAACGGAAGAATGCGGCCGCGTCAGCTGAAAATGTCGTTCGAGGCGCTGGATGATCTTCTCGGCATGTATGATCATATTGCAGCCTTCGATGCGCTTGCTGCGCGCCGTTTTCTCGATGACATCAACGGCAAGATCGAATGGATAGCAAAACTAGGCATAGCCGGAAGTCCGCGCGAGTTCATTCCCGGGTTGCGGGCGTTCCCTTATCGTAATCGCTGTATCTATTTCTTCATTGATGATGAGACGCTTTCCGTCCTGCGCGTGCTCCATGGACGGCAGGAGATCGAGCTCTCACACTTCCTGCGTTTTTATCAGACAGAACAAGAAGACTGATCCTTCCTCATGGCAAAAGCAAGAACACAATTCATCTGCCAGGGCTGCGGCACCATCCATACCCGCTGGGCGGGCAAGTGCGAGGGTTGCGGCGAGTGGAATACCATCGTCGAGGAAGACCCGATGGGCGGGATCGGCGGGGGGCCGGCTAAGACGCCGAAGAAAGGCCGCCCAGTGGCGCTGACCGCTCTGTCTGGAGAGATCGAGGAAGCGCCGCGCATCCATACCGGTATTTCGGAGCTTGACCGGGCGCTGGGCGGCGGCTTCGTGCGCGGTTCGGCGGTGCTGATCGGCGGCGATCCCGGTATCGGCAAGTCGACCTTGCTCATGCAGGGGGCGGCCGCACTTTCTCGGCGCGGGCACCGGATCATCTACGTCTCCGGCGAAGAGGCCGTGGCACAGGTGCGGCTCCGGGCGCAGCGCCTGCAGGCGGCGGATACGGACGTGCTGCTCGCGGCCGAGACCAATGTCGAGGACATCCTGGCGACGCTGGCCGAGGGCAAGCGTCCCGATCTCGTCATCATCGATTCCATCCAGACGCTGTGGAGCGATCTGGCCGAATCCGCGCCGGGCACGGTCACGCAGGTGCGCACGGGCGTGCAGGCGATGATCAAGTTCGCCAAGCAGACGGGTGCCGCCATGGTGCTTGTCGGCCACGTCACCAAGGACGGGCAGATCGCCGGTCCGCGCGTGGTCGAGCACATGGTCGATGCGGTTCTTTATTTCGAGGGCGACCGGGGTCACCACTACCGCATCCTGCGCACGGTCAAAAACCGCTTCGGGCCGACCGACGAGATCGGCGTGTTCGAGATGTCGGACAAGGGCTTGCGCGAGGTCGCTAACCCGTCGGAGCTTTTCCTCGGGGAGCGCAACGAAAAGTCGCCGGGCGCCGCCGTCTTCGCCGGCATCGAGGGCACGCGGCCGATCCTCGTCGAAGTGCAGGCGCTGGTGGCACCGACATCGCTTGGTACGCCGAGGCGCGCGATCGTCGGGTGGGATTCGGCGCGTCTTTCGATGATCCTCGCCGTGCTCGAGGCGCATTGCGGGGTGAAGCTCGGCCAGCACGACGTTTATCTCAACATCGCCGGCGGCTACCGGATTTCCGAACCGGCGGCGGATGTGGCCGTCGCATCGGCGCTGGTTTCGTCGCTTGCCGGTATTGCCCTTCCGGCCGATTGTGTCTATTTCGGCGAAGTCAGCCTGTCGGGCGCCGTCCGGCCGGTTGCGCACACGAACCAGCGCCTCAAAGAAGCCGAGAAGCTCGGATTTTCTGCAGCGCTGCTTCCATCAGGGTCCGCCGAACTGCCGAAGGGCACGGGCGGGCGCTGGAGCGAGATCGAAAGCCTGCCGGATCTGGTCGCCCGGATCGCCGGCTCGAAGGGCGCTTTGAGACGTGTGGAAGAAGAGGTTTGATCCTTTCATCGCCGCAACAGGTGATGATATAGGATGCACGCAATGAGGCGCGACTGAGCTGCGAATTGGCGGCCGTCCTGGAGTTGGATTTATATGCCCATTACGATTTTCGACGGTATTGTCATCGGCGTCGTGCTTTTTTCCGCCGTGCTCGCCATGGTGCGCGGCTTTTCCCGCGAAGTTCTGTCGATTGCCAGCTGGGGCGGCTCGGCCGCGGCGGCCTACTATTTCTATCCCTATCTCGTGCCCTACGCCAAGAAGTACACCGACGATGACCGCATCGCGCTCGTCGGCTCGGCGGCGGTCGTGTTCCTGGTCGCTCTGATCATCATCTCCTTCATCACCATGAAGATCGCGGACTTCATCATCGACAGCCGCATCGGCGCGCTCGACCGCACTTTGGGCTTCCTGTTTGGCGCCGCAAGAGGCATACTTCTTCTCGTCGTCGCCACGGCTTTCTGGAACTGGCTCGTCGCGGACCACGGTGCTGCCTGGGTGAACAACGCCAAGTCGAAGCCGTTCCTGGATTCCATGGTGGTCAAGCTGCAGTCCGTTCTGCCTTCGGAATTCGCGCAGATGGTCCGGGCGACCGTGGAGAACAAAATTCAGCCGCAGGGCGGCACTACGGAGAACGGCAATGCGCCGGCTTCGGATCAGGCGCCGGCGGAAGATGCCGCGCCAGCCCCTGCCGATGGTGCACAGCAGCCGTCTAATTGACGCAGTGTTCAACAGCTTGACCCAGCCTATGGCAGTTGCCATTTGAGGGGGACGTCAGTAAAGGTCCGGCCGAGCACAGGCTCCGCCGGGCCTACGCCGTTTTCGGAAGTGCCATACCATTCTTGTGAGAGCAAAGGCCCGCATCAATGAACCAGTCCCATTCCTCCACGCTGAACGACGAACTCGATGGCGATACGCTGCACGAGGAATGCGGTGTTTTCGGCGTCCTCGGTCACCCTGACGGCGCCACGCTGACGGCGCTCGGGCTGCACGCCCTGCAGCATCGCGGACAGGAAGCAGCTGGTATTGTCACCTTCGACGGCAAGCAGTTCCATACGGAAAAGCGCATGGGCCTCGTCGGCGATCACTACACCGACCCAGCAACGCTGGCGAAGCTCCCCGGCTTCATCTCCATCGGCCACACGCGCTACTCGACAACGGGCGAAGTGGCGCTGCGCAACGTGCAGCCGCTTTTCGCCGAACTCGAAGTCGGCGGCATTGCGGTCGCCCATAACGGCAATTTCACCAACGGCCTGACGATGCGGCGCATGCTGATCGCCGATGGTGCCATCTTCCAGGCGACGTCGGACACCGAAGTGGTGCTGCACCTGATCGCCCGCTCCAAACAGACCTCGTCTTCCGACCGCTTCATCGACGCCATCCGCCAGATGGAAGGCGGCTACTCGATGCTGGCGATGACCCGCACCAAGCTGATCGCCGCGCGCGACCCGATCGGCATTCGCCCACTCGTGATGGGCGAACTGGACGGCAAGCCGATCTTCTGTTCCGAGACCTGCGCGCTCGACATCATCGGCGCGAAGTATATTCGCGACGTCGAGAACGGCGAAGTCATCATCTGTGAAATCCAGCCGGATGGCTCGATCACCATCGACAGCCGCAAGGCCGATCAGCCGACGCCGGAACGCCTCTGCCTGTTCGAATATGTCTATTTCGCGCGTCCCGATTCCGTCGTCGGCGGCCGCAGCGTCTACGTCGCCCGTAAGAACATGGGCATCAACCTCGCCAAGGAAGCTCCCGTCGAGGCCGACGTCGTCGTGCCGGTGCCGGATGGCGGCACCCCGGCAGCACTCGGTTTCGCGCAGGCGAGCGGTATTCCCTTCGAATACGGCATCATCCGCAACCACTATGTCGGACGCACCTTCATCGAGCCGACGCAGCAGATTCGCGCTTTCGGCGTGAAGCTCAAGCATTCGGCCAACCGGGCGATGATCGAAGGCAAGCGCGTGGTGCTGGTCGACGATTCGATCGTGCGCGGCACGACATCGCTGAAGATCGTGCAGATGATCCGCGATGCCGGCGCCAAGGAAGTGCATATCCGCGTCGCCAGCCCGATGATCTACTACCCGGATTTCTACGGCATCGACACGCCCGATGCGGACAAGCTGCTCGCCAACCAGTATTCGAGCCTGAAGGCCATGTGCGACTACATCGGCGCGGACTCGCTCGAGTTCCTGTCGATCGACGGCCTATACCGTGCCGTCGGCGGCGAGAGCCGTGACGCGGCAAGCCCGCAGTTCACCGATCACTACTTCACCGGCGAATACCCGACGCGCCTGCTCGATCAGGACAGCACCAGCAACGTGCGCAAGCTCGCCGTCATGGCAAGCAACGGCTGAGCCGGGGCGACTCCTAATCTTCATCGAGGGGCCATGCCGCCCCTCGCCTCCCCGCGAATACGGAACAGGGCAATATGAGCGTCAATCTTAGCGGCAAGGTCGCACTCGTCACCGGGGCGTCGCGCGGTATCGGCTACTTCACGGCACTGGAACTGGCCAAGGCCGGCGCTCATGTGATCGCATGCGCCCGCACCGTTGGTGGACTTGAGGATCTCGACGATGCCATCAAGGCAGCCGGCGGCTCGGCCACGCTCGTTCCCTTCGACCTCGCCGACATGAACGCCATCGATGCGCTCGGCGCCTCGATCTTCGAACGCTGGGGCAAGCTGGACATTCTCGTCGCCAACGCCGGCGTGCTCGGCGTGATCTCGCCGATCGGCCATATCGAAGCGAAGGTGTTCGAGAAAGTCATGACCATCAACGTCACGGCCACGTGGCGGCTGATCCGCTCGGTCGATCCGCTGCTGACGCGCTCCGAGGCCGGCCGCGCCGTTATCCTCTCTTCAGCTGCCGCCCATCGCTGTCGGCCGTTCTGGGGCGCGTATTCGGCATCCAAGGCCGCCGTCGAGGCGTTGGCGCGCACCTGGGCCGGAGAAACGCAGAGCACGCCTCTTCGCGTCACCAGCGTCGATCCGGGCGCCACGCGGACCGCAATGCGCGCGCAGGCGGTGCCGGGCGAAGATCCGGAAACGCTGCCGCATCCTTCAGAAGTCGCGAAGGCAATGATGCCGCTGGTCGCGCCGGAGTATACGGAGACCGGCAAGCTGTTCATCGTGCGCGAGAACAAGCTCGTAGGTTACAGGATGCCGGAATAGGCATCCGACGTCCTTCAGAATAGTTCGGAAAATTTCCGGTCGGACGGGCAGAAGGCGTTGAGGTCGACAGGGCCTTCGATGCCGTCGATCTTACCGTTGTCGGCGAACTGCCAGATCGACCAGTCCTCGCATCCCTGCTGTCGCGGCTCCTCAAAGACGCTGCGCAGCCACAGCGCGTGGACGGGGAAGCGATCCTCGTTGCCCTTCAGGTATTTGTCGAAGAATTCCCGCGTGACGTAGAAGATCGGTTCTTCCGGGAAGGTCGGCTTCAACTCGTTCACAAAGGCGGTGACCTCGGCGGAGATTTCGTCGAGCGTCGGCACCTTGGGGCAATTGCCGACGAATTCGAGATCGATCGCGATCGGCAGCGTTCCAGCCTCCTTCGGCACCACCGCCAGGACGTTGCGCGCCTGGTCCCTGCCCGGCCGGCAGAAGGTGAAGAAATGGTACGCGCCCCTGACAAGCCCGGCTTGCCTGGCGGCCTGCCAATTCTCGGCGAAGCGCGTATCGCGGTGGTCGCCGCCTTCGGTCGCCTTCATGATGACGAAACGGACATTGGGCTGCGCTGCCACCCGCGCCCAATCGATCGCTCCCTGATGGTGGCTGACGTCGATGCCCTGGATCGGATAGTTGCGAAGCGATGGGGTGTTGAAGCGAAGCATGCCGCTGGTATAGCCGAGATAGGCCGCGCAGGCGATCACTGCCACGCCGGTGATTATGGCCGGCACCCATCTCGACTTTCGCATTGTTGCCCCCGCTCCGATAAGTCTTTGGCGATAGAAGAGCTTTGCGTCGGCAAAAGGGCGCTTTGCCGGAGCCACGGCAGCACGTCGCCCCCTTGACCAAATCTCAAACCCGCGCCATAAAACCCGCCATGAAAACGGTTACCTGCATTATCTGCCGGAAGATTATTCGCTAGCGCGCTCGCTGGCCTGGCCGTTTTCGTCTCCCAGACACCCAAGATGAGAAACGCCCCGGCCCGCCGGCCGCGATGTGTTTTTCGGATCATAGCATTTTGGGAGAATAGACATGGGCGGCCAGCCGGAAGCCACGACGCCGGAACTCAAGCTGTACAACACGCTGACGCGCGAAAAAGCAGTCTTTGCGCCGATCGACGCCGAGAACGTGCGCATGTATGTCTGCGGCCCCACGGTCTACGACTTCGCCCATATCGGCAACGCCCGTCCCGTGATCGTCTTCGACGTGCTGTTCCGGCTGCTGAAGCACGTCTATGGCGACGACCACGTCACCTATGCGCGCAACATCACCGACGTCGATGACAAGATCAACGCCCGGGCGCTGAGGGACCATCCGCACCTGCCGCTCAACGACGCGATCCATGCGGTGACGGAAAAGACGGCGCGGCAGTTTCACCAGGACGTGGCGGCGCTCGGCTGCCAAGAGCCTACCGTCGAGCCTCGCGCCACGGACAACATCGCGCAGATGATCGACATCATCGGACAGCTGATCGCGCGTGGCCACGCCTATGAGGCGGAAGGCGAAGTGCTGTTCGACACGAAGTCGATGGCCGATTACGGACAGCTTTCCAAGCGGCCGCTTGACGAGCAGCAGGCAGGCGCCCGCATCGCCGTCGACGCGCACAAGAAGAACCCGAGCGATTTCGTTCTCTGGAAGGCCTCCAGCGACAACGAGCCCGGCTGGGAAAGCCCCTGGGGCCGCGGCCGTCCGGGCTGGCACATCGAGTGCTCTGCGATGAGCCAGCGCTATCTCGGCGATGTCTTCGACATCCATGGCGGCGGGCTCGACCTGATCTTCCCTCACCATGAAAACGAGATCGCCCAGTCGCGCTGCGCTCATGGCACCGAGGTGATGGCAAACGTCTGGATGCACAACGGCTTCGTGCAGGTCGAAGGCCGCAAGATGTCGAAGTCCGAAGGCAACTTCGTCACCATCAACGAGTTGCTGGCGACGGAGAAATTCGGCGGGCGTCAATGGCCGGGCGAAGTGCTGCGCCTTGCGATGCTGATGACGCATTACCGCGAGCCGATCGATTTCTCGGTCAAGCGGCTGGAAGAGGCCGAGCGCCTGCTGGCCAAATGGCCGGCCGCCGAGCCCGGCAATGCTTCCCCCGCCGCATCCGTGATCGCCGCGCTCTCCGACGACCTCAACACCGTCGCCGCTGTCCAGGCCCTGCACGCGCTCGCTCACGCCGGCGATCCGGCGACCTTTGCTGCCAGCGCCGAACTGCTCGGACTGCGGCCGGAGGTGGCCGAGATCGATGAAGCGGTAGCGATGGAGATCGACCGTCGCGTCAAGGCGCGGCTGGAGTTCCTGAAGGCGAAGAACTTCGCCGAGGCCGACAAGATCCGCGATACGCTGCTTGCCGAGGGCGTGCAACTGAAGGACGGCAAGGATGCGGCGACCGGCGAGCGGGTGACGACGTGGGAGGTGAAGCGGTAGCCATGGCCAGCGCTGCGGCCTGCGATACCCCCCTCTGCCCTGCCGGGCATCTCCCCCACAAGGAGGGAGATCGGCTGGGTGTGCCCGCATCGCCCAGCCATCAACGCTTCGAGTTCGCTCAACGTTGCGTTGGGACGAGCGATCGTTACTATCCAATCTCCCCCCTTGTGGGGGAGATGTCCGGCAGGACAGAGGGGGGTAACACACCCACTGCGCTAACGAAGGAGCATGCGATGACCCATGCCCCCGTTCCCCCGCAGCGCCGCGCCAATGCAAAGCGCATGCGCAAGGCCCTGACAGAAGCTGAACTGAAGCTCTGGAACGAGCTCCGCGCCCACCGGCTGATGGGCCTCGGCTTTCGCAGACAGGTGCCCGTCGCCGGCTTCATCGTCGATTTTGCCTGCCCCCATCATCGGCTGATCGTTGAGATCGATGGCTCGCAGCACGCGCGCGAACCGAACGCTGAGTATGACGATGCGAGGACGCGTCGCCTCGAAGCCGATCACTGGACAGTTCTCCGTTTCTGGAACGACGATGTTCTGCGCGACATAGACAATGTCTGCCTGCATATCCTCACCATTTTAGGAAAGCATAGGTCATGACCTCAACCTACACCGGCGGCTGCCAGTGCGGCGCGATCCGTTTCCGCGTCCGGGGGACGCTCAAGGATTCCTCGATCTGTCATTGCCGCATGTGCCAGAAGGCGTTCGGCGCCTACTACGCGCCGCTGGTATCAGTGCGTGGCGCCGACCTCGAATGGACGCGCGGCGAGCGGAAGCGGTTTCAATCGTCCAACGTCGTCGAGCGCGGCTTCTGCGCCGATTGCGGCACGCCGCTCACCTATGAGGCGCCGGATGGGATCGCGATTGCCGCAGGCGCCTTCGACGATCCCTCGGCGCTGCCGCCGGTGATCCAGTTCGGCACCGAGCGGAAGATCGCCTTTGTCGACCATCTGCACGAACTGCCGGCCCGCGTGACCGAGGAGGATGCCGAGGAAGCACCCTTCGTGCTCGATCTCGTTTCCTACCAACACCCCGACCACGACACGGCCGAATGGCCAAGCGGAGCATCATCATGAGCGAACCTATCCGAACAGGCGGATGCCAATGTGGCGCCGTGCGTTTTCGCATTTCCGGCAAGCTCGGGCGGCCGTCGATCTGCCATTGCCGCATGTGCCAGAAGCAGTTCGGCGGGTTCTTCTCGGCGCTGGTGACGGCGCCCGAGGAGGGCATGGAGTGGTCGCGCGGGGAGCCGACGTATTTCCAGTCTTCGGTGAACATCGAGCGCGGCTTCTGCAAGAGCTGCGGCACGCCGATGGTCTATCGTCATCCGGGCGGGCTCGAGCTTGCGATCGGCACCTTCGACGACCGCAGCGATCTCGCGCCGCAGATCCAGGTGAACTATGATGCGCGCATCCCGTGGGTCGAGACGATCTTCGATCAGCCTGTTCATGCCGACCCCGATTTCTACTCGCGGCAGGAGGCGATCATCTCCTTCCAGCATCCCGATCACGACACCACCATCTGGCCATCCGAAGGCGTGAAGATATGACCGAACTGCTGCGTACGCTCTATCCCGAAATCGAACCCTATGCGTCGGGCCATCTCGATGTGGGTGACGGCCATGTGATCTACTGGGAACGGTCCGGCACACCCGGCGCCAAGCCGGCGGTGTTCCTGCATGGCGGTCCCGGCGGCGGCATCGCGCCCGCCCATCGCCGGCTGTTCGATCCTGAACTCTATGACGTCATGCTGTTCGACCAGCGCGGCTGCGGCCGCTCGACGCCGCATGCCGACCTCAACGCCAACACCACCTGGCATCTGGTCGCCGATATCGAGCGGCTGCGCGAGATGGTCGGCGCCGACAAGTGGCAGGTGTTCGGCGGCTCCTGGGGCTCGACGCTGGCGCTGGCCTATGCCGAGAAATATCCGGAGCGCGTATCGGAGCTGATCGTGCGCGGCATCTACACGCTGACGCGGCCGGAGCTCGACTGGTACTATCAGTTCGGCGTCTCCGAGATGTTCCCGGACAAGTGGGAGCGTTTCATCGCCCCGATCGCGCCCGAGGAGCGGCACGAGATGATGCTCGCCTACAACCGGCGGCTGACGCATGAAGACAAGGCGGTGCGGCTCGAGGCCGCCAAGGCCTGGAGCATCTGGGAAGGCGAGACGATCACGCTGATGCCCGAGCCCTCCACGAGCGCCAAGTTCGAGGATGCCGAGTTCGCCTATGCTTTCGCACGCATCGAGAACCATTTCTTCGTCAACGGCGGCTGGATGGACGAAGGGCAACTGCTGCGCGACGCGCACAAGCTGAAGGACATTCCTGGGCTGATCGTGCAGGGCCGCTACGACATGCCCTGCCCGGCCAAATATGCCTGGGCGCTGCACAAGGCCTGGCCGAAGGCGGATTTCCATCTGATCGAGGGCGCGGGCCATGCCTATTCGGAGCCGGGCATCCTCGACAAGCTGATCCGGGCGACGGACAAGTTCGCGGGGAAGTAAGGTTCTCCGGAGCAAGTGAGCTGGCGCTGGTGAGTGTACGCCCCCCTCTGCCCTGCCGGGCATCTCCCCCACAGGTGGGGAGATTGGCTGGGCGCACCCGCTCGCCACAAATCGATCTCCCCCCTTGTGGNNTGTGGGGGAGATGTCCGGCAGGGCAGAGGGGGGTGCCCCACATGAAAGCATTCAAGGCCTGGGAGGCTTCGCAATGAAAGACCGTATCTATCTCTTCGACACCACGCTGCGCGACGGACAGCAGACGCCGGGCATCGATTTTTCCGTCGAGGACAAGATCGCCATCGCCACCATGCTTGACGAGTTCGGGCTGGACTATGTTGAGGGCGGCTATCCGGGCGCGAATCCGACGGATACGGCTTTCTTTGACGAAAAGCGCACCCGCAACGCCTCCTTCGTCGCCTTCGGGATGACCAAGCGCGCCGGCGTTTCGGCCTCCAACGATCCGGGGCTCACCGCCCTCCTGCAGGCGAAAAGCGACGCGATCTGTCTTGTCGCCAAGAGCTGGGATTATCACGTCAAGGTGGCGCTCGGCTGTTCCAACGAAGAGAACCTCGAGAGCATCTCCGAGAGCGTCAAGGCCGTGGTCGCGGCCGGCAAGGAGGCGATGGTCGATTGCGAGCATTTCTTCGACGGCTACAAGGCCAATCCTGAGTATGCGCTCGCCTGCGCCAGGGCGGCTTATGAAGCCGGCGCGCGGTGGGTCGTGCTTTGCGACACCAATGGCGGCACGCAGCCGCCCGAGATCCGTGAGATCGTCGAGGCGGTGATCGCGTCGGGCGTTCCCGGGCACTGTCTTGGCATCCATGCGCACAACGATACCGGCCAGGCGGTCGCCAATTCGCTGGCCGCCGTCGAAGCCGGCGTGCGCCAGATCCAGGGCACCCTCAACGGCATCGGCGAGCGCTGCGGCAACGCCAATCTGGTGACGCTGATCCCGACGCTGGCGCTGAAGGGCACCTATTCCTCGCGCTTCACAACAGCCATCGATCCCGAGCGTCTTCTCAACCTGACGCGGCTGTCGCATGCTTTCGACGAGCTGTTGAACCGCTCGCCGGACCACCAGATGCCCTATGTCGGCGCATCCGCCTTCGCGACCAAGGCCGGTATCCATGCTTCCGCGCTTCTGAAGGACCCGCGCACCTACGAGCATGTGACGCCCGAGAGCGTCGGCAATTTCCGCAAGGTCATGGTCTCGGACCAGGGCGGCAAGGCGAACTTCATCAACGCCCTGAAGCGCCGCGGCATCGAGGTGGGCAAGGACGATCCGAAGCTCGACCGGCTGATCTCGCTGGTCAAGGAGCGCGAGGCCTCCGGCTATGCCTATGAAGGCGCGGACGCCAGCTTCGAGTTGTTGGCGCGTCGCACGCTCGGCACGATCCCGGAATTCTTCTCTGTCGAGGGCTTCCGAGTGATGGTCGAACGTCGCTTCGATTCGCACGGCAAGGTGAAGATCGTTTCCGAGGCCGTCGTGAAGCTCGGCATCGACGGTCATACCGTCATGTCGGTGGCGGAAGGCGATGGTCCGGTCAACGCGCTCGACCTCGCGCTGCGCAAGGACTTCGGCAAGTATCAGCACGAAATCGACGATCTGGTTCTGGCCGACTTCAAGGTGCGTATCCTCAATGGCGGCACGGAAGCCATCACCCGCGTCCTGATCGAATCCACCGACAGCGACGGCGTGCGCTGGTGGACGGTCGGCGTGTCGGAGAACATCATCGACGCGTCGTTCCAGGCGCTGATGGATTCCGTCATCTACAAGCTGATGAAGAACAGGCAGCTGGCGGGCAAGATCGCCGCCGAATAGCGCGGTCCAACCTGCTTCAACTGCAGCCTCGCTGAACGTCAATTCAACGAAATGAATTGGCGCATTCATGGCCGTTGGGTTAAGCGGGGTCATAACAAGAACAAAGATGGAAACACCCGATGTCCGCCGATGCGAATGTTCCGGTTTTGAAGAACGAAGACAGTCCGCGCGGCTTTGCCTTCGCGTTGACGGCCTATCTGCTGTGGGGCTTCCTGCCGATCTACATGAAGGCGGTCGCTCACATCTCGCCACCCGAGGTCATCGCGCACCGTATCGTCTGGTCGCTGCCGCTTGCGGGCATCGTGCTCATCGTGCTGGGACGCACGCAGGATATCCGCGTCGCGCTGCGCTCACCGCGTATGCTCGCAATGGCGGCGCTGACGGCTTCGCTGATCACCGTCAACTGGGGCACCTATGTCTGGGCGATCGGCGCCGGCCATTCGCTGGACGCCGCGCTCGGCTATTTCATCAATCCGCTGTTCAGCATCTTCCTCGGCGCCGCCGTGTTGAAGGAGAAACTGCGCCCGGCGCAGATCGCAGCGATCGGGCTCGCCGGCCTCGCGGTCGTGGTGCTTGCGATCGATGGTGGCGGTGTTCCGTGGGTGTCGCTGACGCTGACGATCTCGTGGGGTCTCTATGCGCTGTTTCGCAAGACGCTGCCACTCGGTCCGAACCAGGGCTTCTTCCTTGAAGTCCTGATCCTCAGCATCCCGGCATTCTTCTACATTCTCTATCTCGAGTTCGGCACCGGCGAAGGCCATTTCTACCGGACCGGCTGGCAGGACACCGCGTTGCTGCTCGGCTGCGGCCTCATCACCGCCGTTCCGCTGATGATCTATGCCAACGGCGCCAAGCTGCTGAAGCTCTCGACGATCGGCATCATGCAGTACATCGCGCCGACGATGATCTTCCTGATCGCGGTCTTCCTCTTCAAGGAGCCGCTCGGAACCGCGCGCATGATTGCATTCCCGCTGATCTGGGCGGGCCTGTTTCTCTATAGTTGGTCGATGCTGCGGGGCAGTCGCGGCCGCTAGGGAAATTCCGCTTTTCTTCGAATCGCGGAACAGGCTCCAGTCTTTTTCCCGCCGGCTTACATCTTCGAGATCACGGCCTCTTCGCCGTCGCGATCGGGCGATGCGAGTTCGGCGGCATGCGCCATGATCGCCGGGATGATCTCCGACACGTCGTCGATGACGAGCGGCTGCACGCGGTGGGCCGTGTGGATGAAGCCCTCTTCCGTCATGTGGCGCATCAGTTCCATCATCGGATCCCAGAAGCCGCCGATGTTTGCGAAGATCATCGGCTTTTCGTGACGGCCGAGCTGCGCCCAGGTCATGATCTCGACGATCTCCTCCAGCGTGCCGATACCGCCAGGCAAAGCCACGAAGGCATCCGAGCGCTCGAACATCGCATGTTTGCGCGCATGCATGTCAGGCGTTACAATCAGTTCGTTGAGCTGGCCGAGGGAGTGGCGCGTTGCCTCCATGTCGATCAGGAATTCGGGAATGATGCCGGTCACCTGACCGCCGTTCGAAAGCACGCCGCTCGCAACCGCACCCATGATGCCTTTCGTGCCGCCGCCATAGACGAGGCGCAGGCCGTAATCGGCGATTTCCTTGCCCAGCGCACGGCCGGCCGCCATGTGGCGAGGATCGCTGCCGGGGCGCGAACCGCAATAGACACAGATGGAGCGAATGGAATGAGATTGATCTGTCATAGCCGCAAACAACTATTCTCCATGCGTCCAGTCAAGAAAAATGACGGAAAACATTCATCTTAGATTTGTCCGGCTACTTTGACTGCTTGTGCAAAGCAGCGGGAATCGCTAGCAATTTTAGGAAGTCCGGCAAGATTGCCGCCTGGGGAGACGTGATGATGAGAAAACGTGCCGGCTTGCTGGCCCTTGCAGTGCTTGTAGTTGCAATTCTGTTGATGGTCTTTTTCGTCATGCCCCGGATCGGCGGAGACGCCGCGAAAGTCAGCGACGCGATCAATCAGGCCGGTAACGAAGTCAAGAATACCGTCACCGAGTCCGCGAAAACGTCACGCCCCAGCGCGCCCGACGATGCCGACACAACCCAGAAGGTTGGCCGCCTCGCTTCGGACGCTGCCCAATCGCTCGGTGAACTTAAGGCGCTGTTTGCCGACGGCAAGAGCCCGACGCAGGAAGTTTTCGCCGGCGCCAGGACGAAGGCCACGGCGGCACTGCACGCGCTCGCCGATTTTGCCATTCCCGAAGGCACAAATCCCGTTACGGTCGCAGCCGCGACGAAGCTGAAGGACGGCGCGAAGAAGGCGCTTGCCATCGTCGAAGGCCTGCCGGAAACGCTGGCGCAGACCGCCGCCGACACCATCGCCAAGGCCGAGGCAGCCCTCTCCGGCGCGCCCGAGCCCACTGCAGCGGCACCGCAGGCAGGCGCTTCGACCGACGCGGCGGCGAGCGCCGATGCCGGCCCGAAGCTTCCGACCTTTGACGTTCTGCGCGTCGAGCCCGACGGTTCCACCGTCATTGCCGGCTCGGCCGAGCCGAACAGCAAGCTCGAAATCCTCGATGGCAACAACGTGCTGATGACGACCAATGTCGATCCGGGCGGCGACTTCGCCGCGGTTCTCGACAACCCGCTTCCGGCGGGCGACCACCAGCTGGTGCTGCGCACGACAGGCAAGGACGGCAAAACCAATACGTCGGAAGAAGTCGCGACGATCTCCATTCCGAAGAGCGGCGACGGTTCGCAGCTTCTCGCCATGGTCTCCAAGCCCGGCACGGCAAGCCGCATCATCACGGCGCCTTCGGCCGGCGCACAGGCATCGGCCAACGGCGCAGCCGGAGCGGCCAGCGACGCCCAACCTGCGGCCCCAACCGCCAGCGCAAACGAAACGGCGAGTGCGCCCGCCAGTGGCGGCACGCAGCCGGGCGCGACCGCGCCTGCCGACGTCATGGTCAGCGCCGTCGAGATCGAGGACGACAAGATCTTCGTTGCAGGAACCGCCAAGCCTTTGGCGATGGTTCTTGCCTATGCCGACGACAAGCTGATCGGCAAGGCGGCGGCCGGCCCTGACGGTCACTTCGTGGTCGATGGCGTGATGCCGCTTGCCGTGGGAGACCATAAAATTCGCGTCGACGTCGTCGACAAGGATGGCAAGGTTCTGGTTCGCGCCTCGGTGAACTTCAATCGTC
The DNA here is from genome assembly GCA_900471485.1 of Hyphomicrobiales bacterium. GTDB lineage: Bacteria > Pseudomonadota > Alphaproteobacteria > Rhizobiales > Rhizobiaceae > Rhizobium. Next base: position 138,415 of record UCEU01000040.1, read on the forward strand.
CTGAGGGCAACCAGGTGACGGTCGCCGCCCAGGGCGGAAACGCGAATGCCAGCCCCGCGGCTCCGACCGCCATGGTGCCGCTCGACGAAGGCGCGCTCGGCAAGCTGAAGAACGATGCTGCCAAGGCGTTTGCGCTGCTTCGCGGCCTCTTTGCCAACGGCAACCTGCCCGGCAACGAACAGCTCGCCGCCGCCCGCTCCGCCAACGAGATCGCACTGCGTTCGATCGCCGAATTCCGTGCCGCCGCCGATGCGACGACCGAGTTCAAGGAGCGCGCAGCCAAGGCGGCGCAGATGGCCTCGACCGCGCTTTCGACGCTGCAGGCACTGCCGAGGGATGCGAAGTCCGTCGGCGACGCGATCGGCAAGCTCGACGGCATCATCGCCGAGCTGACGGCACCGGCCGTGGCTCCTGCCGCCCCCGCTGCCCCTTCGGCAACGAACGAGGTGGCCGCCAGCGATCCCACGCAGCCGACCACCATCGAGCAGGCGCCGCTGACCGAAAGTAAGGAAACGGTGATCATCCGCCGCGGCGATACGCTGTGGCAAATCTCGCGCCGCGTCTATGGCCTCGGGGTTCGCTACACGACGATCTATGTCGCCAACGAAGACAAGATCAACAACCCGGACCGCATTCTGCCTGGCCAAATCTTCGGCTTGCCGAAGGACGTGCTGCCGAATGCGGAAGAACTGCATCGCAAGCGCCTTTCAGGCGAGCACCTCTAAGCAGAACAAACATCACGGCCGGGTAATTCCCGGCCGTTTCCTTATCCTGATACCCCGCATGTTGTAATGGACCTGCCGTTGGCCTATTTGGCGGTAACGGCATCATCCCGGCCAGGCACACTCCGGTGTCTCCGCCTCCCGTTTGCCGACAGCACATAGCGGCCCATTCCGGCCGGAGAGATCCATGGCAAACGGCAAGACAGTTTCAGATTCCAATCTCATGCAGACGCTTTTCAACCTCTGGCCCTACATGTGGCCGACGGGGCGTCCTGACCTGAAGATGCGCGTGGTGTGGGCGACAGTCTACCTGCTTATTTCCAAGTTCGTGCTGCTGCTCGTTCCGTATTTCTTCAAATGGTCGACCGATGCGCTGAACGGCAAGGCGGATCTCGCCGGCAAAGTACCCGACCTGCTGGTCGGGGCGGTGGCGCTTGTCATCGCCTACAACGTGACACGTCTGCTGCAGCTGGCGCTGAACCAGCTGCGCGACGCGCTGTTTGCCCGCGTCGGTCAGCACGCGGTGCGCCAGCTCGCCTACAAGACCTTCGTGCACATGCACGAGTTGTCTCTGCGCTTCCATCTCGAGCGCAAGACGGGCGGCCTTTCGCGCGTCATCGAGCGCGGCACCAAGGGCATCGAGACGATCGTGCGCTTCACGATCCTCAATTCCGTGCCGACGCTGATCGAGTTCCTCCTGACCGCAGTGATCTTCTGGTGGGGCTACGGCTTCTCCTATCTCGCCGTCACCGCGTTTACCGTCTGGGCCTACATCTGGTTCACGATCCGCGCCAGCGACTGGCGCATCTCGATCCGAAAGACGATGAACGACAGCGATACCGACGCCAACACCAAGGCGATCGATTCGCTTCTCAACTTCGAGACCGTGAAGTATTTCGGCAATGAGAAGATGGAGGCAGAGCGCTTCGACAAGTCGATGGCGCGCTACGAGGAAGCTGCAACGAGCGTATGGACGTCGCTCGGCTGGCTGAACTTCGGCCAGGGCGTGATCTTCGGTCTCGGCACCACCGTCATGCTGATCCTCTCCGCACTCGCGGTGCAACGCGGCGAGCAGACGGTCGGCGACTTCGTCTTCGTCAATTCCATGCTGCTGCAGCTCTCCGTGCCGCTCAACTTCATCGGCTTCGTCTACCGCGAAATTCGTCAGGGACTGACCGATATCGAGCAGATGTTCGATCTCCTCGAGATCCAGGCCGAGGTCAAGGATGCGCCGGACGCCCGCCCGCTCGATATTCAGCAGGGCGCGATCTCGTTCAAGGATGTGCACTTCTCCTATGATCCCGCGCGGCCGATCCTCAAGGGCATCTCGTTCGATGTGCCGGCCGGCAAGACTGTAGCGGTTGTCGGCCCTTCAGGCGCCGGCAAGTCGACGCTGTCGCGCCTGCTCTATCGCTTCTACGATATCCAGAGCGGCGCGATCACCGTCGACGGCCAGGACGTCCGCGAGATCACGCAGACCAGCCTGCGCTCGGCGATCGGCATGGTTCCACAGGACACCGTGCTCTTCAACGATACCGTTGCCTACAACATCCGCTACGGCCGACCTGGCGCCAGCGATGCCGAAGTCAAGGCCGCGGCAGGAATCGCGCATATCGCGCATTTCATCGAGCTTCTACCAGAGGGTTTCGGCACCAAGGTCGGCGAACGCGGATTGAAGTTGTCTGGCGGCGAGAAGCAGCGCGTAGCGATTGCCCGTACCGTGCTCAAGGCTCCACCGATCCTCATTCTCGACGAGGCAACCTCGGCGCTCGACACGACGACGGAGCGCGAAATCCAGAGCGCGCTCGACGTCGTCTCGAAGAACCGCACCACGCTCGTCATCGCCCACCGCCTGTCGACGGTCATCGGCGCCGACGAGATCATCGTGCTGAAGAGCGGCGAGATCGCCGAGCGCGGTACGCATGCCGAGCTCCTGCAGAAGGACGGCCTGTACGCCTCGATGTGGAGCCGGCAGCGCGAGGCGACGCAGGCCGAAGAGCATCTCAAGCAGGTACGCGAGAGCGACGAAATGGGCGTGGTCAACCGGCTTGCTCCGGCAAGCTGACCTGAACCAAAGGCCGATCCGGCCGTTTTGCTGTTTAGAACCGGGCGATATAAGCGCCCGCGGCATCGCCAGCATTGCTCCGGCCAATGTTTCCCTGTAACCAGCGACAACAGAAAACGCGAGGAGAGCGGAATAAATGAGCTTGTTGAACACGGTTCGCAACACGATCGTTCCGGTGCACAAGGAAGGTTATCCCTTCATCGCGGCGTTCTTCGTCGCATCCCTGATCCTGGGCTGGATCTTCAAGCCGCTGTTCTGGATCGGTCTCATCCTGACGCTGTGGTGCGCCTACTTTTTCCGTGATCCGGAGCGCATGACGCCGCAGGACGACGATCTCGTGATCTCTCCCGCCGACGGCAAGGTTTCGTCGGTGCAGATGGTGGTGCCGCCGGCCGAGCTCAATCTCGGCAGCCTGCCGATGCTGCGCATCTCGGTATTCATGAACGTCTTCAACTGCCATGTGAACCGCGCGCCGATGCGCGGCCGCATCGTCAGCGTCAACTATCGCTCCGGCAGCTTCGTGAATGCCGAGCTCGACAAGGCCAGCGACGACAACGAGCGCAACGGCCTCGTCATCGAAACACGCCACGGCCAGATCGGCGTCGTGCAGATCGCCGGCCTCGTGGCCCGCCGCATCCTGTGCTGGGCAAACGCCAACGAACCGCTGGACGCCGGCGAGCGCTTCGGCCTGATCCGCTTCGGCTCGCGTCTCGACGTGTTCCTGCCTGCCGGCGCCGAGCCGCGCGTCTCGCTCGGCCAGACGGCGATTGCCGGCGAAACCGTTCTTGCGGAATTCGGCTCGGCCAAGGGCCCGGTGATCAGCCGCCGAAGCTGATCGCAACGATTGGAGCGCGACGATGGAAACGCCTTTTCCGCCCTTCGAACCCAACGGCCCGCAGCAGGATGATTCCGGACGCGGGCCGCGGCTTCGCGAGATCCCGCTTCGTCTCGTCGTGCCCAACCTGATCACCATCCTGGCGATCTGCGCCGGCCTTACCGGCATCCGGCTCGCCTTCGAGAACCGCTACGAACTCGCCGTCGGCATGGTTCTGGTGGCGGCGTTCCTTGATGGCATCGACGGCCGCGTCGCACGCCTGATGAAGGCGACCTCGAAGTTCGGCGCGCAGATGGATTCGCTTGCCGATATCGTCAATTTCGGCGTCGCCCCTGCCCTCGTCGTCTATGTCTTCGCGCTCGACCAGGCGCGCTCGCTGGGCTGGATCGCCGCACTGATCTACGCCATTGCCGCCGGCCTGCGCTTGGCGCGCTTCAACGTCATGTCGGAGCGCGAGAACAAGGCGGCGTGGCAGTCGGAATACTTCGTCGGCGTGCCGGCGCCCGCAGGCGCGATGCTGGTGCTCCTACCCGTCTATCTCGGCTTTCTCGGCCTGACGACGGACAAGACCTTCGGCTACATCGCCTCGGCCTACACCGTCCTGATCGCCTTCCTCCTGATCAGCCGCCTGCCGGTCTGGTCCGGCAAGTCCGAGGGCAGCAAGCTCAGGCGCGACCTAGTGCTGCCGTTGATGCTCGGCGTCGTGCTTTACGTCGCCATGCTCTCCAGCTTCACCTGGGAAGTGATGGCATTTACGGCCGTCGTCTACCTCCTCACCCTGCCCTTCGGCGCCCGCAAGTGGAAGCGCAAGTACGGGACGCTGACGATCGAGGAGCCCGGTGTCGGCGAAGACGATATGGGCCGCCATATCTGAGGGTTACGCTCGCAAGCTCGCAGGGTGGGCCGTGTGCAACACGGCTCGCGAATTGTAGTCTCCGCACATAATTCCTGATGATTGCTGCCCCGATTTTGTCGCTATTAAAGGCAAAACAGCAATAACTAAAAGAATCACTAGGGACAGCACGCGAGGAGATTATTGTGACCCCGAAGAAGCCGAGCGCCGATCAATCGGTAAAGCCCGACCTCAGTACCAACTACCGCCCACTCGGCCTCAAAGCCGTTCTGGCAGCAGCGCTTATGGTCAAGGCCAAGCCCGTCAAGAAGATGGCCTAAAGGCTTTCCAGAAAGCGCACCACGAGGCTGATCGCCAGCAGCTTCATGACGACGCCGATGATGACGTCGAGAACCCGCCACGAGGCGGGTTTTTCAAATACGGGCTGCAGTAGACGCGCGCCGTATCCCAATCCGAAAAACCAGATGAACGACGCCGCCGCCGCACCGAGGCCGTAGGCAAGCCGGTCCACACCCTGGTAGGCCGCCGAGAGGCTGCCGAGCAGCACCACCGTATCCAGGTAGACGTGCGGGTTGAGGAAGGTGAAGACAAGGCAGGTGGCGACCGCCGCCTTCAGGCCAAGCGCCTGCGGCGTTCCTGCCTGCATGGCGCCCGGATGGAGCGCGCGTCGAAACGCCATGATCGCATAGGAGCCGAGGAACAATGCGCCGCCGGCCGTCACCACCGCGATCAGCGTCGGCGACTGCGCGACCAGCGTTCCGAGACCGGCAACGCCCGCGGCAATCAGCAGTGCATCCGACAAGGCGCAGATCAGGCACAGGATGAAGACATGCGAGCGCAGCAGCCCCTGCCGAAGAATGAAGGCGTTCTGCGCGCCGATAGCGATGATGAGGGAAGCACCTAGGAAGAAGCCGGCAAATGCGGCTGAGAACGAAACCATGGGAATGTCCGGGAGATGGCGATGAGTGAGGGTATGGACGAAATCAGAAGAAGCTCAGCTGGCCATCATCAGGCTTCTTCTTCTCCACGGGCGGCGGCTTGTCTACCTCCACCGCATCCTGGAGATCGCCCCCCATGTTGGCGACCTTGTTGACACGGTCGGAGACGGGGATCGCTTCGAAGAAATCGTCCTCGACCGGCTTCATTAGATCAGCGACCTGCCGCGGTTCCTGCGTCTTGCAATCAAGCCAGCGAGAGAAGTCCTCCGGCTTGATCACCACAGGCATGCGGTCGTGGATGGGCGCGATCGAGGCGTTGGCCGCAGTCGTCAGGATGGCGCCGGTATCGACCTCCGAACCATCGGCGGATGACCAGGTCTCCATCAAGCCGGCGAAGGCGACGACACCGCCATGGCGGGGCTTGATCCAGTAGGCTTGCGACTTGGCGCCGCTTTCCTTCGACGGACGATGCCATTCGTAGAAGCCGGATGCGGGGATCAGAACCCGGCGATGGCGCATGGCGGCGCGGAAGGATGCCTTCTCGATGGCGGTCTCGGAGCGTGCATTGATCAGCAGCGGAAACTGCTTCGGATCCTTCACCCAGCCGGGCGTGAAGCCCCAGCGCACCAGCACCGCCCGGCGGTCCGGAAGGTTGCTTCCCTTCTCCTGCGGTCCATCCGAAACGACGACGAGAATGGGCTGCGTGGGGGCGATGTTATAGCGCGCGGGAAAGTCCTCGAGCTCCATGATGCCGAGGATTTCCTTCAATTCTTCCGGGGATACCGTCAGCGCATAGCGTCCACACATCACCTGTCTTTGCACCCGCTGCCGCGTCGGTCAAGGCCCGGTCAGCCGCGCGGGGCGAAGAGGATGACGGCGGTACCGCAAAGGCAGACGACCGCGCCGCCGATATCCCATCGGTCAGGGACGCGGTTTTCGACCAGCCAGAGCCAGAACAGCGAGGCGACGATATAGATGCCGCCATAGGCCGCGAAGGTTCGACCGGCGGCCTCGCTCGGCACCAGCGTGAGAAGCCAGGCGAAGAGGGCGAGAGAGAGCATTCCCGGCGCCAGCCACCATGCGGGCTTCGCCATCTTCAACCAGGCCCAGAAGGCGAAGCATCCGGCGATCTCGAAAACAGCGGCCGCGGCATAGATGATATAGGTCACGAGGGCTCCTTTCGAATCGTCGGAACACTATCCAGCGGCACGGCATGGAAGCCAAGCATTCTCAGGAGAGCGGACAGGCATGAGTTCCATTCGAAAAGCGGCTTCCTCGGCGATCCTGCAGCGCGGCGATCGCTTCCTGCTCGTGCTTAGACGCAATCCGCCATCGGCCGATATGTACGCCTTCCCAGGCGGGCGAGCCGAAGCGGGCGAAACGCCCGACGAGACGGCACTGCGCGAATTCGAGGAGGAGACCGGTATCGCGGCCTCCAACCCGCGGCTGTTTTCGACCTACGACCTCAAGACACATGCGGCCGACGGCAGCGTCAGCAGCCATTTCTTCCTCTCGGTGTTCCGTGTGGACGCAGACGAAGCGGCGGTGGCGGTGGCCGCCGACGATGCGGTGGATATCGGCTGGTACACGGTCGAGGAGATTCGCCGCCTTGCGGTTCCGCAGAGCGTGCTCGAATGCGCGGAGCGGTTGGCCGTGGAAGGTGAATAAGCAGGTTGATAACCCCGCGCCCGCCTTGCTCCCGTCATCGTCAGCGTATCAACTGTCAGCATGATTCCCGTTCGACGCGTTTTGTTGAGTATCGCCTTGCTTTCAGGTGCCGCTGCACCTGTTCATGCCGTTGCGCAGGTGCAGGCGATCCCCTCGCCGCCGACGGACAGCCCGCCCCAGGCGGTGACCGTGCCATATGACGACAAGCTTTCGCGGCTGGCGGAAGTCGTAGGGTCGGTGTCGTATCTGAGGACGCTGTGCAAGGCCGACAAAAGCGGCGACTGGCGGCAAAGCATGCAGCAACTGCTTGATTCGGAAGCCAAAGACGAGCCGAAGCGTAAAGAGAAATTCACGGCGGCGTTCAACAGAGGATATCGTGCCTTTGCCTCCGTTTATACTGATTGCACACCGGCAGCCATCGTGGCAGAAGAGCGATACCGTATCGAAGGCGCAACACTCGCTACAGAAATAACATCCCGGTTTGGAAATTGACGCTTTATTAACCTCTTTTCACTCGCGGACGTGTCGTTTTGGGAAAAGGCTGATAAAGTTGTTAACCGGGTAGTAAGGCATGCAGTTTGAGGAAATGACAATGGAACCAAGCCTCAATGACATCGACGACATGATCGTTCATGAGAAAACTCAGGCGGCCTTGGAGTACCATAACGAAGCCTGGGCCGATGGAATGGCCGATGGCATCGAGCCTGAGATTATTGCCGACACCGCGATCATCCATGCACTGCGCGAGACGATCCGTCTGCACGGCGAAGAAAGTGCGGAAGCGCTGCTTGATTCGCTTCGCGAGCGCATGCTTGCCGGCGAGTTTTCTCCGATCCGTACCCTGCAATAACAGCCACAGAGAGTTCCATGCGTACCGGTAAGGACAATGCTTCGCGGCCCGCGATGGCGCCGCTTTTGCTTGCACTCGGCCTTGGCGTCGGCAGCATTCTGGCCGCCACGAACGCCTCGGCGCTATCGGAACTGCAGAAAACCCAGGGACAACCCGACACTTCCGCGCCCGCACAGGGCAGCGACAAGCCGGCCGCCGCGCCAAGCACCACACCCGGCGTTCCGATGCCCGACCCGCTCGTCAACAAGCAGACCGGCAAAGGCTCCGATACGACACCCGGCGCACAGGACGCATCCAAGCCGGTCGAGGTGATCTACGATATCAACAAGGTTCCCGAGCCGGTGCGCAAGATGCGCGAGCAGATCGTGGAAGCCGCCGCATCCGGCGATCTGGAACGTCTGCGCCCCCTGTTCGGCAGCGGCACGGACCAGACGCAGGTGACAGTCGGCGAACCGACCGATGACCCGATCGGCGCGCTCAAGGACCTCTCGGGGGATCCCGAGGGCGATGAGATCCTGGCGATCATGCTCGACGTGATCTCGACCGGCTTCGTCCATGTCGGCCAGGGCACCTCCGAGGAAATGTATGTCTGGCCCTACTTCGCGGAGAAGGACCTGAAGACGCTGACGCCGCCTGAGCGCGTCGAGCTGCTGCGCATCGTGACCGCAGGCGACCTTTCCGACATGCAGGAATTCGGCGGCTACAATTTCTATCGCCTCGGCATCACGCCGGATGGCAAGTGGAAGTACTTCACCGCCGGCGACTGACGCTTGCGATCCCGCTACCGAAGACATACTTCTGAGCGATCACCAACGCGACAGGTGCAGACATGCCAGCCGTATTCCTCCGAGACCGCTCGCTGATCCGTGTCAGCGGCATCGAGGCCCAATCCTTCCTGCAGAACCTGGTGACCACGGACGTGGTTTCGCTGGCTGCCGACGAGGCACGACCGGGCGCATTGCTGACGCCGCAGGGCAAGATCCTCTTCGACTTCATGATCTGGCGCGATGGCGACGATTTCATCATCGAGACCGACGCCAGCCAGCGCGAGGCGCTGTTGAAGCGGCTGACGATGTACAAGCTGCGGGCGCCCGTTGCGCTTGTCGCCGATGGAGAAGGTGCCACCGTCTCCTGGGACGAGCCCACGGCAGCCGGCGCGAGGGATAGCCGCTTCACCAAGGCCGGCATCGATCTCTTCAGGCAGGCGGGCGAGCATGGCTCCTATGCAGCCGATGCTTATGATGCCCTGCGCATCGCCAACGGCATCAGCGCTTCGGGTGCGGATTACGCGCTTCAGGATGCCTTCCCGCATGATGTGCTGATGGACCTCAACGGCGGGCTCTCGTTCCGCAAGGGCTGCTATGTCGGCCAGGAGGTCGTGTCGCGCATGCAGCATCGCGGAACTGCGCGGCGACGGATCGCGCTGGTACAGGCGCAGAGCGCCCTTCCGGCATCCGGCACCGAGATCACCGCCGGCGGCAAGCCGGTCGGTTCACTGGGATCGGTGAATGGCACGTCCGCCCTGGCGATCGTTCGCATCGACCGCGCTGGCGAAGCCATGGCTTCCGATGTCCCCCTGCTGGCGGGCGGTGTGCCGGTAACGCTGACCCTGCCTGCATGGTCCGGCCTGACATTTCCGTCGAATGCCGATGAGGCCAGCGCTTGACGGCCAAGGCTCCCCGCGCGTGGCAGCGCATGCTGTCCGGCCGGCGTCTCGATCTGCTCGACCCCTCACCGCTCGATGTCGAGATCGGCGATATCGCCCACGGGCTTGCCCGCGTCGCCCGCTGGAACGGACAGACGGCCGGCGACCATGCCTTCTCGGTTGCCCAGCACAGCCTCGTAGTCGAGGATATCTTCCGGCGGATGTTCGAGCCATCGCCGGACCATTGCCTGATGGCGCTGCTGCATGACGCGCCGGAATATGTCATCGGCGACATGATCTCGCCGTTCAAATCGGTTGTCGGCGGCGGCTACAAGACCGTCGAGCGGCGGCTGGAAGCGGCGATCCACATGCGCTTCAGCCTGCCGGCACATGCGCCGCGCGAACTCAAGGACCGGATCAAGAAGGCCGATACGATCGCGGCCTATTTCGAGGCAACCGGTCTTGCTGGCTTTACGGCCAAGGAGGCCGAGAAGTTCTTTGGCCAGCCCCGCGGCATCACGAAGGAGATGCTGCTGATCACCCCCCTGCCCGCCGTCGAGGCGCAGCGGTTGTTCTGCGAGCGCTTCGACGCGATCGAGACAATGCGGGGTGTCGCGCGATGACGACGATCGTCGTGGCGCCGCTGGCACGGATCGCGGAAATGGCGGTGAGGCACAAGGCTCGCGAGATGATCAGTCTGATGGCCAGGGAGCAGACGTTTCATAGGCCGGGCGTGATCCAGGCGGATCGGCACCTGCTTCTCAACATGAACGACATCACCTTCAAGGGCACCGGCAATCTTGTCGCGCCCGATGAGAGCCATGTTCGCGAGATTATCCGCTTCGCGGCCTCGTGGGACCAAAGCGCGCCACTGCTCATTCATTGCTGGATGGGCGTATCACGATCGCCCGCCGCCGCACTGATCGTTGCGCTCTCGCTCGTGCCCGACCAGGACGAGATGGCATTGGCACAGCGGCTGCGGGCGGCATCGGCATATGCGACGCCCAACATGAGGCTGATCGAAATCGCCGACGCATTGCTCGACAGAAAGGGCAAGCTGTTCGAGGCAGTCCGCGTGATCGGCCGCGGCGCGGATGCTGATGGAAACGCGCCGTTCATTTTCGGCATCGCACCCGCGAAAACCGGAACGTTTTGACTCGACAGCGGTTAACCCCTCGACAGGAGGTTCACCGATGCCGATCCCGAACTATCGCAACACATTTGTCCGATGCCTCAGCACTTTGAAGAGCTTAACGGCCGCGTCAGATGAATATGCGCGGTTTCGCTGGCAGGCGGTCTACCTGACGCGCGAGCGCTATTCCTATTTTTTCCGCGGCACCGTCGATGGCAACCAGATCGCGTTCTTCGGGCAGCAGGTCGACCTCGTGGATGGCGCGATCAGCTCGGTGCCGGTGCGCTCGGTATCGCTCTATGGCGCCACCTTCGGCCTCAACGAAACGATCACCGCCTACAGCGGACCGCAAAAATCGGTCATCGACGTGGCGCACGCTTTTCACGAGGCGAGCGAGATGGACTACAATCCGGAGTTCTTCTACGTGAAGATGAACCTGCTCTATGCCAGCGACGACAGCCGCATAGGCTTCAGCAACGATCCCCGGCTTCGCGAGAACACCAACCTTATCTTCGTCGGGCTTGAAGACGCTGCAACAGCAGGACTGCTGGAAGAGAGCGATATCGCCCGCTGGGTCGCCCGGGATACTGTCATGACGTCGAGCGACTGGTACGCCGAGCGCTTCTATTACAGCTGAGCGGGCCTTGGCCCGCTCGTTTCAGCTCATCATTCGATAACGCCGCAGGCAAGCCTGTCGCCCGCATCGCCGGAGGGCTGGCTGCGGTAATCGTCGGAATTGGCATGCACCATCAGTGCCCGGCCGCGGATGCCGTTCTTCTTGTCGTCAAGGCTGACCATGCTGTCGAAGACCTGCGCTCTCAGCGTGCCGTCTTCACCGACATACTGGTTCGGCATGTCGCCCGCGTGGGGACCCTTTGCGGCGAGGAAGCCGTGTTCGGTTTCGCCGGGATTGAAATGCTTGCCGGCGCTTTCATGATGCGAGGCGGCATCACATTTGCCGGTCTCATGGACATGGAATGCAACCCAGCGATTGGCGGGCAGGCCCGTGACCTCCACTTCGATCAGCACCCCGCCACTGGCGGCGGCTGTAAGGGAGGCCCTGCCCGCTTCCTTGCCATCCTTGCCGACGAAAGTCGCGGTGGCCGTCTGCTTGTCCTGCGCCATCGCAAACGGCGCGGTGAAGGCGAAGGCAATGGCCGTCGCTACGAGAATGTTTTTCATGGGATTCTCCTCTTGCTACCGTTTCCAACGTGTCAGGCGTGGAGGTGTTCCGGCGCAAAAAGAAAAGCCGGCTCGAAAGCCGGCTCCGCTCACTCAGATCAAGGCTTCCTCAGGAAGCAAGATCGAAATCATACTGACCATAGGTGTTCTGATACAGCGCATTGGAGCCTGACGGCTCGACCTGCGCTTCGGTACCGCCGGTCGTGTTGATTCGCGCCATCATGAACGCGAGCACGCCATCGGAAAGCTTCGGAGCAAGGCTGGGAGCACCTTCGCTATCCGACAACTGTTCCATGATCCCCGGCTTTTCATCCGCCGCACGCTCGCTACGGCTCAACACGCCGTCGCCATTGGTGTCCAGTCTCGAGAGGGTAGCAAGATACGCGTAGGACGTATTACCAACTGATGAAATCTGGCTCATACAAACCTCCATTCACCGAATGCCGGTGATTGTTTGTACGCAATACGAAGTTGAACAATGAGAATGAAACGGTCGATAAACTGATTTGCGCAGCGCGTCAATAAGTTGTTAACTTGCCATTAACCATCATTGACAAAGTGTGACTTTGGCGCGCCCGCGCCAGCGATACCGCGGCTTATTCGCGCTGATAGCGAAAAAACAATGTATTTTGCACCGCAACGTTATATTAATGCGACCAGGAGATTATCTTTTCTCGTCGTGCAAACCAAAATTGATCAGATATCTCTTCAGAATTTCAGAAAGTCATTTTCATGCCTGGCGCCAAGCGTCAAAACAGAGCACAGGTGCTGACCAGACGCGGCGAGGAAACGTTGCGCCTAATGGCTCCCGTGGGGATTCGTCCACATGGAGGCTGAAGCCCTCTTCAGGCGGCAATGCAACAGCGCCATTCAGGAAGACGGTTCCGCGGATGCGCGACAGCTGGTCAGCCTCGTGGTCAATACCTATCGGAGCCACAACAGGCAGGCTCGCGAACTTGAAGACCGGGCGCAAGCGCTGATCGCCGAGAACGAGACGCTCAGAGGGCTCCTCGTATCGACGAGCCACACGGCGAGCGAGTGGCAGCAACTGTTCGACGTCGTCCTGAGCAACCTGCCGCTGGGCTTAAGTGTTTTCGATGCCGAACAGAGGTTATCGACCTGCAATATCCGCTTCCGACAGCTATTTGGCTTTGACGAAAACGATACTGTTCCCGGCAGAAGCATGCGATCGCTGATCGCCAAGATAGCCGGCAAGGAACAATCAGCCGAAGGCGTCCGACCCAAGACGGCGACTGCCGACGGCAATAGCCTTCGTCACCGCGAATGGCTCATGGACGACGGGAGTGTCATTCAGAGCGTCATCACCGTTCTTCCTGATGGCAGCAGCATCTCGATCCATGCCGACATCACCAGGGAGCGCAAGGCGGCCGAGCGGATCGCCTATCTGGCCCACCACGATCCGCTGACCGGGCTGCCCAATCGCATCAGCTTCCACGAGCGGATCGATGCGGCGCTCGCGGCGCGCAAGCCGGATGAGCAGATAGCTCTCGTCCACCTTAATCTCGACCGATTCAAATCGGTCAACAATACGCTCGGGCTTTCCGCTGGTGACAAGATCCTGCGACAGGTGGCTGAACGCATCAGCATGTCGGCAGGGCCCGGCAACATCGTCGCGCGACTTGGGTCGGACGAATTCGCCATTCTCCAGTGCGGCCGGCAGCAGCCTTGGAATGTCACCGCGCTTGCCGAACAGATCCGGCGCGAGCTTTCCGAACCCTTCTTTCGCGGCGACAAGGCGGTTGAACTCAGCGTCTCCATGGGCATCGCGATCTGCCCGCAGGACGCAACCGATACGGACATTCTCCTCAAGCACGCGGGCGTCGCCCTCGCTCAGGCAAAGCTCGGCGGACGCAAGGGCGAGCGGTTCTTCACCGCGGAGATGGAAGCGCAGATAGAGGCCAGGCACAGGCTGGAGGCCGATCTGCGCAAAGCCATCGAGCACGAAGAGTTCGAGCTCTACTACCAGCCCCTTTATGATCTGCAACAACAGCGTATCTGCGGTTTCGAGGCTCTTGTGCGCTGGAACCATCCGACACGCGGTCGCGTGCCGCCAATGGAGTTCATTCCGCTGGCCGAAGAGGTCGGGCTGATCGTCGACATCGGGCGATGGGTGCTCCGCCGCGCCTGCCTCGATGCAAGCAAGTGGCCGGATGATATCAAGGTCGCCGTCAACGTCTCCGCCATCCAGTTCACGAGCAGCGAGCTGACTGAGGATGTTCTCACGGCTCTGACGGAAGCGAAGCTTTCTCCGGCGCGGCTGGAAATCGAGATTACCGAGAGTGTTCTCATGGAGAACCTCGACGAGAGCCTGCCGATCCTGCACACCTTGAAGCAGCAAGGCATCCGGGTGGCGATGGACGACTTTGGAACCGGATATTCCTCGCTCAGCCATCTCAGCAGCTTTCCCTTCGACAAGATCAAGATCGACAAGTCCTTCGTCGCCGGCATCGTCGACAACAAGGAAGCCTTTGCAATCATGCGCGCCATCATCCTGATGGGCGACGCGCTCGGCATGCGGGTGACCGTCGAAGGCGTCGAGGCCGCCGAGCAGCTTGCGCTTCTGAAACAAGAGGCCTGCGACGAGATCCAGGGCTATCACATCAGCCCGCCTCGCCCTGTTGCCGAGGTGCCCTGCATGCTGTCGGGCGTTCATACGCAGACAAGCGCCAAGGCAGGCTGACACCCTGCTCGTTGCGACTCGAAGATGCCGGCGTTATGGAGTAGCTCCATTCATGCGCATACGGTGATTTAATGTTCGAGGCAAAGGCCTTCACTCCGTTCGAAACGCTGGCCAGCGAGCTCATAGCCCATTCGCACGAAGGTGACGACGGCTCGCACGACCTCGCGCATATCCTGCGCGTCTTCAAGAACGCGATGCGTATCCAGACCAAGGAAGGCGGGGACGCCAGAATCCTGGCCGCCGCCGTCCTGCTGCATGATTGCGTTGCCGTCGAGAAGAACTCGCCGCTACGATCCAAGGCCTCGGCGCTGGCCGCCGAGAAGGCATCCGCGGTGCTTGCCGATCTCGGCTGGAGCGACGTCGATATTGCCGCTGTCGCGCATGCGATCACGACCCACAGCTTCTCCGCGAACATCTCGCCCGAGACACTGGAAGCGAAGATCCTGCAGGATGCCGACCGGCTGGATGCGATCGGGATGGTCGGCGCCGGGCGCTGCTTTTATATCGGCGGTCGCATGGCATCCGCGCTGTACGATCCCTTCGACCCGGCCGGCAACGATCGCGCGCTTGACGACAAGCGCTATGTCATCGACCATTTCCAGACGAAGCTTTTCAAGTTGGCGGACGGCTTCCAGACGGAAGCCGGCAGGGCCTTGGCCGCCGAGCGCGACAAGCGACTACGCGATTTTCTCGCTGCATTCATGGATGAAATCTAGGAGTACGGAATGCGTATCAGCGACCTCTTCATCTACCCCATCAAGAGCGCGCGCGGCATCCCGCTTGAAACGAGCGAGATCGACGCCTTTGGCTTGCCGGGGGACCGCCGCGCAATGATCGTCGCGCCCGATGGCAACTTCATCACCCAGCGCGAGATGCCGGCGCTGGCACGTATCGACGTGCGGCCCGAGAGCGGTGGCTATCATCTGCAGATGGGCGACCGCGAGATCGTTGCGCCGGCTCCCGAAACGGACCACCGCATGGACGTGTCGATCTGGAAAACGATCGTCAATGCTGCCGTTGCCGACGACGAGACCAACCGGGAACTATCCGGCTGGCTCGAGCGCGACGTGAAGCTGGTCTTCTTCGATCGCGATGCCCGTCGCATCGCCAGCGCGGAGTGGGCGGGCGAAGGCACGCCGGTGACCTTTGCCGACGGCTATCAGATCCTGGTGACGACAACAGGCTCCCTGAAGGCGCTCAATGCCAATCTGGCGCAGCATGAGGAAGGCAGCGTCGGCATGGAGCGTTTCCGGCCGAATATCGTCATCGATACCGATGAGGCATGGGCCGAGGACCGCTGGGCGGCGATCGAGATCGCCGGCATTCGCTTCGACCTGGTGAAACCCTGCGCGCGCTGCATCATGACCACGCAGGACCAGATCACGGGCTCGCGCGAGGTACCCAACCCGATGCCGGCGATGGGCCGTATTCGCATGTCGGCCGATCGCCGCGTGCCTGGCCCATTGTTCGGATGGAACGTCACGCCCCGCTCCAACGGCAGGATCAGTGTCGGCGATAGCGTGAAAATCGTGGAAGAGCGGCCCGAGGGCTGGGCCTTCAAGATCAGGGCGCGCGCCTAGTATCTATCCCGCGTGACCGGCCGCTATCAGGCTGTTCGCTCTTCGGGCTGCGCGGCACTCGCCTTCAGAGCCTTGAGCGCGGATTGGACGAAGCCATGACGCGCCGAGGACGCCTCGACGCCGCGCGGCTCATAGACATGGCGATGCAGGAAGAAGGCCGTGAGGCGGAAGGCAGCGTTCAGGCTGTCGTAATCGGCGGCGCGGTTCTGGCTCGTACTCAGGAAGGGCGGCAGAGCCAGCATCTTTTCGGCCCATGGCGCGCCCGCATCACGGCTGACCGCCCTGCCCGACTTCGGCGAGACATAGACAAGATCGGTACGGCTGCCCGTGGCGGCGCACTCGTTGAGATCAAGACCAAAGCCGAGATCGTTGAGGACCGAAAGCTCGAAGCGGACGAAGAGTTCGCCCGCATCGGCGGCGTTGTGGAGATTGTCGAGAATGACCTCCAGCGCCTCGAAGAGATGCGGATGCGGGTCGCGCTCGGGAAGAAGCCGCAACAGCGCGCCCATCGCCTGAACGCCGTATACGGCGGTTGCCGTCTCCATCAGGCGCGCGGCACGCAATGTCAGCGGCTCGACACGGAATTCACCAAGATGTTCGTCGAGGCGCGCGCGCCAAGTCACTTCGACCTCGTTGCCGGGCTGCAGCACCGGCTGCATCGAGCGCGAACGGCCGGAACGCACCATGCCGAGATGACGGCCGCGCTCGCGCGTCATCACCTCGGCGATGACACTCGTCTCGCCGTGGCGTTTGACGCCCAGAATGATTGCACGGTCCTGCCACTGCATTGCGCTTTAAACCTCGAGCCAGCGGCGCATTCTAGCGCAAGCCCGGCGGCATGTCATGAAAGCGCTCAGGCGTTGGCCGGGAAAAGCTTGTCGAGGAATGTCCGCATTGCCGCTTCGTCGAAGGGTTTTACCAGCAGGGGTACATCCTGCAGATCGGGCGGAAAATCGAGCGTATCCGAATAGCCGCTGACAAAGCCGAAGGGGATATCCAGTCCGCGAAGATGGCGCGCGAAATCGAAGCTCATGACTTCGCCGAGATTGACGTCGAGCAGAGCAAAGTCATAGCTCTCGGCCTTCGCGGCTTCCATGGCCTGTTCCAGACTGCTGACGATACCGATCGTCTCGATGCCGAATGCGCGAAGCATATCCTCTGCTTCCATCGCAATGATAAGGCTGTCCTCGAGGACCAGAACACTGCTTGCGTTCATGATCAATATGCCCCTCGCTGAACGCCGCTCTCGGCGTACACCGTTGTCTTCACCCGCATCTTTACCTCTGACGCCCCTGGCTCGTTGCCGAATGGCTCCTGCCATTCTCGCTTCAATAGCCTTTTTTTCCTTGCTGGTCGATAAGCAGCGAACCAGGAGGAAAAGCGGCACTGAACGACTCTATGTCCGCAGTTGCAGATTTGCATTTAAAAAAGACATAGAGGGCAGCGCTTTAGAGGAACGGGCGCATTTCGCTGCTTACACCGTCCCATTCCGCGACACTCATCAGGCCATCAGGATCAAGCACTTCGCATGCCCTCTCCTGCCAGCGGATCATGCCGCGCTCGGCCAACTTACGTAGCGTCTTGTTGGTATGGACGATCGACAGCCCGAGTGTGTCGGCGACATGCTGCTGGGTGATGGGGATGGTCTTGTGGCCGTTGAAGAGCTTCAGCCTGTTGGCGCGCTGGTAGAGGAAGGCGATGAGATAGGCAGCGCGCTCAAGTGCTGTGCGGCGGCCGATGCTCAGCAGATGCTCGTCCAGCATACGCTCCTCCTGCGCCGCCATCCAGGTGATGTCGAATGCGAGGGAGGGATGCTTGTTGTAGAGGGTCATCAGCTTATCGCGCTCGAAGACGCAAAGAGAGACGGGCGACAGCGCTTCCACCGAGTGCTGCATCTCGCCCATGATCGTCCCCTGCAGTCCGATCAGGTCGCCGGGCATGACGTAGTTCAGGATCTGCCTGCGCCCGTCCTCCAGCGCCTTGTAGCGGAAGCCCCAGCCGGAGAGGATGGTGAAGAGATGCGCGCTGTGGGCGCCTTCTACGAGAATCGTCGCGCCGGCATCGGTTGCGAGTTCTCCCCGCTTGAACTTTGAAACGAAATCCAGCTCGTCGTGGCTGAACTCCCGGAAGGTCGGAAGCGGCCGCAATGGACATTGCTCGCATGGTGTCTTGAAGGCGTGGGTAGCCCGTGTGGTCGACATTCATCCCCTCGAGTCGAAAAAACGGCACCCCCGAAATGGAAGCGCCGTTTCGCTAAAACACGCGGAATGCAGATTTGTTCCTGTTATCGCAGCGTTTTTCCGCCGCGATGAACGAGAAAATCAGGTCGGGAAGTCCAGACCCATTTCGCGGAACCGCTCGGGATCGTCGCCCCAGTTCTCGCGGACTTTCACGAAGAGGAACAGGTGGACCGGCTGCTCCAGGATTTCCGACAGCTCGCGGCGCGATGCGGAAGAGATCGCCTTGATGGTCTCGCCACCCTTGCCGAGGGTAATCTTCTTCTGGCTGTCGCGCTCGACATAGATCACCTGCTCGATGCGCACGGAGCCATCCTTGCGCTCTTCCCACTTTTCGGTCTCGACGTGGGAAGCATAGGGCAGTTCCTGATGCAGGCGCAGGAAGAGCTTTTCGCGGGTGATTTCGGCGGCGAGCTGACGCATCGGCAGATCGGAGATCTGATCCTCCGGATAGTACCAGGGGCCTTCCGGCAGCGTCTTTGCAAGATAATCGAGAACGTCGTCGCAGCCCGAACCGTTTTCGGCCGACACCATGAAGGTCTCGGTGAAGGCGATCTTCTCGTTTGCGGCCGCGGCAAGCGCCAGGAGGTCCTCGCGGCGCACGCGGTCGATCTTGTTCAGCACGAGGATCTTCGGCTGGTTGACTTCCTTCAGGCCCTCAAGGATCGCCTCAGCGTCGCCGCGAATGCCGCGCTCGCTGTCGATCAGGAGCATGATCAGGTCGGCATCCTTGGCGCCGCCCCAGGCCGAAGTGACCATGGCGCGGTCCAGTCGCCGGCGCGGCTTGAAGATGCCTGGCGTGTCCATGAAGACGATCTGCGCATTGTTGTGCGTGGCGATGCCGCGCACGACGGCGCGGGTGGTCTGCACCTTGTGGCTGACGATCGACACCTTGGCGCCGACGAAGCGGTTCAGCAGCGTCGACTTGCCGGCATTGGTGGGGCCGATCAGGGCCACGAAGCCCGAATGGGTCGGGCCTTGATCTTCGGTGGTTTCAGGAACCACGGTCTCTTTTTCTTCGGTCATTGTCCCGTCAATTTCCGGCAGACGATTTCTGCCAAATGCCTTCGCGCTCAAGCATCCTGGTTGCAGCCACCTGCTCGGCGGCCCTCTTGGAGCGATCCACTCCGGTTTCCGGCTGTACGCCGGGGACTTCCACCGTCACCTTGAAGCGCGGATCATGATCCGGTCCGGTGCGTTCATCAACCCGGTAGACAGGTGTGACGCCGAATTTCGCGTGCGACCACTCCTGCAGCTCGGTCTTGGCATCCCGTCTTGCGCCATCGGCACGTATCGCACGCTTTTCCCAGAACTTCAGAATGAAAAGGCGGGCGACTTCGAGGCCACCGTCCAGATAGATGGCGGCGATGAGGCTTTCGACAACGTCTGCGCGGACGTTCATCATGCGCTTGCCGGTGAGCTTCTTCACGTCGGCGCCGGTGCGGATGTAGAGATGCAGGCCAAGCTCGTCGGCAACCTCGGCGCAGGTATCGGCGCTGACCAGCTGGTTCAGGCGAACGGAAAGCTCGCCTTCCGCAGCAGCGCCAAAGGTCCGGAAAAGCAACTCGGCGACACAGAGTCCGAGGACCCTGTCGCCGAGGAATTCCAGGCGCTCGTAATTGCCGCCCTTTTGCGTGCGGGCGCTGGCGTGGGTCAGTGCACGGTCCAGGCGCTCCTTCTCGGCGAATTCGTGACCGATCAAGGCTTCAAGCTTTGCCCGGTCAGCTGCCGAAAGCGACTGAGCCTTGCTCATTCAACGACCTTGAACAGGCGATCCCAGCGCATGTTGGCTGGCCACTTCCAGATCTCGCGGAACGAAGTGTCGTTGCCGAGCGAGAAGAAGATCACGCTGGCGCGACCGACGAGGTTCTCGGCAGGGACGAAGCCGACGTCGAAGCGGCTGTCGAGCGAGTTGTCGCGGTTGTCGCCCATCATGAAGTAATGGCCTTCGGGCACGATGAACTCGCGGGTGTTGTCGCCGCGGGAAACGGGCGACTGGTCGAGCGTGTCGTAGGTTACGCCGTTATCGAGGGTTTCGCGAAACACCGGCACGTCCTGGCCCGGATCCTGCGCATAGTCGGAGTTGAAGGTGCCATCCGCGACCTTCGGAACCGGCTTGCCGTTGACGTAGAGAACGCCGTCGGTGACCTGGATATGATCGCCCGGAAGACCGACGAGGCGCTTGATGTAATCGACTTCAGGATTCGGCGGGAAGCGGAAGACGACAACGTCGCCGCGCTTCGGCTCGCTGGCGAAAATGCGACCGCTGAAAAGGTTCGGCGACAGCGGCAACGAATATTTCGAATAGCCGTAGGCGAACTTGTTGACGAAGATGTAGTCGCCAACGAGCAGCGTCGGCATCATCGATCCCGAAGGAATGGTGAAGGGCTGGAACAGCACCGTGCGGATGACCATTGCCAGGAGCAGCGCCTGGACGATGACCTTGATGTTTTCCCAAAGGGCGTTCGGCTTCGCTTCAACTTTTTCGGACACGCAGTCTTGTTCCTTCAACGCGCCGGCAAAGGCGCAAATCCTGTTTGTTTCTCTCTAGCGGCTTCGGTGGTTTGCGGCAATGCCGCCAACATTAAAAGCACGAAAGGTCGCGATTTCAGCTGTTTTCCGGGAGCGCTTCGATGATGACGAAAGCCTGAGCCAGCGGATAGTCATCGGTTATCGTCAAATGAATGGCAGCCTTATGGCCGGTCGGCAGCATCGCCTTCAAGATGTCGGCAGCACCGTTCGTCAGTTTCATGGTCGGCTTGCCGCTGGGCAGGTTGACGACGCCCATGTCCTTCCAGAACACACCCTGCGCGATGCCTGTGCCGAGCGCCTTGGAGCAGGCCTCCTTGGCGGCAAAGCGCTTGGCGTAGGAGGCGGCGCGGTTGGCACGGCGATCGGACTTCGCCTGCTCGATCTCAGTGAAGCACCTGTTGGTGAAACGCTCGCCGAACCGCTCCAGCGATTTTTCGACGCGCCTGATGTCGATGAGGTCGCTGCCGATCCCGATGATCATACCGTCTCCTGAACTGGCGTTGCCAAACGCAGCCGCGCGCGTTCCATCAGCCGCTCGCGGCGGCGCGACTGGAAGCCCCGGACTGCATAGAATATCGCGAAATATGCGATGACCGATGTGACCACCGCGGGCGGGATGGAGCCGACGAGCATCGGCTCAAGGACGGGCCGCCAGAGTTCGTTGAGGTGTAGCTCGTGGAATAGCGCAGCGAGGTCGATCGACTGGCCGTGCATCTCGTCGCCGCGATTGAGCAGCAGATGCCCGACTTCCCAGGTGGTACCCCAGATGAAGGGATAGGTCAGCGGGTTGCCGAAGGCGGCGCAACCAAGCGCCGCGGCGACCATGTTGCCGGAGAAGAGATAGGTCAGGGCAAAGGCCATGACGAAATGGACACCAATGAACGGCGTCCAGGAGACGAACACCCCAAGCGCTACGCCGATGGCAACCGCATAGGGAGACGCGGTCAGCCGCAGGATGCGCATCACCAGATAACGAGGCGGACGCAGAAAGCCTTTGCGAGGCCAAAGCAACTCACGCAGCTTTTCGCGGAACCCGGCAGCTTTTCGACGTCGAAATAACATGGCGCGTATGTAGTGCAGACGGCACCGACATGACAAGAGCGCCAAACGTCTCAGTCACCTTTTGATCAAGGCCGACTGATCACTTCACAGGGGCGCGACATGCTATGCGCCCCTTACATCTCTTAACAGCAGACCCGATATTAGCGGGTGCGGAACAGACCACGGTCAACCTGACGCTGACGGTATTCCAGATCGATGCGGTCGAACGAGCCGTTCAGGTATGCAGCTTCGCGTTCTTCAGCAGTCGGAGCACGCAGGGCGCGGGCGAACTTCTTGATCGGTGTAAACATTGTCGTTTCCTTTTCTTCAGTTCATTTCGATGAGCTGAAGATAGTCGGCCGACATCATAATTACCAACGCCATAACACCAGCGCAGGCATGCGCTAAATGCATGGCTAGCCTCTGATCTGGCCAAATGCGATCATAAAACGATCACAAATTATGCAGTCAGCCCGTTTCACCGACGCCACACGGCCTTACTCATACAGGCGGCGCACCGTCGCGACGCATTCCAGGTCGGCCAGTTGGGACAGAAGCTGGTTCAGCTGCCGCAGATCCCACACTTCGACATCGAGTGTCATCTCCGTGAAATCGGTCGCGACCCTCACTGTATTGAAGACGCGAATGTTGACGTCCACGCCCGCCACCGTCTGCGCGAGCTTTGCAAGCGTGCCTGGCTCGTTCAGCGCATTGACCATGACGCGCGCCATGAAGCGAGACTTGTTGGCCTCGTCCAGATCCCAGCGCACGTCGATCCAGCGATCGGGCTGATCGTCGAAGCGCTGCAGCGCCGGCGACTGGATGGGATAGATGGTGATGCCATCGCCCTTCTCCGTCGCGTTCATGATGCCGACGATGCGATCGCCGGGGACCGCGCCCGTCGGCGAGAACTGAACGTCGACATTTGCGGAGATGCCGCGGATCGGCACCGCATCCACACCGGCGCCGGCTTCGAAACCGGCCGGGATGCCCTCCCCGCCCGATTTGCTCTTGCCGGGGATCTTGAAGATCATGCCGGATGCGCTGCGGACATTGAACCAGCCGTCGTCGCCGCTCGGCTTGGCGGTAACGCGCTCTTCCTGGTGATCGGGATAGACGGCACGCAACACGTCGAGCGACGACATCTCGCCGCGGCCGACAGAGGCGATCGCATCCTCCACATCCTTCTGACCCAACCGATGAAGTACAGGCTTCATGGATTCGCGCGAGAAGATCTTGCCGGCGCGCTCGAAGGTGCGCTCGAGGATGCGGTGGCCGAGGCCCGCATACTGCTTGCGGATGGCCATTCGGGTGGCGCGGCGAATGGCGGCTCGCGCCTTGCCTGTTACCACGATCTCTTCCCAGGCCGCCGGCGGCACCTGCACGCCGGAGCGGATGATTTCGACTTCATCGCCGTTCGCAAGCCGCGTGACGAGCGGCATGATGCGGCCGTTGATCTTCGAGCCAACCGTAGTGTCGCCGATATTGGTGTGGACGGCATAGGCAAAATCGATCGGCGTCGCGCCGCGCGGCAGAGCGATCAGCTTGCCCTTGGGCGTGAAGCAGAAGACCTGGTCCTGGAAAAGTTCTAGCTTGGTGTGCTCCAGAAACTCTTCCGGGCTGTCGCCTTCGGCCAGCGCCTCGATGGTGTGCCGCAGCCAGGAATAGGCGTTGGATTCACGCGACAGAATGTCGTTGTCGGAATTGGATGCACCGTCCTTGTAGAGCGTATGGGCCGCGATACCGAATTCGGCGATCTCGTGCATGCGCTTTGTGCGGATCTGAAGCTCGATACGCTGGCTGGACGGGCCGACGATTGTCGTGTGAAGCGAACGATAATCGTTCTGCTTCGGTGTGGAGATATAGTCCTTGAAGCGACCAGGCACGACGCGCCAGCGCATGTGGACTATACCGAGCGCGCGGTAACAGGCCGGAACGTCCTCGACGAGGATACGGAAGCCGTAGACGTCGGACAACTGCTCGAAGGACAGCGACTTCGACTGCATCTTGCGGAAGACCGAATAGGGCTTCTTCTGCCGGCCCTTGACGTAAATGCCGGTCAGGCCGTTCGCGACCAAGAGATCGCTAAGCTCGGTCTCGATCTTCTTAACCAGCCCCTCGTTGCGCTTCGACAGTTCCTCGAGCCGCTTGGTGACGGTTTCATAGGCCTCGGGATTGATGTGGCGGAAGGACAGGTCCTCCAGCTCCTCGCGCATATCCTGCATACCCATGCGGCCGGCGAGCGGCGCGTAGATATCCATCGTCTCCTCGGAGATGCGAGCGCGCTTTTCCGGCGACATGTGATCGAGTGTGCGCATGTTGTGCAGGCGGTCGGCCAGCTTGACCAGTAGGACGCGGACGTCGTCGGAAATCGCGAGCAGCAACTTGCGCAGGTTTTCGGCCTGCTTCGCCTTTTTGGTGACGAGATCGAGCTTCTTGATCTTCGTCAGGCCCTCGACGAGCCGGCCAATATCCTCGCCGAAGAGTTCATCGATCTCCGCACGGGTGGCGGTCGTATCCTCGATGGTGTCGTGAAGCAGCGCGACGGCAATCGTGGATTCATCGAGATGCATATCCGTCAGGATGGCGGCAACTTCGAGCGGGTGGGAGATGTAGGGATCGCCGCTGGCGCGCTTCTGTTGGCCATGCTTCTGCATGGCGTAGACATAGGCTTTGTTCAGCAGAGCTTCGTTGGCGTCGGGCTTGTATTTTTGAACCCGCTCCACGAGCTCGTACTGCCGCATCATCCCGAAGCCACTCCATTACAAAAGAAAAGCGCGCCAATCACGGATTGGCGCACAGGATAGTCGATAATATGCCTAAGCAATAATGGCGCAAGATTGACGATTAGTAATCGTCGCTCTTTTCCGGCGGCACGAGGCCTTCGATACCGGCCAGAAGCTCTTCTTCAGACATCTGGTCGAAGGTAACGGTTTCCGGCAGGTCGTCCTGTTCTTCGCCATCGGCAACAGAAGCACCGGCTGCAGCCGTGAGGCTTGCCGGATCGGGCTCGGGCTCGTCGACTTCGACGTGCTTCTGCAGCGAGTGGATCAAATCTTCCTTGAGGTCGTCGGGCGACAGCATCTCATCGGCGATCTCGCGAAGGGCAACAACCGGGTTCTTGTCGTTGTCGCGATCGATGGTGATGGATGCGCCCTGGGAAATCAGCCGTGCGCGGTGGCTGGCGAGCAGAACCAGTTCGAAACGGTTCTCGACTTTATCAATGCAGTCTTCAACGGTGACACGGGCCATTGCCTGTCCTTTACGATCGGGATCTCGGGATTAACACGCCCGATACAATTAAAAGCGGGCAAATTCAAGTTTTTCGTTTAACGCCTTATGCCCGATTGACGCCAGCGGAAAATTTAAATGAGAATAATGGAATTCCACCAAAAGTTGCTTGGAATATCCTAAATCCTGCCCTAAATCAAACTTATATGAATAGTTCGTAAAGTTAGAATCGTTCTGCAATTCGACATAAACCATTGTTTTCGTGGCATATTGTTGAAGCTCCCCTCGGCTTGTCAAATTGGATTGGTATTGGATGTTCGACCCACGCGAAAAAATTGCTCTTTTCATAGACGGCGCCAATCTCTACGCCGCATCGAAGAGCTTGGGCTTCGACATCGACTATCGAAAGCTGCTGAAGGCATTCCAGAAACGCGGCTACCTGCTGCGCGCCTACTATTACACGGCCTTGATCGAGGATCAGGAATATTCCTCGATCCGACCGCTGATCGACTGGCTCGACTACAACGGGTATAAGGTCGTGACCAAGCCCGCCAAGGAATTCACCGATTCCATGGGTCGCCGGAAGATCAAGGGCAACATGGACATCGAACTCGCGATCGATGCCATGGAGCAGTCCGAAACGGTCGATCACCTCGTGATCTTCTCCGGGGACGGTGATTTCACGACGCTCGTCGAAGCGCTGCAGCGCAAGGGCCGCAAGGTGTCGATCATCTCGACGATGGCGACCCAACCGCCGATGATCGCCGACGACCTGCGCCGCCAGGCGGATCACTTCATCGACCTGTTGTCGCTGAAGAGCGAGATCGGCCGCGATCCGTCCGAACGTCCGCAGCGCCCGGCCGAAACGCCGGCGCCAAGCGATCAGGAGGCCTGAAGGCCTCCAGCATCTTTCCCAATCGTGTTGAACGAGATTAGCCGTTGTCCTTGAGGAGACGGCTCTTCTGACGATTCCAATCGCGCTCCTTCTCGGATTCGCGCTTGTCGTGCAGCTTCTTGCCCTTCGCGAGCGCCAGTTCCATCTTGGCGCGGCCGCGCTCGTTGAAATAGATCTTCAACGGGATGAGCGTCATGCCTTCGCGGTTGATGCCGGCACGCAGGCGGTTGATCTCGCGACCGGAGAGGAGAAGCTTACGGCGGCGACGCGGCTCGTGATTGAAGCGGTTCGCCTGCAGATATTCCGGCAGATAGGAATTGATCAGCCAGATCTCGCCGCCTTCGTCGGAGGCGTATGATTCCGCGATATTGGCCTTGCCTTCGCGCAACGACTTGACCTCGGTGCCCATGAGCACGAGCCCGGCCTCGTAGGTGTCGATGATCTCGTAATTGTATCGCGCCTTGCGGTTTTCGGCGACGATCTTCTTTACGATGCGCTGGCTGCCTTTGGGGGCCATGACAAATTCCAATCACTAAGGGGCGCGACTGCCGCGCCCACATTTTGACCCCTTATGTAAGGGACTGCCAGTTTGTTGTGAAGACTGGCCTTCGCAGGCTCAGTTGAGGAGACCGGCGTGACGCATGGCGGCGTCGATCGCAGCCTCGGTGCCCGGCTCCAGCGTCGAGACCAGCGGCGAACGAACATTGCGGCTCATGCGGCCGAGCTTCGACAGGCCATATTTGGCACCGCAAAGACCGGGCTCCATGAAGATCGCCTTGTGCAGCGGCATCAAACGATCCTGATACTCGAGCGCCTTGGCGAAATCTCCAGCGAGCGTAGCAGCCTGGAACTCGGCACAGAGACGCGGCGCCACGTTGGCGGTCACCGAAATGCAGCCGATGCCGCCATGGGCGTTGAAGCCGAGCGCGGTCGCATCCTCGCCTGACAGCTGGATGAAGTTGCCGCCGCAGGTGATGCGCTGTTCGGATACGCGCTCGATCTTGCCGGTGGCGTCCTTGACGCCGACGATGTTGGAATGCGCCTTGGCGAGCGCGCCCATCGTCTCCGGCGTCATGTCGATGACCGAGCGGCCAGGGATGTTGTAAATGTAGATCGGCAGCTTGACGGCTTCGGCGATGGCCGAGAAATGCGCGATCAAACCCTTCTGGGTCGGCTTGTTGTAATAGGGCGTCACCACCAGAACGGCGTTGGCACCGGCCTTTTCGGCATGCTGCGCCAGTTCGATCGCTTCGCGCGTATTGTTGGAGCCGGCGCCCGCCATGACAGGCACCCTGCCCGCGGCGGCTTCGATACAGAGTTCCACGACACGCTTGTGCTCGGCATGCGACAAGGTTGGCGATTCGCCGGTCGTGCCAACAGGCACGAGACCATTGCTGCCCTCTTTGATCTGCCAATCGACATGAGCGGCAAACGATGCTTCGTCCACCTGTCCGGCATCAGTGAAGGGAGTGACGAGAGCGGGAATCGACCCCTGGAACATGCAGAACTCCTTACGACCGCAATCCATGCTTCGGCCGCATTCCTTGAATATGAGTTGCGCACCATAGAGCGGCGAAAACGCCGCGACAAGCGCGCAGAGATCGGTTTAGGGCAAAATCCGATAGCAAAAGTGAACGAAGTTTACCTGTTGCGGTAAGGTTTCGTTAAGGTGGATATCGCCAAATTGAGGGGCGTTTATTTCCAGTGCGAGAACCCCTGATGAAGAGAGCAGCTTTGACCCTGTCCGCCCTCGGCCTGACGGTCGTCGCGTGGAGCAGCATCGCGTCGCCGCTGCCCGCATCAGGCGTGCCCACGCCGGATGTGAAGCCGCTTGGTTTCGTGCCGCAGACCTCCGTTCCCGAATCGATGATGACCGGCGCCATTCCGCGCAGCCAGCCGATCGCGCCCGTCAATTCCGACCTCAAGGCAGGGCTCGATGCGCTGTCGTCGAGAGATCCGATGCGCGCGATCTCGGTGCGCAACGGGATGCGTGTAGGTACGCTCGATCGCCACATCCTCACCTGGGCCATCGCCTCTTCCGGACAGAAGGGCGTGCCCTCGGCCGAGATCGCGACGGCCGCGCGGGAATTGCAGGGCTGGCCGGGACTGGCCAAGCTGCGCTCCTATTCCGAGCGCGCGCTCTACGACGAAAACCCGGCTCCGGCGTCGGTACTTGCCGCCTTCGGAGATACGGCTCCGGAAACGACCAATGGCGCGATGATCCTGTCGCGCGCGCTTGTGGCGACCGGCAAGCAGGCGCAGGCCGCGAAGTACATCCGCAAGGTCTGGCGTGGCGAAGTGCTGGACAAGGCCACCGAAGACAAGATCCTTGCCGAATTCGCCGGGCTGCTTGCTGTTGGCGACCACAAAGCGCGGATGGAATATTTGATGTACCGGAACCGCGCGGCGCAGGCCAAGCGCTTCGGCGACATGGGACAGGCCCAATCTCTCTACAATGCATGGAACGCCGTTGCGACCAAGGCCTCCAACGCAGGCCAGTTGCTGGCATCCGTCGATAGCAAATGGGGCGGTGATCCCGGCTATCTCTTCGCCCGCATCGAATATCTGCGCAAACAGGACAAATATGCCGAGGCCGGCGCGTTGCTGCAGAAAATGCCGCGTGATCGTGACGAACTGGTCAATGCAGGCGAATGGTGGAACGAGCAGCGGATCGTCAGCCGCGGACTTGTCGACCAGGGTCAGTTCAAGGCGGCCTACCGTATCGTTGCAAATCACGTTGCCAGCTCGCCGACAGATATCGTCGAAGCAGAATTCCATGCTGGCTGGTACGCGCTGCGCGGATTGCAGGATCCGAAGACCGCCGAGACGCATTTCCGCAAGATACTCGACGTCTCGAACGGCCCGATCTCCGTTTCGCGCGCCTGGTACTGGATCGGCCGTGCGGCGGAAGCCGGCGGACCGGGCAAGGCAAGCGAGTTCTACGCCAAGGCGGCAAGCTATCCGACCACCTTCTACGGCCAGCTTGCTGGCGAAAAGCTTGGGCGAAAGACGCTGAATGTCAGCTATCCCTCGCCTTCCTATGCCGACCGCGAGCGCTATCAGGCGCGCGAAGCGGTGCAGGCGATCGCGCGGTTGGAATCAGCCGGGCATGGCTGGCGGGCGAACAGCCTCTATCTTTCGCTGGCCGATCAGATGCAGAGCCCGGGCGAACTTGCCATCCTGAGCGCACAGGCCGAGCGGTCCGGCAATCATCATCTCTCGCTGCAAGTCGGCAAGATCGCCTATTCGCGCGGCATCGATGTCGCAGCACTTGCCTTTCCGCTCGGTGTCATCCCGACCAGCGCGAATATTTCCGGTTCCGGCAAGGCATTGGCCTATGCGATTGCGCGGCAGGAAAGCGCCTTCAACCCGGCTGCCGTCTCGGTTGCGGATGCGCGCGGCCTGCTGCAGATCCTGCCAGGCACCGCCAAGGCCGTCGCCAAGCGGCACAACATCGCCTATTCCGCCGACAAGCTGACGGCGGACGCCGGCTATAACGCCACGCTCGGCGCACATTATCTCGGCGAGCAGATCGACGCCTTCGGCGGCTCCTATGTGATGACCTTCATCGCCTACAATGCCGGGCCGAAGCGCGTTCCCGAATGGATCGCGCGCTATGGCGACCCGCGCGGGCAATCGGTCGACGCCATCGTCGACTGGATCGAGCGCATCCCCTTCCCCGAGACGCGCAACTACGTGCAGCGGGTGATGGAGAACTACGAGGTCTACAAGGCGCGTCTGGGTCAACCGACCGATATCGAACGCGACCTGATCGGCGGCCGCTCGGCTTCCTGATCTAGGTTGCCAAGACAGCATGACTAGCTACTCTCTCCCGATATCGATCAGGAGAGCCTGC
This sequence comes from Hyphomicrobiales bacterium, assembly GCA_900471485.1. GTDB lineage: Bacteria > Pseudomonadota > Alphaproteobacteria > Rhizobiales > Rhizobiaceae > Rhizobium. Next base: position 168,378 of record UCEU01000040.1, read on the forward strand.
ATGGCCGAACCGGACAAGCCAGATTTTCTCGACATCTATTATGCTTCGCATGACGGACTGACGCTTCATGCGCGCGACTACGACCCGGGAGCGACCGCTGGAAGACCTGTGATTGTTTGCCTTCCGGGACTGACCAGGAACTGCCGGGATTTCCATCGCCTTGCCGTGGCACTTTCCCGACAAAGCGACAGCCCGCATCGGGTGGTGAGTATCGACTATCGTGGCCGCGGGCTCTCCGATTGGGACAGCAAGCCTGAGAACTACAACCTCGCCGTCGAGGCGAACGATGTCATCGCGGCCTGCAGACATCTTGGTGTCGATCGTGCAATCTTCATTGGCACATCTCGCGGCGGGCTCATCGTGCATCTTCTGGCCGAGATGGCGCCCAAGCTTCTTATCGCCGTCGTCCTGAACGACATCGGCCCCGAACTCCAACCCGCAGGGCTCATGAAGATACGGGACTACCTCGGCAGCGGCGGGGCACCGGCGAGCTGGCGCGAGGCGGTGATCGCGCTGAAGATGCGCCATCTCTCGGAGTTTCCGGCATTGGCGGAGGATGATTGGCGTGAGATGGCCGAGGCGATTTTCCGCGATATCGACGGCAAGATCATCGCCGATTTCGATCCGGCAATCGCGGCACAGCTACGGAGCGTCGATTTCACGCAGCCATTGCCTGACCTCTGGCCGCAATACGCCAGGCTTTCGGCAATACTGATGATACTGGTCACGGGAGAGAACTCCGAACTGATCTCGAAAGCAACGATCCTACGGATGGAAACGGAGCATCCCGGATTAACGGTTGTGAATGCCGGAGGTCAGGGACACGCGCCGGTTCTGCATCTGGAACCGGTTTTGAGCGCGATCAGATCGTTTATCGCGGCGATCTAACTTGGCGCAGGCTTGAACCTGCACCACAGCATTCATCAACAGACAACGAAAAAGCCCGGCTCGAGAGCCGGGCTTTCCTGATTGACCGAGGTCAGATCAGATTAGAATGCACGCTGCAGACGGAAGTAACCGGTGGTTTCTTCGTCCTGGCCATCCGGATCGACGTACTGAACCGAAGCCTTGGCGTAGAAGTTTTCTACGATCTGGTAGTCAACCGTCAGGCCGACCTTCCAAGCGTCGTCGCTCGAGAAGTCGTCGCCAGCGGCGTTGGTGCCGTAGTTACCGAAGTACTGGACGCCGGGGGTGATCTTCAGCTTGTCGGTAGCCTGGATGGCGTACTCAGCTGCGACGGTCCATTCAGATTCGTCGTAGTAAGCGTTGAAGCCAGAAGCCCAAGCTGCAGCAAGACCGAGGGTGCCCGGGCCGATTGCGACGGTGCCCATAGCGCGGATTGCGCCGTCTTCGGTGTCGGTGTCGTAGCCGCCGATGACCTGGTAGCTGAATGCGCCGGCCTTGCCGCCGATGCCAGCTGCGATACCAACGTCGTTGGAGAATTCGCCATCGTGGATTGCATCTTCGAGTTCGTCAACCGAAACGCCGGCGTAGAAATCGCCAGACTCGTACTGATAACGGATCGAGTTATGCAGCGTGGAGTGGCTTGCGAGAACGTCGGTTTCACCCGAGAGGCCGTCGTCCCACCAGCTGTAGAACAGACCAGCGCGGAAGCCAGCGATGTCGATGTAAGCCGAGTCGAGGATGGTTTCCTGAACCGACTGGTTGTCAGCGTTTGCCTGAAGAACGATCACGCCGGTGAGCGGGCCATACTCGGTGTCGCTCTTAGCCGTGAACTGAACCTGACCGCGGGTGAAAGCGTCCCAGTCAGAACCGTTACCGTCGGCATCAGCACCGGCGTTGCGGCCAGCGTCAACCTGGAAACGGATGTAACCTTCGATCTTCAGGCAGGTTTCCGTGCCCGGGATGTAGAAGTAGCCAGTGCCGTATGCGTCGCAAACGCGAACGTATTCGACCGGTTCCGGCTCAGCAGCAACGATAGCGTCAGCAGCCTGAGCACCGGAAACTACTGCGAGAGCAGCAGCGGAGCCGAGAAGTAGGCTCTTGATGTTCATATTGACCTCCAATTCAAGTTTCGATCGGGTCTGGGTTTTTCGCCGTTAGGCAGCGTTCCCTGCCCCATCCCCATGTTTGAAGAAGTCGAGCGATCAACCGCCCTTGCTTCCGAGGTTGAAAATACTCGACCCGGCCCGTCACGCAATCACCAACTGACCTGTTTGATGGATTTACGACAGCCTTCCCCATGTCCTGTTGCTGAAAGGCCACAAATGCGGCGAGCGGCCCGCCGATTTCTTTATACTTTCTTAAGAAACCCCTGAATTTGCGGGTGTTTCGCGGGCACCGGGATGAACGCGACATGGGCCCATGTGCCACATTGGCACCTGTTTTACGCCGGATTCGGCCACTTCCGCACATTCGCCGCCGGTTCGTCACAGCGTCGCTTGCGGCCGGTCGGTGAATGGCCGTCGAGAATCGGCTTCGGTTTGCGCTGATGATTCTACGCAGCGATTCTCAGCCGCAGAAGAGCTCGGGCGGAATGCATCCTCATACGCCGGGCAGCACATTCGCCCATGCGTCCGACGGGAGCGTCAGAGGCATCGTCGGCACTCTATATATAGCGAGATTTTTATGTGATGATTTCTGGGGCGTCATCGCCGGCGACACGCCAGGAAGCGACCGATCCGCGGATAGAATAACAACGCCGTTGTCAGGCGTCAGCAATCTGGCGAGCATCATATTGGAAGACAATTTGGGAAAATGGCGGAGAAGATGGGATTCGAACCCACGATACCCTTCCGGGTATACTCCCTTAGCAGGGGAGCGCCTTCGACCACTCGGCCACCTCTCCGGTCGAGAGCCTGATAGAGTCATTCGCTGGGGGACGCAAGCGGTTTTTCCGCTTTATCCGCCAAGAAAAGCCGGCTCAGCTCTGAGCCAGCAATTGCTTCAGATCCGCCGATCCGTCGGCAAGGATCGCCTTGTCGGGGTTGATGCCCATTTCCAGCATCTTCTTGCCTGCAACGTAGGCCTTGGCATCGTTGATGGCATCGACGGCGATGAAAACGCCCTTGCGGAAATACCAGACCGAATGCGCGCCTTCGCGGCCGCCCGGGCGCAGAAGCGTCTCGTCGTAGCCTAGATTGAATCCGGCGATCTGCAGCTTCACGTCATACTGATCCGACCAGAACCAAGGCTTCGGCTCATAGGGCGATGTGCCGCCTGCGATGATTGTCGCGATGGCTTCCGCCTGGTCGACTGCGTTCTGGACCGATTCGAGGCGAATCTGGCCGCCTTCCCAGGGCTGCACGGCGCAATCGCCGGCCGCGTAGATCGCGGGATCGGACGAACGGGCGTATTCGTCGACGACGATGCCATTGGCGACCTCGAGCCCGGCTTCCTTCGCCAACTGGTCGTTCGGCACGACACCGATGCCGACGATGGCGAAATCGATCCCGATTGTCGAGCCATCGGAGAGCTCGGCAGCGGAAACTCGCCCATCCTTGCCCACGAGACGCTTTAGGCCGGTCTTTTCGCGAATGACGACATCGTGCGATTCGTGGATGACGCGCATGATGTCGGCGGTTTCCTTGGCGGCGACGCGCTGCAGGATTCGGTCGGCCATCTCGATCACGGTGACTTCGAGGCCGCGATGCCGCGCAACGGCCGCAGCCTCTAGGCCGATGTAGCCGCCGCCGATGATGAGGACGCGGCGGCCCGGTCGCATTTCGTCGGCAAGCAGATCGGCATCGCGCTTGTCACGCGCCACATAGACGCCCTCGAGATCACCACCGATTGCCGCCGGCAGTGCGCGCGGCGTGGACCCGGTTGTCAGGGCGAGCGTGCCGTACTCCAGAACGGAACCGTCCTGCAGGACAACCTGTTTGCTTTCACGCTTGATCTGTTCGGCCCAGGTGGAGAGGCGGATTTCCACGTCGTTGTCGGCGTACCACTGTTCGGGGCGGAACATCAGGCGATCGAAGGCCATTTCGCCCAGAAGGTATTTCTTGGTAAGCGGCGGGCGCTGGTAGGGCAAGGCGTCTTCGGCACCGATGATGGTGATCGGGCGCGTATCCTTGAGCGCGCGGAGCTTGGCCGCCAATGCGAAGCCTGCCTGTCCCGCGCCGATGATCACCAATCTGTCCGTCACGATACTACTCCCACCCGATAATTGCGCGTTTTCGGCAAAGGCCTACCCCCTGCCCCTTGCGCCGTCAACCGGAAGAGAATCGGCCTATCCGATCTCGATCCAGCGGCGCTGGTGAAACGACTCTGCCATGGCGTGAACAGACTTCTCTATCCTGAGACCGTCTTCGAATGTCACGATCGACGCAGGCTCCCCGGAAATCGCACGAATGAGCTCATGGCATTCGATGATCTTCAGGTCGTTGAAGCCGAGGCCATGGCCCGGTGCCGGAATGAAGCGGTCGTAGGGCCTGTGCGCCGGTGCCGCCAGCACCTTGCGGAAGCCCTGCTCGGTGGCGCGGCCATCGGCCTGGTAGAGTTCGAATTCGTTCATGCGCTCCTGGTCGTAGAGGATCGAGCCCTTGGAGCCGAAAATCTGCAGCGTTATCCGCCCCTTGCGTCCCCAGGCGGCGCGATTGGCCATAAGGACAGCAGATATGCCGCCGCTGAGGCGCACCAGGACACTGGCGGCATCGTGATTCTCGACGGCGCGCCGGCCACCGTGTTGAAGCGGCCGGTCGAGATAGGGCTTTGTCATATCGGCGATGACGGCCTCAACATGGCCGAACAGGTACCAGAGAAGCGACAGCGGGTGCACGGCGAAATCATCGAGCGCGCCATAACCGGACGTACCTTCGCTCTTCCAATAGAAGAAGGCTTCGGGATCGGCCATGAAATCCTCGTCCATCTCGACGCGGATGTGATTGACCGCCCCGATGGCGCCTTCGTCGAGCAAAGTCCTGATATGCCGCATGACGGGGTTCTGAATATAGTTGTAGCCCAAAGCGGCGACGCGCCCAGAGGCTCGGGCAGCGGCCAGCATGCGCTCGGCATCCGCATAAGCGGGCGCCATCGGCTTTTCGCACCAGACGTGCTTGCCGGCTTCGAGCGCGGCGATGGCCATTTCAGGATGAAACTGGTTGGGCGTCGTCACGGAGACGACATCGACATCGGGGTCGGCGATCAGTGCACGCCAGTCGGCGGTTGCCTTTTCGAAGCCGAATTCGGTGGCTCGCGCGGCCGCCAGTTGCGCGTCGATCTCCGCAAGATGCACCAGGCGCGGACGAGCAACGTCTCCAAAGACGGCTTTCACCGCATTCCAGGCAAGCGCATGGCACTTGCCCATGTAGCCGGTACCGATCAGGCCTACTCCCAGTGTCTTCATTGAACTCCTCCATCTCCCCGCCGCTTTTTTTTGGAATATCTGAACCGTTTTGACAAGCCCGCCATTGCCCGCAGCAACAGCGTGGAATCAATGATATCGCGGGATCTCGGCTGTCACAAAAACAATTAGGCCCGTGGTCCGAAATCACTTATGGTCGAAAAATGGAATATTTATTTCACGTTGTGGAAAGCAGACATGAATCCTGACGACAAGACGCAATCCCGAGTTCCCCGTGACTTCGAGAGCCTGCGAAGCGCCATCATCGAGCGCAAGGCAAGCATGCCGAAACGGCTGGCGCAGGTTGCGGCTTTCGCGCTCTCCAATCCCGACGAGATCGCTTTTGGCACGACGGCGAGCATTGCGGCGGCGGCTGAGGTGCAGCCCTCGACATTGGTGCGGCTCGCGCATCATCTCGGCTATCAGGGCTTTTCCGATCTGCAGAGCATTTTTCGCGAGCGTCTGCGGGACCGGACACTTTCCTATGAAGAAAGACTGGTTACGCTCGATGCGGCAAGCGGCGACGACGAGGATGCCAATCTCTTGTCCGGCTTTCTTTCCGCCGCCAGCCAGTCCGTCAACCGCCTGGCGACGACAGTGCAGAGCGAAACCTTCAGCAAGGCAATCGATATCCTTGCCGGCGCAGAGACGATCTACCTGATCGCCAAGCGACGCTCCTATCCGCTCAGCGCCCATATGAGCTACGCCTTTTCAAAGCTGAATATCCGTCATCAGATCGTGGCTTCGCCCAACGGCGTCGATCCCGAGATGGTACAGTTCGCGACGCCAGCGGATGCCGCAATCGCGGCGAGCTTCTCGCCTTACGCGGCGGAAAGCCTGACCCAGGCCGAGCACCTGGCCGATCGCGGTGTCCCGGTCATCGCCATAACCGACTCGGCCTTCTCGCCGCTCGCCGCCCGCGCTACCTGTTGGTTTGAGGTCGCGGAGGCGGATTTCGCGGGCTTCCGTTCGCTCTCCGCCTCGATGGCACTCGCGATGGCGTTGCCGGTAGCGATTGCCGAGCGGCGTAGAAAGCGCACACCTTCGAAATCGACGAAAACAAAAAATGGAATAAATATTCCGAATTGACACAGCGGCGGAACCGTTGTTTCATTGATCGATATCATCGGCGGAACAGCCGAAGCCAAGATTCAATGGGAGGACATCATGGTGCAATCCGATCCGGGCACACAGCCGGGGCTGTCGCTTGATGTGATCACCATCGGCCGCTCGTCGGTCGATCTCTATGGCCAGCAGATCGGCTCCAAACTCGAAAACATCGCGTCCTTCGCCAAGTCTGTCGGCGGCTGCCCGGCGAATATAGCGATCGGCACGGCGCGCCTCGGCCTGAAGTCGGGCCTGATCACCCGCGTCGGCGACGAGCAGATGGGCCGCTTCATTCGCGAGCAATCGGCACGCGAGGGGGTCGCGACCGACGGCATCGTGACCGACAAGGAGCGCCTAACGGCGCTGGTGCTTCTGGCGGTCGAGGCCGAAGGCGTCTCGCCGATGATCTTTTATCGCTCCGACTGCGCCGACATGGCGCTCGAGGAAGGCGATATCGACGAGGGCTATATAAAGTCCTCGCGCGCGGTGCTGGTGTCGGGAACGCATTTCTCGCGGCCGAACACGGAAGCGGCGCAGCGCAAGGCGATCCGTATCGCCAAGGCCAACGGCCGCAAGGTGATCTTCGACATCGATTATCGACCGAACCTCTGGGGCCTTGCCGGTCACGCGGAAGGCTTCGAGCGCTATGTGAAATCGGACCGCGTATCTTCGAAGATGAAGGAGACACTGCCGGATTGCGATCTCATCATCGGTACGGAGGAGGAAATCCTGATTGCATCCGGCGCCGACGACGTGCTCGGCGCGCTGAAAGAAATCCGCCGGCTGTCGCCAGCGACTATCGTCCTGAAGCGCGGCGCCATGGGCTGCATCGTCTATGACGGGCCGATCTCGGACGATCTCGAAGCGGGGATCGTCGGCGAAGGCTTCCCGATCGAGGTGTTCAACGTGCTCGGCGCCGGCGATGCCTTCATGTCCGGCTTCCTACGGGGATGGCTGAAGGACGAGCCGCTGAAGACCTGCGCCACCTGGGCGAACGCCTGCGGCGCCTTCGCGGTCTCCCGCCTGCTCTGCTCTCCTGAATATCCGACCTGGGCGGAACTCGACTTCTTTCTGAAGAACGGCAGCAAGCATCGGGCGCTGCGCAAGGACGAGGCGATAAACCACATTCACTGGGCCTCGAACCGCAAGGATGACATCCCGCTCCTCATGGCGCTCGCCATCGATCACCGCTCGCAGCTGACAAGCGTCTGCGACGAACTCGGCGTCGATTACAAGCAGATCGTCGCCTTCAAGCGGCTGGCGGTGGAAGCTGCCGCGCGTGTCGCCGATGGCCGCAGCGGCTATGGCATGCTGATCGACGAGCGTTTCGGGCGCGATGCCTTCTTCGACGCGGCGACCAAGAGCTTCGCCTGGATCGGGCGGCCGGTCGAGCTGCCCGGCTCGAAGCCGCTGCGTTTCGAGTTCAGCCAGGATATCGGCTCGCAGCTCACCGAATGGCCGCTCGATCATTGCATCAAGTGCCTGTGCTTCTATCATCCCGACGATCCCGCAGAGCTGAAGAGCGAACAGCAGGAGAAGCTGCGCACACTATTCGAGGCAGCGCGCAAGGTTGGCCGTGAGCTTTTGGTCGAGATCATCGCCAGCAAGAACGGGCCGCTGACCGACGACACCATCTCGACGGCGATGGAAGAGCTCTATGCGCTCGGCATCAAGCCGGACTGGTGGAAGCTGGAACCGCAGGCATCGAGCGCGGCGTGGAAGAAAATCGACGCCGTCATCGCAAAGAACGACCCCTGGTGCCGCGGCATCGTGCTGCTCGGCCTGGAGGCGCCGGCGGACGAGCTGGTGAAGGGCTTCGAGGCAACGCTGGCAGCCCCTTCGGTCAAGGGCTTTGCGGTGGGACGCACCATCTTTTCGGATGCAGCGCGGGCCTGGCTGTCGGGCAAGATCAACGACGAACAGGCGGTGGCCGACATGGCAGGACGCTTCCGTGAACTGACTGAGGCATGGTTGAAAACACGCGGGCTGGACGAATAGGATTGAAAGCCCCCTCCCCAACCCCTCCCCACAAGGGGGCGGGGCTTTAACTTGAGGCACCGCCTCTGCCACGAACGAACGTCCCAGCGGACGCAAGGTTGAGGCGAAGCGAAACGGTTGCAACGGGCTAGCCCCTCCCCCTTGTGGGGAGGGGTTGGGGAGGGGAAAACGGATACGAGAATTGCGGGAGGAGCCCGATGGGCAAGACTGTACGATTGACGATGGCGCAGGCCGTCACCCAGTTTCTGAAGAAGCAGATGACCGTCATCGACGGCAAGACGGTGCCGATCTTCGGCGGCGTCTGGGCGATTTTCGGCCATGGCAATGTCGCCGGCATCGGTGAAGCGCTATATCAGGTGCGCGGCGAGCTCAAGACCTATCGCGCGCATAACGAGCAGGGTATGGCGCATGCCGCGATCGCATATGCCAAGGCGAGCTTCCGCCAGCGCTTCATGGCCTGCACGACATCGATCGGCCCGGGCGCGCTCAACATGGTAACGGCGGCGGGCGTGGCGCATGTCAACCGCATTCCCGTGCTCTTCCTCCCAGGCGACGTCTTCGCCAACCGCGCGCCGGATCCGGTGCTGCAGCAGATCGAGGATTTCGGCGACGGCACGGTTTCCGCCAATGACGCCTTCCGCCCGGTCTCGCGCTATTTCGACCGCATTACCCGGCCGGAACAGATCATCTCGGCGCTGAAGCGCGCCATGCAGGTGCTGACCGATCCTTATGATTGCGGTCCGGTGACACTGTCGCTTTGCCAGGATGTTCAGGCGGAGGCCTTCGACTATCCGGAGAGCTTCTTCGAGGAGCGCGTCTGGACAACGCGGCGCCCTCGCCCCGATGCGGACGAGCTGGCGAACGCCATCGCGCTCATCAAGAAATCCGAAAAGCCTGTCATCATCGCCGGCGGTGGTGTGCTCTATTCGCAGGCGACGAAGGAACTCACGGATTTCGCGGATACGCATGGTATTCCCGTTGTCGTCACGCAGGCCGGCAAGTCGGCGATCGACGAGCGGCATCCGCTGGCGCTCGGCTCGGTCGGCGTGACCGGCACGTCGGCGGCCAATGCGCTTGCCGAGGAGACAGACTTGCTGATTGCCGTCGGCACGCGCTGCCAGGATTTCACCACCGGTTCGTGGGCGCTCTTCAAAAATGAGAAGCTCTCCATCCTCGGCCTCAACATTGCCGCCTACGACGCCGTCAAGCATGACGGGCTTCCCCTGGTGGCGGATGCGCGCGAAGGTTTGAAGGCGATCTCCGAGGGGCTTTCCGGCTGGAAGGCTCCAGCAGCGCTTTCGGCGAAGGCCGAGAAGGAAAAGAAGATCTGGATGGAAGCCGCCGCCAAGGCGATGGAATCAACCAATGCTGCACTCCCCTCCGACGCCCAGGTGATCGGTGCAGTCACACGCACCATCGGCGGCGAGAACACGATCGCGCTTTGCGCCGCGGGCGGCCTGCCTGGCGAACTGCACAAGCTCTGGCCGGCTACCGCACCGGGCAGCTATCACATGGAATACGGCTTCTCCTGCATGGGCTACGAGATCGCCGGCGGCCTCGGCGCCAAGATGGCGCATCCCGACAAGGACGTCGTCGTCATGGTCGGCGACGGCTCCTACATGATGCTGAACTCCGAACTCGCGACCTCGGTGATGCTGGGCCTCAAGCTCAACATCGTCGTCCTGGATAACCGCGGCTACGGCTGCATCAACCGGCTGCAGATGGGCACCGGCGGCGCCAACTTCAACAACCTCTTGAAGGATTCCTATCACGAGGTGATGCCCGACATCGACTTCCGCGCGCATGCCGAGAGCATGGGGGCGATCGCGGTGAAGGTGTCTTCGATCGCCGAGCTTGAGCAGGCGATCATCGATTCGAAGAAGAACGACCGGACGTCGGTGTTCGTGATCGATACGGATCCGCTGATCACGACGGAGGCCGGTGGGCATTGGTGGGATGTGGCTGTGCCGGAGGTGAGTTCGCGCGAGGCGGTCAACAAGGCTCGCGCCAATTATGTGAAGGCGCGCGAAGCGCAGCGGATTGGGTGAGTTGAAGCGTTAGAGCAAGTGGCCCCCTCATCCGCCCTTCGGGCACCTTCTCCCCGCTGGGGAGAAGGGGAGACAGGGGTGAGCGGCCTGCCACAAGCCTCTTCTCCCCAGCGGGGAGAAGGTGGCGGCAGGTCAGGTGCAACTTGTTGCACCGGGGATGAGGGGGCTCCGGGCACAAACATTTGAGGAGAAACAACAATGAAAGCCAAACTTGGCATGTCGCCCATCGCGTGGTGGAACGACGACCTTCCCGAACTCAGCGACGACGTATCGCTTGAGGAATGCCTGCGCCAATCGCGCGGCGCCGGCTTTACCGGCATGGAACAGGGGCGCCGGTTCCCCAATGATCCGCGCGAGATGCTGCCGATCCTGAAGGCTGCCGACGTGACGCTGTGCGGGGGATGGTTCTCCGGCACGCTCGTCGATGAAGAGCTTGCGGCCAACAAGGATTGCATCCAGCCGATGATCGAGCTGTTCAAGGCCGTTGGTGCGCCCTGCATCGTTTATGGCGAGGTCGGCCGCTCGATCCAGGGCGACCGCTCCAAGCCGCTCGCCACCAAGCCGAAGCTCTCCGACGACGAGATGAAGGCCTATGCGCGCAAGGTCACGCAGTTCGGCGAATGGTGCGCCGAACAGGGCATGCCGCTCTCCTACCACCACCACATGGCAGCCGTGGTCGAGACCGAGCCGGAACTCGACACCTTCATGCGCAACTCGGGCGCCGGCATTCCGCTGCTGCTCGATGCCGGCCATCTCGCCTTTGCCGGCGGCGACGTGCTGCGCGCGATCGACAATCACCACGCCCGCATCAACCACGTCCACGTCAAGGATATCCGCAAGTCGGTGGTCGACGGCCTCGACCGCAGCAGGCAGTCGTTCCTCGACGCCGTGGCGCTCGGCGCCTTCACGGTGCCGGGCGACGGGTCGCTCGATTTCGGGGCGATCGTGAAGCGCTTCGCCGATTACGGCTATGAGGGTTGGTTCGTCGTCGAGGCCGAACAGGACCCACGCAAGGCGCCGCCGCAGAAGATGGCGGAGATCGGTCACGCCGAACTGATGCGGGTAATGACGGCTGCCGGATATACGGTGGAGACGGAAGGGTTTCCGAAGGGGGCTTGAGGATAAAGACCCCTCCCCAACCCCTCCCCACAAGGG
>UCEU01000082.1 GCA_900471485.1 Hyphomicrobiales bacterium
AGCTCGCCTTTGGCGGGGCCACGGTGGGCTTGCCGTCTGGGGTGTAGCCGCCGCCGATGGCGACGTTGAGGGAGACGTAGTCCTTGGCCATCTGCTGGACGGCCGCGGCCAGGCTTGCCTGGGCAAGCGAGACCTGACGCTGGGCGTCGAGGACGTCGAGCAGCGAGGAGGCGCCGTCCTTGTAGCTGGCGGTCGACAGTTCCAGCGTTTCCTGGGTGGTCTTCACCTGGGCGCGGAGCGCTGCCACCGTCTGGGCGTCGCGACGGACCGCCGACAGGGCGTTTTCGACTTCTTCCACCGCTTCCAGAACCGTCTGCTTCCAGGCGAGATACTGGGTCTTGGCGGTCGACTTGGAGATGTCGACATTGGCGCGCAGACGGCCGCCATCGAAGATCGGCAGGGTCAGCGTCGGGCCGAACGACCAGCTGGTCAGGCCGCCGCCGGAAACGCCGGCTGCCTTGACGTAGGACGGCGAGATCGAGCCGGAGAGCGTGATCGTCGGGTAGAGCTGGCTGATGGCAACGCCGATATCGGCGGTGGCGGCGGCGAGATTGCGCTCGGCGACGCGGATGTCGGGGCGGTTGCGGATCAGGTCGGCCGGAACGCCGGACTTGATGCCGCCGCGGAAGATCGGCTGCGACGAGCCGCGCAGCAGTTCACCGACCATCGAGCCGGCCGGCTTGCCGAGCAGGGTGGCGATGTGGTGGGCGGCGACGCGCATGCTGGTCTCGAGGCCCGGGATTTCGGCCTGGGTCGACTGCACCAGACCTTCGGCCTGGACGACGTCGAGGCGCGAGGCGGCACCGGCTTCGAGCTGGAACTTGGTCAGCTCGTAGGTTTCCTGGCGCGACTTCAGGTTGGCGCGCGAGAGCGCGATGCGTTCCTGGTAGTAGCGCAGGTCGACGTAGGAGTTCACCAGATCCTGGATGTAGGTGAGCTTGGCGACATCGGCGGTGGAGTAGGCGGCATCAAGCGACGCCTGGGCGCTTTCCTGCGAGCGGCGGTACTGGCCGAACAGGTCGAGCAGCCAGGAGACGCCGACATCGCTGCCGGTGGTGTTGGTGGCGCCCTTGCGGGTGCGCAGCTCGCCCATGCTGCCGCTGGTGGTGTGGCTGGCGCCGACAACGAGGCTCGGCAGCGAACCGGCGCCGGCGACCGTGACGTTGGAGGCGGCGGCGTTGATGCGTTCCAGCGACTGCTGGACGTTGAGGTTCTCGCTCAGACCCTCGGTGACCAGCGAGTTCAGCCGGGTGTCGCGGTAGGCCGTCCACCACGAGGCGGTGGCGACGTCACCGTCGCTCTTCGTCCCGCCTTCGTTGAACTTGGCCGGAAGCGGCATCTCCGGGGGAACGTGATCCGGGCCACTCACACAGCC
>UCEU01000025.1 GCA_900471485.1 Hyphomicrobiales bacterium
TCCGGGCCACTCACACAGCCAGACAGGACGGCGAGGGCGGCTAGGATTGCATAGCGATGCATGGAGGCTCCGGGAGAACGAGCGGCGGGAAATAGCTAACGGAGTATTACGTGGTATGGTTAATTTTTTCCTGCTTCGGCGGACATGATCGAACGCTGCCGGCCGGGAGCGTCAACGATCCGCTAACCATGACGCCTCGTTCAACAGAATACCATTGAATTCTAATCGATAGGATGTTATCTAATTGCATGGAAACGAATCTGACACGTCAATGGGCTGAGTTTGCTCCCTTGCTGATGATCTGCGGGCGCGGATGGCGCCGGGCGTTGAACAACGTCCTGACCGAGCACAATCTCTCCGACGCCAGCGCGGCGCCGCTGATTGCGCTTCTGCGTCACGGTGATCTCATCCCGCAGGGGGTATTGGCCGAACGGGTAGGGGTGGAAGGCCCGACCCTCGTTCGCGTGCTCGACAGTCTCGAGAATGACGGCCTGATCTGCCGCGTGCCCGACGAGGGTGACCGGCGCATCAAGCTGGTGCAACTTACCGGAGGAGGCACAGCGGTCGCCAAGCGCGCCGAGAGCTGTGCGGTAGCGTTGCGGGAACAAATCCTTGGCGACCTCGACCCCGAACAGGTCGATGCCGCCATGGCAGTTCTGCGCGCCGTGGCGGTGAAAACCGCCGCCCTATCCGGAATACAGGACAATGACGAGTAATAAGATCGCGGCGGAGCCAAGCCTTGGCGATGTCGTTTTTTCCATAAAGACCTTCGTCGCGGCCATGCTGGCGCTTTTCATCGCGCTCTGCTTCGACCTGACCAATCCCTATTGGGCCGTGAGCACAGTCTATATCGTCGCTCACCCGCTGTCGGGCGCCACCACGTCGAAGGCGATCTATCGTTTGATCGGCACGGCGATCGGCGGCGCGATGACGATCATCCTGGTGCCAAACCTCGTCAATGCGCCGGAATTGCTGACGCTGGCGATCGCGCTGTGGATGGCGTTCTGCCTCGGGCTCAGCCTGCTCGACCGCACGCCGCGCAGCTACAGCTTCATGCTGGCGGGCTATACGACCGCGCTCACCGGTTTTCCGATCGTCGCGAGTCCCGATACGGCATTTCCCTATGCAACGGCGCGCGTCGAAGAAATCGCGCTCGGCATCATCTGCTCGGCGGTCGTCAGCCGCATCTTCTTTCCTCGACATGCCGGGCCGGTGCTGGCGGCGCGGATCAATGCCTGGCTGCGTGACGGCGCGGAGCTTGCCATCGGCACGCTTCGCGGGCAGGGCAGGGATGCGTCGCTGCTGTCTGCAGCGCGGCGCCTCGCAGCCGATGCAGTCGACCTGCACAGTTTCACCACGCACGTCGCCTACGATACGTCGCACCTTCGCGATATCGTCGGCCGCACCAAGGTGCTGCAGCAGCGCATGGTGGCATTGCTTCCCGTCGTGTCCGGCCTGAGCGACGTGCTGCAGGCACTCGACAAGGCGACGGACGGCGCCTTCACGCCGTCGATCAATCAGCTGCTGGACGATGTCGTCGGCGTGATCGAAAGCGGTGCGGTCCTTACGGAAGACAAGCGCCAGGAGCTGCTGGCGCTCATGGACAAGGCGGAAGCCGAGGGTCGCGAACAGCAGCAGTGGAACGGCCTGCTTGCCCATAACCTGACGGCGCGGGTGCGCGACCTGCTGCAGATATGGGACGATTGCCTGAACCTGCGTCAGGACATCGAATCCGGTTCGCATCACGACCTGCGCTGGCGCCGTTTCGGCACGTCCTTCGACAGGGCGCCCATTCATCGCGACTACGGCATGGCCGTTCATTCGGGCATCTCTGTCGTACTCGCAACGGTCGTCGCCTCGGCGATCTGGATCTTCACGGGCTGGCCGCAGGGCAGTGCTGCCGCGATGATGGCGGGCGTGTTGTGCTGCATCTTCTCGACCATGGACGATCCGGCACCGATGATGCTGAAGTTCCTCTATGTCTCGATCGTCACCATCATGGCGGCGTTCGTCTTCGAATTCGCGCTGATGCCGCTCATTCATGGATATGTCGCGTTAGCGGCGGCGCTCGGCCTGGTACTCTTGCCTGCCGGATTGCTGATGACGAAGCCTTCACTGATGATCTTCGGCCTCGGTTTCTGCGTGAACTTTCCGAGCATGCTGACCTTGCAGGACCGGCTGTCGCTCGATCTCGCCTCGTTCATCAATTCGAACGTCGCGATCATCGTCGGGCTGGCGATTGCCTGTGGCATGACGGCGCTGGTGCGGTCGGTCGGGGCGGAATGGACGGCTTACCGGGTGCTTCGCTCGGGCTGGGCCGACATCGTGGCCGTGGCGCGCCGGCCTGACGGAGCGGACTTTACCCGGCTGCTCTATCGCATGGTAGACAGGTTCGGCATCGTGGCGCCGCGCCTGGCGATGATCCCGGCGGAATCCGCGGTTGCCCAGACCGACATCATGCGCGACCTGCGCAACGGCCTGAACACGATCGAGCTGCAGCGTCACCGCCAGCTTCTGGCCCGTGACAAGCGGGACGCCGTCGACAACGTGCTTGCAGGTATCGCCGCCCATTACCAGCGCAAGCAGAAGCGCCGCGACGCGCAGCCGGACGAGAGCCTGCTGAATACACTCGACCATTCGCTGATCGAACTGGTCGGGTTCGGCAAGAGCTCGGCCGTGGAAGGCGCGCGGCGATCGATCACCGCACTTCGCTACACACTCTACCCGGACGCGGCCTCGGTCCTGCCTGCCGTCGCCTGCGCCAGTGAAAACCAACTCGTCAAGGAGAACGCGGCATGAGACCGGAAATGGATCTTTACGGCGTCTTCATTCCAACGCTCGGCGCCATTGCGGTGGTTGCCTTCTTTCTCAACGCCGTCCTCCGGCGCGCGCTGGCCTTCGTGGGCTTCTATCGCCTCGTCTGGCACAGGCCGCTGTTCGATACGGCCATGTATTTCTGTCTGCTCGGCGCTTTGGCGCTGTCTCTGAACAAGGTGTCATTATGAAATCGCTTCTCGCCCATTCCGGCCGTTTCCTGCTTACCGGCGTCGTTGTCGCCATGGCGGGCGTGCTCGGATGGCATCTCTGGGATTACTACATGAACGATCCGTGGACGCGCGACGGCAAAATCCGCGCCGATATCGTTCATCTCGCGGCCGACGTGTCTGGGATCGTCAGCGAGGTCGACGCCAAGGACAACCAGGTCGTCCACAAGGGCGACGTGATCTTCCGCATCGACCAGGCCCGCTTCGCGCTGGCGCTTCGCCAGGCCGAAGCGCAGATGGAAAGCAGCAAGGCGGCGCTCGAGATGGCCAAAAGCGATCTCGACCTCTATCGCAAGCTGGGCGAGAGCTCGGTGACGCGCCAGAAGATCCAGCAGGCGGAAACGACCGTGCAGCAGGACGAGGCGACCTATAACCAGGCCGTGATCAGCCGCGATACCGCGCAGCTCAATCTCGACCGCTCGGTCGTGCGCGCGCCGGTCAACGGGATGCTGACGAACTTCACGATGCAGCCGGGCAACTACGTTACGGCAGGCAGCGCGGTGACGGCGCTGATCGACAGCGATTCCTACTACGTCGCCGGTTACTTCGAAGAGAACAAGCTCGACCGCATCAAGGTCGGCGATCCGGCGCTGATCTACCTGATGGGCAGCAAGGATCCGCTGAAGGGTCACGTCGATGGCGTTGCCGGCGGCATAGAGGACCGCGAGCGCAGCGATACCGCAGCCCAGCTCGCCAACGTCACGCCGACCTTCACCTGGGTACGCCTGGCGCAGCGCGTGCCGGTGCGTGTCGCCCTCGACCATCTACCTGACGGCACTGCCCTGGTGGCCGGCCGGACGGCCAGCGTCACCATCGTGAACTGATCTTGAACGCCAACTGATCCGGGGCGGCTCGCGCCCCCTCATCACCTTGAAGCTCATTGGTTCGAGCGCCCACCGACCCAGTGCCCGTTTTCCGACGGGCGGTCGGAAGTCGCGCGCGGAACCGGGAGACCGTCGTGGACGACCGCCACGTGATAGAGACTACCGCCTGGCTGATGCAGAGCGGACTGAAAGGCACCCCTGAAGCGGATCTGCTTTCGGGTTTTTGTGAGCGCTGCAATGCCAATGGCCTGGCCGTCGAGCGGTCGGTGGCGGTGATCGATGCGCTGCATCCCGTCTATGAGCGGCGCGCCTTTCGCTGGGATAGTCGAGAGCCGGTGGAGCGCGTCTCCGAATACGGCTTCGCAACGCCCGGCGTGATCGCCGACAACTGGAACCGCTCCGCCTTCCATTATTTCGAGATCACCGGCACGACCGAGGTGCGCCGCAGGCTCGCGCAGGGCGACCCGGAGGATTTCTACCTCCTGTCCGAGATGCGGGCAGCCGGTTTCACCGATTTCGTTGCAATGGCGCATCGCTTCGGCGACGGCGGCACGATCGGCGAGATCGATTGCTTCTTCTCGCATTTCGCAACCCGGCAGGACGGAGGATTCTCCGATGCCGATATCGCGGCCTTGCGTGAACTGCTGCCCTGCCTGGCGCTCGCCGTCAAATGCGTGACGCTTGGCGGCGTGGCAGGAACCATCGCCAAGGTCTATCTCGGGCAGGATGCGGCCAACCAGGTTCTGAACGGCAAGATCAGCCGCGGCAGGAGCGACCGGATCTCGGCGGCGCTGTGGTTCTCCGATCTCGCCAATTTCACCCACATCTCCGATACCGTCGATCCGGAAGAGATCATTCCGATGCTCAACGACTACGCGGATGCGGTGATCTCCTCGGTACAGGAGGCCGGCGGCGAGGTGCTGAAGCTGATGGGCGACGGGACGCTGGCGATTTTCAAGGGTGCCTGCACCAGCGATGCCTGTGCCGCGGCGCTGAAGGCGCGGACGCTGCTCGACAAGCGGCTGGCAAATCTGAATGCACAGCGGCGCATCGAGGGCCGCCCGGTGACCGATGTCTATCTTGGCCTGCACGTAGGCGACGTGTTCTACGGCAATATCGGCAGCCAGGACCGGCTCGACTTCACCGTGATCGGTCCCGCCGTCAACGAAGTCAGCCGCATCGTTTCCCTCTGTCGCTCGCTGCACAGCAAGCTTCTGATGTCGGCCAGCTTCGCGGCGATCGTTCCGGCTTCGCAGATGGAGAACCTGCAGTCGATCGGGCTGCATGTCCTGCGCGGTGTCAACCGAGCGCAGGAACTCTTTACGCTGATGCCCGGTATCTAAGGCGGCATCTAACAGCGATCATTGACAAAATACGTGTTTCTGCGAGACCTGCTAGGCAAAGCAGATGGAGGATCGGCCGCGCCTCGCGGTCGTCAGGGAACAGGAAATCAGCATGGATCTCTCGGATTGGAAGGGTGTCGAACGGCCGGAGCGCAAGCCGCTCGAAGGGCGGTATGTCAGGCTGGAGCCGCTCGACGTCAAGCGTCACGGCGCGGACCTTCTGGCCTCGGCGCAGCAGCCTGGCGCGGACGACCGCTTTCGCTACCTGTTCGAGGACGCGCCGGCGGACGAGGCGGCATTCATGCCCTGGCTGGAAAAGGCCGCAGCGTCGCCCGATCCCCTGTTTTTCGCCGTCATCGACAAGAGAACGGGACGGGCCGAGGGGCGCCAGGCCCTGATGCGCATCGATGCCGTGCATGGCGTGATCGAGATCGGCAATATCCTGTGGGGGCCGGCCATCGCTCGCAGCCGCATGTCGACGGAAGCGCTTTATCTCTTCGCGAGCTATGCCTTCGATACGCTCGGCTACCGGCGTTTCGAGTGGAAGTGCAACAACCTCAACGAACCGTCGAAGCGGGCCGCGACGCGGTTCGGCTTTACCTTCGAAGGCATCTTCCGGCAGCACATGGTCGCCAAAGGCAAGAACCGCGACACAGCATGGTTCGCGATGATCGACGCCGATTGGCCGCGCCTCAAGGCGGGTTACGAAGCCTGGCTTTCTCCCGACAATTTCGACGAGGCGGGCCAGCAGAAGACGAAGCTGAGCTTCGGCTAAGTCTTTAGCCGCAAGGGCATCAGGCGATCCGGGCCGCCAGGAAATCGATGAAGGTCCTGACCCGCTTCGCCAGATGCTCGTGGCCGGCATAGACGGCGTGGATCAGCTCGACGTCCTCGGGGTTGAAGTCCTCGAGAACAGGCACCAGCCGCTCGGCGTCGATTTCCGCCTGCACATGAAAGCGACCGACGCGCGCAAGGCCGACGCCATCGACGCATAGTGTCCGGACGGTGGGGCCGTTGTTGGCCTCGAAATTACCGCTGACAGGGACCGTGTAGATATCGTGCGTTCCGGGGTTCCTGAAGGGCCACTCTTCCTGCGTCGGGCGGAAGCTGAAGGTCAGGCAGTTGTGGCGCGTGAGGTCTTCGGGTGTCGCGGGGGCGCCGTGGACCTTGAGATAGGCGGGCGAGGCGATGACCACGCGGCGGCTTTCGAGCAGCTTGCGCGCCTTCAGCGACGTGTCACGCAGATTGCCCGAGCGGATGGCGACGTCGGTCCGCTCGCCGACGATATCGACCACATCGTCGCTCAACGACAGCTCCAGCTGAACCTCGGGGTAGGTCGCGAGATAGTCGCGGACCAGCGGAACGACATAGTGAACCCCGAAGGCGATGGAGGCGGTGACGCGCAGGCGTCCGCGCGGCATGGCGGCGCCGCCCGAGGCCACGACCTGTTCGGTATCGGCGATCTCGTCGAGAATGCGGCGTGCCCGCTCCAGATAGACCTCGCCCTCCGGCGTCAGTTGCAGATTGCGGGTCGTGCGCACCATCAGGCGGGTGCCGAGCCGTTCCTCTAGACGGCTGACGAGCTTGCTGACCGCGGAGGGGGAGAGGCGAAGCTTGCGGCCCGCGGCCGAGAAGCTCTGCTGCGTGGCGGCCTCCACGAAGACTTCCATCTCGCCGGCACGGTTGTCCATGATCATCCTATGAATTGGTTTCACAAGTATTTGGATGATATACCGCCTTATCGAACAAATGGCACGCCCTCATATTGGCCGCATCCAACCACGCCGCCATCAGCGGCCATCTCCTTCGAGGCGCATCATGCCAATTGCTCTCTTCGCCCTGACCATCGCGGCCTACGCGATCGGTACCACGGAATTCGTCATCGTCGGGCTGTTGCCGACGGTGGCGTCCGATCTACACATTACCCTGCCGCTCGCCGGCCTGATCGTCAGCGTCTATGCACTCGGCGTCACTTTCGGTGCGCCCGTGCTGACCGCGCTCACCGGTCGCATCGAGCGCAAGCCGCTGCTTCTCGGCCTGATGGCGCTGTTCATCATCGGCAACGGCATGGCGGCATTCAGCCAGAGCTATTCGCCGCTGCTGGTCGCGCGTGTGCTCTCGGCATTCGCCCACGGGGTATTCTTCTCGGTCGGCTCGACGATCGCAGCCGACCTTGTGCCGGAAAACAAGCGCGCCTCGGCGATCGCGATGATGTTCATGGGCCTGACGGTTGCCATCGTGACCGGTGTGCCGCTCGGCACCTTCATCGGCCAGATCTTCGGCTGGCGCGCCACCTTTGCGGCCGTCGCCGGTCTCGGTGTCATCGCGTTTGCGGCGATCGCCGTGTTGCTGCCCTCGACGCTGAAGAAGGCACCGGCGGCCGGTATCGGAGAGCAGATCAAGGTGCTCGGCAGTGGTCGCCTGCTCATCGTCTTCGCCATGACGGCGCTCGGCTATGGCGGCACCTTCGTCACCTTCACCTTCCTGGCGTCGATCCTGCAGGAGGTCACAGGCTTCGCGGAAACCACCGTCGGCATCATCCTCGTGCTCTACGGTATCGCCATCGCCGCCGGCAACGTCATCGGCGGACGGCTTGCCAACCGCAATCCGGTGCGGGCGCTGACGGGCCTCTTCATCGCCCAGGCGATCGTGCTGGTTCTCTTCAGCTTCACGGCGGTTTCGCCCTGGCTCGCCGTTCCGACGCTGGCTGCCCTTGGCTTCCTGTCCTTCGCCAACGTTCCGGGCCTGCAGATTTATGTCGTGCAGCTAGCCAAGCAGGTTCGTCCGGCCGCCGTCGATGTCGCCTCGGCGCTCAATATCGCGGCCTTCAACCTGGGCATCGCCGCGGGTGCGTGGATCGGCGGGCTGGTCGTCGAATCCTCGCTTGGCCTCGGCGCAACGCCCTGGGTCGGCGCGATCCTGGTTGCCGGCGCGGTCGGCCTCACGCTCTGGAGCGGCGCGCTCGACCGCCGCTCCGCCGGCCCGGCCAATGCCGCGAGCCAGCCCGCCTAACTCGAAATTCCATCCCGTCATATCAAGGAAAAGCTCCATGAACTTCGTCAAGACAAAGGGCGCCGCTATCCCGGCGCTCGGCTTCGGTACCTTCCGCATGCCCGGCGCCGATACCCAGCGGATGGTGTCGCACGTGCTGAAGAACGGCTACCGCCACATCGATACCGCCCAGATCTACGGCAACGAAGCCGATGTGGGCGAGGGCATCCGGCAGTCGGGTATTGCCCGTTCCGAAATCTTTCTCACCACCAAGGTCTGGGTGGAGAACTATCGCCACGATGCCTTCCTGGCCTCCGTCGACGAAAGCTTGAAGAAGCTGAAGACGGATTATGTCGACCTGTTGCTCCTCCACTGGCCGAACGATGCCGTGCCGCTTGCCGAGCAGATCGGCGCGCTGAACGAGGTGGCGAAATCGGGGAGGGTGCGTGATATCGGCGTCTCGAACTTCACGACGGCGCTGATGGATGAAGCGGTCAAGCTGAGCACGCTGCCTGTCGTCAACAACCAGATCGAATATCATCCCTATCTCGACCAGCGTCCTGTCATCGCCAAGGCCGGGGAACTCGGCATGTCGCTGACGGCCTACTTTGCCATGGCCGACGGCAAGGTGCTCGATGAGCCGGTATTGAAGGAGATCGCGGCCGCGCGTGGCAGATCGATCGCCCAGGTCGTCCTGCGCTGGATCGTGCAGCAGGGCTTCGTCACGTTGTCCAAGACCGTTTCGGAAGCGCGGGCGGCAGAGAATGCCGCGATCTTCGATTTCGAGCTAAGCAGCGAGGAAATGGCGATGATCTCGGCGTTGGCAAAAGCCGACGGGCGGATCGTCAGCCCGGAAGGTCTAGCGCCCGATTGGGACAAGGCGGTCTAAGGCCCGGTTCGCACATAGAGAAGGGGAGCGGTGTGATGCCGCTCCCCTTTCCATATCTAAGCCATTCGCGTCAGGCGTGGGCGAAGCTTTGCTCTAGGCCGCCGAGGATCGCGGTCCAGCCCTTGATATGGCCGTCCCTTGCCTGTTCGCTCCGGAACTTCACCTGCTTCAAGGTGATCTCGGTGCTGTCGGGACCGGCCTCGGCGAAGTCGATCGTCACGACGCTGTCGTCGAGCGAGTGCGGGGATTCCCAGGTGAAGGAAAGCCGGGAGTGGGGATCGATCTCGAGATAGGTGCCGGCATGCGGTACTTCCCGTTCCGGCGTCAGCATGACGATCGAAAAGCGCCCGCCCTTTACCGGGTCATTGTCTACCCGTGATGGGCCGGTGCTATCTGTCGGGATACGCATGAATTGCGCCAGCATCGCCGGCGAAAGCCAGGCGTCGAAAACCTTGTCGCGCGAGGCGGCGATCTTGCGGCTTACTGTCAGTTCAAGCTCAGTCATCTCTCTCATCCTTTGAAACAAGCAGGTTGTCGAGCGCCGCGAGGCGCAATTCCCAGATCGATTTCAGTTGAGCGAACCAGCTCTCGGTCAGCCTCAGCGGCTCCAGTTCGGCAGCGATATAGTGCTCCCGACCCAAGGTCCGCCGCGTGACAAGCCCTGCCTCCTCCAAGACCTTGATGTGCTTGGAGACGGAGTTCAGGGACATGTCGAAATGGGCGGCGAGCGCGGTCACCCTCAACGCGCCCTCCTGGACAAGGAGCGTCAAGATCTTGCGCCGCGTGGTGTCGCCAGCGGCCTTGAGTATGTGTGACAGTGCGTCTTCGTCCATTCGTTCACCCATAAGGTTGAATATATGAAATGCCGCTGATAGTCAACCGTTCGGGTGAATATTGCCGCTCACGGGTTTTTGACCGCGCCTGGCGACGGCAAGGAGTAGGGTTAGAAATTCTTTAAGATCAAGCCCATAGGGTGCCCCATAGTGCGATCGAGCCTCGATCCGCCCCGCGCATGATGCGTTTTCCATTTTTCTGCTGATTTTCACTGGCCGCTCCATCCTCCCAGGGCGCGGCCTGCCGCCTCGTGGCGTCGACTCTCGTTGCCACGCCGTCTTTTCAAAGGGTTACCCTATGCTCAAGAACTGGAAGATCAAAACCAAGTTCCTCGTCGCCATCGCCATGCTCGGCGTCATCTCCTTCGCCGGCCTGATGTATGTCACCGGCAAATTCAGCGCCGCCAATCAAGCCTATACCGGGTTCCTTCAGAACGAGAGCAAGGCTGCGACACTCGGCGCGCGTGGCGCTGCAGGCATCTGGACATCCACGACATGGCTGAGCCGCGCCTTGGCTCTGGAGCCGGGCACGCCCGCCTACGACGACATCTCCAAGCGGTTCGGAACGGAATTCGCCGGTGCCCGCGACCGCATCTCGCAGATACCGGGGCTCGTACCCAGCCGCCGCGACGCCATCGATGGCCTGCTTGCGGGCGCCGATGTGCTGAAGGCGATCGGCGACGACCTGCTCAAGGCCCATGTCGCAGGCGATGCGGATGGCGTCAAGGCGCTGTCCTCCAAGCTCGATGAAGCGATCGTCGCGCTATCGCCGAAGTTCGGCGCCAACAATACGGCCATGGCCGAACTGCTGGATAATGGTGGCCGGGAGCTTTCGGAGTCGGTCTCCTCCACTATCTTCACAACGATCTGCGGCCTGCTGATCGGCATCGTGGCGGCAATCGCATTTGCGATGACCATCGCGCATCAGGGCATCACCGCGCCGATGGCACGCCTGCGTGAACGCATGGCGTCGCTCGCCGCCGGTGAAACCAGTGCCGCAATCGACGGCCAGGACCGCCGCGACGAGATCGGCCAGATGGCATCAGCCGTCGCCGTCTTCCGCGACAACGCAATCGAGCGCGTGCGCCTGGAACAGCAGGCCGAATCCGACCGTTCGATGAGCGAGACCGATCGCCGCCGCCGCGAGACGGAGAAGGCTGCCGAAGCCGCCGACTTGCAGTACACCGTCCAGACGCTCGGAACCGCGCTCGGCATGCTCGCCAACGGCAATCTGGCGCACCGCATCGACCAGCCTTTCAAGGCCGGTCTCGACACGCTGCGCCAGGACTTCAACGCCGCTGTCGGCAAGCTCAACGGAGCGCTTCACGCCGTCGGTGCCAACGCCAGCGCGATCGGCGCCGGCTCCAACCAGATCCGCGCCTCGGCCGACGATCTCTCCAAGCGTACCGAACAGCAGGCAGCTTCCGTCGAGGAAACCGCCGCGGCGCTCGAAGAGATCACCACGACGGTCAAGGATGCCGCCAAGCGGGCCAGCGAAGCCAGCAGCCTCGTCATGCGCACGCGCGACGGCGCTGAAAAGTCGGGCGAGGTCGTGCGCAATGCCGTCAAGGCGATGAACCTGATCGAGAACTCCTCGAACGAGATCAGCAACATCATCGGCGTTATCGACGACATCGCTTTCCAGACCAACCTGCTGGCGCTCAACGCCGGCGTCGAAGCCGCGCGTGCGGGTGAGGCCGGCAAGGGTTTTGCCGTCGTTGCCCAGGAAGTCCGCGAACTCGCCCAGCGTTCGGCCAAGGCCGCCAAGGAGATCAAGACACTGATCACCGCTTCCGGCGAACAGGTGCAGGCGGGCGTGGAACTGGTGGGTGATGCCGGCAAGGCGCTGGATGTGATCCTCGCGGAAGTCCAGGAGATCAACCGGCATGTTCATGCGATCGCCGAGGCGTCGCGCGAGCAGTCGATCGGGCTTCAGGAGATCAACACCGCCGTCAACACGATGGACCAAGGCACGCAGCAGAACGCCGCCATGGTCGAAGAGACGACGGCGGCCAGCCACAGTCTCGCCAGCGAGGCAGCGGCACTTTCGCAGCTGATGTCGCAGTTCACGCTCGACGGCAACGCGGCACCGAGCCAGCGTCACCAGCCGGCCGCAAAGGCGGCCGTCGCCAACGCGAGCAGCCGTCCGGCGGTCTCGCCGGCGCGCCAGCTTGGACAGAAGCTCACCAACGCCTTCCGCGGCAACGCGGCGATCAAGCAAGAGCCGGAGTGGTCGGAGTTTTGACCGTCCCATAGATAGACAAGAGAGGAGGGCCCCCGACGGGCCCCTTTTTCGGCCAGCCGCCGGCGTCTAGCGGATGTCCGCGACCAAGGTGTCGCCGCTGCTCTCGAAATTTTCCCAATGCCGTCCGTCCGGCAATACGTCGCCGGGCCGCAGGAGATAGAAGTAGCCGTCGTAGCGCATCATTGCGCGATTATGACTGCTGTAAAGGATCTGGAACGGCTGCGGCGCTCGTACACTGCCTTCCTCCAACGGCGACAACGACACCGCCGAGATCGGGAAATCGTTCGCCCCGTTGCTGAACCAGCCGGAGAAATGAAGTGGCAGCAAAATCGCGAAGCAACACAACAGGAAAGCGGTTGCCTGCAGCGCGCGGTCGCCGAGGTCATTGTCGTTTGCAATAGCTGTCATGGGCTATCCGTTCGTTGCGTGCGGACGAATCCGCGCTTCGATCGCGCGGCTGGCGTTGCCGCGCAGTTGCTGCAGCGTCGTCATCGGAAAGGTGATCTCCGCGAGGTCCCGGATGAAGAGCCGATCCTCGCGCTTGGAAAAACGCACGAAGAGGCTGCCGTCATGCCGCTTCGTCTGCGCGCAGGTGAGGAAAATCTCGAACTTGCCGAGGCAAAGGTAGAAGTGGTCGGACAGCGCAAGGATATTCCTTGCCTGCAACACGGCACCCGTCTCACAGATGCTGACAATTCGAACCTGGTGAGCCGCAAAGGACTTCACGCCCCGTACAGGGCACAGCGCGCGAGCGACGAGATTGACCCTGCGGTAAACCGGCTCGGCCGTTTCATCGTCAAACGCAATGCGCGACAGGTAATTTCGATGGACGTGATCTGTTAACATGAAAACAAATGAAAAAATGGCGTTAAGGAATCATTAACCCTTAGGCGCATCCTCGGCAAAAGGCAACTCGCTTTGGGTGAAACTCTCGCCGATCCACACGCAATGGAAGTGTCGAGCGGGAGGCGAGGCTCGACCTTCACTTGCCCAATGCCGAATCGGTGGGACCGGCTTTGCGGTCCGGCGATCGCCATCATATCGGTGGCGTTCGAGCCATTGACGTTGTGCCAAATCGGTCAGCCGCGCGCTGCCGATCTGTGGACGGCAACCTCCTGTTAAGGCTGCCGCCACCCGCATTTGCCTTCCGTCAATTCAGTGACGGTGCCGTCGTTGACAGCCCGGGTGCCCTCGGCCACACGCTGAAATTCTGAAGAATTGATTTAAAACCGCGTATTTAAAACAACTTATTTAGAAGGAATATTGTTGATGTGCGAGCTTGCCAAGCCTGCGGCCGACCCCGCCGTTGTTGCCGAAGCCGATGATTTTACGACTTTCAGCGCCACTGCCGGCGCCGCCGCCCCGGCCTCCCATGATGCGAGCCTGCTGTTCTCCAGCCTACCAAGCGAGATGATGCGCTCCGACGCGAATGCGAGGGTGAACGACATCCCGATCGAGATCGAGGTGGTGATCGGGCGGACCAAGGTTTCGGTGGCCGAGTTGATGAACGTCGATCGCGGCCATGCCTTCCGCCTCGACAAACGCTTCGGGGAGCCCGTCGATCTGTTGGTGAACGGACGCGTCTTCGGCTACGGCGAGATCGTCACGACGGATGACGACCGGGTGGTCGGCGTTCGCGTGCTGCGTCTTGCCGGCTAGGCGGCTGCGACAGGGTAGGCCGTGAAATTCTGAACCAATGAGGAGCCCGCTGGAACCATCATGACGATGAAAGCCTGCATACTCACCGAAAGCCACCTCAAAACTGTCTTGCTGATGGCAAAGGGGGAGCCCGAACTTAAACCTGTCGTTCCCTTGCTGGAGCGAGCCCTTGTGGAGGTCGAGGCGGTCCGCAGGACGCAAGCGCTGCTCTTCAGGGTCGGAAGCAGCCGAGCGCGATAACCACGGCTGCCATCGATATTACAGCGGCGAATGCAGGAAGGCAGGCATCACCTGGCCTTCCGCCTGACGGGCGAGGTAGAGACGGGCGGTGTCCAGGGCTTCGCGGATCGTGACGTCCATATCGAGGTAGCGATAGGTGCCGAGGCGCCCGACGAAGGTCACCGATGTTTCCTGCTCGGCGCGTGCGACGTATTCGGCGAGCTGTTCCTTGTCCTTGACCAGGCGGACCGGATAGTAGGGGGTGTCCTCAGGGCCGCATTCGCGGGAGAATTCGCGGTAGCAGACGGACCCTGCATGCTCTTCCCAGGGCGAAAAATGCTTGTGCTCGGTGATCCGCGTGAAGGGCACGGTGCCATCGCCATAATTCATGACGGCGCAGCCCTGGTAATCGCCATCGTAGGTGAAACGCTCGAAATCGAGCGTGCGATAGGCAAGCCGACCGAGCTCGAAATCGAAATAGCCGTCCAGCGGGCCGGAATAGAAGACATGGTCGGCGGAAGCCGTATCCTCACGGTTGAACTGCGTCGCCAGCTTCACGGTGATATTGGGGTGGTCGAGGATGCGGGCAACCATATCGGTATATCCGCTTTCCGGCATGCCCTGGTATTTGTGGAAGAAGTAGTTGTCATCGTAGTTGAAGCGCACCGGCAGCCGCTTCAGGATCGAAGCGGGGAGGTCGGTCGGCGAGCAGCCCCACTGCTTTTCGGTATATCCCTTGAAGAAGGCGTCGTAGAGGTCACGGCCGACGAAGCGCAGCGCCTGCTCCTCGAAGGTCCGCGGCTCGGCGATCGACTTGTCGCCCTTTTCCTCGATGAAGGCGCGTGCTTCGTCCGGCCTGAAGGTCTTGCCGAAGAACTGGTTTATGGTGTGCAGGTTGACCGGCAGCGAGTAGACTTGGTCGCCGCTCGTGGTCTTTACGCGGTTCTTGTAGGGCATGAAGGTCTGGAAGCGGTTGACGTAGTCCCAGACCTCGGCATCGTCGGTGTGGAAGATGTGTGGTCCATAGACATGGACCATCACGCCGGTCTCGCCATCGCGCTCCGTATGGCAATTGCCGGCGATGTGATCGCGCGCGTCGATGATCTCGACTTTGTGGCCGGCAAGCGCAAGTTCCCGGCCGATGACCGCGCCCGACAGTCCGGCGCCGACGATGACGATTCTTTCGTCTGCACTCATGGCAAACAGGTCCTATTCATGGGTTGGCTTGCGAGCCCGCGGTAGTGTGGTCGACGAAGCATAGACGGTGTCGGCGCCTGAGCCCCCCTCAGGCGGGTGCAGGCGCAGGTCATTCGTCAGTCCGTCGGCTTCTGCCAGAGGCGGCAGTCGTAGGGGATCGGCGCATAGTCGTGCATCTGGGCGAGTTTCTTGTGATACCGCTTGCGGTAGCTCGTCTCGTCCTCGAACTCGATGTTTTCGGCGACCGCTTCCAGGCCGATCTCGTAGTAGATGTCGAGGTTGCCGAGATCCGGGACCGGGGTCTCGCCACGCTCGCATTCACCCTGCATCTGCCAGAAAAGTTCTTCCAGACGCCGCGCAAGAGCCGGGATATCACGCAGGACGCTTGTATCGCGCTGGCGCGCGATCGACTCGCGAACGGCGAGAAGGCTCGCCCGGTCGCGCTCGAAGCCAATGGCGCGAGAGACATATTCGTCGGGCGTGGCGCAGCGCATCTCCGGAACACCTGCCGCCGCGACGATGCTGCCGCAGAAACGGGCCGCGAAGGTCTTGCCCGGCATGGTCAACACTGGAAGGCCGGAGGTTATCGCGTCCGAGGCCGTGGAGTGCGCGCCATAAGGGAAGGTGTCGAGGAAGAGGTCCGCGACGCCGATGCGGGCGAGGTGCTGTGGGTTAGCCGCCTTGGGCGCGAAGATCAGGCGGTCAGGGGAAACGCCGGCCTTCGCGGCCGTGTCCTGCAGGCGCTTGTTGACGTCCTCGTCGCCGGTCAGCAGCCAGAGCACGCTGCCTGGCGTTTCGGAAAGGATCTTCATCCAGCGCGCAAAGCAGTTCGCGGTAATCTTCTGCATGCCGTTGAAGGAGGCATAGACGAAGACGCCTTCCGGGAGGCCGACATCGGCGCGTGTCGGCCGCGGCGCGATGGAGCGCTTGCGGTCGAGTGGCTGGTCACAGCCGATGCGCAGGACTTTTTCCGAGTAGTAGATCTCGTTTTCCGGCGGAATCATGTGCTCGTCGGAGATGAGGTACTGGTGGAAGGGGCTTCCCATCGAGCCCGGATAGCCGCAGAAGCTCACGATGACCGGCGCCGGGCGATAGGCGAAGATCTTAGTGCGGGCATCCTTTGTGTAGCCGTTGACGTCGATCAGGATGTCGATCTCGTCGGCGATGATCTGTGATGCCGCCGTGACGTCATCGATGCCATGGAGGTCACGCCAGCAATGAACCGCGGCCTTGATGCGCTCCTGCGTCTTGTCGGTCGTGCGTACGGCGCCGCAGTAATAGGCGTAGACCTCGACATTGTTCCTGTCATGAAGTTCCAGGACCTCGCACAGTGCGAAACCAACCGCGTGATCGCGCAGGTCGGAGGAAAGGTAGCCGATGCGGAGGCGCTGACCGGTGCCGGTCTTCTGTTTCGGCACCCGCCGCGGAAACTGGCTGAGGTCGGGACGCGGACCCATCAGCGACTTGTTGTATCGATAAGCCTTGGCGAGCTGGAACATCGGGTCATCGGCGTAGCAGCTAAGCGTCAGCGAGGACATAGCGTCCAGCATCTTGCGGGTAGGGATGTGATTGGACGGCGCCAGAACCGGCCACTTGCATTGCCGCTGACGCAGAGATGCCCAGTGCTGGCCGGCCTCGGTCAATTCGGGCTGCAGTTCGAAGGCCTGCAGCAGCGCCGCTTCGGCCTCCTCAAGCTTGCTTGCGCTTTCCAGCACGCGGCCGATGTTCTGCAGCACCATGTGTCGATGTCCGATGGTGTCCGGCTTGATATCGTTCGTTCTGTCAGCAAACTGCCGCCATTGATCGACTGCCTGGCCGATCATGCCGAAGTCTTCGAGCGCGCGGCCCAAATTGATGTAGCCAGGCGCGAATTGGGGGTTGGCCCTGACGCATGCCCGCAAGGCCTGGACGGCGCCGGCGCGGTCGCCCAGCTGGCCAAGCGCCACTGCATAATTGAAGTAGACCAGATGGATCGCTGGATTGCCGTCGTTGAAGGCGACCCAGGTCTTGTAGAGCTCGACAGCACCCGCATGCTGACCGGCGCTGCTCAGAGCCTCGGCCACGCTCAGGAGATCCATCAGGGAAAGCTGCTGTCTGCGCGCAAGGTCGAGCGCGCTGGAGCTTTCGGCCGCGTTGTTGGAAGTAGAGGCTTGATTGACGGTCATGACATCCTGCAGCAAGGCGACCAATGGTCTGATGTAAAAACGGCGGGGTGAGGGGCCGTTGTTTTGCTATCGGAGAGAACTTGCCTGTAGCTGGATGAAGTTTCGGAAGCATGTTGCTTGCGCGGCGAGACGATTGGAGGTTGCCCAAAAGACTTGCGGCGCGGGGAGGACCCGCGCCGCAAGAATTATCTTCAGTTCAACTCGGCTTAGTTTTCGCCGTAAGCCGCGATGATGGCTGCGACCTGATCCGAATTCAGGGCCGCGATCTGCTGCGAGGTCAGGGCCTGAAGCTGCGACGAGTCCAGGGCCGCGAGGTCTTCCGTCGTCAGTCCCGACAGCGCCTTGATGTTGATGGCGGCAATCTCTTCCGTCAGGAAGGTCTTGATCTCATCCGGAGCCATTGCGTGCAGCTGGTCGGCGGTCAGCAGGCTGATCTGCTCGCTGGTAAGCGCCTCGATCTGCGAGGATCCCATCGCCTCGACCTGATCGGTGCTGAGAGCCGCGATCTGTGCCTTGGAGAGGGTGGAAACCTGCGAAGCCTGGAGGCCGGTTACCGCTTCGGTGGTCAGAGCCTTGACCTGAGCGACGGTCAGCGAGCTCAGCTGGTCCGTGGTCAGGGCGCCGATCTGCGAGCCTTCCAGCGTATGGATCTGGGAGGTGCTGAAGGCGGCGACCTGTGCCTTGGAGAAGGCGGCGATCTGGGACGGTTCCAGCGCTGCGATGGTGGCCGTCGTGAGGCTGGAAACGACCTTGACGTTGATCGCGGCCAGTTCGTCGGTGGTGAAGGTCGCGAAATCCTCGCTGCCGAGAGCCTGGATCTGGGCTGCCGTGAGCGAGCCGACCTGCGAGCTTGTCAGGCCGACGATCTGCGAGGTTTCCAGACCCACCAGCTGATCCGTGGTCAGCGAGGCGACCTGGGCACCGCTCAGAAGTGCGACGTGATCGGAGTCGAGACCGGCGAGGCCATCGGCCGACAGGGAGACGACCTGCTTGGTGCTCAGCGCAGCGATCTGCGAAGCTTCCAGAGCCTCGACCTGCGAGGACACCAGCGCGTGCACCTGGTCGGTCGTCAGCGCGGCAACCTGCCCCTTGGTCAGGGCGGCGACCTGCGAAGTGCCGAGTTCGGCAACCTTTGCCGAGTTCATGCCCGCCAGAGCCTTTGTGGTGATCGCGGCGAACTCGTCAGCCGTGAACGTCGCAAGGTCGTCGGCGCTCAGGGCGTTGAGCTGGTTTGCGCTGAGTGCGCCAACCTGGGTGCTCGTCAATGCGTCGATCTGCGAGGATTCGAGCGCGTCAAGCTGCTCGGTGCTGATCGAAGCGATCTGCGCCATCGTCATGGCTGCGATCTGACCGGAGGTCAGGCCGGTGACCGCGGAAGACGCCAGCGCTGCGACCTGCTTGGTCGAGAGCAGGATGATCTGCGAGCTGTCCAGTGCCGCAACCTGTTCGGAACCCATCGAGTGGACCTGATCGGTGCTCAGGGCGGCGAGCTGCACCTTGGTCAGGGCAGCGACCTGCGAGGAGGCCAGCGTTGCAATGATGCTGCTGTCCAGGCCCTTCACGGCAGCGACGGTGATCGCGGCGATTTCTTCCGTGGAGAAGGTCGCGATGTCTTCGGAAGACATTGCCTTCAGATCCTCAGCAGTAAGGGCTGCGACCTGTGCGACGTTCAGTGCCTCGATCTGCGAGGAGTCCATGGCGGAAATCTGGCTGGTCGTCAGGGCGGCGATCTGAACCTTCGAGAGACCGCCGATCTGGCTGCTGGTCAGCGTGTTGACGGCCTCGGTGCCGAGGGCGGTCACCTGCTTTGCGGTCAGCGCGGTGATCTGGCTGCTGGTGAAGCCGGCAATCTGCGAGCCTTCGAGCAGCGCGATCTTGTCGGTGGACAGGGATACGATCTGGGCCTTCGTCAGTGCGCCGAGGTTCTCGCTGCTGAGCGAAGTAATCTGGTCGGTGGTCAGGCCGGCCAGGGACTTTACGGTCAGCGCGCTGATCTCGTCGGTGGTGAAGGTGGCGATGTCGTCGGTTTCGAGAGCACCAATCTGTGCTGCCGTCAGTGCGCCGACCTGCGAGCTTGTCAGGCCGTCGATCTGCGAGGATTCAAGTGCCTTGATCTGGTCGGTGGTCAGCGCGGCAACCTGCACCTTGGACAGCGTCCCGATGTTGGCGGAGCTAAGGCCGGCGAGAGCTTCCGTCGATACCGCAACAAGCTGTTTTACGCTGAGCGCGGCAATCTGGGAGCTGCTGAGAGCGCCGATCTGGGAATCTCCCAGGCCATGAATCTGGTCGGTGGTGAGCGCGGCGATCTGGGTTTTGGTCAGGGCTGCGATCTGCGAGGAATCCAGGGCAGCGACGGACGTGGCGGAAAGGCTTGCAAGCACCTTGGCGGAGATCGCCGCGATCTCGTCGCTGGTGAAGGTGGCGAGATCTTCCTGTTCCATTGCCTTCAGCTGATCGGCGGTCAGCGCGACGATCTGAGAGCTGGTCAGTCCCTCGATCTGCGAGGATTCGAGAGCGGTGATCTGGCTGGTCTGGAGGGCGGCAACCTGTGCTTTGGACAGAACGCCGATCTGCTCCGTCGTCATGCCGGCGAGAGCGCCTGTGGTGATGGCGGCAACCTGCTTGGTGGTCAGCGAGGTGACCTGCGAGGCTTCGAAGGCGCCGAGCTGATCGGAGCCCAGAGAGGTGATCTGGCTGATGCTCAGCGCGGCGATCTGCGCCTTGGTCAGTGCCTGGATCTGCGAGGTTGCGAAGTTGGCGAGAACGTCGGTCTTGAGGCCGGCGAGAGCCTTCGTGGTGATGGCTGCCAGTTCATCCGTGGTGAAGCTCGCGATATCCTCGGAGCTCAGGGCGCCAATGTCTTCGGCGGTCAAAACGGAAATCTGCGCCGACGTCAGGGCGGCGACCTGCGAGCTTTCGAGCAGCGACAGCTGGTCGGTCGTCAAGGCGACGACCTGGGCCTTGGACAGACCGGCGATCTGGCTCGCGGTGATGCCTGCAATCGCATCGGTCGAGATGGCCGCGATCTGCTTGGCGGAGAGCGATGTGATCTGCGAGCTGGTCAGGGCGGAAATCTGCGACGAGCCGATGGCGCTGATCTGGCTGGTGGTGAGGGCTGCGATCTGCGCGCCCTTGAGGGCGGCAAGGTTGTCGCTGCCGAGCGAGGCGATGGTCGTGGTGCTGAGCGCGGCCAGCGTCTTGGCGCTGATGGCGCCCATTTCGTCGGCGGTGAAGGTTGCGAGCTCGTCGGTGCTCATCGAGTTCAGCTTGTCTGCGCTGAGGGCGGCGATCTGGTTCGACGTCAGTGCGTCGACCTGCGAGGAGACGAGTGCTTCGATCTGGCTGGTGTAGAGCGCTGTGACCTGCGCGGCGGTGAGGCCGGTGATCTGGTTGGTCGACAGTGCGCCGACCTGTTCGACCGTGAGGCCGACGACGGCGGCGGCGGAAATGGCGCCGATCTGCGACGAGCTGAGCGCTGCGAGATCTTCGGTTTCTATGGCGGCGATCTGGCTGGAGCTCAGTGCCTTGATCTGCGTGATGCTGAGCTCTGCGATATCGGAGGATTTCAGAGCGGCGATGGACTCTGATGACAGCGAGCGGATTTGCGTGATGGTCAATGAGGAAACGATGGAAGTCATGGACGTGGGCCCCTAGTGTTAAATGATCAAAACGTCATTTCCCTGCCGTCGATCGCGCGAAAAAGACTGTAGGAAGTCTCTTGACGCGACCGTGCGCGCGCCGAACGCGCACAGGCAGCCTGCCCGCGTTACCGGCCCCCCAAGGCATCGGCAAATCGGGAATCATGTCGGAAAATGCTACACGGAACATGGCTCGCACGAGCCAGCGATATGGAAGGGCATCATGCGCCCAGGACGATATGACCGTCCTGATTCCTACGCCAGTGAACGCAAGCGCAAACGAGGCGACAGTGCCCGGCGAGATCCATTAACGAATCTACGGGCAGTGTTCATCGGGAGACCCCAGCGTCCTGCAAAACCTCTAGGCGTCAGGTTTTAATTTTGCATTAACAGACAAGTACGAGTTTCCCGGGATGATACGGTTCGGCGTTGCTGTCCGTCTGGAGTTTTTCATGGTTAACGTCGAGTAATTTGTCGCGAAACGTTCTTTGTTTCAGCGCCGTTAGAGTCGTTTTTTACGCATATGAAGCGTTTCTCGGCAGCGAGTGACTCCCTTGCCGCCTTAAAGTTGATTGGTCACTGCAATTGCAAGCAGCCAATTGCGAAAGGAACCAATATTGGGTGGAAACCGCGATGTAGTTATGCGGTGGCGAGGTTGCTTACATTGCCTCGCGCCAAGTTGATCCCCTGCTGATAATGCAGGGTCGCAAGTTTCATTCCCTGCCCGGGCAGCATTTCGATGATCGCGTCGGCGGCAGCCCGCACGGCGTCGGGAGAGGGAAGCTCGCTTGGCGGCGCGAACGTGTCCAGGCTCGGCAGGAACCTCTCGAATGCGGCGCGCATCTCGATGATGATGAGGCGCATGAAGTTGTTGAACTCGTTGGGCTGGTTCAGAACCTTCGGGCCGATTTCATCGATCTCGGTCGTGACAGCGGAGCCGTCCAGCGAGGCGTTGAGACCTTCGAGGAAAATGCGGTAGTGCGCGAAGTTCTTCAGCAACAAGGTTTCCACCGTGCCGGCGTCGGGGGGCAGGTTCGGGTCGGCGACCATAACACAGGGTCGCACACGCTGCTGGAGCCCGAGGCGGGCGACAAAATGCGAGAGCGACTTGCCGGTGCCGACGACATCGACGAGCAGATTGCGATCGGCAAGTTTGCCCCGGAAATAGGCTTCGTAGGCTTCGGCCTCGTCATAGCAAAGCGCGCGGGAAATCTGGATATAGGAGGTTTCCGGCATGCCGCAGCGCGCGAAATGCTTCGATGACAGCAGACGATCCCAGAGATTACAGTCACGCGACGCGGTGAGGAGCTTGCCTGCGCCGAATTGGCCAGCGCAATGCCGGATCCAGAAGGCGCCAAGGATCATCAGCGGGATGTTGACCGAGATCTGCGCTCTGAGCGCATTCATGACCTTGGGGTTTCGGTTGAAATTTTCGAGCCGCGTGACGCGCAGCGCCTGAGCATAGGCGGACAGGCCGGTGGCATGCAGAATCTCTTCGGTCTTGTCCCACTTGGAAATGCTGACGAAGGTTGGCGCAATGCCGCATGCCGAAGCGCCGACCACGTCGGCATGCAGATTGTCGCCGAAGTGGGTGCGCAGCTTGTAAGTCTCGAGGATGCTCGGCCAGATCAGGCGCTGGTGCTTGCCGTAGTTGCTGAGGTAGAGCTTGTTGTCGAGGCCGCACTTCTCCTTCAGTATGCGTTCGACGAACGGGCGCGGCAGATACATGTCGGAGATGATGATGTCGCCCGGATTGACGCGCGCGACGATCTCGCGAATGGGGAACAGCGTGTTCCACTCTTCTTCCAACTCCATCAGCTGCAGGACTTTCGCCTGCCGGTCGCTGAGGAAAGCCTCGCCCACCATCAGGTCGTAGACGTCCTGCAGGCCGTAGGTGCGGCGGCCGAATATGGCCATCTCCACCGCATGGCGCCGGGCTGCGAAGCCGGCCACACCGGAACGCGCCTCGACGGTGCGAAACACCTCCAGCGGATCAGGGCTGCGCCGCGCCACCAGTGTATCGAAGAGGTCGAAGCTCTGAATCCGGGCGTGTTCGTCGGATTCGTTTTCCTCGAGGATATGCGTGACGGGGGTCTGCTCGTAGCCGGCGGCGGGATTGCGGAAGAGGCCGGCAAGCTGGATTCGCTCGTCCTCCAACAGTCTGATCGTCAGTTCGCAGGTGGCGAGACCGTTCTGGTCGAGAATTCGAACGCCTTCGCCGGCAATCTCCCAGTGGGATTCGTTGGGATGCGAATAGCCGACGATGAAGCCGTTTCTGTGAAAGACGAAGGTGTTGCTGATCGTGACCCCGGTCGGCTCGGCGCGGAACGTGAACGTTCTCGAGGTAAGCCATTCGACGGTGACCGGCGTCTTGTTCAGTGTCGCAACGGAGAGCATGGAGGATATCCCGTGATGAGTTGGCGCGACGCTATTTGGCAAAGCTTGCGTCAGACTATTCGCGGGGGGAAGTATTGGACGATGAATTGCTTGGGCGGCGGGGATCGCTATAAATATTGTGCCGTTTGCTTTGGAGGACGCAAAGATGGATCGATTGACCGGCGGTTGCCTGTGCGGCGCCGTGCGTCTTGTGGCGGAGGGAAATCCCTACCGAGTCGGTATCTGCCACTGCCTGGATTGCCGCAAGCACCACGGCGCCCTGTTTCACGCCTCCGCCATCTTCCCTGCGGAGGCGGTGGCGATCGAGGGCGAGACGAGGGACTATCGTGGGCGTTTCTTCTGCCCGCGCTGCGGCTCGCCGGTGTTCGGACGGTCGGACGACGAGATCGAGGTGAACCTCGGCTCGCTCGACGCGCCGGACCAGCTGGCACCGACCTATGAACTCTGGACCATCCGCCGCGAATCCTGGCTACCGGCCTTTCCCGTCGTCAGACGCTACGAGCGGGATCGCGATCCTTCGAGCCGGTTCGAGGACTAGAAGGCCGGGCCTGGCGCGACCAAACCCGGCCGGCCGTCACTTGACCACCAGGACCGGGATCGTCGCCTTCGCCAGCACTTCCTGCGTCTGGCTGCCGAGGATCATGCGGACGATGCCGGTGCGGCCATGCGAGGAGATGACGATCAGGCCGCAGTTGCGCGCCTCAGCCGTCTCGAGGATGCCGGTTGCCGCCGAAATGGCGGTCTCGCTGATGAACTCGGCGGCGACACCTGCTTCCGCCACCTTCTGCCGGACCAGCCTTTCGGTGGCAGCAAGCTCTTCCCTGATGCCCTGGTCATAGCTCTCCAGCGCCTGCGCCTGCACGACGCCCTGCAGCGCCAAGCCGCCCAACGGCACCGTGACGCAGACGACGGTAACCGGCAGTCCGAGCGCCTTGGCCAAAGCCAGACCGTGATCCAGCCCCTTCGTCGCCAGTTCCGAGCCGTCTGTTGGGATGAGAATGCGGGTATACATGGGATATCCTCTTTGGACCTTGATGCGATCAACCTGGAGGAGTGTAGCGGATTATGGAGGGAGGGTATTGATCGATGTCAAGTTGGAGGAGATTGGATGATGGTCGGCCGACTTCGATTTCATAACCGAGGCTGCCCGGATCTACAGATGCGCCGCACCGTCGATTTGCGGGATTTGACAAGAATCTCTACCCTATGTAGAGTTCTCTACTATGAGCGATCAAGTTAGACTGACTTCTCAGACGGTGAGCGTCATAAAATCGATTATGAGCCGTGCGGGACAGGGCGTTTCTGGTGCTGAAATATCGAAAGAGACCGGGCTCGCATCCGGGAGTTTGTATCCAATTCTTATGCGACTTGAAAAGGCTGGTTGGCTATCAAGTGATTGGGAATCCGGTGATCCTGCGATCATGGGCCGCCCACGCCGCCGCTTCTACCGAGTAACCGCACAGGGCCAACGCGAAATGAGTTTGATACGTAATGCTCTTGCTCCTTCAATCGGAGGTGCAGCATGGGCAATCTCGTGATCATTCTTCTTCTAGGTATCATCACCTTGCTCGGTTCGACTCTGTCGAAGGTGCTAGCCGACGAGTTCAAAGCGTGGCGCCCTACACTAGTTTTCAAGGTCATAGCTCTAGCCGCCGCGTTAATGGGTGAAAAAGATCAAGAGCGTTATCAGGAAGAATGGTCAGCTTATGTCGATGAGACACCAGGCGATCTAAGCAAGTTACTCTGCGCCTGTGAGTTTGTGTTTGCCGCTTTCCGAATGAGCGACCGAAGATATATAACCATGGGTACTAAGCGGGTGATGGACATCGCTTTTTCCATATTTGCTCTGATTGTGGTCGCGCCGATACTTCTATCTGCGATGGCCCTGCTGCGGTTGCAAGGCGCGGGTCCTGTTTTTGTCACGGATCGGCGCATCGGTAGGCATGGAAAGCCCTTTCTCCTGTACAGATTACAGACTTTCAGAAATGCGGACGGCCCTAGTCGCGAAAGAACAAGATTTGGCACCCGACTAAACATGCTAAGCATTGATCAGCTTCCGCAGTTCTTCAACGTTCTAAAAGGCGACATGTCCGTAGTCGGTCCTCGGCCGCTTCCAGATATGCCGGTGACAGGTGAAGATGACGAAGCCATCTTGCGCGCCAGGCAGAGAGTACGCCCAGGTTTAACGGGCCTTGGGCAAGTTCTTTGCAATGGCGGAAGGCTGCCTTCGCTAGAGGCGACTCTGGTGTCAGATATGCTCTATGTTGCACAACACTCAATCGCGCTCGATGTGGGGATCGTGATGAAGACGGTATTTGCGGTGCGCCAGCCTCGCGAAGGTAATCTCGCATCATGCCTGTTCGTCGCTCTCGTTTCCCTTGGGCCTGTAGCAGGAGTATTACTACTAGTGCTGCTTAGTGTTTTCTCTTAGGTGCCAGTTCAGCCAGGCAAATGACGCATAAGCTGGCCAGAAGCTCGGCTTCAAGGAAGTCGACGACGGTATTTGGCTCGTCAGCTTCCTGCGCTATGATCTCGGATACATCGATCTCGAGCAGAGGACATTGCAAACAGTCGACAACCCGTTCGGCACGAGGCTGTTACCCATGTCTTGGGTATGAATTGTTACCTATGTGTCCCGGTCGGATAAGAATGAAAAAATGGCGCACCCGACATGCGTTTCGGATGAACTGTGCGCTAATTGGAAATCCGCAAATTACCTTGAAATTTCAATTGCTTGCCAATTTTCCGACGTTTGGTCAGATTTGTTTGTGTGGACCTCATGCGGGCCTAAATGTGGACCGCATAAATCGTATCGCATAGCGTCGTAAGTTTGCCAAGTCGGCAATCCGGACCGTGGCTGTCTATTGCTGTCTGAGGGATAGGTCGCGCATATCAGGAACGTCATGCACCAGCTTCGGTGATCGCACCAGCACGAGCCTTTAGAAGCCGGAGGATCGCCAACATGGGTTCAGGCGCCTGAACCTGAGCCTGTCTATCCCAACGTTCAGCCAAACCCAAATATCGGCTTGCCGTGAGGTCAGCGAGAGTACCTAGGTCATCAACGTCGTAGTAACCGTGTATCCTTTGACCATCAATCTTTTCCCACGCCTGATCGATTCCATAGTTCGCGAATAATTCAGTTTGAGTAAATAGAATGAGCGGGTTTACTGCTCCGCCGTCTATGTTTGACCGGCGCCCCCATATCGCCAACCGGCGAAGGCGGCCAATTTCAGCCAAACTTAACTCACTGCCATTGCGAAGCGTGGAGACAACCATTACCGCGCCCGGAAAACGATCGACAACTTTCTTGAGTGTTACCACAGCGTCTTCGTTGATCGAATTTCGACCAAAACTTTTCGCTTCCCCAACGACAAGAACTGGATCGTCGCCTTCGTCACTCCCGAGTCTCCTAGCCCGACGCCACCCGATAAAATCGACTTCACAGTTTAGTGGTTGTAGCGTTAGGCCCGTTGACCATGTCATCTCGGCGTCATCGTGGTTAGACAATGCACGCAACGTCAGCGCAACCGCATAACCGCCCCGAGCGTAGTCAGGGGCTGCGAACGGCCCGACAATTCGATAGAACCAGTCGACCTTGTCAATGTCGGTTGGAGATTGCGAAAACTCAAACTCGTTGAGGCAACGAGTGCATGTCGGCTTGTAGCTGATGGCGTTCAGGTCGAGCCAGTTTTGGTGACTACAGATTGGGCACTGCACACGGAGACCCACACGGAACACCGAACATTTCAGAAAATGATCGAGTTTGTTCCAATACCCAAAGGCGCGTTTTTCTCGCTCCTTGAAATGCTGGCGGATGGTATTCACGTGTTTAGAGCGGTCAGGTACCGCTTTGGAAACACGTCGGCCATTCCGGCTCACTTCGGAATGCCCCTCAGCCATCTCGCCGAGAAGCTTCAATGTGTCACTATCCGCGAACATACCGCACGCCATCAAACCTCCGGCGGCGGTGATCACTTGCGCGGCAATTTGCCCCTCCTCCGACGGCGAAGCTTCTATTTCTCGAGTCTTCAGCCAGTTGATCATTGCGTTGCGACCTGTCTCGATTTTTAATCGGCCGTAACCAATGTCGTATTCCACCTCAACGACCCAACCCTCTCTTCTAACTCTAAAGTCTCGCCCTGAGAGATGCGGATAGCTCGGATTCCACAAGTTCGAAGGATATACTAAGGCAATAGAATCCTCCCCATAGGTCTGCCCCATGGCGATCACGTTCATCCAGCGTTCCTTTTGGTAACGTTTGGACTGATTAAGAAATGAAGGTGAAGGAGCGGGGATTTTCAAAGAATTATCTTCGAGGGCTTCGGTGAACGACGTGGACCCTCCGCGAACGATTATTTTTGTTTCACGCCGATGGCGGCCCTTGCCTCTTTCCGTCCAGAATAATGGGTCTGACGAAACATAAAACGCACCTTGAGGAAGGTTTGCAAAATGCTCCCTTAAAATCACGTCGCGCGCCCCTTCATCTATGGAGGACGCGAGGCAAATTTCGCTGTGAAACATCGTGCCAAAGGGGTTTCCGGGAATTGGGCGATGCACTGCTTTGATGCGTTCGCGCATGAAATCCGCGCATTCGCCGAGCCAATTGACGTTTATGGGAATTGCGTTTGGAACGACCAGCCGAAAGTTCCAATAGTCGATGACATCCCCAGGAACCGTGGAGTCGAACACATAAAATGTTTGATCTCGGCTTCCGCGTCCCGGAAGTTCTTCTAGCTCGTGGCGGGTGAGCCAAAACGGACCTAGAAGTCCTTCTTTGAGATGCTGCAGCGCCGTTGTGGAGTCCGGGGGAGCGGCGACTGGCGCAAAAACATCGTCATACGCTTTGGAGATATGAGATAGACTATCATCAATCGGATAACGGCCGCAGACCACATCGAAGAAGGCATCCCCGGGCGCGTCCCATATCTTTACGAACGGCTCTTTATGACGGCGTTCGTATCGATAATCGGTGTCATACAGGTGGAGCATGACCTCGAAAATATCGATACCAAGAGCAAAATCGGCGGCGCCCCGGCTATTAATCTTGTAAAACTCATCAAGAGAAATCACATGCGGAAGACCGATATGGCGGTCACCGTCAGGCCATCCGAGCGCGCTTGCCATGCCGGGTCGAGCTTCAACCAGAACGTCTGGCTCGAAAAAGTTTATGTATCCCTTGGCAACCTCTAGTCCATCTTCTTCTCGGTACGGACGATGCCATCTTCCACCGTCCTTTTCGAAGCAGGGAATAATTGGGTTATACCGTCCGCCCCACAGACATGCATTCAGGCGCGCGATGCGACTCACCACCTCAAGGTTGTCGATTGGCGTGAGGAAGCCGATGCGAACTGGCCGATGACTGACCGAACCTGTAAGTTTCATGTGCGCTCTCGATAATTAGTGTCGCGTCTACGCGGCTGCACATAGCGACGATAGAACAGGTTTATGCATCGCACCGCTCTCTAGGAGTGGTCACCACGGGCTTTCGCCTTGTTCAAGTGCCTGATACCCCTTCTCAAGCGCATCCTCTAGCTGCTCGCCCCAGCCATCGGGCAAATCGACCACGAAATCAAAGTTGAAGGTGCCCTGTAGCGGCTCACTGGCCACAAGCTTCCGCAGAAATTGGGGCAACTCAGGAAATCGCCTTAAACTGTATAATGCCCCGATTGTCATCAAGTCGCGAGCGTCTTCAAAACCGGCTGGGACAAACGTAAATTTCGTGTCTTCCGCAATCCGCACCAAGTGCTCCGCCAAACCAGCGAACAGGCGGCAAACGTGATCGATTTCAGACACATCTCCGGGTTCGCCCGGTTTGCCCCATGCTTGCGAAAGATCACCAATTAGCCCTTGTATGGCTATCGGAACGGCAAGTAATTCACTCGGCTTTTTCGACAACCATGGCAGAAAGCTGTGGGAGGGCAGCATCGTGATTTGTTTAAGAATCAATCCTCTTTCAAGGTCTTTGGCTTGTCGCAGGACAGGACCACAATAATGATCGAGCAGTTCGGCCGTGAGCAGATATTCCCAAAGCTTCGGCTTGTCTCTGATAAGCTGGCGTATGAACGCGGGTAGGTGTTCAAACGGCAAAAGAGCCTCGTCTTCTGCAACCCGACGTAGACGGTCGCCTTTTGTCCCAACCTGTTCCAAAACTTTCCTTTCGTGATGAGCTTTCCAGAGAAAGATCAAGTTAGGCGGAAAGCGATTTGGATCTTTATCAATTTCGCCGTGACAGTTCCTACACAGCCAGATGCCATTCGAGATAGTTGCTCGTTCAACGTCGGTCATTGCCGCCCGGTAGCGGCGCTCGCTTGGGCGTGCCCCATAAATGTGCGCAGCCTCCCCAATTGAGAGCTTCTTGTCATCGGCTGAATGAGGCCCGGTGGTCAGAATGTCGCAGTCGGGATTATTGCATCGCAATGCCGATCGGGCCGACAAGATTTCAATAGTTGCTTTGGAAAAGTCGGGGGCGGCCATGAAGTTCTCAAAATCGTAAAGGCACACCTATCAGACGAGAGATTCTGCATCGACGCAACCTAAAAATCGGAAAAAAATCCGAGCTACCGACCTCGATAAGTCCGGAAGCGTGCCACCCCCCGTACCCCTTCAAGTCATAGCGGCGGGGCGTCCCAACCACGATCCTTTGGACGGCTAGGAAGCGGCGCAGTTGGACCGGGAACCTCGATCTGTTCTGCCGCGCTTAACACGTCCTCGTATCGCCGGATCACACCTTCGATATATGGGCGCATAGCTGACGCGGTTGCTCGCCATTCGTGGTGCATCCGTACAGCCTTGTCCCAATCGGTCCACGTGCTTGCCCCTTCGATCATGGGCTTGTAGCTTTCTGCCATCGCATGAAGCTGCTCACACTCTGTCCGCATTTTCGCCAGCGTATCAGAGACGCTTTGGTAGACCTCCGGCTGATCAGGAAGAAAAAGAGCCGAACGGCGGAGGATGCCGGGGGTCGCAAACGCAAGAAGGTTCACACAACTCAAAGCCTCCGCCGCCACTTCGGCGTTTAGCCGGTAGGCTTCGATACGCCTTTCGCTCACCCTATTGGCGCGATCCTTTCCCCACCCGATTGCAGATAGGATGATCGAAAGAAAGTCCACGGCGTCCCCCTTGTCACTGTCAGGAAAGCTAACCGGTTTCTTTGCTAAACTCTATACGGGAAAATCTCGGTCAAATACTCGCATAGTCCGTTTGAATCCTGCCCTTGCCGAAC
Source organism: Hyphomicrobiales bacterium (assembly GCA_900471485.1). Classification (GTDB taxonomy): domain Bacteria; phylum Pseudomonadota; class Alphaproteobacteria; order Rhizobiales; family Rhizobiaceae; genus Rhizobium. Next base: position 30,667 of record UCEU01000025.1, read on the forward strand.
TGTCTGGTGTGAGACTGGAATAGTTCATTTGAAATGGTGTTTGACTTTTCGAACGATATCGTTCAATTAGTCTAGAACCTCAGATGAACGATGGAGCCACCAATGAACCACGTCAGCGCATCGCATGGGCAGCTAGTCGGCTACGCCCGAACCTCGACAACCGATCAGAAGGCGGGATTATCGGGGCAGCTTCGGGATTTGCAGGACGTAGGATGCCATAAGGTATTCAGCGAGGAAGTCTCGTCCGTGGACAAAGCCAAGCGCGTCGAGCTAGGTCGGGCACTAGATTACGCCCGTGCCGGAGACACCCTGATTGTCACCAAGCTTGATCGTCTTGCCCGCTCCGTCGCTGACCTTGTGAAGATCACAGAGCGGCTTGACGAGAAGGGCGTGGCACTCCGCATCCTTGCCATGAGCCTCGACACCTCGACCCCGACAGGGAAGCTTATGTTGAACCTCTTGGGCTCCATTGCGCAGTTCGAACGGGAGTTGATGCTGGAGCGCCAGCGCGAGGGCATCGCCAAGGCGAAGGCAGAGAACAAGTACAAAGGCCGGAAGCCTATCTCGGACGATAAGGCCGGGGACGTGGTGCGCCTCAGGACCGAGGGGAAGACCGTGGACGCAATCATTGCCGCAACAGGGGTCAAGCGCACGAGTGTCTTTCGTATTCTCAAAGAGGCCGCAGCCGCCGACGGCACCGCCTCTTCATCTAACTAACTGATTTTGATATCATAATTTCTTTTATAGTCCCTCTAGGGGGATCAATCGTACAGAGCAAATTCCCTTTGTTATGTTCGCGCATCGGATCACAACCAAGGAACAGAGACGATGAACTCGCTAGCTATCGGACCCGCCAATGCCCCGCAGATGGTCGAGGGGGCGGCCAACCCGCTCGATCTATTCATTGCCGCCATCGACGCACTCGAAGCGTCCGCAGCCCCGCTTAAGGAACCTGCAAAGGCCGCGCTCGGTGCGATGATAGATGCCGTTGACGTTGCTTTCCAAACGGCAATCGCAATTGCCGCTGGTGCCGATCCCAAGTCCAGGGCGGTTCGAACTCCGTTCCTGTTTGTCACGATGAAGCTGGTCGAGGTGAATGGGCTGCTTGGACAAGCCGAAGACAGCAAAGCCGTCCGGTGCCTACAGGCAATGGAGAAGGTGCGGTAGGGTCCGCATCGATTACGACACGGTTAAGCTAATGTGGCCCTCGGTTCCATCACCGGGGGTTCGCTGCGATTACCCACCTGTTTAGATGGCTTTCTAAACTCGTTGTCGATTCCGACACGGTTAAGGACGACATGGATTTCTCACGGTTGTTCAGCTTCGATCAATCGCGGAAATCCGCACTCTCCACCGTATCTCCATGCGGCCACAATTCCCTTTGCCATTGGGTGTTGTGGAGGAGGCGTGCGGGTTTCCGGGCTTGAATATATGTTTCCATCGCTCTCGTGTTCGTCCCTATCTGTTCACAGCCATGTAGCTGATTAACTGTCCACGAGAACAACAACGTCTCACATCGACCTCGCCGGGAAACCGAGCGGGGTCTTTTCTTTTCACGCATGTAGCAAAGGAGATCACCGCTGATGCCACGATCGATTGACAACTATCGCCACGATCCAATCCCCTTCCGGGATGCCGAGACCGGCCTAAACTGCCTCCGTGTTCCGCTCGACCGCACTGGCCGCACTTACGCAATTGTAAGCGAAGCTGACTATCGCCGCATCCAGCGTGCCGGGGCGACGGGCGCGTGGTTTCTAAATAAAGACGGAAAGATTGGGCGCTCCTACGTGCGCACGATGATTCCAACCGGACACCGCACGAGGACCTTAGCGATGGTTGCTAGGCTCATCGCAGGTGCTGAGGCGCGCACCGTGATCCGGTACGTCAACGGAAACCACCTCGACCTCAGGCCGTGGAACCTAATCGGCCAAAAAGGGAAGTCCAAACGTGCAGACATGAAGCTCATAAACCGACAGGGCTTCGAGGCGGAGGCGCTGGCGTGATTGAGTTTGGTCCCGATGGCATCAAATCCTCTGTGTTTGGAAGTGGGCAGGGCTTGACCCGAGACAAAACGATACGCCTCTCCGGTATCACCATCCACCCGGACAGTTCTGACACGCTGAGGCGGGCAGGGATGAAGGCGGGGACATGCAGAAAATGTCGGCGGCGTTTCATTTCAGGGCCGGGCTACGAGTTCATCTGCAAACCTTGCTTCGAGAATGCCGGATGACGGCGGTCGCATACCACTCAGTCCTCCAAGAAATCCGCGATCAGAACGGCGTCTGGCATACTGGCTGGCTCCCGTTCGGAAAATTTGCCGCCCTTATCGGGACCACGACAGCGGACCTTATGCGTCGTCTAGTTTCTCTCGGTGTCGTGGAGCATCGCGAGGGGCGGCACCGGCTCACGGCGATGGCGAAGCGCAAAAGCTATGGCGTGACATACCGCCGACAAGCAAAGCGCGGTGTGCATCGACAAGAGATAGACGTGATCCTCCCGGAAGGCATGGTTCTCGTCGTACAGAACCTTGAGGCCACCAACCTTGCCACGACAGACGCCGAAAGTCTCCGGGATCAGGGCTCGTCTCAGCGCGCCATAGCGATGCGCTTGGGGATTACGCTCCGTGCCGTCCAAAAGCGACTTGCCTCGGTTCCACCGAAACTCAAGAACTGGCCGATTGTCGGGTCATGGGATGACGAAAGTGACTACCCTTCCGCATGTGCAACCTGACGCCATCAAGACCTGACAACCCCTGTGAAATAAGGGTTTTGTGACTACCTTTCCGCTATTACTATAGTGGCACTTAGGGTGCGCTCCCTGCGATCGCTCCCGCACGACACTACGCTTATTCCGACTTCAATCAGGATGACGAGGATCGGAACCCGGAGCAGTGGGTGACGTGTCGTATCCTCCCGTGGATACTCTCTCTCAGTCTTCTAATAAAAATCAGAAGAAGGCTTTCCACCTCAAGGCTCGTCCAAACTCAGTCTCGACCACCCTTCCTCATCCCTGATCCTCAACTTCCACGAAGGCACCACGAGACTGTGTGTCTGCCCGACAGCGAAGCTTTGTCAAGATTCGCCCAGGCGAACCTATCATTCGAAAGGAACCCCCGCTGAAAAACGCTATTCCCATCCGTCCGAAGCCCCCTTGGACAGACCATCACATCAGAGACGACGATCCAATCCGTGACCGTAAGATGGCTAATCGCCTGTCCGGTCGCGAGCCGGGCATGGCCTCTATGCTCGGCCCAACACCCGGCTTTGCTCAGCCCGAGCGAGCCCCCGAATGGTGGCATCGTCAGCAGCGCCAGCAAGAACGACGCTCCCGCCGCATTTCCAACCAACAAAACACCTCACTTTAAGAAGGACCCACTATGGGCAATTTCCACACAGCACAACTCGACCAAGCAGCCACCCCCGAGCAACGGGAGGCGTGGTCTAAGGCCCTTGAGGCCGAACAGCGCCGCAATGGTACCGCAGTCACCCCGGCAGCGCCGTCCGTCACCCTTGGCGGCAAAGTCATCGAGATGCACTCGGGCTCCACCACTGGGCAGGATAAGGTGATCCAGCGTGGCGTTCAGTCCATCGAAGCGACACCCGGCTTGAAGCCCGGTCATATCTTTTATCAAGGCGTCGAGACCACCATTGATGCCGCAGTCGCTGGCGGCCTCATGTCGAGGGCAGAAGCGGAGGCGGCTTCCAAGGGTTTTAATCAGCCCGCCCAGCTCGAAACCAAGGCTGGCGCGGGCGAAGATAAGGCACCCGAAACCAAAGGCACGGAAACGGCCTCAGAAGCCTCTCTTGCTGCAAAGGAAGCTGGCGAGGCGTTGGACACCCTTGATCAGACCATCGGCGCTCAGGCAGTCGATGCGGCACTAGAAGACGTTGTGGAAGGCGGCTATCTGCCGGATGACGACAATCTGCCGGAAGGCGTTAGCCTTGCCGATGTCATCAAGGTCCACGCCGGCTACGTGGCGCAAGCCAATACCACTCTTGCCGATGTCGGCGCTTCCGTTCCGATGCTTATGGAAACTTTGTCCGATGATGAGCTTCGAGAGGCTCGGCGCGCGACAATCAAAAATGACCCCGGAAAGATGCAGGAACTCGGACGACAGGCGGTCGAAAGGCTCGCCCAGTTGCCCACGAAAGACCCCCATGGCTTTGCCGAAATGGTCGCGGGTATGTCTCCGGCCGAACGCAAAGTTATCCATCAGAATGACCGGGGAGAGTGGATCATCAGCATCCCCGGCAAGCCCGTCATGTCGTACGGCGCTGCCGTTCGTATGGGCCTCGTTCGAATTTAACAGCAAAAGCACCGGAACACTCATTGGAATCATCCATGGCCCCTGTCGTTTCCACGACGGGGGCTTTCGTTTTCGCCCCTTATCCCCGCGAGCCCCACTTGAACTCATACCTCCAAATTACCCGCATCGCCGTCTTGTCGGATGGCAAAGGAGCGGTCGCCACCTTCTTCTCTGACGACAACTTCATCGCATGTCGCTCAATCTCCGCACCCGATACCTCAGACGCTTCCCTTGCCGCCGCCGCAATAGACCGAATTCCGTCAGTCGCCCCGGCAGCGGCGGCAGTTGAAGTGACCGTCTGCCCGGATGACGGAACCAACCAGCCGACGTTTTTCACCGTCGCCTCTCCACCCTCTAAATAACCAAGGAAAACCATGGCCCGAATATTCGGCACCAATGCTCAGGTCGCGCCCCTTAAGCAGACCGCACTCCAACCGACCGGCATCCCCGGTTCCACTTTCGTCCGTCCGCAGGAACGCCAAGTCGGGGGCAATCTCAATGCCCTCGCTTCGGCACTCGGCAACCTCAATTCATCCCTCCAAGGCTTCGCTAACGTAAAGGCCCAGTTGGAGGACGATCCGCAGTCTCGGGACAACAAAGAGTGGATCGCTCGTCGCCAACAGATGAGCCTCGAACAGCTTCAAGAGGAAGCCAAGAACGGAACGCCGGACGGCATCCGCATTCGTGAAGACGCTCTGAACGCGCAGCTTGCCGAACGGGCCAATGACGATTTCCGTAAGGACTGGCTGAACTTCTACAACACCGAGTTCGACCGGACCTCGGGCAGTGCTGCCGAGGAATACGAGAAGCGGCGCCAAGAGTTCGCCGCTGGCCTCCCCTCGGAGATCGCACGGGGCAACTTCTACCGGCTCACCGGCGATCACTTCTCATCGTGGATGCAGAAGGACACGGAGGACAAGGTAACGCTCGCTAAGCAGGAGCTTAACACGACCATCGTGGACGGCTTCCGCAACTCGATTGATGACAGCATCAACGTCTACAAACTGTCCGCGCAGGATGCAGCGAGAATTGTTTTTCAGAAGTCAGCCGGGAACCGAGACTTCCTTGGCCTTTCCGGACAGGAGCAGAACGAAACAATCTTCCGCATAGCCGAGGAATACGCCTTGAGAGGAGACGAGGGCGTTGCGCGCGCGCTGCTGGAGGGGTCACGAAAGGGTGCCGATGGTCGCCCTATGCCGCCGCTGGTGAAGATCGCCGGTTATACCGACAAGGCTATCCAGTTGATGGACCGCGCCGGTGATATGCGCCGGAAGGAAGTTCGGAAGAATGGGCTTGCTGCACTTGTGGTTGACGATGCCCTGGTGGCTCAGGGCGCATTCACGCCCGCTGAGGCTGAGAAGCGGCGCAATTCTGGCCTCTACACCGACGCCGAACTTGCCGGGATGGTGGATCAATCCAATCGGGCACGTTTGGCAGCGGAGACGAAGTGGGCGGCCGCTCAGCAGAAACGGGCGCTCCGGGCCCTTTCTGAGCAGCAACAGGACAAGGTTTACTCGCAAGCCTTTGGGGCGATGTCGCGCTTTGGTGGCATCAATGATCTCAAGGATATTGAGATCGCGTCCCCGACCGGAGAGGGGACAAAAACCGTTACCCGCCAAGAGCAGATTGACGCCGTGATTCAAATGAAAGAGGACGGCTTCAAAAGGCAGCAAGAAGACCTGATTGCAAAAGACACCGACCCGGAAGCCGCAAGGGCCCAAGTCAACCGTCTTCGGGTGGACTGGTATGCGGGCAACAAGATCGTCAACGAGCAGTGGCAAAACACGCTGAACGGGATCGCAGGTCGCGCCAGCATGGACACGCTTCTCCAGAAGGGCGAAGTTACAGCCTACCTCAAGGACAGCGCGAAGCTCTATCGCGACCTCAAGGCCACCAATCCCTCCTACCTCTCCACGGTCCTACAGGATGCCAAGTCGAAGGACTTCTTGGACGCTTACGACAACGCCGTGAGCACTCGCCGGATGCCGGAAGATGAAGCCCTGCTTTATGCAGCGCATATCACCTCGCAGCCGGAGAACATCAAAGCCAAGAACATGATAAGCCGGGACGACGCGGACAAGCTCGCAGTGAGCACCCTTCGCGACCTCGGGGTGGACGAACGGTCTTCGAACTATCAATTCGTGATCGACCGTATTTCCTCCATGTCGGCCAACGGTGCGACGGACAAGGAAATCAAGAAGTCGCTGGAAGACGAAATCTCCTCGACGGCGGTTCCGATCAACGGAATGTTGGTCTTTGATCACCGGGATTTGCCTGACGATTTCCCCGAGTTGATGCAGGACGAGATCAAGAACCGCTTCACGCTGCAAGGCGCAAGGTACGGCATCACCGACCCCTCAGACCTCTACATCATCCCGGACGGCAATGAGGCGAAATGGTACGTCATGAGCAAGTCACTTCGGATGCCGATTGGGACCGCGCCGATTACGCCACAGTCACTAGAAGCCGGTCGAAATGTTCGGCGGGCATCGCAAGAGCTTCAAATCCGCAATCTTGCGAAAGCCAAAGACGCGGATCGTGCAAAGCTCAAGGCCGAGTATGACGCTTCCATAGCCGAAGATCAGGCCCGGATTGACTTCTGGAGCAATGCCGCGACCAAGCGACAGAAGCTCTCAAAGACGCTCGCGCAGAGCATCGCCACCAAGCTCCAGCAGAACCTCGACGCCAGAAAGGCGCGAGACGCCGACCTCATCGCCACGACGCCCGCACAGCGAGCCGAACGGCGCAACAAGCGGCTACAAGAGCAAGGACGTGCAAACGCCAAGAACCTCGGGTTCAAGGTGGACTAACAGCAACAATGGGCTCCGCTTCGGCGGGGCCTTTTCACTTTAATGGAGCATGAATGGTCGAACTGATCGACGCAACCAAAGGAAAGATTCGGAGCCTCCCGGTCTCGGGTTTAGGTCAGCCCAAGCGCCCCCCGGACTGCCTTTTCTGCGGCTTCCAACCGTGCGTCGGGGCCGCCATATCGCTCACTCATGCCGCCTTTGGTGTGTCCGAGAACTAGATTTCGGTCAAACTCATCGACACGCGCCCTGATCAGCCGGTCTTCCATGGTATGTCGGAGGGAATGAACGGTAATTTTCGGATCCGCCGTTACTTTTCGTATGTGCTTCATCAAGGCGTTAGAAGCGTGGGTGGCGTCCTTTTTCGTCTTCCCTCTACCACTCTTGGTTTGCAAAACACCGGCATATTGGACAAACAGATATGGATTGTCTCCCGCAGCCTTCACGGCCTCTCCGGCGGCCTTCAACGCTTGGCCTACCAATGGTACACGCCGCGCTGAACTCTGGTTCTTGACGCGCCTGTGCTCCCGGAACCCCACATCTAGATACGCTATGCTGGTGTCTAGCTTCACGTCCTCGACCAGCAGCGCCGCGACTTCCGCTAACCGGCACCCCGTGCCCTCCAGCATTTGCCATAGTTGCCAAAGATCAGTCCCGGCTTGGGTGGCTATGGTGCCGTTGATAGCGCCAAGCATGTCCTCCGGTATGGGGTGCCGTTCGTCCACCGCGAGGGATTCCATTTTGACCGAAAGGCCATTGAAAGGATTGCCGACATTGCTCATGTCGTGTTCCCGCAGACCGAGATTCACCATGGATCGAATGTCAGCGATATATCGCTTCACCGTGTTAGGCTTCATGGCGAGATCACGGATCATATGGTCTCGAACCTCGCGGGCGTCTTCGCGTGTCAGTCGATCGAGAGGACGAGCACCTTCAACAGAGTGCGAAAGAATCTCCATGATGCGGTCAAGTCTTGTTGAGCGCTTGTGCTCATTGATATCGCCCGTGACCTTTTCAGTGAGATAAAGCCGCTTTGCATCTTCAATTGTGGGAACCGGACGCGCAATGTTTCCCCCGTTCGCCACGAGATTGATTGCCCCGCGCTCTACGGGATCGGAGACACCTCTAGACCGCGCGCTTTCACGAATCAGTTCAGCGGCCTCTGGATCGGCCCCGGTCAATTCCCGGCCCCCAATGTAGACCTTCATTTCAGCCAGCTCAGCGGCCCGGATTTTCGCCAGACGATGCACTTCAAGCGGGGTGGCATTGGCCTTTGTGACCGCAGATGTTCTGGCTTCCTCAACTATCCGCTCATAAAGCGCGTTAACTTTCGGGAAATTTTTCAACGCTTCGCGCTGTGTCTCGCCCAATAGACGCTTGAACTCGTTCTTTCCAATCAGATGCGCCACGTCGCGGGGCAATCTCCGGCGATAGTGGTATGTCCCGGCCTGACTGACGACGATATGTTTCAAGGCAAGCCCCATTGTGTACCTTCCGTGGACCCGTTTGTGGACCGGAAAGATTGATGAAGCATTGAAATTATTGGTATTTAACGGTTTTCTGGAGGGAAATGGCGCACCCGACAGGATTCGAACCTGTGACCTTTGGAATCGGAATCCAACACTCTATCCAGCTGAGCTACGGGTGCATGCCTGAGGCGGTTTGAATCGCCTGTCCGATAGGTGGTTCTTAGCCTAGCTTTTGGCCGGCTTCAATCACCAAAATGAAAAGTCCGCCGTTCTGTCGAGCGGCGGACTTTGGTTTCTTGATCAGACCTGCATGGCGCCGGGGCCGGGGATGGCTTTGGGCGGGACCTTGCCGAGGATGATCATGCCGAGCACTTCGTCCTTGGTCACGTCCTCGGTCCGGGCGTGGCCCACCACCTGGCCGTTCTTCATGACGGAGACGCGGTCGGCAAGGTCGAAGACGTCGTGGATGTCGTGGCTGATCAGGAAGATGCCGATGCCTTCCTTCTTCAGCTGCTTGATCAGCTCTCCCACCTGCGCCGTTTCCTGGGGGCCAAGGGCTGCCGTCGGCTCGTCCATGATCAGGATGCGGGCGTTGAAGAGGATGGCGCGGGCGATCGCCACCGATTGCCGCTGGCCGCCCGAGAGCGCCTTCACCGGCTCCTTGAAGCGGCGGAAGTTGGGGTTGAGGCGGCCCATCACCTCACGGGCGGAGGCCTCCATGGCGACGTCGTCGAGCGTGCCCCACTTGGTGCGGATTTCGCGGCCGAGATAGAGGTTGGCGGCGGCGTCGACGTTATCGGCGACGGCGAGCGTCTGGTAGATCGTCTCGATGCCGTATTTCTTGGCGTCGCGCGGGTTTCTGATATCGGCGGGTTCGCCGTCGATCAGGATCTCGCCGCTGTCGCGCTTATAGGCGCCCGACAGGATCTTGATCAGCGTCGACTTGCCGGCGCCGTTGTGGCCGAGAAGGGCGACGACTTCGCCGGGGTAGAGATCGACCGAGGCATTGTCCACGGCGTGGATGCCGCCGAAGGAGATCGAGATGTTCTTCAGTTCGACGAGAGGAGTGTTCGGGGAAGTGCGTTGATCAGTCATATCCAGGCTCCTCTTACTTCGACCGCGAGCGGTAGACGGTGTCGAGCCAGACGGCCACGACCAGAACCGCGCCCACGACGACATTCTGTATGGGGGTATCGACGTTCGCGAGACCCATGCCCGACTGCAGCGACTGCATGACGAGCGCGCCGAGCATGGCGCCGGCGATCGTGCCGGTGCCGCCGGCAAGCGACGTGCCGCCGATGACGGCCGCCGCGATGGTGTAGAGCTCGTAGGTCGTCCCTTGCGAGTTGGCGGCGGCGTTGAGGCGGGCGGTCGAGATCGCCGCGGCGACGGCCGCCAGGAAGCCCATCAGCGCGAAGATGCGGACGGTGACCCAGCGGGTCTTGATGCCGGCGAGTTCGGCTGCCTCAGGGTTGCCGCCGATCGCGAAGACGTAGCGGCCGAAGCGCAGGCGGGTGGCGATGAAGGTCATGACGATGCCGACCAGAATGGCGATCAGCACGGGCACGGCGATGCCGTAGGAGATGAAGAGCCCCGTCTCCGGCCAGGCAATGGCGTTGGCTTCGGCGTATTTCTTGGCGATCGCGACCGGCCAGTAATAGATGGTCGAGACCCAGATGGCGCCGAGCACCAGGGCGCAGCCGAGGACAACAAGGAAATACTCGGCCCAGAGCGGCCGGCGCGGGAAGTTGAAACGCTTGCGCTGGTGGCGCGAGCTGATGATGCCGACGATGATCAGCACGCAGGCGACCAGCCCGATGATCCAGCTCCAGGTGGCGCCGACGGAGCCTTCGGCACCGCCGCCCATGATGCGGAAGGTGGTGTCGAGAGGAGCGACCGTCTGGCCTGAGGTGACGTACCAGGCAAGGCCGCGCCAGGCGAGGAAGCCGCCGAGCGTGACGATGAAGGAGGGGACGCCGAGGAAGGCGATGATGACGCCCTGGAAGAGGCCGATCAGCGTGCCGGCGATCAGGCCACAGATGAGCGTGATCAGCCAGGTCCAGGAATTGTCGAAGCCGAGATATTGCGGCAGGAACTTCGCCTGGACGACACCCATGATCATGGCCACGAGGCCGAGCATCGAGCCGATCGACAGGTCGATGTTGCGGGTGACGATGACGAGCACCATGCCGGTCGCGAGAACCGCGATCTCGGTGGTCTGGACCGAGAGGTTCCAGAGGTTGCGCGGGGTCAGAAACAGCCCGCCGGTGTAGAGATGAAAGCCGATCCAGATGACCAGCAGCGCCGCGACCATGCCGAGCAGACGGGTGTCGATCTCGGTGGCGCGCAGGAAGCGCGTGAAAGCGTTACCCTCGGCCAAGCGCGGTTGGCTCGATGAGGATTGCGTGATGTTTGCCATGGGTTTGCCGTTTCCCCCATTGTTTGGGCCATTTGGCGCGGGCGCCCGAAAGCCCTTGCCGAGGTGCCCTGTTCTTCAAATCGACCACCGAGACACTTCCGGAACGGCCGCGCGGGGTGCGGCATCGTTGCGGCAGGGAATCAAAGCGTTCGCGGTGCGTTGCGAGGCGGGGAGCGCATCATTGGGGCTCCATCCGCACCCGGCGCCGCGGCGAGATCGCCACGGCGCCGGTGTGCTGGTTCAGCTGGCGAGGATTAGTCGCAAGCCTTGACGCTGCCGGCCTTTACGCCCTGGCAAGCTTCAGCCTTGGTGATCCAGCCTGCGTCGATGACGACGTTCAGGTTGTCCTTGGTGATGGCTTGCGGCTTCAGGAAGATCGACTGCATCTTCACCTTCTTCGGGCCGCCTTCGAAGGACGTTACGCCTTCGATCTTGTCCATGGTGGTGCCGCCGGCGAGGTCGAGCGCGATTTCAGCAGCGCGCTTGCCGAGTTCGCGGCTATCCTTCCAGACGGAAACCGTCTGGGTGCCGAGCGCGATGCGGTTCAGAGCAGCCTTGTCGGCGTCCTGGCCGGACACCGGAACGGTGCCTGCCATGCCCTGTGCGTCGAGAGCAGCGACCGCGCCACCAGCCGTGCCGTCGTTGGAGGCAACAACAGCGTCGACCTTGTTGTTGTTGGCGGTCAGGAACTGTTCCATGTTGCGCTGGGCGTTCTGCGGCAGCCAGCCGTCGGTGTAGGCTTCGCCGACGTTCTTGATCTTGCCTGCGTCAACAGCAGCCTTCAGCACTTCCATCTGACCGGCGAACAGGAAGTCCGCGTTCGGGTCGGACGACGAGCCCTTGATGAAGACGTAGTTGCCCTCAGGCTTGACCTTGAAGACGCCTTCAGCCTGCAGGCGGCCGACTTCCTTGTTGTCGAAGGTGATGTAGAAGGCGGCCGGGTTTTCGATCAGGCGGTCGTAGCCGACGACCGGAATGCCTTCGGCAGCGGCCTTTTCGATGGCCGGGCCGATGGCATCGGAATCCTGAGCGAGAACGATGAGTGCGTTCGCGCCCTGCGAAATCAGCGATTCAACGTCGGTCAGCTGCTTTGCGGCAGACGACTGCGCATCAGCGGAGATGTACTTGGCGCCCTTGGCTTCGAGTGCCTTCTTGATGGCGGCTTCGTCGGTCTTCCAACGCTCTTCCTGGAAATTCGACCAGGAAACGCCGACGACGAGGTCGGCAGCCATTGCGGCGGTATGCACCGACACGAGGATGGCAGCACCTGCCATCAGCTTCAAAACATACTTCATTATATCCTCCCGATAGAGTGCGGCCAGCCCCAGCCAGTGGTTCCTCCGGCCGCCGCGATTTGCTGCCGAGAAAAGCTTTGCATTATTTTCTCGACAGTCGAGAAATTAAGTGTCAGAGATTTTTTCAACTGTCAACACTGCACTACCGGCTTAATTTTCTGCGCGGGAAAGTTGCCGGAGATGGGGTGTGAACGAGGGGTGGAATGCACGCGGTAACAGGGCGGCCTTCATGCTGACCAAGTCGAGCACGGAACTGGTGCGGCAGCGCAACAGCGTGCTGGCGCTTGCCGCGCTGAGGCGTCACGGCGCGCTTTCGCATACCGAGATCGCCGATTTCACCGGGCTGTCCTCCGCCACGATTTCCGCCATCACCGCCGATCTCGAGAAGGCCGGGGTGATCGAGAAGTCGGAGCAGCAGGCGGCGAGCGGGCGCGGGCGTCCACGCGTGCAGTTCCGCCAGCGGCGCGACTGCGGCTACCTGATCGTGGTGATCATTTCCTCGGATGGCGTGCAGTATTCGCTGGTGGACTACGCCGGCACGCTGATCGATCGCTTCAGCGAGGAGCGTTCGCATGATCCTGATGGCGCGGCGCGTTTCACGGAGGCGGTTCGCGACGGGCTGGAGCGGCTCCTGAGCCGTTCGCGCATTGCCCGCGACAAGGTGCTTTTGATCTCGATCAGCAGCAAGGGGCTGGTGCGCTCCGATGAGGCGGTGCTGCTGTGGTCACCGATTTTCGGCAACGACCAGATCGATTTCGAGGTAGCACTTCGCCTCGACTGGCAGGCGCGGATCGTGCTCGACAACGAGACGCTGCTGGTCGCGGCGGCGCTCGATGCGCGCGAGGAGGGAGGGAGCGGCGAGGGGCCTCGCTCGCTCGCGGCGCTGTCGCTCGGCCACAGCATCGGTCTCGGCATCGTCAGGCGAAGCGGGGCGGGCGAGCGGGAGATCGCAGCGCCGAATTTCGGGCACATGCTGCACATGCCGAACGGCGGCCTCTGTCGATGTGGTAGCCGCGGCTGCATCGAGGCCTATGCCGGCTTCTATGCGATCCTGCGCATGGCCTTCGAAGTGCCTGACGATACGATCCCGGCGAAGTTCGTGCCGGTCAGCGAGCTCGACAAGATCGCGCAGCGGGCGCGGCAGGGCCACCGCATGTCGAGCTTCGCCTTTCGGCAGGCGGGGATTGCGCTCGGCAACGGGCTGTCGCGGCTTCTCAGCCTCACCGAGCGCATGCCGGTGACGATCACCGGGCCGGGCACGCGCTACTTCGATCTCTTGCGACCGGGTATCGAGGAAGGGCTGGCGCAGTCGCATCTGGTACGGATGGAGGGCATGCCGGAACTGCGCGTCGTACTCGACGAGCCGATGCTGGTCTTCGAGGGACACCTGAACCGCGCGCTCTCCGTCATCGACGGCGACATCGTCGAGGCCGGGCTCGGGTGAGCCCTGGCAAGGTTATGGAAGCGCCGGCGTTCGACGCTTCGTCAGCACGCGGCCGATCTTCTGTCCCTGCATCTCTATAAATTTATGGCCGATCGCCGACAGAGCGTAGGTGATCGGGATGGTGATCGCCACGGACAGCAGGAAGCGCCTGAAATCGCTGATCTCGTGACCATAAGCGTGGATCAGGTAGGCGATGGCGGGCTGCATGATCAGCAGGTGGATCAGATAGACACCGAAGGAGAGTTCGCCGAGCTCGTGGCAGAAGCGGTTGCCCATGAAATCCGACAGGCGGTTCATGACGCTGGCGAAGGGGCGCGGCAGGTGGGCATGGAAGATCAGGGCGAAGAAGGCGATCACCAGCAGCAGCCGGACGATCTCGCGCATCATCGTCATGCCGCCGCCGATCGGGATGACGACGAAGGCGAGCGCCAGAGCAAAATGGGCGAGCGCGCGGCCACGGCTGGCATTGAGAGCGCCGGCAAGTAGCATGCCGGCCGCGAAGACATGCAGCTTCAAGGGCAGGAAGGCGGGCATCGGGAAATTGATGCCGGCGGCGCGGATCGCCGATGCGACAGCAACGCCGGCAAGCACGAAGCCGATCGTGCCCTTCAGCCATCCGAGCCGGCGGGAGATCAGCATCAGGAAGGGGAAGGCGGCGTAGAACTGCATCTCGAGGCTTATGCTCCAATCCGGCAGCGGGGTGCGGAAGGCATGCGCCGGCGACAGGCCGAAGAGGAAGCTCAGATGAAGCATGATGTTCTTCAGGCTGGCGTCGCGATAGCGTTCCGGCAGCTGCGGCGTAACGCCAAGGAAATGGTCGACCGTCATGCGGCTCTGGAAAACGATGGGGCCGAGCGCGACGGCGACCGCCAGCATCACGTAGTAGAGCGGCGCGATGCGAAAGAACCGGCGCGTCCAGAAACTCGACCAGGTCGTGACCTCGGTCCAGGGCTCCTTGTTCTCACGTAGCTGATAGTGGAAAACCATCAGGAAGCCGGAGAGCATGATGAAGAGATCGACGCCGAGATCGGGATCTCCGATCAGCGGCAGGTGCCATCCCGTGAGCAGCATGGCATGTCCCACCAGTACCCAAAGAGCGGCAATGCCGCGCAACCCGTCGAGACTGCCGATACGGCCAGAAGAGCTCGATGCATCCGCCATGGTGTCGTTCCCATATCGTCGAGGTGGCCATAGATGGCCGATCCGATCGGGAAATCCAACCTTCATTTCCGCATGGCTGACCGGCGCGGGATCGATCCCTGTGCCAAGATTGCTAATATATGAGGCATTGCAGGGGTTTTCGCGATCGCGTGCCGGTCGTTCACTTTTTGCGAATGCGCAAACGAGAGATGGCCGGGCAGGGGCCCGGCCATCTCACACGTGGCTTCCGGTCGGGAGAGGGCCGTCAGCCGATCTTGATCAGTTTGCCTTCCTTCACCGACTGCACGGCGGCGTCGGCCAGCACCAGCGCGGCAAGGCCATCGGCGCCCGACGGCGTGATCTTGGCGCCTTTTTCGATCGCGGCGATGAAGCTCGCGATCTCGTTGGCATAGGCCTCGGTGTAGCGGGTCATGAAGAAATCGTGCAGCGGTGGGCGGGTGTAGCCTTCGCCGTTGGCGACTTCGATCGAGACGGCGCGCTGGTTTTCGGCGGACACCATGCCGCTCGAGCCATGCACTTCGATGCGCTGGTCGTAGCCGTAGGTGGCGCGGCGGGAATTGGAGATGATCGCCTGCTTGCCGGACTTGGTCTGCAGGATGACGGAGACGCTGTCGTAGTCCCCGGCGTCGCCGATCGCCTTGTCGACGAGGACGGCGGCCGTCGCCGTGACGGCGACCGGCTCTTCGCCAAGCAGGAAGCGGGCCATGTCGAAATCGTGGATCGTCATGTCGCGGAAGATACCGCCCGAGCGCTTGATGTAATCGACGGGCGGGGCGCCGGGATCGCGCGAGGTGATCGTCACCATCTCGACGTCGCCGATGCGGCCGTCGTCGATCGCCTTGCGCACGGCCATGAAGTGGGGATCGAAGCGGCGGTTGAAGCCGACCATCAGCTTGCCCTTGGTCTCTTCCACAACCTTGATGCAGGCCTTGACGCGCTCAACGGAGAGATCGACCGGCTTCTCGCAGAAGATCGCCTTGCCTGATCGGGCAAAGCGCTCGATCAGGTCGGCATGGGTGTCGGTCGGCGTGCAAATGACGACGGCGTCGATGTCCTTGGCGGCTTCGATCGCCTCGATGGTGCGCACCTCGCAGCCATAGGCGGATGCGATGGCGTCTGCTGCCTGCGGGAATGCGTCGGCGACCGCGACGAGCCTGGCGTTGGCATCGGCGCTGACCGCCTTGGCGTGAACCTTGCCGATGCGCCCCGCGCCGAGAAGACCAAATCTGACTGTCATGCATACCTCCCTTGGATTCGGAACAAATAAACCGAATTTATAATCTAGTGGAATTTTCATTCCATCTTATCCGCGCGGCGTCAAGCCTGCCGGCCTTTCACATTTTCAGAATCCGTCCTAAAGACAGGCAACAGGTTTTCACATGGGAATGACATGCAGCTGATCGATCCGAACCATCCGGCCTACCGCCCGCTCTGGGTCCGCATTTTGATTGTCGGCGTCTGCCTCGGCTGGTCGGTGCTCGAATTCACCAAGGGCGATCCCTTCTGGGGTGTCCTGTCCTGCGGCGCCGGCGTCTATGCCGCCTATATGCTGTTCTGGAACTACAAGCCTGCCGAGCCCGCACCCGTGCAGGAAGCCGCCGTGACGGATGACGCGGACGATGTGGCGGAAGAGGCCGGCGAGCCGAAGGCCAAGGATTGATCAGCGGCTGACGCGGCGGATCGCGGCGTCGATCAGAAGGTTCGCCGTCATCATGCGTTGCGTGGCATTGTCGCGGAAGGGTACGGCGACGCTGTCGGGGTGGTTCGTCTTGGCGAAGATGCGCCGTTTCTCGCCGAGGCTCTGGATCGTATCGCTCGGCGAGATCGCCAGTTCGGCGGCGATTTCCTGCGGCGAGAGGCGCAGCAGGTGTTCCGGCATGACGGGTTCTGGTTCCGGCTCCGGGGGCGCAGCCGGTTCGACATGTTCTTGAAGCTCTTCTGGCAGATCCGACTCGAGATTATCGACATAGGCTTGGTCGGGACGCGTCGCTGCGGTCGAGACGCCCTCCATGACATTGAAGGCGAGGCCGGTGTTGAAGCCGTGGACGCGGGGAGCCGATGGCCGGTCCTCGTCAGCCAATTCGTCCTCATCCGCCTTCAGGCGGTCGAGCACGGACTGGAATAGCGATTGACCGAACAGCATGGGCGCCTCCTCTGGCGGTGGCGCATTACGTCAGGTCAAGATGGTGCGGGGCTTGTCAGCCGAGCTTGCGGCTTTCCGCCAGCACCATGTCGTAGAGAAGCCGCGCACTCGGGGGCAGGGCGCGCTCCTTCGCGGTGATCAGGCTGTACGGCCGCACATTGATATCGAAATCGATCGGCAGGATGCGGACGTCGGCGGCCCGCGACTGCTGCGCCGCCAGGAATTGCGCGACGTCGATGGCGATCGGGGCGATGGCGTCGGTCTGGCAGATGATGGCGCAGGTGAGCAACAGGGAGGAGGTGTTGACGATGTTTTCCGGCAGCCGGACGCCCTCGGTCAGGAAGAGATCCTCGATCGTACGCCTGAGAAGCGTGCCGGGCGGCTGGAACACCCAGTCGTAATCAGGCAGGTCAGCCATGCCGGCAACGCCCTTTTGCAGAAGCGGATGGCCGCTGCGGACGATCAGGCAGGCGCGCTCGACGCCGATCTCCTGCACCTCGAAAAGCCGCGGGTTGAGGTCATCCGGGATGCGGCTGATGATGAAGTCGTGGCGGGCGGCGAGAAGCTCGCGGGCAAGCACGTTGCTGGTCTCGACCTGGATGTTCACCTCGATGCCGGGGTAGGTGCCGCGCACCTCCTTGATGGCGGGAACGACGAGGCTCATGGCGGGCGCCGTGACGGCGCCAATGAACACCGAGCCGCCCTTTCCGCTCTTCAATTCGCCGATCTCGCGGTTCGCTTCCCTGAGTTCCAGCATGATCTTTCGCGCACGTCTCGCGAGTGCCGCGCCGAAGGTCGTGAGCACCACGCCACGGGCGATGCGCTCATAGAGCGGAGTCTTCATGATCGACTCCATTTCGGACAGCATTCGCGATGCCGCGGGCTGCGAAATGTTCAGAGCCTCGGCGGCCGCCGAAATCTGTCCGCTATCTTCGATTGCGACGATCATGCGCAGGTGATTCAGCTTGAGTCCCGCCCGTAGCAGGCCGTCGTCACCAAAAATGTCAGTCTGTATATCCACGTTCGCTAATGCCGCATGCCCTGAATTGAACTCCATGGTTGCAGCCTCCCCGCTGCGCTCCATCAAAAGTAATACTTTTTAACGATATACCAAATTTGTTATGCCTTTTGCCAGTTATTCTATTTGACAGTTATAGGAATCCATACCAGTTTGCCGCCGTGTGCTGGTTGGCACTCAACACGTGTGAGAGCGTGGAGGAGACCTACTTCGTTTCTCACCATCTGAAGTATTATCCAAGACGGAACCTGCCACAGTTTCGGGGCGGGCGACCACGTCGTCCGCGATTTTTTAACAAGGGAGAGAGAGATGAAATCCATTATCTCATTGATGGCGGCCGCCGCATTCGGCGTCGCTTCGTTCGTCATGCCGGCTATGGCTGCTGACAAGGGGACCGTCGGTATCGCGATGCCTACCAAGTCGTCCGCTCGCTGGATCGACGACGGTAACAACATTGTAAAGCAGCTTCAGGATGCCGGTTACGGCACCGACCTGCAGTACGCTGACGACGATATTCCGAACCAGCTGTCGCAGATCGAAAACATGGTCACGAAGGGCGTCAAGGTTCTCGTCATCGCCGCTATCGACGGCACGACGCTTTCCGACGTTCTCCAGAAGGCTCACGATGCCGGCATCAAGGTCATCGCTTATGACCGTCTGATCCGTGACTCGGGCAACGTCGATTACTACGCGACGTTCGACAACTTCAAGGTAGGCGTTCTGCAGGCTACCTCCATCACCGACGCGCTCGGCCTGAAGGATGGCAAGGGCCCGTTCAACATCGAACTGTTCGGCGGTTCGCCTGACGACAACAACGCCTTCTTCTTCTACGACGGCGCAATGTCTGTCCTGCAGCCCTACATCGACTCGGGCAAGCTCGTCGTGAAGTCCGGCCAGACCGGCATGGACAAGGTCGGCACGCTGCGTTGGGACCCGGCAACCGCCCAGGCTCGCATGGACAACCTGCTCTCGGCTAACTACACCGACGCCAAGGTCGACGCCGTTCTGTCGCCTTACGACGGTCTCTCCATCGGCATCATTTCGTCGCTGAAGGGCGTTGGCTACGGCTCTGGCGATCAGCCGCTCCCGGTCGTTTCCGGCCAGGACGCTGAAGTACCGTCCGTCAAGTCGATCATCGCTGGCGAACAGCACTCGACGATCTTCAAGGACACCCGTGACCTCGCAAAGGTCACCGTCGGCATGGTCAACGCTCTGATGGAAGGCAAGGAGCCTGAAGTCAACGACACCAAGACCTACGACAACGGCGTCAAGGTTGTTCCGTCCTACCTGCTGACCCCGGTTGCCGTCGACAAGACTAACTACGAGAAGATCCTCGTAGAAGGCGGCTACTACAAGGCTGACCAGCTGAAGTAATCGACATTACTCGATGGCCGGAACCCGCCGCTTGCGGGTTCCGGTCTTCACTTTTATGATCGCCGGGCTGCTTGTTGGCCCTTGGCGCTGGATATGACCATGGACAATACAATCCTAGAAATGCGGAACATCACCAAGACGTTCCCGGGCGTGAAGGCGCTCGAGAATGTGAACCTCAAGGTTCGTCAGGGTGAGATCCATGCATTGGTGGGCGAGAACGGCGCAGGGAAATCGACCCTGATGAAGGTTCTCTCCGGCGTTTATCCCGCCGGCACCTACGACGGCGATATCGTCTATGAAGGCGACGTCCGCAACTTCAAGGTCCTGAAGGACTCCGAAGAGATCGGCATCGTCATCATTCACCAGGAACTGGCGCTCGTGCCGCTCCTGTCGATCGCAGAAAACATTTTCCTCGGCAACGAAGTTGCCAAGAACGGCATCATCGCCTGGCAGGAAGCCTTCAAGCGCACCAAGGAGCTGCTGAGCAAGGTCGGCCTGAAGGAATCGCCGGAAACGCTCGTCACCGACATCGGCGTCGGCAAGCAGCAGCTCGTCGAAATCGCCAAGGCTTTGTCGAAGAGCGTCAAGCTCCTGATCCTCGACGAGCCGACCGCGTCGCTCAACGAAAAGGATTCCGATGCGCTGCTCGAACTCCTGATCGAGTTCCGCAACCAGGGCCTGACGTCGATCATCATCACGCACAAGCTCAACGAAGTGCGCAAGGTCGCCGACCAGATCACGGTCCTGCGCGACGGCATGACGGTGAAGACGCTCGACTGTCGTACTGAAGAGATCAGCGAAGACATCATCATCAAGAACATGGTGGGTCGCGAGCTGGCCGATCGTTATCCGCCGCGCTCCGTGCCGATCGGCGAGACGATCCTCGAAGTCAAGAACTGGAACGCCTATCACCAGCATCACCGCGACCGGCAGGTCCTGCACGACATCAACGTCAACGTCCGCAAGGGCGAGGTCGTCGGTATCGCAGGCCTGATGGGGGCAGGGCGCACAGAGTTCGCGATGAGCGTGTTCGGCAAGTCCTACGGCCACAAGATCACCGGCGACGTCCTGATGCACGGCAAGTCCGTCGATGTCAGCACGGTTCGCAAGGCGATCGACGCGAAGCTGGCCTACGTCACCGAAGACCGCAAGCACCTCGGCCTTGTGCTCAACGAGAACATCGTCCACAACACGACGCTCGCCAACCTGGCCGGCGTTTCCAGCGGGACCGTTATCGACAGCATCAAGGAATCGAAGATCGCCGCGGACTACCGCTCGAAGCTTCGTATCCGCTCCTCCAGCATCTTCCAGGAAACGGTCAACCTTTCCGGCGGGAACCAGCAAAAGGTGGTTCTTTCCAAGTGGTTGTTCTCCGACCCTGACATTCTGATTCTGGATGAACCGACGCGCGGTATCGACGTCGGTGCAAAATACGAAATCTATACTATCATCAACCAGCTTGCCGCCGACGGGAAAGGCGTTCTGATGATCTCATCGGAAATGCCGGAACTGCTTGGCACGTGCGACCGCATCTACGTCATGAATGAAGGACGTATCGTTGCGGAACTGCCAAAGGGCGAGGCGAGCCAAGAAACCATCATGCGCGCTATCATGCGTTCAGGGGAGAAGAACCAATGACCCCGGTCAACCCTTCAGCCACCGAGGAGAGCAACGTCGTTTCCGTTGCGTCCTATATCCGCAGCAACATCCGCGAATACGGCATGCTCATCGCGCTGGTCGCGATCATGGTGTTCTTCCAGTTCTACACGGGCGGTATCCTCTTCAAGCCGGTCAACCTGACCAACCTCGTTCTGCAGAACTCGTTCATCGTCATCATGGCGCTCGGCATGCTGCTCGTCATCGTGGCGGGGCATATCGATCTCTCGGTCGGCTCCATCGTTGCCTTCGTTGGCGCCGTTGCGGCCATCTTGACCGTTAACCTGCAGATGAACTTCGTGCTCGCAGGTATCCTCTGCCTGATCATCGGCGGCGTCATCGGCGCCGCGCAGGGCTACTGGATCGCCTATCACCGCATTCCGTCGTTCATCGTGACGCTCGCCGGCATGCTCGTCTTCCGCGGCCTGACGCTGTTCGTCCTCGGCGGCAAGAACATCGGTCCGTTCCCTAAGGACTTCCAGGTCATCTCCACCGGCTTCCTGCCGGGCGACATGATCGACTTCGCCGGCACGCCGCTGCATTCGACCTCGCTGATCCTGACCGTGCTCGGTACCGTCGTGCTCTTCTACCTCGCCTGGCGCCGCCGCAAGGTCAACGAGAGCCACGGCATCGACGTCGAGCCGATGAGCTTCTTCATCGGCCAGAACGTCATCCTGTCGCTCGCCATCCTATTCCTCGGCTACCAGCTGTCGAGCTACAAGGGCCTGCCGAACGTTCTCGTCGTCATGCTCGTGCTGATCGCGGCCTATGCCTTCGTCACGCGCCGCACCACGATCGGTCGCCGCATCTACGCCATGGGCGGCAATGAAAAGGCCACCAAGCTCTCCGGTATCAACACCGAGCGCCTGAGCTTCTTCACCTTCGTCAACATGGGCGTTCTCGCCGGTCTCGCCGGCATGATCATCGCGGCCCGCCTGAACTCGGCGACCCCGAAGGCCGGCGTCGGCTTCGAGCTCGACGTCATCGCGGCCTGCTTCATCGGCGGTGCTTCGGCGTCCGGCGGCGTTGGCAAGATCACCGGTGCCGTCATCGGCGCGTTCATCATGGGCGTCATGAACAACGGCATGTCGATCGTCGGCCTCGGCATCGACTTCCAGCAGATGGTCAAGGGTCTCGTGCTGCTCGCAGCCGTCTTCTTCGACGTCTACAACAAGAACAAGGGCTAAGCGCTTCGGCGCTGCCCACCTATTCGCAGTGACTTGAATTCGCAGTGACATGAACTTGTAATCCGGCTCCCTCGGGAGCCGGAATGGCGGAGCACATTCCGCGCAATCGAAAGAAGGATGAAGGCCGTGCTTATTTCGCAGATCAAGGGTTCGAACGGAGAGATCGTCGTCGCCGTGCGCGAGCCGGGCGGTACCGCGAAAGCCGTCAACAATGCAGGCAGCGTCTATGCGCTCGCCATGGAAGCCGCGAACGCCGGCAAGTCGCTGGTATCGGTGATCGAAGCGCATGGCCTCGGCGATGCCGTCGATCTCGAAAAGGCTTATGCCGAAGGCCGCTTCCTGGCCCCGATGACGCATCCCGACGCGGCGCACCTGCACCTGACGGGCACGGGCCTGACGCATCTCGGCTCCGCCGCGACGCGTGACAGCATGCACAAGAAGACCTCCGAGGCCGCAGAAGAGACGCTCACGGACTCGATGAAGATGTTCAAGATGGGCCTTGAGAACGGCAAGCCGAAGGCCTGCGAAAAGGGCGTTCAGCCCGAGTGGTTCTACAAGGGCAACGGCTATGGCACCGCGGCTCCTGGTGCAGCACTCGTCTCGCCGTCGTTTGCGCTCGACGGCGGCGAAGAGCCGGAGATGGCAGGTATCTACGTGATCGCAGAGGACGGCACGCCGTTCCGTATCGGTTTCGCGCTCTCCAACGAGTTTTCCGACCACGTCACCGAGCGCCAGAATTATCTCTACCTCGCGCATTCCAAGCTGCGTCCGGCAAGCTTCGGCCCCGAGATCCGCATCGGCGCTGCGCCTGACGATATCCGCGGCACCTCGCGCATCAAGCGCGGCGATAAGGTGATATTCGAGAAGCCCTTCCTGTCGGGCGAGGCGAACATGTCGCACACCTTCGCCAACCTCGAATACCACCACTTCAAGTACGGCTTGTTCCGGGTCCCCGGCGACGTTCACGTCCACATGTTCGGCACGGCGACGCTGTCTTTCGCCGAAGGCATCAAGACGGAAGAGGGCGACGTGTTCGAGATCGAGGTTGCGGAATTCGGCCTGCCGCTGCGCAATCCGCTGAAGATCGACGCCGAAGAAGAGATCGTCGTCAAGCAGCTCTGAGTTCGGGTGGCCCGGCAGCATCAACGACCGGGCCATTTTCACAAGCGTTAGAGGAGGCAACCCATGACCATTTATCAGAACCTGATCGGCGGCGAATGGGTCGGCGCCAACGCGACGAAGAACATCAATCCGTCCGATACGAACGAAGTCGTCGGCCTCTATGCCGATGGTTCGGCCGAAGACACCAGGAACGCCATTGCCGCCGCCAAGGCCGCATTCCCGGCATGGTCGCGCTCCGGCATCTGGGAACGCCACGTCATCCTGAAGAAAACAGGCGACGAGATCATGGCGCGCAAGGACGAGCTCGGCGCGCTGCTTGCCCGCGAGGAGGGCAAGACCCTTCCGGAAGCGATCGGGGAGACCATCCGCGCCAGCCAGATCTTCGAATTCTTCGCGGGCGAAGTTCTGCGCCTTGCCGGCGAAACCATTCCTTCCGTGCGCCCCAACATCGGCGTCGAGATCACCCGAGACCCGCTCGGCGTCATCGGCATCATCACGCCCTGGAACTTCCCGATCGCCATTCCGGCCTGGAAGATCGCGCCGGCGCTCTGTTACGGCAACACCATCGTCTTCAAGCCGGCGGAACTCGTTCCTGCCTGCTCCTGGGCGATCGTCGATATCCTGAACCGTGCGGGCCTACCGCAGGGTGTGCTGAACCTCGTCATGGGCAAGGGCTCGGTCGTCGGCCAGGCCATGCTCGACAGCCCCGATGTCGCGGGCATCACCTTCACCGGCTCCACCGGTACCGGCAAGCGCGTCGCGGCGTCCTCGATTGAACATAACCGCAAGTTCCAGCTGGAAATGGGCGGCAAGAACCCGATGGTGGTTCTCGACGACGCCGACCTCAACGTCGCCGTCGAAGCCGCCGCCAATTCCGGCTTCTTCTCGACCGGCCAGCGCTGCACGGCCTCGTCGCGTCTGATCGTCACTGAAGGCATCCATGACAAGTTCGTGGCGGCGCTGACCGCCAAGCTCGAGACGCTTGTCGTCGACAACGCCATGAAATCCGGCACGCATATCGGCCCTGTTGTCGATGAGCGCCAGTTGAAGACCGACACCGACTAT
>UCEU01000042.1:0-50152 GCA_900471485.1 Hyphomicrobiales bacterium
AGTTTCCCCTATATCCACCCCGCCGACCCCTCCATCCCGCGCACGCCGCTGCCCGATGTCTTCGTGCCCTCGGGCCGCGCCATGCCGGAAGCCTCGCGCCATAGCGAAGAGGCGGGCCAGAGCCGCGTCGAGCAGACGCTGGGCGAGATCGGCGGCGCCGTGCGCACCGCCATTTCGGTGGAGCCGCGCGACGGCCGGCTTTGCGTCTTCATGCCGCCGGTCGAGCGCATCGAGGATTATCTCGAATTGATCGCGGCCGCCGAAAACGCCGCCGCAGAACTCAGCCTGCCCGTCCATATCGAGGGCTACTCGCCACCGCAGGACGAGCGCATCAACGTCATCCGCGTCGCGCCGGACCCCGGTGTCATCGAGGTCAACATCCACCCCGCCTCCAACTGGCCGGACTGCGTGGCGATCACCAGCACCGTCTACGAGGAGGCCCGCCAGTCGCGGCTGGGCGCCGACAAGTTCATGATCGACGGCCGCCACACCGGCACCGGCGGCGGCAACCATGTGGTGGTCGGCGGCGCCAATCCCGGCGACAGCCCGTTTCTCCGCCGCCCCGACCTGTTGAAGAGCCTGGTGCTGCACTGGCAGCGCCATCCCTCGCTCTCCTACATGTTTTCAGGCATGTTCATCGGCCCGACCAGCCAGGCGCCGCGCATCGACGAGGCCCGCCATGACAGCCTCTACGAGCTGGAAACCGCACTCGCGCAGATTCCCGCGCCCGGCCGTGGACCGACGCCCCTGCCCGGCAAGGGAACTCCCTTGCCGTGGATCACCGACCGCCTGTTCCGCAACCTCCTGATCGACGTCACCGGCAACACCCACCGTGCCGAGATCTGCATCGACAAGCTGTTTTCGCCCGACGGACCGACCGGCCGCCTTGGCCTCGTCGAGTTCCGCGGTTTCGAGATGCCACCGAACGCGCGCATGTCGCTCGCCCAGCAGCTTCTGGTCCGCGCCCTCATCGCCCGCTTCTGGCAGAACCCCGCCGATAGCCGCTTCGTGCGCTGGGGCACGACGCTGCACGACCGCTTCATGCTGCCGCACTTCGTCTGGCAGGATTTCCAGGACGTGCTGGCCGATCTAAAGCAAAACGGCTTCGACCTCAGCCCCGAATGGTTCAAGGCGCAGCTCGAATTCCGCTTCCCCTTCTGCGGCGAGGTCGAATACGAGGGCTCGAAGCTGGAGCTGCGCCAGGCGCTGGAGCCCTGGAACGTCATGGGCGAGGAAGGCGCGATCGGCGGCACCGTGCGCTATGTCGACAGCTCCGTCGAGCGCCTGCAGGTGCGGCTCGAGACCAGCAATTCGTCCCGCTACACCGTCACCTGCAACGGCCGCACCGTGCCGCTGACGCCGACGGGTACCGCTGGCGTCTCGGTCGCCGGCGTCCGCTTCAAGGCATGGCAGCCGGCGTCGGGATTGCACCCGCTGCTGCCGGTCAACACGCCGCTGACCTTCGACATTTATGATACATGGTCGAAGCGTTCGATCGGCGGCTGCATCTATCATGTTGCCCATCCGGGCGGGCGTAACTATGACACCTTCCCGGTCAATGGTAACGAAGCGGAAGCCAGGCGTCTGGCGCGATTCGAGCCGTGGGGGCATACGGCGGGCGGCTACATTCCGCCGGTAGAGAACGCATCGCCGGAGTTCCCGCTGACGCTGGATCTGAGGCGGCCGGCAGGCATATAGACGGAATTAGACCAAGGGGTTCATGGGCAAGAAACCGGCAAGAGAGCTGAGGGCAGACAATAGCGGCCGCGCCGGCAAGGACGCGACGCGCGGCTATGTGCCCCTGCCCGGCGTTGCCGATGAGATGGTCGATCGCGACGGCGCCATCCGCCCCGTCTGGCAGCGCTTCATGGCGCATCTCGCCGCCATGCCGGAAAAGGACCTGGGTGAACGCTTCGCCCGCGCCGATCGCTACCTGCGCGATGCCGGCGTCTTCTATCGCGCCTATGGCAGCACCAGCGGCAGCGGCGAGCGCTCCTGGCCGCT
Source organism: Hyphomicrobiales bacterium (assembly GCA_900471485.1). GTDB lineage: Bacteria > Pseudomonadota > Alphaproteobacteria > Rhizobiales > Rhizobiaceae > Rhizobium. Next base: position 2,005 of record UCEU01000042.1, read on the forward strand.
CTCGCACGTCCCCGTCCTGATCGACGAGCGCGAATGGGAGGAGCTGTCCGCTGGCCTCGTGCAGCGCGCCGACCTGCTGGAAGCGATCGTCGCCGATATCTATGGCGACAACCGGCTGGTCGAGGAGGGCATTCTGCCGCCCGCGCTGATCGCCGCCAATCCGGAATTCCAGCGCCCGCTTGTCGGCGTCACCCCGGCCGGCGGTCACTACCTGCATTTCTGCGCCTTCGAGATCGGCCGCGGCCCTGATGGCAACTGGTGGGTCCTGGCCGACCGCACCCAGGCACCCTCCGGTGCCGGCTTCGCGCTGGAAAACCGTGTGGCGACCACCCGCGCCTTCTCCGATATCTACGCCGAGACCCCGGTGCACCGCCTCGCCTCCTTCTTCGGTGCCTTCCGCGACGCGCTGCAGGGCATGAAGCACAGCGGCGACGACCGCATCGCCGTTCTGACGCCAGGTCCCGCCAACGAAACCTATTACGAACACGCTTATATCGCCCGCTATCTCGGCTTCATGCTGCTGGAGGGCGAGGATCTGGCCGTGGTCAACGGCAAGGTCATGGTGCGCACCGTGGCCGGGCTGAAACCGATCAGCGTGCTCTGGCGCCGCCTCGATTCCGCCTATGCCGATCCGCTGGAGCTGAACCAGAGCTCGCATATCGGCACACCCGGCCTTGTCGACGCGCTGCGCGCCGAAAACGTCACCATCGTCAACGCATTGGGCAGCGGCATTCTCGAGACCCGCGCGCTGCTCGCCTTCATGCCGACCATCTCCCGCAAGCTCTTTGGCGAGGACCTGAAGCTGCCCTCGATCGCCACCTGGTGGTGCGGCCAGAAGGGCGAGCGCGAGCATGTCGCGGCAAATATCGAGAAGATGGTGATCGGCCCCGCCTATTCCCGCGCCCCCTTCTTCGACGACAACGGCGAATCCGTGCTCGGTTCGGCGCTGCGGGCCACCGCCCGCGATTCCATCGGCGATTGGCTGAACACCGACGGCCAGAAGCTGGTCGGCCAGGAAACGGTGACGCTATCCACCACGCCGGCCTGGGTGAACGGCAAGCTGACGCCGCGGCCGATGTCGCTGCGCGTCTTTGCCGCCCGCACGAAAAACGGCTGGCAGATCATGCCCGGCGGCTTTGCCCGCATCGGCGCCGGCGACGATGTAGCGGCGATCGCCATGCAATCGGGTGGCGCGGCCGCCGACGTCTGGATCGTTTCCGAAAAGCCGGTGGAGCGCCACACGCTGCTGCCCGCCGAAAGCACCTTCACCCGCAACATGCCGGGCAGCCTTCCGAGCCGCGCCGCCGACAACCTCTTCTGGCTCGGCCGCTATATCGAGCGCGCCGAAGGGGCGCTGCGCATCCTGCGCGCCTGGCACGCCCGCTTCGCCGAGGCCGCCGATCCGAGCCAGCCGCTGCTGGCCGATGTCAGCGCCCATCTCGCCGCCGTCGATATCGACACTGAGGACGCGGTGCCCGACACGCTGCTGCGCAACATCGACAGCGCCGTCTATTCGGCAAGCAACATCCGCGACCGCTTCTCGCCCGATGGCTGGCTGGCGCTGACCGATCTCGCCAAGACCGCCCGCCGCTTCCACGCCACCGTATCGCCGGGCGACGACGCCAGCCATGCGATGACCATTCTCTTGCGCAAGCTCGCGGGCTTCGCCGGCCTCGTGCATGAAAACATGTACCGCTTCACCGGCTGGCGCTTCCTGTCGCTCGGCCGCCATATCGAGCGCGGCCTGCACATGACGCGCCTGCTCGGCCACATGTCCGGCCCCAAGGCGCCCGATGGCGCTCTCGACATGCTGCTCGAGATCGGCGACAGCGTCATGACCCATCGCCGCCGCTACAACGTCAACACCGCGCCGCTGACGGTGACCGACCTTCTGGCGCTCGATCCGCTCAACCCGCGCTCGATCCTGTTCCAGATGAACGAGATCCACCGCGAGGTCGAGCAACTGCCGAACGCGCTCGTCAACGGCCAGATGTCGCCCTTCTACCGCGAGGCCATGCGGCTGCATTCCGGCCTTGCCGTGATGACGCCGGAAACCATGACCGACGAGGTCTACCGCCGGCTGGAACGCGAGCTGGAACAACTGTCCGATCTGCTCGCGCAGACCTATCTCGGGTGATCCACGTGCTCTACGACCTCAATATGCACATGGGCTACATCTACGACATCCCGGCCTCGGGCGCGCGCCACATCATGCGCCTGATGCCGCTGTCGCTGCCCAACCGGCAGCGCCTGGTCGCGGGCTCCATCAGCATCTCGCCGACGCCGGACGAACAGTCGCATTTCGTCGATTTCTTCGAGCACCCCGCCACCTCCTTCATGGTGCGCGCGCCGCACGAGAAGCTCGACATCCGCATGCAGGCCCGCGTGCAGGTCGAAAGCCATTCGATCGTCGCCGACTTCTCCCCAGTTCTGGCGCAGCTTCCAGACGAGATCGCCGCCGTCTGGTCGCTGAAGCCGCAATCGCCGCACCACTTCCTCGGCAACAGCCCGCGGCTTTTCGAAACGCCTGTCATTTCGGAATACGCCCGCGACTGCGTGCTGCCGCAGCTCACCGTCCTGCAGATCGCCAACGCGCTCTGCGCCCGCATCCACAAGGACTTCACCTATGACGGCGAGGCGACGACGGTCGATACCACGCCGGCGGAAGCCTTCCGGCTGAAGCGAGGCGTCTGCCAGGATTTCGCGCATGTGATGATTCTGGCGCTGCGCAGCCTCGGCATTCCCGCCGGCTACGTCTCGGGCTTCCTGCGCACCATTCCGCCGCCGGGCAAGGAACGGCTGGAAGGCGCCGATGCCATGCATGCCTGGGTCCGCGTCTGGTGCGGCGAGATGAGCGGCTGGGTCGAGCTCGACCCGACCAACAACATTCCCGCAGGCACCGACCATATCGTCGTCGCCTATGGCCGCGACTACGACGACGTCGCCCCTGTTATCGGCGTGCTGAAGAGCTACGGTAGCCAGAAGACCGTCCAGGCCGTGGATGTCATTCCGCTGAAATAAGGCAGCCCCTTGGTTGCGCGGATACGAAATATGCAGCCAATTCGCGTATTACGAGACAAATCCGCTCGGAAAAGCAACATCTCGCTCAAATTTTAAAGAACCGGTAAAGCCGAGCTCAATACTCGTGGCGCATGAATATCGTCAGTATTGGGGCACTAACACGGTGAACATGATGAGCACCTTTCATTGGCTGAAGTCGAGTGTAGCTCGGCTGCGAAAGAATACTGACGGCAATTTCGGAATGATGACCGCGATCGTTCTGCCGGTTCTCATCGGCAGCGCCGGCGTCGCAATCGACTACTCCAACATGGTGCTGCAGCAGCGCCAGCTTCAGGAAGCGTCGGATTCCGCGGCACTCGCTGCCGCGACCGCGCTGAAGAACGGCAAGGTCACCACCGATGCTCAGGCGCAGGCCTTGGCGAAGGACTTCGTCGCAGGTCAGATGGCCAACTTCGTCGGAAGCGCCGATGCGACGGCTCTGAAGAACAGCACGACTGTCGATATCACCACCACGACCACCGCAACCAGCAAGAGCTACAAGGTCAAGGTCAACGCCACCTATAACATGAGCCTGACGCCGTTCATGAAGGTGTTCGGCCAGAATACGGTCGCGATCGCAAGCAACAGCCTGTCCACGAGCGGCATCAGCGAGGAACGCAGCGCTGTCTCGATGACGCTTGTGCTCGACCAGTCCGGTTCGATGCTTGCCGATACCTCCACGCTGGATACGACCAAGACGAAATGCGTCAGGTACGACGAATCGGGCACCCAGATCAAAGAAACGAGCGGCCGGACGACGATCACTGAGTTCAGCCCGTGCTACATCAAGAAGATCGACGCGCTGAAGACAGCCGCCAACCTGCTGCTGGACGAACTGGACAAGGCTGATCCTTCCAAGCCGGCCAAGTACAGCCGCACCAATGCGATCGGATGGAACAATATCGTTCGCAACTCCAGCGCTTTTGATTGGGGCACCAGCAAGACGCGTACGCTGGTCGGCCAGTTGGCCGGCGGCAACGGCACGGAATCTTACGCCCCGATGAAGCAGGCCCATACCGGCCTGCTCGACAGCCCGGCGACGTCCGAAGCCAGGATCCAGGCGGCGGCAGGCAATACCAAGCTCACGAAGTACATCGTCTTCATGACCGACGGTAACAACAACGCCACGAGCTCCGACACCAATACGCTCAACGAGTGCACGACGGCGAAGGATACCGATAACATCAAGATCTATTCGGTCGCCTTCATGGCTCCGGCCGGCGGCCGTGGTCAGACTCTGCTGAAGAGTTGCGCAAGCGGTGCGAGCTACTATTTCCAGGCAGAGAGCATGACAGATCTGGTCTCCGCCTTCCAGAAGATTGGACAGGACGCGGCCAAGGACAAGACCCTGCTCACTCAATAAGCCGCAACATGAGCAACAAATAAAAAGCCGCTCCGGAACAAACCGGAGCGGCTTTTCGTTTGCGTTCAATCCGGCGTATCAAATGTGGAAAACCGATTGAAATCAAGTCCTTTCCGCCATCGCGAAGGCCGCATCGTCAAAATTTTCGTTTGCGTAAATCGCTTGTTGCAAGTGCGTAGTAACGGTGCATAAACTGCATCTTTAGTGCGTTAGCAAATCGATTAAATCACGCGTAACATACTGAAAACCAATCAGAACTGGCGAGGACTGACGATGACAACCGTTTCGAAGCCGACCATCCCCTCCCCCGCCCCGCGAAGCTCCAAGCCGGAAATCCTCGCAGAAGAGATCATCGAGCGCCTGACCTACCGCATCGGCAAGGATGCCAAGGTCGCAAAGCCCCACGACTGGCTCACCGCCACCATCCTCGTCATCCGCGACCGCATCATCGACAAGTGGATGGAGAGCACCCGCAAGGTCTATGCGACCGGCGACAAGCGCGTCTATTATCTATCGCTCGAATTCCTCATCGGCCGCCTGATGCGCGATGCCGTCTCGAACCTCGGCCTGATGGAAGAGGTTCGCGATGCGCTCGCTTCGCTCGGTGTCGATGTCTCCGTCATCGCCGGCCTCGAACCCGATGCCGCCCTCGGCAATGGCGGCCTCGGCCGTCTCGCCGCCTGCTTCATGGAGAGCATGGCGACCGTCGATGTCCCCGCCTATGGCTACGGCATCCGCTACGTCCACGGCCTCTTCCGCCAGCAGCTGGCCGATGGCTGGCAGGTGGAGCTGCCGGAAAGCTGGCTCGCCCATGGCAACCCGTGGGAATTCGAGCGCCGCGAAAGCGCCTATGAAATCGGCTTCGGCGGCACCGTCGATGTCGTCAACAACGCCGAGGGCGAGCCGCGCTACGTCTGGAAGCCGGCCGAGCGCGTCATCGCCGCCGCCTTCGACACGCCTGTTGTCGGCTGGCGCGGCAAGCGCGTCAACACGCTGCGCCTCTGGTCGGCCCAGCCGATCGACCCGATCCTGCTCGACGCCTTCAACGCCGGCGACCATATCGGCGCGCTGCGCGAGAGCAACAAGGCCGAAAGCCTGACCCGCGTTCTCTACCCGGCCGACGCGACGCCTGCCGGCCAGGAATTGCGCCTGCGCCAGGAGTTCTTCTTCTCGTCGGCCTCGCTGCAGGACATCCTGCGCCGCCACCTGCAGCAGTATGATGACTTCACCTCGCTGCCCGACAAGGTGGCGATCCAGCTAAACGACACCCATCCTGCCGTTTCCGTCGCCGAACTGATCCGCCTGCTATGCGACGTTCACGGACTGGAGTTCGACCAGGCCTGGGACATCACCCGCGGCACCATCTCCTACACCAACCACACGCTTCTGCCGGAAGCGCTGGAAAGCTGGCCGATCCCGCTCTTCGAGCGCCTGCTGCCGCGCCACATGCAGATCATCTACGCGATCAACGCCAAGGTGCTGCTGGAAGCGCGCAAGACCAAGAACTTCTCCGACACGGAAATCCGCTCGATCTCGCTGATCGAGGAAAGCGGCGAGCGCCGCGTGCGCATGGGCAACCTCGCCTTCGTCGGCTCGCATTCGATCAACGGCGTCTCGGCGCTGCACACCGACCTGATGAAGATCACCGTCTTCGCCGACCTGCACAAGCTCTACCCCGACCGCATCAACAACAAGACCAACGGCATCACCCCGCGCCGCTGGCTGCAGCAGTGCAACCCGGGCCTGACCTCGCTGATCCGCGAAACGATCGGCAACGATTTCCTCGATGACGCCGAGAAGCTGCGACCGCTGGAGAAGTTCGCCACCGATAGCGCCTTCCAGGAGAAGTTCGCGGCCGTCAAGCGCGCCAACAAGGTGGCGCTCGCCAACCTGGTTGCATCACGCATGGGCGTGAAGCTCGACCCGTCGGCGATGTTCGACATCCAGATCAAGCGCATCCACGAATACAAGCGCCAGCTCCTGAACATCGTCGAGGCTGTCGCCCTCTACGACCAGATCCGCTCGCACCCCGAGCTCGACTGGGTACCGCGTGTAAAGCTCTTCGCCGGCAAGGCGGCGCCGAGCTATCACAACGCCAAGCTGATCATCAAGCTGATCAACGACGTCGCCCGCACCATCAACAACGACCCGGCCGTGCGCGGCCTGCTCAAGGTCGTCTTCGTGCCGAACTACAACGTCACGCTGGCCGAGGTCATGGTACCCGCCGCCGATCTCTCCGAGCAGATCTCGACCGCCGGCATGGAAGCATCCGGCACCGGCAACATGAAGTTCGGCCTCAACGGCGCGCTCACCATCGGCACGCTTGACGGCGCCAATGTCGAAATGCGCGACAATGTCGGCGAGGACAACATCAAGATCTTCGGCCTGCGTGCCGACGAGGTCGCCGACCTGCGCGCCGAAGGCCACAATCCGCGCGCCGTCATCGAAGGCTCGCGCGAGCTTTCGCAAGCCCTTTCCGCCATCAGCTCCGGCGTATTCTCTCCCGACGACCGGAACCGATACACCGCCCTCATCGACGGCATCTATGCCCATGACTGGTTCATGGTCGCAGCCGATTTCGACGCCTACGCCCAGGCGCAGCGCGAGATCGACCAGCTGTGGACCGATAGCCCGGCCTGGCAGACGAAAGCGATCCTCAACACGGCGCGCATGGGTTGGTTCTCGTCCGACCGGACGATCCGGCAATATGCCAAGGAAATCTGGAGAGCGGGATGAAAACGCCGAAAGCTGGCCCTGAAGTCAAACTTCCCTGGGAAATTTCGGCAGACGAAATAGCGGCGATCCTTGCCGGGTCGCACTCGAACCCTTTTGCCGTTCTCGGCGTGCATAAATCGAGCGAACACTATGTCGCCCGCTGCTTCATCCCCGGCGCCGAGGAAGTGACGGCGATGTCGCTCGACGGTAATGTCGTCGGCGAACTCGTGCTGCAGCATCCCGATGGCTTCTTCGCCGGCACGGTGTCGCTGACGAAACAGCAACCGGTGCGCTATCGCGCCCGTCGCGGTGACGCCGAATGGGCCGTCACCGATCCATACAGCTTCGGTCCCGTTCTTGGACCGATGGACGATTATTACGCCCGCGAAGGGTCCGATCTGCGCCTGTTCGACAAGATGGGCGCGCACTGGATCAAGCACGAAGGCGCGCAAGGCATCCATTTCGCCGTCTGGGCGCCGAACGCGCAGCGCGTCTCCGTCGTCGGTGATTTCAACAATTGGGACGGCCGCCGCCATGTCATGCGCCTGCGCGCAGGCGCCGGCATCTGGGAGATCTTCGCGCCCGACGTGCCCACCGGCGTCGCCTACAAGTTCGAGATTCGCGGCCAGAACGGCGTGCTTCTTCCCCTGAAGGCCGATCCATTCGCGCGGCGCAGCGAACTGCGCCCGAAGACCGCCTCCGTCACCACGTCGGAATTGCTGCAGGAGTGGGACGACGAGGCTCACCTCGAGCACTGGCGCACCACCGACAAGCGCCGGCAGCCGATCTCGATCTACGAGGTCCATGCCGGCTCCTGGCAACGCCGCAACGACGGCTCGTTCCTGTCCTGGGACGAGCTAGCCTCGCGGCTGATCCCCTACTGCGTCGACATGGGCTTCACCCATATCGAATTCCTGCCGATTACCGAGCACCCCTACGATCCGTCCTGGGGCTACCAGACGACCGGTCTCTATTCGCCTACCGCCCGCTTCGGCGAGCCGGAAGGCTTTGCCCGCTTCGTCAATGGCTGCCACAAGGTCGGCATCGGCGTCATCCTCGACTGGGTGCCGGCGCATTTCCCGACCGACGAACACGGTCTCGGCTGGTTCGACGGCACCGCTCTTTACGAGCACGAGGACCCGCGCAAGGGCTTCCACCCCGACTGGAACACGGCGATCTACAATTTCGGCCGCACTGAAGTCGTGTCCTATCTCGTCAACAACGCGCTCTACTGGGCCGAGAAGTTCCACCTCGACGGCCTGCGCGTCGATGCCGTCGCCTCGATGCTCTACCTCGACTATTCCCGCAAACACGGCGAGTGGATACCCAACGAGTACGGTGGAAACGAGAACCTCGAGGCCGTGCGCTTCCTGCAGAACATGAACACCCGCATCTATGCCGAGCACCAGGGTGTCATGACCATCGCCGAGGAATCGACCTCCTGGCCGAAGGTGTCGCAGCCGGTGCATGAGGGCGGGCTCGGCTTCGGCTTCAAGTGGAACATGGGCTTCATGCACGACACGCTGAGCTACATGAGCCGCGAGCCGATCCATAGAAAGCACCACCACAACGAGCTGACCTTTGGCCTGCTCTATGCCTACTCGGAAAACTTCGTGCTGCCGCTTTCCCACGACGAAGTGGTGCACGGCAAGGGCTCGCTGATCGCCAAGATGCCCGGCGACGATTGGCAGAAATTCGCCAACCTTCGCGCCTACTATGCCTACATGTGGGGCTACCCCGGCAAGAAGCTGCTGTTCATGGGCCAGGAATTCGCCCAGTGGAGCGAATGGAACGAAGCCGGCCAGCTCGACTGGAACCTGCTGCAGTACCGGATGCACGAAGGCATGCGGCGTCTCGTACGCGATCTGAATTTCACCTACCGCAGCAAGCCGGCGCTTCATGCCCGCGACTGCGAGGGCGACGGCTTCGAATGGCTGATCGCCGACGACCACGAGAATTCGGTCTTCGCATGGCTGCGCAAGGCGCCAGGCGAAAAACCGGTGGCGGTCATCTCGAACCTGACGCCGGTTTACCGCGAGAATTATGCCGTGCCATTGCCTTCGGAGGGGCGCTGGCGCGAAATCCTGAATACCGATGCCGACATCTACGGCGGCAGCGGCAAGGGCAATGGTGGACGCGTGCAGGCGGTCAACGCCGGCGGCAGCATCCTTGCCTCGATCACCTTGCCGCCGCTGGCGACGATCATGCTTGAACCCGAGAATTGAAGACTGGTGGGAGGATAACAATGGTAGAAAAACGCATTCAGCCACTTGCCCGCGATGCAATGGCCTATGTTCTCGCCGGCGGCCGGGGAAGCCGCCTGAAGGAACTCACCGACCGCCGCGCCAAGCCCGCGGTCTATTTCGGCGGCAAGTCGCGCATCATCGATTTCGCGCTGTCCAACGCGCTGAACTCGGGCATCCGCCGCATCGGCGTCGCCACCCAATACAAGGCGCACTCGCTGATCCGCCACATGCAGCGCGGCTGGAACTTCTTCCGCCCGGAGCGCAACGAGAGCTTCGACATTCTGCCGGCCTCCCAGCGCGTCTCCGAGACGCAGTGGTATGAAGGCACCGCCGACGCCGTCTACCAGAACATCGACATCATCCAGGATTACGGCGTCGAATACATGGTCATCCTCGCCGGCGACCACGTCTACAAGATGGACTACGAATACATGCTGCAGCAGCATGTGGATTCGGGCGCGGACGTCACCATCGGCTGCCTCGAAGTGCCGCGCATGGAAGCCGTGGGCTTTGGCGTCGTGCATGTCGACGAGACCGACCGTATCATCGATTTCGTCGAAAAGCCCGCCGATCCGCCGGCCATCCCGGGCAAGCCGGACAGCGCTTTCGCCTCGATGGGCATTTACGTCTTCCGTACCCAGTTCCTGATCGAGGAACTGCGCCGCGACGCCGCCGATCCGACGTCGAGCCGCGACTTCGGAAAGGACATCATTCCCTACATCGTCAAGAACGGAAAAGCGGTCGCCCACCGCTTCGCCAATTCCTGCGTCCGCTCCGATTTCGAGCACGAGCCCTACTGGCGCGACGTCGGAACCATCGACGCCTACTGGCAGGCCAACATCGACCTGACGGCGATCGTTCCCGAACTCGACATCTACGACAAGTCCTGGCCGATCTGGACCTATGCGGAAATCTCGCCGCCGGCGAAGTTCGTCCACGACGACGAGAACCGCCGCGGCTCAGCGACCTCCTCGGTCGTCGCCGGCGATTGCATCATTTCCGGTGCGACGCTCAACAACAGCCTGCTCTTCACCGGTGTGCGCGCCAACTCCTACTCGAAGCTCGAAGGCGCTGTCGTGCTTCCGAGCGTCAAGATCGGCCGCCACGCGCAGTTGAAGAACGTGGTGATCGACCACGGCGTCGTCATCCCGGAAGGGCTGGTCGTCGGCGAGGATCCCGTTCTCGATGCCAAGCGTTTCCGCCGCTCCGAAGGCGGCATCTGCCTCATCACGCAGCCGATGATCGACAAGCTGGATTTGTAAACGATGAAAGTTCTTTCGGTCTCGTCCGAAGTCTTCCCATTGATAAAGACAGGGGGCCTCGCCGACGTGGCGGGCGCCCTGCCCATCGCGCTCAAGCGGTTCGGCGTTGAAACGAAGACCCTTATGCCCGGCTATCCCGCCGTCATGAAGGTCATTCGCGATCCCGTCGTCAGGCTGCGGTTCGATGATCTCCTGGGAGAACCGGCGACGGTGCTGGAAGTGCACCACGAGGGTCTCGACATCCTCGTGCTCGACGCCCCCGGCTATTACGATCGCCCGGGCGGTCCTTATCTCGACCAGACCGGCAAGGACTATCCCGACAACTGGCGCCGCTTCGCCGCGCTCTCGCTTGCGGGCGCAGAGATCGCCGCCGGCCTGATGCCCGACTGGCGCCCCGATCTCGTCCATACGCATGACTGGCAGGCGGCGATGACCTCCGTCTACATGCGCTACAATCCGACCCCGGAAGTGCCGAGCGTGCTGACGGTCCACAATATCGCCTTCCAGGGCCAGTTCGGCGCCGAAATCCTGCCCGGCCTGCGCCTGCCGCCACACGCCTACTCGACCGAGAGCATCGAATATTACAACAACATCGGCTTCCTGAAGGGTGGCCTGAAGACCGCCCACGCGGTTACGACCGTCAGCCCCTCCTACGCCCAGGAAATCCTCGAGGCGGAGTTCGGCATGGGCCTCGAGGGCGTCATCGCCAGCCGTATCGATTCGCTGCACGGCATCGTCAACGGCATCGATGCCGATATCTGGAACCCGGCGACCGATCCTGTCGTCCACACCCACTACACCGCGGCCTCGCTGAAGAACCGCGCCGAAAACCGCGCCTCGATCGCCGATTTCTTCGGCCTGCACCATGACAACGCGCCGATCCTCTGCATCATCAGCCGCCTGACCTGGCAGAAGGGCATGGACCTGATCGCCGCCTCCGCCGACGAGATCGTCGAGATGGGCGCGAAGCTTGCAATCCTCGGTTCCGGCGACGCCGCGCTCGAGGGCTCGCTGCTCGCCGCCGCCGCCCGCCATCCCGGCCGCATCGGCGTATCGATCGGCTATAACGAGCCGATGTCCCACCTCATGCAGGCAGGCTGCGACGCCATCGTCATCCCCTCCCGTTTCGAGCCCTGCGGCCTGACGCAGCTCTACGGCCTGCGCTACGGCTGCATTCCGATCGTCGCCCGCACCGGCGGCCTGAACGATACCGTCATCGACGCCAACCACGCCGCCCTTGCGGCCAAGGTGGCAACCGGGATACAATTCTCGCCTGTAACCAAATCCGGCCTGTTGCACGCAATCCGCCGTGCGCTACATCTCTACACCGATCAAAAAGTCTGGACCCAATTGCAAAAGCAGGGCATGAAATCGGATGTTTCGTGGGAGAAAAGCGCCGAGCGCTATGCTGCCCTCTATTCAAGCCTCGCCCCGAAAGGCAAGTGACAGAAAATGACCAAGTCCGTATCCACAACGCCCTACCAGGACCAGAAACCCGGCACCTCGGGTCTCCGAAAGAAGGTCCCGGTCTTCCAGCAGCCGAACTATGCGGAGAACTTCATCCAGTCGATCTTCGATTCGCTGGAAGGGTTCCAGGGCAAGACCCTCGTCATCGGCGGCGACGGACGCTATTACAACAAGGAAGTCATTCAGAAGGCGATCAAGATGGCCGCCGCCAATGGCTTCGGCAAGGTCATTGTCGGCAAGGGCGGCATTCTCTCGACGCCGGCCGCCTCGCATGTGATCCGCAAGTACAAGGCCTTCGGCGGCATCATTCTCTCCGCCAGCCATAATCCCGGTGGCCCGACCGAAGACTTCGGCATCAAGTACAACATCAGCAATGGCGGCCCTGCGCCGGAAAAGATCACCGACGCGATCTATGCGCGCACCAAGGTGATCGACACCTACAAGATCGCCGACTTTCCGGACGTCAATCTCGACCGCATCGGCAAGGACGACCTGCCCGGCGGCATGATCCTGTCCGTGCTCGATTCCGTCGAGGACTACACGGCCCTGATGGAAGAGCTGTTCGACTTCGGTGCCATCCGTAATCTCATCAGCCTCGGCTTCCGCATCGCGTTTGATGCGATGAGCGCCGTCACCGGCCCCTATGCCAAGGAAATCTTCGAAAACCGCCTCGGCGCCCCGTCCGGCTCGGTTCGCAACTTCATGCCGCTGCCCGATTTCGGCGGCCACCACCCGGACCCGAACCCGGTTCATTGCAAGGAACTCTACGACGAGATGATGGGCGACGACGCCCCTGATTTCGGCGCGGCATCCGACGGCGACGGCGACCGCAACCTGATCATCGGCCGCGGCATCTTCGTGACGCCGTCAGACAGCCTGGCGATCATCGCCGCCAACGCCAATCTCGCCCCCGGCTATTCCGGCGGCCTCGCCGGCATAGCCCGCTCCATGCCGACCTCGGGTGCGGCTGACCGCGTCGCCGAAAAGCGCGGCATCGGCATGTACGAGACGCCGACCGGCTGGAAGTTCTTCGGCAACCTGCTGGACGCCAACATGGCGACGATCTGCGGCGAGGAAAGTGCCGGCACCGGCTCCAACCACGTGCGCGAGAAGGACGGCCTCTGGGCGGTTCTGATGTGGCTGAACATCCTGGCCGTGCGCGGCGAGAGCGTTCAGGACATCGTCAACCAGCACTGGCAGACCTACGGCCGCAACTACTATTCGCGCCACGATTATGAAGGCGTCGACACCGAAGCCGCCAACGGCCTGGTGGATAACCTGCGCGCCCAGCTATCGAGCCTTCCCGGCAAGACCTTCGGCCCGCTCAAGGTCGAAAAGGCCGACGACTTCGCTTATCACGATCCGGTCGACAAGTCGGTGAGCGAACACCAGGGCATCCGCATCATGTTCGAGGGCGGCTCACGCGTGGTCTTCCGCCTGTCGGGCACGGGCACGTCGGGCGCCACGCTGCGCGTCTACATCGAGCGCTACGAGCCCGATTCCAGCCGCCACAACATCGAGACCCAGGAAGCGCTGGCCGACCTGATCGCCGCCGCCGAAACCATCGCCGACATCAAGTCCCGCACCGGCCGCGACGCACCCTCGGTGATTACCTGAGATAGTGGAAACCTCGGCGCGTGCGGCCTCTCGCGTCCTGCCGTGTAGCCCCTCATCCGCCCTACGGGCACCTTCTCCCCGCGGGGGAGAAGGGAAGATGGAGCGAGCGGCCCACCGCACATCTCTTCTCCCCAACGGGGAGAAGGTGGCGGCAGCCGGATGAGGGGGACACACGGCACCACTTCAACCTCATTAAACCCATCCCCATCAAACATCCCCCCGGAACAAGGACCTAGCACCCCATGCCCTTCGCTTCCGGCGTAACCCTCACCGCGACAGGCGCCACCTTCGTCGTCCGCTCAAGCGAGGCCACGAAACTCCACCTCTGCCTCTTCGACCAGACCGGCCGCGAAACCGATCGCCTGCCGATGACCCGAGGCGAAGACGACCTCCACCATCTCTTCGTCGAGGGTATCGCCCCCGGCGCCCGCTACGGCTACCGCGCCGAAGGCACCTACGCCCCCGACGACGGCCTATGGTTTGACCCCGCCAAACTCCTGATCGACCCCTACGCGACCGAACTAGACCGCCCCTTCCGCTACGACCCGCTGCTCTCGAAATTCGGCGCCGACACCCAGCACCTCGTCCCCCGCGCAATCGTCACCCGCGACGTGGCCATCAAGCCCGCAGCCCCCGTCTTCCGCCCCGGCGGCTTCATCTACGAGGTCGCGGTACGCCCCTTCACCATGCTGCACCCGGATGTGCCGGAGGCACAGCGCGGCACCATCGCGGCCCTTGCCCACCCCTCGGTCATTGCCCACCTCAAGCGCATCGGCGTCGACGCGATCGAGCTGATGCCCATCACCGCCTGGATCGACGAGCGCCACCTTCCCCCGCTCGGCCTCACCAACGGCTGGGGCTACAACCCCGTTGCCTTCATGGCGCTCGACCCGCGCCTTGCCCCCGGCGGCATCGCCGAGCTGCGCGACACCGTCGCCAAGCTCCATGAGGAGGGCATCGGCGTTATCCTCGACCTCATCTTCAACCACACCGGCGAAAGCGACCGCTTCGGCCCGACGCTCTCCATGCGCGGCCTCGACAACCGATCGCTGCTGCGCCACGTCCCCGGCCAACCCGGCACGCTCGTCAACGATACCGGCACCGGCAACACAGTCGCCTGCGACCACCCCTATGTCAGGCAGCTCATCGTCGACACGCTCCGCCATTTCGTGCTCCATGCTGGCATAGACGGCTTCCGTTTCGACCTCGCGCCGATCATCGGCCGCACCGCGTCAGGCTTCGAAGCTCACGGCGAAACGCTGAAGGCGATGCTGGACGACGAGGTTCTGCGCGACCGCATCATGATCGCCGAACCCTGGGACATCGGCCCCGGCGGCTATCAGCTCGGCAACTTCCCCGCCCCCTTCCTCGAATGGAACGACCGCGCCCGCGACGACCTCAGATGCTACTGGCGCGGCGACCACTACAAGACCGGGCCGCTCGCCTCGGCACTCGCCGGCTCCTCCGACATCTTCGCCCGCAACAACGCCACCGCCACCCGCAGCGTCAATTTCCTCGCCGCCCATGACGGCTTCACGCTGCACGACCTCGTCTCCTACGCCGGCAAGCACAACGAGGCTAACGGCGAGGAAAACCGCGACGGCCACAACGAGAACCACTCCTGGAACAACGGCACTGAGGGCGAGACCGACGATCCCGCAATCATCGCCCGCCGCCGCGCCGATCTGAAAGCCCTCATCTCCACGCTGTTCGCCACCCGCGGCACGGTGATGCTGACGGCAGGCGACGAGGGCGGCCGCAGCCAGCGCGGCAACAACAACGCCTATTGCCAGGACAACGAGATCACCTGGGTCGACTGGGCCTCGCTCGACGACGAGCTGATCGCCCACACCGCCTTCGTCTCGAGCCTGCGCAAGCGCTTCGATGCCTTCCAGGCCTTCTCCTTCTTCACCGGAGAGGGCGATGTCGAGTGGATCTCGACCGCGGGCGAGAAGATGACCGTGTCGGAGTGGGAAACACCCGATTTTGCCACGCTGGGCATGATCCTTTCGACTTCGGACAACGAAAACGGCAAGCCCGTCCGCCTCGCCGTGCTGTTCAATCGATCGCACGACCAGCAGACATTCGCTCTGCCATCAGCCGATGGCGCGTCCTGGCACTCGATCACCTCAGGTGGCTTCGAAAAGACCATAGTGAAGGCCGACGTGGCTCCACGTTCGGTTGCTTTTTTGATTAAGGATTAAACGCTTTCAGATTGCGAAAAATGACTGTCGCAATCGTCCGTTACGCATTGTAAGACTTTATCTCCTGCTGTTTCACGAGGAATCAATGGTCAAGGAAATTTCGCTCGCGGATGTCCGCGGGCTTATCGGCACGGAAACCGGCCTCTCGGACTGGATCCTCGTCGATCAGACGATGATCGATGCTTTCGCCAACGCGACGGACGACCACCAGTTCATTCATGTCGACCCGGTGCGCGCCGCCGAAAGCCCCTTCGGCGGCACCATCGCCCACGGCTTCCTGACGCTGTCGCTACTCTCGACCATGAACTACAACTGCCTGCCCAAGGTGCGCGAACAGACCATGGGCATCAATTACGGCTTCGACAACGTCCGCTTCGTCGCCCCCGTCAAGGTCGGCGCCCGCATCCGCGGCCACTTCGTCCTCGCCGAAGCCCGCTTCCGCGGCGCCGGCATGCTGATGACCACCTACGACGTCTCGATCGAGATCGAAAACGAGCGCAAGCCGGCGCTGACAGCGCGCTGGATTACCATCATCCAATTCGACCCGAAGGATCGGCCGGAGGACGTTTAGGCGGGATCAGATAGAGCGCTCGGAGGGCGGCGATGAGTTTGGTTGAGAATGAACAGATCAAGCTCCTGGCCAACGCGCTGGACCGGGCATCCACCGCCTGTTTCACCGTCGGCATCGTCACGCCGATCGCCGGCGTGCTCTACGGGATCGGCAGCTTCGTCCAGATATACAGCTGGTGGCTTGCCAGCTATCTTGCAGGTTGGCTTTTGCTCGCCGCGATATTACATCTTTGGCGAGAAGAACGCTAAAGGGATTGAAGCCATGAACACTGGCGCCTTGCTGTTCATATCATTCGGCCTGCCGGCTATTATCGGCATCCTCGCCTATGCCGCGGTTCTTTGGCACGAGCGCGAGTGGCGCAAGCACCGTGATCAGCCGAGCAAGTGAACGGTGGCCTACGCCAACCACACACGCGACGTCATGCTCGGTCTTGTGCCGAGCATCTGCCTTGGCTCAATCAGCACTGGACGTGAATTGCAGTTACGCGACGGAGGGGTGACGCCGCAGCCCTCACAGCCTTGAGCCATGACCGTTGAACCCTCGGAGACGTGCTTAGATCCTCGGGACAAGCCCGAGGACGACGTCGCGCAAGGGGGAAGCAAATCGGGGACGGCGCGCTGGCACCATCCCCGACCTCGTAATCACAACAGAGCGAAGCTCAGTGCCCCGCATCCTCGGCGCCCTCGGCGAGCAGGCCGAAGACGAAGTCCGCGAAGGAACGCCAGCATTCCACTCGAAACGTATCCTCCTCGGTGCGGAAGAGCACGATCTCGGCTTTGCCGAACAGCGTGCGCGAGCAGGCGCCGACGGGGAAGGCCTCGAGCGAAAGGTCCTGCGGGCAGCCCGTGGAGATCGTCGTTTCGGCGCCGGGGCCGGAGACGATGATCGCGACGTTGCGGTGCGAGACGTCGGTCGCCGAATGCACGACGCCCACGTCCTTCAGCGCGCCCATCATGTCGGCGCCACTCTCGTCGATCACGAGCCATTCGTCCGGTCCGAGCCAGAGTGCGGCGCGGCCGCCCTTGCGGCCCGAGGTCTTCGGCGCGTCGGGAACGGTGACGCCGAGCGCAGACGAGAGCGCCGAAAGCGATTCCGCCGGTGCGCGAAGTGCGACGCGCGTGGCGTGAGGTGCAGGCGTCAGCCGTACGCTGGCGGAGCCGCCCTGCTTGCCCGTGAGAACGGATGTGCGAACTGCCGTATCAGCCATTGATGCGGCCTCCTTCCTTGTCAAAGAACACCATATCCGTCACCTCGACCGCGATCGTCTTGTCGGGCATCGGCACGTAGAGCGTTTCGCCCATCCGCTTGCGGCCACCGGCGACCAGCGCAAAGGCGATCGACTTCCTGAGATTTTCCGACCAGTAGGACGAGGTGACGTGACCCAGCATCGTCATCGGCTTCGGCTCGTTGGGGTTGGCGACGATCTGCGCCCCCTCTTCGAGCACCAGCGTCGGATCCTTGGTGACGAGGCCGACCAGCTGCTTGCGGCCTTCCTTGACGAGATCCGGGCGCTTCAGGCCGCGAATGCCGACGAAGTCGGTCTTCTTCTTCGACACAGCCCAGTTGAGGCCGGCATCGTCAGGCGTCACGGTGCCATCCGTATCCTGGCCGACGATGATGTAGCCCTTCTCGGCGCGAAGAACGTGCATCGTTTCCGTGCCGTAGACGCAGGCGCCGAGCGGCTCGGCATTGGCCCAGACGGCTTCGAGAACCGACTGGCCGTAATCGGCAGGCACGTTGATTTCAAAGCCGGTTTCGCCGGTGAACGACACGCGGAAGAGGCGCGCCGGAACGCCCATGACCGTGCACTCGGCAACGCTCATATGCGGGAAGGCCTCGTTGGAGATATCGACGCCCTCGACCAGCGGCGCGATGATCTCGCGCGCCTTCGGACCCTGCACGGCGATGACCGCCCACTGCTCGGTCACAGACGTCAGCCACACCTTCAGATGCGGGAACTCGGTCTGCAGATAGTCTTCCATGTGGTTCAACACGCGCGGCGCACCGCCCGTCGTCGTCGTCACGTGGAAGCGATCGTCGGCCAGGCGCCCGACGACGCCGTCGTCATAAACGAAGCCATCGTCGCGGGTCATGATGCCGTAGCGGCACTTGCCGGGCTTCAGCGTGTCCCAGGCGTTGGTGTACATCAGGTTCATGAACTCGGCGGCATCGGGCCCGACGACCTCGATCTTGCCGAGCGTCGAGGCATCGAACACGCCGGCCACGTCGCGGGCCGTCTTGCATTCGCGCGCGACCGCCTGGTGCATGGTTTCGCCGGCGCGCGGGTAGAACCACGCACGCTTCCAGTTGCCGACATCCTCGAACACCGCACCCTGGGCTTCTTCCCACTGGTGCAGCGGCGTCTTGCGCGTCGGATCGAACAGCTCGCCACGCGAATGCGCGATCAGCGTGCCGTAGGTCACCGGCGTATAAGGCGCACGGAAGGTGGTGAGACCGACCTGCGGGATCTCCTTGCCCAGCATCTCGGCGGCAATCGCCAGACCGTGCATGTTGGAGAGCTTGCCCTGGTCGGACGCCATGCCGTTGGTCGTGAAGCGCTTGATGTGCTCGATCGAGTGCATCCCCTCGCGCACGGCAAGGCGGATATCCTTGGCGCAGACGTCGTGCTGGAAATCGATGAAGGCCTTGGCGCTGGTCTCAGGCCCAGCCCCTTCCGCCGCACCGATCATACCGCCGGTCCACTGATGCGCCTGCTCGGCCGAGATGCTGATCTTGCCCGCCGCCGTCTTGCCGGCTGCCTGCGCCATCAGTTCGCCGGCTGCCAACGATTCCTCGATCGTGCGCTGCAGGTCGTCGGTGCCGTTGCAGGCGCCGACGGAGAGGCAATCCTGGGCATAGGTGCCGGGCAGGAAGCGCTGCGTCTCCGGCTCGAACTTCACCTTGCCGCGCGACTGCGAGAACAGGTGCACGGACGGCGTCCAGCCCGCCGAAACGAGCAGAGCATCGACCGCGATCTTGCGCGGCGAGCCGCCGCCGTTGCGGGCAACAGTCATCGACGAGATGCGCAGCTTGCCGGATGTGTTGACGACCGACTGGCCAGAGAGAACATCGATGCCGAGCGAACGGGCCTCGGCCAACACGGCCGCACCCGGCGTCTGCCTGGTATCGACGATCGCCGCGATCTCGACGCCGGCGCGCTTCAGATCGAACGCCGCCTCATAGGCCGAGTCGTGCGCCGTATAGACGCCGACCTTCTGGCCGACCGTAACGCCGTACTGGTTGAGATACATGCGCGCGGCGGATGCCAGCATGATGCCCGGACGGTCGTTGTTCGGGAACACCATGTGGCGCTCGATGGCGCCGTTGGCGAGGATGACGCGCTTGGCGCGCAGCTGCCACAGACGCTCGCGCGGCAGATGGCGGCTGGGGTTCGCGACGTGGTCGGTCACGCGCTCTGCAAGGCCGACGAAATTGTGGTTGTAATAGCCGAAAGCGGTGGTGCGGGTCAGAACCTGCACATTGTCCATTGCCTTCAGAGCCGCAACCGTCTTCTGCGCCCACTCGTAGCCGGACAGGCCGTCGATCGTCACACCGCTATCGTAGCGCAGCGCGCCGCCGACATCGGCCTGCTCGTCGCAGAGGATGACCTTGGCGCCGGTCTGCGCCGCGGCCAGTGCCGCCGAAAGTCCGGCCACGCCGGCACCGACGACGAGCACGTCGCAATGCGCGTAACGGCCGGCATAGTGATCCGGGTCGGCTTCCTTCGGCGCCACGCCGAGGCCGGCCGCGCGGCGGATGATCGGCTCGTAGAGGCTCTTCCAGGCGGCCTTCGGCCACATGAAGGTCTTGTAGTAGAAGCCGGCCGCGAAGAAGGGGGAGAGCAGGTTGTTGATGCCGCCGATATCGAATGAAAGCGACGGGAAGCGGTTCTGCGATTCGACGATCATGCCGTCGAACACTTCCTGCACCGTGGCGCGCACGTTCGGCTGCTTGCGGGCGGCGTCACGCGAGACGTCGATCAGCGCGTTCGGCTCCTCGGCGCCGGCCGACAAAATGCCGCGCGGGCGGTGATACTTGAACGAGCGGCCGACCAGATGGATGTTGTTGGCAATCAGCGCCGAGGCGACGGTGTCACCCTCGAGCGCAGTATAGGTCTTGCCGTCGAAGGTGAAGCGCGCGGTCTTGGCGGGCGTCAGGCGGCCCTTGCCTGAAATGCGGTTCGCAGCGCTCATTTCGCTTCTCCTTCGAGCTGCTCATAGGTCTCGACGGGAGCATGGGGCGCAGCCGCGGCACCGATATCGGGCTTCGGCTCGCCGGCCTTGTACGTCATGATGAACTTGTCGCTGATCGTGTCGCGCGCCGCGTTGAAGAAGCGGCCGCATCCGTGCTGGTGGCGCCAGCGTTCGAAGATCAGCCCCTTCGGGTTGTCGCGCAGGAAGAAGAACTCCTCGAACTGTTCGTCGGAGATCTCGGCGATATTGGTCGGGCGGGCGATATGCGCATCGCCGGCGCCGCGAAATTCGAGCTCGGAGCGCTCTTCCTGACAGTATGGGCAATAGATAAGAAGCATGGTGTCCTCGTGTCAGTGCGCGACGGCTGCGGCGGCGGCTTCGTCGATCAGACGGCCGGTGCGGAAGCGGTCCAGCGTCAGGCCGGCATTGAACTTGTGCGCCTCGTCGCGGGCAATGAGGTGCGCGAAGAGATTGGCCGAGCCCGGCGTCGCCTTGAAGCCGCCGGTGCCCCAGCCGCAGTTGACGTAGAGCCCCGGAACCGGCGTCTTCGACTGGATGGCTGAACGATCCGGCGTGTTGTCGACGATACCGCCCCACTGGCGCATCATCTTGACGCGGCGGAACATCGGGAAGAGCTCGCAGATGGCATCGAGCGTATGCGTGATGATCTGCAGGCCGCCGGTCTGGCTGTAGGAATTGTACTGGTCGGTGCCGGCGCCGATGACGAGTTCGCCCTTGTCGGACTGCGAGATATAGGCATGCACCGTGTTGGACATGACCACGCAGGGGAAGATCGGCTTCAGCGGTTCCGATACCAGCGCCTGCAGCGGGCTCGATTGCAGCGGCACGCGCACATCGGCCATCTTCATGACCGTGGTGGTGTGGCCGGCAGCCGAAACGCCGACCTTCCTGGCGCCGATGAAGCCGCGCGATGTCTCGACACCGGTGACGCGCCCGTCGGGGCCGCGGCGGATGCCGGTCACTTCGCAGTTCTGGATGATATGGACGCCGCGATCGGAGGCAGCACGCGCATAGCCCCAGGCGACCGCATCGTGGCGCGCCGTGCCGCCGCGACGCTGGAGCGCGGCACCGTTGATCGGATAGCGGGCGCTGGCGGAGATATCGAGCGGCGGACAATAAGCCTTCGCCTGCTCCGGCGTCAGCCATTCATTGTCGATGCCGTAGAGACGGTTGGCATGGATGTGGCGCTTGAAGGACTGCTGGTCGTGCACATTGTGCGACAGCATCATCACGCCGCGCGGAGAATACATGACATTGTAGTTGAGGTCCTGCGAGAGGTTCTCCCAGAGCTTCATCGAATGCTCGTAGATATGCATGCTCTCTTCATAGAGATAGTTCGAGCGGATGATGGTCGTGTTGCGGCCGGTATTGCCGCCGCCGAGCCAGCCCTTTTCGAGCACCGCGACATTGGTGATGCAGTGCTCCTTGGCCAGATAGTAGGCAGCACCCAGGCCATGTCCGCCGCCACCGATGATGATCACGTCGTATTCCGAGCGGGGCTCCGGCGAGGTCCACTGCTTGTCCCAGCCCTTGTGGCCCCTGAGAGCCTCACGTGCCACGGCAAAAACCGAGTATTTGCGCATCCGCCTTCATCTCCTTGCGGGGGAATAGCCCCTGTCGTCGGCCATACAAATCGCAAATCCAAAAGCGGCACAACGTTTCTTTTGCGACGCCGATGCGCTTTTGTTTTGACACCGTGAAAGATTGCTGGGGATGCGGCCGAAAGCCTGCCCCGACATTTTGGGCGGGTCGCGCCAAATCACCGTCGCGAAATCGCGCACATGAAATAGCAATGTCGTGATCGAACCTCGCCCGACCTTGATCGGGCTTTCAGGCACGTGCTAGTCGCGCCGCATGGCAAAGCTACTTCCCCAGATGGGCCTCGCCCTTTTCGCGGCGTGCATCGTTTCGACCAACGCTATGGCGCTCGACAGCAAGACGATCTCCCAGATCGAAAAGCTTACACCGGTCGATCAGCTCGACCAGCGATGCGACATCGAGGCGATGGATCGCCTGCAGGCCGACAAGGTCATCTCCTACACCTTCTCGCATCCGAAGCGGACGGCGGTGCATGTCGATGCCGACGGCGCGGTGTTCCGTCGCAACGGCCACTGGTACCGCCTGTCCTACACCTGCACGACAAGCCCCGACCACCTCAAGATCGTCGCCTTCGCCTTCAAACGCGGCGCCATGATCGCCCACAAGGACTGGACGCGCTACTATCTCTATCCGTAAGCGGCTAGCATCGCTTGCGGTTGCAATAGCCGCCCCCTCGCCTAGCTTTCCCCTTAGATCGCGCCCTGCCACGGGCGCCGTGACGACAAAGGGAGGCAAGGCATGTGCCGGAATATCAAACCCCTGTTCAATTTCGACCCGCCGGCAACGGACGCGGAAATCCATGATGCGGCGCTCCAGTTCGTGCGCAAGCTGAGCGGCACCAACAAGCCGTCGAAACGCAACGAGGAAGCCTTCGAGGCCGCCGTTACCTCGATCGCGGCCTGCGCCCGAGAGCTGCTCGACACGCTGGAGACCTCGCAGCCGCCCCGCGACCGTGAGGAAGTGGCCGCCAAGGCGCGCGCGAAATCCGCACTCCGCTTCGCATAAAGGAGGCCAGGCGCATGGCCGTCAAACGCATGGACAATGTCGGCATCGTCGTCGACGACCTCGATGAGACGATCGATTTCTTCCGCGAACTCGGCCTCGAACTGGAGGGCCGCACCATGGTCGAAGGAGAGTGGGCCGGACGCATCACCGGGCTCGGCGACCAAAAAGTCGAGATCGCCATGATGCGCACGCCCGATGGTCACAGCCGCCTCGAACTCTCCCGCTTCATCTCCCCTGAGATCATCGCAGATCACCGTGGCGCTCCCGTCAACGCGCTGGGCTATCTCCGCGTCATGTTCGCCGTTGATGACATCGACGACACGCTCCAAAGGCTCGGCAAACGCGGCGCCAAACTCGAAGGCGAACTGGTGCAATACAAGGATGCCTACCGACTCTGTTACATCAGGGGGCCTGGAGAACTGCTGATCGGCCTCGCTCAGGAACTCGGTTAAGACATCGGCAGGCGATCTCGGCGCAAAGCTGACGCAACGCCGCCTCCAGCCGGCCATTCCCTCACTCCCCCGGCATCCACCGCACCTGCGACATCTCTCGCGCCACATCCGCGATCAGCGAGCGCAGCCAGCGGTGGGCGGGGTCGTTGCGGTGGCGGACGTGCCAGGCGAGATCGACGGGGAAGGTGCCGAGATCGACCGGCGCCGGCACGATCTTCAGCCGCCGGTCGGCGGCGAGATGCCGGCAGATCAGGGTCGGCAGCGTCGCGCAGTAATCGGTGACCGCGATCATCTCGGGCACCGCAAGGAAATGCGTCACCGACACCGTCACCTCGCGCTTCAGGCCACGCTGCTCCAGCGCCTGGAACAGGCCGACGCGCAGACGGCCATGCGGAACGACATTCACATGCCGCAGACGCTCATACTGCTCCTTCGACAGGCTGTCCGATATCTCCGGATGATCGGCCCTCACCACGCAGGCCAGCCCCTCGTCCATCAGGTGTTGCACCACCAGATTGTCGGGCGGTTCGGCGATACGGCCGAGCACCATGGCCGTCGCCCCCGACATCACGCCTGTCTCGACAAGATCGCTGCCATAGGGCGTAAGCCTGAGCCTGATCCCCGGCGCCGTCTCGCGAAGCCTGGCAACGATCGCGGGCATCAGCACGAATTCGACATAGCTGTTGGGCGCGATGGTGAAGGAGAGTTCCGCCTTCACCGGATCGAACTCCTGCTGCCCGAGCACCACGCCGTCGATCGCCGCCAGCGCCGCGGCAATGACGGGCGCCAGCTCCAGTGCCATCTGCGTCGGCTGCATGCCATAGCGCTCGCGCACGAACAGCGGATCGCGCATGACGACGCGCAGCCGCGACAGCGCGTTGGACAGCGCCGGCTGGGTGATCCCCAGTCGACCGGCGGCGCGCGTGACGTTGCGCTCCTCCATCAGGGTTACGAAGACAGGCAGCAGATTGAGATCATATCGCATGCAGTTATCATGCCTCATGAATATCTAGGATCAAACAAATAAATTTCTGAAATACCTCTGATCGACACATCATCCCCTTGTTCAAAACGGCCAGCCGGACAGGTGGCCAAACACAATGGAGATAACGATGAGCAAGGGAAAAGTGCTTCTGATCGGTTCGAACGCCACCCGCATCGAGGTGCAGGGCGGTCGCTTCGGCGCCACCGGCCAATATCTCAATGAAACCGTGGTCCCCGCCATGGCGGTGATCGCCGCCGGCTACGAGATCGTGCTGGCGACGCCTGACGGCACCAAGCCGCATATCGATCAGGCGTCGGATGCCGCCGCCCATTTCGAAGGCGACGAGAAGGCCTATGCACGCGCCAAGGATTTCTATGCCAACGATCCCTCGATGAATGAGGTTCGCATGCTGAGCGACGTGATCGCGGAAGGGCTCGACAACTACGCCGGCGTCTTCGTCCCGGGCGGCCAGGCGCCGGTGGTGGACCTCATGCAGGATCCCGATCTCGGCACCATCCTGCGCCACTTCCACGAACGCGCCAAGCCGACGGCACTGCTCTGCCACGGCCCGATCGCCGTCGCCTCGGCCATGCCGCATGCCCGCGAGTTCCGCGCTGCGTTGATTGCCGGCGACGTCGCCAAGGCCCGCGAATGGGCCAAGGGTTGGCAATATGCCGGCTACAGGATGACGGTATTTTCGGCCACCGAGGAGAAGGTGGTCGAGGACCATATCCTGCATGCCAGGATCTACTTCAACATGCCCGATGCGCTGACGGCCGCCGGCGGAAACGTGACGACTACCCCCGTCGACTTCGAGCCCTATGTCGTCGAGGATCGCGAACTGATCACCGGCCAGAACCCGCGCTCGGATCATCCGATCGCCGCACGCCTGATCGCCGCCCTCGACCGCGCCCGCGCTGCCTGAACGGCATGCCGGCGGGTCGCCGAAATCCGCATCCGCCGGCCTACCTCGCAAGCCCATTCGAAGGAAAACGCGATGCCTCAGGTAAAGATCATGGCGATCCTCACCGCCAAGCCCGGCAAGACGGACGAGCTGAGAGCGCTGCTCTCGACACTGGCACCCGCAAGCCGCGCCGAAGAGGGAAACCTGCGCTGGGACATCTGGCGCGATCAGGCCAATCCCGACCGTTTCGCCCTAGACGAACTCTACCGCGACGCGGCGGCAGTCGCCGCCCACCGCGACACCGCGCACTACCAAAACTATCTCGGCCGGATCACCGATCTCGTCGACCGCACCGCCCTGCTGCTCGACCCCGTCGACGCCGCGTAACAATCAAATAAGGAGAATACTCATGAGTGAGAACATCAAGGGCAAAGTCGTGCTCATCACCGGTGGCAGCACCGGCCTCGGCGCCGAGACGGCGCGCCATCTCGCCGCCAACGGCGCCCGCGTCGCCATCGCCGCCCGCCGCAAGGACAAGCTGGACGACGTCGTCGCCGAAATCGCCAAAGCCGGCGGCGAGGCCCGGGCCTATCAGCTCGACGTCGTCAACAAGAACCAGGTCAAGCAGGTGACGGACGCCGTGATCGCCGATTTCGGCACGCTCGACGTGCTGATCAACAATGCCGGCATCATGCCGATCCGCCCCATGGCCGAGGTCAACACCGAGGAATGGGACGCGATGATCGACGTCAACATCAAGGGTACGCTCTACGGCATCGCCGCCGCCCTGCCCTTCTTCCTGGAAAAGAGCCGCGGCCACATCATCAACCTGAGCTCGGTTGCCGGCATCAAGGTCTTCGCGCCCGGCGGCACCGTCTATTCCGGCACCAAGTTCGCCGTGCACGCCATATCCGAGGGCCTGCGCCAGGAAGTCGGCTCCAAGGTCCGCGTCACGTCCATCGAGCCCGGCGCCGTCGACAGCGATCTGAAATACTCGACGACAGGCACTGCCCAATCGACCGTGCTCGACTTCTACAAGATCGCCATTCCGGCAAGCGCCGTCGCCCGCGCGATCGCTTACGCCATGGCCCAGCCTGATGATGTCGATATCAACGAGATCGTGCTGCGCCCGACCGCCCAGGACTTCTGATCGGCCGCAGGCGCATTCGGACCGGAACGGTCGATGCGATATGTGCTTGACTGGATGAAAATAGACGCGGTGCGCCTGACAAGGCGTGCCGCGAGCGCGCCGCCGCCCTTAGGACGGCGCCGTGGTCTTCGATCCCGCCCGCTTCTTCTTGGCGGGAGCGACCTGCGGAGGCGTTTCCGCTTCCCGCTGTAGACGAAGCGCCTTCAGCGCTTCGGTCTTCTTGTCGCGAGCCGCAGCTTCCGCCGTGATGATCGCTTTCGCGCTCGCATCGGTGGCAGCCGCCTTGTCGCGGGGCGAGAGCTTGGCCGGGTTGAAGAATGTATCCTCGGTGGTCATGGGCTCTCTCCTGTTTCGGTGCTCGCCGTCCGCAATCAGCGGGCCGGGCGTGCAGCCTTCTTCGGGGCGGCGATCAGGCCTTCGCGCTGCAGCTTCTTGCGAGCGAGCTTGCGCTGGCGGCGAACGGCTTCGGCCTTTTCGCGAACGCGCTTCTCGGAAGGCTTTTCATAGGCGGTGCGCGCCTTGAATTCGCGGAAGAGACCTTCGCGCTGCATCTTCTTCTTCAGGACGCGGAGTGCCTGGTCGACATTGTTGTCACGTACGAGAACCTGCAAATTCTTTCCTTTCATACGGCAAGGTCATTGCCTGTTGGTGCGGAGCGGGGATGCCCGCGCTCCGGGATTGATGATTAAGCCCGACATTCCAAAGTCTCGGCCCGGAAGCAAACGCGACAGTGAGTCGGGCTTCCCAGAGTGGCAAGGCATAGATTCGATGCGCATGCCGACCGTTTCCGGTCTGATCGATTATGAATGGAGATCTGACGGAGCCGAAAAAGCTCTTTGACAAAGGTCGCAGCCAACAGTCGATGCTGGTCTATATAGAGCAAACCGAGGCGGAAACAAGCAAAGATGCCGATCCCGTGACGAGAGGCGCCCGTTCAGGCGGCAAAATCCCTCGTTTTTTCGCGCAAACACGCTCGCGCGTATGGACTTCCGCCGATTGATCTGGTATCTCGCAGCACCAATCGCAAGGCCTCTGCCGCGCGGAATGAACATTTTTTGCCTCGTCCACTGTGCTGGCGCGGCTTTAACGAACCAAAGGAACGTGACTCTCGTGCAGGTACTTGTCCGCGACAACAATGTTGACCAGGCTCTCCGCGCTCTCAAGAAGAAGATGCAGCGCGAAGGCATTTTCCGCGAAATGAAGATGCGCGACTTCTACGAGAAGCCCTCGGAAAAGCGTGCACGCGAAAAGGCCGAAGCAGTACGTCGCGTTCGCAAGCTGGCCCGCAAGCGCGCTCAGCGCGAAGGTGGCGTAGCAGCACGCTAAGCGTTCTGTCGTTATTTCGACGTTTTCAGATGCAAGTAGGCGGGGGCGATCTGTTCGCCGCCGCCTTTTTTATTTGCTGTCGACCGACCGTCCCATATTGGAACGGCTGTACTGGGGGAAAACAAGCCCGCATGGCTGATATCACGTTCAAGACGCGCTGCTTGCGCGCGCCGAAAACCGCAATGCCGGCGCTGGCGCCCGCACTGCTTGTCGTCACCGCGCTCGCTCTTGCCGGCTGCACCACAAACAGCACCTCGGACGCCGTCATCCGCATCGACAAGGCGCAAGGGTCGCAGGAAAACATCGCCTCGCTGACCTCGGTGATCAATTCCAACCCGCGCGATCCGGAAGCCTACAACGTGCGTGGTTCGGCCTATGGTCGCGGCGGCGATTTCCGTGCGGCGCTGAACGATTTCAACACGGCCATCCAGCTCAATCCGAAGTTCTTCCAGGCCTACGCCAACCGCGCCCTTGCCAACCGCAATCTCGGCCAGCAGCAGCAGGCAATCCAGGATTACACCGCTTCCCTGCAGATCAACCCGAGCTACGACGTGGCCTATATCGGCCGCGGCAACGTCTACCGCACCGTCGGTCAGGACGATCAGGCGTTCAACGATTTCTCCAAGGCGATCCAGCTCGGCACCACCGACGGACGCGCCTATCACAATCGCGGCCTGATCTTCCAGAAGCGCAACCAGCAGGACAAGGCGATCGACGATTTCTCGAAGGCCATCTCGCTGGCGCCGAACGCGCCCGAGCCCTATAACGGCCGCGGCATCTCCTACATCGCGCTCAACGACGACGACAACGCCTTCGCCGATTTCAACCACGCGATCGAGCTCAACGGCAACCTCGCCGAATCCTGGGCCAACCAGGCGCTGGTCTACGAGCGCAAGGGCGACAAGCAGAAGGCGGCGCGATCCTATCGCCACGCCATCGGCCTCAATCCCAAGTATCAGCCCGCCAAGGACGGCCTTGCCCGCGTAAGCGCCGGCTGATCCTTCCCGGAGAGCGAGGAGACTGGCGATGACAACGAAGAAACACGTGGTCGTTGTCGGCGCCGGCATCATCGGCGCCTCGCTCGCCTGGCATCTGACGCGGCAGGGCGCCGCCGTCACCGTGGTCGCAGCCGAAAGCGGCGGCGTCGCCACGCCCAATTCCTTCGCCTGGATCAATGCCAGCTGGGGCAATCCCGAATTCTACTATCGCTTCCGCCACCGCTCGATGGCCGAATGGAAACGCCTGGCCGCGGAACTGCCCGGCCTGCCGCTTTCTTGGTGCGGCGGCCTGATCTGGGACCTGCCGCCTGAAAAGCTGGAAGCCTTCGCCCGCGAGCATTCCGGCTGGGGCTATGGCGTCGAACGGGTCGGCGCGGAAGCCATCAAGGCCCGCGAACCCTATCTCGCCACACCGCCCGACACGGCCCTCCTCGTCGCCGAGGAAGGCGCGGTCGAACCGGTCGCCGCCAGCAGGATGATGCTCGCCGACGCCGAGGCCCATGGCGCCAAGGTGGTGACCGCCACGGTCAACGGCCTGCTGCGCTCCGGCGAGCGCATCGCCGGCGTCGTCACCTCCTCCGGCATGATCGAGGCCGACCATGTGGTCCTCGCGGCCGGCACCGGCAGCGTACCGCTTGCCGCCTCCGCCGGCATCACCCTGCCGCTCGAAGCCCCGCCCGGCCTCATCGTCCACTCCCGCCCCTTCGAGAAACGCCTCACCGGCCTCGTCATGGCGCCCGGCCTGCACATGCGCCAGACAGCCGAGGGCCGCATTGTCGCCGGCAGCGATTTCGGCGGCGCCGACCCCGGCGAGGACAGGCAGGCGGTGGCGGCAGAACTGTTCTCCCGCGTCAGGCAGGCGATTTCGAACAGCGACAACCTGGCAATGGAATTCTTCACCGTCGGCTACCGCCCGACGCCCGCCGACGGCATGCCCGTGATCGGCAACGGCGGCTGCGAGGGGCTCTACATCACGGTCATGCATTCCGGTGTGACGCTGGCACCACTGGCCGGCCTGCTCGCCGCCCGCGAAATCCTGACCGGCGAGGAAGACGCCGCGCTGGCGCCGTTCCGCCTCTCCCGGCTCCTCTGAACGGCGCCGTACCAAATCCAAGAAATCGCGCCACGCCTGTCTTACTATGTTGCATGCACCGGCACGTGACCCTAACATGCGGCTGCTTCGATAGCAGGCTATCAGGCTAAACGATCGGGAATGAGGGACGGGTTGAGGGCTGGCACGGTGATCCACACGCTTGTTTTCGCGTCCGCCAGCGGCCGGCCGCAAGGGCGAACCGCATGCCCATGAAGCGTTCCCTCCGCTTCTTCCCGAAGGCGTCGATCGGCACCTATCTGATCGCCATGGCCGTCGCCACGGCGCTGCCGATCTTCGCGCTGGTGGCTTTGCTTCTGGCGCAGCTCGAGGACAACCAGCGTTCGATCCTGAAGCGCGAGACCGCCCAAGACGCGACCGCGCTCGCCCGCTCCATCGATCGGCAGCTGCAGGACATGGCGACGACGCTGCGCCTTCTCTCCACCTCGCCGGAGCTCGAAAGCAACGATTTCGCCGCCTTCCATGCCCGCACGGAAACGGCACTGCGCGCCAATACGCTCTATGTCATCGCCGTCGACAAGACCGGCCAGCAACTGCTCAACACCCGCCGTGACTTCGGCGCGCCGCTTGGAAAGACGGCCAACATGCCGTCGCTGCAATCGGTGATGACATCGGGCCGCATCGAAGCCTCGGACGTGTTCCAGGGCACGACCAGCGGTGAGTGGGTCTATAACGTCACGATCCCGCTCGACGTCGGACAAGTCGCCGCCCTGATCATCACGCAGAACGCCAGGGATCTTGCGAAGCAGGTGACGACAGAAGGGCTGCCCAACGGCTGGTCGGCCGCGATCATCGACCAGAGCGGCCACGTCGTCGCCTCCAGCGGCCCGACGACCATCAACTTCGGTGAAGCCTTCTATCCCGAAATCATGCCCTCGCTGATCGCCTCGAGCGGCGTCTACGAAAACAAGTCGGTGCTGCCCAAGGCGATGCTCGGCTATGCGCAGATCCCCGGCTGGTCGTGGAAGGCCGTGGTCTGGGGCCCGGTCGCCACCGCCCAATCCTCGATCCTGACGACCTGGCGCTTCCTCATCATCGGCGGCATCGCGCTGCTTCTGCTGGCGATCCTCGCCGCCTATGTCGTCGCCCGCCAGGTTCGCGGCACCATCCGCTCGATCGCCGACATGGCCAACCGCATGGGCGAAGGCCACATCGTCGCGCCGATCGAAACCAGCGTCATCGAGGCGAACCGGGTCGCCGTGGCGCTCTCCAACGCCTCCTTCGACCGCAGCCAGACCGAGGATCGGCTGCATTTCGTGATGAACGAACTTGTCCACCGCACCAAGAACCTGCTGACGCTCGCCCAGGCGATGATGCGCCAGCTCGCCAAGCAGGGCGGCACGGTGGAGGAATTCCAGGCCGCCGTCGCCCACCGGCTGGACGGCCTCGCCCGCTCGATCCAGCTGCTGACGAGCGAGCAATGGTCCGGCGCATCGCTGCGCCGGATGATAGGCATTCACCTCGAAGCCTTCCCGGAAGCAGCCGAGCAGATCGAGATCACCGGCCGAGATTTCGTGCTGACGCCCGACGCCGTCCAGAACCTCGGCCTGGCGCTGCACGAACTCGCGACCAACTCCATCAAGTACGGCGCGCTCTCCGTGCCGCAGGGTCGCGTGCGCTTCGCGTGGGAAGATTTTGTGGACGAGGAGCACACCGAGCCCATGCTCCGCTTCACCTGGGAGGAACAGAACGGCCCGCCGGTGGAGACGCCGCAGCGTTCCGGCTTTGGCACGACCGTTATCAGGAACCACGCGGCCGCCGCCTTCAGCGGCGTCGTCGAGGTCGATTTCCGCCCCGAGGGCCTGTTCTGGACGCTGATCTGCCCCCGCCGCACGCTGGAGCGCGTGTGACCGCCTTCGAGCTATTCCAGAAAAAGTGCGAAGCGGTTTTCCTGGAATTGCTCTAGCGGCAGAACGGCAGAAGTTCGCGGATGCGCCGGTCGCGAAGATAAAGCCCCGCCCAGGCGGCGACGCCGAGCACGATGCAGACCAACTGCGGCGGCGACAACAACTCGCCCAACCGGAAGTGGATGCTGATCGCCCCACCGAAGAACCCCGTCGCCAGGACCGCTCCCAGCACCGCCGTTACCGGGACGATGTAGAGCACCACGCAGACGAGGATGATGATCCCGAGCACCGGTGCCAGTTCAACCGGAAACCCGCTCGCCACCATGTCGGCCGCAAGCACCTCCGGCGCGAACAGATTGGCGCCGGCGTCGGCCAGCATCGCCAATGCAACGACGCCGCTGAGAAACCAGCCTGAGATAATACCGGAGCGGGAAACCTCGCCGGTCATGCGGGATAGTTCAGCCGTCATGCGCGCCCCCAACCATGCGTGGTCCCCTCGGTCCAACGCTGACCTGAATAATACATTCAAAAAATGTAATATTTCAAGAGCACTCGCGATCAAGGGTCGAAAATAACTCTTTGGCCCACTTATTTCCGGTTGAAAACTCCCGGTGCGTCAGTGATTGATCGCCTTGTTGATCTCTTCCGTGACCTTCTTGGCGTCGCCGAGCAGCATCATCGTCCCGTCCTTGTAGAACAGCGTATTGTCGATGCCGGCATAGCCGGAACCGAGCGAGCGCTTGACGAAGATGCAGGTCTTGGCCTTGTCGACGTCGAGGATCGGCATGCCGTAGATCGGCGAGGTCTTGTCGTCGCGCGCCGCCGGATTGGTGACGTCGTTGGCGCCGATGACATAGGCGACATCCGCCTGAGCGAATTCCGAGTTGATGTCCTCGAGCTCGAACACCTCGTCATAGGGCACGTTGGCCTCGGCAAGCAGCACGTTCATGTGGCCAGGCATGCGCCCCGCCACCGGGTGGATGGCATACTTCACCTCGACGCCGGCCTTCTTCAGATTGTCGGCCAACTCGCGCAGCGCATGTTGTGCCTGCGCCACCGCCATGCCGTAACCCGGCACGATGATCACCTTCGAGGCGTTCGCCATCAGATAGGCTGCGTCTTCCGCCGAGCCGAGCTTCACCGTCTTGTCGGAATTGTCGGTACCAGCAGACGACGTCTCGCCGCCGAAGCCGCCGAGAATGACGGAGATGAAGGAGCGGTTCATGCCCTTGCACATGATGTAGGACAGGATCGCCCCCGACGAACCCACGAGCGCGCCGGTGATGATCAGCGCCAGATTGCCGAGGGTGAAACCGATGCCGGCGGCCGCCCAGCCCGAATAGGAGTTGAGCATGGAAACGACGACAGGCATGTCGGCCCCGCCGATCGGCACGATCAGCAGCACGCCGAGCGCCAACGACAGCAGGATGATCGCCCAGAAGTCGAAATGGCTTTCCGAAACGCTCAAACCGACGATGAAGACAACGATCAGCGCCAGCAGCGCCGCGTTGATCACGTGCCGGAACGGCAGCATGATCGGCTTGCCGGACATCCGGCCATCGAGTTTGAGGAAGGCGATGATCGAGCCGGTGAAGGTGAGTGCCCCGATCGCCGCACCCAGCGCCATCTCGATGCGCGCCTCGGTGTGGATGCTCCCAATCGCGCCGATGCCGAAGGATGCCGGCGTATAGAGCGCCGAGGCCGCCACCAGCACGGCGGCAAGGCCGACCAGCGAGTGGAACCCGGCGACGAGCTGCGGCATCGAGGTCATCGGGATGACGCGGGCGATATAGGCCCCCGCCCCGCCGCCGATGGCAAGCCCGAGGATGATCAGCACCAGGCCGCCGAAGGACGGCGTCGCCAGCGTCAGCGTCGTCAGGATGGCGATACCCATGCCGGCCATGCCGTAGAGGTTGCCTTTCCGGCTGGTCGCCGGATGCGAAAGGCCGCGCAGCGCCAGGATGAACAGCACGCCGGAAACGAGATAGAGGAAGGCTGCGAGACTTGGTGACATCAAGGCAGCCTCACTTGTCTTTTTTCTTGTACATCGCCAGCATCCGCTGGGTGACGAGGAAGCCGCCGAAGATGTTCACCGACACCAGCACCAGCGCGACGAAGCCGAAGCCGGTTGCGAGCCCACTGGTCGAGATGCCGACCGCAAGCAGCGCACCGACGACGATGACCGAAGAGATCGCGTTGGTCACCGCCATCAGCGGCGTATGCAGCGCCGGCGTCACCGACCAGACGACGTAATAGCCGACGAAGATCGCCAGCACGAAGATCGCGAACTGGAAGACGAAGGGGTCGATCACGCCGCCGGTGGCGGCACTCGCCACCTCGGGCGCGTTGGCGGCGGCTGAAGCCACGGCGCTCACGGCCTGGTTCAGCTGCTGCAACGCATGGTCCATCTGTTCCGTGGCCATCAGTTCCCCTCCTTCTTCGCACCGCCGAAGGCGGGATGAACGACCGCGCCGCCATGCGTCAGCATCGTCGCCTTGATCAGCTCGTCCTCGAGATTGGGCGTCACCATACCGGTTGCCTTGTCGGTCATCGTCTCGAGGAAGGTGACGAGGTTCTTGGCGTAGAGCGCCGAGGCGCTGGCCGCGATCCGGCCCGCCATGTTCGAGAAGCCGATGACGCGCACGCCGTCGACATCGGCGACCTTGCCCGGCTTCACGCCTTCGATATTGCCTCCGCGCTCGACGGCGAGATCGACCGCCACGGCACCCGGCTTCATCGATTTCAGCATCTCGCGCGACACCAGTTTCGGCGCCGGCCGGCCGGGGATCAGCGCGGTGGTGATGACGATGTCCTGCTTGGCGATATGTTCGGCGACAAGCGCCGCCTGCTTGGCCTGATAGCCCGCCGACATTTCCTTGGCATAGCCGCCCGCCGTCTCCGCCGCCTTGAACTCCTCGTCCTCGACGGCGATGAACTTGGCGCCGAGCGAGGCGACCTGTTCCTTGGCGGCGGGGCGCACGTCGGTGGCGGATACCGCCGCACCTAGACGCCGCGCCGTGGCGATCGCCTGCAGGCCTGCGACGCCGGCCCCCATCACGAACACCTTGGCGGCCGGCACCGTACCGGCGGCGGTCATCATCATCGGCATGGCGCGGTCATAAACCGCGGCCGCCTCGATCACCGCCTGGTAGCCGGCGAGGTTCGCTTGCGAGGAGAGCACGTCCATCGATTGCGCGCGGGTGATGCGTGGCATCAGCTCCATGGCGAAGCTCGAAAGCCCGGCCTTGGCCATTGCGGCAATCGCCTCGTCGTTTCCGTAGGGGTCCATGATGGCGATGACGACGGCGCCGGTCTTGTACTGACCGATCTCGTCCTCGGAGGGACGGCGCACCTTCAGCACCACGTCGGCGGTCGCCGCGGCGCCTATCGAGCCGATCCGCGCGCCGGCCGCCTCATACTCGCCGTCGGGAATGCGCGAGGACTTTCCCGCTCCCGCCTCGACCACGATGTCGAGGCCGAGCGCCTTCATCTTCTTGACGGTTTCAGGCGAGGCGGCAACGCGCGTCTCGTCACCGGCCAGTTCCTTGGCCACGAATACAATATTGCCCAACCGCCCCCTCCTCCGGGTCAGCGAGGCCGCAGCAGGTCGCCCTGCTCAGCTCAAGCATGCCTGCACAAACTCACGATCTTTGAGAAACGCCCTGGCGTCGCCGCGTTAGCGCAGCAGCACTATACCGGCGATGAAGACGATCAGCAGCACCACGAAGCCGCCGAGCAGGCCGGCGCCGGTAAAGAAGCCGGCGGTCATGCCGAGAAGCAGCGCGACCAGGAAAAGCGTGCCGTACTTCGCGGCACCGAGAAACGCCGAGTAGGTGCGCTCGTGTTCCTTGTAGTCCATCGCGGCGCCGACTTCGGCGGGTCCGGTGCTGTGTTCGGCCATGCTCTCTCTCCCTCAACGACGCGGTCGGCATCTGAATGCCGCCGCTCTCCTGCCTCGTTCCTCGGTCCCACGAGGAAAATCCCTGTTGAGGGGATACACAAACCTGGCGCCAAGCGCAATCCGCGAGAATGCCGCAGCCACAGGCTCCGGCATCCCTTCGCCGTGTTGCCTACAGCGGCAGATCGGTGCCGAACTGACCCTCAGGCACGAAGCGCGCGGTCGGAACGATCGTCAGCGGCGGCAGCGTGTCGTTCGGGTTGCGCGAGAACATCATCCGCTGCTCGCTGGCGCTGGAGATGAAGAACGGATAGCGCGTCAAAAGCTTGCGCCCGACCTCGATCACGTTGGTCGCCATCAGCGTCATGTCGATACCGTAGTTCTTCGCCAGGCGGCCGGGCACGATCGTGTCGGCATAGAAGACGCGCTTGTAGAAGGCGGCGTGTGGCGGGCGGCAGAACTGCAGCACGCGGCTGGCGCGGAAATAGGCGGCGGCGACGATGGTCGGCCGCAGCGTCAGATACGGGATCCACGACAGATCGGCGGTGACCTCCGGGTCTGCGGCGAAGCGCGCCGGGTCGATCAGCGTCAGGCCGGCATCGAGCAATTCGTCCATCGCCTCGGGGAAGGCTCCGCCCGATTGGCTCAGCCGATGGTCGGGTGTCACATAATGAACCCTGACGGTGCTGACCATTTCCCCATAATAGTACAGTCCGAAGACATAGGCGTGGCTATCGAAATCACTATCGTCGAGAAGGCCCTTCGGCGCCAGCGCCAGCACGTCATGTGCCTTGTAAGCCTTGTAGCGCAGGCGTTCTACCTGGGCCAGATCCTCGTTGCTCTCAACGCGGCGGTACTCGACATTATCCAAAACTTCCAGAATTTTACGACTGAAATCACTTACGCTGGACTGCGAACTCGACATGGAACCCATCCGTTCGTTAACGGTGCATTAATCATATCATTCCGAAGACGATGGCAAGGATATAAGGGAATTTTAATCGTATTTAAGTTGTTAAGGTTAACGGCCGCAATCAAGACGAACAGGATGCAGCCCGCGCTTCCGGCAGGTCGGGCAGGCTTTATGCGACGTTGTTGCGGCGGCGCTGGACGGGCGTGCGGCGGCCGATGGCCTCCTGCAGAAGCACGATGTTCTGCGAGGGCACGGGCGGCGAGAAGACGTAGCCCTGGACGAGATCGGTCGCCCGGTACTTGTTGAGAAGCGACAGCTGCTCTGCCGTCTCCACGCCTTCGGTGACGATCTTCAGCCCGAGTTCGCGGGCAAGGTTGACCGTGCCGCGCAGGAGCTTCAGGCGACGGCCGTCCTCCACGATGTTACGCAGGAACGAGCGGTCGATCTTGATGATATCGAGCGGCAGCGTGTCGAGATAGCTGAGGCTGGAGAAGCCGGTGCCGAAATCGTCGATGGCAATGGTGATGCCGCTGTTGCGCAGTTCCGCCAGGATCGCCCGGACGGCGGCCGGCTCGTCGATCAGGCAGCTTTCGGTGATTTCCAGATGCAGCCGCTGCGGCTTCAGTCCGGAATTCTTCAGCGCCTCCGAAACGACCGAGAGGATGTCGTTGTCGCGCAGGTCGCGCGCCGAGAGGTTGACCGACACCGCGATATGCTCCGGCCAAGTCATGCAGTCCATGCAGGCCTTCATCAGGATGAAGCGGGTGATCTCGGAAATGATGCCCATGTCCTCGGCAAGCCGGATGAACACGTCTGGCGGGATCGCGCCCTTCTCGGGATGCACCCAGCGCGCCAGTGCCTCCGCGCATTCGATACGCGAGCCGTCGGCCTTGAACATCGGCTGGTAGGCGATGTTGAGGCCCTGCGAGGCGACGGCTTCGCGCAGGTCCGCCTTCAGCTTCTGCTTTTCGATATAGCGGCCGTCCATCTCGCGCTCGAAGCCGGAAATGCCGCCACGCTCCTTGGACTTGCTCTCGAACAGCGCCAGATCCGCCTTGATGCTCCATTCGTCCATCGCGAATGCATCGCTTTCGAGAATGGCGAAGCCGGCCGAGAGCGACACCAGGAAGGTGACGTCGTCGGCCTCGTAGTTGCCCTGGATCTCGGCATGCACGCGGCGGATCTCGGCGTCCATCGCCTCGGCATCCTTGGCGTGCGGGAAGAACAGGATGAACTGGTCGCCCATCAGGCGGCCAACGATCGCCTTGCGCGCCCGTTCCTCGATGCGGTTGGCGATGGCGCACAGCAGCCGGTCGCCGGTGATATGGCCGCGCATGTCGTTGACATGCTTGAACTCGTCGATATCGAGAACCATGAAGCCGAGCGGCCCGCGCTTCTTCGGATGCTTGTTCAGGTAGTCCTGCACCAGATGGCTGAAATATTCGCGGTTCGGCAGGCCGGTGAGCGCGTCGAAGCGGACCATGTGCAGGATCTTCTGCTCCGCCTTCACGCGGCTCGACACGTCCTCGAAGATCAGCACGGCGCCGCCGTCGGCGCGGCGGCTGGCGGAGAATTCGAGCGACAGCTCCTCGGGGAAATGAATGAGGATGCGCGACAGCTTGCCTTCGGCCACATGCGTCAGCTGCCTGATGATCAGCTCCGGCTGCGATGCATCCATGAAATTGTAGCGCGCGCCATAGCGCAGCACCGCACCGAGATCCCGATCCTTGAGGCGGTCCGGAGCGCCGATCTTCAGGAGCTCGCAGGCCTTGCGGTTGATGACCTGAATCCGGCTATCGGCATCGACCATGACGAGGCCGTGCGGCATGTTGTTGAGCGCGGTGTCGAAACGATCGGCGATCGAGGTGATCTCACGCCGCGCGATGACGTTCTCGTAGAGGAACTCGCGCACGCCGTTGGCCATCGCCCGCGTCGTCAGCCAGAAGGGAATGAGGAAGATCGACAGGATGCCGCGATAGAAATCCATCGCCATCAGGCTGCAGATGATCATCGGCAGGCAGCAGGTGAACGTCTGCAGGTCGACCGCCATGCGCGAGCCGTAGTTGCGGCCGACGACCGAAACCATGGTCGCCATCGTCACCGCGATGCTGGCAAGCTCGGAGAAGCTGTCGTGCAGCGTGAAGATAGCATAGCCGCTGCAGATGCCGAGCAGCGTCGTGGTGCAGGCGGCGCCGGCGACAAGAATCCGCTCCCAATGCTCGATATCGGCGCGCGACATCTTTTCCTTGTCGATGCGGTCGAACTGCCGGAAGGTGACCATGCGCGCGCAGAAGACGGCGAGAAAGGCTGCGGCCAGCCAGACATACATGGTGGATTCGGTCTTGAAGGCGATCGCCAGGCAGGTAGCGCTGTGCACGATCACGCCAGCGAGCAGCGTCATGCGGTTCCCGGAGAGGGAACTCACAAACGACAGATATACATCCGTAGGGACCCTGCTCGGGCTATCTGGCTTCATCCAATATTTTCCCTGTACCCCAGCACTCTACCGCCAACCCTTTAAAAATTGATTTCTCGCGTCGAACACATTCGGCTCTTTTTATACAACCAAAGCAAGAACATGCCGCCGGAATCGCTGTTTATGCAGCCATACAGAGAGGTTTGAAACTAAGGCACTCCACCCGCAGGTTGTCCACCGCCGCCGAGCAAGCGCGGCAGGCGAGTGCCCTCATGGCGGGAACTTGGCCCCTCCTCGCGCCCGCGCGTCCCTATAAGACTTTAATCCAACAACGGCCCTTCCGGCTTTCATTTTAGAAATCGCTGGTCTACCAATTCACTTGGGAGAACGCGGCGCAAAGCCGCGAATAAACGGGGGAGAAGGCATGCCGGTTTTTCTGGCCGTCAGCCGGCTGATCGATGCGATCAGCCAGTTCATGGGCAAGCTGTCCGAATACATGGTGCTGTTCTGCTGTCTGATCAGCGCCGCCAACGCTCTGATCCGCTATACGTTCAACTACAGTTCCAACGGCTGGCTCGAGATCCAGTGGTATCTCTTCGCCTTCGTCGTGGTGCTGGGTGCTGCCCATACGCTCAGGATGAACGAGCACGTCCGCGTCGACCTGATCTACGGCTCGGTCTCCGAAAGGGCAAAGCTCTGGATCGACGTCATTGGCCTGATCATCTTCCTGCTTCCCGCCTGCCTGTTTCTCACCTGGCTCTGCTGGCCATTCTTCTGGCTGGCCTACAAGCAGCACGAGATCTCCGCCAATGCAGGCGGCCTGATCCGCTGGCCGGTGAAGCTGATCATGTTCGCCGGTTTCGGGCTGCTGACGCTGCAGGGCATATCCGAGCTGATCAAGCGCATCGCCGCGCTGACCGGCCACCTCAGCATCGACACCAAATACGAAAAACCGCTGCAGTAAGCGGACCGGGAGGAGCGCCTTTGTTCGATTTCGGCATCATTCCGCCGGCCATGTTCGTGGGCATGGTCCTGTTCATGCTCTACGGTTTCCCGGTGGCCTTTTCGCTGGCCGCCGTCGGCCTGTTCTTCGGCCTGATCGGCATCGCCACCGATCATTTCAGCGAGGCCTTCCTGCAGGCGCTGCCGCTGCGCATCTTCGGCATCGTCTCCAACGACCTCCTGCTCGCCATCCCCTTCTTCACCTTCATGGGCGCCATCCTCGAGCGCTGCGGTTTGGCGGAAGACCTGCTCGAGGGCATGGGCAAGCTCTTCGGCCGCGTTCCGGGCGGGCTCGCCTATGCGGTCATCCTTGTCGGCGCGGTGCTCGGCGCGATCACCGGAACGGTCGCCGCCTCCGTCATCACCATGGGCGTCATCTCGCTCCCGATCATGCTGCGCTACGGCTACAGCCCGAGGCTAGCCACCGGCGTCATCGCGGCATCCGGCACTATCACCCAGGTCATCCCGCCCTCGCTCGTTCTCGTCGTGCTTGCCGACCAGCTCGGCAAGTCGGTGGGCGACATGTATCTCGGCGCCATCGGCCCCTCGATCCTGCAGGTGGCGATCTTCATGGGCTATATCCTGGTCCTGTCGATCC
The DNA here is from genome assembly GCA_900471485.1 of Hyphomicrobiales bacterium. Lineage (GTDB taxonomy): Bacteria > Pseudomonadota > Alphaproteobacteria > Rhizobiales > Rhizobiaceae > Rhizobium. The sequence continues at coordinate 42,928 of UCEU01000042.1, forward strand.
TCCGCCCGGCCAGCGTGCCGCCGCTTCCCAAGGAAGTGCGCGGCGATCTCAGCTGGGCGCTGCTCTTAAAGGTCCTGGCCGGCATGGTCCCGTCGATCGTGCTGATATTCCTGGTGCTCGGCACCATCTTCATGGGTCTTGCGACACCGACGGAGGCCGGCGCGCTCGGCGTCGTCGGCGCCATGGCGCTTGCCGCCATGCACCGCCGCCTGACCTGGCCGCTGATCCGCGAAGCCATGCGCTCGACGACGCTGATCACCTCGATGGTGGTGATGATCCTGATCGGCTCCACCTGCTTCAGCCTCGTCTTCCAGGGCATGGACGGCTCGCGCTGGATCGAGCACATGCTCTCGGGCATTCCCGGCGGCCCGGTCGGCTTCCTGATCTTCGTCAACATCTTCATCTTCGTGCTCGCCTTCTTCCTCGATTTCTTCGAGATCGCCTTCATCGTCATCCCGATGCTGGCCCCGGTCGCCTCGGCGCTCGGCATCGACCTGATCTGGTTCGGCGTCCTGATCTGCGTCAACATGCAGACCAGCTTCATGCACCCGCCCTTCGGCTTCGCGCTCTTCTATCTCCGCTCGATCGCCGACCGCAGCGTCAAGACCTCGGATATCTACATGGGCGCCCTGCCCTGGGTCGGCATGCAGCTCATCCTCGTCGCCATCGTGATCTTCTGGCCGCAATCGGTGACCTACTGGCTGAACAAGGGGCCGCAGGTGGACCTGAACACGATCAAGATCGAAGTCCCCGGCTTCAACGGCAACGGGCTTGGCACCCCACCCGGGATGCCAGGCCTGGCGCTGCCGCCGATGAATGGATTGCCGGGGCAACCGCCGGCGCAGGTGAAACCCGCGCAGCCGGATTTGAGCAAGCCGCCGGATATAAAGTAATCAGGAAGAGAGCACCCAGGGCTTTCAAAAAGTCCCCTCCCCAACCCCTCCCCACAAGGGGGAGGGGCTAACCTAGGTTCAACGCCTCGGCAAAAAGAGGGCTTATGGTGGGGCAAGAAGGGCGCAACAGGTTAAGCCCCTCCCCCTTGTGGGGAGGGGTTTGGGGCGGGGTCTTTCTTTAGAGCGAAACCTTCAGATCTTCCCAGCCCGCTGCTGGATCATCATGAACGTATCGAACGTATACTCCGACAGCTGCATCCAGAGATACGCGTCGCGCTTGAACGCCGTCTGATCCTCGTAGATCTTCTTGAAGTAGGGATTGGATGCCGAGATCTCGGCGTAGATGTTGAGCGAGGCCTGGAAGCAGGCTTCCATGATTTCCTGGCTGAAGGGCCGGAGCGTCGCGCCCTCGGCCACCAACTGCTTCAGCGCCGGCGGGTTCTTCATGTCGTACTTCGCCATCATGTTGGTGTTGGCGAAGGCGCAGGCATCGGTGAGGGCCGCCTGGTAGTGCTTCGGCAGGCTGTTCCACTTTTCCAGGTTGAAGAAGGCATGCACCGTAGGGCCGCCCTCCCACCAGCCGGGATAGTAGTAGTACTTGGCGACCTTGTGCAGCCCGAGCTTCAGGTCGTCATAGGGGCCGACGAACTCCGACGCGTCGATCGTGCCCTTCTCAAGCGCCGGATAGATGTCGCCGCCGGCGATCTGCTGCGGGATGACGCCGACCTTGCTGATCACCTGTCCGGCAAGGCCGGCGATGCGCATCTTGACGCCCTTCAGATCATCAAGCGTATTGATTTCCTTGCGGAACCAGCCGCCCATCTGGGCGCCGGTATTGCCCGCCGGCAGGCCGTAGATGCCCTGCGTGGCGTAGAATTCGTTCATCAGCGTGTTGCCGTTGCCCTCGTAGAACCAGGCATTGGTGAGGCGCCCGTTGAGACCGAAGGGAATGGCCGTGCCGATCGCGTAGGTCGGGTCCTTGCCGACGAAGTAATAGGAGCAGGTGTGCGCCGCTTCCACCGTTCCGGCGCTGACGGCATCGGCCGCCTGCAGGCCGGGAATGATCTCGCCGGCGGCAAAGGGCTGGATGGTGAAGTTGCCGTCGGTGGATGCGGCCAGATGCTTGGCGATGTCGTCGGCCGCGCCGTAGATCGTGTCCAGGCTCTTCGGAAACGAGGATGTCATGCGCCAGGCGATCTTCGGATTTTCCTGCGCGATGGCGGGTGCCGCCAAAGCCGTTGCGGCGACGGCACCGGCGCCCGCTGTTCCTGCCTTCTTGAAGAATGAACGACGATCCATCAAAAACCTCCCGTTGGTGGTGCCGCGAGGCCATCCCTCATCCCTGCCCGCGACCCTGACGGGAGCTAAGCATGCGCACGCACCGGTTTCAAGCGCCGCGCCATTAGTCTTTGGGATCACGACCGCAATATGGCGAGCCCGGCATTTCGATCTGAATCAGCGGCTTAGCATCAGGGTGACCGAATGGGCACGATCCGCCGCAATTCCGCCCGCGATTGCGTGGAAACGTTGACATCACGGCCATTCTGGTTTCTCAGATGATTGGCCCGCACACTCCGGAAAAACCATGACCAAGCCCATCGTCGCCGTCCCCGCCGATATCCGCGCCTTCAATGGCACCGACTGGCATGCCGTGCAGCACCAGTATGTGCGCGCCGCGCTGAACGCCGCCGGCGTGATGAGCTTCATCATCCCCGCCTTCGAGGAAGGCTACGACACCGATGCCATCCTCGACCGCGTCGATGGCGTGCTGGTCTCCGGCTCGGCCACCAATGTCCATCCCTCGCTCTACGGCATGGAAGCCACCGAGGCCGACGGCCCCTTCGACCCCGCCCGCGACGCTACCACCCTGCCGCTGATCCGCCGTGCGCTCGACCGCGCGATCCCACTGCTCGCCATCTGCCGCGGCATCCAGGAGCTGAACGTCGCGCTCGGCGGCACGCTGGCAAGCGAGATTCAGGACCAGCCCGGCATCTGGGACCACCGCACGCCGCCGGAAAAAGACCGCAACGGCATGTACGAGATCCGCCAGAGCGTCATCATCCGCGAGGGCTCCTGCATCGCCGGCATCGTCGGATCGGGCGAGGTCAAGGTGAACTCCCTGCACCGCCAGGCAATCGCGAAGACCGCACCGCGTCTGGCTGTCGAGGCGGTCGCCGAGGACGGCACCGTCGAGGCCGTCTCCGTGATCGACGCCAAGGCCTTTGCCGTCGGCGTCCAGTGGCATCCCGAATACTGGGCCGAGACCGACAAGCCCTCCAACCAGATCTTCACGGCCTTCGGAGACGCCGTCCGGCAATACGCCGCGACGCGCCAGCCCGCGGCCTCCCCGGCGAAAGTACCCGCCTGACGCCAAGGCCAATCAGACAAGACATCGAGACCGCGCCCCGTGATCCCAAGGCACAAGGGCGCCTGCAACAGTTCGGACCACACGTGACATGATACGCATCGAAAACATCAGCAAGCAGAACAGCCACCGCATCCTCTTCATCGAGGCATCGGCCGCGCTGAACCGGGGCGAGAAGGTCGGCCTCGTCGGCCCCAACGGCGCCGGCAAGACCACCCTCTTCCGCATGATCACGGGCCAGGAAGAGCCCGATGAAGGCCAGGTCTCGCCCGACAAGGGCGTGACGATCGGCTACTTCAACCAGGATGTCGGCGAAATGTCCGGCCGCAGCGCCGTTGCCGAAGTCATGGAAGGCGCCGGCCCGGTCAGCATCGTCGCGGCCGAGTTGCGCCAGCTCGAAGCCGAGATGGTCGATCCCGACAAGCTCGACGAGATGGACCGCATCATCGAGCGCTACGGCGAGGTGCAGGCCCGCTACGAGGAACTCGACGGCTATGCGCTGGAGGGCCGCGCCCGCGAAGTGCTTGCCGGCCTGAGCTTCAGCCAGGAAATGATGGATGGCGATGTCGGCGGCCTCTCCGGCGGCTGGAAGATGCGCGTGGCGCTGGCCCGCATCCTTCTGATGCGCCCCGACGTCATGCTGCTCGACGAACCGAGCAACCACCTGGACCTGGAAAGCCTGATCTGGCTCGAGGAGTTCCTGAAGGGCTATGACGGCGCCCTGCTGATGACCTCGCACGACCGCGAGTTCATGAACCGCATCGTCACCAAGATCATCGAGATCGACGGCGGCTCGCTCAACAGCTATTCCGGCGATTACGGCTTCTACGAGCAGCAGCGCGCCCAGAATGAAAAGCAGCAGCAGGCGCAGTTCGAGCGCCAGCAGGCGATGCTCGCCAAGGAAATCAAGTTCATCGAGCGTTTCAAGGCACGCGCCAGCCACGCCTCGCAGGTGCAGAGTCGCGTCAAGAAGCTGGAGAAGATCGACCGCGTCGAGCCGCCCAAGCGCCGCCAGACCGTCGCCTTCGAATTCCAGCCGGCGCCGCGCTCGGGCGAAGATGTCATCAACATCAAGAACGTGCACAAGAAATACGGCAGCCGGACGATCTATGAAGGCCTCGACTTCATGGTCCGCCGCAAGGAACGCTGGTGCATCATGGGCATCAACGGCGCCGGCAAGTCGACGCTCCTGAAGCTGGTCACGGGTTCGACCGACCCGGACGAGGGCAGCGTCGCGCTCGGCGCCAGCGTCAAGCTCGGATACTTCGCCCAGCATGCGATGGACCTCCTGGATGGCGAGGCGACCGTACTGGAATGGCTGGAAAGCTCCTTCCCGCGCGCCGGCCAGGCGCCGCTGCGCGCCCTCGCCGGTTGCTTCGGCTTTTCCGGCGACGACGTCGAGAAGAAGTGCCGGGTGCTATCGGGCGGCGAGAAGGCCCGCCTGGTCATGGCCCACATGCTCTTCGACCCGCCCAATCTCCTCGTCCTCGACGAGCCGACCAACCACCTCGATCTCGACACCAAGGAAATGCTGATCAAGGCGCTATCGCAATACGAAGGCACCATGCTCTTCGTCAGCCACGATCGCCACTTCCTGGCGGCCCTTTCCAACCGTGTGCTGGAACTGACCCCCGACGGCATCCACCAGTACGGCGGCGGCTACACCGAATACGTCGAACGCACAGGCCAGGAAGCACCCGGCCTGCGTAGCTGATGAAAAGACCGGGCGGCACGATCTCGCGCCGCCCGGCGCTCCCAAAAAGGGCCACACGCATTGCTTGCAAGAACTGAATTTCTTACATAGATTTCTCTCGAAGCAATCCCGATGGTAGAGACGTCGTAGGTAGCTTCATGTTTATTGGTAACCGACGTTCGAGCTCCCCGAAATGGCGAGTCTATGCCGTATAAGCAAAATATCTGCGGGGCCGTAAGGTCGCCGTCTCTCCGCAAGGAGACTCATGTGCCAAAGCCACCCCCCGGGTGGCTTTGGTCGTTTTGGGGCCACCGTCGCGTTAGCCCTGCCCCTCCCGCACACAACAAGCGCCCTACACCTGCGCCGCCAGCGCCACCGCGTCCGTGCCGGCCGGCAGGCGCATGGGGCAGGATGGGTCGGTGGCGGCGCGCCAGATGGCCTCGGCGACATCGACCGCGCGGGTGATCTGGTCGGCCGGCTGTTCCGCCCACTGCGCGAAGACGCTCTGCACCAGGTCGGCATAGGGCTCCGGGAAGCCGGATGCCGCCTCGCGCATGCGCGACTGGGCGTTCTCGCCGAACTGTGTATCCGGAGCACGGCCGGGCAGCACCAGCCGGGCGCGGATGTTGAACGGCGCGAGTTCCAGCGCCAGCACTTCGGTGAAGGCATTCACCGCCGCCTTGCTAGCCGTATAGGCCGACAGCAGATGCAGCGGCTTCAAAGTCACCGTCGAGGTGACGTTGACGATCACGCCGTCGCGCCGCGCGCGAAACTGCGGCAGCACCGCCTGGGTCATGGCCATCGTGCCGATCGTGTTCGTCTCGAAGATATCGCGCACCGTGTCCATCGGCGTCCCCTCGAGCGCATTCAGCCAGCCGATGCCGGCATTGTTGACCAGCACGTCGACCGGCCCCGCCAGTTCGACCGCGTTGCGGATGCTGTCGGCATCGGTGACATCGAGCGCAATCATTCGCAGCCGGTCGGATTGCGGCAGCACGTCGGGCCGCGGCCGGCGCATCGTGGCGATGACGTTCCAGTCGCGCTCGAGAAAATATCGGGCGGTCTCCAGGCCAAAGCCGGACGAGCATCCGGTGATGAGAACCGTTTTCATGGCTTGCTCTTTCGTTGTTTACTGACCTCCCAGATATAGACAGCGACCACAGGACGAACTACATCACAAAATCCGTAAAACATTTGCGAGCGTCCTGATATGACCGATCCGCTGGCCGAGGTGGTGACCTTGCTGCAGCCGCGCGCGCCGTTCTCCAAGACGGTGGGTGCCGCCGGCGCATGGCGCGTCCGGCGCTCCGAAACCGGCAAGCCCTTCTACAACGTCGTGCTTGAGGGCTCCTGCCGGCTCGCCGTCAACGGTCTGCCGCCGGTGACGCTGGTGGCCGGCGACTTCGTGCTCATCCCGGCCGCCTATGACTTCGATCTGTCCAGCCATGATGCCGATACCGCAGAGGGCGTGGATCTCGAACGCCACACCATGGTCGAAGGTGGCGCCCGGCTCGGCGATCCAGACCTGCCGCCCGATGTCCGCATGCTTGTCGGTCACTTCGTCTTCGGCTCCCCCGACGCCGGCCTGCTGGTGTCGCTGCTTCCCGATCTCGTGCACATTCGCGGCCAGAAGCGGCTCTCCACCCTGGTGCAACTCGTCACCGAGGAGGCGCGCGACGACAGGCCGGCGCGCGAGGTGCTGCTGGAACGCCTGCTGGAAGTGCTGATGATCGAGGCGCTGCGCTCCTCGGCCGACACCGGCGCCTCGCCCGGCCTGCTGCGCGGCCTCTCCGACACCCGCCTCGCCGCCGCCATCCGCCAGATGCACGAAAGGCCGAAAGAGGCCTGGACCGTCGCCCAGCTGGCAAGGGAAGCATCCCTCTCCCGCTCCGCCTTCTTCGAACGCTTCACCCGCGCCATGGGCGTCGCGCCGATGGAATACCTGCTCTCCTGGCGCATGGCGCTGGCCAAGAACCTCCTGCGCCGCCGCGAAATCGCCATCGCCGAAGTCGCCGACCACGTCGGCTACAGCTCCGCCAGCACCTTCAGCACCGCCTTCACCCGCTTCGTCGGCATGGCGCCGCGGCATTATGCGCGGATGGCGGCGGACGGATAGAAGAAAAGTCCCAGCCAGAGAAAGTCCCCTCCCCAACCCCTCCCCACAAGGGGGAGGGGCTAGTCAGCCACGCCCGCTCGCAAAGGGGTCACCCTCAGTGGCTCCGGGTCACACGGTCGGGCGGAGACCGCTCAACAGGTTAAGCCCCTCCCCCTTGT
>UCEU01000042.1:50231-71813 GCA_900471485.1 Hyphomicrobiales bacterium
TTGGGGAGGGGTCTTCGCTACCCGCTCATCCCCTCGGCTCGCGACCCCACGATCCGCCTTCCACCCCGCCCCGCCGCGCTCTATAAAAGCGGCAATCAGATTCGGGAGGAGCCGCTTCATGGGACACGTGCCTGCCGCCAATTGGGCGGAGAGTTTTCACTACAGCTTTCGCGACTGCCTGCGCCCGGCCTCCGCCGTGGAGGTCTCGGCCATCGTGGCGCGATCGAGCGCTATCAAGACGCTCGGCTCGCGGCACTCGTTCAACGCGATCGTCGACGGCGACGTCGCCCTGTCACTCGCCGGCCTGCCCATCGATGCGGTGATCTCGGATGATCGCAAACAGGTCTCCGTCGGTGCCCATTGCACCTATGGCGACCTCGCGCTTTTCCTGCATGAGCAGAAACTCGCCATCCATAACCTGGCTTCGCTGCCGCATATCTCGATCGCCGGCGCCATCGCCACCGCCACCCACGGTTCGGGCGACCGCAACGGCAACCTGGCGACCGCCGTCTCCGGCATGGAGATCGTCACCGGCGACGGCAGCGTCGTCACGGTGCGGCGCGGCGATCCTGATTTCGCCGGCATGGTCGTGCATCTCGGCGCGCTCGGCGTCGTCACCCGCGTCACGCTCGACGTTCAGCCGGAATTCGAGGTTGCGCAGACGGTCTATGACGGTTTGCCCTGGGAGGCGCTTCTCGCCAATCTCGACGAGATCACCTCTTCCGCCTACAGCGTCAGCGTCTTCACGCAGTGGCGCGATATCGCCGGCTCGCTCTGGCTGAAGAGCACCGATACATCACGCGGGCCTGCTGTCATCGTCCACGGCGCGCGCCGCGCCGACGTCAAGCGCCACCCTCTCAGCGGCCTCGACGCGAGAAACGCCACCGACCAGCTCGGCGTCTTCGGCCGCTGGTCCGACCGGTTGCCGCACTTCAAGATGGGCTTCACGCCGAGCAACGGCGAGGAGATCCAGTCCGAGTTCCACATCCCGCGTCGCCATGCCATCGCCGCCATCGAGGCGCTGCTGTCGGTCCGCGACAGCTTCGCGCATCTGGCCCAGGCCGGCGAGTTTCGCACCGTGGCGGCCGACGATCTCTGGATGAGCCCGCAATACGGCAACGACACGCTGTCGGTGCATTTCACCTGGGTCCGCGACCAGAAGGCCGTCGAAGCCGCGGTCGGCCATATCGAGGAAGCGCTGTCGCCCTTCGAGGTCCTGCCGCATTGGGGCAAGGTCTTCACCCGCCACCATATCGGCGCGCATTACGAGCGGCTGGCGGATTTCGCGCGGTTGCGTGAAAGGATGGACCCCGAGCGCAAGTTCTCCAACCCATGGCTGGAAGAAGTGGTCTTCGGAGCATGAGGAATGTCTAGCCGCGGGTCGCCCAGCGAATGCCCGCGGCAACGGCAAGCCCGAGCAGCGGCCAGACCGCCCAGAAAACGCCGTGCCAGGACAGCAGGTTGATGCCGATCAGCCCAAGGCCGATGACGCCGAACGCCGCCGTTCGCGTATCGACAAGCGCCTGGCTGCGCGCCCATTGCATCGAGGCAAGAAAGGCCAGCGCCAACAGCGGCCAGGCGGCCCAGAACACGCCGCTCCAGGTGAGCGCGTTGATGACGATGAGCGCCACCGCGATCACCGCAAAAAGCGCCAGCCCCCGGCGTGCGAAAACCGACGACCGGCCGAGCGAAATTCCCGATGGAACCGCCGACCGTTCGATATCAGCCGGCCGTCCGGAACCACCCTGCTCGCCCTCGCCGATCCTGACCGCATAGCTCGGCACCGCCTCGGCGACATTCTTGACCGAGAGCGGCCCGAGAAAATCGAACCCCACGGCGACCTTGTTGCGCACCTGATCGTAGACGGTATTCGATATCACCACGCCGCCGGCCGGCGCCTGCGCCTGCAGCCGCGCCGCGATGTTGACGTCGTCGCCATAGATGTCGTCGTCCTCGACGATAACGTCGCCGAGATTGATGCCGATCGGAAACTCCATCCGCCCGTCGGCCGGCCGCGCGGCATTGAGGCCGGCAAGTTCGTTCTGCACGTCGACGGCCGTGCGCACCGCCTCGACCACGCTCGGAAACTCCGCGATCAGCCCGTCGCCCCAGGTGTTGATGACCCGACCGCCATGCGCGCCGATCAGCCCCGACATCCGGTCGCGATAACGCTTCAGGGTCGCCAGCGTCCCCTCCTCGTCGGCGCCCATCAGCCGCGTGTAATCCTGGACGTCGGCCGAAAAGATCGTCGTCAACTTGCGCTGCGTCTCACCCGGAACTTCCGCCACCTCGCCTCCCCTGCATGACCTCGCTGCATCCTAGCGCCAAGTGTCCATGGAAGTCGAGCAAGTGGGACCGTGCTTAGATCCTCGAGACGAGTGTAAAGCCCGGAGACATGTCTGACACTCACGGCGGGTTCGCGAGGTCGATTTTGGCGACCTTGGTTGCGCCGAAGAAGACGCCATTTGCTCAGCCGTCGTCCTCGGGCTTGTCCCGAGGATCTAACCACGCATCCAAGAATACAACGGGGATGGATCGAAGTAAGGGCGCAGCCACAGAGCAAACGCACCACCCCAATCAACTCCATCACCCCTTGAGAGGCGTCTCCGCCACCGGCGTCAGCGGCTTGCGCGCATCGAACCACCCAACCAGATTGTCGACCACCAGATCCGCCATAGCATTACGGGTCGGTACCGAGCCGGAGGCAAGGTGCGGCAGGAGCACGGCGTTCGGCAGGTCGAGCAGTGCCGCCGGCACATGCGGTTCGTCGTAGAAGACATCGAGACCGGCGGCACCGATGGCGCCGGACTTCAGCGCCGCCGCCAGCGCCTCCTCGTCCACCGTCCAGCCGCGGCCGACATTGACGAACACGCCTTCGGGGCCGAGCGCCGAGAGGATCTCGGCATTGATCGTCTTGTGCGTCTGCGGCGTCCTCGGAACGATCGCGATCATCGTATCGACGGCTTCGGCCAGGTCCTTCAGCGTCGGATAGTAATCATAGGATACATCGGCATTGCGGGTGCGGGTGTGGTAGCTGATCTTGACCTTGAAGGGTTCCAGCCGCCTGGCGATCTCCTGGCCGATGCGGCCGAGACCGTAGATCCCAACATGCCGGCCCTTCAGCGAGAAGCGCGACAGCGGATAGCTCTTCCCCGGCTTCCAGTTGCCGGCGCGCAGCCAGCTTTCGGCGCGCGGAAATTCGCGGATGGTGTTGAGAAGCAGCCCGATCGCCGTATCCGCAACCTCGTCGTTCAGCACATCAGGCGTGTTCGTCACGATCACGCCCTTGGTCGCCGCGTGCCTGGCATCGACATTGTCGTAACCGACACCGAAGCTCGATATCAGTTCGACATTGGGAAGCGCGTCGATATCGGCCGCGGTGAGCGTGCCCGAAACGGCCACGCCGCGAACGCGCTTGGCGGTGTCCGCATCGAGCGTCGTCGCATCGGCCTCGATGACCTCGTAGCGCTCCTTCAGGCGGGCGAGAACGCGCTCGTGCATTTTCCCCGGAACGAGAACGGTAATGCGGGACATGACATTTCCTCTTCGATTATCGCCTGCCCTGGACAGGTAAGGATGAGCGGCCGGATCAGGATCGGGGCCGGTAGGGGCTGGTCGATTGGCGGATGCGCATCTCGGGCTTGATGAGATGGATGCCGTCGGGTTCGTGGCTGCCGGCGAGACGGTCGAGCAGCGCACGCGCCGCGAGCCTGCCGACTTCGGCCTGGCCGTTCCAGACGGTGGTGAGCGCCGGCATCGAGATCGACGCCTCCTCGAGGTCGTCGTAGCCGGTGACCGAGATATCCTTGCCGGGCACCAGGCCGGCGCGGGCAATGCCGTTCATCAGGCCGATGGCGACGAGATCGTTCCAGCAGACGGCAGCCGTCGGCTTCTGCGGCAAGGAGAGGAAGTGCACCGCCGCCTCGAAACCGCCCTGCATCGAGCGCGGACCGGGAATACGCAGGCCGGGATCGACCTCGATCTCCGCCTTGCGCAACGCGTTGACATAACCCTGGTAGCGGTCGCGACCGGTGGATGTCTGGTCGGTGCCGCCGATCATGGCGATCGAGCGATGGCCGAGGCCGATCAGGTGATTGGTGGCAAGCGAGATGCCGTAGCTGTCGTCGCCGCGATAGGTCGGCAGGTCCGATCCGTCCATGGAGCGGGCGACGAGAATGGCCGGCATGCCGTTGTCCTCGGCAAGCTGCATGTCCTCGGGCGGCGTGCCGATCGCCGGCGACATGATGACGCCGTCTCCGCCGAGCTGCAGCAGCGTCTCGATGAAGGTGCGCTGCTTTTCCACCGAATCGTAGTGATTGGAAAGAATGAAGGTTTGCCGGCTACGGTCGAGCTCGCTTTCGATCGCCTTCAGGATTTCACCGTAGAACGGGTTCATGATGTCGTGCACGACGACGCCGATGATGCCGGAGCGCGAGGTGCGCAGGCTGGCCGCGCGGCGGTTGTAGATATAGCCCAGCGCCCGCGCCTGCTCCTTGATCTTGTCGCGCGTGGCGCCGGCGACGAGCGGGCTGTCGCGGAGAGCAAGGGATACGGTTGCGGTGGAAATGCCGAGCGTTTCGGCAATGGTGGAAAGCTTGATCTTCTGAGCCACGTGTCCTCCCCAGGCAACGCGCGGGTTTCTTCATGCACGTCGCTCGATACCGATGCCGAGCGCTCTTAAAATATTTAATTAAAAGACTAAACGCAGGGAGGCAATTCTAAATTCACAATTCCGTCAAATTTCCTCCGGCTCGTCGAAGGCGACAGCCTCGGTCTGCAGGTTTGCGTCCATCGCCTTGAGCAGGCGAACGAGGTTGCGGATTTCCTTTTCGGAGAACTCCTGGGTTGCCAGAAGATCGCAGGCCGAAGCGGCCTTTTCAATCGCCTGCACGCTGCCGCGTCCGAGCTCGGTGAGATAGACCTTGGTTAGGCGCGCGTCGTCGGCATCCGCTTTGCGCTCGAGAAAGCCCTGCGCCTCCATGCGGCCGATGGTGCGGGTCATGGTCGGCGCCTTGACGCCGAGTTTCTGCGCCAACCCGCCCGCCGTCATTCCGTCGCTTTCGGCGAGCGACAGGATCACCCCGTCCTGGCCTGCATAAAGCCCGCTTTCCAAGAGATTGCGCGACAGAACGGTGCGCATGGAGCGCGCGGCCTGCGTCAAAGCCGGCGAAAGATCGACCACCGTATATTCGGTCTGGTCCTTCTTCTTGGACTTCTGCTTCTTGCCGTCCTTGTGCTTCTTGCCCATCGCCATCCCTCTGATCGTGCCGCGCCGCGCATTCTGGACCAGGCCACCACGCGACGACAGTTTAATTGGCGCCCAAGCCTTCCGCCAAATCGGTTTTGATTTAAAGGCTTATGCGTTAAGCGTTGAGAACGTTGCGTTATGACATTGCGCATGATCTCGTCATAAACAAGAGGCCTTAGCCGGATGATCGCGCCCAAAACCCAATTCGAGGACAACGATCCGCAGCTTTCGCCCGCCGAGCGCGGCCGCTGGATCGCCATCCTGCCGCTTGGCGCCCACGAGCAGCATGGCCCGCACCTCCCCTTCGAAACCGACACGCTGATCGCCAACGGCATCGTTAGCAGGCTCAAAACCGCGCTTCCCAAAACGCTTCCCGTGACCTTCCTGCCGACGGAATCAGTCGGCTACTCAATCGAGCATATGGATGTGACAGGAACGCAAACGCTGACTTACAGCGAAGCGATCGAGCGCTGGCTCGGCATCGCCGAAAAACTGTCGCAACAGGGTACCCGCAAATTCGTCATGCTCAACGCCCATGGCGGCAACTCGCCGCTGATGACCGTTGTCGCCACCGAAGCCCGCGTGCGCTTCAACATGCTCGCCGTCGCCACCAGCTGGACCCGCTTCGGCCTGCCGGACGGCGTGATCTCGCCGGAAGAAAAGGCGATCGACATCCACGGCGGCGACATTGAGACCTCGGTGATGCTGGCGCTGCACCCTGACAAGGTAGACATGGCCAAGGCCGAGAACTTCCCCTCCCGCCAATCCGACTTCGCCACCCGTTACAAGCACCTGCGCGCCTACGGCCCCCACGCCTTCGGCTGGAAGATGTCCGACCTCAACGACAAAGGCGTCGCCGGCAACGCCGTGAAGGCGACCGCCGCAAAAGGCGAGGCGCTGATCGCCCATGCGGTGAAAGGGCTGGTGGAATTGCTGCAGGATGTGGACACCTTCGACGTGGACACGCTGAAATAGCGGGCCGCTTGTATCGGCCCGTGCTTTTCATCATATTGATTGTAATCGCAGTGGCTCACCAAGGAGGCCCGCATGCGCATTTCCGTGAAAGAGGCTGAAGGCCAACTGACCGAACTGGTCCGCCTTGCCAATCAGGGCGAAGAGATTGTGTTGACCCAAGAAGGTCAGCCCGCTGTCCGGCTCGAGCCGGTTACCGGCTTCATCAAGGACCCGGTCAAAAGGGGCGAGCTTATTCGGCGCATGCAGGAGGAAGTCAGGGTGAAGCAACTGATGACCCGTGAGGAAAAGTCCCGGCTGATCGACAGACTGCAGGAAGAGGTACGGCAGTTGAACCTGCCACCCGGCCCCGACGCCGCTCATAGCCAGGATTTCCTTTACGACGAAGACGGCCTGCCGAAGTGATCGCCGTCGACACGTCGGCATTGATCGCGATCTTGGCAAACGAACCGCAGGCACCTTTCTGCCGCAAGATATTCGAAAGCGAGGACCTCATGCTGGTGTCGGCCGGGACAGTGCTTGAGGCGCAAATCGTCGCAGCCAGAAGAGGGATGACCAACCAAATGCGCGCCATTCTTTCGGCCGTTACCGTGAAGATCGTCGACGTCACCCCAGCCCGCGCAGAACTCGCGGCAGCTGCCTACCGTTCGTGGGGAAAGAACTTCCACGCTGCCTCGCTGAACTTCGGCGATTGCTTCTCCTACGCCACGGCCAAGGAATTCAATTGCCCCTTGCTTTTCATCGGCAATGACTTCGCCCAGACCGATATCCCATCGGCTATCGCGGCCTCCACATCCTAATGTGATCTTATAACATACGAATCCCTTTGAACTGCCGCGCCGCACCCCTTATATGAGACGACGAATTTGAAAGGCCCGGGACAAACACCCGAGCAGCCCCCACCTATCGAGGTTCTCATGACCGACGCTATTCCCACGCAGCCGAAGCCCATTCCCGTCACCGTTCTCACCGGCTACCTCGGCGCCGGCAAGACGACGCTGCTGAACCGCATCCTGACGGAAGCGCATGGCAAGAAGTATGCCGTCATCGTCAACGAGTTCGGCGAGATCGGCATCGACAATGATCTGATCGTCGAATCCGACGAAGAAATCTACGAGATGAACAATGGCTGCGTGTGCTGCACGGTGCGCGGCGACCTGATCCGCGTCGTCGAAGGCCTGATGCGCCGTCCCGGCCGCTTCGATGGCATCATCGTCGAGACGACGGGCCTTGCCGATCCGGTGCCGGTCGCACAGACCTTCTTCATGGATGACGACGTCCGCGCCAAGACCGAGCTCGATGCGGTGGTCGCCCTCGTCGATGCCAAGCACCTGCCGCTGCGCCTGAAGGACAGCCGCGAGGCCGAAGACCAGATCGCCTTCGCCGACGTCGTGCTCATCAACAAGACCGACCTCGTCACTCCGGAAGAGCTGGCGCAGATCGAAGACGTCGTGCGCGCCATCAACCCGTCGGCCCGCGTCTACAAGACCAGCCGCTCCGGCGTCGATCTCGCCCGCGTGCTCGACCAGGGCGCCTTCAACCTGGAACGCGCGCTGGAAAACGACCCGCACTTCCTCGACCACGATCACCCCGACCATGTCTGCGGCCCCGATTGCGGCCACGACCATGGCCACCATCACCATGCGCACGACCATGATCACGATCATCATCACCACGATCATGACCACGGGCACGATCATCACCATGATCACGGGCACGACCACCATCACCACCATGGCGCCGTCTCCCCGATCCATGACGTGACGGTGCAGTCGGTTTCGCTGCGCGGCGGCGAGATGAACCCGGACCGCTTCTTCCCCTGGATCCAGAAGATCACCCAGACGCAGGGTCCGAACATCCTGCGCCTCAAGGGTATCATCGCGTTTAAGGGCGATGCCGAACGCTACGTCGTTCAGGGCGTGCACATGATCATTGAAGGCGACCACCAGCGTGCCTGGAAAGACGGCGAGAAGCGCGAGACCCGTCTCGTCTTCATCGGCCGCGAGCTTGACCGCGAAAAGCTCGAAGCTTCCTTCAAGGCGTGCGAGGCCTCTGCCTGATGCCGACTGTTGCTCCGTTTGATATCGACGGCCATATCCTGGCCGTCGAATTTTTAGGTGATACCCCCTTCTTCGCCAGCGCCACCGGCACGTTTCACCGGCTGGATGGCTCGGAAAAGGTCACCGAAGCCCATCAGGGCATGCTCACCTGCATCCGCGATCCCTATAGCGAAAGCCTGATCTCGGGCGGCGAAGACGGTAAGGTGCTGCGGATTGCGGCTGATGGCAGCGTCTCCGAGCTTGCGCATGCGCCGCGCAAGTGGATCTCGCAGCTTGCCGCCGGCCCGCAGGGCGCCATCGCCTACTCCCACGGCAAGAGCGCGATCGTTCGCCTCGCCGATGGCACCACCCGCGAATTCACCGAGGAACGCACCGTCGAAGGCCTCGCCTTCGCGCCCAAGGGCATGCGCGTCGCCGCCGCCCGCTATAATGGCGTGTCGCTGCATTGGGTGGCGGGCGATGCCAAGCCGGTCGATCTCGAGTGGAAAGGCGCCCATACAGGCGTGACCTTCTCGCCGGATGGCAACTTCCTCGTCACGACGATGCAGGAAAACGCGCTGCACGGCTGGAAGCTCGACATCAAGCCCGGCTCTGAAGCCCGACACATGCGCATGACCGGCTACCCCGCCAAGGTGAAGTCGCTCTCCTGGTCGGCCAAGGGCAAGTGGCTCGCCTCATCAGGCGCACCGGCCGCCATCGTCTGGCCCTTCCAGGGCAAGGACGGCCCGATGGGCAAGGCACCGCTCGAACTCGGCACCCGCGCCAACATCATGGCGACATCGGTCAAGTTCCACCCGGCCGAAGACATTCTCGCCATCGGCTTCATCGACGGCATGATCCTCGCCGTTCGCCTCGCCGACAGCAAGGAAGCGCTGATCCGCCGCCCTGGCAAGGGCGCGATCACGGCCATGAGCTGGAGCAAGAACGGCAAGCTGCTGGCCTTCGCTTCGGAAGCCGGCGATTGCGGCGTGGTCGATATCGCCGCCTAAGGCATGTCTCCCGAAACCGGTCACCGGTTTTGGGATAAAGACATTCGCGAAACAGAGAGCCTGACCAGATGCCGCAGACCGGAAACGCCATCGCCGAGACCGCAGCCGCCAATGATGCCTCGGCATGGGTGGCGATCCGCACGGAGGCCCTGGCGCTATGCGAACGCGAACCGGTGCTGCGGCCTGTTTTGACATCGCAGGTGATCGACGCCGCCAATAACGCGACCATCGTTGCCCGCGTACTCGCCGCCCGGCTCTCTCGCGCCGATGTCGATACGGCGGCTCTCACGGCGCTTCTCCAGCAGACGTTGACGACGGATATCCTCGCCGACATCGAAGCAGACCTGATGGCGGTGCGCCAGCGCGACCCCGCCTGCACGACCTATCTGCATGCGCTGCTCAACCTGAAAGGCTTCCACGCCCTGCAGATCCACCGTGCCGCCCACAAACTGTGGAACGAAGGCCGCGTCGAGATCGCCAGCTGGCTTGCCAATCTCGCCTCGCTGGTCTTCGGCCCCGATATCCATCCGGCCGCCAGGATCGGTTCCGGCATTATGCTCGACCACGGCTCCGGTATCGTTGTCGGTGAAACGGCTGTCATCGAGGATGAGGTCTCGATCCTGCAGGGCGTGACACTCGGCGGCACCGGCAAGGAAACCGGAGACCGCCACCCGAAGATCCGCCGCGGCGTGATGATCGGCGCCGGCGCCAAGATCCTCGGCAATATCGAGATCGGCGCCTACAGCAAGGTGGCGGCGGGCAGCGTGGTGGTGAAGCCGGTCCCGGCCCATTGCACCGTGGCGGGCGTTCCGGCAACGGTGGTGCGCATCCATCCGGCCAGCGAAATCCCCGCCGAAAGCATGGATCAGAATATCTGAATTCGGGCTAGAGCAATTTCAGCAAAAGTGCAGCGCGGTTTTGCGTCCGGAATTGCATAATAACAAATAGATAGAGCATTTTTGCGTTTCGAAGAAACGCGGAAATGCTCTAGGCCGCCTGCTCCTGCGCCGTAGATGCCTCTACCCGGTCGCGACCGTGCCGCTTTGAAGCGTAGAGCGCGGTATCTGCCCGCTCCAGAAGCTTCTTGAAGTCGATATCCGGGCCGCTGCAGGCGGCAACGCCGATGCTCAACGTCGGCAGCGATGCGAACACCGCCATGTCGGAAACCTGCTCCGAGAATGCCAGCCGCATCCGCTCGGCGACGGCGATCGCTCCGTCCTCGGCGGTATTCTTCAGCACCACCAGAAACTCGTCCCCGCCGTGGCGCGACAGGAGATCATCGGGCCGCAACACGCTGCGCGCGGCGCTGGAGAATAGCCGGAGCACATCGTCTCCCACGGGATGGCCATGCTGATCGTTCAACTGCTTGAAGTGATCTATATCGACCACCAGCAGCGCCAAGGCATGGGCGTCACGCACCGGCAGCCGTTGCGCCAGCCCGCCGCGGTTGAGCGCTCCTGTCAATGGATCGTGATGCGCCATCGCGATCAGTTCGCCCCTGTTGCGCTCGGCCGCCATCAGTACGATCAGCATGCTGCGCAGCGCCAGGAAGATCACCGCCGTCGACGCCATCCAGCTATGGGCGACGGTGGCGCCATAGGGATCGGGGCCGGCGATCTCGCCCGTTGCCGCCATGCCGGCACGAATAAGGAAAATCGCCGCCGTCGGCAGATAGAGCCATGCCAGCAAGCCCGCCGAGAAAAGCTTCTCGCGCCTGTAGATGCCGATACCCTCGCGCAGCACCGCCAGATCGCACAGGCAGCAGATCGCCGAGACATAGAACAGCCGCGTCGACACAGCCATGTCGCCTGAGGGCAGAGCCGCAACCGGGAGGCTGATGCAGACAAGCGCCAGCGCGCAGGCAAGCATCGACACCGGCCGGCCGGCGAGCACGCGGATGGCGAAGAACGTCAGCAGGTAGCCGGCAATCGTCAGCACATTGCCCAGCTGGATCGACAGCACATAGGGGATGAAATTGCGCAGGCAGACGAGCAGCGTCCCGATGCCGAGCACCAGATAGCTCGCACCCCACCAGGCCGGCCAGCGGCCGAACCGCCCGGTCCAATAGCTTGCCATATGCGCGCTTCCGAGAACCAGGAGCGTCATCGCGGACACGACATAGATCGTCCGCAGGTCCAAAATCATCTGCCCGCCTCCACTAAACGGCGCGGACACATTACGAGATTGCTATTGAATATTGATTGGAGGGACCGATCGCATTTTAATGAATGCGCCCACCCCGCTCAGACAGGGCCTGCGGCGGCGATGATCTCGGACAGGAACCCGTGCAGGGCATCGCGATAGCCGGTTCTTGCCGAAGGGCCGCTTTCGTCCGATGTCATCACCACGGTCAGCTTCCGCGACGGCACGATGTAGAGCATCTGCCCACCGTAACCCCAGCCGAAATGCACTTGCTCGCCACCGATCTGTCGCGAGAACCAGCCGTACCCATAGTCGTCGCCCGAAAAGCGCGAATTGGTGTGGTGCTGCCAGGATTGGACGACCCAGTCTGCGGGAACGACCTGCGTGCCATCCGCGGCCTTGCCGCCATTGCGGTAGAGTTCGCCGAAGGCAAGCAGCGAGCGGGCGGTCATCGCCATCTGGTTGCCGCCGAGATAAATCCCCTGCGGATCGCGCTCCCATGCACCGATGCGAAAGCCATCGACCGGCGCCAGCCACTCCCGCGCCAGGGCGAGCGTCGATTTCCCGCCGACCTTGGTCAGGATCGCCGAGAGCAGATGGGTCGAGGCTGTGGAATAGAGCATCTGCCCGCCCGGCTCGTCGGCGAACGGCTGCGCCAGCGCGAAGCGCACCCAGTTGCGCGACGATACCCAGCGTCCGTAGTTCGGGCCGGAGAGACGGCCGAGCCCCGCCTGCATGGAGAGCAGGTTGCCGATGGTGATCTTGCCGAGCCTCGGATCAGGATTGTCGGGCAGATCGGCCTTCAGGATCGGCGCGATCTTCTGGTCCGGCCCCTCGAGCAGACCCTTCCCGATGGCGATGCCGACGAGGCTCGAGATGATCGACTTGGAAGCCGATTTGATATTGACGGATTCCCCCGTCGAATGGCCGCGATAGCCGTGCTCCGCGATGATCTCGCCATCCCTCGCGACGACGACCGCCTTCAGCGGCCGCAACTCCTCGCGTGAGGAGCCGCCATCAAGCAGCGCGGTAACCGGGTTGGCCTGCTGTGCCATGGCGGCAAAGGGCGAGAGCGACAGGATCGCGATGAAGAGAAGACGTTTGATCATGCCGCGATATCTAAGCGGACGCGCGGCTAAATCACCCGCCGTGCCGCCCATTTCACACGGATGTGAAACCTTATGATCCGCTTATCACGTGGTCAGCGATGCACGCACCTGCGGCCGATCTGGCTGCGCTTCTGGGCTCTGGTGTATTTTGCGATTTGCCCGGCAGGGCACCTCTTGTCGTCGAACATGACCGATTGTCCCGGCGCCAGTGTCTTCAGCGTCGGCGGCGTGGTGACGACGGGCGTCTGAGCCGACGCGTCCGATATGATGACGAGAGACAGCACGCAGGCACCAGAAATGCAGGCGATAATCGACCGTGTCATATTCAATCCCCCTCAATATACGACATCACTAATATAATGAGCGGTAATCGAGAAACACACAAGCGCCACCCGCCGAAGGGAGTAAGCAGCACGAAATGCCGCGCCGGAGGGTCTCCGCGACGGTCTGCCAAAAAGGGAATGGGCAGGCGGCAAATAGATGAAATGGGTATGTCAGGCTGTTCCGCCTGCCCGATCGTGTCAGGCTTTCCGGCTTTTCCAGACCGGCAGGAGCGTCTCCCGACCTGGCTTCCCCGGAGAATCATCCGCCCTGACGGCATCCGATCCACCTTCGACGACCATCACCGCGCGCCGGAATATGAACAGAAGATCGACCGGTTCATGAACCCGGCTCCCTGTGCGATGACAAGGCTAGTCTAGGCATGCTAAGGGCTTACGGGGATGAACGCTGCCCCATATTTAATCTAATTGACTGTTTTTATTGCAAAAAATTAGAACGGACCGTGAATTTCATCCCCAAAAGGGTGAAGCTGCAGTGTTGCTAAAATATCGTTAAAATTTACCGTCACAGTTTTTTGTTCATCTACCGTTCAGAAAACTCTTGGGAATGCCGCTTTTTGCGCTCACACTCGAAGCCTGAGAATAGGAGTGCATGAATGATTCTAAAGGCCACAGCCGCAGCGACCATATTCGCCGTCTATGCTTTCACGATGTTTTTCATCGCAGCCATACCTGAGAATATCGTCCAAACCGCCGGAACACAGCTGGTTGAAGCCAGCGTCGTAAAATAACCGGCAGGCGACAAAGACACTGAGGGGACATGGCCGCCGGGTTTCCGGCGTGCCGAAATCGGAAGTCTCGCGTTCAGCCAATAAAAAAGCCCCTCCCCATGGGGGAGAGGCTCTTGCCGATCAGGCCGCCCTGCGGACCGGCGCGCTGGCCAGCATCCGCCCCGTGGGCACGATCATGCCGGCCGCGCCTTCAAGCCAGCCCTCGACAAGCTCGAGCGCCAGAAAGCGCGAGCGTTCGAACGGACCAGGCATGACGAGATGCTGAGCCTTTGCGGCGAAGAAGCCGAAACGCTCGTAATAAGGGGCATCACCCACAAGCAGGATGGCGCCGTGACCACGGGTCTTGGCTTCCAGCATGGCGGCGCGCATCAGCGCCGAGCCGACACCCTTGCCCTCGAAGCTGGAATCGACCGCCAACGGTCCAAGCAGCAGCGCGTCGATGGCAGTACCATCGGCATTGCCGCCGGCTTCGACGTTCCACAGGCGCACGGTGCCGATCACGTGACCGTCGCGATCACGCGCAACCAGCGCCAGGCCTTCGGCCGGAACGCGGCCACGGCGGATCTTTTCCGACGACTTGCGGCGGCGGTTCGGGCCCATGGCGCGATCGAGCAGGGTCTCGCGCGCAACGACATCGCCGGCATTTTCGGCGTCGATGGTGAAAATGGAATGCGCAAAGAATGCGCGGACAGAATCAAGAACAGCGGCCATCGTGGCCTCCCGTACCCAAAACCGTTATCAGCGGCGGTGAATATGAATTGTGAAGGTGCCGCCCCGGCTGGCTACGGGGCCGGCGGTATCAGATGATGTAGGCCTTCAGCGGCTCGAAGCCGTTGAACGCGACCGCCGAGTAGGTGGTCGTGTAGGCGCCGGTGCCTTCGATCAGGATCTCGTCGCCGATCGAGAGAGTGAGCGGCAGCGGGTAGAGATTCTTTTCGTAAAGCACGTCGGCCGAATCGCAGGTCGGGCCGGCGATGACGCAGGGCTCCATTTCGTCGCCGTCGCGCTCGGTGCGGATCGGGTAACGAATGGCTTCGTCCATCGTTTCGGCCAGACCGCCGAACTTGCCGATGTCGAGGAACACCCAGCGAGCGGCGTCGTTGTCGGACTTCTTCGAGATCAGCACGACTTCCGTCTTGATGACGCCGGCGTTGCCGACCATGCCGCGGCCCGGCTCGATGATCGTCTTCGGCAGGTTGTTGCCAAAGTGGTCACGAAGGCTCTGGTAGATCGCACGACCGTAAGCTTCCGCCGACGGAACGTCGCGCAGGTACTTGGTCGGGAAGCCGCCGCCCATGTTGACCATCTGCAGGTGAATGCCCTGCTTGGCCAGCTGAACGAAGACGCGCTTGGCATCGGCAAGAGCCGAATCCCAGGCATCGACCTTGGTCATCTGCGAACCGACGTGGAACGAAACACCGTAGGATTCGAGGCCGAGCTGATGCGCGTAGACGAGGACGTCAACCGCCATCTGCGGCACGCAACCGAACTTGCGCGACAGCGGCCATTCGGCACCTTCACCATCGGTCAGAACGCGGCAGAACACGCGGGCGCCGGGAGCGGCACGCGAGATCTTTTCGACTTCCTCGTGGCTGTCGACCGCAAAGAGGCTGACGCCGAGCGCATGCGCGCGGGCAACGTCGCGTTCCTTCTTGATCGTGTTGCCGTAGGAGATACGGGCAGCGGTCGCACCGGCATTGAGCGCCATTTCGATTTCAGCGACGGACGCGCAATCGAAGTTGGAGCCCATGTCGGCGAGCAGCTTCAGGACTTCAGGAGCCGGGTTTGCCTTGACGGCGTAGTAGATGGCGCTGTCAGGCATGGCGTGGCGGAAAGCGGAGAAATTGTCGCGCACGACGTCGAGGTCGACCACAAGGCAGGGACCGTCGGGACGTCGGGTTGCGAGAAAGTCGCGGATGCGCTGAGTGGTCATATCGATTCCCTTTTCAATTCCAGAGCTCCGGAAAAACCGGAGGACAAAGGGCAGCCGATCACTCGCATAGGAACCAGCCGGTGGAGACCCCGGAACCTTAGCAAGCGCTCGAATGCGCGAATGATGAATCAACGCCGCGAAAGCGACATGGATCCGGCTTTGTCTGCCATGGATTGGAGGGGATTCCCTACCGCACTTCCGGCAATGAAGGTGTGCCTCTTCAGTAACCCCCGCTGATGGAAAGCAGGGAGAGAACAAAAAGGCCCGCACCGTCGTTGCTTCAGGCGTCCTCGCATTTTCCGGTTGGCCGGAATAGCGACTGGAGGGGTTAATTCCAGGTACCTTACCGATTTCCTCACCAATTCGAGGGTTCGGCGGACACCCATGGGCACGTGCGACTTTGGGCTGAGGTCGAGATAAGAATATTCGCCGTCATAATCAAGAGTTTTTTTGAGGTTGCGCAAAAAAACGAAAATGCGGGCGGAGTGCTAGCTTTGGTTGCGGACCTATTGCCGCATGAACACCGCGCTTGCCTTTGCTCCAGGATTATCTGATTGATATTCCGGATATAAATCAGGACCACAAAGCACTCATGGACACCCTCACCCGCATCCGCGCCTTCATCGACGTCGTCGAAGCCGAGGGATTTTCGGCTGCCGCCCGCAAGACCGGTCGCTCCAAGGCGCTGCTGTCGAAATATGTCCGCGAGCTCGAGGATGAGCTTGGCGCGCTTCTCTTGAACCGCACCACCCGCCAGTTCTCGATGACCGAGGCCGGCCACACCTATTATCGCACCGCCTCAGACATCCTGAAGGAGATCGACAACCTCGCCGATCTCGTGCGCGAGAACAACGCGCAGCTGAAGGGGCGTTTGAAGGTTTCGGTGCCCCGCACCTTCGTCGATGCCGAGGTCGGCCAGTCGCTGATCGATTTCGCCAAGGAGAACCCCGATCTGGCGCTGGAAATCTCGGCCGACGACCGCTTCGTCGACCTCATCGAGGAAGGCTTCGACGTGGCGATCCGCGTCACCAAGCTCGAGGATTCCGGCATGATCGCGCGCAAGATCTCGGATTTCCGCATGCATCTGTGCGCCACGCCGGAGTTTCTGGAGCGTTACCCCGACATCAACCAGCCCGCCGATCTCGCGAACATTCCCTTCATCATCGACACCAACGCCCGCAACCAGGGAAGCATCCGCTTCTACAATCCCGACAGCACCTCGTTCGCGGTCGCCGTATCCGGCCCGATCGAGGTCAACAGCCCGCATGCGACGCTGCGCGCGGCGCGGGCCGGCATCGGCGTGGCGATGATCCCCGATTTCATCGCCCGCAAGCCGATCGAGAGCGGCGAACTGGTGACGCTGTTCAACGACTATATCCCGACCGATCGCGGCATCTATGCCGTCTATCCGCACCGGCGCTATCTGCCCGCCAAGGTGCGCACCTTCGTCGACTATCTTCACAATTGGTTCAAGAGACACCCTTAGGTCTGATCGGACGCATGTCCGGTCCCAATTCGGTCCTATTTTCTGGCAAGATCGCCACAACTGATTTGGGCAGCCTGCTCACTCGAACACGAAGCAAGCGGATCGCATGAAGATATCGACTTTCCTGACGGCCGGTTTCCTGGCGCTCGCGCCGGCCACCGCCTTCGCGCATCCGCACATCTTCGTCGAGGCGCGCCTGGAAGTGGTTGCCGGCGACGACGGCAATGTCGCCGAGTTCCGCAACGTCTGGCGCTTCGACGAGGTCTTCACCTCCTCGGTCGTCATGGATTTCGACAAGAACACAGACTTGAAGCTCGAGCCGAACGAGCTCGCCGAAGTCGGCAAGACGGTCAAGGAATCCCTCGTCGACTACGACTACTACATGAACCTGACGATGAACGGAAAGAACGTCACCGTCCAGAAGCCCGACATCATCCATGTCGATTACCGCGACGGCCAGCTCCTGATGTTCTTCGCCGTCAAGCCCGCCGAGACGATGCCGCTCAAGGGCACCCTCACCTTCGGCGTCTACGATCCGACGCTCTATACCTCGATCGACTTTCCGAGCGACAAGGAGATGCTGCTCGTCGGCGACGGCTTCAAGTCCTGCAAGCACCAGGTGGTCAGGCCGGATGCGGATCAGGTGATCTCGCAGAACAAGCAGTCGCTGACCGACGCCTTCTTCAACGATCCGACCGGCACCAACATGTCGAAGCTCTTCGCCACCAAGCTGGAAGTGACATGCTGAGGCGCCGCCTCCCGCTCGTCTTCTGGAGCGCCGGCCTGCTTCTCATGGGCCTTGCGGCCGCGCATGCGCAATCACCGCTCGGCATCGGCACGGCGGAGCCGAGCTTCCAGCCGGTGGGCGGGCCTCTCGCGCCGCTGCTTGCCTATGTCAACTACGAACAGCAATCCTTCTACCGCGCGCTGACCGGCGCGCTGAAGGACATGCGCCAGGACCCCTGGCAGCTATGGACGCTGATCGGCTTGTCGTTCGCCTATGGCGTTTTCCACGCCGCCGGCCCAGGCCACGGCAAGGCGGTCATCTCCTCCTACATGATCGCCAACGAGATCGAGCTCCGGCGCGGCGTGGTGATTTCGTTCCTCTCCGCCTTCGTCCAGGGCGTCGTCGCCATCGCGCTCGTCTGCGGCGCCTGGCTGGTGCTGCGCGGGACCGGCATCACGCTGACCAAGGCCACGCAGGCGATGGAGATCGCAAGCTTCGTCATGGTCATCCTCTTCGGCGGCTGGCTGCTGTTTCGCAAGCTGCGCTCCATGGCCGCCTCGATGCCCCCGAGACAGGTGGAGGCCGCGACATCGGGGCCGGTCAGCATGATGCTCGACTGGCAGGACAGCTCGGCCCGCACGGATGCCAGCGCTTTCGTCTTCGGCGAGGCACAGGCCGAAAAGGCCGGCCACAAGTTCATTTCAGGCATGGCCTGCGAGACCTGCGGCCAGTCGCACATGCCGGACCCGTCCATGCTCGGATCGGAAAACTTCAGCTTCCGCGAGGCCTGGTCGGCCATCATCGCGGTCGGCCTGCGCCCCTGCTCAGGCGCGCTGCTGGTCATGACCTTCTCGCTCCTGAACGGGCTCTATCTCGGCGGCATCCTCTCGGTGGTCGCCATGTCTCTCGGCACCGCCATCACCGTCGCCATCCTCGCCACGCTCGCAGTCACCGCCAAGGGCACCGCCATGCGCCTCGCCGGCCACGGCTCGCGGGCATCGACATGGGTAGGCAACGGCATCGAGATACTCGGCGCACTGCTTGTGATCGTGATGGGCGCGCTGTTGCTGGGCGCCTCGCTACAGGGTTAGTCGCCTGCCTGCGTTCCAGTCGGCAAAGCCATCGACACCGCCGGCTTGGACGCCCCGCGCGACCTGCGCCCGCGCAGCAACTGCCGGCACGGCTTTTCGATCGCCACATGCAGCAGCCACGCAAGGCCGATGACGATCAGACCGGACAGTAGGGTCGCGACAACATTGCCGAAGATCTCACCGTAGTCGTCGAACCTGCCGTCCAGGAAAGTCCATATCCCCAACGCCCTGTAATGGGTAAGATAGATCGCGAAGGAAATGGTGCCGAGAAAATAGATCGGCGGCGAACCGAAGAAGCTCGACAGCAGCCCGTGATCGGTGCTCAGGCACAGGATGAGCACGACGATGAGCAGGTAGATGACGAAATCCGCCTGTACCTGCGTCATCGCCAGAAGCGCGAAGACGGCAAGCACGATCTGCACGGAATTGCGCGAGGCGAAAACCACCACCCGCGGATCGTTATGCAGCCGCCAGACCAGCTGCCCGAGCGTGAACCCGGCCAGGCAGCGCAGGATCGCATAGGGCTCGAAGAACAGATCGAGCGGCCCGCGAGAGGTCGGCGCTCCGATCTCGTGCAGCGAGGCGGCGATCGTCATCGCAAGAATGGTGGCGATCGCAGCCAGGGCGATCATCATCGCCACGGCCCGGCTCGACCTCAGGCAGAGAAAGGCGATCACCGGGAACAGCAGATAGGCAACCGTCTCCGCACTGACAGACCAGGCCGGTGCATCGATGCTCGGCCAGTTGCCGAGCAGTTGCAGCATCAGCATGTTCGACACGAGCGTCGGCACATCGACATCCAACTGTCGTGTCTTGAGATAGGCAAGCAGCAGGATCGCCAGCGTCGAGAAGATATAAAGCGGATAGATCCGGGCGACGCGGTGCCACAGGAAACTGCGGAACCGGAACACTCCATCCGTCAACGATCGGCCATAGACATGCGCCATCACGAAGCCGCTGAGCACGAAGAAGAGATCGACCGAGAGATAGCCGTGATGCAGCATCGCCGAGAACATGTCGTTGGAAGTGGACCTGTACTCGAAGTGATAGACCATGACGAACACCGCGGCAGCGCCGCGAATCCCCGTCATCGCCTTGATTTCCTTGACCGTCATGTTGCGCCCAGCTTGCGATCGTCTCCAGCGATGTTAAATCCGTCGCCGGGGCGCGGCAACGCCGCCTTCCGGGTGAGCCGGCCTACCGCTTACACATGAGAGACAATGGCACCGGTCAACGAGGATGCCTGCGCTGGTACCGTGCCCTCAGCCAGAACACCGCGAAGAACGCCATCAGCAGACAGACGCCGACGACGATCGCCAGAACAGGCGAATAATTGCCGATCCACAGCACGATCGACGGCAGGAAATAGATCACCAGACCCGCGCAGACGAGGATGATCGCCGCGGCAATCGCCGGCGAGCGGCGTTCGGATTTCGGATCGGCCATGCGCGTGTCTCCTGCGGGCGAGAGATGAGGCTTCAGAGCAATTCCAGGAAAAGTGCGAAGCGGTTTTCCGTCCGGAAATGCGTGAAACAAAAGAATAGAGCCGTTCCGCGATTTGAAGAAAAGCGAAACTGCTCTAGGCCAGCCGCCCGTGAAAGGCAACTGGCCGGCACCTCAACCACAGGGCACGCGATGTCGCACCCGCTAGATCGTCAGAGGCTGATCTTGTGCGAGGTCACCGTGGCGTCGATATGGTCGAGCAGCGCATCCGGCAGGCCGAGGCGACCGGCAAGCAGGTCGAGATAGCCGCGTTCGGCGCGGGTATCCGGATTGATCGTCAGCCGCGTCGCCGTATAGAGCTCGACCTTCTGCTCCTCGGTGCGTGCAGCGGCGACCAGTTCGTCGATATCGACGGGATTGGCGATCTCGTTGCGCAGGAAGGCTTCAGCCTCGGAGCCGAGGTCGGCCGTCTGTACCTTCTCCATGATGTTGGCCCGCTCGACGTCGTCGATATGGCCATCGGCCTTTGCCGCAGCGATCATGGCGCGGATCAGCGTCAGGGCGAAATCGTTGCTCAGCTGCGGCGATTCCAGGCTGAAGGCCGAATCCGGCGGGGGCAGCGCGACCGGTTGGCTCGCATTCGGAGCCGGCTGCGGTGCAGCCTGCGGAGATTGTCCGGATTGATAGTTCTTGTAGGCGAGGTAGCCGAGACCCGCGACGGCTGCGATGCCGCCGATGGTCGCGACGTTTCCGGCGATGTTGCGGCCCGTCTTGGTGCCGAGAACGGCGGTGGCCAGCGCGCCTGCCTTCCACGGATTGTCCTTCGCCATCTGGATCGCACCGCCCGCCCGCTCGCGCACACTGCCGCCGACCCCCGGTATCTGCGAACCCAGAAACTGCTCAAGAAGTTTCTTCGCGTCGAACATCCCTCGTCATCTCCCTGTTTCGGTCAATGGGGAGATAGGAGCGGGGATGGGGGAATGCAAATAACGGCTGCGTTAGGGGAGGATGCAAAGACCCCTTCCGGCCTGCCGGCCACCTTCCCCACAAGGGGGAAGGAGACTCGCGGCGTCGCCACAGTTAAGCCCCTCCCCCTTGTCGGGAGGTGAGCTGGAAATCTTGGACATGAGAGCCCAAACATGGACGAAAAAGCCGACGTTGGCGGCCTTGGTAAAAACCCCTTCCGGCCTGCCGGCCACCTTCCCCACAAGGGGGAAGGAGACTCGTGGCGCGCCGCGACTAAGCCCTCCTCCTTGCGGGGAGGTGGGAAGGAAACTCGCGGCAGCTCCACAGTTAAGCCCCTCCCCCTT
>UCEU01000026.1 GCA_900471485.1 Hyphomicrobiales bacterium
TTGATCGAACCAGCGAGGCAATCTCGACGAGAAGTCCCTCCCCCTTGTGGAGAGGGGTTGGGGAGGGGTCTTCCTTCGACCCTCTCGATTGCGACATGGCCGCTGCATGGACCGGGCCACGCCCCGATATCCTCGCGGACGTCTCGTCCGACCCGTGGCGCACCCAGGGCGACACCGTCGAGCGCATCGAGCTGCTGGCCGCCAGATTCGTGTCCGGCGAGCTTGCGTGCCCGGAGGCCTGGCTCGCCACCCGCGCCGTCCTCCACGAGATCGAAACCCGCCTGAAACCCGCCATCCTCGCCTGCGGCGACGCCGAGATCGAAGGCTTGCTGCGTGGCCTCGACGGCCGCTTCGTCCCGCCAGGTCCCTCGGGCGCACCGACGCGCGGGCGGCCGGATGTGTTGCCGACGGGGCGGAACTTCTATTCCGTGGACAGCCGCGCGGTGCCGACGCCGGCGGCCTATGAGCTGGGAAAGAAATCGGCGGAGCTTCTGGTGCGCCGCTATGTTCAGGATCATGGCGAGTGGCCTGTGTCCTTCGGGCTGACGGCCTGGGGGACGTCGAACATGCGCACCGGTGGCGACGATATCGCCCAGGCGCTGGCGCTGATCGGCGTCAAGCCGGTCTGGGACATGACCTCGCGGCGGGTGACCGGCTATGAGATCATTCCGCCGGCTCTGCTGAGGCGGCCGCGGGTGGATGTGACGCTGCGGATTTCAGGTTTCTTCCGCGATGCATTTCCGGAGCAGATCGCGCTGTTCGACAAGGCGATCCGGGCCGTCGGGGCGCTGGATGAGGACGGGCAAGACAATCCGATTGCGTCGCGGATGCGGGGTGAGGCGGCGCGGCTTGAGGAGGCCGGGCTAGACGTTGCGCAGGCGAAGAGGCGGGCGGGGTATCGGATTTTCGGGTCGAAGCCGGGTGCTTATGGCGCCGGGCTGCAGGCGCTGATCGACGAGAAGGGCTGGGAGCGGCGCGCCGATCTGGCGGAGGCCTATCTGGTCTGGGGCAGCTATGCCTACGGCGCCGGCGAAGAGGGCCGGGCCGAGCGTGGCGTCTTCGAGGAGCGGCTGCGCTCCATCCAGGCTGTCGTGCAGAACCAGGACAATCGCGAGCACGACCTGCTCGACAGCGACGACTACTACCAGTTCGAAGGCGGCATGGCGGCGGCGGCGGAAACGCTCGGCGGCAACAGGCCGTCGATCTATCACAATGATCACTCGATGCCGGAGAAGCCCGTCATCCGCTCGCTGGAAGAAGAGATCGCCCGCGTGGTGCGCGGCCGCGTCGTCAATCCGAAGTGGATCGATGGCGTCATGCGCCATGGCTACAAGGGCGCCTTCGAGATCGCCGCCACGGTCGATTATCTCTTCGCCTTTGCTGCGACCACCGGCGCTGTCGGCAACCATCATTTCGAGGCGGTCTACCAGGCCTTCGTCGTCGATCAGCGCGTGCGCGATTTCATGACAGAGAAGAACCCGGCCGCCTACGAGGAAATGAAGCAGAGGCTGCTGGAGGCGGTCGAGCGGCGGCTGTGGACGCCGCGCAGCAATTCGGCGCAGTTCGATCTCGCCGCCACAGACAACACACACGACAGATCAGGCGGTGCCAACACCGCCGACCGAT
Organism: Hyphomicrobiales bacterium; assembly: GCA_900471485.1. Taxonomy (GTDB): domain Bacteria; phylum Pseudomonadota; class Alphaproteobacteria; order Rhizobiales; family Rhizobiaceae; genus Rhizobium. The sequence continues at coordinate 1,627 of UCEU01000026.1, forward strand.
TGAAGATTGCATCCGGGGAATACTGACATGACTGAGGAAACCACCGAGACCACGACGGAGGCCACCGGCCACGACGACGCGCGCCACAGCGAGAAGATGGCCAAGAAGAAGGCCGCGCGCGACAAGATCATGGCGACGAAGACGGGCGAAAAGGGCCTGATCATCGTTCACACCGGCAAGGGTAAGGGCAAGTCGTCGTCTGCCTTCGGGATGATCTTCCGCCATATCGCGCATGGCAAGCCTTCCGCCGTCGTGCAGTTCATCAAGGGTGCGATGTGGACGGGCGAGCGCGATCTGATCGAGAAGCATTTCTCCGATGTCTGCCAGTTCCACACGATGGGCGAGGGGTTCACCTGGGAGACGCAGGACCGCGCGCGCGATGTCGCAGCGGCCGGCGCTGCCTGGGAGAAGGCCAAGGAACTGATCCGCGACGAGCGCTACTCGATGGTGCTGCTCGACGAAATCAACATCGCGCTGCGCTATGACTACATCGATATCAACGAGGTCGTGGAGTTCCTGAAGACGGAAAAGCCCTATATGACTCACGTCGTTCTCACCGGGCGCAATGCCAAGGACGAGCTGATCGAGATTGCCGACCTGGTGACGGAGATGGAGCTGATCAAGCATCCGTTCCGCTCGGGCATCAAGGGGCAGGCGGGCGTGGAGTTTTGATGACGCAGAGTTGGGTTTTCTGGGCCGTTCTGTCGGCGGCATTCGCGGCGCTGACGGCGATCTTCGCCAAGATCGGCGTCGCCGGCGTCAATTCGGATTTCGCCACGCTCATCCGCACCGTTGTGATCCTCGTCATCATCAGTGCCATCGTGCTGGCGAGCGGCCAATGGCAGCCGTTCTCCAGCATCTCGTCGAAGACCTGGCTGTTTCTGTGCCTGTCGGGGGGGGCGACCGGTGCGTCGTGGCTCGCCTATTTCCGCGCCCTGAAGATCGGCGATGCCGCCCGCGTCGCCCCGATCGATAAGCTGTCGATCGTGCTCGTCGCCATCTTCGGCGTCGTGTTTCTCGGCGAGAAGCTGAACATGATGAACTGGCTCGGCGTCAGCCTGATTGCCGGCGGAGCGCTGCTTCTCGCGCTGTTCTGAGGTTCAGAGCCCCAGCCAGACGCGCAGCGGATTGGCGGGGTCGGACAGGAGCTTGATCGTGAACGCGATGCAGACGATGACGAGCAGCGGCTTGATCAGCTTGGCGCCGATGCGCATGGCAAGCCGCGAGCCGAGCTGTGCACCGAGAAACTGGCAGACGCCCATCATCAGGCCTATCTTCCAGAGCGTCGCGCCAAAGGAGGCGAAGACGATGAGGGCGCCGAGGTTCGAGCCGAAGTTCAAGAGCTTGGTGTGCGCGGTTGCCTTCAGCATGCCAAAGCCTGCCAGCGAAACGAATCCGAGCATGAGGAACGAGCCGGTGCCGGGGCCGAAGACGCCGTCGTAGAAGCCGATGGCCGGTACCAGCGTGAGGCCAAAGAGAAAGGGCGTGATACGGCGGTGCTTGTCGACATCGCCAAGGTTCGGCTTCAGGGCGAAGTAGAGCGCGATCGCGATCAGGAGAACGGGCATGATTGCCCTCAAGACATCGCCCGGCACGATCGTCGCGAGTGCCGCGCCGAGCGCGCCACCCATGACCGCCATCATCGCCATCGGCAGCTGATCACGCAGGTTCACGTGGCCCTTGCGGGCATAGGCGATGGTGGCAGAAGCCGCGCCGCAGACCGATTGCACCTTGTTGGTGCCCAGCGTCTGCAGGGGCGGGATGCCCGCGATCAGCATCGCAGGAACCGTGATGAGGCCGCCGCCGCCGGCGATCGCATCGACGAAACCGGCGAAGAAGGCTGCGAGGGCAAGGAGGAAAAGCAGGTGGGGGGCAAGATCGGACAAAGGGAAACCTGTGGGAATGCTAATGCACTGCGTCGGCGCGCTTGTTGCATTTACCTGACGGTGCTGCAATGGCTTGCGTGACACAGGCAACCGGCATTTTCTGGATATGACATCACTGCATTTGGATTCGAACCGGCGCTATGTGCTTGGGCTTGGTTGCGAGCGCGGCACGGCGCCTGCCGAGGTGCTGGAACTGGCCTTGTCCGCTTTGCGGGCGGCTGGTGCGGATGCGCTCCAGCTGGCTGGCGTCGCCTCGATCGATTCCCGCCGTGACGAACCGGCCATTCTGGCGGTTGCCGCGCATTTCGGGGTCCCCGTCGTCTTCTTCGATGCCGAGACGCTTGAGCGGGAGACGCCGCGGATCAAAAGCCCGTCCGATATCGTCTTCGCGCGCGTCGGCTGCCACGGCGTGGCGGAGCCGGCGTCGCTGGCGGCGATTGGGCGTCAAGCCGAGCTCATCGTGCCGAAGATCAAATCCGCGCATGCGACTGCCGCCGTTGCATGCATCCTGTTGCAGAAAGAGTAGGGGGCGTTATGGTGGCCGCGATTTCGCGGCGCCATCCGGCTCACCCGCGGCAATAACAAGAAAATGAGAAGGAACATCATGCACAAGGTCATTTATGACACGGATCCCGGCGTTGACGACGCAATGGCGCTGCTCTTCCTGCACCGTCATCCCGAGATCGACCTGATCGGCATCACCACCGTCTTCGGCAATGCCTCGATCGAAACGACCACGCGCAATGCGCTGTTCCTGAAGCGCGAATGGGATATCGCCGCACCCGTCGCCAAGGGCGCCGACGTGACCATCAACCCTTCCCGCAAGGAAGGCGCGTGGCCGACCTTCGTGCATGGCGATGATGGCCTCGGCAATATCGGTGTGCCCGCGACGGTCGACCTGCCGGTCGATCCGCGCCCGGCCTACAAGTTCATCATCGACACGGTGCGCGCCAATCCGGGCGAGGTGACGCTTGTCGCCGTCGGCCGCATGACCAACCTCGCGCTTGCCTTGAAGGAAGATCCCGAGATCGCCGGCCTCGTGAAGCAGGTCGTGATCATGGGCGGCAACTTTTATGTGCCAGGCAACGTCACGCCGGTGGCGGAAGCCAACATCCATGGCGATCCCGAAGCCGCCGACATCATCCTGACGGCACCGTGGAAGGTCGTCGTCATCGGCCTCGACGTCACCGCCATCACGACCATGAGCCGTGGCTATCTCGGCGAGATGGCGGCGAAGGGCGACAAGGCGATCCAGCTGCTCAACGACCTCTCGCAGTTCTATATCGACTTCTACAAGCATGCGGTCGAGGACGGGATGATGGTGCATGATAGCTGCGCCTGCGTCTATGTCGTGGCGCCTGAGCTCTTCACCACCATCACCGGCGGCGTGCGTGTCGTCTGCGGCGGCATCGCCGACGGGCAGACGATCGTCAAGCCGGATGGCCGGCGCTTCCCGCCGGGCGATTGGGACAACCTGCCGAGCCAGGTCGTCTGCACCGGCGTCGAGTCGGAGAAGGTGGTCGATCTCATCCGCGACACGCTGCTTACGGCGTAACGATCCAAGCCCGGCCCACGCGGCCGGGCTTTCCAATTTGTCGAGTCGCTTCAGCGTCCTGTGGCGGTTTTCTCAGTTGTCGATTCCGGTGTTCGCGAGAGTTTACCGGGTGCGGCACGACCAGCGTTGACCTTGCCCGCCACGGGGCCTAGATCATCATCCATGATCGGACCTTTCTTCTCACATCTGCCGGTTCTCGAACCCGGCAGCGTCTGGCTCGTTGGCGCGGGGCCGGGTGAACCCGGGCTGCTGACGCTGCTCGCCGCCAAGGGGCTCGCCGAGGCGGATGTGATCGTTCACGACGCGCTGGTCAACGAGGAATGCCTGAAGCTGGCGCGGCCGGATGCGGTTCTCGAATATGCCGGCAAGCGCGGCGGCAAGCCCTCGGCCAAGCAGCGCGATATTTCGCTAAGGCTGGTGGAGCTGGCGCGCGCGGGCAAGCGCGTGCTGCGCCTCAAGGGCGGCGATCCCTTCGTCTTCGGGCGGGGCGGTGAGGAGGCGCTGACGCTGGTCGAGCACAATGTGCCGTTCCGCATCGTGCCCGGCATCACCGCCGGTATTGGTGGTCTCGCCTATGCCGGCATTCCCGTCACCCATCGCGAGATCAACCATGCCGTAACCTTTCTCACCGGCCACGATTCCTCCGGTATCGTTCCCGATGCCATCAACTGGCAGGCGATCGGGCAGGGCTCGCCGGTAATCGTCATGTACATGGCGATGAAGCATATCGCCCAGATCAGCGCCAATCTGATGGCTGCGGGGCGCTCGGCCTTAGAGCCGGTGGCGTTCGTCTGCAACGCGTCGACGAAGGAGCAGCAGGTTCTGGAGACAACGCTGGGCGAGGCGACGGCGGCTGCTGAAGCATCCGGGCTTGAGCCTCCCGCCATCGTCGTGGTCGGCGAGGTGGTGCGGCTCAGATCCTCGCTCGACTGGCTGGGCGCGCTTGCCGGACGCAGGCTGCAGCCCGATCCATTTCGACACGCGGACAGTAAGGAGACGGCATGAGCGGCTTGCTGATCGCAGCCCCGTCCTCCGGGTCGGGCAAGACCACCGTGACGCTGGGGCTTTTGCGGGCGCTGAAGAAGCGCGGCGTGGCGATCGCGCCGGGCAAGGCCGGACCTGACTACATCGACCCGGCCTTTCATGCGGCCGCGAGCGGTGTGGCGTGCCTCAACTTCGACCCATGGGCGATGCGGCCGGAACTGATTGCCGCCAATGCGACACTGCATCGCTCCGGCGACCGGATACTCATCATCGAGGCGATGATGGGTCTTTTCGACGGTGCCACCGACGGGCGCGGCACGGCCGCCGATCTCGCGGCGATGCTCGGGCTTTCCGTCGTGCTCGTCGTCGATGCCTCGCACATGTCGCAGTCCGTCGCGGCCTTGGTCACGGGCTTTGCCGGTTTCCGCGCCGATGTCCGGATCGCCGGTGTCATCCTCAACAAGGTTGGCGGCGAGCGGCACGAGATGATGCTGCGCCAGGCGCTCGACGCGATCCGCATGCCGATCATAGCCGTCGTGCGCCGGGACAACGAAGTGGCGCTGCCGGAACGGCATCTGGGACTGGTGCAGGCGGGAGAGCATCGCACGCTCGAGGAGTTCATCGAGCACGCGGCCGAGGCGGTGTCCGATTCCTGCAATTTCGAATTCCTGCTGCGGATCGCCCGCCAGGGGCTGAACCGGCCGTCGACGGCCAACATCGCCCGCCTGCCGCCGCTCGGCAGCAAGATCGCTGTCGCGCGCGATATCGCCTTTGCCTTTTCCTACGAGCACATGCTGCTCGGCTGGCGCCGGCGCGGCGCCGATATCTCCTTCTTCTCGCCGCTGGCCGACGAAGCGCCCGAGGTGACCTCGGATGCCATCTATCTGCCGGGCGGATATCCGGAACTGCATGCCGGCCGCATCGCGCAGGCGAGCAATTTTCGCCAGGGGATGCTGGCGGCGGCTGCCCGCGACGCTCGCATCTACGGCGAGTGCGGCGGCTACATGGTGCTGGGCGAGGGGCTGGTGGATGCCGGCGGCGAGCGCCACGAGATGCTCGGTCTGCTGCCCGTCGTGACCACTTACGAGGATCGCAAGCGGCATCTCGGCTATCGGTGGGTCAAGCCGGTCAACAGTTCGTTCTTCGAGCTGCCGATGACGGCGCATGAGTTCCATTATTCGGCGGTGGTGTCTGAAGGCGATGCCGACCGGCTGTTCCAGGTGACAGACGCTCTCAATAACGACCTCGGCCAGGCCGGTCTGCAGCGCGGGCAGGTAGCGGGGTCCTACATGCATCTGATCGACCTTGCCGGAGATGCCGCATGAATGCACCGATCGTGCATGGCGGCGGCATCACGGCGGCCGCGGCGCTCCATGGCGGGCGGCCGGAGGACTGGCTCGATCTGTCGACCGGCATCAATCCCAATCCGGTGGCCTTGCCCGAAATTCCGATGCGTGCCTGGCACCGGTTGCCGGATCGGTATCTGGTCGATGACGCCAGGACGGCGGCGCGTGACTTCTATCAAAGCGGCGATATCCTGCCGCTCCCCGTTCCCGGCACGCAGTCGGTCATCCAGTTGCTGCCGCGCCTGATTGAACAGGGTGCACGGGTGGCGATCGTCGGGCCGACCTATGGCGAATACGAGCGAGCGTTTCGCTCGGCCGGCTGCAGCGTCGATGCCATCGATGGCATCGAACTTGTAACATCGCAGCACCGCCTCGTCGTCGTCGTCAATCCGAACAACCCGACTGGGCGAGTCTATGCGCCGGATGTGCTTGCGGCTCTCGCCGGGCAATTGGCGGCGAGGGGCGGGATGCTTGTCGTCGATGAGGCGTTCGGTGATACGGCGCGTGAGATGAGTCTTGCACCCTATGCCAGGGAATTCCCTAATCTCGTCATCTTCCGCTCATTCGGCAAGTTTTTTGGGCTGGCCGGTTTGCGTCTTGGCTTCGTCATTGCGAGCACGAGCGTTCTCGGACGCTTCGAGGAGTTGCTGGGGCCATGGGCTGTGTCCGGGCCGGCGCTGACGATCGCGTCACGGCTGCTTCGCTCGGAAACCAGCGGAATAAGCCGCAATCTCGCCGAGCGGGCCGACGCGTTGCGGGCTGTTCTTTCCGGCGCGGGGCTTGCGATCGCCGGGGGCACTGATCTCTTTACGCTGGTGGAGGATGACGATGCAGTGGCGCTGCATGCGCATCTCTGCCGTAACCGCATTCTGGTACGCAAGTTCGACTACGCGCCGCGCTGGCTGCGCTTCGGGGTCGCGGCGGATGCTGCCGGCGATGAACGGCTTGCGGCAGCACTTCGGGATTATCGCCGATGTTATTCGATCTGAACCTTCTCGTGCTGGTGCTCGCCTTGTTGCTCGACCGCGTCGTCGGGGACCCGGCGGCAATCTGGGCGCGGTGGCCGCATCCGGTCGTGTTGTTCGGCAAGGCGATCTCCGCCATGGATGAGCGCTTCAACGGGCGCGATCTGCCCCGCGAGCAGAGGCGGCGCAATGGGGTGCTGGCGATTTCAGCGCTTCTCCTGGTCAGCGTCGTCGTGGGGCTCGTGTTGCAATGGTTCTTTGCGCTGTTCGGTCTTGCCGGCATCCTGCTCGAAGTGATCTGCGTGTCGGTGTTCCTGGCGCAGAAGAGCCTGGCCGAACATGTCGAGGCGGTTGCCGAAGGGTTGAAGCTGGGCGGAATTGCCGGCGGTCGGTTGGCGGTGTCGCGAATCGTCGGCCGCGATCCGGAGACGCTGGATGAACCGGCCGTCTGCCGGGCGGCGATCGAGAGCCTGGCGGAAAATTTCTCCGATGGCGTCGTGGCGCCGGTGCTCTGGTACGCCGTGTTCGGTTTGCCGGGGCTGTTTGCCTACAAGATGCTCAACACCGCCGATTCCATGATCGGCCACAAGTCGGACCAGTACATCGATTTCGGCTGGGCGTCGGCGCGGCTCGACGATCTCGCCAACTGGCCGGCGGCGCGGCTTTCCATCATGCTGATCGCCGGCGGTGCGCTCGTTCGTCGCGGTACGGCGGCCTGCCGCGAGGCGTTTCGGATCGCTGCGCGCGATGGCGGTCTGCACCGTTCTCCCAATTCCGGCCGCCCGGAAGCGGCGATGGCGGGCGCGCTCGACGTGCAGCTTGCCGGACCGCGCGTCTATGGCGGCGAAGTGGTGATGGAGCCGATGATCAATATGGACGGGCGCGATACGGCGACGGTGGGCGATATTCGCCAGGGCGTATCGGTCTTTTACGCCAGCTGCTCGTTTCTGGCCGGTATCGCGCTGATGTTTTTCCTGCTGCTTCTCTAGCTCGCACGACGATAGTGCGCCCGGCCAATCGCTGTTTCGGCAACACTGCCCACGCAAATTGCGGAAGCCGGCTGACGAAACCATTGGCTTTTGAGCCGGATTTGCCTATGAGGGGGAGAATTTGTTATTTCCATGAGGTATAGCGTGACCGCTACATTCGATAAAGTTGCCGACATCATTGCAGAAACCAGCGAGATCGATCGCGATACGATCACGCCGGAAAGCCATACGATCGACGACCTCGGTATCGACAGCCTCGACTTCCTCGATATCGTCTTCGCGATCGACAAGGAGTTCGGCATCAAGATTCCGCTCGAAAAGTGGACGCAGGAAGTCAACGAGGGCAAGGTCTCCACGGAAGAGTATTTCGTGCTGAAGAACCTCTGTGCCAAGATCGACGAGCTGCGCGCCGCCAAGGCCTGAGCGATATCGCCATCTTTTTTCTCCGCCCTGCCGCCGTTTAACATGGCGGCCGGGCGGTTTTGTTCCTAAGTAGGCCTAACCGGAGGGCGCAGTGCCTCATCCGGCCGGAGGATCCGATGCTGCTGGAATACTTCCAGATGATTGACCGCATCGAGGCGGTCGACCTTCAAAAGGGTACGCTCAAGGCGCGCTCCGTCGTGCCGGCGAAAAGCCCGGTCTTTGAAGGTCATTTTCCCGGAATGCCCCTTGTTCCGGGCGTGCTCCTGATCGAAACCATGGCGCAGGCATCCGGCATGCTGGTGCTGGCGGCGACCGATTTCGCGGCGATGCCTTTCCTGATGTCCGTCGACGGCGCCAAGATGCGCACCTTCGTGGAGCCGGAAGCCGTTCTCGACATCGAGGCGTTTCTCGAGCACGACGGGTCCGGTTTCGCCGTGACCAAGGCCAAGATCACGAGCGGCGGCAAGAAAGTCTGCGATGCGCAATTGAAGCTGCGCACCATGCCTTTCAGCGAAGTTCCGCTCGGAGATATCGTCAAGAAGCGTGCAGGTGAGGTGGGTCTCATGGACGCCATCGCCGCACAGGGAGTGAACGGATGAGCAAGGCTCAAAACGATGTCGTCATTTCCGGCATCGGTATCGTGACGTGCCAGGGTGTCGGCAAGGAAGCGCATATCGCGCTGCTCACCGCCGATGGCGCCCCGAAGACCATTGTCGAGACTGAAAAGTTCAAGCCATATCCGCTGCATCCGCTGCCCGAGGTCGACTGGTCGCAGCAGATCGCCAAGCGCGGCGACCAGCGCCAGATGGAAAACTGGCAGCGTATCGGCGTATTCGCGGCCGGTCTGGCGCTTGATGATGCAGGCCTCAAGGATAACGTTGAAGCTTGTGGCACGATGGACATGATCGTGGCGGCCGGTGGCGGTGAGCGCGATATCAATGTCGATACGCTGATCGTCGACGAGGGCCTGAAGCGCAACGACCGCGAAGTGCTCTTGAACGAGAAGCTGACGACCGAACTGCGTCCGACGCTGTTTCTGGCGCAGCTCTCCAATCTGCTCGCGGGCAATATTTCGATCGTCCACAAGGTCACCGGTTCGTCGCGTACCTTCATGGGCGAGGAAGCGGCCGGCATCTCGGCGGTCGAGACGGCCTTCTATCGCATCAAGTCGGGCGAATCCTCGCACGCGCTCGTCGGCGGCGCCTTTTCGGCGGAGCGCCTGGACATGGTGCTCCTGTTCGAAGCCATCAACGTCCACAGCCGCGGCGAATGGAAGCCGCTCTGGTCGCGCGACGAGGGCGGTATCATCAGCGGTTCGCTCGGTGTCTTCCTCGTGCTGGAATCGCGTGCGCATGCGGAGGCCCGTGGTGCGCATATCTATTCGATGATCACCTCGATCGAGGGTGATCGCGGCAATCGCGGTGCCGGCAATCTCGAGAAGCGTCTCGAGCGCCTGCTGGAACCTGCAAGCGCGCTCTTGCCCGAGAGCACGGCGATCTTCTCCGGCTCGACCGGCATTCCGGATCTCGCAGCCCGCGAGCTCGCGGTTCTGGAGCGCAAGCTTCCGGGTGCCGCTGTGCGCGGCTTTGGCGGCGTGACCGGCCACGGCCTCGAGGCACAGTTCACGGTCGGCCTGGCGCTTGCAGCGCTTGCCGTCGACAACGCCGCCAAGGTTCCCCCCTTCGATGCGTCGAAGGAGAAGCCGATGAGTTCAGGTACCAAGGCTGCCGTCGTGACGACGGTTGGCCATCAGCGCGGCGAAGGCGTCGCGGTACTTTCCGCGGAAGCGTGAGGAGCGAGCAAATGACAGATTCGGCTTACAAGGATCATCTCGGCCGCCCGATCGTCGCGGTAACCGGCGTCGGTATCATGACGTCGCTCGGCCAGGGGTTGAAGGACAACTGGTCGGCGCTGACCTCGGGCAAGTCGGGGATCCACGAGATCAACCGCTTCCCGACCGACGGCCTTTCCACCCGCATCGCCGGCACCGTCGATTTCATCGATATCCCGGTCGCCAACGCCGTCGAGCGTTCCTACGCCTTCGCGCGCGAGACGACCATCGAGGCGCTTGCCGATGCTGATATCACCGGCGACTTCAACGGCCCGCTGTTTCTTGCCGCTCCGCCGATCGAGCCGGAGTGGAGCGCCCGTTTCGAGCTTGCCGATCGTTCGCCGCCCGCCGATCATGCGGGCGATGCCTATGACCGATTCCTGGCCGCCATGCGCCAGCGCCCGGACGCGGCCTTTCACGAAGCGTCGCTGTTCGGCGCCATCTCCGAGCGGCTTTCCGACCGCTTCGGCACGCGCGGACTTCCGGTAACGCTTTCGACGGCCTGCGCCTCCGGTGCGACGGCCATCCAGCTCGGTATCGAGGCGATCCGTCAGGGCCGCACGAACCGCGCGCTCGCGGTCGCGACCGACGGTTCCGTCAGTGCCGAGGCGCTGATCCGCTTCTCGCTGCTGTCGGCCCTGTCGACGCAGAACGATCCGCCGACCAAGGCGTCCAAGCCATTCAGCAAGGATCGCGACGGCTTCGTCATCGCCGAAGGTGCGGCAACGCTGGTGCTGGAATCGCTGGAAGCGGCGATTGCGCGTGGCGCCAAGGTGCTCGGCATCATGAAGGGCGCCGGCGACAAGGCTGACAGCTTCCACCGCACCCGTTCCTCGCCGGATGGCGGACCCGCGATCGCCACGATCCGCGCGGCACTTGCCGATGCCGGCATGGGTGAGGACGATATCGGCTACATCAATGCGCACGGCACCTCGACGCCCGAGAACGACAAGATGGAGTACGGCTCCATGCTCGCCGTGTTCGGCGAACGGCTGGCGTCCATTCCGCTCTCGTCGAACAAGTCGATGATCGGCCATACGCTGACCGCCGCAGGTGCCGTCGAGGCCGTGTTCTCGCTGCAGACCATGCTGACGGGAACGCTGCCGCCGACCATCAACTACACCAATCCGGATCCTGCCATCGTGCTCGATGTCGTGCCGAACAAGAAGCGGGACGCGCAGGTCAATGCCGTGCTTTCCAACTCGTTCGGCTTCGGCGGCCAGAACGCCAGCCTTGTCATGGCGCTCGAACCGGCTTAATCGGTTTCCGATCCAACAAGAGATAGAGAACGCCTTCGGGCGAAGGACTTTGCCATGCGCGCTTTGCAACTGATCGACGACCGCAAGCTTGAGATCACCGACCTGCCCGAACCGGAGGCTCCCGGTGCCGGCGAGGTGACGCTGCGGGTCAAGGCGGTCGCCCTCAACCACATCGACGTCTGGGGCTGGCGCGGCATGGCGTTCGCCAAGCGCAAGATGCCGCTGGTCATCGGCGCGGAAGCGTCTGGTGTCGTCGAGAGCATCGGTGCCGGCGTGTCCAACGTGCTGCCTGGCCAGCTCGTTTCCATCTACGGCGCACGCACCTGTGGTCTCTGCCGTCCGTGCCGCGAGGGACGCGACAATCTCTGCGAACACGTCTCCGGCGTTCACGGCTTCCATCTCGACGGCTTTGCCCGGGAGAAGGTGAACCTGCCGGCGCGTCTGCTGGTTCCGGCACCTCCGGGCGTCGATGCCATCGGCGCGGCGCTTGCGCCTGTTACCTTCGGCACGGTCGAGCATATGCTGTTCGACAACGCCAAGCTGGAGCCGGGCGAAACGATCCTCATCCACGCCGGCGGTTCCGGCATCGGCTCGGCGGCGATCCAGCTTGCCAAGAAGATCGGCTGCACCGTGATCACCACCGTCGGTTCCGACGACAAGATCGAGAAGGCCAAGGCGCTCGGCGCCGATCACGTGATCAACTACCGCACCGACCGCTTCGAGGGCGTGGTGCGCAAGCTGACCAAGAAGAAGGGCGTCGACGTCGTCTTCGAACATGTGGGCAAGGATACCTGGGCGGCTTCGATGTTCTGCCTGAAGCGCGGCGGCAGGCTCGTAACCTGCGGCTCGACGTCGGGTGTCTCGACCGAGATGAACTTGATGATGCTGTTCCAGCAGCAGCTGAAGCTGCTCGGCTCGTTCGGCTGCCGCATGGAAAACATGGCCGACGCCATGCAGAAGATGGGCCGCGGGCTCGTCCATCCCGTCATCGACACGGAAGTCGATTTCGACAATATCGACAAGGCGCTGGAGCGCATGGAATCTCGACAGATCTTCGGCAAGATCATCCTGAAGATGGATTGACCCGTTGAAGCTCTTCATTACCCGGATCGTCCTGAAGCTCGACCACTTTCGCCAGTGGCTGATCGCCCAGGTGATGTTCGGTTTCCTGACGTTCCTGAAGATCTTTCCTGCCGATGGCGCGATCAACGCCATCGACTGGCTGACGCGCAAGGTCGGGCCGCACACGTCGCGGCACCGGCTGATGCTGCTCAATCTTCGCAATGCCTTCCCGGAGAAGAGCGAAGCGGAGATCGAGACGATCGCGCTCGGCAGCTGGGGGAACATGGGGCGTCTCGCCGCGGAATACGTGTTCCTCGACCGGCTCTTTGATTTCGATCCCACACGCGACGAGCCGGGCCGGATCGAGGTGTCGGGTATTCCGATCTTCCTCGAGCTTCGCGACAATCCGCGGCCGTTCATCGTGTTTACGGCCCATACCGGCAATTTCGAGCTTCTACCGGTGGCCGGCGCCGCGTTCGGGCTGAACGTCACCGTTCTGTTCCGTCCGCCGAACAACCCTTATGTCGCCGAGAAGGTTTTCGATTTCCGCAGCGCTCGCATGGGCAATCTCGTGCCGTCGCATGCTGGCTCGTCCTTCGCGCTGGCGCGGCAGCTGGAAGCCGGGCAGGGGGTGGGCGTCCTCGTCGACCAGAAGTTCCGCAAGGGGCTGAAGACGACGTTCTTCGGCCGCGATGTGAAAACCAATCCGCTGCTCGGCAAGCTGGTCCGCCAGTTCAACTGCGAGGTCTATCCTGCCCGCTGCATCCGGCTGCCGGGCAATCGCTACCGGCTGGAAATCGAACCCAAGCTGGAAATGCCGCGTGACGCCAACGGTAATCTGAATATGGTTGCAACTGCGCAGCTTTTGAACGACAAGGTGGAGAGTTGGGTTCGCGAGAATCCGGAGCAGTGGTTGTGGTACCACGACCGCTGGAAGATCAAGCACGAACTACAGAAATAAGGCGCGTATACCCCTACATCTTACGAGTGAAAAAGATGTGACGGATTTTATTGAATATGAATGCGCGTCATGTTACGTTTTTTCCATTAAAGCGGGTGTCGTGGTTTTTCGGTTTCAACTTCCCGTAATACCGATCCGCGCATAGCTCAAAAGCATTCCTTACGGAATTGACATTGGGAGGCGTCTTGCTGGAGCTGTTTCAAGCGTTTTCGCTGCGCTGCGGCGAGATCGACGACGCAATCAGGATTGGTGACGACACGCGTGTGAGTGTGCTCGATCGTTCGATCGGGCCGTTGATCGACGCAATCGTCGCCTACAGGGCTACGAATTTCGTCGAAATCCATATGCAGCTGCAGTTCGTAGGCTGCCTTATCGATCAATACGCCGAAGACAGCGAATCGGTGCGCGAGCACGTCACGTTGCTTGCCTATCTGATGGATCAGTATTTCGGTGGCACGGTGCCCGACATGCGCGACATGCCGGTTGCCCGCGAGATCATTTCGATGCCGCTCGCCTACGTTCCGAAGACGGATAACGGAAATTTCCTTAACTCCGCGATTCTCGATTCACTGCCGGATCGCGTGGCGGTGCTGACAAAGGATTATCGCTATCTCTATTCCAACGAGCTGAATTCGGTTCATCTCGGTCGCAAGCCGATCGATCTGGTCGGCCGGCACATCGTCGATTTCATCGGTGAAGAGCGATTCCTGTCCGGCGTGAAGGCGCGGCTGGATGCATGCTTCGCCGGACAGCAGTTCGATTACCGTCCGGACCGCGCGCAGCAGGATTCGCTGCAGCCGCTGCGCTGCCGAATGTCGCCGCTGCGTGATTCCTACGGTGAAATCCTGGGGGCGTTGATCATCATGCAGGGCATGGGCGCTTCTACCAGAACGCTTGCTGCCTGATCAGGCCTTCGTCCATACGGCAAGCTCATAGCCGTCAGGATCGGAGAAATGAAAGCGCCTGCCGCCGGGAAAGGCGGTTATCGGGCGGACAATCCCGCCTCCGGCGGCTTCCACGGCTGTCAGCGCCGCTTCCAGATCATCGGCATAGAGGATGACGAGCGGGCCGCCGGGTTTCGGCGGTTCGAATGTCGTGAACCCGCCCTTGAGGCGTCCGTCGTCGAATTCGCAATATTGCGGACCATAGTCCGTGAAGCCCCAGCCGAACGCCTTGCCGTAAAACGCCTTCGAGGCGGCGATGTCGGCGACGTTGAATTCGACATAGTCGATGCGAAGGTCATTTGGCTGTTCGGTCATGCTTTCATGTCTCCATGAGGCGCTTCAGTGCTTCGAGGTCTCGCCCCACATGCGCCGCGTCCGCCTCGAACTGTTCGTCGGTCATGCCGGGCATTCTTAGCAGGGTGAACATGATTTCACAGCCGCTGTCATTCGGTACGATCCGCAAGGCGTTATAGACGCGCAGGCCGCTTTCGATCGTGACCGTGTGATCGATGACGCCGAATTCATTGTGGGGAACGAAGCTCACCCGGACCGTGCCAAGCACACCCTTCGCGATCCAGTCGTCACCATCACGCTCCAGTCCGGATGCGAGACCCGACGCCCATAGCGGCATGTTCTCCGGCGCGCCCGCGAAAGCGTAGGCATCCCGCCAGTCCCGATTGATGGAACGGTGAATGATCCTTGCGGGCATGGTGGTCATGGAAGTGAGCCTTTTCTTCAAATGGTGCCTAGTCGTAGGGGGCGCGACCACGCTCAGGTGAATATGGTCCAGTTTTCACGGCATGCAATACGCGACGACTTTGGCCTGAATCGAACTTGCCGTTTCAGGCAGACAGTGCCAAAACACCGGTCCAAATCGACCAACCGGAGGTGTATCGTGGAAAAGGCAGAAATCGGGCTGATCGGCCTTGCCGTCATGGGTTCCAACCTGGCGCTGAATATCGCCGAAAAAGGCAACAAGATCGCGGTTTTCAACCGTACTCCTGAGAAAACGGATGAATTCTACGAGAGCGCCGGCGATCTGAAGAAGCAGATCATTCCGTGCAAGACGATCGAGGAATTCGTCGAGGCGATCCGCCCGCCGCGTCCGATCATTATCATGATCAAGGCCGGCGAGCCGGTTGATCAGCAGATGGAGCTACTGCGCCCGTATCTGTCCAAGGGCGACATCATGATCGATGCCGGCAACGCCAACTTCCGCGACACGATCGCCCGCTTCGACCGCCTCAAGGACACCGACCTGACCTTCATCGGCATGGGTGTTTCCGGTGGCGAGGAAGGTGCGCGTCATGGCCCGTCGATCATGGTCGGCGGCACGGAAGATAGCTGGAAGCGGGTCGAACCGGTGTTGACCTCGATCGCCGCCAAGTACAAGGGCGACCCCTGCGTCGCTTGGCTCGGCAATGACGGCGCCGGTCACTTCGTCAAGACGATCCACAACGGCATCGAATATGCCGACATGCAGATGATCGCCGAAATCTACGGCATCCTGCGCGATGGCCTCGGCAAGAACGCCAAGGAAATCTCCGGCATCTTCGGCGATTGGAACAAGGGTCGCCTGAACTCCTATCTGATCGAAATCTCCGAGAAGGTTCTGGCCGCGACCGACCCGATCTCCGGCGGTGCGATGGTCGACATGATCCTCGACAAGGCTGGCCAGAAGGGCACCGGCAAGTGGTCGGCGATCGAAGCGCAGAACATGGGCATCCCGGCAACTGCAATCGAAGCGGCTGTTGCCGCCCGCAGCCTGTCGTCGATGAAGACCGAGCGCGAAGCCGCCGAGAAGATCTTCGGCAAGCCGGAATACAAGTTCCCGATCGCCTTCGGTCCCGAGCTCGTCAAGGATCTGGAACTGGCTCTGTTCGCCGCCAAGATCGGCGCTTACGCGCAGGGCTTCGCGGTGATGGCGGAAGCCTCGCGCGAGTTCAAATGGTCGCTGCCGATGCCAACGATCGCCAAGATCTGGCGCGATGGCTGCATCATCCGCTCGCAGTTCCTCGACGAGATCACCTCCGCCTTCACCAAGGCGCCGGACGCCGCGAACCTGATCGTGACGCCTGCTTTCTCGGACATGGTCAAGGAATCGCTGCCGGCGCTTCGCCGCGTCGTTGGTGCGGCTCTTCAGGCCGGCCTGCCTGTTCCGGCGCTCACCTCGGCGCTGACCTACTTCGACGCCTACCGCCAGAGCCGCGGCACCGCCAACCTGATCCAGGCACAGCGCGACTTCTTCGGCGCCCACGGCTTCGATCGCCTCGACGGCAAGGACTTCCACCACGGCCCATGGGGCAGCGGTGCGGCAACCTTCTAAGGTTTGCTCTCTGAAAATGACAGCAGCCGGGCCATTGGTCCGGCTGCTTTGCGTTTGGGCCAATTAACCTGGTTCAGAACTGGATTTCGGCGGCGGCGCGGACGATCGACAGCGCCGATCCGGCATCGAAATCATCAAGCGTCTCGTTATGGTGGGCGACGATCTCGGCGAAGGTCAATGAGCCCGAATCGGCGGTCGTGTGGCCGTCGGCGATCAGGGTGACGTTGTAGCCAAGCGAGACGGCGCGGCGCACCGTGGTGTCGACGCAGAATTGCGACATGCAGCCGCCGATGATGAGATGGGTCACGGAGCGCTCCGTCAGCCGTTCGGTCAAATCAATCTCGAAGAAAGAGTCGGCGCTCTTCTTGTGAACGACGGTGTCGCCGCTGCCAGGCGCGAGTTCCGGTCTGATTTCCCAGCCTTTCGTGCCGACCGCGAGGCGATGGCCCGGATCGCCGTCGTGCTGCACGAGGATGACCGGGACGCGATCCTGCCTTGCGCGTTCCCTGAGTGTGGCAAGGCGCGTGACGGTCTCATCAAGCGCGGTGTCAATTAATGGCTGTTGCTCGGGCGTACCCTTGCCGGCGACGATGGCGTTCTGCACATCGATGATGAGGAGAGCCTTGGTCATGCGCTGTCTTTCCTGGTTTGCAGCGTTCGTCAGTTGCCCGGCCGTGCCCACACCGGCTGACTGATGCTTTGCAGCAGTTCCGGCTCCACGCCATCGATACGGGCGATGACGGCCTTGGCCATCTCGCGGCCGGCGTGGCGGACGTCTTCATAGGCGGTGATGATCTCCGGGCGGATCCAGTTGAGGATCGGCGCCGATTCCTTCGAGGCCATGTCGACATCGTGGCCGAGGCGCTTGCCGGCGGCTTCGATGCCGGCGTTCACGGCGATGGCGGCGCTGCCGGCGAGACAGACGATACCATCGGGCGCGTTGCTGGATCGCATCATGGTCTCGACAGCGTTGCGGATTTCCTCAAGCGGCGTGTCTATGGTGACGCGTAGGGGCACTTCCTCGGCGCCGTAATCATGCAGACCGGTCTGGAAGCCGATGCGCGTGTGCGTGTAGTAGGTGAGCTTGCTCGGCGGCTGGAGGAGGGCAATGCGCTTGCGGCCGCGCGCCACAAGTTTCTGCACGGCCTGGTGCGCGAAGGCTTCGTTGTCGAAGTCGTGGAAGGGATGGACCAGTCCGGCATCGGTGCGTCCATGCGTGGCGAACGGCATGTTGCGTTCGCTGAGCAGGCGCACACGCGGATCGTCGGGCTCGATGCGGGAGATGATGACGCCGTCGGCGGAGCCCGTTTCCAGGATGTAGCGCACCGGCAGCATCGGGTCCTTGCTGTGCGAATGCGGCGTGACGACGATATGGTAGGGCGTGCCGGTCAGGACCTCGGAGATGCCGAAGACCAGCTGACTCGAGAAGCCCATGATCTCTTCATCAATGCTCAAAACAAGCGCGATGACGTTGGTCTTGCCGGTTCTGAGGCGCACGCCGGCGCGGTTCGGCTGGTAGCCGAGCTGGCTTGCCACCATCCGCACGCGTTCCTTGGTCTCCGCGCCGATGTCGGGTGCATCCTTCAATGCTCTGGAAACAGTGGTGATGCCGAGGCCGGTCATGAAGGCGATCGTCTTCAGTGTCGGTCTTTCCCGAGAAGCCTCGGTCGCCGTCGTCCCGAAATTCGCTTTGTTTTTCATCCCTCTAGGCCGTCCTACGCGATTTGGTTCGCTTATAGATGCTTTTCGCAGCGCTGTAAGCAGGATTACACAAATGTCGTTCCCTCCCACGGGTCTCAAAATCTGTAACGTTACAGTAGAATTGTCGAGCGATTTTTGCGGCAGGTTTGGCGCGAATACAGCTTTTGATTGAATGCGTCGATTCCGCACTAATTTTTTGCGACAGCGAACGAGCTTTGCAGATCACGTCAGGATACCAGTGAAGAAACGTGTTTTATAACGGATACTTATGATAAATGTTCAAGTGCACATTTCCTCGTCGATGCCGGTGGTTCTCTTGCGAGAATACGGCAAATTCGGCAGGCAAAGGTAGCAAAGCATGGCCAGAAAGAAAATTTTGGAGGGTGGCTGTTGCGCGGTAATATCGATTGAACTAAGTTTTTCCGGCAACGTTTCAGTGAGGGAGGAGAACTCATGAATATTCGTTTGATGGCGGCAGCGCTGTGCGCATCCGTCGCCCTGCCGCTCGGTGCGGCACAGGCCACCGATCTTGAAGTCACGCATTGGTGGACGTCGGGTGGTGAAGCTGCCGCCGTGGCGGAACTCGCCAAGGCATTCGACGCCACCGGCAACAAGTGGGTGGATGGTGCCATCGCCGGTTCCGGCGGCACGGCGCGTCCGATCATGATCAGCCGCATCACCGGCGGCGATCCGATGGGCGCCACGCAGTTCAACCACGGCCGTCAGGCGGAAGAACTCGTTCAGGCCGGCCTGATGCGCGACCTGACCGATGTCGCGACCGCGGAACATTGGAAGGACATCGTCCGTCCGTCGAACCTTCTGGATTCCTGCACGATCGACGGCAAGATCTATTGCGCGCCTGTAAACATCCACTCCTGGCAGTGGCTGTGGCTCTCGAATGCCGCCTTCAAGAAGGCCGGCGTCGAAGTGCCGAAGAACTGGGACGAGTTCGTCGCTGCCGGTCCGGCTCTCGAAAAGGCCGGTATCGTGCCGCTCGCCGTCGGCGGACAGGCATGGCAGTCGTCGGGCGCGTTCGACGTTCTGCTGCTGGCGCTTGCCGGCAAGGACACGTTCTACAAGGTCTACAAGGACAAGGATGCCGAAGTCGCCGCCGGTCCTGAGATCGCCAAGATCTTCAAGGCCGCCGACGATGCCCGCAAGATGTCCAAGGGCACCAACGTCCAGGATTGGAACCAGGCAACCAATCTCGTCATCACCGGCAAGGCCGGCGGCCAGATCATGGGTGACTGGGCGCAGGGCGAGTTCCAGCTCGCCGGCCAGAAGGCAGGCACCGACTATACGTGCCTTCCGGGTCTCGGCGTCACCGACATGATCGCAACGGGTGGTGACGCCTTCTACTTCCCGCTGCTCAAGGATGAAGAGAAGTCCAAGGCGCAGGCCGTTCTCGCCAAGACGCTGCTCGATCCGAAGACGCAGGTTGCATTCAACCTGAAGAAGGGCTCGCTGCCGGTGCGTGGCGACGTCGATCTGGGTGCGGCCAACGACTGCATGAAGAAGGGTCTCGACATCCTCGCGAAGGGCAATGTCGTCGAGTGGACCGACCAGCTGCTTTCGGCCGATAGCCAGAAGCAGAAGGAAGACCTCTTCGCGGAGTTCTTCTCCAATGCATCGATGACGCCCGAAGACGCGCAGAAGCGCTTTGCTGAAATCATCGGCTCCGCCGACTGATCGTCTGCTCATGCTGTTGCGATCCGGCTTCTCGCCCAGGAACGGGATGCCGGATCTGCCGCAAACGCCGTGAGGCGACTGGGGCCGCAACAGCGCTTTCCCGATGAAACCCGGCCGCGGAGGATGCGGCCGGGATCATCCGGGGAGGGAAGAGACGGGAGCGGTGTCCGGAATCGGCTGCTGCTCTCGGTCACAAAAGCAAGTGCGTGTCAGGAGGAAACACAATGACGGGTCCAGCGAAAGCAGGCCGGCCAAATCAGTTGCTACGCAACCTGAATTCCAAAATCGCATCGATCCCGATGATTCTCACCGCCCTGGTCATCTTCCTCGGCGGCACACTCTGGACGGTGTTCTATTCCTTCACCAACTCGAAGCTCCTGCCAAGGATGAGCTTCGTTGGTTTCGACCAGTATCATCGGCTCTGGGCCGCGCCGCGATGGATCGTCTCCATCGAAAACCTAGCCATCTACGGTATCTTCTCGCTGATCTTCAGCTTGGTGATCGGCTTCACGCTGGCCGCCCTGATGGACCAGAAGATCCGCTTCGAGAATGCCTTCCGTACCATCTTCCTCTACCCCTTCGCTCTGTCCTTCATCGTCACGGGCCTCGTCTGGCAGTGGGTGCTCAATCCCGAGTTCGGCGTGCAGTCGGTGGTGCGTTCGCTCGGCTGGACGAGCTTCACCTTCGACCCGCTCTATACGCCGAGCATCGTGATCTATGGCGTGTTGATCGCGGCGCTCTGGCAGGGAACGGGGCTCGTGATGTGCCTGATGCTCGCCGGCCTGCGCGGGATCGACGAGGACATCTGGAAGGCTTCGCGCGTCGACGGCATTCCGATGTGGAAGACCTATCTCTTCATCGTCATCCCGATGATGCGTCCGGTTTTCATCACTACGCTCGTCATCATCGCGTCAGGCATCGTCAAGGTGTACGACCTCGTGGTGGCGCAGACGTCGGGTGGACCCGGCATCTCGTCGGAAGTGCCGGCCAAGTATGTCTATGACTACATGTTCCAGGCGCAGAACCTGGGGCAGGGCTTCGCCGCCTCGACCATGATGCTGATCACGGTCGCGATCATCATCATTCCATGGGCTTATCTGGAATTCGGGGGAGGGCGTAAACGTGCCTGATACCATCGCTCTCAAGACGGCTGAAGTCGCACTGTCGCCATCCAAGTCCTTCGACGGACCCAACGGTCCGAAGCCGAAGCGGGTGCTCTCGCCACGCAACATCATGCTCTACGGCACGCTGTTCGTCGCCGCCGCCTACTATCTGCTGCCGCTCTACGTGATGATCGTCACGTCGCTGAAGGGCATGCCCGAAATCCGCATGGGCAACATCTTCTCGCCGCCGATGGAAATCACCTTCGAGCCGTGGGTAAAGGCCTGGGCGACAGCCTGCACAGGGCTCAACTGCGACGGTCTCTCGCGCGGGTTCTGGAACTCGGTGAGGATCACCGTGCCTTCGGTCGTCGTCTCGATCGCAATTGCCTCGGTCAATGGCTATGCGCTCGCCAACTGGCGCTTCAAGGGTTCCGAGCTGTTCTTCTCGATCCTCGTCATCGGCGCGTTCATTCCCTACCAGGTGATGATCTATCCGATCGTCATCGTGCTCAGGGAGATCGGCATCTACGGGACGCTGACCGGCCTCATCATCGTGCATTCGATCTTCGGCATGCCGATCCTGACGCTGCTCTTCCGCAACTACTTCGCATCGCTGCCGCAGGAGCTGTTCAAGGCCGCCCGCGTCGATGGCGCCGGCTTCTGGCAGATCTTTTTGAAGATCATGGTGCCGATGTCGCTGCCGATCTTCGTGGTCGCCATGATCCTGCAGATCACCGGCATCTGGAACGACTTCCTGTTCGGCGTGGTCTTCACCCGGCCGGATACCTATCCGATGACCGTGCAGCTCAACAACATCGTCAATTCCGTCCAGGGCGTGAAGGAATACAACGTCAACATGGCCGCAACGATCCTCACGGGTCTGGTGCCGCTCGTCGTGTATTTCGTGTCGGGACGTCTGTTCGTCCGCGGCATCGCCGCCGGCGCAGTGAAAGGCTGATCCATGAATTCAAGCGTTTCCATCAAAGACCTTTCGCTGAACTTCGGCGCCGTCAGCGTGCTCAAGGATCTCAACCTCGAGATCAATGACGGCGAGTTCCTGGTGCTGCTCGGCTCGTCCGGCTGCGGCAAGTCGACCCTGCTCAACTGCATCGCCGGCCTGCTCGACATCAGCGAGGGACAGATCCACATCAAGGGCCGCAACGTCACCTGGGAAGAGCCCAAGGACCGCGGCATCGGCATGGTGTTCCAGTCCTACGCGCTTTATCCGCAGATGACGGTGGAGAAGAACCTCTCCTTCGGCCTGCAGGTCGCCAAGATTCCGCAATCCGATATCGACAAGCGCGTGGCCAGGGCTTCCGAAATCCTGCAGATTCAGCCGCTCCTGAAGCGCAAGCCGGCGGAGCTTTCCGGCGGCCAGCGGCAGCGCGTGGCGATCGGCCGTGCTCTGGTGCGCGATGTCGATGTGTTCCTGTTCGACGAGCCGCTCTCCAACCTCGACGCCAAGCTGCGTTCGGAGCTGCGCGTCGAGATCAAGCGGCTGCACCAGTCGCTGAAAAACACGATGATCTACGTCACCCACGACCAGATCGAGGCGCTGACGCTCGCCGACCGCATCGCGATCATGAAGAACGGCGAGATCCAGCAGCTTGCCGATCCGACGACGATCTACAACAAGCCGCGCAGCCTGTTCGTCGCCGGCTTCATCGGCTCGCCGTCGATGAACTTCCTGCGCGGCGAGATCGCCAAGCGGGGCGACGCCACCGTGTTCACCGCCAATGGTGTCGATTTCAACGTCGATGCCTATGAGGCGAGCGGGCCGCTGCAGCCGGGCCGGAAGGTGACGCTCGGCGTGCGGCCGGAGCATATCAAGGTCAACGAGAACCTCGGCGCCGAGGTTCACGACGCGACCGTGGATATCGAGGAGCCGATGGGCGCCGACAACCTGCTCTGGCTGAAGCATGCCGGGCATACGATGTCGGTGCGCATCAACGGCGCCCGCCGCTTCAGTCCCGGCTCCGCCGTCAAGCTCGGCTTCGACATGTCGCTGGCGTCGATCTTCGACGCCGAGACGGAACTGCGCCTTTAGACGACTACGCTGCGGGCGGGGCCGTCCCAAGCGGTTCCGCCCGTTCTTCCAATACCACATTCGGTCGCAGCCCGGTGACGGGTTCTCCCAAGAGCGGCCTGATCGGACAGTGCTATGACATCCTTGCCCACCAACGGGTTCAACCTCGACCTCTCAGGCTCGTGGAAGCTCACCTCCACGGATGGTGAAATCACCGCGCCGATCACGCTTCCGGGCGACGTGCATTCGGCGCTGCATGCCGCCAAGCTCATCCCCGATCCCTATTTCGGCCGCAACGAAGAGGTCGTGCAGTGGGTGGCGCATCGCGACTGGTCGATCGAGCGCAGCTTCACGGTGTCGGAGCCCGATGGCGACTGGTATCTCGACATCGACTATCTCGACACGGTCGCGGCGGTCTTCATCAACGGCTCGCCGGCGCTCGTCGCCGACAACAGCTTCCGCCGCTATCGCCCAGATGTCAGCAGCCATCTGAAATCCGGCGAGAACGTCATGCGCATCGTGCTGCATTCGAGCATCGCGGCGGGTGCCGATCGCCAAGGCAAGCAGCCGTTTTACATTCCCTATTCGACCGGCAATTCGCCGATCCCCAACGGCAACATGCTGCGCAAGCCGCAGTGCCATTTCGGCTGGGATTGGAACATCGCGATCGCGCCGCTCGGGCTTTACGGTACGATCGCTCTGCGTCGCCTCGACACCGCCCGCATCGAGCATGTGACGACGCAGCAGGTGCACAATCTCGACGGTTCCGTCGATCTCAAGGTCACGGCGACGCTGTTCTCCAAGAACCCAGGCATCGTTCCCGTGCATTTTTCGCTCGATGGCGAGCGGGTGCGCCTCGATGTCGGCGTCAGCGCCGGCGAGACTGTCGTCAACCACGTGTTCGAGATCGACAAGCCGCGCCTCTGGTGGCCGGCGGGCAGCGGCGAGCAGGCGCTTTATGCGCTGACCGTCGATCTGCCTTCCGATGCCGTTACCAAGCAGATCGGTCTGCGCACCGTCGAGCTCATCACCACGCCTGACGCTGCAGGCGCCCGTTTCGCGCTGAAGGTCAATGGTCGCGAGATTTTCTGCCGCGGCGCCAACTGGATCCCGGCCGACGCACTGTTTTCGCTGTCGTCGCCCGAGAAGACCGAGGACCTGCTGCAATCGGCCAAGTCCGCCAACATGAACATGATCCGCGTCTGGGGCGGCGGGTTTTATGAGCATGATCATTTCTACGATCTCTGCGACCGTCTCGGCCTCATGGTTTGGCAGGACTTCATGTTCGCCTGCAACCTCTATCCCTCGACCGAGGACTTCCTCGACAATGTCGCGCTCGAGGTCGACTACCAGGTTCGCCGTCTGAACTCGCATCCGTCGATTGCACTCTGGTGCGGCGACAACGAGCTCGTCGGCGCGCTCACATGGTTCGAGGAATCGCGCAAGGATCGTGACCGCTATCTCGTCTCCTACGACCGCCTCAACCGGGTGATCGAGCAGGCCATGAAGAAGGCGGCTCTGGATGCGATCTGGTGGCCGTCGAGCCCGGCTTCCGGCTATCTCGATTTCGGCGATGCCTGGCATGCCGATGGCTCTGGCGACATGCACTACTGGTCGGTCTGGCACGAGAACAAGTCGTTCGACAATTACCGTTCCGTTCGCCCGCGATTCTGCTCGGAATTCGGCTTCCAGTCCTACACCTCGCTGCCTGTTATCAAGACCTATGCCGAGGCCAAGGACATGAACGTCGCGTCTCCGGTCATGGAGCTGCACCAGAAGAACGCTGGCGGCAACGAGCGGATCGCCGGCACCATGTTCCGCTATTTCCGCTTCCCGAAGGATTTCCCGAACTTCGTCTATCTCAGCCAGATCCAGCAGGGTCTCGCGATCAAGACGGCGGTGGAATACTGGCGGTCGCTGAAGCCGCATTGCATGGGTACGATCTACTGGCAGCTCAACGACACCTGGCCGGTGGCCTCGTGGTCGAGCCTTGATTACGGCGGCCGCTGGAAGGCGATGCACTATCTGGTCAAGCGCTTCTTCCAGCCGGTCGCGGTTGCCGCCATCCCATCGGACGACGGCAAGCAGATCCGCTTCTCGCTGGTCAACGACACGCTTGATGACGTCAGCATCGACCTGTCGGTCTCGATCATCGACATGAAGGGCGAGCGCAAGCACCTCAAGGATGTGCAGGCGGTCTGCACGCCGGACGCGGCGGTGACGGCTACCAGCATCGACGTCTCCGAGATCCCCTCGGGTACGCTGCTTGCCTGGCGCTTCACGGCGTCGAACGGCATGGGCGGCGAGGGGCACTATGTGCACGGCACCTACAAGGCGCTGGAGCTCGAACCGGCGGGCCTGATGGTCACGCACGAATATGTCGAGGAGGACGGCTCCGTCTGCCTCAACGTCACCGCGAAGGGACTTGCGCTCTTCGTGATGATCGAGACCGAGACCGACGGCAAGTATTCCGACAATGCCTTCGATCTGGCGGCGGGCGAGACGCGCCGCATCACCTTCACCCCGGCCACGCCGCTTGTTGATGGCGCCCTGCCGGACTTCCGTTTCTACGACCTGCAATCCTGTCAGTCCGTGGATTGATCCTGATTGAAATGAATGGGCACGAGGCCCGAGGAGGATATTATGACGAAACTGAGTTTCCAGCTTTATAGCGCCCGCAACTTCCAGCCCTATTCGGCAATCTTCGAAAAGCTCGGCAAGGCCGGCTATCAGGAAGTCGAAGGCTTCGGTGGCATCTATGCCGATCTCGACGATGCCGGCCTCAAGGGCCTGCGCGCCGAACTCGACAAGAACGGCCTCACCATGGCGAGCGGCCACTTCAGCCCCGATTTCCTCGACGGCGAAGTCAAGAAGTCGCTGAACATTGCCAAGATCCTCGGCATGGATTCCATCTATGCGCCGCATCTGGCGGCCGATGAGCGCCCGACCGATGGCGCCGGCTGGCTGGCCTTCGGCAAGCGCCTGCAGGAAATGAGCAAGCCCTACAAGGATGCAGGCTACGAGTTCGGCTGGCATAACCACGACTTCGAATTCGTGAAGCTCGCCGACGGCTCGCTGCCGATCGAGCGCATCTTCGAAGGCGCGCCCGACATTTCCTGGGAAGCGGATATCGCCTGGGTCGTTCGCGGCGGTGCCGATCCCTTCGCATGGATCGAGAAGCTCGGTTCCCGCATCACCTCGGCGCACGTCAAGGACATCGCGCCCGCTGGTGAGAACAAGAACGAAGACGGCTGGGCGGATGTCGGCCACGGCACGCTTGATTGGCCGAAGCTCGTCGCGGCGCTGAAGGGTACCAAGACCAAGCACTACGTCGTCGAGCATGACAATCCCGCCGATATCGATCGCCTGATCACCCGCTCGATCGCATCCTTCAAGACCTACTGAGGACCATCATGACCAAGGAACTTGGCGTCGGCATCATCGGATGCGGCAACATCTCCACCACCTATTTTTCGCTGGCCCCGCTGTTCAAGGGCCTCAAGGTCGTCGCCTGCGCCGACCTCAACATGCAGGCCGCCGAAGCCCGCGCCGAGGAATACGGCGTGAAGGCACAGACGATCGACGAACTTCTCGCCAATGACGAGGTCGACGTCGTCGTCAACCTCACCATCCCGGATGCGCATTTCCCGGTTTCGAAGTCGATCCTCGAAGCTGGCAAGCATGTCTATTCGGAAAAGCCGCTGGTTCTCACCCTCGAGCAGGGTGAGGAACTGCGCCGCATTGCCAAGGAGAAGAACCTCTCCGTCGGTTGCGCGCCCGACACCTTCCTCGGTGGTGCGCATCAGCTCGCCCGCAAGTATATCGACGAGGGCGGCATCGGCCGTGTCACCTCCGGCGCGTGCTATGTCATGAGCCCCGGCATGGAGATGTGGCACCCGAACCCGGACTTCTTCTTCCTGCCCGGCGGCGGCCCGATCCTCGATCTCGGCCCTTATTACATCGCCAACCTGATCAACCTGATCGGTCCGGTGAAGCGCGTTGGCGCGATGACCTCCATGGCATCGCCGACCCGCACGATCACCAGCGAGCCGCGCAACGGCGAAGTCATCCCGGTAAAAACGCCGACGACCATCCAGGCGATCCTGGAGTTCGTGAACGGCGCGACGGTCACGCTGACCGCGAGCTGGGATGTCTGGTCCCACCGCCACGCCAACATGGAGCTCTACGGCACCGAGGGTTCGCTCTACGTGCCTGATCCGAACTTCTTCGGCGGCGTCGTCGAGGCGAGCGGCAAGGACAAGGACATCAAGCCGCTCGACGGCTGGGAGCATCCTTTCGGCATCTTCAACCAGGAGAGCCCGCAGGGACCGCGCGCCAACTATCGCACGGCGGGTCTCGCCGACATGGCAATCGCGATCATCGAGGGCCGCGATGCGCGTTGCTCGCTCGATCGCACGCTGCATGGCGTCGACGTCATGACCTCGATCCTGAAGTCGGGCGAGGAAGGCCGCTTCATCGAGCTGACGACCACCTGCACGCAGCCCGCCGCGCTCGGCATCGAAGAGGCGCAGGCTCTTCTGAAGTGATGGGCACTCTTGAAGTACGTGCCTAAAGGTCTATGGTCCGGCGCGGGCGACGAACCCGCGCCGTTTCTGTATACGAGGGATGAGGACATATGAGCTGGCAACCGGCTTCCGACCGCTATTCGAAAATGAAGTACAACCGCACGGGCCGTTCCGGCCTGAAGCTGCCGGCCGTTTCGCTCGGCCTCTGGCACAATTTCGGCGGCGACACGCCGCATGACCGCAAGATCGACATGTGCCGCACGGCATTCGATCTCGGCATCACCCATTTCGACCTCGCCAACAATTACGGCCCGCCTCCCGGCAGCGCCGAGACGGCCTTCGGCGAGATCATGCGCACCGAATTTTCCGGCCTGCGCGACGAGCTGATCATTTCGTCCAAGGCCGGCTACGACATGTGGCCGGGCCCTTACGGCGAGTGGGGCAGCCGCAAGTATCTGATCGCGTCGTGCGACCAGAGCCTGAAGCGCATGGGTCTCGACTATGTCGATATCTTCTACTCGCACCGCTTCGACCCGGATACGCCGCTGGAAGAGACCTGTGGCGCGCTCGACCACATCGTGCGCTCCGGCCGCGCGCTTTATGTCGGCATCTCGTCCTACAACTCGCAGCGCACGCGCGAAGCCGCCGCCATACTCAAGGATCTCGGCACACCGTGCCTGATCCATCAGCCGAGCTATTCGATGCTCAACCGCTGGGTCGAGGGCGACAAGCTGCTCGATACGCTCGACGAGGTCGGCATGGGCTCGATCGTGTTCTCGCCGCTGGCGCAGGGCATGCTGACGACGAAGTATCTCGGCGGCATCCCTGAGGACAGCCGCGCGGCGCAGAACCACTTCCTCAAGAAGGACTTCATCCGTCCTCAGATCATCGACAACATCCGCAAGCTCAACGAGATCGCGGAACGTCGTGGCCAGACGCTGGCGCAGATGGCGATCGCCTGGGTGCTGCGCGGCGACCGCGTGACCTCCGCGCTGATCGGCGCCAGCCGCTCGTCGCAGATCGTCGACTGCGTCAAGGCGCTCGACAATCTGGAGTTCACCGCCGAGGAACTGAAGGAGATCGATGGTTACGCCCGCGAGGCTGACATCAATCTCTGGGCCAAGTCCGCAGAACGCGAATAAGCCAACGCGCCCGGAACGATCTTCCGGGCGTTTTTCATATCCGATGTGATGTACGTGCCGCAGAAAATGCGCGCGTCTGGGAGGAGACGTCACCATGATCCGCAATCCGATCCTGCCGGGCTTCAATCCGGACCCGTCGATCTGCCGTGTCGGCGAGGATTACTACATCGCGACCTCGACCTTCGAGTGGTATCCCGGCGTGCAGATCCATCACTCGCGCGACCTGATGAACTGGACGCTGGTGCGCCGGCCGCTGGAGCGGGGCTCGCAGCTCGACATGCGCGGCAATCCCGATAGCTGCGGCGTCTGGGCGCCCTGTCTCTCCTATGCCGACGGGCTGTTCTGGCTCGTCTATACCGACGTCAAGCGCTTCGACGGCAACTTCAAGGATGCGCATAATTACATCGTGACCTCGCCAACGATCGAGGGCGAATGGTCGGAGCCGGTATACGTGAACTCGTCGGGCTTCGACCCGTCGCTGTTCCACGACGATGACGGCCGCAAGTGGTTCCTCAACATGCAGTGGAACCACCGCACCGAGAGCTTTGGCGGCGCGCCGAAGTCTCCCGCCTTCGACGGTATCCTCATGCAGGAATGGGATGCGGAAACGAAATCGCTGAAGGGGCCGATCAGCAACATATTCGCCGGCAGCTCGCTCGGGCTGGTCGAAGGGCCGCATCTCTTCAAGCGCAACGGCTATTATTATCTGACCACCGCAGAGGGTGGCACGGGTTACGATCACGCGGTGACCATGGCGCGGTCGCGCGACATCGGCGGTCCCTATGAAATGCACCCGAACAAGCATCTCATCACCTCGAAGAACAATCCCGAGGCGATCCTGCAGCGGGCAGGGCATGGGCAGTATGTCGAGACGCCAGATGGTCAGGTGTACCACACGCATCTCTGCGGCCGGCCGTTGCCGCCCAAGCGGCGCTGCACGCTGGGACGCGAGACCAGCCTGCAGAAGTGCGTCTGGAAGGAAGACGGCTGGCTCTATCTCGAGAACGGCACGACGGTGCCCGATGTCGAGGTGTCAGGCCTTGGCGGCGCGGTTCTCCGCGAGAAGCCTGTCCGCAGCGAGTACAGTTTCGACGGCGGTGCGTTGCCTGCCGATTTCCAGTGGTTGCGCACGCCGAAGCCGGAGCGAATCTTCAACCTCACGGAGCGTCCCGGCCATCTCAGGCTGATCGCCCGTGAAAGCGTCGGCTCGTGGTTCGAGCAGGCGCTGGTGGCGCGGCGGCAGGAGCATCACAGTTTCAGGGCCGAGACTGTCGTCGAGTTCGATCCCGACACCTACCAGCAGGTGGCCGGGCTGACGCACTATTACAACAGGCACAAGTTCCACGCGGTAGCGGTGACGCTGCACGAAAAGCTCGGGCGTTGCGTGACGATCCTGTCCTGCGACGGCGACTATCCGAACGGACGGCTGAGCTTTCCCGCAGGCAGCGGCGAGGCGCTTCCCGCCGGCGGCCGGGTCCAGCTTTCGATGGAAATCCGCGATAACGATCTGCAGTTTTTCTGGCAGACCGAGGGCATGGGCGCGTGGCGGGCGATTGGGCCGGTGCTCGACGCCGGCGTCGTGTCGGACGAGGGCGGGCGCGGCGAGCATGGTTCGTTCACCGGGGCGTTCGCCGGCGTTTTCGCCTTCGATACATCGGGTCGGGCGAAGACGGCCGACTTCGACTGGTTCAACTACGAGGAACTGTGACAGCATGCGACATGGCCTGGATTTGCTGGAAATATCGCATATGCTAATTTAATATATGCTTTCAAGTATGTGTTTTTATTACACAAGTTTAATCTAACTTTCAGTTTCGGTTCATCATTTCGGGTCTAGGTTCGGGGCGTGTTCAACACGAGGAAACCCCGATGAAAAAGATGTTTGCCGTTCTTCTCTCCGCTTCTTTCCTGGCCGCCCCGCTGGTTGCCGCGACCGAAGCCAGCGCCCAGGATCACCGCCGCCCCGTCGTCGTGCATCGCGATGTTCATGTCACGAAGTACAAGTGGAGCCGCGGCCATCGCATGAGCCCTGCAGAGCGCCGCAACATGCGCGAAGTGCGCGACTATCGCAGCCACCGTCTCGCACCGCCGCCGCGCGGCTATCGCTGGGTGCAGGTCAACAACGACTACCTGATGATCAGCATCGCCAGCAATGTGATCTCCAGCATCGTCACCGGCCGCTGATCGGTTGACGTGACTTGTGTGGGAAGGGCGGCTTCGGCCGCCCTTTTTCATGTCTGCCTTTCCGGCGTGTTGCGCGACAGCCGCGCCGCCAGCCGGCCGAGGACGCCGGTGCCGGGCCTGCGCTCTTCGGGCTCGGGTGGTGCTGCCAGCCCCTCGATCGGCGGCAGCGGGTCGCATTCCTCGCAGACGCATTGATATCTCCTGATCGCTTGCGCCTTCATGCGGCTTGCTCTCCCCAGCGGGCGAACGGGTCGGGCATGTCGCGCCATTTGTCGGGCGTGAAGTCCACGGCACCGACAAGACATGCGTCGAGACGCTCGCGGATCCAGGCTTCGTCCATCGGGTCGGCGCCGATGAAGACGATCTCCTGCCGGCGGTCGCCCCAGACGGGGTGCAGGTAGGGGCCGATCGCGGTCATGAAGCGCGGATCGGTCGGCCAGCGCTCCCTCGGCACCGCCGACCACCATGTGCCCATGCGGCTGGTGCGCAGGATTGCGCCGGCCTGGCTGACTTCGCCGGCATGATGCGGCCGGGTCGCCAGCCAGAAGAAGCCCTTGGCGCGCACCACGCCCGGCCAGGCCGTGTTGAAGAAGCGCTGCAGCTTTGCCGGATCGAAGGGGCGCTTCTCGCGATAGACGAAGGAGCGGATGCCGTATTCCTCGGTTTCCGGCACATGGTCGTTGAAGCCATGCATCTCCTTGTACCAGAGCGGGTGGGTCTCGGCCTTGTCGATGTCGAACAGGCCGGTGCCGAGTACCTCCTGCGGCCGGACCTTGCCGAAATCGGCCTCGATCAGTCGGGCATCCGGGTTCAGGCCGACGACGATCTGGCGGGCGGCCTGGAGCTGCTCGGCGGTGGCGGTGCCGACCTTGTTGAGGATCACGACGTCTGCGAATTCGATCTGCTCGACCAAGAGGTCGATCACCGTTCTGACATCGCCATCACCCGCCGTCTCGCCGCGATCGCCGAGGAAATCGGTTGAGGCGTAGTTGGCAAGCAGGCCGGCGGCATCGACGACGGTGACCATGGTGTCGAGCTCGGCGACATCGGACAGGCTCATGCCGTCCTCATCGCGGAACTCGAAGGTGGTGGCGACGGGCAGGGGCTCGGCGATACCCGTGGATTCGATCAGCAAGTAGTCGAAGCGTTTCTGCTCGGCGAGCTGACGGACTTCCTTCAGGAGGTCGTCTCGCAGCGTGCAGCAGATGCAGCCGTTGGTCATCTCGACCAAAGCCTCATCCGTGCGTGACAGGTTGGCGCCGCCATCGCGCACCAGCGCCGCATCGATATTGACCTCGCTCATGTCGTTGACGATGACGGCGACGCGCAGCCCATCGCGGCTCGCCAATATGTGGTTCAGCAGCGTCGTCTTACCGGCGCCGAGGAAGCCGGAGAGGACGGTGACCGGCAGTTTCCTGTTCATTGTGATCTCCAGTTAATGTTATAATATTACATCTATGGACCTGAAAAAAGCGGACTGTGTGCCCGCCTTTTTCGATATGCGGTGGGGCCGGTATCAGCTTTCGCGTGACAGGCAATCCTTGAGATTGTTGGCGATCCCGCGCATCAGCTTGAAATAGAGATCCGGGCCGGCATCAAGCGTTGCGGCTTCGGGATCGAGCACGCCGGCCTTGGCCTTGGTGCCCTCGAGCACGACATCGACCAGACGCGGCTGGAACTGCGGCTCGGCGAAGACGCAGGTGGCGCCGAGGTCCGATACCTTCTTGTGGATCTCGGCGATCCGTTCGGCACCGGGGATGGTTTCCGGGCTGACGGTGATCGAACCCGCGACGCGCACATGATAGCGGTTTTCGAAATACTGGTAGGCGTCGTGGAAGACGATGAAGGGCTTGTCCTTGACCGGTGATACGATGCCGGAGATTTCCTTGTCGAGCGCGTCGAGCTTGGCGTTCAGCGCCTCGGCATTGGCCTGGTAGGCAAGGGCATTGGCGGGGTCGGCGGCGACAAGCGTCGTGGTGATCTCGGCGGCCATTGCCTTGGCGTTTTCGGGGTCGAGCCAGAGGTGGGTGTCGAAGGCGCCGTGGCCGTGGTCATGGTCGTGATCGTCATGCGCTTCGGATGCGTGATCATGAGCGGCCCCTTCCTTGGCGTGATCGTGATCGCCTGCCTTTTCGGCATGGTCATGGCCGGCTTCATGCGCATCTCCGTCATGATCCTCGTCGCCGTCGTCATGCGCCTCGAAGGCGCCGCCTTCGCGGAACTTCAGCTTGGTCAGGCCCGGTGCCTTGTCGAGCTCGGCGACGCTGGCATCCTCTCCGAGCGCTTCCAGCGGCTTCTCCAGGAAGGCTTCCATGCCGGGGCCGACCCAGAAGACCACCTTGGCTTCCTGCAGCGCCTTGGCGTTGGAGGGCTTCATCGAATAGGTGTGCGGGGAGGCGGCGCCGTCGACGATCAGCTCCGGCGTGCCGACGCCCTGCATGATGGCGGAGACCAGCGAATGCACCGGCTTGATCGAGGTGACGACGACGGGGGCGTCGGCGCCGTGGGCCGTGCCGGCAAGGAGGAGGGCCGGGAGTGCGAGCCCTTGTAGCGCCAGGGAAAGGCCGGTCGCGAGTTTCATGTGCATGCTCCGCTTGAATTGCATAGGTAATGTTATTACATCAATTGCGTTATGCTATAACGTGTGCGATAGCAGGGCGCAACAGCACTTTCGGAAAAATGATGCCATTACCCGCAAATTCCGAGGCGAGGCCGCTCGTCTCGCTTTCCAATGTCGGTGTCCGCAGAAACGGCCGCTGGCTGGTTCGCGGCGTCGATTTTTCCGTCTCGCGCGGCGAGATCGTGACGCTGATCGGCCCCAATGGCTCCGGCAAATCGACGACGGTGAAGACGGCGATCGGCGTGATGAAGGCCGACGAGGGCAAGGTGACGCGCGCCTCCGGTCTCAAGGTCGGCTATGTCCCGCAGAAGCTTGCCATCGACTGGACGCTGCCGCTGACGGTGCGCCGGCTGATGACGCTGACAGGGCCGCTTTCGGCAAGCGACATGAACGAGGCGCTCGATGCCGTCGGCCTCGCGCATATGATCAATGCCGAGGTGCAGCATCTCTCCGGCGGCGAATTCCAGCGGGCGCTGATGGCGCGAGCCATTGCCCGCAAGCCTGATCTGCTGGTGCTCGACGAGCCGGTGCAGGGCGTCGATTTTTCCGGCGAGATCGCCATCTACGACCTGATCAAGACGATCCGCAACACGACGGGATGCGGCATTCTTTTGATCTCGCACGACCTGCATGTCGTGATGGCGGCGACCGATACCGTGATATGCCTCAACGGCCATGTCTGCTGCCGGGGCACGCCGCAGGCGGTGACGCAGAGTGCGGAATATGTGCGCCTGTTCGGCAGCCGCGCGGCGCAGTCGCTTGCCGTCTATAGTCACGATCACGATCATACGCATCTCCCCGATGGCCGCGTTCTGCATGCGGATGGCTCGGTGACGGATCATTGCCACCCCGACGATGGCCACCACCACGGCCATGGTCATGACCACCATGATCATTCGGATCACTCGCATGATCATGCTCACGACCATGGGCATGCTGGCCATGACCACGCTCACCATCATACGACCGATGACGGGCACGGGCATAAGCATTCGGCGGGAGAGCGCCATGTTTGACGATTTCTTCGTCCGCGCCATCATTGCCGGCGTCGGCCTGGCGCTGACGACAGGGCCGCTCGGCTGCTTCATCATCTGGCGGCGCATGGCCTATTTCGGCGATACGATCTCGCATTCGGCGCTGCTCGGCGTGACGTTATCGCTGCTCATGCAGTTCAACCTGACGCTCTCGGTCTTCGTGGTGGCGGCCGCCGTCTCGATCCTGCTGCTCTTGCTGCAGAAGCGGCAGGCTCTCTCGGCCGATGCGCTGCTCGGCATTCTCTCGCATGCGACGCTGGCGATCGGGCTTGTCATGGTCGCCTTCATGACGTGGGTGCGCATCGATCTCATCGCCTTCCTGTTCGGCGATATCCTCGCCGTCTCCAAGGCCGATATCGCCTTCATCTGGGGCGGCGGCATTCTGGTGCTCGGTGCGATCGCCTGGCTGTGGCGGCCGCTGCTTGCCTCGACCGTCAATCCCGAGCTTGCCGAGGCCGAAGGGCTGAAGCCGGAGCGGGCGCGGCTGTTCTTCATGCTGCTGATGGCCGTCGTCATCGCCATCGCCATGAAGATCGTCGGCATCATGCTGATCACCTCGCTGCTGATCATTCCGGCCGCCGCTGCCCGGCGCTTTTCGTCGACGCCCGAGATCATGGCGGTGCTCGCCTCGCTGATCGGGGCTGTTGCCGTCGTCGGCGGGCTGTTCGGCTCGCTCACCTACGACACGCCGTCGGGCCCTTCGATCGTCGTCGCGGCTCTCATTCTCTTCATTCTCAGCCTGCTGCCCAAGCTCGGGCGCGGCCAGGCCGTCACGGAAGGACAAGGCTCATGAGCGCACCCGCACTGACCAAGAACCAGGCGCTTGTCTTCGACGTTCTGGAGAAGGCCGACGGCCCGCTCAGCGCCTACACCATTCTCGACAAGCTGCGCGACCACGGCTTTCGCGCGCCGCTGCAGGTCTACCGGGCGCTGGAGAAGCTGCTCGAATATGGCGTCGTGCACCGGCTGGAGAGCATCAACTCCTTCGTCGCCTGCGCGCATCCCGGCGAGAACTGCCACAGCCACGGCATCGTCGCCTTCGCCATCTGCGAGAGTTGCGGCCAGGTGATGGAATTCCACGACCACGAGGTCGACCATCGCCTGATGGACTGGACCAAGGGCAAGAAGTTCAAGGCCGAGAAGACGACGATCGAGATCCGCGGGCTTTGCGAGGCTTGCGCGGCGTAATCAGTCGAGCCGCTTCAGATCGCGCGCGAAACGCTGCCAGTTCCCGACGTATTTTTCCGCCGAGCGCCTGAGGCCTTCGATCGCCTTGTCGTCGAGGGTGCGGATGGCGCGGGCGGGTGAGCCGACGATCAGCGAGTTGTCGGGGAATTCCTTGCCTTCCGTCACCAGCGCATTGGCGCCGACGAGGCAGTTGTTGCCGATCTTCGCGCCGTTCAGCACCGTAGCGCCCATGCCGACAAGCGAATTGTTGCCGATCTCGCAGCCATGGACGATGGCGTGGTGGCCGATGGTGCAGCCTTCGCCGATCGTGACGGGATAACCGGGATCGGTGTGGAGCATGGCGCCTTCCTGGATATTGCTCGCCGCGCCGACCGTGATGGGCTCGTTGTCGCCGCGCAGCACCGCGCCGAACCAGACGCCGACATCGGTGCCGAGTGTGACCTTGCCGATCACATGCGCATCGGGCGCGATCCAGTATGTGCCTGACGGCGGCAAATCCGGTTCGTGGCCCGAGAGCGCATAGATCGGCATGGTTGTTTCTCCTTAGGCGACGTCGATCGACAGCTTGGCGATACCGTCGATGCCGCAATCGATATGGTCGCCGCGCTTCACCGCGCCGACGCCAGCCGGCGTGCCGGTCATGATCACGTCGCCGGGGGCGAGTTCGAA
Organism: Hyphomicrobiales bacterium; assembly: GCA_900471485.1. Classification (GTDB taxonomy): domain Bacteria; phylum Pseudomonadota; class Alphaproteobacteria; order Rhizobiales; family Rhizobiaceae; genus Rhizobium. Next base: position 38,040 of record UCEU01000026.1, read on the forward strand.
CAGTTTCGAGAGTTCGGCGATGATTTCAGGCACCTTCCAGATCATCTGGTTGAGATCGCCATCCTGCACGCGCTTGCCGTTCAGATCGAGCCAGACGCGGCCGGCATCGGGATGGCCGAGCTTTGCGGCCGGCACGATCGAAGAGACCGGAGCGGAGTGTTCGAAGGCTTTCGCCAGCTCCCACGGGCGGCCGAGCTTCTTGGCTTCGGCCTGCAGGTCGCGGCGGGTGAAATCGATGCCGACGCCATAGCCGTAGACACAATCGAGCGCGTTTTCGAGCGCGATATCCTTGCCGCCCGCCTTCAGCGCCAGCACGCATTCGACCTCGAAATGGACGTCATCAGACAGCGGCGGGTAGGGGAAGTCCTTGCCGTCAGACAGGAGATTGTCGGCGTTCTTCTGGAAGAAGAAGGGCGGCTCGCGGCTCGGGTCATGGCCCATCTCGATGGCGTGGTCGGCATAGTTGCGGCCGACGCAATAGACGCGGCGGACCGGAAAACGATCGGTGGTGCCTTCGACGGGGAGGAGGACGGGGGCGGGCAGGGGAATGACAGTGCCGGCGGCCGGGACGGAAGAGGAGAGGGACATGAGATGCTCTTGCTGTTTCCTTGAGTCCGATCATCTTAGCCGCAAAAGCAAGCGGGGGGAAAGCGTGGAAGGCGGGGTGGCGGTACGCGCGTTCCGGCATTGCTGCCCTGCGCTGGAAAACTGGCGTTTTCGCGCGCTTTGCGCTATGAGCGCGGCATGACACCATCGCATTTCTACAAACAGGCGCTCGAAACGAAGCGGCCGGTCTTCGCTGTCGCACCCATGATCGACTGGACGGATAGACATTGCCGTTATTTCCACCGGCAGATCAGCCGCAATGCGCTGCTCTACACGGAAATGGTCGTGGCCGACGCGATCATTCATGGGCCGCGCGAGCGGTTGCTGTCGTTCGACGCCGCCGAGCATCCGGTGGCGTTGCAGCTGGGCGGGTCCGATCCGGAGAAGCTGGTGAAGGCGGTGGAGATCGCGGCGCCTTACGGCTACGACGAGATCAATCTCAATGTCGGCTGTCCCTCGGACCGGGTGCAATCGGGCACCTTCGGGGCCTGCCTTATGTTGACGCCTGATGTCGTGGCGGATTGCATCCGGGCGATGAAGCAGGTCTCTTCGGTGCCCGTCACTTTCAAGTGCCGGATCGGGGTGGACGAGCAGGAACCGGAAAAGGCTTTGCCCGATCTTCTCGACCGGGTGCTCGACGCCGGCGCCGACGCGATCTGGATCCATGCCCGCAAGGCCTGGCTGAAGGGCTTGTCGCCGAAGGAAAACCGCGAGATTCCGCCGCTCGATTACGACATCGTCTACCGCACCAAGCAGGCACGGCCGGATGTGTTCATCGGCATCAATGGCGGCATCCAGACGCTGGATCAGGCGGAAGAGCATCTGCGGCATGTCGATGGCGTGATGCTCGGGCGGGCGGCTTATCAGAATGCCGGCGTGCTGGCCGATGTCGATCACCGTTTCTTCAGGGCGGAGGCGCAGGCCTTCGACTGGGCGCTTCTGCGCGACCGGATGATGGACTACGCGGCGCGGCACATCGCCGATGGCGGCCGACTGCAGCAGGTGGCGCGGCATATGGTCGGGCTGTTTACCGGGATGCCGGGCGCGCGGCGCTACCGGCAGATCCTCTCCACCGATGCGGTGAAGGCCGGGGCCGGGCCGGAGGTGATCGCAGCGGCTTTCGCGGCGGTGGATTTTTCCGGTGTAGTGGAGGATGCCGTCAGCGCCTGACGCCGGTTGCACTGTTGGTCGTGAAAATGGCTGTCGATCCGTTGTTCTCCTTGTCCGGTGCGGTTGAAGGAGAGGTTTCGGCGCTGCCCTTCATCGCTTGAGCGCATCATCGCATGGTTTCAAGGCGCGGGGACGGGGCGATGGCGGATTTCGCCCGGCGGCGAGGCGAGGGTACCGCCTACCGGACCGACCAACGAAAAACGGCGCCCCTTGCGGAGCGCCGTTCTCATTCCCGCCTAAGCGGAAACGGAATTAGTTGGCCGAGATGTTGACGGCCTTCGGGCCCTTGCCCATGCGATCCGGCTCGGTGTCGAAGGTAACCTGCTGGCCTTCGCGGAGCGACTGGATGCCGGAAGCCTGGAGAGCGGAGATGTGAACGAAAACGTCCTTCGCACCGCCATCAGGAGTGATGAAACCAAAACCCTTGTCCTGGTTGAAGAATTTTACGACGCCTTTGGTGGCCATTGGGATAGGTCCTTTTCCCTGTAGTCTGTCTGGTATCCACCCCCCCGAAAGGAAATGGACGGCTTTCACTTTCGCGCCCCCTCATCTGAATTCAGCGCGCGAAGGGTCAGTCGAGTAGTTCACGAACGGGGAAAGAACGTCTACGCACGTGAGGTCCCCCCACGCCACCTTCCCGCGAGAAGGCTCAGCCACATCAGTCCAGTCACCGGCATGCAAATGCCCGAGTACCGAATTGGTGCCAGTATTCGGAGCAAATTGCAAGCGACATTATTCTCGCATTAGTTCAAGCAAAGCGGGAATGGCCAAAGATTCAAAGACTTGACGAATGGTAACCTTTGATGACGGCGGCTGTTTCGTTTCCGGATTCCGTACCGGAATGGCACGTCAGGAGTGTTTTTCCGGGCGGAAATGCAATCCGAAGGACCCAATTTCACGTCCGTGGCGGGCCGGGCACCCTTGGTCGAGATTATTGTCTCCCGGCGGTGACAGGCGAAACTTTGCCGCCCTGCCGTCGCGCCCCGAAGAATCTCACTTCGCTCCGGCGGTGCCGAGCTTGTGCTGGATGATGTCGGCGCTGCCCCGGACATAGGAGACGACAGGCTTGCCGGCGGCGTCGGAGACGGCATAGGCGATGATCGAGACGTCTTCCTCATAGGTGGAGACATAGAGCACCTGGGCCGGATTGACGTAGATCGTGTGGTTGTGGGTGTTCCTGAAGCCGACGAATGCCATTGATGTCTCCTACCGTGTCGCGTGGTGAGATATGCCACGCGGGCGTTGATGCAAGTTTAACGCGCCTGATGGGACAGGGTGGGGATTCTGGATCCCGATAGCGGGAGTGGTGCTGCATCAGGGCATTGCTTGCCGGTTCTCCTCGTCCGGGGTCTGGAAGACCGGCGGCGCGGCGTCGGCGTCGGCGATCAACGCCAGCGAGGCGTCAAGGCAGGCAAGGGCCGCGGCGTCATCGGCAAGGCATTGTCGGGCGATCCAGGCTGCGTTGCCGCGCAGGCGCGGCGTCAGCGCGTTAAGGAGTTCGAACAGCGGCCCGTGTTCGCCGTCGCGGGCGTCCGCGCAGAGGGTCGCGGCCCAGCCGAGATAGTCGCTGTAGCAAGGCGTGAATTCCTGAGGCAGCGTCGGGACGCAGACGGGCAGATACCGCGCCGGGCCGATCCGCAGGCAGGCGCGGGCGCGGCGGCAGCGGCGGACGGGGCAGGTCTCCTGCGGCAGATACATCATCTCCGCGGTCCGCGCGGCCAGATCGCGGATCCGGTCACGGCCGAGGCGGGCAAGGAGTATGTTTTCCGGTTGGTCGTCAGGCTGCTGCGGCATTGCGGTCCTCTCCGGTTCGTGAGCTGGATCCGGGCGCGCGGCAAGGCCGTCACGCGGCTGATGTCACCCGTGGTTTGATCCTGCACTGCTGGCGCCGACCCCGAGGGGCGGCAATTCGGACGGGGCGCTCGAAAGAACCTCATCAAAAACTATAAATACTGGCGCTTCCGGCGCCCCGTTCGGCGGTTTATGCCCGAACTCCGGTCCCTCTGCAGCCGTCTTTCAAACTTCGCGACGGCGTTGTGTGCCTCACAGGCACGTCCAGGGCACTCCGACGGACAAGGCGCGCAAGCGCGATGGTCCGCCAGCCCCGGAGGGAGACCATTTTCGCGGACCCGGTGAGTGAGGTTTTGCGTCCTACCCTCACGCCCCGCGCCGGTCCTGCCTCGCCGGCACGCCTGCCGGTGTATCCGATGACGGAACGAGGGGATGATGGCATGGGTTTTGTGGGCGGGGAAAATTTGGGGGAGAGAATTTTCGCTGTTAAGGCGGCCGAGCAATTATCCGAGCGATACAATTACGTTCTCTGGATGGCCTGCGGGAACAGATTGGATAACCAAGTGGCTGAGGATCACAAATATAATCTTGTAGATTAAAAGCCGGTTACGTTCTTCTGAGTTGCAATATTATCGATTCTCACCTTAGGATCGTCCCGAAGTATAGTTTTACCGGATTGCTAATATGTCTTCGGAACTCTCTGCGTTGCCCGATAGCCTAAATTTAACGGCGATACAAACCAGCCAGCCGAGCGATATGCCGGTAGCAAAGAACATTGATATAAGTTTCTTTTCTCATCGTGGAAGAAAGTCAACACAACTTGTCGGTAATGCTGAGGAACGGAGCTTTATCAAGGCACGCCGTGAGTGGATGGATTTTGATTTCAATGAAGTCATCTACGTAACAAGTATCGACGTGTACGCAACCGGTTATGAAATATATCACGAGCTCGAAATGAGCTACGAGGATTTTCTTTCTAAATCCGTAAACAGCGAGAAAGTCAGGTTCGACGGAGCGGTCTTCCGTTTCAAACTGAATAGATTTGTGGGCGGATTTGGCCTTCGGCCGAGCGATAGTTGGTTTAAGGACTCCAAGCTAACGCGCATTGAGGTTTCGGGTGTCGAGCAGAAACACTTTTCAGAAGTCACCGCAATATTTCATAATTTAAATAAAGAGAAAGAAAAAATCGAGATATATTTAAATCAGTATCTTGAGAGGGCGCGGGTCGCTGAAGCGAAGCGGCACGAAGTAACGGCCGAAATAGAGACTTTGGAGGCCGAAATTGATAGCGCAAATGCGGAATTATCTAAGCTGACTGCGGAAGTGGACGGCCACAGTAAGGATTTGGAGAGTGTAAAGAAGCAGGTGGCGATAGCTGAGGCGGTTAAGCGTAATATAGACGAGCAAACCCAGATTGCCAAAAATAACAACGATGTTATGGCGGGTAACTCTGAAAAACTTGCAATTGATATATCCAATAAAGAAAACAAGCTTCGGTCATTGGAGAATGATATAAATCTCTTTCCAACGGAGATTGCTGGATATGTTACTCAGGGTTCAAAGAACGTATCCCTATATTGGAAGCTGTGCGCAATACCATTGGTCGTCATTGCGGTCGTCACGTTTCGTTTGTTTATGAACTCGGAAAAAATACTAAATTACGTATATCAAGAAAACTTTAGTATAGTGGAGTTTCTAATATCTAGAGTGCCGTACGTAGCCGTCTCAACCGTCATTCTGGCGGTTTGCTATACGCTGCTGCATAGGCTGATAACCGAGATCATCGGGATTAATCGGCGAAGACAAGACCTGTTTAAGGTTAGCATTATTGCTACAGATATTTCGTACGCGTCTCAGACTGGTTTAGAGCTGTCAGATGCAGATAGATATAACCTTAGAACGCAGACCAAGATGGAGCTTTTGAAGGAGCACCTCAAGCAACATATTAGCGAAGAATATATTTACAGTCCTAAATCAAGTCTAGTTCATAAAGTTAGTACGATTGTCGCAAGCGCTATCGCTGATGACGAAAAAGAAGCCACACCTGGCGCGTCTCCTTCTCAATAAAATCAGATCTTCGCAGCAACTGCGCTTCTGGCAAGGTGGGGCCGCCACCTACCGCCCCGGCCGCCCCGTCTTGCCCTTCGTCCGCTTCTGCCTCTTCACATCCCCCGCATCCTCATAGCTGCCGACGCCCGTCTTGCCGCGCACCAGGGGGCGCGGGTCGTCGCGGTCGGGTTGGCCTTCGAGCAGGGGGGAGAAGCGCTTGGTGCTCTTGGCGGCGTCCGGCTTTTCCGGGAGCTTGCCGGACACGGGCTTTTCGGTGCGGCCGACGGTCATTTCGTCGAGGTCGTTGCGGCGGAAGGTGCGGGACGGGATGGCGGTGTCGGTGCCTGGGCCCATGTCGTCGAGGGTGGGTTTCTGGAAGAGGGAGGTCGAGGGCGTGGCCCCCTCATCCGCCCTGCCGGGCACCCCGGGACGAGCCACTTGTCTCGTCCCGTCCTCCGGACCCCCCGCAGGGAGAAGGGACTCGCGGGTCGCCTTGGCGTTCCGCTTGATGCCTTCCATGGCCTTGGACTCCTCGCGCGCCATCGGGTCGTCCATGACGGCGAGTTCGGCGGCTTTGAGGCGTTTGATTTCGTCGCGCAGGCGCGCGGCCTTTTCGAAGTCGAGGTCGGCGGCGGCGTCGCGCATCTGTTTTTCCAGCGCGTTGAGATGGGTCTGCAGGTTGCCGCCCACGAGGTTGCCGCCGTCTGCAAAGCCCTTGCCTGACACACCCGAGATGTCGGCGCGGACGTGGTCGCGTTCGTAGACGCTGTCGAGGATGTCGGAGATCTTCGCCTTCACCGATTCCGGGGTGATGCCGTGTTCGGTGTTGTAAGCCACCTGCTTTTCGCGGCGGCGGGCGGTTTCGTCCATGGCGCGCTGCATCGAGCCGGTGATGTTGTCGGCATAGAGGATGACCTTGCCGTCGACGTTACGCGCCGCGCGGCCGATGGTCTGCACCAGCGAGGTCTCGGAGCGCAGAAAGCCTTCCTTGTCGGCGTCGAGAATGGCGACGAAGCCGCATTCGGGAATGTCGAGGCCTTCGCGCAGAAGGTTGATGCCGACGAGCACGTCGAAAGCACCCAGACGAAGATCGCGGATGATCTCGATACGCTCCAGCGTGTCGATGTCCGAGTGCATGTAGCGGACGCGCACGCCCTGTTCATGCAGATATTCGGTGAGGTCCTCGGCCATGCGCTTGGTGAGCACGGTGCAGAGCGTGCGGTATCCCCTCGCGGCGGTCTCGCGGATCTCGCCGAGCACGTCGTCGACCTGGCTGCGGGCGGAGCGGACTTCGACCGGCGGGTCGATCAGGCCGGTCGGGCGGATCACCTGCTCGGCGAAGACGCCGCCGGACTGGTCGAGTTCCCAGCCGCCCGGGGTGGCCGAGACGGCGACGGTGTCGGGGCGCATCGCGTCCCATTCCTCGAAGCGCAGCGGCCGGTTGTCCATGCAGGACGGCAGGCGGAAGCCGTATTCGGCAAGCGTTGCCTTTCGGCGGAAGTCGCCCCGGTACATGCCGCCGATCTGCGGAATGGTGACATGGCTTTCGTCGATGAAGAGCAGGGCGTTGTCGGGGATGTATTCGAACAGGGTCGGCGGCGGCTCGCCGGGGCTGCGGCCGGTGAGATAGCGCGAATAGTTCTCGATGCCGGCGCAGGAGCCCGTGGCCTCCAGCATCTCGATATCGTAGCGGGTGCGCTGTTCCAGGCGCTGGGCTTCCAAGAGGCGGCCGGCCTTTTCGAGCTCGGCGAGGCGCAGGCGCAGCTCTTCCTTGATCGCCTTGATGGCGCCGTTCAGCGTCGGGCGCGGGGTGACATAGTGGCTGTTGGCGTAGATCTTCACGCTCTTCAGGTCACCGGTCTTCTGGCCGGTGAGCGGGTCGAATTCGGTGATCGCGTCGATCTCGTCGCCGAACATGGAGATGCGCCAGGCCGCATCTTCCAAGTGGGCCGGGAAGATTTCGATCGTATCGCCACGAACACGGAAGGAGCCGCGGACGAAGTTGATGTCCTGGCGCTTGTATTGCTGCGCCACGAGGTCGGCCAATAGTTGACGCTGGTCGAGGCGGTCGCCGACCTCCATCTGGAAGGTCATGGCGGTGTAGGTCTCGACCGAGCCGATACCGTAGATGCAGGAGACCGAGGCGACGATGATGCAATCGTCGCGCTCGAGCAGCGAGCGGGTGGCGGAGTGGCGCATGCGGTCGATCTGTTCGTTGATCGAACTTTCCTTCTCGATGAAGGTATCCGAGCGCGGCACATAGGCTTCCGGCTGGTAGTAGTCGTAGTAGGAGACGAAATATTCCACCGCGTTATCGGGGAAGAAGTTCTTGAACTCGCTGTAGAGCTGGGCGGCCAGCGTCTTGTTCGGCGCCAGAATGACGGCCGGGCGCTGGGTGGCCTCGATCACCTTGGCCATGGTGAAGGTCTTGCCGGAGCCAGTGACGCCCAGCAACACCTGGCTGCGGTCGCCATTGTCGAGGCCCTCGACGAGGTCCTTGATCGCTGTCGGCTGGTCACCAGCCGGTGAGTATTCCGAGTTCATGCGGATCTCGATGCCGCCTTCGGATTTCGGCGGCCGGGCCGGGCGATGCGGCGTCCACATCTTGCCGTCCTTGAACAGCGGATTGCCGCTCTCGATCAGCGCCGACAGCGCTTCCACCGTGGCGGTCACCGCTGTGCCGGCCTTCAGCGCGGCGGCGTCTTCAAGCGAGACGTCGAGGCCGGAGACCGGGTTGAGGCCGGCGGCCGCGCGCGTCTTCGGGTCGGTCGAGCCGCCCATGGACGTGCCCCTCGCGGATTTGGAAGCGGCAATCTCCACCTTCTTGCGATGCTTGCCGGCCTTGGAGGCGATCTGCCGCTGCGTCTCGACACCGGATGCCTCCGCATCGGCCTCCAGCTGCTTCACCCAATCGGCGACGGAACCCTCTAGGGGCGCGCCTTCGTACGCGGATTGGGGAGCTTCCTCGAAACCATCGGGGGCGGGGGACTTTTTCGGAGATTTGGCCATGGCCGGAATATGGAGAGAGTCAGCGCGAAATGGAAGAGGCAAAGAGTACAAAAGGGAAACGGATTTTCGCAGCCTGGAGGCGCGATAGCGTGGCGATCACGCAAAACGTGATGGAACAAGGGCAGCATGGCTGACGTTCCCGAATGCTGCCTGTCACAGCACCACCCGCGCCCGCCCGGGCGATCCCTCTCTTCGACGGCATCCGGACTTTGCCCGCCTCGCCGCCGCTTTCGGACGGAGGAACAATGATGTCCGCACTGGAAAGCCTGCGCCGGCTGACGCCGCAGCAGCGCAACACCGTCATCGCCAGCTATCTCGGCTGGACGCTCGACGCCTTCGATTTCTTCATACTCGTCTTCGTTCTCAAATATATCGCCGAGGAATTCCACACCGACGTTCCTGCCGTCTCGGTGGCGATCCTGTTGACGCTGGCGATGCGGCCGGTCGGAGCGCTGCTCTTCGGGCTGGCGTCGGACAAGTACGGGCGGCGGATCACGCTGATGATCAACGTGCTGCTCTATTCGATCTTCGAGTTCCTGACCGGTTTCTCCACGGGGCTCACCATGTTCATCGTGCTGCGCGCACTCTATGGCATCGCCATGGGCGGCGAGTGGGGTGTCGGGGCGTCTCTGGTCATGGAAACGGTGCCGGAGGAGAGCAGGGGTATCGTCTCCGGCATCCTGCAGGCGGGCTATCCCTCGGGCTATCTGCTGGCCTCGATCGTGTTCTTCCTGCTCTTTCCCGTCATCGGCTGGCGCGGCATGTTCTTCGTCGGCGCGGCGCCGGCGCTGCTGGTGCTCTATATCCGCCGCAGCGTCGAGGAGAGCCCGGCCTTCCTGAAGCGGCAGAGCCAGGGGCGGCGGCCGTTCCTCACCGTGCTGCGCGAGAACATTCCGCTGTTTCTCTGGGCGGTGCTGCTGATGACGGCGTTCAACTTCTTGAGCCATGGCACGCAGGATCTCTATCCGACCTTCCTGGAAACGCAGCGTAACTACGACAGCTACACCACCGGCGCCATCGCCATCGTCTACAATATCGGGGCGATCTGCGGCGGGCTGTTCTTCGGTGCGCTGTCGCAGCGGATCGGGCGCAAGAAGGCGATGGTGATCGCGGCGCTGATCGCCGTGCCTGTCGCGCCGCTCTGGGTCTATGCGCCGGGACCGGTGCTGCTCGCCATCGGCGCCTTCCTGATGCAGTTCTTCGTTCAGGGCGCCTGGGGCATCGTGCCGGTGCATCTGAACGAGCTGTCGCCGGACGAGGTGCGCGGCACCTTCCCGGGCTTCGCCTACCAGCTCGGCAATTTGCTTGCCTCTGGCAACGCCACCATCCAGTCGGCGCTCGCGGCGCAATGGAACGGCGACTATGCCTACGCGCTCCTCATCGTTGCCGGCATCGTCGCGATCGTGGTGGCGGTGCTCGCCGGCTTCGGCTTCGAGAGGAAGGACGTCCGCTTCGGCTCGGAGGATGCCGAAGCGCCGCACCGCGCCTTGCGCGCGTGAGCGCGGGGGCGGTCTTCGCGGCCGCCCCTTGTCCCCCTGGGGACGGCTGGCTTCTACTTCCGGTAGGCTTTTCTTAACGATCTTTGATTAGCCTTTTTCGCGGGAGATAAAGTATTGCGTATCTCCGCGAGAGCCTGATGGATTCCACTGATCGTTTCGCCTTCCTGCTGCCGGTCATGATGATGATCTTCGGCTGCACCTTCCTCGTCGTCGCCCGGTTCGGCTCGCGCGAGGCGATCTTCTGGAGCATGGGTTTTCTTTGCGCCGCCGCCGGCTTCGCCGTGCCCATGGCGCTGTTTCCGCTTCCCGTCGTCATCCAGGCGCTGACCGCAGACGCTCTCTTCCTCGCCGCCTTCCATGGCTACAGCAGCGCGCTTCTGGTGCGTTTCGGCCGACCGCCGAGCTTCCGGCTGCGGACGCTGTTCTGCGCCATCGCCTATGGGGGGCTAGCCTATGCCGTGATCGTGCTGCAGAGCCTGCCGGCCGAGCTGATGATCAGCGACATCGCCTGTTCGGCGCTGCTGATCTTCGCGATCGGCGCCTGCCTGCACAGCGCCACCCAGCTCATCGATCGCATCCTGCTCGGCGTCGCCTCGCTGATCGTCGTCGAGACGATCGTGCGCAATGTGGTGATGCTGGCGATCTTCACGCCACAGGGCGGCATCGACAGCTTCGCCGGCTCGCCCTACGCATTCGTCATGCAGGCCGGCGCGTCGGTGATCGCGCTGCTCTTCGCGCTCTCGGCGCTGGGCGCGACGACGCTGGATACCGTCGCGCAGTATCGCGATGCCGCCGAACGGGACTCGCTGACGAGCCTGCTCAACCGGCGCGGTTTCGAGGATGCGGCGAGAAGGCTGCGGGTACGCGGGGCGCTGCATGGCGCCGTGCTCGTCTGCGACATCGACAACTTCAAACGCATCAACGATACGCTCGGCCATGCGGCGGGCGATTCCGTCATTGCCGGGCTGGCGCAGCTCCTGCAGTCGCGGCTGCCTCACGGCGCTTTCGCGGCACGCTTCGGCGGCGAGGAGTTCGTGGTCTTCCTGCCGGGCGCGACGCTCGTCGAGGGCGGCAAGTTCGCCAATGCCGTCAGGCTCGCCTTCTCCGCCGCCGACCGCCAGGAAATCGGCGGCGCCGGCAAGATCACCGCCAGCTTCGGTGTCGCCCTGGTGACGCCAAGCGACGCATCGCTCAGCGAAAAGATCGGCCGCGCCGACGCCGCGCTCTACGCCGCCAAGGAGGCCGGGCGAAACCGGGTGATGCTCGAGGGCTCGCCGGCGGTTGAAGCGCCGGCGATCCATATGGCTTCGGTGTCGAAGCCGTGAGGTCAGACGATAACCGGCATCAGGAAGGCGACGAACTCCGACAGCTTGGTGCCCGAACTGTTTTTCTCCAGCAGCGGGAAGGTCTTTTCACAGACGGTATTCCCCTGGTTGCCGCCAAGCAACGTGACGGTGGTGCTCGTCCATGAGACGACAAAACCCACGTGGCCGTTGCCTGTCGTCCATTTCGGGTCGGTGAAGGGCGCATAGCGCCGCACAGCGATGGCGCCGCGCTGAGGGCCGGAAAGTACATGGAACTGCTTCTTCTTGTTCCAGAAGAAAGACCGTGCACCGGGGTGATCCGTTCCCATATGGCCGCTGGTCACGAGGCAGAAATTGACGAAGGCGGCGCACCAGTCGACCTCGTCGCCTCCAGCGACCTCAAACCATGGCGCGCAGACCTTGAAGTAATGCAGGATCCGCGGGTTCTCGCCGGGGTCAGGCCATTGGCTGCGCTCGCGAACCGGAAGGGCCGCCTCGCGCCGCGCAATGGTCATCCAATCCTGGGTGGCGGACGCGGCCGATGATGCAACGCCGATGTCCGGGCCCATCAGTGGCGCAGGTGGCGCGTTGGAGCGGATAATGCCAGGCTTCCAGCCTTCGACAATCTGGATGGTCTTGGCGATCTTGCGGAAGTCCTCTGCCTTGAGGTCGGCAAGCATCGCATTCAGCGCGATACCTGTCTGGTCGTGAATGAACTTGGCATAGGCTTCGGAATTGTTCTCGACCGGTGGCGCATAGCGGAAAATCGCTTCCTTGAGCGTCAGCCGGATATAGGCGGAGGTCCTGAGCAGGGCGATGATGGCGGCCTTTCCGGCGTCCTCATCGGGAAAGATCGCAAAGCTGGCGTCGTCACCGATCGCGCCGGCATTGATGGAGAAGTCGCCCTTACGAATATTGCCGGGGTTGCAGTTTCGCCAAGAGCGCGATCCGCCTTCACGGATCTGATCGCGGCCCTTCGCGTCGGTATATAGGATCGTCTTCGGTGCTATCGCGCGGGCATGGACGAACTCGCCGGGCGCACCTGCCGGTGGCGGTTCGGGTGCGTCCATATTCGCGACGGGCGGGACGCTCGGCAGCACCTGCTCAAGCTGTTCGTCGTTCGATGACGCGCCGGCAGGCGTGAAGCCTACGGTATAGGCGCCGTCGATCTTCGTCAGCGAGGTGACGATCATGCGGGTACGGACGAGGTCTGCCAACGCATCGGCCAGACCAGCCTCTGGAATTCCTCTGAGCGTTTCCATGACAATGCTCCGCCTGGCGGTGGCGACAGGCGGCACCGCGGTTTGTTCGATTGCATGCCTGCTGTGATTGATGTGGCGGGGATCGGTACAGTGCTTCACCCCCACGCGGCAGTAACGCACAGATCGCGGGAGTTTTACACTAATCGAAAGCAACTACAGATTGCTATCTGCGGGAAGGCGCTTTTCTTCTCTCCGGGGCAATCCACCGCCGCGCCGTCACGAACAGCGCCAGTGCCAGCAGCGCGACGCCGCCGTGGACCCAGTAGGCGAGGCCGTAGCCGCCCTTGTCGGTGAGCCAGCCGGCCACGATGTTGCTGAGCGAGGCGCCGATGCCCTGGACGGTCATGACGGCGCCGAGGCCGACGTTGAAGCGGCCGGTGCCGGAGAGGATGCGTTCGGCGGCGATCGGGGTGGCGATGCCGATGAGGCCGGCGCCGACGCCATCGAGGAACTGGACCGGATAGATCGACGCGAAGCTCGGGAAGGCGCCGGCGATGGCGCCGCGCAGCGGCAGGGCGCAGAGCGCGATGATGAAGACGGAGGCGAGGCCGAAGCGGCGGATGATCAGCGGCGCGGCGAGCGCCATCGCGATCATCGACAGCTGCGAGACGCCTGTGACGATCGCAGTCGTGCGAAACGGCGAGCCGAGCTGGATGGAAAAGTTCTGGGCGATCAGCCGGCTCATCGGCGCGTTGCCGAAGTGGAAGATCAGCAGCGTCACGGCCAGCAGGATCAGGCCAGGTGAGCCGAGGACGACGGAGTAGCCCGACGGACCGGGTGCGCCGTCGTCGTTGGCGAGGCCGCGCGCGACGTCGTTGTCGATATGGGCGGGATCGATCGCCAGTGTGGCCGCGATGGCCGCAAGCGCCGTGATCAGCATCAGGCCGATGACGCCTGCAAGGCCATAGAGCGAGGCGGCGATATAGACGCAGGCGAGCGAGACGACATTGCCGGCATGGTTCCAGAACTCGTTGCGCGCCACCTGGGCGGAGAAGGCCTGTTCGCCGACCAGGCCGAGCGTCAGCCCCATGAGGGCGGGTCCGATGACGGCGCCGACGACCGCCGTCATCGACTGGCCGCCGAAGACCGAGGCATTGCCGGGGCTTGCGAGCGTCCAGAGTGCCGCGGCGGTGACGAGGATGACGGGAATGACGATCAGCAGGCGCTTGCGGCTGGAGGCGTCGACCAGCGCGCCGAAAAGCGGCGTGGCGATAAGCCCGAGGATGCCGCCGAGCGTTGCGACGATGCCCAGTGTCATCGGGCTCCAGCCGTGGGTGGCGAGAAACCCGTCGAGGAAGGGGCCGAGACCATCGCGCGCGTCGGCGAGGAAGAAGTTGAGCGTGGCGAGCGCCACCAGGGAGCGGCCCGCCGGGGCGGATTTCGAAACGGAATGCACCTGCTATCCTCGCTGCCGGACCGATAACCGAGACCGCCAGCTGGACGGGAGACACTTCCCTGGCTTTCGGTGCAGCCTAAAACGGGTGATCGCTCTAAAGGTTCCGGCGGGAACCGCCTGTGGTGCAGTCAAAGCGGATAAATTTCACGGCGATCCACGGACCACTTGAAGCCATGGAGTTTGGCGGTACATGCTGCGGCCAGCTTCAACTCTCGGGAATCATCCATGCCCTTCGCCATCAGTCCCGCGGCCATCTGGCCCATCGTCATGCTGCTTGCCTCCAACGTCTTCATGACCTTTGCCTGGTACGGGCATCTGAAGCACAAGAGCACGGCGATCTTCATCGCCATCGTGGTCAGCTGGGCGATCGCCTTCTTCGAATATTGCCTGGCCGTTCCGGCCAACCGCATCGGCTCGGCGGTCTATTCGACGGCGCAGCTGAAGACGATGCAGGAAGTCATCACGCTGCTGGTGTTCTCGGGTTTCTCGGTGTTCTGGCTGGGCGAGAGCCTGACCTGGAACCATGCGATCGGCTTCGCTTTGATCGCGGTCGGCGCCTCGTTCATCTTCCGGGGCTGATCTCCGGCGTTTTGGCGTTCGAGGTATTTGCCCCGGTAAGTTCTTGAATTACAAATCGTCCATGTGCGGATATTGCCGCAATTTGCGACCATTGCGGGGACAGGCTGTCACCACCAGGGGATATGGAGGTGACGGCTGATGAGTCTTTCCTTTCCGACGATGGCGGCCATTCGGTTCGGCTACGGGTTTCGGCCCGGCGAGAGCCCAGTGAAGAACAAGGACGATCTGCTGAAACAGGTCGGCGCGGGCGCGCAGGCGTCGGCGGCTTTTCCCGTTGGCGGGATCGAGACCCGGCATCGGCAGATCGCGGCGCTCCAGGCCGATCTGCGGGATATCAGGCAGAATGGCGACGACGCCGCGCGGCGGGAGCAACGCAAGGTGCTGCAGAAGCAGGCGCAACGCGCCTTCCAGCAGGATGCCAATGCGCGGCTGATGCAGGCGGTGACCTCGCCCAGCGGCTTTTACGAGCGGCTATCGACCTTCTGGACCAACCATTTTTCCACCAGCGCCAACAAGAGCCTGCCGATGCGGCTGCTCGTGCCGCTCTACGAGGCGGAGGCGATCCGGTCGCGCATCGGCGGGCGTTTCGCCGAGTTGCTGCGCAGCGCCACCGAGCATCCCGCCATGCTGATCTATCTCGATCAGGCGGAATCGCTCGGGCCAGACTCCCGGGGCGGCATGCGGCAGAAGAAGGGACTCAACGAAAATCTCGGTCGCGAACTGCTGGAGCTGCATACGCTGGGCGCCGGCAGCGGCTACACGCAGGCGGATGTGCGGGCGGCGGCGATGGTGCTCACGGGGCTGACGATCGACCGGCAGGACATGGACATGATGTTTCGCCCCAACATCGCCGAGCCGGGCCGCCACGAGGTTCTCGGCGTCAGCTACGGCGGCGACAAGCGGCGGCCGGGCGACTATCTGGCGATGCTCGACGATCTCGCCGCCAATCCGAAGACGGCGCAGCATATCTGTCGCAAGCTTGCAGTGCACTTCATCTCGGACCAGCCGCCGGGTGAGCTCATCGCTGCGATGGCCGCGGCGTGGAAGAAGACGGACGGCGATCTCACCGCCGTCTACGGCGCCATGCTCGACCACCCCGCGGCCTGGGACAATGCCGGTGCCAAGGCGCGGCAGCCGTTCGATTTCGTCGTGGCCGGGTTGCGGGCGCTCAATGCCGGAGCGGGCAGCGGCGAGGTCGTGGGCTTTTTCGACGCCAACCAGGAGGACGATGCGGCCGATGCGACTGATGACAAAGGTGCTACGGCGGGCGGCGGCAATGCGATGTCTGGCGGCATGAACGACGGCGGGGCGGCGGCGAACGGCATGGGCGCAGCCGACGACGAGGCCAGGCTGAAGAAGCGCAAGGCGATGCAGACGGCGCGCGCGCTCGGGCAGGGGGCGTTGCGGCGGATGGGCCAGCCGATCTGGCTGCCGCCGAGCCCTGAGGGGTTCGAGGAAAGTTTCACCGCCTGGATCACCGCCAGCCAGCTGGCCGAGCGGCTGCGCTGGGCACGCCGCGCGACCGCGCAGTTCGGGCAGGGGCTCGATCCCCGCGAATTCCTGAAGACGACGCTCGGCGATGCCGCGCGCGACGATACGATCCATGTCGTCAGCCAGGCGCCCAACAAGACGACGGGGCTGATGCTCGCTCTTGCGTCGCCCGAGTTCAACCGCCGATAGGAGAGTTGAGATGACCGATTTCACGCTGTCGCGCCGCGGCTTTCTTGCTTCCGCCTGCTGCCTGGCGGCCGCGCCGATCTTCACGCCCGTCACCTTCGCGGCGATGCCCGGCGACAACAGGTTCGTGACCATCGTGCTGCGCGGGGCGATGGACGGGCTGGCGCTGGTCCAACCCTATGGCGATGCCGGCTTCGCGGCCTTCCGGCCGACGCTGGCACTGACGCCGGAGATCGGGCTCATCGATCTCGACGGGCATTTCGGGCTGCATCCCGATGCGGCCGGGCTGATGCCGCTGTGGAAGAGCCGGGAACTCGCCTTCGTGCAGGCGGTGTCGACGCCCTACCGCGACCAGCGCAGCCATTTCGACGGGCAGGACATGCTGGAATCGGGCGGCGGGCATGTGGCCGAGGAAAAGACCGGCTGGCTCAACCGGGCGCTGGCCGTCATCCCGCGTTCCGACGCCCGCAAGGCGATCGACGTCAATACCTCGACGGAGCTGATCCTGACCGGGCCGAACAATGTCGACGTCTGGGCGTCGGATTCCAATCTCGGGCCGGCGCGTGACGAGACGCAGTTCCTGACGCGGCTCTATGCCGGCGATCCCGCCTTCGCCAAGGCGATGGAGGAGGCGACGCGGGCAAACAGCGCCTCGATGGTGGCCGAACCCGGCGGGCCGCGCGGGCAGAAGGTGGCGGATGTCGCAGCCCTTGCGGGCAACATGCTGAAGGGCGATTACCGGATCGCCAGCTTCTCGATCACCGGCTGGGACACGCATGTCGGCCAGGCCGGCCAGTTCAAGCGGCCGGTGCAGGACCTTGCGCAGGCGATCACCACGCTGAAGGCGACACTCGGGCCGGGGATCTGGTCGAAGACGGTGGTGCTCGCAATGACCGAATTCGGCCGCACTGTGCGCGAGAACGGTTCCGGCGGCACGGACCATGGCACGGGCGGCTGTGCGCTGCTTGCGGGCGGCGATATCAATGGCGGGCGGATGCTCGGCAGGTGGCCGGGGCTGACCGAGGCTGCTCTGCTCGACGCGCGCGACCTCACTCCGACGGCGGATGTGCGCGAACTGGCGGCGGCCATGCTCTACCGCCAGTTCGACGTGAGCGCCGAGGACCTGACGGCGAAGATCTTTCCAGGCGTGAGCTTCGACAAGGGGTCACAGTTCCTGCGGGCGTGACGTCTGTTCGGGCGTTCAGCCTTCGACGAAGGCGCGCAGGCGGCCGAGCGCGTCCTCCCATTGGCGGGAAACGTTTTCGAGGTAGGCGCGCATCGTTTCGACCCGGTCGGGGCGGAAGCCGTAATGGCTCTCGCGGCCGACGCGGATGCTTTCGACGAGGCCGGCCTGCTGCAGGACGCCGAGATGCTTGGTGATCGCCTGGCGGGTGAGGTCGGTGCCGCCGGAGAGGCTGGCAATGGATCGCCGGCGGCCGTCGCTCAGCGTCGTCAGCAGCGACAGGCGGGTGGGATCGCCGAGTGCCGCGAAAAGGATGGCGGCGTCCCGCGCGCCGGGCAGGCCGGGATCAACGTTCGACATGGGCCTTGATGTTCCTGATCTGCTCGGCCCAGCCGCCGTCGTTCATGCGGAAAGCCTCGGCGCGGCGATATTCGGAGACGTTGTCGAAGCCGGATTCGGTGATCGTCAGCCGGGTCCCTGATGTCGTCGGCTCCAGCCGGAATTCGACCAGCGTCGGGATCTCGGCGGAATAATCGGTATCGGGATCGACCGCATAGGGCTTCCAGGTGAAGGAAAACAGCGTCGGTTCCTCGATGCGCTTGATGGTGGCGGTCCAGCGGATATGTTCGTAGCCGGGATAGAGGATCTGCCCCGACGCCACTTCTCCGGCGACGAACGGCGCATCCAGCTTGATGCGGAACCATTCGCCGAACTCGCGGTAATCCGTGATGGCTTTCCAGACGCGGGCGACAGGGGCATTGAGCTCGATGGTCTTTTCGATGCGATCGGTCATATTGGCAACCTCCTGGTTGCCTGTTTGTCGCATGGATCGACTTGATTGGCAACCGGGTGGTTGCTGATTTCTTGGGCTATGTGAAACATCCAGCCGATGGCTTCATCGTGAGGTCTTACGGACCATTTGTTCCGGGAAGTCGTAGCAGTCCAGACGCGGTGCTGCGATGACCATTGAAGCGCCGGCCTGCCGATGTCGGCGGTCTCTGTGCCGTTGGTCTCTTCAGTCGCTGCGGCGACCGATTTCGGAATGGGTCTGTAATATATGTTTTAATATATTTTCCGATTTTCATAGTTTGTTTCTGTAGCTGTTCCAAGGTTGTCTTTTTCTTATTTTGTGTCGTGCTGATTTTGTTTTATAATTTAGGATATTATTTTATATTTACTTTGTTGAAGGGTGGTGTTTCATATATGTGAAAATATAAACGTGGGGGACGTCATGTCTGTTTTCTTTCCGATGGATCCGGAGACGCTTGCAATAACGCATCAGGAGGCCAAGCGGATCGGGAGTTCGGTCGCCGCCGACTACCAGTCCAAGACGCCTTATCCGTACATATGTATCGACGACTTTCTGCCTCCGGAAATACTGGAGCGCGTCCGCGAAGAGGCGCTTGCCATGGGCGACGCCGCACCCGAGTATGCCAGTGCGAACGAAAAGCTGAAGACATCGTTCAACCCCGACCGGATGCCGCCATATTCCAAGGCTGTGTTCTATGCGCTGAACTCGCGCCCGTTCATTCAGTTCCTGGAAAACATGTCGGGAATCAAGGGGCTGATCCCCGATCCTTATTACCAGGGCGGCGGGATCCACCGCACGAATACGACCGGTCACCTGGACATCCATGCCGATTTCAATCACCACACCATCATGAATCTGGAGCGGCGGGTGAACCTGCTGATCTATCTCAATCCCGGCTGGAAGGACGAGTATGGCGGCGCCTTCGAGGTCTGGACCAACGACATGTCGGCAAAGGTTGCCGCATTCGCGCCAGTGATGAACCGCATGTGCGCGTTTTCGACCGGCGACGACACGATGCATGGCAACCCGGAGCCGGTAAACCATCCGGCCGGAGATCCGCGTCTATCGATCGCGCTTTACTACTACACCGCCACTTGGGAAGATGGGCGGACGGCACAGTCCACGGTGTTCAAACGGCGACCCGGATCCGCCGACGCGCGAAGCAATGAAGCCACCATGCGCGTCGTCCGCGATTTCATTCCGCCGTTCCTGTACCGGAAATCGCGCAACCTGCTCATCAAGCTTCGGGGTGGGGGAGCCGGCAAGACGGGACCCGTCAATCAATGATGAAAGCGCCGGTCTTCGCTAGATGCCAAGTGGTGGCAGGCGGAAACCGGCGGTGCGGCGACGCTACTCAGCCGGAACCGGTGTCGGCTGGCCCGTCTCGTCGAGAGCGACCATGATGAAGGTGCCGGCGGTTACTCGCTCCATCTTGTTGTAGCGGGCGCGGGTGGCCCATGCTTCGACGCTGAGGGTGATCGAGGTGCGGCCGACGCGCTCGATCTCGGTATAGATCGAGAGGGTGTCGCCGATCTTCACCGGCAGGGCAAAGGCCATCTCCTTGACGGCGGCGGTGACGACGCGGCCCTTGGCACGCTCGGCGGCCGAGATTCCCGAGGCAAGGTCCATCTGCGCCATGACCCAGCCGCCGAAGATATCGCCGGCCGGATTGGCGTCGGCGGGCATCGCCATGGTGCGTAGCGTCAGCGTGCCCTTCGGTTTGGCATCTTCGGTCATGGGATCTCCTGTTTGGGGCGACGGCGTCGCGATTCCGGGCAAGGGTAGCGTATCGGGGCACAATGCGAAATTGGCTTGATCATTCTGCACTGCCCATAGCGGTTGCCGGGCGGTGTCACCGATCGGTGAGGACGTTGGCCTCGACTGGTTGCTCTATGCCCTTGAGTTGAAGGCTGCGGGTTTGACTGCCGGTCATCAGATCGGGGGCGCGGGCGGCCGTTACGGGCGAGATCAGGATCTCGCCGATAGCGGCCTGGGATTCCAGCCGTGCCGCGAGATTCACGGCGCCGCCGATGGCGGTGAAGTCGCTACGGAAGCTCGAGAATTCGCCGATCTCCACATCGCCGGTGTGGATGCCGACGCCGACGCCAAGGACATGATCCGGCAGGTCGCCGAGATCTGATCGGAGATTCTCCAAGGCCGCGCTGCAGTGCTCCTGGATATCCCGCGCCGCCAGGATCGCGGCGCTCGCATGGGCGTCGATCTTGATCGGGAAGTTGAATATCGCCATCAGCCCGTCGCCCATCTGCTTGTTGACGATACCGTCATGCGCCCAGATCGCTTCGGCGCAGCGGTCATGAAAAGTGCTGACGACCTCGCTCAGCCGGATCGGATCCATGCGCTCTGACAGGAGGGTAAAGCCCCCTGATGTCGGCGAAGAGAATGGTGGCATTGGCCGTGACGTGGTTCTTCTGCTTCACATAGCGAAAGGCGCGTTCGCAGATGGTGCAGATATTGGGGTTCATCTTGCTGCGGGTAATCCCGAAGGCGCGGAACGGCAGCGCGAGTGGCCCGCGGATCGGGATCGGCACATGCATCTGGTCCCAGCAGCCGAGGCAGATGCTGGTATTGCCGTGGCTCCGCAGCGTCATGGGGTCGATGCTTGTCATGCGCCTCTGTCCGTTCGCGCGAGAAGAGCGTAAATCCGCGGAAGCAGAATGCTCCGCTATTCGCGCTGGTTTTGCAACTGCCGAGAACGGCGCGATGCTGGATGCGCGCCGGCGATCAGGCCGGGCGCGATCGAGCACATAGAACCTTAGTCGCATGCGTGGATCGAAACGCGGTTTATTTTTGTTGCAGGAAAATCGATGTTCTCCAACATCTTAGGTCGGGTTTCGGCTGATGCTCAGCGCGCCCTGACGTTGCGTTATGTGAGGACTCTCTAAACGAGCTTCACTGTCCGGTAAGGGTGACATAGCAGAATTTGACTATAAGCAAATTCTGAACTTCCGGGGACTCATGCGCAACGTCAAGATTTCCACGCGTCTCTATGCCCTGGTGGGCATGGCGCTCGCCATTCTGGTGCTTACCGTCACCTTCTTCCTCAACTACTCCCACGCCAACCTCGTGAACGAGCGCAAGGCCGGGCTGGCGCAGATGGACGCGACGGCAATCGCGATCTTCGACAAATACTACAAGCTGGAGCAATCGGGCGCGATGAGCCGGGAACAGGCGCAGGCCGCCGCCAAGGAGGTGATCGCCGCGATGCGCTACGGCGGAAACGGCTACTTCTGGATCAACGACATGCATCCGACGATGATCATGCATCCGATCAAGCCGGAGTTGAACGGGACGGATCTGTCGCAGAACAAGGATCCGAACGGCAAGTTCATCTTCGTCGAATTCGCCAATACGGTGAAGAAGAGCGGTGAGGGGTTCGTCGACTACTACTGGCCGAAGCCGGGTGCGGCCGAACCGGTGCTGAAATACTCGCATGTGATCGGCTTCCAGCCCTGGGGCTGGGTCGTGGGAACCGGCGTCTATGCCGACGATCTCGCGACACTCTATCGCCGCAACGCGCTGTGGGCCGCTGCCGTCTGTCTCCTCGGCGCCATCGCGATCGCCACGGTCGCCTTTGCCATCGTGCGGAGCGTCACATCGCCGATCGCCCGCCTGAAGGGTGCAATGAACGCGATCGCCGACGAAGACCACACCGTTGCCATATCCGACCACGACCGCCGCGACGAAATCGGCCAGATGGCGAAGGCGCTGCTGGTGCTGCGCGATTCCGTGCATGATCGCGTCGTCATGCGGGATCGTGAGAGCGAGCAGCAGCGGTTGATCGACCAGGAGCGTCGCGGCAACGAGGCAAACCTGAAGTCGTCGGCCGATCGCCAGGCTCTCGCGATCCAGTCGCTCGGTGCGGGCCTGGAAAAACTCGCCGCCGGCGATCTGACGGTTTCGATAGGCGATATCGGGGCGGAATACGCCAAGCTTCGGGCCGACTTCAATACGGCCGTCGATGCGCTGAACGGTGTCATCCAGGCGATCGCCGAATCCAGCCGCGTGGTCAACGACAGCGCTAGCAACATCAGCGAGGCGACGAACAATCTTTCGAGGCGCACGGAACAACAGGCGGCTGCGCTGGAGGAGACGGCGGCGGCGCTCGACGAGATCACCGCGACGGTCAGGACCGCGTCGGAGCGTGCGATCGAGGCGCGGGAGATGGTGGCCGAGACCAAGGCAAGCACCGGAAAATCAGGTGAGATCGTCCGCAATGCGGTGGCCGCGATGAACCGCATCGAGGATTCTTCAAGCCGTATCGGGCAGATCATCGGGGTGATCGACGAGATTGCGTTCCAGACCAACCTTCTGGCGCTGAACGCGGGGGTCGAAGCCGCTCGCGCCGGCGAGGCTGGGCGTGGGTTTGCCGTGGTGGCGCAGGAGGTGCGCGAACTGGCGCAGCGCTCGGCCAATGCCGCCAAGGAGATCAAGACGCTGATCAGCAATTCCGCCACCGAAGTCGGTACCGGCGTGACGCTGGTGCGCTCGACTGGGGACGCGCTGGTCGAGATCGAGGAACTGGTGAACCGGGTGAACGCGCATGTCGGCTCAATCGCTACCGCCGCGCGCGAACAGGCGACCGGCCTGCACGAGATCAATACGTCGGTCAATCACATGGACCAGATGACCCAGCAGAACGCCGCGATGGTGGAAGAGACGACCGCAGCGAGCCAGACCCTTGCGGAGGAAAGCACGCAACTAAGCAGTCTGCTTGCCAATTTCCGCCTGCGCGCGCAGCAGAGCGCTGGAGCGCAGCGGTTCGGCAAGGCGGCCTGATCGCTACCAGTTCCACTGCGGTATGGCTGCAACCGGCCGCAGTGGAAATACAAGTCACGCTTGAATTATCAGCTTCCGGGCGTAGAGTGACGGCAGGCTGTTCAAACGGGGACTTTGAATGGGAGAGGGGAAATCCGGCCGGCATCATGCGTGTCTGGCCGTGGCGTTCGTGCTGACGGCGCTTTCGATGACAACGGTCGCAGCTGCGGCCGATTTCGACAACCAGCGGATGGCGCCGGAGCGGGAATGGGCGGTGATCGTCAGTCCCTATGCCTGGGCGGCATCGCTGAAGGGCAAGGGGTCGCTCGCCGGCTTCGATACCGATGTCGACGTGCCATTCTCCGACATCTTCGATCATCTCGACTTCGTGGCCATGGGCAATGTCGAGATCACCAACGGCACATGGGGCGTCTACTTCGACGGTCAATATGTCGAAACCAGCCAGGACGAACGGGCACTGGCGCAGGAGATCGGCATAGGGATCAAGACGACGACGCTTTCGGCGGGCGGCTTCTTCAAGGCTTACGAGGCACCGCTCGGCGGCGACACGGTGTTCGGCAAGCCGCGGACGGTGTCGATCGAGCCGACGGCGGGCGTGCGGTGGACCAAGCTGCAGGCGGAAGCCGAGGTGGCGGCCTTCGGGCTCAGGACCAAGAAAAGCGCCAACTGGACAGATCCCTTCATCGGTCTTCGCGTCAATGCCGACCTCACGGATCGCTGGAATCTGTTTGCCGAGACCGATGTCGGCGGCTTCGGCCTGGGGTCTAAGATCAGCGTCAACGCGCAGGCCTATCTCGGCTACCGCATGACGATGTTCGGCCATCCTACCATTTTACGGGCCGGCTACCGGCTGCTCTACCAGGACTACGAGAGCGACGATTTCACCGGCGCGAACAAGTTCCGTTGGGATGTCAGCCAGCATGGACCGGCCATCGGCTTTTCCATGCGGTTCTAATTCACGATCGGAGTTGCCATGTTCTTCGCCCGGAAATCCGCTGCCCGCTCCCTCGTCACGCTGCTGGCGGGTTCGTTCCTGCTTCTCGGCCAGGTGGCTGCGGACGCCTGCACGCGGCTGGTCTATCTCGGGCCTGACGGCAACGTCATCACGGCGCGCTCCATGGACTGGAAGAGCGACATCACCACCAACCTCTATGTGCTGCCGCGCGGGATGAAACGCAGCGGCGAGGCGGGGCCGAACTCCATCGAGTGGACGTCGAAATACGGCAGCCTGGTCGCGACCGGCTATGACGTCTCGACCACCGACGGGGTCAACGAGAAGGGCCTGAACGCCAACCTGCTGTGGCTGGTGGAGTCCGAATATCCGGCCTTCGGCAAGGCGAGCAAGCCGGGGCTGACGATCGCCGCCTGGGCGCAATATGTGCTCGACAATTTCGCGACGGTGAAGGAGGCGGTCGATGCGCTCGAGAGCGAACCCTTCACCATCGTTACCGACAACGTGCCGGGCGAAAACCGGCTGACGACGGTGCATCTGTCGATATCGGACGCCACGGGCGACAGCGCGATCATCGAATATATCGCCGGCAAGCAGGTGATCCATCACGACCGCGCCTATCAGGTCATGACCAATTCGCCGACCTTCGACCAGCAGCTGGCGCTCAACGCCTACTGGAAGCAGATCGGCGGCACGGTGATGCTGCCGGGCACCAACAGGGCCGCGGATCGTTTCGCGCGTGCATCCTTCTATGTCAACGCCATCCCCAAGGACGAGGATCCGAACCGAGCGCTTGCCAGCGTCTTCAGCGTCATCCGGAACGCATCGGTTCCCTATGGGCTGAACACGGCCGACGAGCCGAACATCTCCTCGACCCGCTGGCGCACGGTGTTCGATCACAAGCGCAAGCTCTATTTCTTCGAGTCGGCGCTGACGCCGAACACCTTCTGGGTGGACCTGAAGAAGATCGACTTTTCCAAGGAGGGCGGCAAGGTGAAGCGGCTCGATCTCGGCGAGAGCCAGGACCACACCTATTCCGGCGATGCCACCGGCCAGTTCAAGGACGCCAAGCCATTCATATTCCTCGGCCTGCACTAGAGTCTCCTACAAGTGGGATGAACGGAGGACGCCGATGAGGCGGTTGATTTTCGCACTGCTACGGTCGCTCTCGGTGGTCGGCCTTGCGCTCGGATTCGCCTTCTTCGCGGCTTCGCTGACGCCGAGCCTGATGCCGCGCAGTTTCGTGGTGCAGGGTGTGCTCTCGGGCATATCGGCGGCCGTCGGCTATCTCGTGGGTGTCATGCTCGTCTGGCTCTGGACGTATATGGAGCTGCCGGCGCCGAGGGCAGGGCTAGCGGTCTACAGGGCCGTCGTGCTGGTGGTCGGCATCCTTTTAGCCATCGGCTTCCTCTGGCAGGCGGCTGGGTGGCAGAATTCGATCCGCGACCTCTGGCACATGGAGCCCGTGGAAACGGCCGATCCCTTCAAGCTCGCCGGTATCGCCTTCTTGGTTTTCGTGGTCGGGATACTGATCGGGCGGCTGTTCCTGTTCACCTGGCGGTGGTTCTCCCGGCGGCTTGCTCGCTACGTGCCGCAGCGGGTGTCTAATGTCATCGGAGGGGTGATTGCGATCGCCTTGTTCTGGTCGGTGGTCGAGGGCGTATTGCTGCGCGCGGGGCTGCATCTGGCCGACAGTTCGTTCCAGAAGGTCGATGCACTGATCGAGGCGGATGTGCCGCAGCCGACGGCATCGGGCAAGACGGGAAGCCCGGCCTCGCTGGTGGCGTGGAACGGGCTCGGTCGGCAGGGGCGGCATTTCGTGGATTCGGGGCCAGGTGCCGCCGATATCCAGGACTTCTGGAACTCGGAGGCGAAGGAGCCGATCCGCGTCTATGTCGGCCTCAACAATGCCGCGACGATCGAGGAACGGGCCAAGCTGGCGCTGGACGAAATGAAGCGGCAGGGGGCCTTCGACCGGTCGCTGCTCGTCATCATCGCGCCGACAGGGACAGGCTGGGTCGATCCGGCGGCGATGGATACGCTCGAATATCTGCAGCACGGCGATGTCGCGAGCGTGGCGCTGCAATACTCCTACCTGACGAGCTGGCTGTCGCTGCTGGTCGAGCCGGAATACGGCGCGGATTCGGCCAAGGCGCTGTTTCCCGAAGTCTATGGATACTGGACCAAGTTGCCGCACGACAAGCGGCCGAAGCTCTACCTGCATGGCCTCAGTCTGGGATCTTTGAACTCGCAACTCTCGGCTGACCTCTTCGATATCGTCGCCGATCCCTATCAGGGTGCGCTGTGGAGCGGGCCGCCTTTCGAGAGCGAGATGTGGCGCAGCGTGACGGCGGGGCGCGATCCAGGCTCGCCGGCGTGGCTGCCGCGCTTCCGCGACGGCTCGATCATCCGCTTCACCGACCAGACCAATGCGCTCGATCTGCCCGGGGCGGCGTGGGGACCGATCCGCATGGTCTATCTGCAATATGCCAGCGACGCGGTGACCTTCTTCGATCCGCATTCCTTCTATCGCGAGCCCGACTGGATGAAGGCGCCGCGCGGGCCGGATGTATCGCCGAGCTTCCGCTGGTTTCCCGTTCTGACGATGCTGCAGTTGCTGGTCGACATGGCGACGGCGACGACGTCTCCGATGGGGCATGGGCACGTCTATGCGCCGCAGCACTACATCGACGCGTGGGTGGCGGTGACGGCGCCTGACGTTGCACCTGACAGGATCGAAGCGCTCAAGCGGCACTTCGAGAGTGAGGCCTCGTCTGGGCCCGCGTCTGGGGATAACGATTGATCGGGCAGGCCGATTGCATCGGATCACGTCATTATGCTGTGAGTTAACCACGTTCCTTAGGGTTTCGTTCAGGCTCCCGTATCAGTTTGCGCCACAGTGGCTGGGAAACCACAGCATTGAGGCTCTGAACCATGACCTATAGCGGATTGCTTCTGGCCGGCGTCGTCGCCGGGTTGATCACCATTCTTGCCGTCGGCAGCCGGCCGGCGACCGAAGCGGCATCCAACTGGCCGACCATCGACGCCAGCAAGACCGACCGTATCGTCACCGGCAGCGTACCCGGCGCAAAGTGACCATGCAGCGCCTGACGCGGGCCGAAATCCGTCCCGGATCGGTACGTTCCATCAGTGAATTCCTGGATATTAATGTTGCGTTAACGCCGTCATCGGCGCGCGCTTCTACTCGCGACGATCATGGCCTAACCCGGTTGCATGGTTGGCGGGATTCGTTCGAAATTGCAGCTCTGCCTTACCAGTCTGGTAACCGTCCGCACGGATCCGGGATTGATCGCCTTCGACTTGCCTGACTAGAGTATCATCGAGGTCGGCTTCTCGGTCTCGGCAGGCGGCATCAACGGGGATCACGTGGGTATATATTTCAAGGCAGCGGTCATGGATCAGTCCAGCCAGCGTTATGACGTTCTTTGCGATCCCATGGATATGTGGATGGTGTGGGACAACGTCGCCGAAGAGCCCGCATCCTTTGGCGGCCAGATTCTCTATGGACTGGTCGAGAGCCACGCGCTTGAAGTCGCCAAGATCATGAACGAGCTTTACGGCAAGGGCGGCACTCGCGAAGAGGCTGTCGTATCCGACGCCTTCGACGCCCGTCCGCGGCTCAGTGCCGACGGCGGTCGGTCCTGATACAGGTCAATCTCAAATCGTGACGGGCAATCGCCCCGCAGTCGCTGCGGGGCGGGTCGCTATCGTCGGTCTCAGCCCTTGGCCTTGAAGACGCCGAGGTTGATGAGCTGGACGCGCCTGTTGTTGGAGGCGTCGGCATTGGTGCCTTCGATCGGCATGTATTCGCCGACACCCACGGCGTAGAGCCGGCGCGGATCGACGGCGAAGGTGGTGGACAGCGCTTCCCGGATGGCGGCGGCGCGCTGCTCGCTGAGATCGAGATTGTGCTTCTCGTCGCCGGTGGCGCTGGCATGGCCGACGATCATGAAGTTGTAGGCCCAGAGGTTCGGGTGATGCAGCGCGTCGGCGATCAGGCCGAGCGTGCGGTAGGAGCTCGGCTGGATGGCGACGGAGTCGTTTTCGAAATTGATCTCGACCACCATCTGCGGCAGCTTGGCGATGCGTTTCCAGTTCGGCAGGGCGCCCATCGGCTTGTTGCCGCCGTTGATCGCTTCCTGGCGCAGCAATTCGAGGTCGATCGCCGGTGCCGCAGTCGTCAGCTTGCCGAGACCCTTGACGATGCGTTCCTGCGAGACTTCCTGCGCTGCGGCGAGGCTGGGCAGGAGCGACAGGGCGAGAAGGGCTGCGGTCTTCAGAGCAAAACGTCTCATCCTGTTATCTCCAGCCTGCATCGGTGATGACCTGGTTGCATTCCTTGCTGACACGGCTTTCCTTCTTCACAAGGCAGGCCAGCACGAAGCCGTCGCCCTTGATGCCGTTGCAGCTCTTCGACATGTCGCGCTGGCAGACTTCCTTGTAGACGGTCTGCGCATGTTCGCGCTGATCGACCGAACGGAAGACATCGCCCACCGATGCCTTGCAGGCAGGCGACACCTTGGCGGCGTTCTGCTGCAGGCAATCGGCGATGCGGCCGCCGCCGAGGTTCAACCCCTTGCACAGCTTCTGAATATCGGCGCCGCAATCTGCCGCCAGCTTGGTGACCGCATCGGCGTAGCTCATGGTCTGGCCCGATGCGGTGGCGATGCAGGCCGTGGAAGCCAGCACGATCGCCACCAGTCGAAATCCGCCCTTTAGCATTTCGTCCCCTCTGTCGAATGGATGTGAAATCGAACGGGGGCAGCTTGCACGAAGTTCGGCGCGAGCGGGCGTATGTTACGGTAACACACACCCGGTTTATGCATGTGAAAAGAGCGTCGAGCCGTGATCAGTCGGCGGCGACGGGAAGCTTCCAGAGTTCGTCGAAGGCGATGCTGTCGAAGAAGGCCGAGGCCTTGACGATCCTGCCGTCCCTTAGATCGAGGAACCAGGCGTAGGTGTTCTTGTAGGGCCGGCCGTCCTTTGCCGTTCCCGCGGCGTCGAAGAAGACGATCACGGTGTCGTCTTCGGCGTAGATGTTGCGGATGGTCGGTTTGAGACCGACGCTCATGCGCGCGTTGAACGGCTTGATGACCTCGCCGATGAAGGCCGCGCGGCTAGGGTAGGTCCTGGCGGCCGCCGAGTTGCCGGTGATCGTCCATTCGACGTCGTCGGCCAGGAGGTCGTATGGGCTTCCGGTGCCCGAAGCCCATGCATCGAACGCTTTTCGTACTGCCGCCTTGTTGGCGTTTTCATCTGCTGCCATGACGTCACCCATGTGCACGAGGATAAGACCGAAGGACAGGGCAAGCGCCAAGGCGATTGCCCTTGGTATCGCAATACGCATCACGGAACTCCCTGAGTTTTCCTGTGCCAGCCTCAGATCTGGTTTTCCCAGGCCTTGAGCTGGTGCTCCTTCAGCATGTCCTCGATGACCTTGGGCACGACATTGCGGAACTTTCCGGTGTCGGCGGGCACCACTTCGATCATGCGCTCGATCATCTCGCCCGGGTTCATCTTGCCCTCCGGCGTCGCGAAGAAGTCGTCGAAGCCCTTGCGGAGCTCGGCGCGCTTGGTGACGTTCTTGCTGTCGTCGAGCCAGCGGAAGGGATTGTCCGCCATGGTTTCGTTGTAGCCGGTGTAATAGGCGCCGGGGTTGATGGTCTGGATCTTGATGCCGTATCTGCTGAGCTCCTGCTGCAGCGCTTCGGCGATCGATTCCAGCGCATGCTTGGTGGAGACGTAGGTACCCCAGTTGGCAGGGGTGAAGAGGCCGCCCATCGAGGAGGTGAAGGCCACCTTGCCGCGCTTGCCCTGCTTCACCCATTTCTGCACCACGCCCTGCGTCAGTTGTAGCGGCAGGATGACGTTGACCTCGAAATTGCGGCGGACAAGCTCGATCGGTATCTCCCAGACCGGGCCGGCCTCGCCCATGCCGGCATTGTTCCAGAGCACGTCATATTCCCATCCTATGGCCTGCCTGATGTCGTAGGGATCGTCGAGGTCGAGGCGTTCGACGCGCAGGTTCTTGAGGCCTAGTGCCGCGGCCTCCTCGCGCAGCGGCGTGACCTGCGACGAGACGTGCGCCGTCGCGATGATGTTGTGGCCGTTTTTCGCCATGCCGATGGCGGCGGCCTTGCCGAAGCCTGAGCCGGCACCGGTGACAAGGATAGTCTTGGACATGCTGATCTCCTCTTCTTCGTTGGTCTTGTGAGCGAAATTCAGGACGCTGCGTCGAAGCCCGAGAGGGCGGCGCGCGCGACGTCCATGTCCTGCGCGACGGCGCCGCCCGAGACGCCGAGCGCGCCGAGGAAGGTGCCGTCGGGGGCGGAAAGCGGCAGCCCGCCGCCGAAGATGACGAGGCCGCCATTGGTCTGCTCAAGCCCGGGCGAGCCGCCGCCAGGCTTGCAGAACTCGCCGACCGTTTCGGTCGCCATCTGGAAGAGGGCGGCGGTCCGCGCCTTGCCGACGGCGATGTCGATCGAGCCGAGAAGCGCGCCATCCATTCGGCTGAACGCCTTGAGCCGGGCGCCGGCGTCGAGTACGGCGATGTTGACGGGGACGCCGATCTCCGTGGCGCGGGCCTCTCCAGCCGCGATGATGGATCGAGCCTGATTGTTCGAAATCTGCATATCATCCCCTCCGTCGCGGACGCCTTGGCGTTCCTTTGGCGTGGAGAATATCCGGCTCCGCCAGGCTGGCGATGTACGAGGGTGCTGTTTTGTGTACCGGCGTGCTGCTTTGCCCTCGGCGGAAATCACATATGCTTGAGGGGTTTAACCGCAGATAGGCGATTTTCTATGTGTCACATCTTGTGCTTGCGCCGCCATTCGCCTGGGGTGGCGTTCACGTATCTCACGAAGACCTTGGTGAAATGGCTGTGATCGACGAAGCCGCAGTCCTCCGCGATAGCCTGGATGGTCAGGCCGGTCGCGAGAAGCAGGCGCATGGCCTTTTCGAGCCGCTGATGCTGCAGCCACATCATCGGCGAGCGTCCGGTGCTGATCTTGAAGGAGCGGGCGAGATGGGCGCGCGAGAGACCGGTTTCCTTGGCGAGTACGTCGAGCCCGATGTCGCCCTTCAGATCGGCGAGAAGCAGGTCCTTCACCCGACGCTCCTGCCACGGCGCCAGACCGCCTCTGACGGCCCGGAATTCGATCGCCCGTTCGCCGTAGGAGGTCGTGAGGTGGCTGAGCAGCGTGACGGTCAGATGGTCGAGAAACAGTCGCGACATGGCCGCCGGCTCCTCGAACGCCGGCACGAAGCATTCCATCAGGTTGCGGACGATGGCGTCGGAATGCCCGAGCACATTGCGGTCGCGCAGCGTCGAGAAGGGTGCCAGATCGTGCTCGTGGTGGAATTCGGCGATCGCTGCGTGCGAGGCGAATATCGAGACGCAATCGACGTCTCCGGCCTCTACCGCGCTGTAGCGCCTGCGAAGGTCGAGAAGCAGGAATTCGCCGGGATCAAGCGGAACGGAGGTGGCCGGCTTGCCGTCGATCCAGCGCGGGCGTGCGGGCAGGTGGTTGCGCTGGTAGCAGATCATGTAACCATCGGCCTGCTCCAGCTGCACGGGAATGCCGTTGTCGTCATGCTGCCATTTCAGTCGGCCCAAGGTGGCGTCCTGAAGGGCGATCTGGCTCATCTCGAGCGACGCGGGCCGATCGACTCCCTGAAACCTATCCGGACTGCGAATTCCCCTTTGCGTCATCCGGAGCTCCCGCTCGATGCTGCGGCGGAATAATACCAAGGCTGAAGGGCGAAATCCACCTTAGCATTCGGGGAGGCGCCGCTGTTCGATCCGGCTGGCGTCGGCACTGTGTTCAAGGTATTTCTAATATTTGTTAGATCTAGGCAGGCGATGTCGCGTGCGCAAACGGTGCGGTCGATCTCGCGGGGAGGGGATGCCGTGGGGACGAAGGATTTATTTGAGAATGCGGCGGCACATGCGTCGCGGTTTCGCGATACGGCCGGCAGTCGTGCACATCGGCCGACGCGGGATTATGCCGGCTCTCTCGCGGTCTTCGACGGGCCGTTGCCGGTGCGAGGGTCCGATATGGGCGTCGTGCTTGATGATCTCGTGGCGCGGGCCGAGCCGGGGCTGGCGATGATGACGGGGTCGCGTTTCTTCGGTTGGGTGATCGGCGGTTCGCATCCGATGGGCGTCGCTGCGGATTTTCTGACGAGCGCCTGGGGGCAGAATACCGGAAACTACGCGGCGACGCCTTCGGCGGCCGCGGTCGAGACGATCGCCGCGCGGTGGCTGCTGGACCTGCTCGGCCTGCCGCGCGAGAGTTCACTCGGCTTCGTCACCGGCGCGACGGTGGCCAACTTCACGTGTCTTGCGGCGGCGCGCGGCGAGGTGTTGCGCCGGGTCGGATGGGATGGCGATGCGAAGGGATTGTTCGGGGCGCCCGAGATCACCGTCCTGATCGGTGACGATGCGCATACGACGATCTTCTCGGCGCTGCAGTTTCTCGGCCTTGGCCATGATCGGGTCGTCAGGGTTTCGACCGACGACCAGGGGCGCATCCTGCCGCTGGCGTTTTCGGCGGCGATGTCCAGGGTGGCCGGTCCTGTCATCGCGATCCTGCAGGCGGGGCAGATCAACACCGGCGGATGCGACGATTTCCGGACGTTGATACCGATCGCCAAGGCCCGGGGCGCCTGGGTGCATGTGGACGGCGCCTTCGGGCTTTGGGCGCAGGTTTCGCCCAGGCTGCGGCACCTGACCGATGGCGTCGAGATGGCCGACAGCTGGGCCACCGATGGCCACAAGTGGCTGCAGACGCCCTATGACTGCGGCTATGCGATCGTTCGCGACGAGGTGGCGCATCGGCGGGCTATGACCATCGCCGCGAGCTACCTGCCGCTTGCCGGCGAAGGCGAACGCGATCCTTCGCATTACGTGCCGGAGCTATCGCGCCGCGCGCGCGGGTTCGCGACCTGGGCGATGGTCCGGCATCTCGGCCGGGAGGGCATCGAGGCGATGATCGAGCGGGCCTGCGATGCCGCTTCAGTCATGGCCGAGGGACTGGCAAGGCAGAACGGCATCGCCGTCGTCAATGCAGTGACGCTGAACCAGATCATCGTCAGGTTCGGGGAAGGACTGCCTGCGGAGCGGGCCGACGAGCTGACGCGGCGGACGATTGCCCTGATACAGTCCGACGGCCTCATATTCGCGGGTGGGGCGACGTGGCGCGGGCGGCAGGTAATGCGCCTTTCGGTGAGCAATTATCAGACCGACAGGGCACAGGCGACCATGGCGGTGGAAGCGATTATTTCCGCTTATCGAGCGGTTTCCGGCGCGGCCGACAAGGCCTGAGAGGCCCTGCTGAGCAGGGATTTTACGGTCCTGGAGCCCGTTGTGGCTTCTGACAGGCGGTTAGTGATAGCCGACCGGGTAAGTTTTCGTTCACCGTTTTTTATTAAATTCCGAACGAGTTTTATCGGTCACTGCCGTGTTCGGAAGCGATGAGAGTATGGCGTTTGTTTCTATCCTGCAGCGATATGTGCTGCCAGTGCTGCTGTCGACGGCGCTGACGACGTGCTCGACGGATGGGCTCATTCCGCCGGCCAGCGTGGATAGCGGCACGCGGGTCGGTTCGATCACACCGCAGCGCAATGTCGCAGCCAGCAGAATGCAGCCGGTTGAAAGCCAGCAGGCCTATCCCGCGGCACAGGAGCCGGTCGGCGATACGCAGCAGTCCGTCGATTATCTCAATACGCCCAACCTCGCCGGATCTGGCCACCAGGCGCAATCGGGCCGGCTGCCGCGCATCGATAGCGACGAGGCGATGGCCGGTGCGCAGGGCGCTGCGGGCAATCTCCGGGGACAACCGCAGACCTGGGGCGGAACGCAGCCGCTCACCGCGCCGCAGGGCGGCGTCAACATGGATGTCGAGCTCGGCGTCGAGCCGGTCGTCGGCCTGGCGCAGGAGCAGCAACAGCAGATCGCCGAGGGTGAATCCGACCAGCCCGTGGTCGATGGGATCGGCACTGACGCGCCGACGCAGGTCAACCGGGCACGTATGCCACAGCCGGCGGCGCAGGCGCAGATGAGCCAGGCGCCGGTCTGGAACGATGGCCGCGCCGTCGTCGCGCCCGCCCGTGTGCCCGAGGAGGACGAGGAGCAGGAGGTCGCCATGCTGCGGCCGAACAACCCTATGATGAGCGAGCCGGCACCGGCGCCCGTCAATCCAGGCGTCATGCCGACATCGGAACTCTCCTGCCGTCGCGAGCTGAAGCGCATGGGCGTGGTGTTCACCGACAAGCCACCGATCTCCAACGGCGCCGCCTGCCAGGTTCCTTATCCGATTTCGCTGCAGGGCCTCTCCGGCGGGATCGGCGTCAAGCCGGCCGTGACGCTGAACTGCCAGGTGACGCTCGCTTTCGCCAAGTGGGTGAAGAACGAGCTCGCGCCCTCGGCCCGCTTCCGCTACTGGTCGGGCATAAAGACCATCCAGCCGCTCGGCGGCTACAGCTGCCGCCGCATGAACAACAGCCGGCAGAAGTACAATCCGATGTCGGAGCACGCGCGCGGCAATGCGATCGACGTCGGCAAGTTCGTGCTGAAGAACGGCAAGGCGATCGACGTGCGCAAGAAGGGGCTGTTCTCCTTCCGCGAGGGACGGCTGCTGCAGGCGGTGCGCACGGATAGCTGCAAGTATTTCAACACCGTGCTCGGCCCCGGCAGCAATCCGGAGCACTGGAACCATTTCCACTTCGATTTGAGATCGCGCAAGAGCGGCAAGGTCTATTGCGACTGATGGGCGCCGGGTCGACGCGCCGGTGGGAATCGCTTTAGACGGGCTCCCGTTCAAAAGAGGAGTTCTTCATGGCCGAGCGCAAGCGCCCGAGTTTCCTGTATTTTCTGCTGATCGCAGTGGTCGCCATGGTCGCTGTCATCGGCGGCCGTTGGTACATCTATGTCGCCTATGCCAGCGATCCGTTCGACGAAGTCGGCATCAGCCTCAATCTGAAGATGCCGGAGCCGATCCGCAAGGCGGGCTGCGACATGCTGAAGGCGCGTTTCGAGGGCAAGACCCTGCCGCCGGCGGGCTGCGGCGATACCGGCAGCTGGTGACAAAAGAAAGCCGGCCTTGAGGCCGGCGAGGGGTATCGGGGCCGAGGCTTGAACGAGTTCGGCCTGGTGCGCCTTGCCGGTCGGCAAGCGGCGTCTTCGGTTTAGGGATGGCTGAGGGCGTTGCGGGGTCGCCCGCACTTCCGCAAAAGCGGCGGGGTCGGAGGTGCTGCCAGTCCCGCATGGCTTATAGCCCGCGACTGTCACTGCTTGATGACATTGCCTGTGGGCGTGGCCGATCGCGGATTTTTTCTCGATTTTGCGTTTTCGCCAATATGAATAGTCCGTTCACGGGCGTTGGGATGTCAAAACGTTCCAAAGCGGCTATATAGCGCTCCAACCCGCCCGCTTACCTCACAAGAGCCCTTCATGGCCCCGATCATATCCATCCGCAATCTCACCAAGACCTACAACAACGGATTTCAGGCGCTGAAGGGCATCGATCTCGATGTCGAGCGCGGCGAGATCCTGGCCTTGCTCGGCCCGAACGGCGCCGGCAAGACGACGATGATCTCGATCATCTGCGGCATCGCCAATCCGAGCGGCGGCGAGGTGCTGGTCGGCGGGCACGACGTGGTGAAGGACTTCAGGGCGACACGCTCGATGATCGGGCTGGTGCCGCAGGAGCTCACCACCGACCAGTTCGAGACGGTCTGGAACACGGTGAGCTTCTCGCGCGGACTCTATGGCAAGAAGGCAAACCCGGCTCACATCGAGAAGGTTCTTCGCGACCTGTCGCTGTGGGACAAGAAGGACAACATGCTGCGCCAGCTCTCCGGCGGCATGAAGCGGCGCGTGCTGATCGCCAAGGCGCTGAGCCATGAGCCGGAAATCCTGTTCCTGGACGAGCCGACGGCGGGTGTCGACGTGACGCTGCGCAAGGACATGTGGCATGTCGTGGAGAACCTGCGCGCCGCCGGCGTCACCATCATCCTCACCACCCACTATATCGAGGAGGCCGAGGAGATCGCCGACCGCGTCGGCGTCATCAACGGCGGCGAATTGCTGCTGGTGGAGAACAAGGCGAGCCTGATGGCCAAGCTTGGCCGCAAGCAGTTGATCCTGGAGCTTGTCGAGCCGCTGCGGGAACTGCCCGAAGCATTCGCCGGAAACGGCCTGACGCTTGCCGCCGACGGCAACAGGCTGGTCTACGACTTCGATGCCGAGAACGACCAGAACAGCGTTGCCGGGCTGCTGACCCGGCTCGGTGAGCACAATATTCACTTCAAGGATCTGTCGACGCAGCAGAGTTCGCTGGAAGACATTTTCGTGGCACTCGTCGGAGGGGCGAAATGAACTTCGAGGCAGTCAAGTCGATCTACCTGTTCGAGATGGCGCGCACGCGCCGCACGCTGCTGCAGAGCGTCGTTTCGCCCGTCATCTCGACCTCGCTCTATTTCATCGTCTTCGGTGCGGCCGTCGGCTCGCGTATCCAGGAGGTGGAGGGCGTCTCCTACGGCGCGTTCATCACCCCCGGCCTGATCATGCTGACGCTGCTCGGCCAGTGCATCGGCAACGGTTCCTTCGGCATCTATTTCCCGAAGTTCACCGGGACGATCTACGAGCTCTTGTCGGCGCCGCTGGCGATGACGGAGGTGCTTCTCGGCTATGTCGGCGCGGCAGCCACCAAGGGGCTGATGATCGGCGTGATCATTCTGCTTACCGCCAACCTTTTCGTGGATGTCAGGATCGAGCACCCGGCGATGATGGTGCTGTTCTTTCTGCTGACGGCGATCACCTTCAGCCTGTTCGGCTTCATCATCGGCATCTGGGCGACGAACTTCGAGCAGCTGAACCTGATCCCGATGCTGGTCGTGCCGCCGCTGACCTTCCTCGGCGGCAGCTTCTATTCGATCAACATGCTGCCGCCCTTCTGGCAGGCCGTCAGCCATTTCAATCCGGTGCTCTATCTGGTCAGCGGTTTCCGCTGGAGCTTCTACGGCATCGCCGACGTCAATCCGCTGATCAGCCTGGGGATGATCTCGCTGTTCCTGGCGATCCTGCTGATCATCGTCGGCTGGATGTTCAAGACCGGATATCGGCTGCGCAACTGACGCCGCTCACCCCTTCGGCTTCACGTTCTGGTTCATCCTGAAGAGGTTGGACGGATCGTAGCGGCGCTTGATCTCGGTGAGCCTCGCATAGTTGGCGCCATAGGCGGCCTCGACCCTGTCGGTTTCGTCCTCGGGCATGAAGTTGATGTAGGCGGTGCCGATCGCATGCGGCTTTGTCGCCGCGAAGAGGTCGCGAGCCCAGGCGATGCAGGCGTCGTCCATGTTCGTCTCGCGCCAGCGGGCGTGGACGTTCATGACGAAGTGCGACTGGCGCTGCGGGAAGGCGGTGGCGTCCAGCGAGAAACGACCGGCTGCGCCGCCGACATGGCCGATGAAGACCTCGCATTCCGGTCCCGGCAGTTTGCCGACGGCGCCGAGCAGGACGGAGATCGCCGCATCCGACAGCTCGGCAAAATCCTGGCTCTTCCAGTAATTGCGGGCGCCGGGTGTCAACAGTGGGTCGAAAGCCTGCTGCCAGGCGGTGAGCGGAGCAGGGCCGACGACGTCGGCGATCGGATGGCCGATGCCCCTGAGGCCCGCTGCCGCCGACTGGCCGGCTTCCAGGTCGCCGCAATAGCACATCGCCAGCGCCAGGATTTCCTTGCCGTGCCATTCCGTGGGCAGGAAGGGCAGCGGCGGCGCTTTGCGCATGACGGCCCAGCAGGTGAGTTCGTCGGGCGCGGTCTCGAGCTCGCGGCGATACTGTTTCAGAACCGTCTCCGCATCGGCGAAGGGGTGGACGACAAGGCCGGCCAGCACATTGCCGGAGAGGTCGTGCAGGCGGAATTCGAAGGAGGTGACGACACCGAAATTACCGCCGCCGCCGCGCAGCGCCCAGAAGAGGTCGGGGTTCTCGTTTTCGCTCGCCCGCACCAGCCGTCCATCGGCAAGCACGACATCCATCGAGATCAGGTTGTCGATCGTCAGGCCGAACTTGCGGGTGAGCCAGCCGAAGCCGCCGCCGAGCGTCAGGCCCGCGATCCCCGTGGTTGAATTGATACCTGTCGGCAGCACCAGGCCGAAGGCCTGCGTTTCGGCATCGACGTCGGCGAGCGTCGCGCCGGGGCCGACGCGCACGCGCCGCGTGGTCGGGTCGACACGCACCGATTTCATCTCCGAGAGGTCGATGACCATGCCGCCCTCGCAGACCGCGTTGCCGGCGATGTTGTGGCCGCCGCCGCGTACCGCGAGCAGGAGATCATTTTCACGAGCGAAGCGCACGGCGCGAATGACATCGGCGGCACCGGCACAACGCACGATCATGCCGGGGTGGCGGTCGATCATGGCGTTCCAGATCTGCCGCGCTTGCTCGTACTCGCCGTCCCTTGCGGTCATGAGCCTGCCGCGCAATCCCGCCGCGAAGCCTTCGATGACGGACTCTTCGAGCAGCTTGTGGCCCTTCTGCAGGGTTGCAAGGTTGAGATTGTCCATGAGTTCCTCCCTGGCCGGGAAGCCCCGTCCCGGCGGGCGGCATTTTGCGCCTGATAGGCGAATTGCACAAGTAAATGCTAATATATGCGAGAGAGTCAGTCGCGCAGGCGCAACTCATCGGTCTGCATCTGCAGGGAGCCGAGCGTCTGCAGGAAGCTCATGCCGAGCAGGCTCTGATCGAGGCGGCCCTCCTCGGCGACGCTGGCGGGTACGTTGGTGCGCACGATCGGGCCGATCGCCACTTCGCCGAGGGTGACAGGGGCGGCGCGGGCGCGGCCGTTGGCGGTCATCACCGTCATGGAATAGTTGAGGTTTTCGGGGATGAAACCGATACGCTCGGCGTCCTCGCGCGACAACGTCACCATGCTGGCGCCGGTATCGACGAGCATCGAGATGCTTTGTCCGTTGACGGTGACATAGGCTTCGTAGTGGCCGCTCATCAGCTTGTGCAGGATGACTTCCTCGCCGCCTTCACTCGTCGTCACGACCACGGCGCGGCCCGGCACGAGGCCGGCCAGGAGCCGGTTGCCGACGCCGGCCGCTTCCTGCCGGTAGAGATAAGCCGTGGCGAGGCCGAGGATGATGACCAGCCAGACAAGCATGTTGCGGATCGTTTCGCTGGTGCTGATGCGCCGTCCCCATATGCCGGCGGCGAGCATCAGTGCGATCGGCAGGAGATAGACGACGCGGCCGAAATCGTCGCTGCGCATGCCAAGCACGCGGTCGCCGTCGTGGTTGAGCATCAGCAGCACGAGGCCAGCGCCGAGGATGATCAGGGCGACGGTGAAGCGGTTCATGCGTGTCGCTCCGTCGACTGTCCCGAGGTTATCGCGGGAGCGATGACGCGTAGCGGCAGGATGTCCATCAGCTCCCGGCGCTGTTCGTCCGAAAGCGCGCTCCAGCCGCCGATCTCCTTCAGCGTGCGACGGCAGCCGGTGCAGAGGCCGCTTGCCGGGTCGATCGCGCAGATGCTGATGCAGGGTGTTTGCATGTTAGACATATCGATGTTTCAAAGGGCCATGGCAAGGGCGCAGAACGCGGCTATCTCGGAAATCTGCTGGGCG
Organism: Hyphomicrobiales bacterium; assembly: GCA_900471485.1. Classification (GTDB taxonomy): domain Bacteria; phylum Pseudomonadota; class Alphaproteobacteria; order Rhizobiales; family Rhizobiaceae; genus Rhizobium. The sequence goes on from UCEU01000026.1 coordinate 77,778, forward strand.
GTGCCGAGCGTGTCGCCGGTGTGGCCGGAGAGGCGCTTTTTGACGTAGCCGGTGAAGATCATGACGCCGAGGCCGGAGGCGATCAGGGCGCAGACCAGCGGCAGGACGCCGAGCCCGGGCCATAGCAACGCGGCGCCGAGCAGGCAGGCGCTGACCAGCGCCGTGTGCATCGCGCCTTCGCCGGGCTGTCCGGCGGCGGCGGCCACGCCGTCGGGTTTGGCCGGTGGCAGGCGGTGCCAGTGCCAGACGAGCGACGCACGGCTGATGCAGGCGACGGCGGGAAAGGCCAGCCCCGCCGCAAGCGGCGGGGCCTCGCGGGCGATGGCGGCGAGTGCTGAAGCGCGCAGGGCGAAGGAGAGGATGAGCGCGATGGCGCCATAGCTGCCGATGCGGCTGTCCTTCATGATCGACAGGCTATGCTCGCGGTCGCGCCCGCCGCCCAGCCCATCGGCGCAATCGGCAAGGCCGTCCTCGTGCAGCGCGCCGGTGATGATCGCCTGCACCGCCAGCGCCACAAGCGCCGACATCAGCCGGTCGGCGCGCAGGCTCAGCATCAGCAGGAAGACGAGGGCGGGCAGCAGGCCGATGAGGATGCCGGCGACGGGGAAGGCGCGGGCGGCGCGGTCCAGCTTGCCATTGAAACCGGAGAACACGAATGAAGGCATCGGAATACGGCTGAGAAAGGCGACAGAGCGGGCGACGTCCGCGCCATATTGTCCGATGTTCATGCCAAGCCCCGCGGCAACGAGATGCGCAGCGCTTTTGGTGTTGTTCGCCTCCCTCGCTGCCATTAAGAGAGTGGCGACGAAAAAAGCTGATTTGCGGCGAAAACACAAGTTGAGCCGCGCTGATGCCTCACAGCTGAATAGACAAGGAAACTGCATTCATGAGCGTTTCAGGCCTGCCGTTCGACGATTTCCGGACCTTACTGCGCGATCTGCCGGGGCCGGATGCCAGGGCACTGGCGGCTGCGCGCGAGCGCGACGCACAATTGACCAAGCCGCCGGGCTCGCTCGGCCGCATGGAAGAGATCGCCTTCTGGCTGGCGGCCTGGACGGGCCGGACGCCCGCCGTCAACCGGCCGCTGGTGGCGATCTTCGCCGGCAATCATGGCGTCGTTCGCCAGGGTATCACGCCGTTTCCGCCGTCGGTGACACAGCAGATGGTCGAGAATTTCGCGGCCGGTGGTGCTGCCATCAACCAGATCTGTGTTGCCTATGATCTCGGGCTGAAGGTGTTCGACCTGGCGCTCGATTATCCGACGGGCGATATCACCGAGGAAGCGGCGCTGTCGGAACGCGATTGCGCGGCGACGATGGCGTTCGGCATGGAGGCTATCGCCGGCGGTACCGATCTCCTCTGCATCGGCGAAATGGGCATCGGCAACACGACGATCGCGGCTGCTATCAACTACGCGCTCTACGGCGGCACCGCGCGCGACTGGGTTGGTCCCGGTACGGGTTCCGAGGGCGACATGCTGGAGCGCAAGATCGCGGCGGTCGAAAAGGCCGTGGCGCTGCACAGCGACCATCTCGACGATCCGCTCGAAATCATGCGCCGCCTCGGCGGCCGCGAGATCGCCGCGATGGCGGGCGCGATCCTTGCCGCGCGTGTCGAGCGCATTCCGGTCCTGATCGACGGTTACGTGGCGACCGCTGCCGCCGCGCTGCTGCGCGCCGCCAACCCGTCTGCGCTCGACCACTGCCTGATCGGCCACGTCTCTGGCGAGCCGGGGCATCTGAGGGCGATCGAGATGCTCGGCAAAACGCCGCTTCTGGCGCTCGGCATGCGGCTCGGCGAGGGCACAGGCGCGGCATTGGCCGCCGGCATCGTCAAGGCTGCCGCCGCCTGCCACACCGGCATGGCGACGTTTGCGCAGGCTGGCGTCACGAACAAGCACTAGTCACTGGACAAGTGCCGGGCTTTCAGGTTCGTGACAGGTTGATGACAGAGTTCTTGCGGCGGGGACCGGGAAACGGTATTCGCATTTTCTCTGATGAATGACGGCGGTCGCGCCGTCATCGACCACTACGAGGGCGCCTGATGAAACCTGCCGTGACCAAGCTGACCGGCATCAGCCACTTCTTTGCTGCTGCCAGCTATTCGCTCGGCGGGTTCCTGCGGCTGATCAAGGAAGCGGCGTTCCGGCAGGAACTGCTGTTCTGCGCGGTATCGCTGATCCTGCTCTTGTCGGTCGGTGCCACGCTGTCCGAGTTCATGATCGCCATCGTGCTGTTCCTGGCGCTGTTCGCCGTCGAGGCGCTGAACACGGCGATCGAAGAGGTGATCGACCGGATTTCGCCGGAGATCTCCTCGGTCGGAAAGCATGCCAAGGACCTCGGCTCCTTTGCCGTGCTCTGCATGATCGGCGCCTGCGGGCTGTTCCTGATCTTTACCATCGGCAAGCATCTGCTCCTGGGGTGATGTCATGGTGGTCGTCAGGCGAGCGAGCGTAGACGACATCGGGGCATGGGCCGTGCTGCGCGCCGATCTCTGGCCCAGCCGGACGGCGGACGGGCATCGCGACGACCTGATCCAGACCTTTTTCTCGGAAAATGGCGACACACAGGGCTTCCTCGCGATTTCAAGCGAGGGAGAGGTAGTGGGCTTTGCCGAGGCTGCGCTGCGGCGTGACTATGTCAACGGCTGCGAGACTTCGCCGGTGCTGTTTCTCGAGGGCATATATACGAGCCCGGATCATCGGCGCCGGGGCGTGGCGCGCCTGCTGACTGCCGCGGTCGAAGCCTGGGGCAGGGAGGCCGGCTGCACCGAGTTTGCTTCCGACGCGGCGATCGACAATAGCGACAGCCATGACATGCACGCGGCATTCGGTTTCGAGGAAACCCAGCGCGTCGTCTATTTTCGCAAAGCTCTCTGAGGTTCTACTTAGCCGGCCAGATTATCCGGCAACCGCCTCGGTTTCCATTTCCGACAGTGCTTCCGCGACCGCGATATCCGCCATGGCCAATGCTGCCTCGCGGGTCTTGGCGGCTGCGATGAAGCGGCCGTTGTGGCAGAAGCTGGCGCCCTTGACGCCGCAGACGGCCTCGAGTTCGCCATTGCTGAGGCCGGCCCAGGACTTAGGAAGGTCGGCTCGCAGCGCGAAACCTTCCTCCTCGCGGCGGATTCCGGTCAGGCACCAGTCCTTGTCGCGGGGGTGGACGACGAAGAGGAGGTGATCGGCGCCGGATTTGACGATGGCGGGGCGGAAAGGCATGCCCATCGGCAGTTCCAGCACGCGGCCGGCGCCAGCCTTTGCGATCGCCTGCTGGACGATCGTCTCGGCGCGCAGCTTGGCGGCGTTCTTGCCGATCTTCGCTTCGGCGAAGGTGCGGGCGATGGCGAGTGCGGCGTGGAACGCGCGATCGTCGGCATCGGGTTCGTTGTTGTCGAAATTGGGCTTCAGCGTTTCGAGCAGCGACGGCAGGGTCAAGCCGGCGAGCGGGCCGGAGGGGCTGAGCGCGCCGTTGTCGGTGAGGTCGATCGGCAGGACAAAGCTGGCGTCGAAGGAGGCGTGCAGGCTTTCGATATGATCGGCGGGGAGACCCATAGCGACCAGATAGTCGCGGCCGTAATGTTTCCAGATCAGGCCGAAGGAGCTGTAGGGCTGGCCGTCGTCGCGCAGCGGCGCGCCGCGCTGGTGGTGATCGAAGATGCCGGCATCGGCGTCGTAGGCGCCGCCGACGTCGTAGATGATGCGGTCGGCGCCGGGCGTGATCCACTCCGGCGCGCGGCTGCGGACCACGCGGGCATTCGGAAACAGCCGCGTCAGGATCACGCTCGAGAGAAGCTCATCGGCATGGAAGCCACCGGAATGGGTGACGAGATAGTCTGTGGTCATGCCGGATAGCGCCCTGTCGTGTTCGAGAAGTTATGTGCTTGCGGCATCAGATAGCCTGTGCAGCAGGGCTTCTCAAGCGAAGTTCGCCATTTCCGGCAAGTTTGTCCTGAAATGCGTCAGCCGCGTCGTGAGGCGTCGATCGCCGCGACGTCGATCTTGCGCATCTTCATCATGGCGGCGAAGGCGCGCTTGGCCTCGGCACCACCCACTTTCAGCGCCTCTGTCAGGGTGCGCGGCGTGATCTGCCAGGACACGCCCCATCTGTCCTTGCACCAGCCGCAGTCGCTTTCCGCGCCGCCATTGTTGACGATGGCGTTCCAGTAGCGATCGGTCTCTTCCTGGTCGTCGGTGGCGATCTGGAAGGAGAATGCCTCGTTGTGCTTGAAGACAGGCCCGCCGTTGAGGCCGATGCAAGCAACGCCCGCGACGGTGAACTCGACGACCAAGACATCACCTTCCTGGCCGTCGGGATAATCGCCGGGCGCGCGGATCACCGCGTCGACGCGGCTGTCGGGAAAGGTCTCGGCATAAAAGCGGGCCGCAGCCTCGGCATCCCTGTCGTACCAGACGCAGATCGTGTTCTTGGCAACCATGATTTCCTCCCGTTGTTCCGTCCTCAACGGGTGACATAAGGGCGGGAACGGCTTTCTCCAGTGCGGAAGCGCAATTCATGCAAGCGGTAGCTGAAAAAGCTCAGGCGAAGCTGCGGCGCTTGCGGGAGATCGCCTGCGTATCCTCGACCGCCGGCACGGTCTGCAGCACGCGCTGCGAGGGCAGGATGGCGATGACTTCGGTGCCCTCGCGCAGCTTGGACTTGAGGATGAACTGGCCGTCGTGCTTGGCGAGGATGGCCTGGACGATCGGAAGGCCGAGGCCGGTGCCCTGTTCAGCACTCTTGATGGCGATCGATCCCTGGCCGAAGGCGGAAAGCACGACGGGGATTTCCTCCTCGGGAATGCCGGGACCGTTGTCCTTGATGGAGATGTACTGGCCGCCACCGGCCGTCCAGCCGACCTTGACCATGATCTCGCCGGCCTGCGGCGTGAACTTAACGGCATTGGATAGCAGGTTCAGGATGACCTGGCGCATCGACTTCTCATCCGCCCAGACGGATGGCAGCTCGGGTTCGAACTGCTGCGAGATGGTGATGTTCTTGGCGCGGGCGCGCAGCTGCACCATGCCGATGCAATCTTCCGAGATGTCGAGCAGCGATATCGCTTCCTCGGCGAGCTCGTACTTGCCTGCCTCGATGCGCGAGAGGTCGAGAATCTCGTTGATGAGGTTCAGGAGATGCTCGCCGGAGCGGTGGATGTCGTTGGTGTATTCCTTGTAGGTCGGGTTGTTGAGGGGACCCATGACCTCGGCGGACATCACCTCGGAAAAGCCGAGGATGGCATTGAGAGGGGTGCGCAGCTCGTGTGACATCGAGGCGAGGAAGCGCGACTTGGCGAGGTTGGCTTCCTCGGCGCGGCGGCGCGCCTCGTCGGACATCGACTTGGCGACTTCGAGTTCGGCGATGAGATCGTCCTTCTCGGCCTGGAAGGCGAGGATCTTCAGGTTGGATTTGAACAGGCGGTCGCCAATGTGATTGAAGAAGATCACCGTGGTGGTGAGGATCGCGGCGAGGCTGACCTCCAGTATGTCACGGGAAAGCCCGGCCTTGATGATGAGGCCGGCGACAACAGGCGCGAAGGTGACGAGCACCGATGGCGTCAGCATGAAGTTCGACATCGCCGTGACGGAGAGCGCGATCAACAGCGTGGCGCCCTTGTAGAGAACGAAGCTGGCGGGCTCGCAGGTGGCGCAGTCCTGCAACGCGAAGACGGCCCAGCAGCAGCCGATCGTCAACTGCCCGAGCAAGAGCACGCGGCGCCATTTGCGGGCGTTGACGGCGGTGAGTTCGCGCTTGCGGGCGCGGCGGGCGAGGAAGACATTGGCGGCATGGGCTGTCAGCGTCAGCAGCGCCCAGAGGAAAATCTGGGTGTTCTCGGTCATGTAGATGCCGAGCGCGGCGATGATGACGACGAAGAGCGGAACGATCGAGGCGCCCTGCAGCACGGCGTTGATATAGAGCAGAAGCACGTCACGATCGAAGGCGCCGCTTGCGGGGTGGCTTGATTGCAGCCGCTCACGCGTCTGGCGAACCGCTTTCGACACCGGCTTGTTGCGGTGGCTGCGCGATTTGTCGACGATGTTCTTGTCTGTCGATGTGCTTACGCCGGTACCCATTGCACACGTTGAATTTTGATCCGCGGATGGCTACACCCTAGACCGCAAATGTTAAGAAGCCGTTTGCCATCTTTGGCAAGGCTTTGTTTTTCAAGGAGGCGAAAGCGTGACGCGCGGTTTGCGGACGATACGCGACGGCGTGACCGCGCTGGCTCTGCTGGTTTTCATCTGGCTGATCGCCGCCAAGCTCAACGATCATGCCGCGATCGTCCATGCCGGCGCCTTTCGCGCGGCCGATGGCGACAGTCTCGCCATTGGGAGTGAGCGGATGCGGCTCTTCGGGATCGACGCACCGGAGCTCAGCCAGACCTGCCAGCGCGATGGTGCGACATGGGCTTGCGGGCAGGAGGCGAAGCGGATGCTTCAGGGACTTGTCGCCGCAGCGGATGCACAATGCCAGGGGACGGAGCGCGATCGCTTCAGCCGCCTGCTGGTGGTCTGCCATGCGGGTGGGCTCGATCTCAACGGAGCGATGGTGCGCCGGGGCATGGCGGTTTCCTATGGCGGCTACCAATCCGAGGAGAGGCAGGCGAGGGCGGAGAAGGTCGGTCTCTGGGCGGGGACATTCGACATGCCGCGGGCGGTGCGCGATCATAAGCAGCAGGAGCGGCAGCCGCACGGTCCTTCGGGGCTGTTGTCGTGGTGACGGCCGACGAGCAGGTGCTGGAGGCTCTGCGGGTCGAGATCACCCGATGTCGGATCTGCCGTGACGCGCCGCTCAAGGGGCCGGGGGATCGGCTGCCGCATGAGCCGCGGCCGGTCGTGGTGATATCCTCGAAGGCGAAAGTGCTGATCGCGGGGCAGGCGCCGGGGCTGCGGGTTCACGAGAGCGGCCTGCCCTTCAATGACGCCTCGGGCGACCGGCTGCGCGAGTGGCTGCAGGTGGACCGGGAGACGTTCTATGACCGCGACCGCTTCGCCATCGTGCCCATGGGCTTCTGTTTTCCGGGCTATGACACGAGGGGTAGCGACCTGCCGCCGCGGCGGGAATGCGCGCCGCAGTGGCGCGCGCGGGTGTTGGATGCCATGCCGCAGATCGAGCTGGTGCTTGTCATCGGGCAATATGCGCAAGCCTGGCACATGGCCGCAGAGCGGCGGGAAAACATGACCGAGACCGTCAAGGCGTGGCGCTCGACGCTGTTTGCCAACCGCTCACCGGCGGTGCTGCCGCTGCCGCATCCGAGCTGGCGCAACAGCGCGTGGATCAAGCGCAATCCCTGGTTCGTGGAAGAGTTGTTGCCGGTGCTTCGCGAGCGCTTGACGTTTCTTCTCCGTTGAAACAAAATTCTGTCAACGGCCCGGAATCAGGCGATACCGGAAAAATAAATTCACGAAGGGCATTTTGATGGACCGTCTCGACCGCAAGATCCTGCGCCTCCTGCAGGAAGATTCGACATTGGCTGTTGCCGATCTCGCCAAGAAGGTCGGGCTTTCCACCACGCCCTGCTGGCGCCGCATCCAGAAGATGGAAGAGGACGGCGTCATCAAGCGCCGCGTCGCCATCCTCGATCCGGAGAAGGTCAACACCAAGGTCACGGTCTTCGTGTCGATCCGCACCGCGACGCATTCGATCGAATGGCTGCGCCGCTTCTCCGAGGTGGTCGCGGAATTCCCCGAGGTGGTCGAGTTCTACCGCATGAGCGGCGACGTCGATTACCTGCTGCGCGTGGTGGTGCCCGATATCGCGGCCTATGACGCCTTCTACAAGCGGATGATCGCCAAGATCGAAATCCGCGACGTCTCCTCGGCCTTCGCGATGGAGCAGATCAAGTATTCGACGCAGCTGCCGCTCGATTACATGATCCTCGACAGCTCGAAGTCGAACGAAGACTAAGTTTCCTACGGCTTCAGGCGGGCGAGAACCTTCTCGTCCGTCAGTTCGCGGACGGCATCCTTGCCGATCCAGCGGGCGGTCTTGTCTTCAGCTGCGCCAAGCTTGCGTGCCAGCGACAGCGCCGGGACGCGGCAGCGGCGGTTGCGCTTTCCAATATTTCGCAGAGCCCAGTTGACCGCCTTGCGCACGAAGTTGCGCGGGTCGGTGGCGTGTTTCTCGATGAGCTGCAGCCAGGCAAGGAGCGTAGAGTCCGGCTCTTCCTTCATGTGCACGGCAGCGCCCGCGATCATGGCGAAGGCGGTGCGCCTGACATATTCGCGCTCGTCGGCGGCAAAGATATCGATGAGCGACAGGAGACGCGCCTCGACGAAGAGATCGGCTGCGGTGTCGACCACTTCCCAGGAATTGAAGTCCTCGGCCCAGCAGCGGGCCTCCGCTTCGGTCAGTTTCCTGGGCTCAGCTGTATAGATCGCCAGCATCCGCGCTTCGCGTATGTCGCTCTGCCAAAGTTGCAGCGCACGGTGGTGGTCGTTCCCGGCAATGCGGGCGAGGGCGCGCAGGTCGGGCGTAGAGATTCCGAGCGCCGTTTGCGTGACGATGCCGAAGCGGGCCATGCCCGCGATGGCCGCCTCCGACCGCAGCGAGCGCAGATGTTCGATCAGTGCCGCTGCGGTGGAAGCCGGTCCGATCATTTTTCTAGCCGGGCGAGGAGGGACGAGGTATCCCAGCGGTTTCCGCCCATGGCCTGGACATCGCCGTAGAACTGGTCGACGAGGGCGGTCAACGGCAGCTTAGCGCCGTTGCTGCGGGCTTCTGCCAGAACGATGCCGAGATCCTTGCGCATCCAGTCGATGGCGAAGCCGAAATCATACTTGCCTTCATTCATGGTCTTGTGGCGGTTTTCCATCTGCCAGGAGCCGGCGGCGCCCTTGGAAATGACATCGACCACCTTCTCGATATCGAGGCCGGCGCGCTTGCCGAAATGGATGCCTTCCGCCAATCCCTGGACGACACCGGCGATGCAGATCTGGTTGATCATCTTGGTGAGCTGGCCGGAGCCAGCAGGGCCCATCAGACCGACCATGCGGGCAAAGGCATCGATGACGGGCTTGGCCTTGTCGTAGTCAGCCTGCTCGCCGCCGCACATCACAGTCAGCACGCCGTTCTCGGCGCCGGCCTGGCCGCCGGATACCGGCGCGTCGATGAAGGCGCAGCCCTTGGCCTTGGCGGCTACATCAAGTTCGCGGGCGACTTCGGCGCTGGCGGTCGTGTTGTCGATCAGGATCGCACCCGGCTTCATCGTCTGCAGAACGCCATCCTCGCCCGATGTCACCGAACGGAGATCGTCGTCGTTGCCGACGCAGGTGAAGACGAAGTCCGCATCCTTGGCGGCTTCGGCCGGCGTCGGAGCGGACTTGCCGCCGAACTTCTCGGCCCAGGCGGCGGATTTCGCGGCGGTGCGATTATAGACCGTCACGTCGTGGCCGCCCTTCACCTTGAGATGGCCTGCCATGGGGAAACCCATGACACCGAGACCGATGAATGCGACTTTTGCCATATGCCTGTTCCTTTTCGTGAATGCCGGAGACGAGGCTTAGCGCAAAGCGGGACGGGCGAAAAGGCGGAGTTTGTCGTTCAGTGACCACTGTCGGTATGGGCGCACCACGGGTTGGGCGGGCTTTCCGACGCGTGTGCTTGAGCACCAAGGTGGAAGAAAATTCCGCTGAACAGCCGAAATCAGGTCAGGAAGATTTCCGTCGTGCCGGAATTCGGCAAATATAATTGTCGATCAAGTTTATGGATTTCATCAGTATGAGGCCATCGCAAACGAAGCGGGGCGGCCTCAGGGTTTGACCTCGGCTATCATAAAGGGGATTTGCCATGATTTCTCGTCGTCAGACGCTTGGGCTCTTTGGCGCGGCCGCCGCAACGGCGCTGCTGCCTGCCGTAAGGCCGGCCCGAGCCGCCGCCACCGAATTCCGCATCGGCTGGCAGAAGAACGGCGTGCTCGCGCTCGCCAAGCGCCGCGGCGCGCTGGAGAAGTGCCTTGCCGACAAGGGGATCACCGTCAGCTGGTCGGAGTTCACGTCGGGGCCTCCGCTTCTGGAAGCGCTGGGCGCTGGCGCGCTCGACTTCGGCGCCACCGGCGACGTTCCGCCGCTCTTCGCGCAGGCAGCCGGCGGGCAGCTCTACTATGTCGGCACCTACAAGGGGAGCGCTGCCGGTTCGGCCATCCTCGTGCGCAAGGATTCCGACATCAAGACGATCGAGGACCTGAAGGGCAAGAAGGTCGCCTTCAAGCGCGGATCCAGCGCCCACAATGTTACCGTGAAGGTGCTGCGCAAGGGCGGTCTCAAGATCGACGACGTCGAGGCGTTGGATCTGGCGCCGCCGGATGCCGCCGCGGCCTTCAAGAACGGCAGCATCGACGCATGGTCGATCTGGGATCCCTATCTCGCCATCGCCGAGGCCGACCCGGATACGCGCATCCTCACGACCGCCGAGGGGATCGTCGAATCCTACAGCTACTTCCTCGCCAACTCCGAGTTCACCGATGCCAACGGGCCTGTCATCGTCGATGTGATCGACGAACTCGCCAAGGTCGGCCGTTCGGCGCAGGACAAGCTCGACGAGACGGTCAAGGAACTCTCCGAGATCACCGGCGTGCCAGCCGATGTGACGCGCGTGACCCTGACGCGGGCGGGCGCCGATCTCGGTGGCGTATCGACGATCACGGATGCGGCGGCCACCTATCAGCAGGCGCTGGCCGACGAGTTCTACGACCTCGGCATCGTGCCGAAGAAGCTTTCGACCGGTGACATCATCTGGCGGCCCAAGGCCAGCTAACCCCATTTCGCGATAAAGGACTGTTTTCCATGACCGCCCAACCCATCAATTTCCTCTGGTTCATCCCGACATCGGGCGATGGTGCCTATCTCGGCTCGAACGAGCTCAACCGCGCACCCGAGTTCGGGTATCTCACGCAGATCGCGCAGGCGGTCGACCGGCTCGGCTATTCCGGCGTTCTCTTGCCGACGGGCGTTGCCTGCGAGGAATCCTTCGTGACGGCGGCCGCACTGGCCGCCAAGACCGAGAAGCTGCAGTTCCTGGTCGCGATCCGTCCCGGCACCGCGTCGCCTGCCTATTATGCGCGCCTGACGACGACGCTCGACCGCATCTCCAACGGCCGGCTTCTGCTCAACATCGTCGTTGGCGGCAGCCCGGCGGAGCTGGCCGGCGACGGCATCCACCTGGCGCATGACGAGCGCTACGCGCATGCCGACGAATTCTTCACCGTCTTCGAGGAGCTGCTTGAAAAGGGCGTCGCCAGCTATGACGGCAAGTATATCAAGGCGACCAATGCTCGCCTCGGCTTCCCCTCCGTGCAGAACCCGCGCCCGCCTCTCTATTTCGGTGGCTCGTCGGATGCCGGCATCGACTTCTCCGTCGGCCGCGTCGACAAGTACCTGACCTGGGGCGAGCCGCCGGCGCAGGTGGCCGAGAAGGTCGAGAAGGTGCGCGCGGCGGCCGCCAAGACCGGCCGTGACGTCAGCTTCGGCATTCGCCTGCATTTCATCGTGCGCGAGACGGACGAGGAGGCGTGGGCGGCTGCCGATCGCCTGATCTCGCAGCTTGACGACGATACGATCCGCGAGGCGCAGGAGCGCTTCGTGAAGGAATCGGATTCCGTCGGCCAGCAGCGCATGGCCGCCCTTCATGGCGGTCGCCGCGACAAGCTCGAGGTTTCCCCGAACCTGTGGGCAGGCGTCGGCCTAGTGCGCGCGGGTGCCGGGACCGCGCTCGTCGGCTCGCCGAAGACGGTGGCGGCGCGGCTGCGCGAGTACCAGGAGATCGGCATCGATACGGTGATCGGCTCGGGCTATCCGCATCTCGAAGAAGCCTATCGCGTCGCCGAGCTGCTGTTCCCGGAACTCGGCATCACGCGCGAGGAGCAGCGTCACGGGTTCGACAGCGAATTCGGAAAGCGTCAGGTCTTCGGCGGCGGCAGCCACGGCGGCAATCTGAAGGTCGTCTCGGGCTCCTGAGCGACGCCATCGCGCCGCCCGTCAATAGCGGGCGGCCATCGCGACCATGACCATCAAGACCCGCACCAGCAGGGGAGATCTCATGTCCACATTCGATACGCCGATCGGCCGCGCGCTCAGTGAACGCACGGCCGGCAGAACGCCGATAAGGCTCGCATGGCCGGGGCGCGACAAGCTTCTGCCGTATGCGGTGCCCGTGCTGATCGTCGCGCTCTGGCAGCTCGCATCCTCCGCCGGCTGGATCTCGACGCGCGTCATGCCGTCGCCCGTCGATGTCGCCTTGGCCTTCTGGTCGACGACGTCGAGTGGCCAGCTGCCTCATGACATTATCGTCAGCTCCGGGCGCGCCTTTGCGGGATTGCTCGTCGGCGGCTCGATCGGTTTCCTTCTCGGGATCGCCAACGGCGTCTCCAGAATCTCGGAGCAGCTGACGGATACGACGCTGCAGATGCTGCGGACGATCCCGCATCTGGCGATGATCCCGCTGGTGATCCTGTGGTTCGGGATCGGCGAGGAATCGAAGCTCTTCCTGACGTCGCTCGGCGTCCTGTTCCCGGTCTATCTCAACACCTATCACGGTGTGCGCAACGTCGACCGCGACCTGATCGAGATGGGCCGGGTCTACGGGATGGGCAACTGGACGCTGTTTCGCAAGGTGATCTTTCCCGGCGCGCTGCCCTCGATCTTCGTCGGCCTGCGCTATGCGCTCGGGATCATGTGGCTGACGCTGATCGTGTCGGAATCCATCGCGGCATCGTCGGGCATCGGCCACATGGCGAACAATGCCCGCGAGTTCATGATGACTGACGTCGTCGTGCTGGCGCTGGTGATCTACGCCGTGCTCGGCAAGCTCGCCGATGTGGTGGCGCGCGCGCTGGAACGACGGGCGCTACGCTGGAACCCGGTTTACCAGAAATAGGAGAGAGCCATGACCCTCGTTGCGCATGAGCGCTTTCAGGCAGCGCCGAGCGAGCCGGAATACGAGCTCGATCGCGAGCGGCAAACCGTTGCGGCGGGTGCTGCGGCCATCACCCTCAAGGGACTGGAGAAGAGCTTCGGCAGCAATCGCGTGCTGCGCGGCATCAGCCTGCACATCCCGGCCGGCCAGTTCGTGGCCGTGATCGGCAAGAGCGGCTGCGGCAAGAGCACGCTGCTCAGGATACTGATGGGGCTGGATGAGCCCAGCGCCGGTGAGCTGCATTTCGAGGACGAGGCCGGCGCCGACACACACGCCAACGCCCGCATCGTCTTCCAGGAGCCGAGGCTGCTGCCCTGGCTGAGCGTTGCCGACAACGTCGCCGTCGGCCTTGGCGACCGGATCGATCGGCAGGCCGCCCGCGCGGCCGCCGAGGCGGTTCTGAACGAGGTGCAGCTGGCGGAGAAGGCCAGCGAATGGCCCTCGCGGCTGTCCGGTGGCCAGCGGCAACGCGTGGCGCTTGCCCGTGCGCTGGTAAGCCGGCCCGGTGTGCTGGCGCTGGACGAGCCGCTCGGCGCGCTCGATGCGCTGACGCGGATCAGCATGCAGGAGCTGATCAGCCGGGTGTGGCGGGAACTGGGTTTCACCACCGTGCTCGTCACGCACGACGTCAGCGAGGCGGTGCATCTCGCCGACCGGGTGATCGTACTCGACGAAGGCCGCGTCGCGCTCGACCTCGCCATCCCCGACCCGCACCCGCGGCGGCATGGGAACGCGAAGCTGGCCGAGCTCGAGGGGCGGCTGCTGGCGGCTATCTTGGGGAGTGATGTTCCGTAGTCGTTAGTGGACGCCGCCGGCCTCGCGTTCGAGAAAGGCTTCGAAGCTGTCCAGCCCAAGCTCCGTGCCTTGGCGCCGGAGGCCGTCGTCGGGATAGCCGTCAAGGAAGACCACCTGCTCTGTGAAGACCATCTGTGTGCCGGTCGGCGAGGGATCGAAGGTCACCGTGGCCAGAGAGGCGGAAATCCTGGTGTCGCCGAGCCTCATCTCGTAGGCATAGACGATACGGGCGTTGTCGATGACATCCAGATAGTGTGCATCATAGGCGTGAAGCAGCCCTTCCTCATCGGCGGTGTGATTGCGCTCGCTGCCGCCTACGCGAAAATCCAGCCGGTACTCCAGCGTTTTCCAACTGCCGTGGCAGGCAAACCATTTCTGCTTCGAGGCAGGGTCGCTCCAGGCGCGGAAGGCTCGTTTCGGATCGGCCTTGAGTTGGCGCTCGATGGAGAAGGTCGTATGGGCAACGGACGTCTGGCTCAAGGTTCAGGTTCCTCTTCGGTAAGAAATCGGTCGAGGCGGTCGAAGGTTATGTTCCAGCCCGCCTTGCGGTCGGCGATCCACCGCTCGAGTTCGGCAAGGCGTTCCTGCCGCAGTTCATAGGTCCGCACGCGACCGGTCTTCGTCGATTGTACGATGCCGCTCGCCTCGAGCACGTTCAAGTGCTTCAGCACTGTCGGGAGCGCCATCGGCAAGGGTTCGGCAAGCTCCGTGACCGATGCCGGGCCACGACCGAGGCGATCGATCATGCCGCGACGGCTGCTGTCGGAGAGCGCATGAAACATCAGGTCGAGCGTGGGGGCATCCATCATTCGGCGGGCATGGCCTTGCGAATGCCTTCCGGCAGTTGATGGCTGTAGGGATAGTATTTGAAATAGGGCAGGGCTTCCTTCAGGACGCGGGCGAAGGATGGGCGGTGAATGAGCCTTTCGTAATAGGCCGCAAGCCTTGGCCGTTCTGATCCAAACGGAACGAGGGTCTCACTGTAGAAAAGCGCGGGCGCGGCTGCGCAATCCGCCATGCTGAAACTGTCACCCGCTATCCAGATGCGGTTCTCCAGCTGTCGCTCGATCATATCGTAGGCCAACGCGAGCGTGGCGCGAGCCTCGCTTGTGCCCTGCAGATACTTGGCATCGTCGGCGCGCATCTTGTCGGCGACAATCTTCTGCATCGGCGTCTGTACGTAGAGATCGAAAAACCGATCCCACAGGCGTACCTGCAGGGCGCGGTCGGGGTCCAGCGGCAGGAGAGGTGTGTCGCCCGGATAGTGCCGGTCCAGATATTCGATGATGATGCTGGTTTCCGGGATGGTGCTGCCGCGCGCCTCGTCCCTGAGGATCGGCATCTTTCCGACCGGCCAGTAGCGGAAGAGTTCTGCCTTCGATCTCTCGTCGGTGAGATCGACAAGCCGGTCCTCGAACGGCGTGCCGCTCTCATAAAGCGCAATCAGAACCTTGTGGCAGAAGGAGGCAAGCGGATGTCCGTAAAGCACGAGCGACATAGGGTGAACCTTTCCGGCGATGAAACTTTACCGAAAGGGTAAGTAACAGATGCGGAGAACTGAAGCAATGATAGTTTTCCGAATGGGTAACTAATTTGCTTTGCCGTTGGAGGTATCCGTCTCCGGTTCATCGGCGTCCGATGCATCCAGTGTTCGCGACGTAGGGCCGAGATCCTTCGACATTTCCTGCCAGATACGGCGGAGTCTGCGGACATGCAGGTCGTCGGCAATCCAACTCATCACATGTTCGATGCATCGGGTCGTCGTCTTCTGGTCCTTGGATATGACCTCCCAGACCCATGTGCAATAGTTGTCGATGCTTGTCGCTTCCACCGTATAGCCTGTCGGCTCGGTCTTTGTGTCGCCGCCAACCGGCTTCGTTACCGGCGCTTGCTCAGGCTTTGGAGTCGACGTGGCGGCTTGGTCTGTGGCAGCTTTGCCGGGCGCTTGCGACTTCAGGATCAGCGGCTTCATGCCGCTGATCTTTGCGATGGTGCGCATCTCGTCGGTAGCGGCAAACAGCAGGCCGGCGAAAATCCTGTCGAACTCGTCGGGATCGTTACCGCGACCCCCCTTTTTCTTGTAGCTCAGTGCGCGTTCCAGATCAAAGACAGTGCGGACGTTCATCTGCCGTAACAGCAGGAAGCGATCGAGACCGACGGTATGGCAGAGCTGCGCCTGGCTGATCCAATCCACCGCCTGGAAGATTTTGAACGGTGACTCGATATGTAGCAGGATGGGATTGTAGGTCGCAAGGTTCTGGACATCGTAGATACCGCATTCTTCCAGGCGGAACCGTGTGAAGTAATCGATGCCGTCGATGACATCGAGCGGTGTCAGACGCGTGACGCTGTTGAAGCGGTCGTCATCCATCTTGACCCATGAGATGAACGTTTGCATGCGCAGCGCCAGGAATTTGGTTGCGCTCTGCGGCAGGAGGCCGAGCAGTGGCGCCAGCGCGACCCAGGTCAGTGGAATGCCGCTATTGGCGGAATCCGCGCTTTGCCCGGTCACGATATGTGTGAGGTCTCCAACAGGATCGGGAAATGTCCTGAAGAGAACCATGACGAAGATCACAGAGGCAAAGATTTCGACGGTCTGCCAGATGAAGGTGTAGGCCGATAGGTCGAACGCGGCGAGACTTCGGACGAATTGGCGAGCGGCGGCAACGAAGGAGCCTGCGAAGGCGAGCGCACCGATGACATGCAACGAGTTAGCGTCGCCGCTGCAGCCGACACCGCCAGCTCTCGTCGGACCGCACCAGACGGGCAGCCCGTTGGCGAGGGCATCGTAGAGTTCGGCGAAGCCGAAGTAGCAGATGATGACGAGACCGAGCGACGACAGAAAAAGCCGGAAATCGCCGAGATTGCCGATGGTTCGGGACGACCGGATGGCGGTTTCGATTTCTTCGACCATTCTCTCGGCATCCCATTTGCGCGTGCTCGAGGATGCCTTCGGAGTGATGAGATCGGTGATGTATTTCGAGGCAACGAATTCCAGCGAGGGATTGCCGCCTGCAGCCCCGCCGTCTTCCTGATGAAGTTTGGTGGCGGGGTAAGTGGCGATAAAATCGGAGATCGTTCTCAGTCGCCTGACGCGGATTTCATTCCTGCTGTAGAGCAGGAGAATTGGCACGAAAAGCGCAAGCGCCAGAGCCGAGAGCCTGACGTTGGCGAAGATGATCTTGATCAGGCCAAGGAGGTGCGCTTCGCTCCAAGCCAACGACAGGTCGCCCATACAGAAAAAGCCCCCAGTTTCCCCACTGGGAGCTTCCTGCTGTTATTCAAGGCTGTCTACCAACCGAATAGCCGCGATGGTTGCAATTCGGGGCGTGAAGCAACCTTTACCCCAACTTCGCGATCACCAAATGCCCCGGGCTTGGCTCGCCTTCCTGCATACGGACGTTGATCCCGGTGATCTCGACGAGCTCGAAGCCGGTCGCCGTCAGGCGTTCGCGGATGTAGTTTTCGGCGTGAAGAAAGCGCTGGTGCGGGCCGACGGCGTAGGTGCGGGTGTCGCTTTCGGGCAGGGTTTCGGACGAGAAGATGAAGAGGCCGCCCTTCGTCATGTTTTCGGCAGCGCCGAAGAAGAGCGGTTCGAGCGCGCCGAGGTAGGGCAGGACGTCGGTGGCGGTGATGAGGTCGAAAGGCTCCTCGTCGTTGTCCTCGAGGAAGTCCTCGACCTCGGCGACGAACAGCGTCTCGTAGAGATCCTTTTCATGCGCGATCTCGACCATGTTCTCGGAAATGTCGATGCCGGTCATCTCGCCGCAGAGATCGCGCAGCGTGCCGCCGGTAAGGCCGGTGCCGCAGCCGAGATCGAGCATGCGCTTGAACGGTCCGAGCTTCAGTTCCTGCAGGCGCTGGCGCACCAGCATCGGCACGTGATAGCCGAGCTGCTCGACGAGCACGTCCTCGAAGACTTCGGCATGCTGGTCGAAGAGGGTCTCGACATAGGCGTCGGGGGCGCGGGCCGGGGTGTCGCCGCGGCCCATGGAGGCGATGCGCACGGCGGCACCGCCGTGGTCCTCGGGGTCGATGGCGAGCACTTCCTCGTAAGCCTTGACGGCGGCGTCGATCTCGCCCGCCTTCTCAAGCGCCAGCGCCCGGTTATAGGCTTCCGCCAGGGCTTCCTCGTCGATCTTCTTCGCCATCTTCTTCACCACCGTTTCATTCGTTGCGCAGGCTCTAGGCCGACTGCGCCGGTTTTGCAATGGCGGCGATGGTGGCGCGGCGCGTGGTTCGTCCGGCCGGTCGATAAAGAGGAGAGGGTGCTGCTACGGTTGGCGGGTCAACGGCGATGCCGGTCCGCTGCCTTCAGTGGAGGATGAATTCGCCCTTGAGCGCGCGCCACTCTGTGGCCGAGATCAGCTTGCGGTGGATGTAGCGCACGGAATGCAGCGGCCCGTCGAGCGTTTCCTGCCAGAACTTCAGGAAGCCGCGCATCTCGGGGAAATCCGGTGCGAGGTCGTAGTCCTGCCAGATGTAGGTCTGCAGGATCGCCGGGTGATCCGGCATGCGGTAAAGGATCTGGGCCGTCGTCAGGCCGTAACCCTTGAGCTGTCTTTCCATGTCCTTGTGCATCTTCGGTCTCTTCCCGTTCCCGTCAGGCGCTTATTAGCGCCTGATAAAATGGAACCATGAGAAGATTAACCGAAGCTTGCAAAAAGGTCAGCGGAAAGGCGTCTTTCCGTTTTAATTCAGTGCGTTAGCAGCTATCGCACGCGAGTGCTGCCATTTACCGTTTCAGGTGGCGGGTGAGGCGGCGCTCGATCCAGGCCCAGAGGTGGCGCAGGGTCTCGACGATGGCGAGATAGAAGATCGCCGCCCAGAGATAGGTCTGGTAGTCGAAGGTGCGCGAGAAGGCGTAGCGCGTTTCGCCCATCAGGTCGAGAACGGTGATGACCGCCACGACGGCCGAGCCCTTGACCATCAGAATGATCTCGTTGCCGTAGGGACGCAGCGCGACGATCAGCGCCTGCGGCAGCACGATCTTGCGGAAGGCGATGATCTTGTGGACGCCGAGCGAGGCGGCGGCCTCGTGCTGGCCCTTCGGCACGCTCTCGATGGCGCCGCGCAGAATTTCCGCCTGATAGGCCGCGGTGTTGATGGTCATGGCGAAAAGGCCGCAGTACCAGGCCTCGCGGAAGAACCACCACATGCCGATCGCCTCGAGCTGCGGGCGGAACTGGCCGAGGCCGTAATAGATCAGGAAGAGCTGGGCGAGCAGCGGCGTGCCGCGAAAGATGTAGACATAGGCATAGGCGAGGCCGTTGATCACCTTGTTCCGCGACATGCGCGCGAAGGCGAGCGGTACGGAAAGAACGGCGCCGCAGACGATGGATATGGTGACCAGCGTGATCGTGGTGACGAGACCGTGGAGATAGCGTGGTCCGTAGCGGGTGAATTTCTCCGGGTCCCAGCCGAGGATAACCATGGCGATCAAGCCGGCGGCCAGGAGTATCCAGAGGCCGACGACGATGCAGCCGACGATATGCGACTTGCTGATGCCCTGGCGGACCTGCTTGGGCGCCGGCTGCGGCGGGATGAGGCTTTCGGCGTGGCTCATCGGCGGACCTCCGAGCGCTTCGACCAGCGTTCGATGTAGCGCAGGCCGAAGGAGGAAATGATCGCCAGGCCGAGATAGAGCAGGCAGGACAGGCCGTAGAACAGGAAGGCTTCCTTGGTCACTTTCACCGCAACGCCGGTCTGGCGCAGGATGTCGGCAAGCCCGATGATCGAGACGTAGGAGGTGTCCTTGAGCAGGATCATCCAGAGATTGACGAGGCCGGGCAGCGCGATGCGCACGAGCTGCGGCAGGATGATCAGCATCATCGTGCGGCCGCGATGAAAGCCGAGCGCGTCGCCGGCTTCATACTGGCCCTTGGGGATGGCGCGGAATGCCGACAGCAGCACTTCGGAGCAGTAGGAGGAAAAGACAACCGAAAGGGCGATGACGCCGGCGAGGAACGCGTTGATCTCGATGCGTCCATCATAGCCGAGCCAGGCGAGAACCGACTGGAGAAGGATCTGCATGCCGTAATAGATGATGAAGAGTGTCAGCAGTTCCGGCAGGCCACGGAAAATCGTTGTGTAGATGCCGGCAGCGAGGCGGACGGACTTCTCTTCGGATTGTTGTCCCAGCGCCACGAGGAAGCCGATGACCAGTCCGATCGGCAGCGTGATCAGCGCGACCGCGACGGTCACTTTCAGGCCGGCAGCGATTTCATCACCCCAGCCGGTGTCGCCGCAGGCGAGGATCGTCGACGAGCCGAACCAGGTGAAGATACCAACGGGTCCGCACAGCGGATCGAAAACATACCCTATCCAGGCCCACAACGAACCCAGCGCGGAAAATAATCCGCTCATGCCAATTTTCCCCTCGCGGCTTTTGCCACTTTAATCTTGCACCCTTTGTCAGACAAAAATGGCGGAAGGGCAAGCCTTCCGCCATCGCATTTGTTAGTGGACTACAGTTTATTCGGCGCCGTAGACGTCGAAGTCGAAGTACTTGTCCTGGATCTTCTTATAGGTGCCGTTGGCGCGGATCGCGGCAATCGCCGTGTTCAGCTTTTCGCGCAGCGGATCGCCCTGGCGGACGGCAATGCCGGCGCCAACGCCGTTGATTTCCTTGTCGACCGGGAGCGGCGTCAGGATCTTGCAGCAAGCGCCGGCGTCGGACTTCACCCACTGCGACAGCACGACGATGTCATCGATGACGGCGTCGACGCGGCCGTTGGCGATGTCGAGCTTGTACTCGTCAGCCGTCGGGTAGAGCTTCAGCTCGGTGTCGGGCAGGTGCTTTTCGGCATAGTTGGCGTGTGTCGTCGACGTCTGTGCGCCGATCGTCTTGCCCTTCAGGCCTTCGACGTCGGTGACGGTCGAGTCCTTCGGCACGGCAATTGCCGGCGGGGTGTTGTAGTACTTGTTGGTGAAGTCGACGAGCTTGGAGCGCTCAGGCGTGATCGACATGGACGAGATGATCATGTCGAACTTCTTGGCGTTGAGGCCGGGGATGATGCCGTCCCAATCGCTGCTGACGATGGTGCAGTCTGCCTTCATCTCCGTGCAGAGCGCGCGGGCGATGTCCATGTCGAAGCCCAGGAACTGGCCGCTGGCGTCTACGTACTCGAAGGGCGGGTAGGTGGAGTCAGTGCCGATGACATACTTCTCGCCGTCGGCCATCGCCGAGCCGGCGAAGAGCGACATCGCGGCGATCGAGGCCGCTGCAAGAATACGGGAATGGATGCGCATGTTAATCCTCTCTGTTGGCAGCTGCCGTCCGTTTTCTTGTTTTGCGTCGGCAGCCAATATGGGGCGATGCCTTGCAACGCCTTGCGGCGATAATCAAACATTTTTTTTCGGAATTGCAACTGGAATCACAGAGATTGCGGGCTATGCAATCATGCTCACAGATGAACGTTCGCCGACTGCCATATTCATAACGGGTTAATGATGCAGTTCCTAAGAATGGCGGAACAAAAGCCGCCTTGCGCGATTACCTGATGCAATCCGCGCGCCAAAACGGGACGCTCTATTCTGGCGTCGAGAAGAATAAACGTACGAGGAACCCAATGGGAATGAAATCAAGACTATTTGCCAGTGCTGCCTTTCCGCTGCTGTCGTTGTCGATGGTGATGCAGCCCGTGCATTCCTTCGCAGCCGCCCCCAGCGTCGAGCAGACGAGCGAGGCACCCCGTGCGATATCAGGCAGCTTCGAGGTGGCGCAGGATGCTTCCGACGAGGAACTGCTGAAAAAGCGCCGCAAGCAGCAACAGGAAGGCGGCGGCGAGCAGGCGCCGCAGGCCGAGCAGCCGGCGCAGCAGGAAGCACCGGCAGAGCGCCCCCGCAAGCAACGCGAGCCGCAGGCCGAGCAGCAGGAAGCACCCGCGATGCAGCAGGAGGCTCCCGCCGAGCGTCCCCGCAAGCAGCGCGAACCACAGGCTGAACAGCAGGAAGCGCCCGCGATGCAGCAGGAAGCGCCTGCCGAACGCCCGCGCAAACAGCGCCAGCCCGCAGCCGAGCAGCAGGCGGAGCCTCAAGCCGAGCAGGCTCAGCCCGCTCAGGAGCAGCCGGCCGAAAAGCCGAAGCGCAACAAGCGCGAGAAGCAGCCCGAACAGCAGGAAGCCGCTCCTCAGCAGCAGGATCAGGCCGCGCCGCAGGAGCAGCAGGCTCAGCCGCAGGCCGAAGAGCCGCAGCAGCCCCGCAAGCAGCGTGACAAGCAGCCGGAAAAGCAGCCTTCTGCCGCTCAGGGTGAGGAGCAGCCTGCCGCCAAGCCGCCGCGCAAGAAGCCGACGGCAGCCGAGGCGCCGCAGGACGAGCAGAAGCCCGCCGAGACCGAGCAGGCAACACCGCAGCAGCCCGAAGGCAGCGACGTGCCGAAGCCAGCCGAGGCTCCCGAGGGGCAGAAGGCGGGCAAGCCTGTCGCTCCGACCGAAGGCAAGGCGCCCCAGCCGGAACAGCAGCCGCAGACCGGCGAGCAGCAGCCAGCCGGCGAACAGCCACCGGTCCAGCAGGGCGAGCAGGCTCCGCCACAGCCGAACGGCCAGCCGGCCGCCGGCCAGGCAGAGCAGGCCATTCCCGCGCCTGAGAAGGTGACGCCGAAGGAACTGGAACGCCGCAAGGAAATCGCCGCCGATCCGAGCAAGAGCACGGAAACGGTCGTGCTTCCGGTCGAAAACGGCGCCGCCGTCCTCGACAGCGACAAGGATGCGGACCGCTCCGGTGGCGTGCAGTCGCGCCGGGATCGCGACAAGCAGCGCGAGCAGGAGCAGAACGTTCGCGTTCCGAAGTCCGACGCCGACGCACAGGTCGCTCCGAGCGGCGAGAAGCGCCCGCCGATCAAGATCGAAGCCGTTACCAGTGAGCAGGGCGAACGCCTGGACCGTCGCCCGCAGTTCGAACGCCCTGATGGGGCACAGTTCGGCCAGCGCGGGAATGATAACCGCGTCATCATCCAGTTCAACAACCAGACCTATGTGCGTGGTGACGATGATCGTCGCTTCCTCCGCGATGGCGAACGGCCGATCTACGAGCAGCTGCCGCGTGACCGCTATCGCGAGACGATCGACCGCGACGGCTACCAGATCGTGACGGTTCGCAACCGCTACGGCGATATCATCCAGCGCTCGCGCATCGACAATCGTGGCCGGGAATCGGTGCTCTACTACTCGCCGGAACTCTATGACGATCCCGATCGCAGCTACTTCGAGGACCCGGGTGCGGACCTGCCGCCGATGCGTCTTCGTATTCCGTTGCGCGACTACATCATGGACACGAGCAGCGACGACGATCGCGACTACTACGACTTCCTGCGCGAGCCGCCGGTCGAACCTGTCGAACGCGTCTATTCGCTCGACGAGGTGAAGTATTCGGCCCGTATCCGCGACAAGGTGCGCCGTATCGACCTCGACACGATCACTTTCGCCACCGGCAGCGCCGAAATCCCCATGAGCCAGGCGCGCAGCCTGCGCAAGGTGGCGGACGCAATCAACGAGGTGCTGCAGAAAGATCCGTCGGAAACCTTCCTGATCGAAGGTCACACGGATGCCGTCGGCTCGGACCAGAGCAACCTCGTTCTCTCCGACCAGCGCGCGGAATCGGTCGCCAACGTCATGTCCGACGTCTACGGCATCCCGCCGGAAAACCTGGCGACGCAGGGCTATGGCGAGCGTTACCTGAAGGTCAATACGCAGGGGCCGAACCAGGAAAACCGCCGCGTCACCATTCGCCGTGTAACGGCACTGGTGCGGCCCGTTGCTTCGCGCAACTGATCGAGGCACTGAACAACAAAACCAAGGCCGCGACGGGAAACCGCCGCGGCTTTTTCATTTGAGTGAAAGGCCGACGATATCGGTGATGAAATCGGCTATGGCTGCGGTGTCGTCGAGATCGAAGACGGGCAAGGTTGTGTCGTTTACGGGGTGGTCGGCGGCGATCGCGGCGATGAACGGATCGCTCGGCGCCAGCGGCTCGCGATTGGCCGCATCCAGCCTGCGCGCCTCGATCTTCGGGATCGGCTCGCGCTTGTAGCCCTCGATCAGGACAAGGTCGCAAGGGGCGATGCGGGCGAGAATATCCTCGAAGCTCGGCTCTGGAGCTCCGCGAAGCTCGTGCATGATGGCGAAGCGGGTGCCGGAGACGATGGTGACCTCGTGGGCGCCGGCCTGGCGGTGCCGATAGCTGTCAGCGCCGACCTTGTCGATGTCGAAATCATGATGGGCATGCTTGATCGTGGAGATCCGGTATCCGCGGCGGGTGAACTCCTCGACAAGGCGGACGGCAAGGCCCGTCTTGCCGGAGTTCTTCCAGCCGGCAATGCCGAATATGCGGGGCTTGTCCATCAGGCCAGTACCTTCATCCAGCGTTCGGCTTCGATGAGGTCGTCGGGCGTGTTGACGTTGAAGAAGGGATCGAGAAGGCTGGCGCGGGTGGGGCGGAGCGGGAAGGTCACTACCGTAACGTCATGACGTAACAGGAAGTCTCTCACTCGGCGCTTCTCGTCGGTGGCAATCCAGGTTTCCAGTTCCGCTGCAAGCGCGACCGGCCAGAGGCCGAAGACCGGATGGCTGCGGCTTTCGGATGCCGCGATGGCGATCTTTTTGGGCTTGTCGATGGCGCCCGCGAGCCAATCGACGAGATCCGACGGGAAGAACGGGCTATCGACGGAGACGGTCACGACATGCGTGACGCCGGGCAGTGTGGCGCCGTAGGCCATGGCGGAATGGATGCCAGCCATGGGGCCTGCCTTGCCCGGCACGATATCGGGAATGAAAAGGCGGCTGCAGTTTTCGGGCGGCTGGTCGGCGTTGACCGCGACGGTCGTTACCTGCGGGGCGAGTTGCTCGATGACCCGATCCATCAGTGTGCGGCCGGCAAGCGCCACGGCGGCCTTGTCTCGACCCATGCGCGAAGAACGGCCGCCGGCAAGAACGACGCCGGGGATGTTGGATCTATCCAGCGAAAAATTGCTCATGCCTGCCTCAGACTGGGGTTCGCGGTTCGGATTCTTGCGCAACCGGCGCTACGTGGCGCTTGGCCTCACGATAGAACGTATAGAGCCCGGACGCTATGACGATGGCGGCTCCTATCAGTGTCCAGCTGTCGGGATATTCGGCGAAGAACACGAGGCCGAGAAGCGCGGAGAAGATCAGGCCTGTATAGCGAAACGGCGCGACGAAAGAGATTTCGCCTGTGCGCATGGCCATGATCACGGTCTGGTAGCCGATCAGCACCAGGATCGCCGCCAATAGGATATGGGAGAGCGATGTAGCGCTGACCGGACTCCAGCCGCCCAGCACCGGCGTCAGCAAGGCGCCGAAGATGGTGACCGCTACTGCGGTGACGACGGTAATCATAAGCGAAGGGATTTCGGGCGGAACGCTGCGGGTGGCGAGATCGCGACCGGCCGTCACAAGCACACTCGCGACGCAAAGCAGCGCCGCCATCGTGAAGCCTTCCGCGCCGGGCCGGATGATGATCATGACGCCTATCAGCCCGACGACGATCGCAGACCAGCGTCGCCAGCCGACCGGCTCGCCGAAGAAGAGTGCGGCGCCGAGCGTGACGAGGAGGGGCAGCGATTGCAGGATCGCCGACGCATTGGCGATCGGCATCATGCCCAATGCGGTAATGTACGTGACGGCCGCGAGGATTTCGCAGACGACACGGATGATAACCGCGGGATGGAGAATGATGCGCCAAGGTCGCAGGGCGCCCATGCGGTGCGCGATGACGTAGATGAATACACTGGTGAAAAGCCCGCGAATGCACATGATCTGACCGGCATTCATGGCACCGATGACCGATTTCGAAAGCGCGTCGCTGCAGGAAAAACCCGCCATTGCCGCACTCATGTAGATTGCACCCTGGGTATTGCGTGACCGCGGCATGAAAACGTTTCCGATTCTTCGACGCTCTTTTAGTGCCGAAGCGGTTCCAAGGGAATCGAATGCACGTCACAGCGGAGATAAATCGTTTGCGCACTGCACAATAATGCGTGGCGAAAACGCGCGATGACGGCTTGCGTCACCCGCCGGTGACGCTCATGTGGCGGCTGACGGCCGGGCGGTTATGGGTGCGGTCGATGATGAAGTCGTGGCCCTTCGGCTTGCGCGAGATCGCTTCATCGATCGCGGCGTAGAGCAGGCCGTCATCCTCGGTGGCGCGCATCGTGGCGCGCAGATCGGCGGCGTCGTTCTGCCCGAGGCACATATAGAGCGTGCCGGTGCAGGTGAGGCGGACGCGGTTGCAGCTTTCGCAGAAGTTATGGGTCATCGGCGTGATGAAGCCGAGGCGGCCGCCGGTCTCCTCGACCGTCACGTAACGCGCAGGGCCGCCGGTGCGGTAGCCGATTTCGGTCAGCGTGAACTGACGCTCGAGATCGGCGCGCAGCTTCGAGAGCGGAAGGTAGCGGTCGGTCCGGTCTTCCTCGATCTCGCCCATCGGCATGGTTTCGATGACGGTCAGGTCCATGCCGCGACCATGCGCGAAACGGATCATGTCGGGCATCTCGACGTCGTTGAAATCCTTGAGCGCGACGGCGTTGAGCTTGATCTTCAGACCGGCCTTCTGCGCGGCGTCGATGCCTTCCATGACCTTGTGGAAATCGCCCCAGCGGGTGATCTGGCGGAATTTCTCGGGGTCGAGCGTATCGAGCGAAACATTGATGCGGCGCACGCCGCAATCGTGGAGCTCGTCGGCAAATCGGGCGAGCTGCGAGCCGTTGGTCGTCAGCGTCAACTCGTCGAGACCGTTGCCGATCTTCCTTCCGAGTTCGCGCACGAGATGCATGATGTTCTTGCGAACCAGCGGTTCGCCGCCGGTCAAGCGCAGCTTGCGCACGCCCTTGTCGATGAAGGCGGAACAGAGCCGGTTCAGTTCTTCCAGCGTCAACAGATCCTTCTTCGGCAGAAAGTTCATGTTCTCGGCCATGCAATATGTGCAGCGGAAATCGCAGCGGTCGGTAACGGAAACGCGCAGATAGGTGACGGCCCGCTGGAACGGGTCGATCATCGGCGTCGCCTCGGCGACCAGCGGCTTCGCGCTTTCTATGGCTGGGCCTATCGCTGGAACGTTGCTGTTCACGAATACCTCCGCAATGGTACTAATGTGCGTATAGGCCATTGCGACGTCAAGGGAAACGGCCTTGGAGCACGGCAAATTGAGCTTGCCTCGCAAAGTTTGATTGCCTACTCCATGAGTCAGAGAGGGATGGATCATGAGCGATATCTGGCCGACTGAACTCAGGGTGTCGAAGGACCGGCAACGGCTTGTCGTGACTTTCAACGACGGGCAGAGTTTCGAGCTTTCGGCGGAGATGCTGCGTGTGCTTTCGCCATCGGCGGAAGTGCAGGGCCATGGGCCGGGGCAGAAGGTCACCGTGCCGGGCAAGCGCAACGTCGCGATCATCTCCATGACACCGACAGGCAACTACGCGGTGCGCATCGGCTTCGACGACATGCATGATACCGGGATCTTCACCTGGACCTATCTGCGCGAGCTTGGCGAGAAAGGCGAGGAACTGTTCGCCGTCTATGAGGAAGAACTGCGCGAGAAGGGCATGAGCCGCGACACCTCCGAAAAGCCGCGCTGACCGATATCAATCACGAGGGGAAATGAATGCTGGGAACGAGCACACGCAACTGGCTGCGGGCCAAGGGCAGCCCTGGTAGCAGCAGGGTCACCTTCCTTGAGCTGTTCTTCGATCTTGTGTTCGTCTTCTCCATCTCGCAGCTGTCGCATGCGCTGGCTGCGCACTATACGCCGCTCGGCGCGCTGGAAGCCGGGCTGATGACTTTCGCCGTGTGGTGGGTGTGGATCTTCACGGCCTGGGTCACGAACTGGCTCGATCCGGAAAAGATGCCGGTGCGCGGCATGCTTGTCGTGCTGATGCTGCTCGGCCTTGTCCTTTCCGCGTCCATTCCGGAAGCCTTCGGCGAGAAAGGGCTTCTGTTCGCGGGTGCCTATGTCCTGATGCAAGTGGGGCGGTCGCTGTTTGCGGCCTATGCGGTCAAGCAGGCGAGCGCCTCCAACTATCGCAATTTCCTGCGCATCAGCACATGGCTCATCGTCTCCGGCGTCTTCTGGATAGCGGGCGGGCTGCTGGAGCACGAGGCGAGGCTGATCGCGTGGCTGATCGCGCTGGCGATCGAATATGCAGGGCCGGCGAGCGGCTTCGCCGTGCCGGGGCTCGGCAAGTCGACGACGGCGGATTGGGATGTTTCCGGGGCGCATATGGCGGAACGCTGCGCGCTCTTCGTCATCATCTGCCTTGGCGAGGCGATTCTGGTGTCTGGCCGCACTTTCTCGGAGCTGCCGTTTTCTGGCCTGACCGCGGTGGTCTTCATTACCGGTTTCGTCGGTACCGTGGCGATGTGGTGGCTCTATTTCCGTTTCGGCCACGAGCGGGCGGCGCATCGGATCGAGCATGAGGAGACACCGGGCAGCCTTGCGCGGCAGGCCTTCACCTATGCCCACATCCCGATCCTGGCCGGCATCATCGTCCATGCCGTTGCGGTCGAGTTCATGTTCTCGCATCCGCACGAAAGCGGGGAACTGGGTATTATCTTGTCGGTGCTCGGCGGGCCAGGGCTGTTTCTTGCCGGAAACCTCTGGTTCAAGGGAGCGACCAATGGCCGGGCGCCGCTGTCGCATATCGGCGGCCTGGTGCTTCTGGTTCTTCTCGGTTTTCTGGCGCCGTTCGTACCCGTCTACATCATGGGCATGCTGGCGACGCTGGTGATGATCGTCGTTGCCGCATGGGAATACAAATCGCTTGGCGGGCATGCCGGCGTATCGACGCTGCATTGAGCGGCCGTCATCGCAGCGTCATTTTTGCCGGCTAAGAAAATCCGCTTGAAATGGGTGTGCTAGTCATGAAGATCATCAACTCGGTCGAGGAACTCAGCGCCATCTACGGTGGCGGTCTTTCGGAAGCGTCCGTGGCCAAGGTCACGAATCATCTGACGCCGCTCTATCGCCAGATGATCGAAGCCTCGCCCTTCGTGGCGCTGGCGACCGTCGGCCCCGAGGGGCTCGACTGTTCGCCGCGTGGCGATATTGGCGGCGTGGTGCGGATCATCGATGATCGCACGCTTCACATGCCCGACTGGCGCGGCAACAACCGAGTGGATTCACTGTCGAATATCGTGCGCGATCCGCGGCTTGCGCTGATGTTTCTCATTCCCGGCTCGAACACCACGATGCGCATAAACGGGCGCGGGGTGGTGTCCGACGACGAGATGCTGCTTGAGAGCTTCGAGATGGAAAGCCGGCATCCCAGGACTGTCATCGTCATCGAGATAGACGAAGTCTATTTCCAGTGCGCGCGTGCGCTGATGCGATCGGAATTGTGGAATCCTGCCACTTTCGTGGACCCGAAGAGCTTGCCGACACCGGGATTGATGCTGAAGGCGGCGACCGAGGCATTCGACCACGAGACATACGACCGGGAATGGGCCGGTCGTGCCGCGAAGACCATGTGGTGATGGCCGCGAGGGACGTTACCCCTTGTAGATCAGCCAGCTTTTGGTGAAGTCCTTCTGCATGCCGTCCTCGAAGAGGACGCTGCAGTTGCGGCCGGAGTTCTTGGCGCCGTAGAGGGCGACGTCGGCCTTGTGATAGAGCTCGCCAGCATCCTCGGCATTCGACGCCATGCAGACGCCGGCCGATACCGTGACCGGGCCGTAGTTCACGCGGGTGCGGGAATTGGTGAAGGGCGTCGTCTCGAGCGTGCGGCGGATACGCTCGGCCGTCGCCATGACTTCCTCGGCGGTGTTGCCGTCGATGATCAGCGCGAACTCCTCGCCGCCGGTACGGGCGACGAAGACATCGCGGCGGACGTTGGCGCGGATGACCGAGGCGACCGTGGCGAGGATCTTGTCGCCGACCGGGTGGCCGTAGGTGTCGTTGATCTTCTTGAAATTATCGATGTCGGCGAGGATGAGCGCCGTGACGGGGCGCATGGCCGGGTTGTTGAAGACGGCGGCAAGGCGATCGTCGAAAGCGCGACGGTTCGACAGGCGCGTCAGGGAGTCGGTGTTGGCGATGCGCTTGTATTCGTCCAGTTCGCGGCGGACCTGATCCATTTCCTGCGAGCGCTGCACGACGTTCTCGACGGTCTTTTCCCCGTGCGCCATGGTGTCGCCGGTTGCGGTCGTCAAAAGCGACAGGGCGCTTTCGATGAGGTCGACACTGCTATGGTTCTTCGAGCTGATACGGCGGTAGGTTTCGCCCAGCAGCTTGTTGTAGCTTTCGAGCGAGGTCTGTTCCTGGCGCAGCACGCGCAGCAGCGTTTCCAGTTCGCCGGCGATGCGGCTATGCGCGTCGTCGAAGATGCGGGTCGGATTGTGCGTGAAATATTGGGCGCCGAGCTGGTCCAGCTCCTCTTGCGTTACCTGGCTGCCAAGGGCGGCGAGGTCGCGGGTGAGGGCAGGATTGGAGCCGATATAGGCTTCATAGAATAGTTCGTAGTTCCGAGGAATCGGCGCGACGCCCATGGAGCGCATGGCGAATGTGATCTGACCTGCCACATCGGGAACCTGCGCCTTCTGCGCAACGGCCGTCGTCATCCGGCTACTCCTCATCAAACTTCAAAAAGCAGTATTTAAATGTGTAGCGCACAAATCTTTGGAAATGATTAAACTTAGATATACCAAAGATTACATGTGAAATTTACATATGGATTGGCATCTAGGCTTATCTGGCTGATTTTTATTCAGTAATTTCCGCCGCGCGCTTGTGTGACACGCGCGTAGCGCGAGTAGCGCCAAGAAAAAAGTCAAGAAAGACTGGAGGCGATCAAGGTCACCGGGCAATCGCCAGCGCAGCGCGAGGCTGCGATGGCGATATCTGCATGAAAATGCGCGGTACTAGCCGAGATTGAATTCCTGGAAGAAGTCGTTGCCCTTGTCGTCGGTGACGATGAAGGCGGGGAAGTCCTCGACCTCGATCTTCCACACCGCTTCCATGCCGAGCTCCGGATACTCCAGCACCTCGACCTTGCGGATGCAGTCCTGCGCCAGACGGGCGGCCGGGCCGCCGATGGAGCCGAGATAGAAGCCGCCATGCGTCTTGCAAGCCTCGCGGACTGCCCGCGAGCGGTTGCCCTTGGCGAGCATGATCATCGAACCGCCGAAGGACTGGAATTGATCGACATATGAGTCCATGCGGCCGGCCGTGGTCGGGCCGAAGGAGCCGGAGGCGTAACCGGCGGGCGTCTTGGCCGGGCCGGCGTAGTAGACCGGGTGGTTCTTCATGTAGTCGGGCATGCCTTCGCCCTTTTCCAGGCGCTCACGGATCTTCGAATGCGCGAGGTCGCGGGCGACGATGATCGTGCCTGTCAGCGACAGGCGGGTTTTCACCGGATGCTTGCTGAGTTCGGCAAGTATATCGGCCATCGGCTGGTTGAGATCGATCTTGACCATCGATTCCGACAGCTTTGCCTCGTCGATCTCGGGCATATACTTCGACGGATCGGTTTCCAGCTGCTCGACGAAGATGCCGTCGCGGTTGATCTTGCCCTTTGCCTGGCGGTCGGCGGAACAGGAGACGCCAAGGCCGATCGGCAGCGAGGCGCCGTGGCGGGGCAGGCGGATGACGCGGACGTCGTGACAGAAATACTTGCCGCCGAACTGGGCGCCGACGCCCATCTGCTGCGTCAGCTTGTGGATTTCCTTTTCCATCTCGACGTCGCGGAAGGCGTGGCCGCTTTCCGAGCCCTCGGTCGGTAGTTCGTCGAGATAGCGCGTCGAGGCGAGCTTGACGGTCTTCAGGTTCATTTCGGCCGAGGTGCCGCCGATGACGATCGCCAGATGGTAGGGAGGACAGGCCGCCGTACCCAGCGTGAGGATCTTCTCCTTGAGGAAGTCGATCATCCGGTCATGCGTCAGGAGCGACGGCGTGCCCTGATAAAGGAAGGTCTTGTTGGCAGAACCGCCACCCTTGGCGACGAAGAGGAAATTATATTCGTCGGTGCCTTCCTCGTAGATGTCGATCTGGGCCGGCAGGTTGTTCTTGGTGTTCTTCTCTTCGAACATCTTGATCGGGGCGAGCTGCGAGTAGCGCAGGTTCTTCTTCTCGTAGGCATCCATCACGCCCTTGGCGAGCGCCGAATAGTCTTCGCCCTCGGTCCATACGCGGCGGCCCTTCTTGCCCATGATGATCGCGGTGCCGGTGTCCTGGCACATGGGAAGGATGCCGCCGGCGGCTATGTTGGCGTTCTTCAGGAGGTCGTAGGCAACGAAGCGGTCGTTGTCGGTCGCCTCGGGATCGTCGAGGATCGAGGCGAGCTGCTTCAGATGGCCGGGGCGAAGCAAGTGGTTGATGTCGGCAAAGGCGGTCTCGGCCAGCAGACGGATGCCCTCGGGCTCGACGGTCAGGATATCCTGGCCCTTGAAGCTGTCTATAGAGACGTGGTCGCTGCTGATCTTGCGGTACTGAGTGGAGTCTTTGCCGAGGGGGAAGAGATCGTCAGCCATCGAATGACCTTTCGTGCGGGCCGGAATGGAAATCGCAGACGGTCTATGCGGGCGATGTGCGAATTGCAATCATTCTAAAACCTTCGGGAAAGGCTCAAGAATGCATGAAAAACACCGCCACGGAGGCCGTGGCGGTGTCTGGTCGGTCGGTTCTACTTTGAGATGGTCTTACTTCGGGCCGATCATGGTCTCCGGGCGAACAAACTGGTCGAACTCTTCATTCGTAAGGTAACCGCCGCCGACGGCTTCCTCGCGGAGCGTCGTGCCGTTCTTGTGGGCGGTCTTGGCGATCTTGGCGCAGATGTCGTAGCCGAGGCGGCCGTTGAGCGCCGTCACCAGCATCAGCGAGTTTTCGACGCCCTTCCGGATATTGTCTTCGCGCGCCTCGATACCGACGACGCAATTGTCGGTGAAGGAGACGGCGGCGTCGCCGAGCAGCTGCACCGACTGCAGGAAGTTATAGGCCATCATCGGGTTGTAGACGTTGAGCTCGAAATGACCCTGGCTGCCGGCGAAGGTGAGTGCGGCGTTGTTGCCGAAAATGTGGGCACAGACCTGCGTCAGCGCCTCCGACTGCGTCGGGTTGACCTTGCCGGGCATGATCGAAGAGCCGGGCTCGTTTTCCGGCAGCGACAGCTCGCCGAGGCCGGCGCGCGGTCCGGAGCCGAGGAAACGGATGTCGTTGGCGATCTTGAAGAGAGCGGCGGCGGCCGCGTTGATGGCGCCATGGGCGAAGACCATCGAGTCGTGGGAGGCGAGCGCCTCGAACTTGTTGGGCGCGGTGACGAAGGGCAGGGCGGTAATAGTGGAGATCTCTTCCGCGACCTTCTCTGCAAAGCCGATCGGGGCGTTGAGGCCGGTGCCGACCGCCGTGCCGCCCTGGGCGAGCTTGGAGAGTGCGGGCAGCGTCAGTTCGATGTTGGCGATTGCCGAGCCAACCTGGGCGGCGTAGCCCGAAAATTCCTGGCCGAGCGTCAGCGGCGTTGCATCCTGCGTATGGGTGCGGCCGATCTTGATGATGTGGCTGAACTCGGTGACCTTCATGTCGAGCGCCGCATGCAGGTGCTTCAGGCCCGGCAGCAGGTGGTGGACGATCTGCTCGACGCAGGCGATGTGCATGGCCGTCGGGTAGGTGTCGTTCGACGACTGGCTCATGTTGACGTGGTCGTTCGGATGCACCGGCTTCTTCGAGCCCATGACGCCGCCGAGCACCTCGATCGCGCGGTTGGAGATCACCTCGTTGGCGTTCATGTTCGACTGCGTGCCGGAGCCGGTCTGCCAGACGACCAGCGGGAAGTGGTCATTGAGCTTTCCGTCGATGACCTCCTGGGCGGCATCGACAATAGCGTTGCCGATGGCCGGGTCGAGCCTGCCGAGCGCCATGTTGGCGCGGGCAGCGGCCTGCTTGACGATCCCCAGCGCGCGGACGATCGATGTCGGCTGCTTTTCCCAGCCGATCTTGAAATTACCAAGCGAACGCTCGGCCTGCGCGCCCCAATATCGGTCGCTTTGTACTTCGATCGGGCCGAATGTATCTGTTTCCGTGCGGGTAGAGGTCATCGTCATGCCTTTCTGTCGCCTAGGGGCTGCAAAGATGTGCGTCTTATAGGTCTGAACGGGCGGGAAGAAAACCGTTTGGCGGCGGAAATATGATCGGCGAAATCATGTTATTGAAATCGCTATGAGTGCCTTTTCGGACACGCCGGATTTTTTATCGCCAAGCGGCCTTTTGGCCACTGTGTCGATGCGCCAAAATAAAGTAAAAAATTAACCAATAATTTCATAATTTTGTGTGAACTGCCGTGTGGCGGGCGAGCGTATAGCGTCACACTATCTTGAGTTTTCCAAGGCTAGCAGTGGCGCCTGCTTTCTGTCATTTCAACGGCTGGCGCCGGATGAAACAAGTTCTGAACTGGGCGTGGCCCACGATCGAAGACAGCATGGTACTGGGACTGGAAAAAAGCATGAGCTTCATTTTGAAAAGTGCGGTTTCCGCACTGGCTGTTACTTGCGGCATGGCCGCTATGGGTATCGCGCCTGCGCATGCCTATACGCTGATGGACATGATCCGCGGTGATCGCGCGCGGGCCCAGAGCACGATGATCAATCCGGCTCCCACAGCCATCGCGCCGCCGCAGGTCAATACCAGCGCGCCGCTGCCCAAGGTTTCCAGCCCGCAATATTATACCTACAAGCCCGATGCCATGCGTCTGGTCGATACGGCCAAGTTCACCGATCCGGTCGTGACCGGCGCCGTTGCCAATGCAGCCGGCGCATCGGACATGACGCCCAGCGTTCAGCGCCGGTATCTCGCCGATGCCAAGGTTCGCGCTCCTGCTGAGGTCGCCAAGGCGCTCGAAGCCTATTACGGCGACGTCAAGAACCAGATGGTCTGGCTTGATGGCGGCGAGATCAACGAGCGTGCCAAGGCTGCGATGGCCGCTCTCGCCAACGTCAATGCCGTCGGCCTCGATCCGGCCGATTACGCCGTCGAGCTTCCCGCCGTCGATCAGTCCGCTCCCGATCCGGAACTGCGCGACCGGGCGCTGATGCAGTTCGAACTGTCGTTGTCCGCAAAGGTGCTCGCCTATGTGCAGGATACGGTTCGCGGCCGCGTCGACCCGAACAAGCTGTCCGGTTACCACGATTTCAAGCGCAAGGATGTCAACCTGACGCCGGTGCTGAAGCTTGCTCGCATGAGTCCCGACGTCGGCGCCTATCTCGGCAGCCGTACGCCTGACGGCCCCCAGTTCGTCGCCCTCAAGGATGAACTTGCCAAGCTGCGGGCCGAAGGCGGCAGCGAGGAGCGGATCAACATCACCCTGACCGGCCTGCTGCGTCCCGGTGATACGTCGAGCGAGATCGCCAACATCGTCAAGGCGATCGACAAGCACGGTTCGGCTGCTCTGAAGGCCGAACATGCCGCAACGCTCGCGGCCTATAGTGGTGGCAGCGACTACTCGCCGGAGATCGTGGCGCTGGTCGAAGGCTTCCAGAAGGAACACGGCCTGAAGCCGGATGGCGTGGTCGGTCAGGCTACCGTCCGCGTGATGACCGGTGGCGACAGCAACGGCGCGAAGATCGAGAAGATCGTGGTCGCGATGGAGCAGGCGCGCTGGCTGCCGGAAGATCTCGGTTCCCGCTATGTCTTCATCAACCAGCCGGCGTTCATGGTCTACTACCACAATGACAACAAGGAACAGTTGTCGATGAAGGTGGTCGTCGGCCAGCCGTCGCACCAGACCTTCTTCTTCCAGGACCAGGTCCAGACCGTCGAGTTCAACCCGTTCTGGGGCGTTCCGCAGTCGATCATCATCAACGAGATGCTGCCGAAGCTGCGTGCGGACCCGAACTATCTCGACCGCATGGGCTATGAAGTCGCCGTCGGCGGCCGCGCCGTGCCGTCATCGAGCGTCGACTGGTACGGTTCGACGGCGAACGTCTCCGTGCGTCAGCCACCGAGTGGCGACAACGCGCTGGGCGAGCTGAAGATCCTGTTCCCGAACGTGCACGCGATCTACATGCACGACACGCCCTCGAAGAGCTTCTTCAAGCGTGACATGCGCGCGCTCAGCCACGGTTGCGTGCGTCTTGCAGATCCGCGCGCCATGGCGGCTGCGGTTCTGAACACGACGGTCGACAAGATCGGCCAGGAAATCGCGACGGGCAAGAACCATGCGGTGCAGGTGCCGCAGAAGTTCCCGATCTATATCGCCTATTTCACGGCATGGCCGGACAAGAACGGCGTCGTACAGTATTTCGACGACGTCTATGGCCGCGACGCCTATGTCGAGAAGGCTTTCAGCGTGACGTCGAAGGCCCGCGGCGCTCAGATCTGAGCTCGGCAGTCACGAAACAGAAAAGGCGGCTCTCGGGCCGCCTTTTTCGGTTTTGGTGTGTCGTGTCGCCGATTTCAGGAAGCAGGGCGGGTCAGCAGCTCTTCCACCAGCGTTGGCGTCAGTTCGCGATAGTGCGTGATGACGCGGGTCGGATTCAGCGTTTCGACAGGTACGTCGGAATAGCCAAACGGAACCGCGATCGACGGGACGCCTGCATTGTGGGCGACCATGATGTCGTTGACGCTGTCGCCGATCATGATCGTGCGGCGCGGATCACAACCGGCGAGCTCGACGGTGCCGAGCAGGTGCTTCGCGTCGGGTTTGCGCACTGGGAAGGTATCGCCGCCGGTGATAACATCGAAATGGCCGGTGAGGCCGAGCTTGTCGAGCAGCGGACGGGCCAGACCCTCGAGCTTGTTGGTGCAGACGGCCAGCTTGCAGCCCACATCCTTCAGCGTGTTCATGGCATCGACGACGCCGGGGTAGGGCATGGTGTGGCCGGGCATGTTTGCACTGTAGTGCGCGATGAAGCGGTCGAGCAGGGCCGGCAGTGCTGCCTCGTCGATCGGCTCGCCCTGTAGCTTGCAGGCGCGCTCGATCATCACCTTGGCACCCTGGCCGACCAGGTGTGTCAGGTCGTCGTAGCTCACGGGCGCAAGGCCGATCGCTGAGATCGTGTGGTTCAGGCTTTCGACGAGATCGGCATGGGTATCGAGCAGCGTGCCGTCGAGATCGAAGACGATAAGGGCAGGGATCAAAGGGGTTGCCTCTTCGCAATTGGAACGCTTCGGGAGTAGGCGATAGGCACTTCAATTGCAACGCCCCTAAGCATTGAGGGGAAGTAACGGTCGTCCCCGCATTTCGAAAATCATTGCGTTATTTTGGCTTTCGTTTGACCTGCGAGCCGTGTAAACAGCACATCCAATGTAACAATTCGGAGTATGCGGCGCATGGATGCCCGCGAAATGAAGATCAAGGCGGCCGAGGTTGCGCTGTCACATGTCGAAGACGGCATGCGACTCGGCATAGGAACCGGAAGCACGGCCGAGGAATTCGTACGGTTGCTGGCCGAAAAGGTCGCGGGTGGATTCCGGGTCGAGGGTGTCCCTACATCGGAACGGACCGCGCGGCTTTGCGTCGAACTCGGCGTCCCCCTGAAGTCGCTGGACGAACTGCCGGCGCTCGATCTGACGATCGACGGCGCCGACGAGGTCGATTCGAACCTGCGGCTGATCAAGGGCGGCGGCGGCGCGCTGCTGCGCGAAAAGATCGTCGCGGCGGCATCCGAGAAGATGATCGTGATCGCCGACGAGAGCAAGCTGGTCGACACGCTCGGCGCCTTCGCACTTCCGATCGAGGTCAACATTTTCGGCCTCGTCGCCACGCGTATCGCCATCGAAAAGCACGCGTCGCGGCTCGGCCTCTCCGGCAAGCTGACGCTCAGGCAGTCCGGTGACGGAGATTTTACCACGGACGGCGGCCACTACATCATCGATGCATCTTTTGGCCGTATTCCTGATGCAGAGGCGCTTTCAAACGCGCTTTATTCGATACCCGGAGTCGTCGAACACGGGCTCTTTCTCAACATGGCGACGCTTGCGATCATTGCTGGTCCAGCAGGCGCACGAACGCTCACGGCGAACAGGTAACAGGAGCATTGAAACTCATGATTAAATTTGCAGGTCTTGGCCGTTTTGCTGCTGCGACCCTGGTGCTTTCGGGCATCGCATTCGGTTCCGCGGCGCATGCCCAGGAAGCCTCTCCGGAACAGCTCAAGGCCGCGCGCGCCGCGATCGACGCCATTGGCGCGACAACGCAGTTCGACAACATCCTGCCGGGTCTCGCCGAGCGCCTGAAGGCCGATCTCATCCAGGATTCGCCGAACTACCAGGACGTGATCACGGCTGAAGTCGACAAGCAGGCACTGGCTCTCGCACCGCGCCGCGCCGATCTCGAAAAGGAAGCGGCTCTTACCTATGCAAAGGCCTTCTCCGTCGACGA
The DNA here is from genome assembly GCA_900471485.1 of Hyphomicrobiales bacterium. Lineage (GTDB taxonomy): Bacteria > Pseudomonadota > Alphaproteobacteria > Rhizobiales > Rhizobiaceae > Rhizobium. The sequence continues at coordinate 115,797 of UCEU01000026.1, forward strand.
ACTGAACGCGATCGCGCAGTTCTACAGCTCGCCGGTCGGCCAGAAGCTCCTGAAGGATGGCCCGATCGCATCGCGCGAAACCGTAAAGGCTGCCGACATCTGGGCGCAGGGCATCTCCCGCGACCTGCAGAAGTCGACCAGCACCGAGCTTGCCAAGGTGATCAAGGTTGCTCCGGCCGCCGGCACCGATCCGGCAGCGCCTGCAGCTCCGGCCGCCAAGCCTGCGGCACCGGCTGCAAAGCCCGCCGCAAAGCCGTAAGGCACGGATCCTTGAAATTGCGAAAGCCCGGCATCGTCCGGGCTTTTGTTTTTGGTGCCCCTGGCACTATATCAATGCCATCCCTTCCAAAGATTCCACCCGGAGCTTTTCATGACTTCCTATGATTACGACCTTTTCGTCATTGGTGGCGGATCCGGCGGCGTGCGCAGTGCGCGGGTTGCCGCATCGCTTGGCAAGAAGGTGGCGATCGCGGAGGAGTATCGATACGGCGGCACCTGCGTCATTCGCGGCTGCGTGCCGAAGAAGCTGTTCGTCTACGCCTCGCAGTATCATGAGCATTTCGAAGATGCGGCCGGCTATGGCTGGACGGTGGGCGAAAGCTCGTTCGACTGGAAGAAGCTGATCGCGGCCAAGGATGCCGAGATAACCCGGCTCGAGGGGCTCTACAAGAAGGGCCTTTCGGGCGCCAATGCCGAGATCCTGGAAACGCGCGCCGAGCTTGTGGACGCGCACACGGTAAGGCTCGTCAACACAGGCAAGACGGTAACGGCCAAGACCATCGTGATCGCGACCGGCGGGCGGCCCAATCCGCACGAGGCGCTGCCTGGCTTCGAGCTCTGCATTTCGTCCAACGAGGCGTTCCATCTTGAGGAGCTGCCGAAGTCGATCGTGATCGTCGGCGGCGGCTATATCGCCGTAGAGTTCGCCAACGTCTTCCATGGCCTCGGCGTGGAGACCACGCTCGTTTATCGCGGTGCTGAAATCCTGTCTCGTTTCGACCACGACATGCGCCGCGGGCTGCACGAGGCGATGGTCGCCAAGGGTATCCGCATTCTCTGCCACGAGATGCTGAAGAAGGTTTCGAAGGATGGCGACAGGCTTGAGGTCGAGACGCTGAACAACGGCTCTCTGACGGCCGATGTCGTCCTCCTGGCGATCGGGCGTATTCCGAACACGCAAGGTCTGGGCCTTGAGGCGGCAGGCGTTGCGACCGACCCGCGGGGCGCCATTGTCGTCGACGATTACTCGCGCACCAATGTGCCCAACATCTACGCGCTGGGAGATGTCACCGACCGGGTACAGCTGACGCCGGTGGCGATCCACGAGGCGATGTGCTTCATCGAGACCGAATACAAGAACAACCCGACCAAGCCCGACCACGACACGATCGCGACCGCCGTGTTCTCTCAGCCTGAGATCGGGACCGTTGGGCTGACCGAGGAAGAGGCGGGCAGGCGTTACAAGGACGTCGAGGTCTATCGCGCGCAGTTCCGACCGCTGAAGGCGACGCTTTCCGGGCGCAGCGAGAAGATGATCATGAAGCTGCTGGTCGATGGCACCAGCCGCAAGGTTATCGGTGCCCATATCCTCGGCCATGACGCCGGCGAGATGGCGCAGCTGCTCGGGATTACGCTGAAGGCCGGCTGCACCAAGGACGATTTCGATCGGACCATGGCGGTGCATCCGACGGCCGCGGAAGAACTGGTGACCATGTATGCGCCGAGCTACTGCCTGCGCGATGGCGTGCGCGTCTGAGACCTGTTTCGAACTGTGCCGGGCAGGGTTGCCCGGCACAGTCAGCAGACGGAAACAGTGCGTTTTGCCGGCGCATCACAGCGTGATGCATTTCGCGTTTGAAATCGGCCCTCCCAATCCCTTTATGTAGCGCTTGAGACGGCCGCAAATGCGCCTCGATGAGGCTCAAACGCGGCTATGCAAATTGGCGGTAAAGGTTTATAAGCCGCCCAGCATTTTTAAGGCGAGACATCCGGCAAGAGGCCGGATGCTGGAACAGGTGAGCGAAATGGCACAGAATTGGACTCCGAACAGTTGGCGGCAAAAACCGATCCAGCAGGTTCCGGACTATCCGGACCAGGCGGCATTGGCAGCAACGGAAGCCCAGCTCGCAAGCTATCCGCCACTGGTTTTCGCCGGTGAAGCACGTCGCCTGAAGAAGCATCTCGCCAACGTCGCAGAGGGCAACGGCTTCCTGCTGCAGGGCGGCGACTGCGCCGAGAGCTTCGCCGAGCACGGCGCCGACAACATCCGCGACTTCTTCCGCGCCTTCCTGCAGATGGCCGTTGTCCTGACCTACGGCGCGCAGCTGCCTGTGGTGAAGGTCGGCCGTATCGCCGGCCAGTTCGCAAAGCCGCGCTCCTCGGGCATCGAGACCCAGGGCGACGTGTCGCTGCCGAGCTACCGTGGCGATATCATCAACGGCATCGAGTTCACGGAAGAGTCCCGCATTCCGAACCCGGAACGCCAGGCCATGGCGTACCGCCAGTCGGCTGCGACGCTGAACCTGCTGCGCGCCTTCGCGATGGGTGGCTATGCCAACCTCGAGAACGTGCACCAGTGGATGCTCGGCTTCGTCAAGGACAGCCCTCAGGGCGAGCGCTACCACAAGCTGGCTGGCCGCATCAGCGAAACCATGGACTTCATGAAGGCGATCGGCATCACCGCCGAGAACCAGCCGAGCCTGCGCGAGACCGACTTCTTCACCAGCCACGAAGCATTGCTTCTCGGCTACGAGGAAGCGCTCACCCGCGTCGACTCGACCTCGGGCGACTGGTACGCGACGTCAGGCCACATGATCTGGATCGGCGACCGTACGCGTCAGGCAGACCATGCTCATGTGGAATACTGCCGCGGTATCAAAAACCCGATCGGTCTGAAGTGCGGTCCTTCGCTGCAGGCGGACGATCTGCTGAACCTGATCGATATCCTGAACCCGACCAATGAGGCAGGCCGGCTGACGCTGATCTGCCGCTTCGGTCATGACAAGGTTGCCGATCACCTGCCGCGTCTCATCCGCGCCGTCGAGCGCGAGGGCCGTAAGGTCGTGTGGTCCTGCGATCCGATGCACGGCAATACGATCACGCTCAACCACTACAAGACGCGTCCGTTCGAGCGGATCCTGTCGGAAGTCGAAAGCTTCTTCCAGATCCACCGCGCGGAAGGTTCGCATCCTGGTGGTATCCATATCGAGATGACGGGCAAGGACGTGACGGAGTGCACCGGCGGTGCGCGCGCGGTCACGGCGGAAGACCTGCACGACCGCTACCACACGCATTGCGACCCGCGTCTCAATGCCGACCAGGCACTCGAACTGGCATTCCTGCTGTCCGAGCGCATGAAGAGCGGTCGCGACGAGAAGCGTCTGGCTGTCAGCGCCTGATGTTCTGATAAAGAGAGTGAAGAAAAGCCCGGCCATCGCGCCGGGCTTTTCTTATTGGACCAGGACGGATTGCTGGCAGCGGGCGTCGGTGAAGCGGACGTCGGCTTCGCCGATCTTGATGCCGAGCAACAGGAGCGTGTTGTAGAGCAGTTCGTCGAGCGGCACCGTGGCGGCGGAGAGCGTATCGGCGATCGCGCCGAGCACTGTGGCGTCGGTGCCTAGTGTGATGAAAAGCAGCTGCAGCCGGATGTCGGTCTTCTTCAAGAGCGATTGCACGGTCGTCGTCAGCGTGTCGCGCGTGGAGACGTTCTTGATAGTCTTGGCGGCGATGTCGGCCTGCTGGAAGGTCAGCCGCTGCTTGGTGCTGTTGGTCGCCGTGGTGTCGGCCATGGCGGAGACCTTGAGCAGCGTCGCATCGATGATCGTCGCTCGCGTGACGCGCGGCTTGCTGCCGAAGTTCGCCACCGCCGTCGGGTCGACATCGCCGAGCGCGATCTCGGCAACGCCAAGGACGACATCGACACCGAGGCTCGCGTTGCGGGGATTGCCGCCGAGGCAGGAGAATGTCTGGAGCTTGGCCTCGCCATAGGCGGCCTCGACATAGAGCGGAATGCGGACCTTGATGCCGGTGATGGCGGCGAGGCCGGAGACGGTCGCTTCGATCTGGAGACGCAGCTGTGCCGTTCGAACGGCTGCGCCCGTCGTGCCCAGCGCATTCGACGTGACCCCCTGCGGGCGTTCGCCGATCGCGAGGTTGAGCGTCACGTTGGTGAGGCCCGGAACGCCCGCCGCGACATTGACCGCCACCTGCTTTTTCTGGTTGGCGGCAAGTGCCGTGGTCGAAATGATATCGAGCGCGCTTGCCTGAACCAGCAGGTGCGAGCCGGTGCCGACGAGGCGCTCGCCTGTCTGGCCGAGATTGACGAGATCCTCCAGCTTCACCTTCAGCTGGGTGGTGGACAGCGTCTTTTCGAGCGCGGCGATGGTCCTCGAGGCGGCTGCGGACAGGCCAGGGGTCTTGCCGAGCGTCTTGAGCAGTTGCGGGTAAGTGATGCTTGTGGAAAGCACCTTGTCATAGTTCGCCGCGGTGAGGTTGAGGTCCGTCGCCAGGAGATCGAGGAAGGAGAGGAGATCGACATCGGTGGAAAGCAGCGCCTCGTAATCGGCCACCTTCAGGGACACCGTCGTGCCCAGCAGGCTGCCGAGAAGCGCGTTCAGGACACCGCCGTTCATGCTCGCCAGACGCGAACCGATGGAGAAGGCGGCGACCTTCGATGCCGAGGCCGTTCCTGTTGCATGCAATGTCGGAGGGCTGGCGAAGGCGCTGGCAAAGGCGAATTCGGCCTTCTGCGTCATTGCAACCTTTACGGCGTCGTATGGCTTGACGCCGGCGGCAAAACGCTGGCCGGCGGGAATGGTGGGGTCGGCGACATAGGTGCCCGGCGTATACTCCGCCACAGCCTGGAATTGACCGATTTTGCTGCTGTCGAGCGGCAGGCTGCCATCGGGCGTCGTGTAGCCGCCGGCGGTTTTGACGGCTACGAGGATGCCGTTCTTCTGGAAGTTGGTCGCAAGATTGGCGGCGGCGTTGTCGATATCCGAAGCCGCGACGATCGCGCCGATATCGCTCAGTTGCTGGAGCCGGCGCTGCTGCAGGGTGATCATTCCATAATCGACACCGAGCGCCAGGGAATAGAGTATCAGGGGCAGGCAGAGTGCGGCCGTGATCGCAACATTGCCTGTCTTGTCGGCTTCAAATCCCGACCAGATTGGCCGGCACCACGCAGTCTTCATATGCCACCCATGCGGATCGTTGCGAAACGGCGAATGGTCGTGCTTGGGAGCGGAAAAGTGTAGAGTTTCCAGATGGGAAGCGCAGACGCGTCGTATTCCGTCGTGACCGTGAACTGGTTGGCGTTCTTGGGATCCGTGGCGACGGTGACGACCAGTTTCTTGCGGTCGATCAGCGGGTCGTTCATCGTCGAGATCTCGATGTAGTTGTTGACCAGCTGGGCGCGCTCCTGATCGGAGAGACCTGCCACCGCGGTGCGGGCGGCGTCGGCCGTCAGCTGCTGCAGCGAGTGTGCGGCGCTCAGATAGATGCCGTAGGCGATGAGCGTCAGCACGATCAGGAGGAAAAGGGGCGCGACGATTGCAAACTCGACCGCCGCCGCTCCGCCCTTGTGGCGATAGAAACAACGCATCGTCTTCATCCGCTATCCCTCCGGCGCCATCATGGGTTGAGGCGCGTTCAGTCGGAGATTACGTTTGCATATATTAATTTTTGATAAGCTAATGAACGCGACGGGTGTATTTTCGCGAGAATTGCTCTCTCGGTTTTTATCGGCGACGCACATCCATGTTGCGGCGTGGCCGCAAGGCAGGCTGGCGTCCCGTTATCAGCTGAGCCCGAGGCGGGCTCGACTGGCGGTGGTATCTCCCGACTACTTGTCGAGCCGCGCAGCCAGCCGGTTGATATCCTCGCGCATTGCGGCGATTTCGGTGAGGACCTGCATGTCGATCTTCTGGTGCAGCGAGAGAACCTCGAGTTCGGCCTTGAGGTTGACTTCGTAGTCCTTCGCGGCCTCGAAGCGATCGCGCTCGGCCTGCCGGTTCTGCGACATCATGATGATCGGCGCCTGGATCGCGGCGATCATGGACAGCACGAGATTGAGGAAGATGAAGGGGTAGGGATCGAAGGCGCCGGTGGCGAGCACCACGGTGTTGATCGCACACCAGACGACCAGGAAGACCAGGAAGGTGGTGATGAAACCCCAGGAGCCGCCGACACGCGCAATGGCGTCCGCCATCCGCTCGCCGAAGGAGGATTCGGCCTTCAGTGCGGCGTTGATGTCGGTGGAGATGATCTTGCGCTCGTGCGCCTTGGCCAGAACGCGCTTTTCGATGTCGCCGAGTTCCGCGGCGGACTTGTCGAAATGCAGGTGGACGAAGCTGGAGAGATTGTTCATGGCGCGATTCCCGAAAGACTCTTGTCTCTTGGGAGTATTCCGGTCTGCCGCCAAATTCAATGCGGCAATGAGCCGGCGCCGATCATGAACCGTCGGCGCTCAGCCAGGCATGCTGCGGGAAGAAGCGGTCGAGAGACTGCGCCTTGCCGAACATGATGTCGTGCTGCAGGAAGCGGTAGTCGCGCACCAAGGGATCAAGTTCCTTCGGCTTCAGCACCCAGTTGGGAGAGGGCGTGTTGTCGCGGGCGATCAGCTGGTAGCGGTCGACGACATCGTATTTCTTCTGCACGCGGCCGAGGAAGCCGGTGTAGAACGGGTGCTCGAAGCCGGCATATTTCAGCAGGTGATAGGAGAGCAGCGAGGGGCTGATCGTGCCGACATCCTTCTTTGTACCCTTCTTGCTGGACCAGATGACCAGCGGGGTCTCGTGCTCCTGCTTCATCACATCGACCGACGCCTTGCGGGTGGCGACCTGGTCGGGCATGTAGCCGGTGTTCATGTAGACGCTGCCGAGCGGCGGCAGGTGATCGCCCCACAGCACGATGATCGTCTCGCGCTCCCGCTTCTCGGCCCAGTCCATCAGCATCTTGAGGCTGTCGTCGGCTTCTTTGATGCCCTGCGTATAGGTTCCGAGCGTCGCCTTGTCGGCGTCCGGAATGTTGCCCTGGATATCGATCGTGTTCTTGGCATAGCGGTTCGGCTCGTAGGGGCCGTGTCCCTGCAGGGTGACGGCGAAGAAGAAGAACGGGCGGTCCATGCCGTCGGCCTCGTTCATGATCTCCTTCATCAGGCTGTCGTCGGAGGCGAAGATACCGCGCTTCTCCATCGGAGGCATCGTGTCCTCGGTGCGAAACTCCTCGAAGCCGAAATCCTTGTAGACCTCGTTGCGATTCCAGAACCAGCCGCTGAAGGGATGCAGCGAGCGGGCGGCATAGCCTTCGCCACGGAAGAAGGTGGCGAGCGAGGGGATATCGCGGCGGATATACTGCTGATACGGGATACTGCCATAGGGCAGGAAGGCATTGGAGAAGCCCGTCAGCGCCTCGAACTCGACATTGGCTGTCATGCCGCCGAACTCCGGCGAGAAGACGTAGCCGGATTGCGCGGCGCGAATGTTCGGCATCGGGTCGGCGGAAAACTGCAGCGTCTTCAGGCGAGTCGGGTCCCAGAAGGATTCGCTCATCAGCATGATGACGTCGGGCTTCTCGCGCGGGCCGCTCAGATAGCCGTAGTTGCGGGCCGGGATGGCGTCGAGCGCCTGGGTGCCGAAGCCTGCGGGGGCAGCGACATCGGCCATCGGGATGTTGAAGATGAAGGCCAGAATGAAGCCGTTACTACGGTAGTTTTCCTTCTGGTCCCACATCATCGGCACGACCTGCAGACGGTCGCGGATATAGGAATACTGCGAGTAATCCATCAGCGAGCCGAAGGCGGCGATAACGGGCAAGCCAAGGCAGAGTGTCTTCAGGCGGGTCGAAACCGAAATCCGGGGGAAATGCCGCCAGCCGTAGCGCAATGCAAAGGCGAGGCCGGCTGCGGAGAGCACGATCCCGACAGCAAGCGCCACCGCCGTGAAGGGGCGGTCGCGAACCATGACCGGCAGCAGCTCCATGATCTGCCGGCCGAAGAGCATGTCCGACGGATAGAGCGGATCGGAGAGATAGTGCTGTTTCTGGTTGGAAATGAAGGCAGTAGTGATGACCAGCGGCACGACCAGCAGGGCGGAGAGAAAGCGTCTGCCGAAGGCGGCGTCCAGCGACAGCATCAGGACGGTCAGCATGGCGACGGTGGTCATGCCGGGACGCGCGGTCGAGGTCAGGAAGGTGCCGACATCGACGAAGCTGTCACGGGCGATGACTTCGACCGCGATGGTGGTCAACAGCGCAAGAATGGCGGTAAGTGCGACACTGAGCGCAACGCGCACGGCGGCCGAGCGCGTGTTTTCGCGCGAGCCGGCGTAAAGCGAGGCCACGCGCATTGCCGTGGCAGACCTCATGACTTGCGCGATCAAGGGGGAACTCCAATGTCATCAAAGCGTCATTGAACTGTCACATCTTCGTCATGAACGCTAGATGAACCATTCTGGTTTCCTCGGTTTATCCGAAAGGCTTATTGCTTGGGGGAAAGCGGAGCACGCGATGGCCGGTTGCGCGGCTGTCTTCGGTGCCCTAATTCGGTGTCGTGTTCAGATCGAGGAGGGCGGTGATGCGCAGTTCCGTGGAGATATACAATATCAAAACCAACCGCATGCGGGTGGTCTGGCAGACCGACCAGCTTGTCGAGGCGCCGAATTTCTCGCCGGATGGCACCTATCTGCTGCTTAACGGAGACGGTCTGCTGCATCGGCTGGCGCTCGATGGGATAGGCGGCGTCGAAACGATCGACACCGGCTTCGCCCAGCAGTGCAACAACGACCACGGTATCTCGCCGGATGGCACCGAGATCGTGATTTCGGACAAGGTCGAGCATGGCAAATCGGCGATCTACATCCTGCCGGCGGCGGGCGGCGTTCCGAGGCCTGTTACCACCAACCTCCCATCCTACTGGCATGGCTGGTCGCCTGACGGGAAACGCCTGAGCTATTGCGGCATCCGCAACGATCTCTTCGACATCTACACGATCGCGGTCGAAGGCGGCGAGGAAACGCGGCTCACGCATGGAGAGGGGCGCAACGACGGTCCCGACTATTCGGCCGACGGGCAGTGGATCTACTTCAATTCCAGCCGGACCGGTCTCATGCAAATCTGGCGCATCCACCCCGATGGCAGCGGGCTCGAGCAGATCACCAGTGACAACTATGGTAACTGGTTTCCGCATCCGTCGCCGGACAACAGCAAGGTGCTGATCCTCTCCTATGACCCCGATGTGTTCGACCATCCGCGCGACCTCGATGTCCGGCTGCGGCTGATGGACATGGATGGCGGCAACCTGACGACGTTGTTCGAGCTCTTCGGTGGGCAGGGAACGATCAATGTACCCTGCTGGTCACCCGATGGTGACGAGTTCGCTTATGTGCGCTATTTCCCGGTCGCCGAATAAGGCATTGCATATCGCGCGGCGGGACGGCATAGCTCTCCCGTCGGGTGTCCGCTCATGCGGGAGAATCGGGAATTCGGTGCAAATCCGGAACGTGCCCAACGCTGTGAGGCCGACGCCTGCCGCAATATGCCACTGGTGACCACCGGGAAGGCGCGGTGGGCGGATGAAGCCCAGTCAGAAGACCGGCCCGACATCATAGACTGACCCGCGCGGACGGCGGGCGGTTGTGTTGTTGGGGATAGACGATGCGACCAGATCATTCCGGCTCTCTTGCGGGAGCCGCTGCCTTTTCGACGGACGAGCGCGAAGCGGTCTACAAGGCGATTTCGACGAGACGCGACGTGCGGTCTCAATTCCTGCCCGATGCGGTCGATGACGACGTGGTGCGGCGGCTGCTGGAGGCCGCGCATCATGCGCCTTCGGTGGGCTTCATGCAGCCTTGGAACTTCATTGTCGTGCGCAATGCCGAGATACGGCAATCGGTATGGGAAGCATTCAGCCGGGCCAATGCCGAGGCTGCCGAGATGTTTTCCGGGACGCGGCAGCAGGCCTACCGGTCGCTGAAGCTCGAAGGCATCAGGACAGCCCCGCTCGGCATCTGCGTGACCTCGGATCCCGATCGCTGCGGCGACGTCGTGCTGGGACGAACCCACAATCCCAAAATGGATTCCTACTCGACGGTCTGCGCGGTGCAGAACCTGTGGCTGGCGGCGCGGGCCGAAGGGATCGGCGTCGGGTGGGTCAGCATCTTTCACGAGGCGGACCTGAAACGCATCCTCGGCGTTCCCGACAGGGTCGAGATCGTCGCCTGGCTGTGCGTGGGCTATGTCGACCAGCTCTACCAGGAGCCGGAGCTTGCGGTAAAAGGATGGCGGCAGCGAGTGCCGCTGGAAGAGCTCGTCTTCGCCGACCACTGGGGCAAGCCCGGTGGGGATATCGTCAGTTCTGCTGCGGCTGAGGGCCCGGGGTCGCGGGGTTCCTGAGGTCGATCGTACCCTGGTCGCCGGCCAGGAACTGCGGGCCGATCTGGCGGACCTTGCTGGCCGCCGGGTCGTAGGGGCGATCGGGCACCTGGGCCTGTGGCGCCGGTGCAGCCTGTTTGGTTTCCGCTTCAGGCTTCTTCGTCTCGATCACCGTGATGGAGCCCTGCTTCGGTGGTTCGCTGATTTGCTGGCCCTTGCGCATGCGTTCGTAGTAGCCGGTGAGATCGCAGGTGCAGCTGCTCTTCTCACCCGGCTTGCGATCCTTGTAGGCAAACGCGTTCGGCATGGCGCTGTAGGGTGCGCCCGTCGAGACCGAGGTCATGTTGGCGGTCTCGGTGCTCGATACGTCGTGGTAGAACAGCTCGGTCTGAACGCCGGGGCACATCTGGGCGCAGGTGTTGGCGTCGCGGGAAAAGTCCATCGAGGTGGCGTTCGAACTGATCGGGAAAAAGCCGCCATCGCAAGTGCGCACGCAGACGGTGTTGACGTGCGAGCCGCCGCCGGGGAAGCCGAGAAGGCGACGGTTGTCGGTGCCATCGGGAGAGATGAAGCTGTCGCCGCGCGTCGCCTGCTCGTCGATGCCGGGGGCGGGGTCATATTGCGGGTCGGTGGCCCATCGCTGGTCGTTGCAGCCATTGGCGTCGAGCGCCGCCATCAGCTCGTTTCTGGCACGCGTGCCGTCGCTCTGGGCACGCAACGTGTCACGCTGGTCCTGGAGGTAGCGGATGTTGTCGAGCATCTGCGTCTCGGCGTGGCCGAGTTCCTGGCAGTAATCGGCATTCTCGCCGCCGATGACGATCATGCTGCCACTGGTGCAGCCGTTGCGCCTGAGGTCGCTGCGGACCTTGCGGAGCTCGATGTTTTGCTCGGCGAGCGCGCCGGCGAACTTGCGGATTTCGGGAGAGGTACCGATGATTTGCGGCAGATCGGCCATGCGCGCGCGCAGGTGGCCGCAAATCTCCGCCGTCTGGGCGTGAAGCGGTGTGGCAAGCGCAAGGCCGAGCGCGAAAGAGAGTATCCAGCGTTTCAAGGCATCGTCCCAAAGGCGAGCAAATACCGAGTTATCGGGGGCGGCCGCTGCCGCCCCTCTCTACTAGCTCGTTTTTCTTAACAAGCCGGCGCTGAAATCCTAGAGCATTTTCCCGGATTAAGCCAATTAGGCCGGGAGTGATGCTTCGACCACGGCAAGTGCTGCCATGTTGACGACGCCTCGCGAAGTGACCGACGGCGCCAGGATATGGGCGGGGAGCGCCGCGCCGAGCAGGATCGGGCCGACATGCAGGCCATCCGTCATCGACTTGACGACGCCAAGCGTGATGTTGGCGGCATCGAGGTTCGGGAAGACCAGCAGGTTTGCTTCGTCGTGCAGCGTCGTATCGGGCATGACGCGCTTGCGGATCGCTGTCGAGATCGCGCTTTCGCCGTGCATTTCGCCGTCGACTTCGAGATCAGGAGCCGTCTCGCGGACGAGCTGCAGGGCGGCGCGCATCTTGGTGGCGCTTTCGGATTCGCGCGAGCCGAAGTTCGAGTGCGAAACGAGACCGGCGCGCGGGGTGATGCCGAAGCGCTTGATTTCCTCGGCTGCGAGAACGGTGGACTCGGCCACTTCCTCGGCGGTCGGGTTGAAGGTCACGTAGGTGTCGGTGAAGAAGGTGGCGCCGCGCTGCGAGATCAGCAGGCTGAGCGCGGAGAAGTCGCGCACATTCGGCCGCTTGCCGATGATCTGGCGGACGTCGCGCAGGTGCTTCTCGTAGCGCCCTTCGAGACCGCAGATCAGCGCATCGGCTTCGCCGCGCTTGAGTGCCAGTGCGCCGATGACCGTCGTGTTGGTACGCACGATGGTGCGGGCGGCTTCGGGGATGACGCCGCGGCGGCCGACCAGCGACAGATAGAGATCGACGTAGTCGCGGAAGCGCGGATCGTCTTCCGGGTTGATGACGTCGAAATCGGACAGCGGGCGGATGCGCAAGCCGTAGCGCTTCAGACGCGTCTCGATGACCTGCGGACGGCCGATCAGGATCGGCTTGGCAATGCCTTCCTCGAGAAGGACCTGCGCGGCGCGCAGCACGCGCTCGTCTTCGCCTTCCGAGAAGATCACCCGCTTCTTGTCGGCATTCTTCGCGGCGGCGAAGATCGGCTTCATGACGAAGCCGGAGCGGAAGACGAAGCGGTTCAGCTGGTCGAGATAGGCGTCAAAATCCGAAATCGGGCGAAGCGCCACGCCGCTTTCGGCGGCAGCTTTGGCGACGGCGGGCGCGATGCGCAGGATCAGGCGCGGATCGAACGGCGAGGGGATGAGGTAGTTCGGGCCGAAGACCGGCGTTTCGTCGGAATAGGCGCGGGCGGCGACGTCGGACGGCTCTTCGCGGGCGAGCGACGCGATGGCGCGCACGGCGGCCATCTTCATCTCTTCATTGATCGTCACGGCGCCGCAATCGAGTGCGCCACGGAAGATGAAGGGGAAGCAGAGGACGTTGTTGACCTGGTTCGGGAAGTCCGAGCGACCTGTGCAGATCATCGCGTCCGGGCGCGCAGCGCGGGCGAGATCGGGCATGATTTCGGGATTCGGGTTGGCGAGCGCCATGATCAGCGGCTTCTCGGCCATTTGCGCGAGCAGTTCCGGCTTCAGGACGCCGGCGGCCGACAGGCCGAGGAAGACGTCGGCGCCGCCGATGTTCTCAGCCAGCGTGCGCGTGTCGCTCTTCTGGGCGTAGACGCTCTTCCATTCGTCCATCAGCTCGACGCGGCCTTCATAGACGAGGCCTTCGAGATCGTGGACCCAGATGTTTTCGCGCCGGGCACCCAAGGTGACGAGCAGGTTGAGGCAGGCGAGCGCGGCAGCGCCGGCACCAGAGGCGACGATCTTGACGTCCTCGATCTTCTTGCCGGCGAGTTCCAAGCCGTTGAGGATGGCGGCGGCGACGATGATGGCGGTGCCGTGCTGGTCGTCGTGGAAGACCGGGATCTTCATCTTCTCGCGCAGCTGGCGCTCGATCTCGAAACACTCGGGCGCCTTGATGTCTTCAAGGTTGATGCCGCCGAAGGTCGGCTCCAGCGAGGCGACGGTGGAGACCATCTGGTCGACGGTGGATGCATCGACCTCGATATCGAAGACGTCAATATTGGCGAACTTCTTGAAGAGAACGGCCTTGCCTTCCATGACGGGCTTGGAGGCGAGCGGGCCGATATTGCCGAGGCCGAGAACGGCCGTGCCGTTGGAGATCACGGCGACCAGATTGGCGCGTGAGGTGTAGTCGGCGGCCGTTTCCGGATTGTCGCGGATCGCGAGACAGGGAGCGGCGACACCTGGCGAATAGGCCAGCGCCAGATCGCGCTGGTTGCCGAGGGGCTTGATTGCCTGGATCTCGATCTTGCCGGGACGGGGATAACGGTGGAAGAACAGCGCCTGTTCGTCGAGGCTTCCGCCTGCCGCCTTGTTGTCCGTCTTCGGTTTGTCGCTGTGATCCATCATAAGCCTCCGGCTGCCGCACATGCTTTTTTGTTTTTGGGAATGCCTTCAATACATCAATCGGTAGAGGGAGACAGTCCGAATTTTGCGTGAAATTGCGAAAAGAGGGCAAATGTGATGCGGCCGGCGAAGCCGTGGCCAAAAACCGCAAAAATCCATGGATTCAGGGGCATGTCATCTTCCTGAAACACGACTCTGGTTTTGGAGGGACAGATGAACCGTGGGACATGGCATGATGCTTGAGAGGGATAATATGGATACGCGGCACTTCCGTACGCTCTTCATTTCCGATGTACATCTCGGCTCGAAGGCCGCCAAGGCGGACTTCCTCCTCGACTTCCTCAAGTATCACGATGCCGATACGATCGTTCTGGTCGGCGACATCATCGACGGCTGGCGGTTGAAGCGCAGCTGGTACTGGCCGCAGGTCTGCAACGACGTCGTCCAGAAGGTGCTGCGCAAGGCCCGCAAGGGAACGCGCGTCGTCTACATTCCAGGCAATCACGACGAGTTCCTCCGCGACTTCCCGGGCACGCATTTCGGTGGCATCGAGGTGGTCGATCGGATGATGCACGAGGCCGCCGACGGCAAGAAATACCTGGTGCTACACGGCGACCAGTTCGACGTCGTGGTCCGCAACGCCCGCCTGCTCGCCTATCTCGGCGACTGGGCCTACGACATGGCGATCATGATCAACGTGGCGCTTGCGGCGGTGCGCCGTAAGCTCGGCATGCCGTACTGGTCGTTTTCCGCCTGGGCGAAGCTGCAGGTCAAGCATGCGGTGAATTTCATCGGCGAGTTCCAGCGGGTCGTTGCCGAGGAGGCACGCAAGCACGATGCCGACGGTGTGATCTGCGGTCACATCCACCACGCCGTGATGGAAGACATCGACGGCATCCGCTACATCAACACCGGCGACTGGGTGGAAAGCTGCACGGCGATCGTCGAGCATCAGGACGGCACGTTCGAGCTGATCGAATGGCGCGGCGCCGAGAACGCCCTGCCGATGATCCCGCTTGCCATTGAACACCGCGAAAAGCAGCTGGCGCAGGTCGCTGCGTAGCGCGGAGCCGGCCACCAGGATTTTCTAAAAAGCATTTAGTCCGTTGCCTCCGGGCAGCAGGCCCAATTTATTTTTTAAATCGTTTTGGGTGGTCACGCGTTTGGCGTGGCCGCCCTCGATTTCATGTGTTAGGCAAGACCAAGTTCCTTTCAGGTCTTCCACATGATTCCCGCTCAACTTTCTTTGTCGGGTGAGGGTGCGCCGCCGCGATTCCGGCTGCTCAGCGCACTCTCCTATTGCGCGCCGCTGCTGGTGAACGGCGTGGCTCTCCCGTTCTTTCCCGTCTGGCTCGCGCTTCACAAGTTCAGCGATCACGAGATCGGCCTGATCCTTGCCGTGCCGATGGTGGTGCGCGTGCTCGTCGCGCCGATCGTCGCGATGTATGCGGACCGTATGAAGGAGCGGGCGGATGTGCTGGTCTTCTCCGGCGCGCTATCGCTGCTGACGGCGATTGCGCTCTACTGGACGACGACCTTCTGGCCGGTACTGATCGTCTATACGATCCAGGGCGCGACCTTTGCGCCCTATGTGCCGGTCGTGGAATCAATCGTCATATCGGGCGTGCGGCGCTGGGGACTGGACTATGGATCGATGCGCGTCTGGGGCTCCATAGCCTTCATCGTCTCGACACTCGTCGGCGGTCAGCTGATCGGGCGCTGGGGCGGCGACATGGTGTTGCCGGTCATGGTCTTCGGCTTCGTGATGACCGTGGTGATGGCATTTTACTGCCCACGCATCGGGCCGACGCGGCGGCGGGGAACGCCGGTCGACATTCCGGCGGCAACCGGCAGCTCGCTGCGCCAGCCGCATCTGCTGGCGCTTCTGATCGGCGTTGCCATCCAGCAATCAAGCCACGCCGTGCTCTATGCTTTCGCTTCCATCTACTGGCGTGAACTCGGCTTCAGCGGGACGGAAATAGCGGTGCTCTGGAGCGGCGGGGTGGCGGCGGAAGTCACGGTGTTCTTCCTGTCACGGCAGCTCAGTCGCAAGCTGAATGCCTGGACGATGATCCGCTTCGGCGCGGCCATGTGCGTCTGTCGCTGGATCCTGTTTCCGATGCACTGGGGGTTTCTCGGCTTCTTCCTGCTGCAATGCTTCCATTCGTTCAGCTACGCCTTCGTCCACACGGGCGTGCAGCGCCGGATCGTCGCCTCGGTGCAGGAGACGCAGGAATCGTCTGCCCAGGGCGCCTATTTCTTCTACAACGGCATGTTCATGGGACTGATGACGATCGCCGCGGGGTATATCTACGCCTGGCTCGGTCTTGTGAGCTACTACGTCATGGCGCTGGTGGCGCTCGCTGGGCTCGGGCTTATCGTCTACGCCTTCTATCTTCAGCCCCAGAGAGTGGTCTCGGGCGGCCAGACGAGGGAAGCCTCGTAGCGCAGGCCGGGATCGCGATCTCTTGCGAGCAGCAGCGGACCGTCGAGGTCGACGAAATCGGCGTCCTGTGCCAGCAGCACGGCAGGGGCCATCGCCAGCGATGTGCCGACCATGCAGCCGAGCATGATCCTGAAATCCAGCCGCTGCGCCTCGCGCTTCATCGCCAGCGCCTCGGTCAGGCCGCCGGTCTTGTCGAGCTTGATGTTGATGGCGTCGTAGCGGTCGCGGAGGCTGGCGAGGTCGCCGGTGTGGTGGACGCTTTCATCGGCGCAGACGAGGACCGGGCGCTCGATCTCGGCCAGTAGTTCATCCTTGCCTGCCGGCAGCGGCTGTTCGACCAGGGCGATGCTGAGTTCGGCGGCGATCTTGAGATGGTGCGCCAGCGTTTCTTCCGGCCAACCCTCGTTGGCATCGAGAATGATTGCGGCGTCGGGCGCCGCGGCGCGCACGGCGCGAATGCGGCTCTCGTCGTCGCGGGTTCCGACCTTCACCTTCAGAAGCGCGCGGCCGGCATTGGCTCGCGCCTGGGCGGCCATGACGTCGGGTTCCCCAAGGGAGATCGTGAAGGCGGTGGTGAGCGGACGCAGGGCAAGAAGGCCGATGCTTTGGGCGACGGTCGTTCCCAGCAGATTGGCTTCGAGATCCCACAGCGCGCAATCCACGGCGTTGCGTGCGGCGCCGGGCGTCATGGCCTGCTGCAGTTCCTGGCGGGAGATGCCGGCCTCGATCAGCGGGCGCGCCGCCTCGATCTGCGCGGTGACACTATCGAGTGTTTCGCCGTAGCGGTCGTAGGGCACACACTCGCCCCGTCCGATTCGTTCGCCATCGCTCAGAATGCAGGTGATGACATCAGCAGCGGTCTTGGCTCCGCGCGAGATGGTGAAAGTCCCCGCGATCGGGAAGGATTCCGGATGGATTTCAAGTGACCGTGGCATATTTGCAATCCTGCGCGCATGGAAATTTGGTGTGGCTTCGTTATATTGGCGGCAAGCGGCGAACTCTTGTTCGCGAGTCGGCAATGTCGCCGTAAGCCTTGAAAGATACAAGAGTTTTGAAGTCCGAACCCCGTAACGCCGCCTCACTGCATGTGGACGACCAGACCGATGGCGCGGGACAGCTTGTGCATCTCGAGGGCAACTGGCGCAGCTCCAACATCCATCTCGTGCTGCGCGACTTCGAAAAGCTGACATCCGGCGCCAAGGGCGACGTGACGCTCGACCTTTCCGACGTGACCGACATCGACACCGCCGGCGTCTGGCTGCTCTGCCGGTTCAAGAAGCAGGTCGAGGAAAACGGCCACAGCGTTCGCTTCGAAGGCAGCAATTCCCACATCGACGAGATGATCGAGGAATTCTCGAAGGAGCCCGACAAGCAGGAAGCGGAACAGAAGCCGAAGGTGACGTTCGTAGAGCGCGTCTTTGCGCCGATCGGCAAGATGACCTACGACGTCTGGAACAATCTTTCCGCCGCCATGTACATCCTTGGCTCGGCGGTTCGCGGCGCGCAGATGAAGTTCGGTCGCGGCAGTGGCGTTTCGCCGGCCTCGATCGTCAACCAGATCGACCACATGGGCGTGCGCGCCGTTCCGATCATCCTTCTGATGTCTTTCCTGATCGGCGCCATCATCGCGCAGCAGGGCGCCTTCCAGCTTCGCTATTTCGGCGCGGAAGTATTCGTCGTCGACCTCGTCGGCATCCTGCAGCTGCGCGAAATCGGCGTTCTCCTGACGGCGATCATGATCGCGGGCCGCTCGGGCAGTGCGATCACGGCCGAGATCGGCTCGATGAAGATGCGCGAGGAGGTGGACGCGC
Source organism: Hyphomicrobiales bacterium (assembly GCA_900471485.1). Taxonomy (GTDB): domain Bacteria; phylum Pseudomonadota; class Alphaproteobacteria; order Rhizobiales; family Rhizobiaceae; genus Rhizobium. The sequence goes on from UCEU01000026.1 coordinate 133,912, forward strand.
TGAAGGTGATGGGCCTCAACCCGATCGGCGTGCTGATCTTTCCGAGACTGGTGGCGCTGACGGTTGCGCTGCCGCTGCTCACCGTGCTTGCCAACTTTGCCTCGCTGTTCGGGGCGGCCGTGGTGGCGTGGGGCTACTCGGGCATTACATTCGCCAACTTCCTGGCGCGCCTGCATGAGGCGATCACGCTCTCGACGGTGCTCTCGGGCATGATCAAGGCGCCGTTCATGGCGCTGGTTATCGGTATCGTCGCAGCCGTCGAGGGCTTAAAAGTAGGCGGAAGCGCTGAGTCGCTGGGCCAGCATGTGACGGCTGCGGTGGTGAAGGCGATCTTCGTGGTCATCCTCATGGACGGGCTTTTTGCTATGTTCTATGCGGCGATCAATTTCTAGGGACGGGACGTGGAAGAACAGCAGACGACAGAGACCGAACAAGAAAAGGAACGCGACATCGTGCTCTCGGCGCGCGACGTCACGGTCGGCTTCGGCTCGAAGATCGTTCTCGACAACCTGAACCTCGATATCTATCGCGGCGAGATCCTTGGTTTCGTCGGCGCATCCGGTACCGGAAAATCTGTTCTGATGCGCACGGTGCTCCGGCTCCTGCCGCGCCGCTCGGGCCAGATCAAGATTCTCGGCCAGGACTTCGACGAGCTGGACGAGCCGCAGCGCAACGCGCTCGACATGCGTCTCGGCGTGTTGTTCCAGCAAGGCGCGCTGTTTTCGTCGCTGACGGTCAAGGAAAACATCCAGGTTCCGATGCGCGAATATCTGGACCTGCCGCCGGCGCTGATGGACGAGCTCGCGCATCTGAAGATCAGGCTTGTCGGCCTGGCGCCCGATGCCGCCGACAAATATCCATCCGAGCTTTCCGGCGGCATGATCAAGCGCGCAGCGCTGGCACGCGCGCTGGCGCTCGATCCGGAACTCGTCTTCCTCGACGAGCCGACCTCCGGCCTCGATCCGATCGGGGCGGCCGAATTCGACGAACTTATTGCCAGGCTGCGCGATACGCTAGGGCTTACCGTCTACATGGTGACCCACGACCTCGACAGCCTGTTTTCCGTCTGCGACCGCATTGCCGTGCTCGGAAAGAAGCGGGTAATGGTGGAAGGGACGATCCAGGACATGCTGGCCTACGATGATCCGTGGGTTCAGGCTTATTTCAAGGGCAAGCGCGCACGCTCGATCGTGCCGCAGGATGGCCACGCCGCCGACGCAAGTCCGGCGCAAGACAGCCGCGGGAAGTGAGCGGATACGATGGAAACCAAAGCGAACTACACGATTGTCGGCTTTTTCACGGTGCTTGTCATCGCCGCGGCCTTCGGCTTCGTCTACTGGATGGCCGAATACGGACGCGGCGGCCCGATGGCCGAGCTGATCGTGCGTATTCCGGGTTCGGCCAACGGCCTCAGCGTCGGCTCTCCCGTACGCTTCAACGGCATCCAGGTCGGTTCGGTGAAGTCGCTGTCGATCGACGCCGACGATCCGCAGTTCTCGCTGGCCTTCACCGAGGTTCGCGTCGATGCGCCTATCTATCCCTCGACCAAGGCCATTCTCGAGATCCAGGGCCTGACCGGTGCCGCCTATATCGAGCTTTCCGGTGGCCGGGTGGGCGAGAAGAACATCGTGCAGCAGTCGCTGGACACGGGCAAGCGCGCGGTGATCGTCGCCGACCAGTCGAGCGTGACCAACCTTCTGGCGACCGCCGACAAGATTCTCGACCGCGCCAATGATGCAGTCGGGCAGGTGCAGGGCTTCGTGAAGGATGCACGTGGACCTCTGACCAAGACGCTGCAGAACGCCGAGACCTTCTCCGACGCGCTCGCCAAGAACTCCGGCAATATCGACAGCTTCCTGCAGAGCGTCGGCCAGCTTTCCGATACGGTCCGAAAGGTTTCCGGCCGGGTGGATTCGACGCTCGAAGCGGTGGAAGCGCTGGTCAAGGCGGTCGATGCGAAGAAGATCGATCACATCCTCGCCAATGCCTCCAAGGTCAGCGACGACGTGGCGGATGCCTCGGGCGATCTGAAGGGCGCGATCCAGACATTCCGGGAAACGGCTTCGACCTATAACGAGGTCGGCAAGAAGGCGCAGGCGACGCTCGATCGCGTCGATACGCTGGTGGCACAGATCGACCCGGCCAAGGTGAAAGGCTCGATCGACGACATCTCGCAGGCGACCAAGGACGCCCGCACGGCCGTTGCCTCGATCAAGGACGTCGCCAATACCGTGTCGGCGCACCAGAAGGATATCGATCAGACGATCCAGAACGTCTCGCAGATGGCGAACAAGCTGAACTCGGCTTCGACCCGTGTCGACGGTATCCTGATCAAGCTCGACGCGCTGCTCGGCACCGACAACACCCAGTCGCTGTTTGCGCAGGCACGCGACACGCTGGCCTCGTTCAAGAGCGTAGCCGACAATCTCAATGCGCGGATCGGGCCGATCGCCGACAATCTGCAGAAGTTCTCGAGCGGCGGGTTGCGTGACGTTCAGACGCTGGTCAACGATACCCGTTCCACCGTGGAAAATCTCAACAACACGATCACCAATTTCGATCGGAATCCGCAGAGGCTGATCTTCGGCGGAGACACCGTGAAACAATATGACGGCCGGACGCGGCGCTGATGAAGGTAGAGGGAACGCATATGGCCGTATCGGATATGTTGGCGCGTCGTTCGCGGATCGCAAAGGCCGCGATGGCGCTACCACTGCTGGCGCTCGTGCTCGCCGGCTGCGGCACATCGGCCAAGAACGATACCTTCGATCTGTCGGCGCCTGTCACAGGCACGGGTCCCGCCGCCAAGCGCGCGCAGATCCTCGTACAGCAGCCGACGGCGCTGCAGGCGCTGAACAGCGAGCAGATCGTGATCCGCGTCTCGGGCTCGGAGATCCAGTATCTTGCCAAGGCGCAATGGAGCGACAAGCTGCCGCGCATGGTGCAGGCGAAGCTCGTCGAGGCCTATGAGAACTCCGGCAAGCTCGGTGGCGTCGGCGTGCCGGGGCAGGGCCTGGCGATCGACTATCAGGTCGTGACCGATATCCGCTCCTTCGAGATCAGCGCGGGTGGCGGCAGCCGCGCCGTGGTCGAGATCTCGGCCAAGATCCTAAACGACCGCAATGGCACTGTGCGCGCGCAGAAGGTGTTCTCGCAGACCGTGCCTACGGGTGGTGGGAGCAACGAGGCCTTCGTAAAGGCGCTCGACCGGGCTTTCTCCAGCGTCTCAAGCGAGATCGTCAACTGGACGCTGCAGTCTATCTGACACGGTGCCGCGCGACTTGGACAAGAGGCCGGTCGCACCGCTTTGCCGAGCGATGAGCCTGTTGAGCCCTGAGCGTGTCGGTCGCTCTATGAGATAGAAACTGGTGACGCCACACAGCAGCGCGAGCGGCAATGCGCCCCAGAGTGGGAGCATCTCGCTGCCCACCATCTTGTAAAAGGGCTGCTGCCACAAATAGAGCGAAAACGACCATTGGCCGAGCTGACGCAGTATCGGCATTTCGAATATGATCCGCGCCAGGCGTCCTGAATGTTCGATCGCGGAGACGGCGAAGGCGAGGAGGATTGCCTTGAATCCGAAGAATACGAAGGCATCTTCCGCCAGGAGACGAGCGGCGATGCCGAGCATCAGGGCTATCGGGGCAAAGGATGCGACGATCGGTCGATCCCTATAGCGTCCGAGTGCGAGAAACATTGCAGCCGCAATAAAGATAGGCGCCGCTGCCACGTCCGTCCTCCAGAATACCGAAAAGAAGTCCCTGCCGAAGACATCCGATTGTACGACGCCGTTGGCGAGTGCCAACAGACCGACAAGCGCGATGATCGCAACCGCGAACCGGGGCGCACGCTCCCGGTAACGGTAGGCTACGAAACCAAGCAAGATATAGCTGTGTTCCTCGACACAAAGCGACCAGAGATGGTCGAGAACCGGGACAAAGCTGCCGCGAAGGGCAATCACGTAGTTGATCGTGAAAGTGAAGGCAGCGGCGATCCCGATGTAACCAGACCATAATGTTGTGCCGTAAGTTGCCAGTGCCATGACCGCGACGAAGATTGCCATGGTCGGGAAGATGCGGCTGAAGCGCCTCGCGAAAAAGTCGGGCAGCGGCGTTTTCCTGACGAACAGGATCTCCGCCATCAGACGCCCCGAGAGAACGAAAAAGAGATCAACGCCGAGCGTGCTCAGCCACGGAAAGTGAAGGTCGGCGCCGAAATGCCCGATAATCACGAGTGCGACCGCCAGCCCACGCCATCCGTCTAGAATAGCGACATGCTTGTGTTTGAGTATCTGTTTGAGCATCAAGCGCAGACCCGGAAGACGTTACGTCAATCTAGATGCACTCGGAGGCGCTAGTCCATGCAGCTCTGCCTTGAATGTTGAGCGGCAGCGTCAGCAAAAAGCGGTATCCAAAATGGAAATAGCCGCCAGATGGCGGCTATTTCGGTGATCGGGGACGTCGGCCTATATCTACTTCAGTCGGCCCGCTGCGTGTGCCAGCATGGTGTAGACCTTGCCGGTGTCGGACGTGAGGTAGGACTGTGTGATCGACTTGTCACGGTCTGTACGTGCGACGTCGGCGAGGAGCTTTTCGAAGTCGGCGATGTAGCGGTCGACGGCGGTGCGGAATTCCGGCTCGCGGTCGTACTTGCGCTTGATCTCGTCGAAAGTCTGCTGGCCCTTGAGCGTGTAAAGACGACGAGTGAAGACGTCGCGTTCGCCACGCTGGTAGCGGCGCCACAGGTCGACCGAGGCGTCATGGTCGATGGCGCGGGCGATATCGACCGAAAGCGAATTCAGCGATTCCACGACATGGCGCGGGTTGCGGCTGTCATTGCCACGCGGCTGGGCGGCAGGCGCTTCGGCGCGCAGTGCCGGCTGGCGGGCCGCTGCTTCCTCCGCGCCGTCCTCGTCACGCGAGGCGCCACGCAAGAGGTCGCTGATCCAGCCGCCCGTCGAAGGTGCTGACGGAGCTTGCGTCGAAACCTGGACGCGCTGCTGGGCAGGCGCGGGCGCAGGCGTCGGCGCCAGCGTGCCGCGCAGGCCGATGCTGCCAATCGGCGGCTGGGCCGGGATCGAGCTGGCAACTGGCGCCGGAGCGGGTGCTACGGGTGCAGGTTGCGGCGCCTGCTGGCTGATGGCCGGCTGGGCGGGACGCGGAGCGGCTTGTGGCTGGGCAATCGTGCGCGGCGCAGGCTCGGAGATTTCGAGCTGCTGCGTCGAGCGGCCGACGATATGCGAGATATCCTGCAGCGCCTTGATCTGCTCGGCGACTGCGCGGCGCATGGCGGCGGCACTTTCCTTGGCTTCCTCGGGAAGGTCGAACGCACCGCGCTTCAGTTCGCTGCGGGTCATGTCGAGTTCCTTGCGGATATCGCCAGCGGAGCGGCGAATTTCCTCGGTGGCGCCGGAGAAGCGGGCGACCGCTTCGTCGACTGCGGTGCGCAGCGATTCACGCAGCTGATGGGCTGCGCCGTCGGACGCACGGCCGGCCTCGCCGAGCATGCGCTCGACGTCGGACAGCGAGGCCGTCAGGCCGCCGCGCAGGCGGTCGGAGAGCTCGCTCGAGCGGCGCTCGGCATTGCCGAATGCGCCGTCGATCGTCGAGTTCGCATCTTCGCCAGCCTTGGTGAGCGCGCTGCGCATCGTCTCGGCGGCTTCCTCGGCGCGCTTCTCGGTTTCGGAGAGCACGCGGCCGATATCGGCGAAGGAGGACTGGACGCTCTGGCGCAGGTTGCCGCTCACCTGGTTGGAACGCTGTTCGGCACGATCGAAGGCGGATTCGACCATACCGCCCAGCGAGCGCATGGTCTTCTCGATGTCTTCCGAGCGCTGGACGAGGCCGATCGACAGGTTCTGCAGAGCGGTTTCGCGGTCTTCCAGCGTCGATACCAGATTCGACTGCGCGGCTGCGAGCAGGCCCGAAGCCTGGCTCAGCACCTTGGAGTGCTCGTCGAAGCGGCCGATGATGCCGCCGACCTGGGCGAGCGTCTGGCCGGAGATATCGGACAGGCGATCGACCTTGCCTTCGAGCAGACGCGTCGAGGCGGAGACCATCTCGGCGGCTTTGGAGGCGGAGTCGGTGAAGCGCGAGGTGGTGTCGCCGAGGCGGCCATCGACGGCCGTCAGGTCTTCCGCGGCGCGGCTCATCATGGCGCCCATGGCGGCGCTGTTGTCGGAGAGGCGCTCGATCAGCCGGTTGACGTTGGCCAGCAGGCTGTTTTCCATCGCATCCACGGCCGTGGAGGCGCTTTCGGTGCGTGCGGCAATCGCATTGATGAGCGCTTCGTTCTCGCTGCGCAGGCGGTTGGTGCTCTGCTCCGTGGCGGCGACGATGCGGGCGGCTGCTTCCTTGCCGGTTTCCGCGTAGCGATCGATCATCGGGCGAGCGGTTTCGTCGAGGATCTTGGTCAGCTCGGTCGAGCGGCCGGCCAGCATCGAGTTCAGCTCGCGGGTGCGATCGTCGAGGGTCGCGCGGATCGAGTTGCCACGGGCCTCCAGCGCCTTTTCGACGTCGCTGAGCGAGGAGTCGATCTGGCGGGTGTGATCCTCGAGGTTGCTACGGATGGCGTTGCCGCGAGCTTCCAGCGCGCGCTCGACGTCGCCCATAGTGGAGGCGATCTGTTCGCTGGCGTCCGAGATGGTGGTGCGGATGCCGGTGCCGTGTGCTTCGAGCGTGCCCTGAGCGTCGCTCAGTGCACGGGAAATGGCGTTGACCTGGCCGCTGACCAGCGTTTCGGCTTCGGCCACCTTGTTGATGATGGCGTTGCCGGCTTCGGAGAAGGTCTGGGCGACGGCGGCGGCCTGGCCTGCGAGGCGGTTCTGCGCCTCGGAGACGCGGCCGACGATCTGCTCGGAGCGTTCCTCGATGGTACGGGCGAAGTCGCTACTCTTGTTGTCGAGGCCTTCGGCGAACTGCTGACCGGTGCGGCCGAGCGTTTCGGCGGCGCGGTTGGCTTCGCTGTCCATGCCTTCGGTGGCGTCGGCAACGGCGCTGCGCAGCGAGGCGGCGAGGCCGGCGGCCTTGCCCTCGATGGTGCGGTTGACGGCGTCGAGGCCGAGGGTGAGGGCACGGTCCATCGTCGACAGGCGCTCATCGATGCGGGCGCTGCCGCGATCCATGGCTTCGCCGATGCTTGTCGTGCGACCGTCGAGTTCTGAAGTGAGGTGCGCGGTGCGGCTGTCGATCGCATCCGTCAGCTTGCCGGCGCTGCCGTCAAGGGCAGCGGCGATGCGGGCGGTTGCGTCGTCGCCGAGCGTGCCGAGCTGAGCGATGCCGTCCTGCAGCGTGGTCGACAGGCGGTTGCCTGCGGCATCGACCTGTTCGGCAACACCGCCGACGCCGTCGCGGATGCGGTTTTCAAGTGCGGTGAGGCCGGCCTCGACCCGCGAACCGGTCTCGGCGAAGCGACCCGTCATGCCCTCGATCGACTGGCCGAGGTTGGAGGAGAAGGTCTCCGCCGTGCGCGAGATTTCGCCCGCGGCATCGTGGAAGCGGCCGGCGATCTGGCCGGTGCTGTCGCGCAGGCGGTCTTCCAGCGACTTGGCGCTGTTGTCGATGGTCTGGCGCAGCGAGACTTCGTGATCCTCGAGCGACATTTCCAGCATGCTGACGCTGGTGGCGATCGAGGCGCCGATGGTCGTCGCCTGGTCGGCGAGGGTGTCGCCGATGCGGTCATGGGCGTCGCGGAGCGTGATGTTGATCGCCTGCTCGCGGTTTTCGAGGGTGGCGCGGATGCGGTCGTGGGCGGCATCCAGACCGCCTTCGATGCGGTCCGCGACGTTGCCCGTCAGGCTCTCCATGCGGGCAGCGGCGCTGTCGGTCAGGTTCTCGATACGCGCAGCCGCATTGCCGGTCAGCGTTTCAATGCGATCGGTGCCGCCGGTCAGGGTGTGCGCCAGCGAAGCGGCGTGGTCGGACAGCGAGCGCTCCAGGCGATCGTGGTTGTCCGTATAGGCGCTGCGGATCGCGTCCGCCTTGTCGGCGAAAGCGCCGGCGACGCGGGACTCTGCACCGGCCACGGTGTCGAGCAGGGCATTGGTGCGTGCTTCAAGCGCATCGTCGAAGCGGCTCTGGCTCTCGCTGAAGGATACGGCGAGCGCCAGGGTCTTCTCGTCGAGCGTATCAGACAGGCGGTCCTCGACCGTCGCGATCGAGTTGGTCAGCGCGTCGACGCGGTTCGCGAGGCTGTCCTCGATGCGGCTGTGGCCCTCGGTCAGCGATGCGGCAAGTGCTGCGGCGCGTTCGTTGAGGGTTTCGCCGATCAGCCTCTGGCCGTCGGACAGCGAGCTGCCGATTGTGGAAGCGTGGTGATCCAGCGTCTCGGAGAGGCGGTTCTGCGTCTCGTTGAGCGAGATCGCCAGCGTCATGGCGCGATCTTCCAGCGCCTCGCTCAGGTTGGCCTGACCAGCTGCCATCGAGTTGGTGATGGCCTCGGCGTGATGACCGAGCGTATCGGCCAGACGGCTTTCGGTTTCGTTCAGCGACACGGCAAGCGCCATGGCGCGGTCGTCGAGCGCTTCGGTCAGGTGCTCGTGGCCGCTGGCGATCGACTTGGTGATGGTATCGACATGCTGGCCCAGCGTGTCGGCCAGGCGGCTTTCGCCCTCGTTGAGGGATATAGCGAGCGCCATGGTCTTGTCGTCGAGCGTTTCCGCCAGCTTCTCATGGCCGCCGACCAGCGAATCCGCGATCGACTTGGCGTGATGCCCGAGCGTGTCCTCGATGCGAGCATGGCTCTCGTTCAGGGTAATGCCAAGTGCCATCGTCCGGTCTTCGAGGGTTTCGGCAAGGCGATCGTGTCCGCTGACGATGCTGCTGGCGATGCCATCGGCATGCTTGCCGATCGTTTCCTCGAAGCGGTTCTGGCTTTCGTCGAGCGCGATCGCGAGCGACATGGCCTTGTCGTCGAGCGTATCGGCCAGACGGTCGTGGGCGCCGGAGACGGCGCTGATGATGGCTTCCGAGCGGCTGGCGAGTGTGTCTTCGAAGCGGGACTGGCTGTCCGACAGCGCCGAGGCGAAGGCGCCGCCGCGTTCGGCCATGACGCCGTCGATCCGCTCATGGGCGGAATCCAGCGCATGGGTGATCTCCGAAGCGCGCTTGGAGATCATGTCGTTGAGATCGTCGGCGCGGCCGAAGGCGGACGTGATCTGCTCGGTACCGGCGGAGACTGCGGAGGTGAGGTCCGAGGTGGTCGTCAGCAGCGTCTCGCGGAACTCGGTTGCGCGGGCCTGCAGGTTGTTGTGCAGCTCGGAGGTGCCGGAGGCGAGGGCCAGCGAGACTTCCGAAGTCGCGTGGCTCAGCGCCGTGGTCATTTCGGTCGTGCGGGCGTTGATCGCGCCGGCGACTTCCTCGACCTTGTGCGACAGCGTGTCCTCGAGCACTTCGCGGCCGGTGGCCAGCGCCGTGGCGAGCGCGAAGGACTGGTCCGTCAGCGACGAGCCGAGATGTTCGATGCTCGAGCTCAGGATGCCGTTCAGCGAGTCCGAACCGCCGCTCAGCGTTTCGTTGATGCGGTTCAGGCTCTCCATAAGCTTGGTATCGAGCGAGCCGGCGCGCTGGTCGAAGGCATTGGCGAATTCGGCGACACGGTCGTCGAAGGACGTCGAGAGCTGCGCGACGGTCGCCTGCAGACGCTCCTCGAAGAAGCCGGTGCGCAGGTCGAGATCCATGATCGTGTCATCGACGCTCGACTGCAGGCTCTGGCGGAAGGTGGAGCCCTTCTCGTCGAGTGCGGAGTTCAGCTTCGAGAGAACGTCGTCGAGCGTACCGGTTATGTTGCGTTCGCCGCCGGAGAGGCTTTCGCTGATTTCGCGGGTGCGGGCAATCAGGATCTCGTTGAGCTGGCGGGCACGGTCGTTGAGCGCCGCATTCAGCTTCTCTGCGTTGCTGTCCATGGTGGACGCGCGCGTTTCGAACTGGCTGAGGATGTGCTCGCCGTGTTCGCTGAGATTGCTGCTAAGCGACTCCAGACGCGTGTCGAACTCGTTGGCGAGGGCGAAACCGGAGGAGGTCAGCGTCTGCAGCAGGGTGTCGGTCTTGGCTGCGAGCAGCGAGCCGATCGACTGGATGGCGGATTCCGACTTCTCGGTGATCGTCGCGGCGCGCGTGTCGATCATCGACGCGAAAGCCTCGCCCGACGTGGCGAGGCGAACGGCGATCTCTTCCGTTGCGAGCGAGAGATCTTCCTTCAGCTGGTCGTGAACGCCGGAGATCGACGTGCGGATACGCTCGGCGTGATTGACGATCGCCTCGCGTTCGGAACCCAATTCGTGGACGAGACCGCGCACGCGCAGTTCGTTGTCGGCATAGCTGCGCTCGAGCGCGTTGACCTCGGAATGGACGAGCGTTTCGAGCTCGGAGGCGCGGGCGATGGTGCGCTCGATGCCTTCGTTCATGGCCGAGACTTCGCGGCGGACGGCCTGGCCGACGGTCATGATGCGTTCGGAGGCGATCGTTTCCGGCTCGGAGAGACGCAGCGCCACTTCGGCCATCGAGCGCGCGGCGTTGCGCATGTCCTGGGCGCGCGACATCATGATGGCGAAGGCGAAGAACAGCAGGACCGGTATGATGATGCCGATCAGGCCGGCGATGACGCCGGGAAGCGCCACGAGGTCGGCGATCGAGCGGATCTGCCAGATGCCCGGCGAATAGAGGAGCGCCATCAGGCCGAGGCCGGCGACGATCCAGAGCGCGGAGACGAGCGTGGCGTTGCGGATGGCCGAGCGCAGCGAGCCGCTGTCGAGCGACTTCAGAAGCGAGGCCGGCGTCGTGCGGTTGGCGTCATTGGCCGCGAAGGCTGGCGCCCTGGAAGGCTGCTCGGGCAGGCGAGGGGCATTGCCGCCGCGCCGCTTCTGGCCTTCATCCTTGCTCTGCTGATTGCGCGGGCTGGGTGTTTCAGACACTTGGGCCTCCGGGGCGTCGGGCGTTTTGGCGCTGCGTAACGGCGTAGGATCTTCCGCGAAGTCGATTTGCAGGGCTTCGTCCAATGCCTTGAACGCCTTGTCCTCAATCGATTCGTTGTACTTGTTGTTCGCCATTCCGATACGCCTCGTTACATCTCAGCCGGTTCATCAACGCATTCGGGCCTTTCCGCCTGACCCGAACCAAACCTTTGCCTCTGAACCTATCCGCTCCTCATTTACGAGGGGTGGATAAGTCTTTCATTTCAGAGTGGATAGCTGCTTTTCCCTACAGACGGTATCAAAACATTACCACTATCCACTTGGCGCGCAAAGGCATGTGCCGCAGCCCTCGCGCAGTCGTACCGTAGTGACACATCCGGGGCTGCTAGACAATTAACGGGGTCGTTCAAATCCTTTGCTATTAAGTTATTGTTAACACAATTTAACGGATCGGCCGTGTTAAAAACCAACAGCTTAAGGGTGTTTAGGCGACGTTAACCATATGTCGAGAAATCCGCCGTGATCGCGCGCGAATTTAACGCGATCGCCACCTCGCCGCCGCACCATCGGGTTTAGACGGCAGGACACACGACGGGAGATTGACAGATGGCAGCAGTGAGTATCGCGTTTGCGGCACCTGACAACAGCGACGGACAGCGTCCATCCCAGGAGCGTCCTGTTGATCTGGTGCACCTGGCCAAGCAGACGATGGGCGACAAGTCCCTGGAAATAGAGGTTTTGCAGATGTTTGCGCGCCAGGCGCGCGCTTGCCTGCACGAGATGTCCTGCGGGGAAACCAAGCGGGTGGAAGCAGCGGCGCATCGGCTGAAAGGTGCGGCGGGCGCCGTCGGCGCGTTTCGTGTCGCCCAGGCGGCCGAAACGCTCGAGGGCAATTGCGGCGATGCGGCGAACATGGCCGCGGTCGGAGTGGCCGTCATCGAGGCCGAGAATTTCATTCTGAAGCTCTGCCGCTGAGGTATTTGGTCCGGCCACAGAGGCGGGCCGGTTCGGCCGGTACCGAGATGGCACAGCCGCGATAGAATACAGCGGAAGAAAACCCGTTGCGTCATTTCGGAGCAGCGGGTCTTTTTGCGCCCTTTTGCGTGGCGCAATCGGACAAGCGTGTCGCTTTCATGTCTGGAATAAAGGTCCCACGCCCGTCGAATGTTGACTGGCTGACCGATTTGTTGGAAGAAAAATCCAGACCCTTCCCTCTGAAATTACCGGAAATCATCAATGCCGAAACTGACCATTGTCGCCTTTGACGGCACGCGCTTCGATCTCGATGTCGATCAGGGATCGACGGTCATGGAAAACGCCGTGCGCAACTCCGTACCCGGCATCGAAGCCGAATGCGGCGGCGCCTGTGCCTGTGCCACCTGTCATGTCTACGTCGACGACGAGTGGACCGAACGCGTCGGTCCGCCGGAAGCGATGGAAGAAGACATGCTGGACTTCGCCTTCGACGTTCGCCCGACGTCGCGCCTTTCCTGTCAGATCAGGATGAAGGCTGCCCTCGACGGGTTGATCGTGCACGTCCCGGAGCGCCAGGCCTGATATCTCAGGCCAAAAAAAGCCTCGCTGGCCGTGAGACGAGCGAGGCTAGGTAGGCGCATTACCTACGGACGAGGGAGGATCGTCCGCGGCTTCGCAACGCGCCAGGAGAACCCGGACACGATCGTTCAGGCGCCTATACCTGAACTTTCGAATGTCTGAATATTAGCGCGTTATGTTGGACTTAGCTAGGGCGAGAAATAACCGGTAAATCACTGGGGCCGCTGGCGTTTCGCACAATTTTTGTTACGCGGCTAAAGATCCGTGATCGTAATCGGTACTCGAATCGGTTATTATTCGCCGCCCGGTCGACCCATGCGATTGTTCAAGAGTCGCATCATCCGGTTCTGAAAATTGACCGCCTCGACGCGATCGAATCGGGCCTGCAGACGGTCGTGCTCGTCGATGCCGCGAACCGATACCTCGCTGACTTTCTCCTGCATGAGCTCGCAGCTGCGTTGCGCGGGCAGCGCAAGAATCTGCCGTTCCATGACGCGGGCCTGAACCCTGGCGATCTCGGCATGGCGCTCCTCGTGGCGCTTGATGTCGCTCGATAGGGCATCCCAGATCATCGACAGCTGCTTGCTGGCGCCGCGACGGTCGGTCCAGCGTGGCAGGATGATCTGCGTGTGGACGGTGACCTTGGCGCTTCCCACCCGGCACTTGCCGCCGCTCTCGACATAGGTGGCGTCGCCGCCGAAGCGGATTTTGGTGGCGCCGGGGTGGCGGGACGAGGAGCCGTTGGCGG
>UCEU01000027.1 GCA_900471485.1 Hyphomicrobiales bacterium
GGGCTTGCTGGGCGCACCCTCCCCACTAAGCCGAAGCCTCTCGACAGACGCTGATGGTATGAGAGGGCACAGAGGGCGCGACGAGTTAGCCCCTCCCCCTTGTGGGGAGGGGTTGGGGAGGGGTCTGCCTTACAGCGCTCCGTAAACCGCGGCGGCAGCTTCCTTCAGCTTCTCCATCATCATCCGGTAAGGCCCCGGCCCATAGCTGACACGGCTGACACCAAGCTTCACCAGCGTCTTCACATCAGGCGCGCTCGGCCGCATCATGATGTTCACCGGCAGCGGTGACGCCGCGCAGATCTTCTCGATCAAGGCTTCATCGATCAGCCACGGCACGAAGAAGCCATCGGCACCGGCGGCGGCATAGGCCTTGCCACGCTCGATCGCTTCCTCGACCAGGCCGGCATGCTTCGACAGATCGCCTTCCCGCAAAAACAGGTCGGTGCGGGCATTGATGAAAAACGGGATGCCGCGACGATCAGCCATCTCGCGGATGGCGCGGATGCGGGCGGCCTGTTGCTCGACCGGGTGCAGCCCATCGCCGCCAACCAGCTGATCCTCGAAATTGATACCGATCGCGCCGGCATCGATCAGTTGTTCGACATTGGCGGCGGCGCCCGCGGGATCGGTGGAATAGGCACCCTCGAAATCGACGGAGAGCGGCAGGTCGTTGACCGCGGTGATCTGGCGGGTCGTTGAGACCAGCGCCTCCATCGGGATTTTCTCGCCATCGCCATAGCCCTGCGCGGCTGCAACCGACCAGCTTCCCGTCGCCAGCGCCTTGGCGCCAGCCTCGGTGACGGCCTTTGCCGTTCCCGCATCCCACACATTGTAGAGAACGACAGGGTTGCCCTTCCGGTGCAGCGCGCCGAACGTTTTTGCCTTCTCAGCCTGATTCATCTTCGCCTCCTCGTTTCTTGTGCCGGAAACCTAGTGTGATCGCGTCAGGCGATCAATCATCCGGCGTGAATGGTCGCATTCCGGATTTCAATCGAACGCCGCGCATGGCATAAGGCAGGCATGAACAAGATAGATCGCGCCCCCTCCAAGACAGATTTCTCGCATGTGACAGAGTGGGTCTTCGACCTCGACAACACGCTCTATCCGCATCACGTCAATCTGTTCGCGCAGATCGACAAGAACATGACGGCCTATGTCTCGACGCTGCTGCAGATGGAACGCGACGAGGCGCGCAAGCTGCAGAAGCAGTATTACTATGATCACGGCACGACGCTGCAGGGGTTGATGATCCATCACGGCGTCGATCCCAACGACTTCCTCGAGAAGGCGCATGCGATCGACTATTCCAGCCTGACGGCGCAGCCGGAACTGGGTGCCGCGATCAAGGCTCTGCCCGGCCGCAAGTTCATCTTCACCAACGGCAGCGTCAAGCATGCGGAAATGGCGGCAGGCGCGCTGGGCATCCTCGACCATTTCGACGACATCTTCGATATCGTCGCCGCCGAGTTCGTGCCGAAGCCGGCGCAGGAAACCTATGACAAGTTCACGCAGCTGAAGCGCGTGGAGACGGGCAAGGCCGCGATGTTCGAGGACCTGCCGCGCAATCTGAAGGTGCCCAAGGCGCTCGGCATGCAGACGGTCCTGCTCGTTCCCAACAACCTCGAAGACACCGTCGTCGAATGGTGGGAGAAGACCAGCGGCGAGGACGACCATATCGACTTCGTGACCGACGATCTCACTGATTTTCTTGAGAAGATCACCGGCTAAGTTACGAAAGTTTCATCCAGCTTACCGATGTTTAATTGGGCAACCCGCCCAATCAGCCCTACCTTTTCGTCTGTGATCCCCAATGAGATTACACACTGAAAGGAATTCATATGTCTCGGAACAAGCTGATACTGGCCGCACTCTCCTCCGTCCTGATCGTCGGTGCCGCAGCCGGCACCAGTGTTGCTGCACCCCACGACAAGAAGCACCACGGCCCCAAGCCGCACCACGCAATGATGGGCGGCGGCGGAATGGGCGGCGGGATGCGCGGTCCCATGATGCGCGAGGTCGTGTTCGTTCGCATGCTGCAGCAGTTCGACACGAACAAGGACGGCCAGATTTCCAAGGACGAAGCCAAGAACGGCATGGAAACGATCTTCGCCGCGATCGACACCGACAAGGACGGCTCGCTGA
Source organism: Hyphomicrobiales bacterium (assembly GCA_900471485.1). Lineage (GTDB taxonomy): Bacteria > Pseudomonadota > Alphaproteobacteria > Rhizobiales > Rhizobiaceae > Rhizobium. Next base: position 2,143 of record UCEU01000027.1, read on the forward strand.
CGCCGGGCGAAATCCGCAAGTATCACGAAGCGCAGTTCGCCAAGTTCAAGGCGGCCGCCAAGGATGGCGCGGATAGTGACGACGATGTGGCCGCAGCACCTCCCGCCGACGGCGAAACGCCCCCGCCGCCACCTCCCGGCGGTCCTGAAGGTCGCCCCGAAGGCCACGGCATGCGCGGCCCGGGCATGATCCGCGAATTCATGATGATGCAGCGGATCGACACCGACGAGAACGGCCAGATTTCCAAGCAGGAAGCCGAAGCCGCCTTCGACAAGTTCTTCACGCGCATGGACACCAACAAGGACGGCGTGATCTCGATCGCCGACATGCCGGAACGCCCGTTCCTGTAAGACGAGACACAGCCGATGAGGGAGCCCGCCGCGACGATCGCGGCGGGCTTTTCGTCCAATTGAAATACCCAAGTTGTTGGGTTACTCTTCTGGTATGGTCACGGTCCTACGCCAGCATGGAATGCGCTTCGTGATCTACACGGCGGATCATGAGCCTGCGCATGTCCACGTCATCGGAGACGGGGAAGCACGCATCGACATCATCGATCTCAAGGTCATAACGCAGGGCGGGATGTCCGACCGCGACGTACGCCGGGCGATGACGGTCGTGGAAGAAAACCGCCAACTGCTGCTCGATACCTGGAGGCACTATCATGGTTGAGGTCACCGACGCCGAACTCGCGCAGGCAAAGCAACGCTGGGAAACGGAGCGTGCCGAGCGGCCGATACCCGCATCGGTTCGCTTCGACACCGCTTCGGAACGCATCATCCTCGATTTCACCAATGGCGCATCATTTATCTTCCCCGCGCGAGCGCTGCAGGGATTGGAAGAGGCAACCGTTGCGGAGCTTTCGGAAGTCGAGCTGCTCGGAGAGACCGGCCTTCACTGGGAAAGCCTTGATGCCGACTACACGATTTCAGGTCTGATGAACGGCGTGTTCGGCACCAGGAGCTTCATGGAGGCGCAACGCCGTGGCGGGCAATCCCGGTCGCCCGCGAAGGCGGCTGCAAGCCGGGCGAACGGCGCCAAGGGCGGCCGGCCGAAGAAGGCCGGCGACGCCCCCTGAGCGCGCCCTATTCCGGGTGTTCGTAGTATTCCTGGATGATCTTCCAGGCGGCATCGGCGGTGTCGACGAAGCTGATCAGCTTGACGTCGTCAGGGGCAATGGTGCCGAATTCGGCGAGCGCCTCGAAATTGATGATGCTCTTCCAGAACTTCTCGCCGAAGAGAATGAGCGGCATCTTTTCCATGCGGCCGGTCTGGATCAGCGTCAGGCATTCGAAGAACTCGTCCATGGTACCGAAGCCGCCGGGGAAGACGGCGATCGCCTTGGCGCGCACCATGAAGTGCATTTTGCGGATGGCGAAGTAGTGGAAGTTGAAGCTGAGCTCCGGCGTTACGTAGACGTTCGGCGCCTGCTCGTGCGGCAGCACGATGTTGAGGCCGATCGAGGGCGCGCCCTCGTCGGCAGCACCTCGGTTGCCGGCTTCCATGACGCCGGGGCCGCCGCCGGTGACGACGACATATTCGTGGAAATCGAAACCGGCCGCGTATTTCGAGCAGAGGCGCGCGAATTTGCGCGCTTCGTCGTAATAGACGGATGCCGCCTCAAGATTGGCGCGCTGGGTTTCGTTGCGGGCCGCCCAGGCGCTCTGGCCGGGTGCGGGAATACGGGCGCCGCCGAACATCACGACGGTTGATTTGATGCCGCGTTCCGTCAGCAGCATTTCCGGCTTCATCAGTTCCAGCTGCAGCCTTATCGGGCGCAGTTCCTCGCGGCACAGGAAATCCTCGTCGGCATAGGCAAGGCGGTAGGCGGGCGAAAGCGTCTGCGGCGTCTTCGGCACGGCTTCCGCGCGCTGCCGGTCGGTCTCACTCGATTTCAACGGATCCCAGACGCCATCCTTGCGCCGCAGCCTGCCGTTCTTTCCCTTTGCCATGTCTTGCAATGCCTTTCAGTACCGCCGGCAAACGCTGCCGGTGTGTCGTTTCATGCCTGTGATCGGGAGATCGATCCCGCCCCGAAAAATCATTCCATTTTAGCCCTGCATGCGATAGAGCAGATCGCATCCCGCCAATCACAATTCCCGGAGGCCTCAGCCTCCACGATAAAGATCGAAGTTTAAGGAATTCTCATGAGCGCCACCGACCTTTCCGCCCTCGAAAAGACAATCGAAGCCGCATTCGACAACCGCGACAGCGTCAGCATCTCGACCAAGGGCGAAGTGCGCGATGCGGTCGAGGCCGCGCTCGAACTTCTCGACGGCGGCAAGGCGCGCGTCGCCGAACGCGGCGCAGATGGCGCGTGGAAAGTGAACCGGTGGCTGAAGAAGGCCGTTCTCCTCTCCTTCCGCCTGAACGACATGGAAGTCGTCAAGGGCGGCTCGGGCAACTCGACCTGGTGGGACAAGGTGCCGTCGAAGTTCGAGAACTGGGGTGAGAACGAGTACCGCTCCGCCGGCTTCCGCGCCGTGCCGAACTGCGTCGTGCGCCGCTCCGCTTACATCGCGAAGAACGTCGTGCTGATGCCGTCCTTCGTCAACCTCGGCGCCTTCGTCGACGAGGGCACGATGGTCGACACCTGGGCCACGGTCGGCTCCTGCGCGCAGATCGGCAAGCACGTGCATCTCTCGGGCGGCGTCGGCATCGGCGGCGTGCTGGAGCCGATGCAGGCCGGCCCGACCATCATCGAAGACAATTGCTTCATCGGCGCCCGCTCGGAAGTCGTTGAAGGCTGCATCATCCGCGAGGGCTCGGTTCTCGGCATGGGCGTCTACATCGGCAAGTCGACCAAGATCGTCAACCGCGCCACCGGCGAAGTCTTCTACGGCGAAGTACCGCCCTACTCGGTCGTCGTCGCCGGCTCCATGCCATCGGGCAACGCCACCATGCCGAACGGCCTTGCCGCACCGCACCTCTACTGCGCCGTGATCGTCAAGACGGTCGATGAGAAGACCCGCTCGAAGACCGGCATCAACGAACTGCTGCGCGACTGATCCTCGCTTTCTGGACCGGCGTCGGCTCTTCGACGCCGGGCTCACGCTTGCCGAGCGCAGTCCCGGCAAGCCCTGGGGCGGATTTCGCCGCACAACTCCACCTTGCCTTTTCTTTGCCACTACCGCCGGATACCTCCAGTTTCATGACCGCTACCGATCCCGTCGCCAATCTCCAGACCCTGATCCGCTGCCCATCCGTGACGCCCGCCGAAGGCGGCGCGCTGACGGCGCTGGATGCGATGCTCTCGCCGCTCGGCTTCAAGGTGGACAAGGTGATGGCGACCGAGCCGGGCACGCCCGACATCGAGAACCTCTACGCCCGCCTCGGCAACGACGGCCCGCACCTGATGTTCGCGGGGCATACCGACGTGGTGCCCGTCGGCGACGAGGCGGCATGGACGCACGCGCCCTTCGCCGCCGAGATCGCCAATGGCGAGCTGTTCGGCCGCGGCGCGGTGGACATGAAGGGCGGGATCGCCTGCTTCGTGGCGGCGGTTGCCCGCTATGTCGGAAAGCACGGCGCGCCGAAAGGATCGATCTCCTTCCTGATCACCGGCGACGAGGAAGGCCCCGCCATCAACGGCACGACCAAGCTCCTCAAATGGGCCGCCGAACGCGGCGAGCGCTGGGACGCCTGCCTCGTGGGCGAGCCGACCAATCCGGACAGGCTCGGCGACATGATCAAGATCGGCCGTCGCGGTTCGCTGTCGGGCAGGATCACGGTGCACGGCGTGCAGGGCCATGCGGCCTATCCGCATCTCGCCGACAATCCGGTGCGCGGCATCCTGCAGCTGACGCAATCGCTGATGGACCCGCCATTCGACGGCGGCACCGAGAACTTCCAGCCATCCAATCTCGAAGTGACGACGATCGACGTCGGCAACACCGCCACCAACGTCATCCCGGCGCGGGCCTCGGCGAGCTTCAACATCCGTTTCAACGACACCTGGACGGCGGAGAGCCTGCAGCAGGAGATCATCCGGCGCCTCGACGACGCCGCCGCGCACGGTTCGCTGCGCCCCGGCCGTGAGCCGTTGCGTTACGATATCGTCTGGGCCGAGCGCCCGAGCCACGTGTTCCTGACGCGTAACAATGCGCTGATCGCCTCGCTGTCGTCGGCCGTCGAGAGCGTGACCGGGCAGGCCCCGAAGCTTTCCACGACCGGCGGCACATCCGACGCCCGCTTCATCAAGGACTATTGCCCCGTCGTCGAATTCGGTCTTGTGGGGCAGACAATGCACATGGTCGACGAGCGCGTCGCCGTCGCCGACCTCGAAAGCCTGACCGTCATCTACCAAACCTTCATCGAGCGCTGGTTCGAGAATGCCGGGGTTTAGGGAGGTCCAATATTATCTGGCAGGGCTGTGGCTGCTGATCCGCATGGATCCGCGCGGCTTCCGCTTTCTGGATATGTCGGAGCGCGGCGTCAGCCGCTCCTTCTGGGCGATCTTCTGGTGCATGCCGCCGATGGGCATTTCCTGGCTCTGGTGGCGCCAAGCCTTCCTGCAGAACATGCCGCCACATACCGATGTCGGGCTGCTCTTCTACTTCCGCCTCGGCCTTGTCGAAGTTTCCAACTGGGTTGCTCCTCTGGTGCTCGCAGGCCTGCTGCTGCTTGCCATCAAGAAAGGCGAGCGCTTCGCGCCCGTCGTCGTCAGCATCAACTGGCTGGGCGTGCCGCTTGCCTATATCAACGGGCTCTTGCTGGCGCTCGTCTACTTCGTCCCCGGCTCCATCAGCTTCGTGTCTATCCTGCTGTTGATCTTCATGTTCGCGCAGATCTTCGCGCTGGCGCGTATCCTGAGGATGATCTTCTTCGGCAATGGTCTTATCGTCGGCGCGCTGACACTGGCGCTGTTCGTGCCGTCGCTGATGCTGTCGGAATACCTGCAGCGTTTCCTCGGCATCTATCCCGTTTAGCCGCTATTTTGAGCGGACCACCTCGCCGTCTTCCTTGGTGAAGACACCGATGTCGGCGTTGGGCAAGATTTCCAGAACGGTCTCGGACGGACGGCAGAGGCGGGTGCCTTTTTCCGTGACGACGATCGGGCGATTGATCAGGATCGGGTGGGCCATCATGGCGTCGAGCAGTTGATTGTCGGTCAGCGCGGGGTCGCCAAGGCCGAGTTCCGCGTAGGGCGTGCCCTTTTCGCGGAGCAGGGCGCGGACGGACAGGCCCGTGGCTGCGATCAGGCCGACCAGGGTTTCGCGCGTCGGCGGCGTCTTCAGGTAATCAATGACGACAGGCTCCTCGCCCGACTGGCGGATCATCGCCAGCGTGTTGCGCGAGGTGCCGCAGGCGGGGTTATGATAGATCGTCGTCTTCATCGCGCTGTTCCGGCCTACTGCTTCTGTCGGTGATCACGTCGGGATAATCCACCTGCATGAAATAGAGTCCGTCGGGCGGCGCGACAGGGCCACAGGCCTTGCGGTCGCGCGCGTCGAGGGCGGCCCGGACGTCGTCGACAGTCCACTTCCCCTCGCCCGCCAGCTTCAGCGTGCCGGCGAATGAGCGTATCTGGTTGTGAAGGAAGCTCTGCGCGGTGGCGCGGATCTCGATCAGGTCACCTGATCGCGTCACGTCCAGCCGGTCGAGCGTGCGCACGGGGCTGTTTGCCTGGCAATGCGCCGAGCGGAAGGTGGTGAAATCATGCCGGCCGACCAGCGTCTGGGCGGCGGCGTGCATCGCCTCGTGATCGAGCGGCTTCGGCACCCACCAGGCCTTGCCGGCTTCTATGGCCAGCGGCGCGCGGCGGGTGATGATGCGATAGAGATAGTGGCGGCGGAGCGCCGAGAAGCGGGCGTCGAAGAATTCGCTGGCCGTCTCGATGTCGACGATCGACACGCGCTCGGCGGCGAGCCGCAGATGCGCATTGAGCGCGTTCTGCAGCTTGAAGGGCGACCATTCCCTTTCGAGATCGGCATGGATGACCTGCCCCATGGCATGAACGCCGGAATCCGTGCGGCCGGCGCCGCGGATCGAGACCTTCTGGCCCGAGAGGGACAGGATCGCCTTTTCGATCGCCCCCTGCACCGAGGGGCCGTTGTCCTGCCGCTGCCAGCCGACATAGGGCGCGCCGTCATATTCGACGGTCATGCGATAGCGCGGCATCAGGCGAACCTCGTTCCCGGCGCTACCGGCGTGCCGCGCAGGAAATCGTCAGCGGCAAGCGGCTTGCCGCCGGCCTTCTGCAGTTTCGTCAACCGCACCGCCCCTATGCCGCAGGCAACGACGAAGCCATCCGCCAACATCTCGCCGGGTGCGCCGGCGCCATCGGCCAACTGCGAGCCGAGCACCTTGACGCGCTCCAGCTTGCCGCCGATCTCCGCCTCGAACCATGCGCCGGGAAAGGGCGCCAGGCCGCGGATGTGGTTGTGAACGTCGGCGGCCGATCTCGTGAAGTCGATGCGTGTTTCCGCCTTGTCGATCTTGGCGGCGTAGACGACACCCTCCTCCGGCTGCGGCACGAGCGGCAGGTCGCCCATTTCGAGCTTGACCATGGCCTCGCCGATCGCCTTGGCGCCGGTCAGCATCAGCGCATCGTGGAGTTCGCCCGCCGTCATGTCGGCGCCGATGGCGACTTCCCGCGTCAGTGCCACGGGGCCGGTATCAAGCCCCTTGTCCATCTTCATCACCATCATGCCGCTCTTTTCGTCGCCGGCCATGATGGCGCGCTGGATCGGCGCAGCACCTCGCCAGCGCGGCAGAAGCGATGCGTGGCCGTTGTAGCAGCCATAGCGGGTGCCGTTCAGGATGGCTTCCGGCAAGAGCAGGCCATAGGCGACGACGACGGCGACATCGGCCTTCAGCGCCGCGAACCGTTCGCGCTCCTCGGGGTCCTTGAAATTGACGGGCGTGAAGACCGGCAGTCCAAGCAGTTCGGCGGCCTGATGGACCGGCGACTTCTGCAGATCAAGCCCGCGACGCCCACCCGGCCGCGGCGGCTGCGTGTAGACGGCCAGTATCTGGTGCCCGGCATCGACGAGCGTGCGTAGCGTCGGAACGGAGAACTCGGGCGTGCCCATGAAGATGATGCGAAGTGACATTCTATGCCGCCAATTCCTGGCTCGAGGCCAACCTTGAAGATCAGCCGCCTTCAAACGGGTTTACGAGCTTGAGATCAAGCCCTTCGAAGTCTTTTGTGTTGCGCGTGGCGAGCGTGGCGCCATGCGTGAGGCAAATTGAGGCGATCATGGCGTCCTTGGTTTCCATCGAACGTCCGACGTTTCGGCGAGCGGCCGCCAGTGCGCCGTAGCGGCGTGCGGCCTCGATCGAGAAGCCAAGAACACGGCCGGCAAAATCAACCTCGATCCGGGCGAAATCAGCGATCAACGAGGCCTTGCGGCGGCCTTCGTCGAGCAGATGCAGGCCATAATACATCTCGCCAATGGAAATGGTCGTCAGAAACAGAGACTCGATCTCGAACTCGTTGAGCCAGTTCAGGATGCGCTCACTATTCAGCCGGCCCTGAATCTCGGAGATCACGTTGGTGTCGAGAACGATCATGGCTCAAAGCGCGGCGGATCGCGATCGGTATCATGACGGAACTCCGAAAAGGCCTCGACCTCATCAGCAGTCAACCGTTCATCTCCCAGCAACCCGCGCAACCGATTTCCGGCAGGTACGAGGGATCGCTCCCGCAGGATCTGGCTCCGCATCATTTCGATCGCTTCCTGCGAAAGGCTGCGACCGTTGCGGATCGCGCGTTCCTGCAGATGCGTCTTCAAGTCGTCATCAAGGCCACGGATCAGAAGATCACCCATTTGACATCTCCACTACGATATCACTGATATCATAGCATTTGGGCCCTGGATGAGCAACGCGAGTCTCAGAGAGCCTTGGTGGTCTTCGCCGCCTTGGTGAACTTCTTGATCACCATCTCGCGCTTGAGGCGGGAGATATGGTCGATGAAGAGCACGCCGTTCAGGTGGTCGATCTCGTGCTGCAGGCAGGTGGCGAGCAGCCCATCGGCCTCCACGGACTGTTCCTTGCCGTCACGGTCGAGGTAACGCACGCCGATCGTCGCCGGGCGTTCCACCTCGGCATAGTAGTCGGGGATCGAGAGACATCCCTCCTCGTAAACCGAGCGTTCGTCGGACGAGGTTACGATTTCGGGATTGATGAAGACGAGCGGCTGCTTGTCCTCGCCTTCGCGGGCGACATCGATGACCAGCATGCGGCGCGGCACGCCGATCTGGATCGCGGCAAGGCCGATGCCTGGCGCATCGTACATGGTCTCGAGCATGTCGTCGGCGAGACGCTGAAGATCGGCATCGACGCGTTCGATCGGCTTGGAAAGCTGACGCAGAACGGGATCGGGAAGAATGATGAGTGGCTTGATGGTCATGCGGTTCCCATAACCCATCTTTCCTCAGGATGGAATTATCCCGCGGCCGGGCGGAGGCACTTTTTATGCGCCCGCCCGGAAATTCGCCGCATTGGTCAGGCGGCGCGGCGCGTGGCGGCGGCCGGACGCTGGTCCGAGCCGGTGCGGAAGCGCTGCAGCAGCGCCACGAGATCGTCGACCTCGCCGCGCAGGCGGCGGGTTTCGGCCGAGGTGCGCTCGACCATGCCGGAGTTCTGCTGGGTAATCGTATCCATGTTGCGGATGGCGACGCTGACTTCGTTGACGCCGGTCGCCTGGTCGCGGGCGGCGGCGGCGATATCGGCGACGAAGCGATTGATGATGTCGATGCGGCTGATCATGTCGCTCAGCGCGCTGCCCGTCGTGCTGACGATATCGACGCCTTCGTTCACCTGCGCGGAGCTGTCGGAGATCAGGTTCTTGATCTCCTTGGCCGCATCGGCGGTGCGCTGGGCGAGCTGGCGAACTTCCTGCGCGACGACGGCAAAGCCCTTGCCGGCCTCTCCCGCGCGCGCTGCCTCGACGCCCGCGTTGAGCGCAAGCAGGTTCGTCTGGAAAGCGATCTCGTCGATGACGCCGATGATCTTGGAGATCTCGGTCGAGGATTTCTCGATGCCGGCCATGGCGGAGGCGGCGCTGTTGACGAGCTCGCCGGAGTTCTTCGCCTTGTCCTGCGTCTCGCGAACGGCGGCGGAAGCCTTCTCGGCATTCGAGGCGGTCTGGCCGACACTGACGGCGAGCTGCTGGAGGGCGGCCGAGCTTTCCTCGACGCCGGCCGCCTGCTGGGCGGTACGCAGCGCGAGATCGTCGGATGCCTTGGCGATGACATCGGTGCCGCGCAGAATCTCACCCGACGTTGCGCGAACCGAGGCGAAAGAGGCGCGCAGGGCGGCGACGGCGCGGTTGTAGTCTTCGCCCATCTCCCTGAAGCTGCCGGGCAGGTCCGTCGGCAAGGTCGCCTCAAGATCACCACGAGACAGTGCTTCCAGGCCGCGGCGCAGCTGGTCGAGCGCGATCGCCTGATCCGATTCCGCCTTGGCGCGCTCGGCTTCCAGCGTCTGGCGGCGCTCTTCCAGCGTGTCCAGATAGACGGAGATGGAGTAGTCCATATCGAGCAGTGCGGCCTTGACGACAGCGGTAAGCTTGTCGGCCATCGCCTTGTCGTTACGGCCGCCGAACATCGGCGCCTTCTGCTTTTCCATCATGCCGTTGATGAGATCGCCGATGATCAGTGCATAGCCGCCGATGTACCAGCGAGGCTCGAGGCCGATGCGGGCATGCGTCTTGCCGATGGTCTTGACGCCATTCACATAGGCTTCGTCGAAATTGCCGCCGGCGATATTGGTCCAGTGCTGCTGCTGGCCCTTTTTCGCGTAGTTCATATGCTCCTTGTTCGAGAAGAACTTGGAAACCGCGGGCGTTCTCGCCAGCTTTTCGTAGAAACGATCGAGCGCGCCCGAAAGCAGACCCGTCAGCGTCGGGCGCATCTCCCGCAGCGTTGCACGCGCGGCGTCATCGAGTTCGATGAAATCGAGGCGCTCCCGGAGCGCGGTGTCGGGTCGATGGCTGCTCATGATGTCTCTGCTTTGCGGCTGACGTTAAACGGGAATTTCGCGCAGAGCTTTCGTGGAATATGGTTGAGCAATGGTTAAATCAGCATTCGATTTATTGACGACTGTTATTTGACTACGCTCGAAGCGAGCCGCAAGTACGTTCACGTTTTGATCTAGTAAGCCGCACGCATTTTGTTATGCTTGCTGCCATGAACACATCCGAGTCGCTTGAACATCTCCTTTCACCGATTGGCCCCGGAACGCTGGCGCTTGCAGGCGGGGCGATAGCGGCCGTGGTCCTGCTGATGATCGTGCTTCTGCTGCGCAGCGGCCAGCTGCGGCGCGAACAGGCGGCCGATGCGGATGACAGGATGGCGGAACTTCTGCGAATCCAGGCGGAAATGCATGGACGCATGGCGACGATGGCGGAGGTCTTCGGCTCGCGCCAGGCGGAGTTGAACCAGGCCATCAATCAACGGCTCGACGGCATGACGCAACGCGTCAGCACCACGATCAGCGAACAGACGAAATCGACGCATGAAAACCTGCAGAGGCTGCAGGAGCGGCTGGCGGTCATCGATGCGGCGCAAAACAATATCCAGACGCTCGCCAAGGACGTGGTCGGCCTGCAGGCGATCCTCTCCAACAAGCAGACGCGCGGCGCCTTCGGCCAGTCGCGCATGGAGACCATCGTGGCCGATGGCCTGCCGATGGGCGCCTATGCGTTCCAGCACACGCTTTCCAACGGCTCGCGGCCCGACTGCATCATCCGCATGCCGAACGGGGCGCCGCCGCTTGTCATCGACGCCAAGTTCCCGCTGGAGGCCTGGAACGCGATCCGCGATGCCGGTGGCCCCGAGGGCGCCAAGCTCGCTTCGCAGCAGTTCCGTCGCGACATGGAAATCCACATTCGCGATATCTCCGAGAAATACCTGATCCAGGGCGAGACGCAGGACACGGCCTTCATGTTCGTGCCCTCGGAATCGATCTTCGCCGAGATTCACGAGAATTTCGAGGCGGTCGTGCAGAAGGCGCATCGGTCGCGGATCGTCATCGTCTCGCCGTCCCTGCTGATGCTGTCGATCCAGGTCATCCAGGCGGTGCTGAAGGACCAGCGGATGCGGGCGCAGGCGAATGTCATCCAGGGCGAGGTCGCGAGCCTGATGGACGATCTAGGCCGGCTGGACGATCGCGTGCGCAAGCTGCAGGGCCACTTCGCAATGGCGCAGAAGGATGTCGACATGATCGTCACCTCCGCCGACAAGCTGACCAAGCGCGGCTCGAAGATCGAGGCACTGGAGTTCGAAAGCAGCGAGGGCGCGAAACCGGAACGCGACGGCGAAACGACAAAGTCGGTCGAGAGCCGGACCGGCCTGCTGAAGCTGCGGGTGGTTGACGACGAGTAAGGCCTTGTGCAGTGTCGCGCGCACACAAAGCATTCGGACGGAACACCTCATGATCACAGTTTTCGGCTCCATCAACATGGACCTCATCGCCACCACCGCAAGGCTGCCCAAGCCCGGCGAAACCGTGGCCGGCAACGGCTTCTCGACGGCGGCCGGCGGTAAGGGCGCGAACCAGGCACTGGCGGCGCGCCGGGCGGGCTGCACGGTCCATATGGCAGGTGCCGTGGGCAAGGACGGGTTCGCCGAGCCGGCGCTGGCTTTGCTCAAGGACGCCGGTACGGACCTTGGCAGCGTGAAGAAGGTCGATGAACCCACCGGAACGGCGCTGATCCTCGTCGGCGGCGACGGGGAGAACATGATCGCGGTCGTTCCTGGTGCCAACGGCACGGTGACGGCAGCCGATGCGGATGCGGCGATCGCATCCATGAGCCCAAGCGACATCCTGATGCTGCAGCTCGAAGTGCCGGCGCCGGCCGTCGAGCGCGCGCTTTCGGCGGCCAAGGCGAAGGGCGTTCGCACTGTTCTCAACCTGGCGCCGCTGATCTTCGACGCGCCGCGTCTCGGGCGACTGGCCGATATCGTCATCGCCAATGAAACGGAATTCGAGCTGCTTGCGGGCGTCGATGGCATGGATGCCGCCGCACGCGAGGCCGCGCTCAAGACGCTGCACGCCGAAACCGGCCAGACGCTGATCGTGACGCTCGGCGCCGATGGCGTGATCGCCATTCGCGACGGCCTGATCTTCCGCTCCACCGGGCTCAAGATCGAGCCGGTCGATACCGTCGGCGCCGGCGACACGTTCTGCGGCTATTTCGCCGCCAGCCTCGATGAAGGGCTCGATTTCGAGACCGCGCTGCGCCGCGCCGCCGTCGCCGGTTCGCTCGCCTGCCTTAAGCAGGGCGCCCAGCCGTCAATCCCCGAAAGCGCGGACGTCGCAAACAAACTCTAACGCAATTCCGCCGGCGACATGAGGATCCGCATCCCCTGTGCGCCGGGGTATTTTAGTTGGATTTCATTCAAATTTAAGAGATTCTGGAGATGTTGCCGTGGACTGCCAGACCTTGCTGAAGGCTGGTCGTGACGCGGCGGCTCCATGAGGGAGCGACGCCTTGCTCGCTGTGCCGGTGAATGCCCCATCCGGCGCAACTCTCCCTTGAGGACTCCATGTTCATCTTTCGCATGAAATCGCTTGCGGCCAAGCTTATCCTCATCACCGGCGTTGCAATCGCGCTGGTTCTTCTCGTTTCCAACTTCTTCCTGATCGACGAAACGCGCGACCGCGTGCGGACGCTGACGATGGACCAGGCGAACCTCGAAGCCCGGGCGATCGCCAATGAAGTCGCGTCTTCCGTCGGCGAGCTTGCCGGCGCGGCGCGCTCCACCGCCGGCATCATCGGCCGCGGTCACGAAGGCAAGTATCTCGATCGCAAGGCCGTCGTCGACCTCCTCAAGGCCAATGTCGAGCGCAACCAGTTCGCCTTCGGCAGCTGGTTCGGCGAAGAGCCGAACGCATTCGACGGCCAGTCGCCCAGTCTCGCCGGCCGAACCGACCTCGGCTCGGACAAGACCGGCGCGCTGAACGCCTACTGGACCAAGACCAAGGACGGCGGCTACACCTTCTCCGTCTTCGGTTCGGACTACAAGGCCGAGTGGTACAGCCTGGCTGCCGCCAGCAAGAAGGGCGCGATCTCGTCGCCTTACGCCGAAAGCACCACCGGCGAAAACACCGCCATGACCTCCATCGGCTACCCGGTCATGTCCGGCGGCAAGATGATCGGCGTCAGCGGCGTGGACATCTCGCTGAAGGCGCTGTCCGACAAGCTCGGCAACCTCCACCCCTTCGGCACCGGCCGCGTCACCCTGCTGTCGCAGGGCGGCAAGTGGATCGTCGCGCCGTCCAAGGATATGGCGATGAAGCCCTATGAGGGCGAAGGTACCGAGGCCGTCAAGAACGCCCTTTCCACGCTCTCCCCTTCCGTCGTCAAGGATCTCTCCATCGACGGCGGCGAGCAGTTCGACCGCGTCGTCTATCCCTTCGCCCTGCCCGACGTGAACACCAACTGGGTCATCCTGGTCGACGTGCCGCACAGCGCCATCAACGCGCCGGTGCAGGACCAGACTTTCATGATGATCGTTGCCGGCATCTTGGTGCTTGCAGCCGTCATGCTGGCGCTCTACTTCGCCGTTCGCGCCTTCGTGCAGCGTCCGCTCGCCGGCCTCGTTTCGAGCGTCAAGGCTCTGAGCGACGGTCGTTACGAGCAGGCTGTCGCCGGCCAGGATCGCGCCGACGAGATCGGCTCGGTTGCCAAGGCGCTCGAAGGCTTCCGCTTCGCGCTTGCAGACACACAGCGCCTGGAAACAGAAGCGAACGACCAGCGCGAAGCAGCCGAGGCCGAACGCGGGCGCTCGGAAAGCGAGCGCACGCAGTCCGTCGCCCTGCAGCGCCGCATCGTCTCCATCGTCGGTGCCGGTCTTTCGGAGCTCTCCCAGGGCAACCTCGGCCACCGCATCCACGACGACTTCCCGGGCGAATACGACAAGCTGAAGCAAGACTTCAACGCGGCGCTGGCCGCGCTGGAAGAAACGATCACCACGATGAACTACAGTGTGGTCAACATCGGCTCCGGCACCAGCGAGATCAGCGGCAGCGCCTCCGACCTCGCCAAGCGTACCGAGCAGCAGGCAGCGAGCCTGGAAGAGACCGCCGCCGCGCTGAACGAGTTGACCGCACAGGTCAATTCGAGCGCCGACAATGCGCGCACGGCGGCCGAGAACGTCGACCATGCCTGCGAGAACGCAGAACGCTCGGGCGAGGTCGTCAGCAAGGCGATCGCCTCGATGCACGGCATCGAGCAATCATCCACCGAGGTCTCGCGCATCATCGGCGTCATCGACGAGATCGCCTTCCAGACCAACCTGCTTGCACTGAACGCCGGCGTCGAGGCCGCGCGCGCCGGTGAAGCCGGCAAGGGCTTTGCCGTAGTCGCGCAGGAAGTGCGCGAGCTGGCACAGCGCTCGGCCAACGCCGCCAAGGAGATCAAGACGCTGATCAACACCTCGGCCGTACAGGTCAAGGAAGGCGTCGATCTGGTCGGCCGTGCCGGCGATACGCTGCACAAGATCTCCGAGCAGGTGATGGGCATCAACAGCCTGATCCGCGAGATCTCGGCTTCAGCAAGCGAACAGGCCGTCGGCCTGAAGGAAGTCAGCCAGGCCATGAACCAGATGGACCAGGTGACGCAGCAGAATGCCGCCATGGTCGAGGAAACGACGGCTGCCAGCGTGGCGCTGAACGACGAGGCGCAGACGCTGAAGCAGCTCGTCGCCCGCTTCCGTGTCGCCGGAGCCAACAATGCCTCGGCGTTGCGCTCCACCGCGCAGCAGATGCGTGCTCCAACGGCCGCGCCGGCCTACCGCCCGGCAGCTCCTGCCCCGGCACCGCGCCGCATGGCCGTGCCGCAGACACACGGATCGGCGGCACTGGCGCAGGACAACTGGGAAGAGTTCTGAGAACAGCCAGAATAGAACGTAAGAAAGGCGCCGGAGCGATCCGGCGCCTTTCTTCTTATTGCGATATTAAATGGCTCAGGCTGCGTTCGACGTCTGCTCTTCGTTGAGGAAGGCATAGATCGCCGAGGCGGAATCGGTCGCGCGAAGCTTGGCGACGAGATCGTGGTCGCGCAGCACGCGCGCGATGCGCGACAGCGCCTTCAGATGATCCGCACCAGCCCCCTCAGGCGCAAGCAGCAGGAACACCAGATCCACGGGCTGGTCATCCAAAGCTTCGAAATCGACCGGCTGATCGAGACGCGCGAAAACACCGACGATGGAGTTCACGCTGGCGAGCTTGCCGTGCGGAATGGCGATGCCATTGCCCACGCCAGTCGAGCCGAGACGCTCGCGCTGCAGGACAACGTCGAAAATCTCCCGCTCGGACAGCCCGGTGACCTTGGACGCCTTAGACGCCAATTCCTGGAGGAGCTGCTTCTTGGAATTTACCCTGAGGGCGGGGATGATCGCATTTTGCTGCAGCAAATCTGCCAAAGCCATTTTATTTTCCTTCTGCGCCAAGAGGGGGAGCGGCAGCGTCACTGCCGCCCCTCACCTTGATCTCAGCCTTTGATGTTGGCCGCATCAATCCAGCCAATATTACCATCATGACGACGGTAAACGATGTTCAATTGTTCTTTACCAGGGCTGCGGAAGAGCAGCAGCGGTTCGTCCGTCATGTCGAGCGCCATCACGGCGGTCGCGACGGACATGGTCTTCAGTTGCTTCGTGCTTTCGGCGACGATCGCCGGCGCAAAGTCATCCGGAATCTCATCATCGTGATCCGGCATGCCATCCATGACGGTATAGGCGACTTCCGCCGACCCGTTCACATGATTGCCTGCGTGATGATCCTTGAGCTTGCGCTTGTAACGGCGAAGTCGCTTCTCGATACGTTCCGAAGCGGCATCGAAGGCCAGCTGCGGGTCCATCGCCTCTCCTGCGGCATGCAGAACGACACCGCTGTCCAGGTGAACCTTGCAATCGGCGGAAAACCGGGCATTGGCCTTCTGCACGATAACCTGACTAGAATAGCCTCCGTCAAAGTACTTCGTCACGGCCACACCGATTTGGTCCTCAATCCGCTGACGGAACGAGTCACCAATTTCCATATGTTTACCGGATACACGCACACTCATGGAGTTTCCCTTCTTATAGTGGTTGCGAGTATCAGTTTACGCCAAGGCTCCCCCTCATCCAAGCACTTCAGGTGAACTCAAGCAAGATCGACTCAAGTCGCTGGCTCGGCGCATCCTAAGGATGATGGGGATAACTCATTACGCTGTCCACAGCGTCGATTGCGGCGGGCTTCTAGCGAGAAGTTACCAAAGAGTCAACACACGCACTAATTCAGAGGTTGCAAATACGCCCAGCGGTTGATCCGAGTCTTCCTCAGAAACCGGCGACCTTGGCCAATGCCCGCTTCTCGCGGCGACGCTGAACGGAGGAGGCGATGTTCATGGCCTCGCGGTACTTTGCAACCGTACGTCGGGCAAGATCTATACCGCTCTTCTTCAGGACATCGACGATATCGTCGTCGGACAGAACCGCATCCGGGCTCTCCTGCGCGATCAGCGCACGGATCTTGTGACGCACCGCTTCGGCCGAATGACTGTCGCCCCCCTCGACCGCGCTGATGGAAACCGTGAAGAAATATTTGAGTTCGAACAGGCCGCGAGGGGTCAGCATGTACTTATTCGAGGTCACGCGGCTGACGGTCGATTCGTGCATCTTGATGGCGTCGGCCACGGTTTTCAGGTTGAGCGGGCGCAGGTGATCGACGCCGTGGATCAGGAATGCATCCTGCTGGCGGACGATTTCGGTTGCCACCTTCATGATGGTCTTGGCGCGCTGGTCGAGGCTGCGCGTCAGCCAGTTCGCCGTCTGCAGGCATTCCGACAGGAAGGCGTGGTCCTCGCCGTTTTTCGTCACCTTGGAGAAGTAGGCCTGATTGACGAGAACGCGGGGCAACGTGTCGGGATTGAGTTCGACCAGCCAGCTACCGTCGGCGCTGGGACGCACGACGACATCGGGCATGATGCCTTCGGAAACGCCGGCCTCGAAGCCGCTGCCGGGCTTCGGGTTGAGCTGGCGGATTTCGCCGAGCATGTCGAGCAGGTCTTCCTCGTCAACGCCGCACAGGCGCTTCAGCGTGGCGAAATCGCGGCGGGCGAGCAGCTCC
The DNA here is from genome assembly GCA_900471485.1 of Hyphomicrobiales bacterium. Taxonomy (GTDB): domain Bacteria; phylum Pseudomonadota; class Alphaproteobacteria; order Rhizobiales; family Rhizobiaceae; genus Rhizobium. Next base: position 19,207 of record UCEU01000027.1, read on the forward strand.
AGATTGCCGACAAGAGCCTGCATGGCGGGATCGAAGCGGTCTTTCTGGCGCAGCTGGATCGCCAGGCATTCCGAAAGGTTGCGGGCGAAGACGCCCGGCGGATCGAGCGTCTGCAGGGCTGCAATCACGCGCTCGACATCGTCGGCGCCGGTCCCCAATCGTTCGGCAACCTCGACAGCGTCGCCCTGCAGGTATCCGGCCTCGTCGAGCAGGTCGACCAAATGCTGGGCAACCAGGCGGTCGGCCATGTCGGGCAGGACGAAAGGCAGCTGCTGGGTCAGGTGATCGCGCAGCGAGATCTGGCCGGCGACGAAATCATCGAGATCGTAGCCTTCCGTGGCCTCTCCGCCACCCGGCATCGACTTCCACTGGCTCATCAACTCCGGGGCGTCGGCCCGCACGGGAGCGCCGTCGTCGGGGAAGACATTGGCATAGTTGGCGTCGAGCTCGTCCGTCAGTCGGTTGGCGCCGGCGCTGTTGTCGCTCTCGTACCAGTCGCCCGAGAGCACTTCGGCGCGGCTGTCGTAATCCTCGTCGGAACCGGTGTCTTCGGATGGACGCTGGAAGGCTTCGTCGTCCTCTCCGCCGCGCTCGCTGCCTGTTTCGGCATCATTTGACGGAAACTCGAGCAACGGATTCTTCTCGACCTCCTGCGCGATGAATTGCGTGAGCTCGAAATGCGTCATCTGCAGCAACTGGATGGATTGCATCAGTTGCGGTGTCATCACCAATGACTGGCTTTGGCGCAGGAAAAGGTTGGCCGACAGTGCCATGCGGACGCGAAACTCCCGTTCTATTCCTCCGGGAAACCGCGTCCTGCCGGCCGCTCAGGCCACGGAAATCCAAGTTGGCCCAAAAATTGCTTTTTTATTGGATTTGGTCAAGCGGAAGTGTGACGGGAAGGTGAATTTCCGTCACCGGGGATCGCATCAAAGGCTGAAGTTGTCGCCGAGATAGAGCCTGCGCACTTCGGGATTATTGACGATATCGTTGGCGCGACCATGGGTCAGCACCTCGCCCGCGTGGATGATATAGGCGCGGTCGATGAGGCCAAGCGTCTCGCGGACGTTGTGGTCGGTGATGAGCACGCCGATGCCGCGTGCCGTCAGATGGTGCACGAGGTTCTGGATATCGGCGACCGAAATGGGGTCAACGCCGGCGAAGGGCTCGTCGAGCAGCATGAAGGTCGGGTCGGTCGCCAGCGCACGGGCGATTTCCAGACGGCGCCGCTCGCCACCGGACAGCGACACCGCCGCGCTGGTGCGCAGCTTGCGGATATGGAATTCCTCGAGCAGTTCGTCGAGCTTCTTCTCTCGCGTCGCCTTGTCCTTGACGTGCACTTCGAGCACGGCGCGGATGTTTTCCTCGACCGTCAGGCCGCGAAAGATCGATGCTTCCTGCGGCAGGTAGCCGACGCCGAGGCGCGAGCGGCGATACATCGGCATGGTCGTCACGTCGTTGCCGTCGATCTCGATCGTACCTTCATCGACCGGCACGAGGCCGGTGATCATGTAGAAACAGGTGGTCTTGCCGGCGCCGTTCGGGCCGAGCAGGCCGACGGCCTCGCCGCGACGGACGACCAGAGAGACGCCGTTGACGACGCGGCGCGTGCTGTAGGTCTTCGTCAGACCGCGCGCGATGAGCGTGCCCTGATAACGGCTCTTGTCGCCGGCGCCGGCCTCTGCCGCAGCCTTACCGGACTTTGTCGATAGCGAGAATAATTTCACGAGGTCTGGCCGGGGTCAGTTCTTTTTCTGTGATTTCGGATCAAGCTGAATCTGGACGCGCCCCCCGCAGCTGTCCAATTGCGCCTGGCCCGTCGCCATGTGCACCGTCAGCTGGCAGCCGGTGAAGACGTTGCCGCCGTCGGACAGCACGACCTTGTCACCCTTCAGGATGAAGACCTGCTGGGCCATGTCGAACGAGCCGTTGTCGGCGGTCGCCGTCTGGGTTCCCGAGCTCAGGAACACCTTGTCGGTGACGATGATGTGGTCGATATCGGCACTGCCCGAGGCGATCGACGGCGGAGCGGCCTTGGTGTCAGCCTTGGCATCGCTGGCCTTGGTCGCATCGCCGTCCTTGGCTGCCTTGGCCTTGTAAAAGACCGTCATGTGACCGGCCTGCAGCGTCGTCGTACCCTGTACGACCTTTACGTTGCCAGTGAAGTCGGCGGTCTTTTCCTGGTCGTGAATTTCCAGCTTGTCGCTTTCGATCTGGATCGGCTCGTCCTGCGACAGCTTCAGACCGTTCATCTGGCTGGTCGTTGCCTGCGCCAATGCGCCGCCTGCCAGTAGCATGAGCGCGAGCGCGCCATTGAAGAATACTGCGCCCGTCTTGCGGGTAGAAATGCGACAATCGTTTGTCATGGTGACCCGGCTGTTAGCTGCCCTGTTTGCGAATGGCGGATGGATCGACATTCATACGAACATTCCCCTCGAATGTGATCGTCCGCCCCTTATCCGTCATATTGAGTGAGTTCGCAACAATCGACGCGCCATCTTTTTGAATGGCCACGTGATCCTGCGTTGTAAGCTTGCCGCCCTTGATATCAACCTTGGCGGACTGGAATTCTGCCTTCATGCCGCTGCTGAGCTGGATGACGAAGGGCGATTTAACGTCGAGATTGTCGGTGGCGCGGTCGTAATCGGCCGCGGTTGCTTCAACCCTGGCGATCAAATCGTCCTTGACCGGCACGGCCGCCTTGATCGTCTCGAGCGTGATCAGGTTCGGATTCTTGATATCCTGCAGCGCGCGCTCGGCCAGCATCGAGTAGTTGATGCCATCGGAATTGCGGCCGGAAATGGCAGGTTTTTCCATCACGACCTTGCCGTTTTCGATCCTGGCGCCCTCGATCTTGATGTTTTCAGGCAGATAGGTGCGAAACAGCGAGACGCCGATGAAGACGAGCGAAACGATGACGGCGGCCACGGGCAGCAGCACTTTCAGGCGGCGGACACGGGCGGAATGGAACCGCGCGTCGCCATAGGCGCTCCTCGCGGGCTTCACATATTCAGCCTTTCCGCTTGTGTTCAAAGTGTCGAGCATAATCTGGTCCGTGTGGTGATCGGGAAACCTATATAGGAAGGTTCTCGCCGGATCACAGTTCGTTTCGCATTATTACACTGCCTTGCCAATAAGGAATTTTTTCTGCAACAAGCGACAAAGGAAATAAAATCCGGCTAAGCGACATTTCCGCAAGCCTTGCGAGCCCTAGTTCGATCGGGTGTCCGCGAGGTCCGGCGGCCTTGGAGGAACTATGGACAGCTCGACAATCGCCGATCGGCGCAGACTTCGCCGCAAGCTCAGCTTCTGGCGCATCATCGCCGTTCTGCTGGTGCTGGGGATCGCGCTCGCGGCCTACGGCTTCTGGTTCCAGGATACGGGCACAAGCCGCCCGCATGTGGCTCACGTCACGATTTCCGGCCTGATCACCGACAATGACGAGCTGCTCGAGCGGCTGGCGAAGATCGAGAAGAACGACGCGGTCAAGGCGGTCGTGGTCTCGATTTCATCGCCCGGCGGCACGACCTACGGCGGCGAGCGCATCTTCAAGGCGATCCGCGCCATCGCCGCCAAGAAGCCCGTCGTCTCCGACGTGCGCACGCTGGCGGCCTCCGCCGGCTACATGATCGCCACCGCCGGCGACATGATCATTGCCGGCGACAGCTCGATCACCGGCTCGATCGGCGTTATCTTCCAGTATCCGCAGGTGAAGCCGCTGCTCGACAAGCTCGGCGTCTCCATGGAGGAGATCAAGTCCTCGCCGCTGAAGGCGGAGCCCTCGCCCTTCCATCCGGCCAGCGAAGAGGCCAAGGCGATGATCAACAACATGATCGTCGACAGCTACGGCTGGTTCGTCGATCTCGTCGCCGATCGCCGCAAGCTGCCGCGCGAGGAAGTGCTGAAGCTTGCCGACGGCACGATCTTCACCGGCCGGCAGGCGCTGAAGGTGAAGCTGATCGACCAGCTCGGCGACGACAAGGACATCCGCGCCTATCTCGCCACGCGCAACGTCAGCAAGGACCTGCCGGAGATCGATTGGGACAAGAAGAGCAGCACGCCGTTCCTGCTCGCCGGCGCCACCTCGCAGATCCTGCAGCTGCTCGGCTACGGCGATCTCGTCAAGGGCCAGGACCTCACCGGAATCCTGCCGCAGAAGTTGCTTCTTGACGGGCTCGTTTCAGTTTGGCAGGTTGGCCGCGAGTGATAAGAAATCAATAATTTAAGGGGGCGACTGTGATCAAGTCCGAACTGGTGCAGATCGTTGCGGCACGCAACCCACATCTTTATCATCGTGACGTCGAGAATATCGTCAACGCCGTGCTCGACGAGATCACCGATGCGCTGGCCGCGGGCAACCGCGTGGAGCTGCGCGGCTTCGGCGCCTTCTCGGTCAAGAACCGTCCCTCCCGCTCCGGCCGCAACCCGCGCACCGGCGATACCGTCTTCGTCGAGGAGAAGTGGGTACCCTTCTTCAAGACCGGCAAGGAGCTGCGCGAGCGGCTGAACCCGGGCCAGGCCGACCAGGACGATTGATCGACCGACTGCGACCTGACGGCACTTGAACTCCGCCGTGGTCCGCCTATTCTGCATGGTCGAAGCGCCGGGAAAACGGCGCCGACCTGATGCATACGGAGGCCGAAGCATGGCGAAAAAGATCATCAACCTTTTGATTTTGCTGCCGATCGGCATTGTGCTCATCATCTTTTGCGTGGCCAACCGGCAGAGCGTGACGATGGCGTTCAACCCCTTCCGGCCGGAAGACCAGGTTCTGTCGATCTCCGCGCCGCTGTTCGTCTTCCTGTTCCTCGCCGTCATCGCCGGCATGCTGATCGGCTCGGCCGCCACCTGGTTCAGCCAGGGGAAGCACCGCCGGCGCGCACGCTTCGAAGCCAAGGAAGCCGTTCGCTGGCAGGGCGAGGCCGACCGCCACAAGGCCCGTTCCGAAAACATCGCCGGCCAGCTGCCCTCGCGGTAAGGCCGCCCACGAACGCCCATACGACCCCGGCCAGCGCAAATCCTCCCCGACCGGGCGCCGGCCGGAAAAATTCGAGGCGATGTCGGCATCGCCTCGGTTCGAACGTCTTCATAAGCGTGAGGCGCGACGGATGGAGACGCGCCAGATTTGTCATCGCTGGCGTGGAGGTTAGGCGGTCATGAGCAGTTCCTATCGTTGGGTCATCGTCGGCGCAGGCGCGCTGATGACATGCGTCGCGCTCGGCGCGATGTTTTCGCTTGCCATCTTCCAGGAACCGATCGCCGATGAAACCGGCTGGTCGCATGCCGGCATCGCCACGGCGATGACGCTGAATTTCATCGTCATGGGGATCGGCGGCTTCGTCTGGGGCGCGGCGAGCGACCGCTTCGGGCCGCGCGCCGTGGTCATGACGGGATCGGCGCTGCTGGGCCTGGCACTTGTCGTCGCCAGCCGGGCCGAGACGCTTCTGGCGTTCCAGCTCAGCTACGGCATCCTCGTCGGCGTGGCGGCTAGCACCTTCTTCGCGCCGATGATGGCGGCGACCATGGGCTGGTTCAAGGAGAACCGGGGGCTTGCCGTATCGCTGGTCTCGGCCGGCATGGGCGTCGCGCCGATGACGATCTCGCCCTTCGCACGCTGGCTGATCACCGCCTCCGACTGGCGCACCGCGATGCTGATCATCGGCATCGGCGCCTGGGTTCTGCTGATCCCGGCGGCGCTTTTGGTGCGTCGCCCGGCGGAAGAGGCTGACGAGCCGGAGGCCAATGCCTTCACCGGAGACGGCAGCCGGCCGTCGCTCATGAGCGTCTTCCGCTCACCGCAGTTCCTCGTCCTCGGCTTCACCTTCTTCGCCTGCTGCGCGGCGCATTCGGGGCCGATCTTCCATATGGTCAACTATGCCAGCATCTGCGGTATCGCGCCGATGGCGGCCGTCAGCATCTACAGCGTCGAAGGCCTTGCCGGCCTCGGCGGCCGCATCCTCTATGGCACGCTGGCCGACAGGCTAGGCGTCAAGCCGGTGCTCGTCGCCGGGCTCACCGTGCAGGCGGCGGCGCTCGCGACCTATCTTCTGGTCAGCGAACTCAGCCAGTTCTACGCGCTCGCCATCATCTTCGGCAGCGCCTATGGCGGCGTGATGCCGCTCTACGCGGTCTTGGCGCGCGAATATTTCGGACCGAAGATCGTCGGCACGGTGCTCGGCGCCGCCACCATGCTGTCGAGCATCGGCATGGCCTTCGGCCCGCTGATCGGCGGCTGGATCTTCGATACCTACGCCAATTATTCCTGGCTGTTCATCGGCTCGGCGCTGGTCGGCCTCGGAGCGGCCGCCATCGCGCTGGCCTTCCCTCCGCTGCCTCGGGATCGCGACCGCGAAGCGGTGCCTCAGCCGGGTTGAACGCGGCCGTACGACAAACGAGCGCGGGCGAGTATCAGGCTCGCCCGCCGGCAACAAAACTCAGTTCTTCGTAGTCGCCCTCGGCGGAACGGCCTTCACCCGTCACGGTAAAGCCGTTGGACAGATAGAAGGCCTTGGCGGCTGTGTTGTTCACCAGGCATTTGAGCCGGTAGGTGTGGTGAGGCCAGTCGGGCAGGCTGTGGAGCAGCGCCCTGCCCGCGCCTTTGCCCTGCCAATGCGGGCTTATGTAGAGCATGTGGATGAAATCGTCGGCGGCCCAGAGCGTCATGAAACCGGCGATCTCTTCGTCCGGCGCCTGCGCCAGCCAGAGCATTTCGCCCTGCGTGTGCGAGAAGAAGTCCTCGTGGCGAAAGCGCATCGGATCGACCCAGGTGAAGGTGGCGCGGCGTACCGAGAGATAGATGTCGGCGAGCGTTTCCAGATCCTCTCGTCGCGCGGAGCGGATGATCCAGTGCGAGGACGGCGACGAGGCCGCGGTTTCAGTCAAATCGGGAGCTCCTATTGCGCCGCCTTCGCGCTTACCGCCGCATTGAAATCCGAAAAGAACTGACGCGCCAGCTTCTGTGAGGTGGAATCGATCAGCCGGGCGCCGAGCTGGGCGATCTTGCCGCCGACCTGGGCGCGGGCAGCGTATTGCAGGATGGTCTCGGCGCCGTCCTCCTTCAACACGACATCGGCGCCGCCCTTGGCGAAGCCCGCGATACCGCCCTTGCCTTCGCCTGATATGGTGTAGCTCTCCGGCGCGTTGATGTTCGACAGCGTCACCTCGCCGTTGAAGGTGGCCGAGACGGGGCCGACCTTGAGCTTGACGGCAGCACTCAGTTCCGTCGGCGACTTCAACTCCAGGGTTTGACAGCCCGGTATGCACTGCTTCAGCACCTCCGGGTCGTTCAGCGCTGCCCAGACGATATCGCGGGGGGCGGTGATGCGCTCTTCGCCGATCAAGTCCATCTGAAATCCTCCCATTTCGACGTTGGCAAACTATCCCAGCCGGAAAGCGCTTTGCCAAGGTGAAACGGAATGCTATTTGCACGGGCTCTATCGAATTCAGCACGCGGAAGACCACGTTGAAACAAAAAGAACGCCGGCCGGGCCAGAAGTCCGCCGCCGGCCCATCCGGCGGACGCCGGGGCGACGAGCGCGGCAACAGCCGCCCGCAAAAGCCCGTGAACAAGCCGGCCGCGCCGCGCCAGCAGGCCGTGCGCGAGCCCGTGGCAGCGCCGGCAGCGCCCGAGCGCCCGCTGATGACACGCAGCGGCGAGCGCCCGCCCGAGCGCGTTCCGGTGATCCTTGAATCGCTGGGCGCCGGCGATTTCCACCTGATCGACAGCGGCAACGGCGAGAAGCTGGAGCAATACGGCCCCTACCGCATCATCCGCCCGGAGGCGCAGGCGCTCTGGCGGCCGTCGCTGCCGCAGCAGGTCTGGGACAAGATCGACGCAGCCTTTACCGGCGATACCGACGAGGAAGGCACCGGGCGCTGGCGGTTTCCCAAGGAAGCGCTCGGCGAGACATGGCCGCTCAATCTCCTCGGCGTGGATTTCCTCGGCCGGTTCACCTCGTTCCGCCATGTCGGCGTGTTTCCCGAGCAGATCGTTCACTGGACGTGGATGAAGCAGCAGGTGGAAGCGGCCGGACGACCGCTGAAGGTGCTGAACCTGTTCGGCTATACCGGTGTCGCGTCGCTGGTGGCGGCCGCGGCCGGCGCCGAGGTGACCCATGTCGACGCCTCCAAGAAGGCGATCGGCTGGGCGCGCGAGAACCAGGCGCTCAGCCGGCTCGACAGGGCGCCGATCCGCTGGATCTGCGAGGACGCGATGAAGTTCATCCTGCGCGAGGAACGGCGCGGCAATACCTACGACATCATCCTCACCGACCCTCCGAAATTCGGACGCGGGCCGAACGGCGAGGTCTGGCACCTGTTCGACCATCTCCCCCTGATGCTCGACGTCTGCCGCGAGATCCTGTCGCCGAAGGCCGTCGGCCTGGTGCTGACCGCCTATTCGATCCGCGCCAGCTTCTATTCGATCCACGAGCTGATGCGCGAGACGATGCGCGGCGCCGGCGGCGTGGTGGAATCGGGCGAGCTCGTCATCCGCGAGGCGGGGCTTGACGGCAATACGCCCGGCCGCGCGCTCTCCACATCCCTCTTTTCCCGCTGGGTACCGAAATGAGCCACGAACATCGCGACCATGGTCCCCGCAGGGTCGGGCAGGTGAAGGAAGTCACCTCGCTCGCCAACCCCATCATCAAGGACATCAAGGCGCTCAGCGACAAGAAGACCCGCGAGCAGAGCGGCACCTTCATGGCCGAGGGCCTGAAGCTCGTCATCGACGCCATCGAGCTCGGCTGGACGATCCGCACGCTGGTTTACGCCAAGGCCGCCAAGGGCAAGCCGCTGGTCGAGCAGATGGCCGCGAAGACCATCGCCTCCGGCGGTCTGGTGCTCGAGGTCAGCGAGAAGGTCCTCTCCTCGGTTACCCGCCGCGACAATCCGCAGATGGTCGTCGGTATCTTCGAGACCCGCTGGAAGCCGCTGCGCGAGATCCATCCGCGTGAGGGCGAGACCTGGATCGCGCTCGACCGGGTGCGCGACCCCGGCAATCTCGGCACCATCATCCGCACCGCGGACGCGGCCGGCGCATCCGGCGTCATCCTCGTCGGCGAGGCGACCGATCCGTTCTCGCTGGAAACCGTGCGCGCCACCATGGGATCGGTCTTCGCCGTGCCCGTCGCCCGCGCGACGCCGGACGAGTTCATCGCCTGGAAGAAGCAGGCCGGCGTATCGGTCGTCGCCACGCATCTGGCGGGCTCGGTCGATTATCGCACGATCGACTACAAGAAGAAGCCCGTCGTCATCCTGATGGGCAACGAGCAGTCCGGCCTGCCGGAGCATCTGGCGAGCCAGGCCGATGCGCTTGCCCGCATTCCGCAGCAGGGCCGCGCCGATTCGCTCAATCTCGCCGTCGCCAGCGCCGTGATGCTGTTCGAGGCGCGGCGCCATCTCCTCTCACTGTCCGAGGCCAAATGACCGAGCAGACCTCAGACCGCACGGCGTTGTTCTCCCGACCACTGCCGATCCTGATCTTCATCGTCCTCGCCGTCGTCATCGACCAGATCGTCAAGATCGTCGTCGACCACACGCTGCCGCTGCAGGAAGCGGTGCACGTGGTCCCAATGCTGGCGCTCTACCGCACCTACAATCTCGGCGTCGCCTTCTCGATGCTGTCGGGCATGGACGGCTGGTTCATCGTCGGCATGCGGCTCGTCATCGTCGCCTTCGTCATCTGGCTGTGGCGGCGCACGGGAAAGCAGCGCACCTTCGCGCATCTCGGCTATGCCCTGATCATATCCGGCGCGCTCGGCAACCTGATCGACCGTTTCCTCTACGGGCACGTCATCGACTACATCCTGTTCTACACCGAGACATGGTCGTTCGCGGTCTTCAACCTGGCCGACAGCTTCATCACGATCGGCGCGGGATGCGTGATATTGGACGAGCTGATACAACCTAAAAACGCGGATCGCTAAAGTTTTAGCCATTTGCTGAAGGCATTCGGAAGAGCCCGCGTGCTATCCGGATTTCATGTATGGTCTGGGCGAACTTCAGGAAAGACTGGCCGCCGCCTTCGGCGGGAGCGCTGCTCACAACGATCGTGAGCCGGCTGCGCCTGCCGTCGACCAGCAACCGTCTCCAAGTCATCGCGGCGCAAACACCACCCGCAAGCTCCTCTCCTACTGGTTCGGCGGATCAGGCGTGCTCGCCGCCATCGCGCTGGTGGTGCTCGCCTATGCCGGCGGCCTGCTGATGTTTGCGATCGGCCTCGGCGTGCTCGCGCTGCTGTTTCTCGCGGCGTTCGCCGTTGTCTCGACGCGGCGGCGGATGCGCATCGGCGGCAAGTCCGGCGTACGACCCGCGGACGGCGGAAGCCAGCTCTTCGCCGATATCCACGACGCGCTATCCGACATCACCGTCACCCGCGGCATGGACCGCCGCATCGTCGGCGCCAACAACACCTTCCGCCGGCTCACCGGCCGGCTCCATCCCGAGGGGCTGACCTGCGAGGAGATCGGTATCGCCTTTCGCCCGGGTGCGACGCCGCATCGCTACGAGGTCGAGATCTCGACGCCGGAGGGGCAGCGCATCTATTTCTGGCGCGACGTCATCACCCGCGACCCCACCGACGGCCGGCTGCTGCTGCAGAGCATCGCCCGCGACGTGACCGAGGAGCGGATGGCCGCCCAGGCGCGCGAGGAAGCGCGGCAGAAGGCGGAATATCACAGCGCCGCCAAGTCCCGCCTGCTCGCCACCGTCAGCCACGAAATCCGCACGCCGCTGTCGGGCATCCTCGGCATGACGCACCTTTTGACCGAGACCCGGCTGAACCAGGAACAGCAGAACTACCTCACCGGCATCCGCCAGTCCGGCCATGCGCTGACACAGCTGGTCGAGGACCTGCTCGATTTCTCGACGATCGAGGTCGGTCGCTTCCAGCTTCGTCCCCGCTCGGAATCGCTGCGAAAGCTGATCGAAAGCGTCGTCGAGATGCTGGCGCATCGGGCGCACGAGAAGGGCATCGAGATCGGCGCAACCGTCTCCTGCGACGTGCCGGATGTGATGAACTTCGATCCGGCCCGGCTTCGCCAGGTGCTGTTCAATGTCATCGGCAACGCCGTCAAGTTCACGCAGGTCGGCGGCGTCTTCATTCGCGCGACGCTGCAGGACGGCGATTTGCTGATTACCGTCACCGATACCGGCCCCGGCATGACCGAGGACGAACAGGCGCGCATCTTCGGCGAATTCGAGCAGGCAGGCACCATGACCGACCGCAGCAACGGCACCGGGCTTGGCCTGGCGATCTCGGCGCGGATCATGCGCGAGTTCGGCGGCTCGCTCACCGTTTCCAGCGAGCGCGGCACCGGCAGCGAGTTCGGCATCCGCTTCGGCGTCGACATCTCCGAAGAGAGCCGCCGCGACGCGGTGCTTTCGGGCAGCGTCGTGCTGGTGCTGGCGCCGGCGGGTGCGGCGCGCTTGGCGCTTTCGGAGACCATCGCCACGCTCGGCGGAGACTGCCGCCTTGTCGCCGACGGCGAAGCGGCGCGCGAGATGCTGCTTGCCATGAAGGAAGCCGGCCGGCCGGCGACCGACATCATCGTCGATCACCGCATGTCGGCGGAATTCTCCGCGCATCTGGCCGACCGCGCCGAGATCGCCGCACTCGGTCTGCGCAAGATTTTCCTCGTCAATCCCGAGGAGCGCAACGCCCATCCGCTCGACCTGTTCGACGCCTGGCTGATCCGTCCGCTGCGCGAGCAGTCGCTGATCGATGTCCTGCGCGGGCGCATGCGCGGCATGGAAAAGCGCGACGCGCTCAACGACAACCAGCCCGGCTTCAGCCCCGCCATCCCGGAATCCGGCATCCAGGGCGGCTTGCGGATCCTCCTCGCCGAAGACGATCCGATCAACGCCATGCTGATCCGCGCCATGCTCGAAAAGGCCGGCCACACGGTGCAGCATGTCGATCATTTCGAAGCGCTTCTGGACAATGCGCTGGCCGAGGGAAGCGTGCGTCCCGATATCGTCATCAGCGACCTTTCCATGCCCGGTGGAGACGGCATCGAGATGCTTGGCCGGCTACGCGGCCATGAGCGGCGGCTCGACATTCCCGGAGTGCCGATCATCGTACTGACGGCCGACAAGCGCGACGAAGCGCGCCGGCAAGTCTTGCTCAACGGCGCAAACCGGGTCATGATAAAGCCGGTCGATCCGATCAGGCTACTGACGGAAGTCCAGGCCGTGGTGGCGCTTTCGGCCCGCCGCGCAGAAGCGCGATAGCCGTTGCAAGCTTGGCGAGCAGCCCAGGTTTTCGGTGTTGGGAACGTCACTTTCCTGTCGCATATAAGTGTTTTAAGGCGTGTCAAAAGCCGGGCAACGAAAGAATCGCCATGTCTGTAGACATCCTCAACTGTGACGCCGTCGCCAAGGATATCAGGCCTTCCAGCACGGCCATCCCCGAGACGGGCGACATCCTCGGCCGCATCGGCACGCTCGAGACGCGGCTTGCCCGCACGAACCGTGAGATCGATGCCGCACAGGCCATCCGCTACCGGGTTTTCGTCGAGGAAATGCAGGCCGAACTGCCCGCCGATGCCATGCGTCGCAAGCGCGACATCGATGGATATGATTCGTTCTGCGACCATCTTCTGGTGCTCGATCGATCGATCGAAGGCGACAGCGAAGACCAGATCGTCGGCACATACCGGCTGTTGCGACAGGATGTCGCGATGGCGAACGGCGGCTTTTACTCGGCTTCCGAATTCGACATCGACGCGCTGATCGCGCGCCATCCCGACAAGCGCTTCATGGAGCTAGGCCGCTCCTGCGTGCTGCCCGAATACCGCACCAAGCGCATCGTCGAGCTCTTGTGGCAGGGTAACTGGGCCTATGCCCTGAAGCACGGCATGAGCGCCATGTTCGGCTGCGCCTCCTTCCCCGGCGTTCACCCGGAGAGCCACGCGCTGGCGCTGTCCTTCCTGCATCACAACGTCGCCGCCAAGGACGAATGGGCGGTGGACGCGCTGCCGCATCTCGCCCACGACATGGACATGATGCCGGTCGAGGCGATCAATCCGAAGCGGGCGCTGATGACGCTGCCGCCGCTGATCAAGGGCTACCTGCGCCTCGGCGCCATGGTCGGCACCTCGGCTGTCGTCGACAAGGCGTTCAACACCACCGACGTCCTGATCGTGCTGCCGATTTCCAGCATTTCGGACCGGTACCTGAACTATTACGGCGCCGACGCCGGACGGTTTTCCAGCTGAATGGGCTGAGTGCGGTTCGCTCGATCCTACGTTTTACCGTGTAGCCCCCCTCATCCGCCTGCCGGCACCTTCTCCCCGTTGGGGAGAAGAGACTTGGGGCAAGCCGCTCGCGCCAACCTCCCCTTCTCCCCAACGGGGAGAAGGTGGCCCGAAGGGTCGGATGAGGGGGCTCCGGGCGCTTGGCTATCCGTCTATTTTAAGAAGACAAATCGCTGGCACTGGGCGTAAAGATCCATCACCTTGCTCCCACATCACGACCCAGCCGAATAGGCCGCAATCGCCGCCATGTTGACGATGTCGCTGTCCTTGGCGCCCATCGAGGTGATCTGCACGGCCTTGTCGAGGCCGACGAGGATCGGGCCGATGACGGTGGAGCCGCCGAGTTCCTGCAGCATCTTGGTCGAGATCGAGGCCGAGTGGAAGGCCGGCATGACCAGCACGTTGGCGGGGCCGGACAGGCGGCAGAAGGGATATTGCTCCATCACCTTGCGGTTCAACGCGACATCGGCGGCCATCTCGCCGTCGTACTCGAAATCGAGCCGGCGCTTGTCGAGGATCTTGACCGCCTCGCGCACCCGCTCGGAGCGCTCGCCCGAGGGATGGCCGAAGGTGGAATAGGCAAGCAGCGCCACGCGCGGCTGGTAGCCCATGCGGCGCGCAAGGCCGGCGGCCTCGACGGCGGTATCGGCCAGTTCCTCGGCGGTCGGCATGTCGTGGACCGCGGTATCGGCGACGAAGACGGTGCGGCCGCGGCAAAGCGCGATCGAAACGCCGATGACGCGATGGCCCGGCTTGTCGTCGATGCAGCGGCGGACATCCTCCAGCGCGGTGGAATAGTTGCGGGTGATGCCCGTGACCATGCCATCGGCATCGCCGAGGGCCACCATGCAGGCCGCGAAGTGGTTGCGGTCGTTGTGGATCAGGCGCTGCGCATCGCGGTGGAGATATCCCTTCCGCTGCAGGCGGGCATAGAGATAATCGATATAGGCTTCCACCCTGGTCGAGATGCGGGCGTTGACGATTTCGAGGCCCGGACGGTTGAGATCGATGCCGGCGCGCTCGGCGGTCGCCTGGATCAGGTCCTCGCGACCGAGCAGGATGGCGGTGCCAAGCTGCTGGTTGGCATAGGAGAGCGCGGCGCGCATGACCTGCTCCTCCTCGGCCTCGGCGAAGACCACACGCTTCGGATGGCGGCGTACGCGCTCGTAGAGGCTTGCAAGCGTGGAGGCGATCGGATCGCGCCTCGCCGACAGTTCGCGGGCATAGGCTGCCATATCTGGTATCGGCTTGCGGGCGACGCCGCTTTCCATGGCGGCCTGGGCAACCGCCACGGGGATCGCCGAGATCAGGCGCGGATCGAAGGGGACGGGAATGATGTACTGCGCGCCGAAGCGCGGGCGGTTGCCCTGATAGGCGGCGGCCACGTCATCGGGCACGTCCTCGCGCGCCAGATTGGCGAGCGCCCTGACGGCGGCGATCTTCATGTCGTCGTTGATCGTCGTGGCGCGGACATCGAGCGCGCCGCGGAAGATATAAGGGAAGCCCAGCACGTTGTTGACCTGGTTCGGGTAATCCGAGCGGCCGGTCGCCATGATGGCGTCGTCGCGAATGCGGGCGACCTCTTCCGGCGTGATCTCGGGATCGGGATTGGCCATGGCGAAGATGATCGGGCGGTCGGCCATCGACAGGATCATCTTCTCGGAGAAGGCGCCTTTCTGCGACAGGCCGAAGACGACGTCGGCGCCCTTCATGGCTTCTTCCAGCGTGCGCGCCTTGGTCTTGACCGCATGTGCCGACTTCCACTGGTTCATGCCTTCGGTGCGACCCTGATAGATCACGCCCTTGGTATCGCAGAGCGTGATGTTCTCGTGCGCGAAACCCATGGCCTTGATGAGTTCGACGCAGGCAATCGCGGCGGCACCCGCGCCATTGCAAACGAGCTTGGCGGTCTTCAGGTCGCGGCCGGTCAGTTCCAGCGCGTTGATCAGGCCGGCGGCGGCGATGATCGCGGTGCCGTGCTGGTCGTCGTGGAAGACCGGGATATCCATGAGCTCGCGCAGGCGGCTCTCGATGATGAAACAGTCCGGCGCCTTGATGTCTTCGAGGTTGATGCCGCCGAAGGACGGACCGAGGAAGCGGACGCAGTTGATGAACTCGTCGACATTCTCGGTATCGACCTCGAGGTCGATACTGTCGACATCGGCGAAGCGCTTGAAGAGGACCGACTTGCCTTCCATGACCGGCTTGGAGGCCAGCGCGCCGAGATTGCCGAGACCGAGGATCGCGGTGCCGTTGGAGATGACGGCCACCATGTTGCCGCGCGAGGTATAATCATAGGCGGTGGCGGGATCGGCGGCGATGGCCTTGACGGGAACGGCGACGCCCGGCGAATAGGCAAGCGAGAGATCCCGCTGCGTCGCCATCGGCTTGGTCGGGTTGACCTCGAGCTTGCCGGGCTTCCCCTGCGAATGGAAGTCGAGCGCTTCCTTGTCGGTGATGCCGTTGGCCGGGCGCTGCTTGCTGTTCATGTCGGGCATATCTCCTCCAAATCTCGTGGCAATCGGCTTTCGATCGCATCGTCAAGACCTCTATAGACACGCTATTTGGGGCTGACACGACGCCTTGCGAAAAAGCCGTACGGCTACAATCGATTAAAATATCCGGTGGAACTGACAGGCGTCCTTTCCAAGGGGTTCCTGACCTTGCGGCTCGTCGAATACCTCCCTCAATCCTCCTGTGGGCTAACGGCTCCCATTTCCCGATAGCTGTTGTCTTCTATAGCCGCGCTTCGATAGGGTGGCACCCTGTTTTTTAGGGAAAAGCCGCAGACGTGAACGACAGAATGGATCCCCGCCACGAAGCCTTTTCGGCTGCCGAACTCGCGACCGAGGAAAGCCGTGCCTCGGCGACGCCGATGATGGAGCAGTTCATCGAGATCAAGGCGAACAATCCGGATTCGCTGCTGTTCTATCGCATGGGCGATTTCTACGAGCTGTTCTTCGAGGATGCGCTGGAGGCGTCGCGGGCGCTCGGCATCACGCTGACGAAGCGCGGCCAGCACATGGGCCAGGACATTCCGATGTGCGGCGTTCCCGTGCATGCCTCCGACGACTACCTGCAGAAGCTGATTGGGCTCGGCTTCCGCGTCGCCGTCTGCGAGCAGGTGGAAGACCCGGCCGAGGCGAAGAAGCGCGGCTCCAAGTCCGTCGTCAAGCGCGACGTCGTGCGGCTGGTGACGCCGGGAACGATCACCGAGGAGAAGCTGCTTTCGCCGTCGGAATCGAACTACCTGATGGCCCTTACCCGGATTCGCGGCGGCGCCGAGCCGCAGCTGGCGCTCGCCTGGATCGATATTTCGACCGGCGTCTTCCGGCTGGCGGAGACCGAGGCCTCGCGGCTGCTCGCCGATATCCTGAGGATCGATCCGCGCGAACTGATCCTGCCGGATACGATGTTCCACGACCCGGAGCTGAGGCCTGCCTTCGACGTGCTCGGCCGCACCGCGGTTCCGCAGCCATCCGTGCTGTTCGACAGCGCCACGGCGGAAGGACGGATCGCGCGCTATTTCGGAGTATCGACGCTTGATGGCTTCGGCACGTTTTCGCGCGCCGAGCTCGCGGCAGCCGCTGCGGCCGTGGCCTATGTCGAGAAGACGCAGATCGCCGAACGGCCGCCGCTTGGAAGGCCGGAGCGCGAGAGCGCCGCATCGACCCTGTTCATCGACCCGGCGACGCGGGCCAATCTCGAATTGTCGCGCACGCTGTCGGGCGACCGCAACGGCTCGCTGCTGAAAGCCATCGACCGCACCGTAACCGGCGGCGGCGCGCGGCTTCTCGCCGAACGGCTGATGTCGCCGCTCACCGACCCCGCGCCGATCAACGAGCGTCTGGATTCGATCGGCTTCCTGATGGAGGAGCCGTCGCTCTGCGGCGATCTTCGCCATCACCTGAAGCATGTGCCCGACATGCCACGCGCACTTTCGCGCCTTGCGCTCGACCGCGGCGGCCCGCGCGATCTCGCCGCGATCCGCCAGGGACTGAACGCCGCATCAGAACTGGTGCGGCTGCTCGACGGCGCGCTGCTTCCCGTCGAACTCGACCGGGCGCTCGGCGAACTCACCTCGCTTCCATCGGCGCTTTCGACGCTGCTTGCCGAGACGCTGGGCGACGAGCTGCCGCTCTTGAAGCGCGACGGCGGCTTCATGCGCGACGGCGCCAGCGCCGAGCTCGACGAAGTCCGCGCGCTGCGCGACCAGTCGCGCCGGGTGATCGCCGGGCTGCAGCTGCAATATGCCGAGGAGACCGGCATCAAGTCGCTGAAGATCAAGCACAACAACGTGCTCGGCTATTTCATCGAGGTCACGGCCGGCAATGCCGGGCCGATGACGGATACGCCGGAGGCCAAGGCGCGCTTCATCCATCGCCAGACGATGGCGAACGCCATGCGCTTCACCACCACCGAGCTTGCCGATCTCGAAAGCCGGATCGCCAACGCGGCCGACCGGGCGCTGTCGATCGAGCTCCAGGCCTTCGACCGGATGACGGCTGCTGTCGTCGCGGAAGCCGAGGCGATCAAGGCGGGCGCCAGGGCGCTCGCGGTCATGGACGTCGCGGCCGGACTGGCGCTGCTTGCAGACGAGCAGGCCTATTGCCGGCCGCTGGTCGATGCATCGAAGATGTTCGCGCTCGAGGGCGGACGCCATCCCGTGGTCGAGCAGGCGCTGCGCCGCCAATCGTCAGGGCCGTTCGTCGCCAACAATTGCGACCTCTCGCCCGACGGCGACGGCAAGGACGGCGCGATCTGGCTTTTGACCGGCCCGAACATGGGCGGTAAATCGACCTTCCTGCGGCAGAACGCGCTGATCGCGATCCTGGCGCAGATGGGCTCCTTCGTGCCCGCGACCTCGGCCCATATCGGCATCGTCGACCGGCTGTTTTCCCGCGTCGGCGCTTCCGACGACCTGGCACGCGGGCGATCGACCTTCATGGTCGAGATGGTCGAGACGGCGGCGATCCTCAACCAGGCGACCGATCGCTCGCTTGTTATCCTCGATGAAATCGGGCGCGGCACGGCGACATTCGACGGCCTTTCGATCGCCTGGGCGGCGGTCGAGCACCTGCACGAGGCCAACCGCTGCCGCGGCCTGTTCGCCACGCACTTCCACGAGCTGACCGTTCTTTCCGAGAAGCTCGGGCGGCTTTCCAACGCCACGATGAAGGTGAAGGAATGGGACGGCGAGGTGATCTTCCTGCACGAGGTCGGCCCCGGCGCGGCCGATCGCTCCTACGGCATCCAGGTGGCGCGGCTTGCCGGCCTGCCGGCCTCCGTCGTTGCCCGCGCCCGCGACGTGTTGACGAGGCTGGAGGATGCCGACCGCAAGAACCCGGCGAGCCAGCTGATCGACGACCTGCCGCTGTTCCAGGTGGCGGTGCGGCGCGGCGACGCCGGTCGCGGCCCGTCCAAGGTCGAGGAGGCGCTGAAGAACCTCAGCCTCGACGACCTGACGCCGCGCGAGGCGCTGGCGGCGCTCTACGACCTCAAGACGAAGCTGAAATAGGAGACAGCCATGTTCATGGATCGCCTGCTTCGCGAAACCCAAAGGCTCGCCAACATCTTCACGGCGATGGAGGCGCTCAGGCTTGCCGACGAGCGCGGCAACCCGCGCGGCTGGGCTTCGCCCTTCGGGCTGCTGCAGATCATCCGCTGCTGCGGGGTGATTTCCGACCTCGTCGCCGCCATCGCCAAGGCCGGATATCGCGAATGTGATCGCGAGACGCTGGAGGAGATCGCCAGCGAGAACCGCAGGGTTCTCTATTCCGTGCACGCGCAGATCAGCGCCTGACGCGCCCTGCTTGCCAGGCGCTTCACCGGGCAAACCACCTTTTCGCCAAAATTAAGGGTTCTTGCAGTATGTAGCCCCGTGTCAATTCGCGGGCAAAGAGGCTATAGCGCATGCAGACGAAACGAGAGGCGCACCATCCCGACGTGGTGCCGCGGCAACAGGACCCCGCCCCGCGCATGGCTGCGAGCAACGACATCGACTTCTCCGACATCCTCGACACTCCCTACCTGCAGACGCTGTGCGACGCCGTCGCCGAGGCCAACCGCAACCGGCCCGACGTCATGCGTACCGATCTTCTGGCGATCCTGAAGAAGGCGAGCAACGACGGCCGCAACAAGGCGCGCGAGCTTCTCTCCTTAGACGGCAGCGGCATCAGGTGCGCGCGACGCATCTCCTGGCTGCAGGACCAGATCATCACCGTGCTCTACGAGTTCGTCACGGTGCACGTGTTTCCGAAGCAGCGCGACAAGTTCGCGGTCACCGCCGTCGGCGGCTACGGCCGCGATACGCTGGCGCCGGGCTCCGACATCGACCTCCTGTTCCTGTTCCAGCCGAAGCCGGCGGAGGAGACCCACAAGGCGGTGGAGTTCATGCTCTACGTGCTGTGGGACATGGGCTTCAAGGTCGGCCACGCCACCCGCACCGTCGAGGAATGCATCGCGCTGTCGCGCTCCGACATGACGATCCGCACGGCGATCCTCGAGATGCGCTACATCTGCGGGCTGAGAACGCTGGCGACCGAGCTCGAGGCGCGCTTCGACAAGGAGATCGTGACCGGCACCGGCCCCGAATTCATCGCCGCCAAGCTCGCCGAGCGCGACGAGCGCCACCGCAAGGACGGCGACACGCGCTATCTGGTCGTGCCGAACGTCAAGGAAGGCAAGGGCGGGCTTCGCGACCTGCACACGCTGTTCTGGATCTCGAAATACTACTACCACGTCCGCGACGCGCAGGAGCTTGTGCCGCTCGGCGTTCTCTCCAAGCACGAGTACAGGCTGTTCGAGAAGGCCGACGACTTTCTCTGGGCGGTGCGCTGCCACATGCACTTCCTCACCGGCAAGGCCGAGGAACGGCTTTCCTTCGACATCCAGCGCGATATCGCCGAGGCGCTGGGCTATCATTCGCGACCCGGCCTTTCGGCCGTCGAGCGCTTCATGAAGCACTACTTCCTGGTCGCCAAGGATGTCGGCGACCTCACCCGCATCCTCTGCTCGGCGCTCGAGGAGCAGCAGGCGAAATCGACGCCGGGACTATCAGGCGTCATCAGCCGCTTTGCCCATCGCAGCCGCAAGATCGCCGGCAGCACCGACTTCATGGAGGATCGCGGCCGCATCGCGCTCGCCAGCCCCGATGTCTTCAAGCGCGACCCGGTCAATATCATCCGGCTCTTCCATGTCGCTGATATCAACGGCCTGGAGTTCCACCCCGATGCCCTGAAGCGCGTGACCCGCTCGCTCAGCCTGATCGACAGCGATCTGCGCGAAAACGAGGAGGCGAACAGGCTCTTTCTGTCGATCCTGACCTCGAAGCGTGATCCGGCACTGATCCTGCGGCGGATGAACGAGGCCGGCGTGCTTGGCCGCTTCATTCCCGAGTTCGGCAAGATCGTCGCTATGATGCAGTTCAACATGTATCACCACTACACGGTCGACGAGCACCTGCTGCGCAGCGTCGGCGTGCTGGCGGAGATCGACAAGGGCAAGGCCGACGACCTGCATCCGCTCGCCAACAAGCTGATGCCGGGTATCGAGGATCGCGAGGCGCTCTACGTTGCCGTGCTGCTGCACGACGTCGCCAAGGGCCGGCAGGAAGACCACTCGATCGCCGGCGCCCGCGTCGCCCGCAAGCTCTGCATCCGCTTCGGCCTGTCGCAGAAGCAGACGGAGATGGTCGTCTGGCTGATCCAGGAACATCTGGTCATGTCGATGGTGGCGCAGACCCGCGACCTCACCGACCGCAAGACGATCACCGATTTCGCCGATGTCGTGCAGTCGCTCGAACGGCTGAAGATGCTGTTGATCCTGACCATCTGCGATATCCGCGCGGTCGGCCCCGGCGTCTGGAACGGCTGGAAGGGCCAGCTCTTGCGCACTCTCTACTACGAGACCGAGCTGCTTTTGGCCGGCGGCTTCTCGGAAGTGTCGCGCAAGGAGCGCGCCAATTTCGCCGCCGAGGCGCTCTACAACGCGCTGGCCGACTGGAGCCCCAGGGATCGCAAGATCTACAGCAAGCTGCACTACCAGCCCTATCTCTTGTCCGTGCCGCTGGAAGACCAGGTGCGCCATGCCGAGTTCATCCGCCAGGCCGACAAGGCCGGACAGGCGCTGGCGACGATGGTGCGTACCGATAGCTTCCACGCGATCACCGAGATCACCGTGCTCTCGCCCGACCATCCGCGCCTGCTCGCCGTCATTGCCGGCGCCTGTGCGGCGGCGGGTGCCAATATCGTCGATGCGCAGATCTTCACGACGTCTGACGGCCGGGCGCTCGACACCATCCATGTCAGCCGCGAGTTCAAGGACGATGCCGACGAGCTGCGCCGCGCCGGCACGATCGGGCGAATGATCGAGGACGTGCTTTCCGGCCGCAAGCGGCTGCCGGAGGTGATCGCGACGCGCACCAAGAACCGCAAGAAGAGCAAGGCCTTTGTCATTCCGCCGTCGGTCAACATCTCCAACAGCCTGTCGAACAAGTTCAGCGTTATCGAGGTCGAATGCCTCGACCGGCCGGGACTGCTGTCGGAGATCACCGCGGTGCTCTCCGATCTCTCGCTCGACATCCAGTCGGCCCGCATCACCACCTTCGGCGAGAAGGTGATCGACACCTTCTACGTCACCGACCTCGTCGGCCAGAAGATTTCCGGCGACAGCAAGCGCTCCAACATCATGGCCCGAATGAAGGCCGTGATGGACGAAGAGCAGGACGAACTGCGCGAGCGCATGCCGTCAGGCATCATCGCGCCGGCTTCCACCGCCCGCAGCGAACCCACCCGAAAGAAGGCGGACTAGCCCGCCTTATCTCGAACGTATGAGCCTGAACGCATGAGCCTCGTCAGAAAATTCGCCACCGTGGGCGGCGCCACGCTCGGCAGCCGCATCTTCGGTTTTGCCCGCGAGACGCTGATGGCGGCGGCCCTCGGCACCGGACCGATGGCCGACGTCTTCTACGCGGCCTTCCGCTTTCCGAACCTGTTTCGCCGGCTCTTCGCCGAAGGCGCCTTCAACGCCGCCTTCGTGCCGCTGTTTGCCAAGGAGATCGAGGCGAACGGCACCGACGGCGCCAAGCGTTTCTCCGAGGAGGTGTTCGGCGTCCTCTTCTCGGTGCTGCTGCTCATCACCATCGTGATGGAACTGTCGATGCCGCTTCTGGTGCGCTTCATCATCGCGCCGGGCTTTACCGACGATCCGGAGAAGTTCTCGATCACCGTGCGCATGGCAGCGGTGATGTTCCCCTATCTCATGTGCATGTCGCTGACGGCGATGATGAGCGGGATGCTGAACTCGCTGCATCACTTCTTCGCCGCGGCCATCGCCCCCGTCTTCCTCAACGTCGTGATGATCGGGGCGCTGTTCTACGCACTCTATACCGGCGCGGAACCGCTGCAGACGGCGTGGTATCTGTCCTGGGGCGTGCTCGTCGCGGGCATCCTGCAGCTGGTCGTGGTCTATCTCGGCGTGCTGCATGCCGGCATGAGCATCGGCTTCCGCTTCCCGAGGATCACGCCCAACGTCAAGCGCCTGCTGATCCTCGCGATCCCGGCCGCCGTGACCGGCGGCATCACGCAGATCAACCAGATGATCGGCCAGGCGATCGCCTCCAGCAAAGAGGGCGCGATCGCCGCCCTGCAATATGCCGACCGCATCTACCAGCTGCCGCTCGGCGTGGTCGGCGTCGCGGTGGGCGTGGTGCTTCTGCCCGAGCTTGCCCGCGCGCTGAAGGGCGGCAATCTGAAGGAAGCGGGCAACCTGCAGAACCGCTCGATCGAATTCGTGCTGTTCCTGACGATCCCGGCCGCCTTCGCGCTGTGGATCCTTTCCGACGAGATCATTCGGGTGCTCTACGAACGCGGCGCCTTCCACCAGGAAAATACGCTGCTCGTCGGCTCGATCCTCGCGATCTACGGCATCGGGCTTCCCGCCTTCGTGCTGATCAAGGCGCTGCAGCCGGGCTTCTACGCCCGCGAGGACACCAGGACGCCGATGCGGTTTTCGGCGGTCGCCGTCGGCGTCAACTGCGCCACGGCACTCACGCTCTTCCCCTATCTCGGCGCACCCGGCATCGCGGTCGCGGAAGCCACGGCCGGATGGATCAGCACGGTTCTTCTGTTCGCGACGCTGCTGCGGCGTGGCCATCTCGCCTGGGAATGGGCGCTGGCACGGCGCGCGGCACTGCTCGTCGTGTCCGCGGCCGTCATGGGCGGCGTGATCATGTATCTCCAGCAACGCTGGGAGCCGTGGCTGGCATCGAGCGCGCACCTGACCACCAAGGTCGGCACGCTCGGCCTTCTGATCGGCATCTCGATGATCGTCTATTTCGCCACGGCCTTCCTGATCGGCGGCGCCGATCTCGGCATGATCCGGCGCAACCTGAACCGGAAGCCCGCCGTTAAGACCGACGGCTGATCCGACGAGCCAGGCCTAGCAGTAGGTCCATCGTCGTTTCGGGCCGATATCGACATGAACGATGCCGTTGCAATAGCGGCCGATGCCACCGATCCCCGGCGCATCGGCGGCTATGGCGACGATCGTGCGATCGGGGACGCCGGGAATGCGGATATCCGCGGCCGCGCAATGGCGATGTTGCGAGTGCGACCGCCCGTTTCCGCGCAGCCCCGATGTGACCATCGGGCGGCGGCCGGTGCGGGCTGCGATGTAGGCGAGGATGCCCCGCAGGCGGGGCGGAAAACAGCCGGCGCGAACGCTGACGGTCTGCAGGGCGTAGGGCAAGGTTTCATTGTGCTTCAACGGCCCGATCGCGACACGGCGCGTACTCTGGGCGATGGCATTGTCGAAGCAGGAAAGACTGAACAGGCCGACGACGACGGCCGATAATGCAGGATGCATGGTTCGGTTCCCCCAGGTTGGACGCCGCGAGCGCGGGCGCCAGACTTGCGGGTAGAAACGCAATCCCCAAAAATGGCATTTTTGTGAAATTTAATGCCATCTTTACCATTCACGAACCCTGAAATACCGCTAATTAATGAATTCGAATTACCTCAAAAGCAGTATGATTTTTCACATCACTTAAAATTGCGAGGAATATTCACATAAAAATAGCGCCTCGATTTTCCCCGCGTCCGAA
>UCEU01000029.1 GCA_900471485.1 Hyphomicrobiales bacterium
TAAACCGGACAGCAGTGGGCCCGTCCCGAGCATCTAAGCACGCCGCAACGAGTTCGACGTGCATGGACAGCTTGCGCGACGTCCGCAGCAAGTTCAGCGCCCCATCTGCCCCCACCTTTGTTCCACCCATACAACCCGCCACAACCACCCCACAGCGATGGCGCGCAATTGTTCATTTATTGTTCTTGTTTCATTCCAATTTCTATGCCAGATTGCAATCCGCGGCCATGAGGGGTCGCTGAAACGGGTGTAAACGGTTGCGGCACAGGGGGTTGGGCATGGTCGCACGCATCAGTACGGTTGCATTTCAGGGCATCGAGGGCGTACCGGTCGAAGTCCAGGTCATGGTGGCGCCCGGGAAATTCGTCACCCAGATCGTCGGCCTGCCCGACAAGGCGGTGGCCGAGAGCCGCGAGCGGGTGCATGCGGCGCTGCATGCCTCCGGCCTGGCGCTACCGGCCAAGCGGGTCACGGTCAACCTCGCGCCGGCTGACCTGCCGAAGGAGGGGTCGCATTTCGATCTCCCGATCGCGCTCGGGCTGATGGCGGCTCTCGGTGCCATCCCGGCCGATGCGTTGGCCGACTATGTCGTCATCGGCGAACTCAATCTTGACGGCACGATCGCCCCCGTCGCCGGCGCGTTGCCGGCCGCGATCGGCGCCAATGCGCTCGGAAAGGGCCTGATCTGCCCGGCGGAAAGCGGCCCGGAAGCCGCCTGGGCCGGCGCCGGTCTGGATATCCTGGCGCCGCGCAGCCTGATCGCGCTTGCCAACCATTTCCGCGGCACCCAGGTGCTGTCGCGCCCCGAGCCCTCGATCCGTGCCAATGCCGCCAATCTGCCTGACCTCGCCGACATCAAGGGACAGGAAAGCGCCAAGCGGGCGCTGGAAGTGGCGGCTGCCGGCGGTCATAACCTCCTGATGGTCGGGCCTCCAGGATCGGGAAAATCCATGCTCGCCGCCCGCCTGCCATCGATCCTGCCTCCGCTCTCGGCCGCTGAACTGCTCGAGGTGTCGATGATCCACTCGATCGCCGGCCAGCTTGCCGGCGGCAAGCTTTCCGACCGCCGGCCGTTCCGCACCCCGCATCATTCGGCGACCATGGCGGCGCTGGTCGGCGGTGGCCTCAGGGCGCGGCCCGGCGAGGCCTCGCTTTCGCACCACGGCGTACTGTTTCTCGACGAGTTCCCCGAGTTCTCGCCGCAGTCGCTGGATGCGCTGCGCCAGCCGCTTGAAACCGGCGAATGCATCATCGCCCGCGCCAACCACCGAGTCAGCTATCCCGCCAACATCCAGCTCGTCGCCGCCATGAACCCCTGCCGCTGCGGCATGGCCGGAGAGCCCGGTCACAGCTGCGCCCGCGGCCCGCGCTGCGCCTCCGATTACCAGGCGCGCATATCCGGCCCGCTGATGGACCGCATCGACATCAGGATCGACGTTCCGGCGGTCTCGGCCATCGACCTCATTCGCCCGGCGCCTTCGGAAGCGAGCGCCGATATCG
Source organism: Hyphomicrobiales bacterium (assembly GCA_900471485.1). Lineage (GTDB taxonomy): Bacteria > Pseudomonadota > Alphaproteobacteria > Rhizobiales > Rhizobiaceae > Rhizobium. Next base: position 1,501 of record UCEU01000029.1, read on the forward strand.
CTCGCCGCGTTGCCCGCGCCCGCGAGATCCAGCGCGACCGCTATGCGTCTTCAGGGACTGCCGGAGGCACCAATGCCCGCTGCTCGACAGCGCTGATCGAAACCTTCGCCGCGCCCGACCCGAGCGGCCTGCAATTGTTGCGCGATGCCGCCGAGAAGATGAAGTTTTCCGCGCGCGGCTATCATCGGGTGCTGAAGGTCGCCCGCACCCTTGCCGATCTGGATGGCAAGGACAGCGTCGGCCGCATCCATCTCGCCGAGGCGATCTCCTACCGCATGGCCGGCGAGCGGCTGACGGCGGTGGCGTAGGGCAGGGGGCGCCGCCCGTTGGATGGTCGGCGTCGTCGGGCTCTCAGGTCTCGCGCGGCGCGCCGACCTCGTAGGAGACGAGATTGCGGTCGTGGATGCCGAGTTCTGGCCATGCGGAGCGCCAGTCCGCAAGATGCGGGGACTGGAAGTGGCGGTCGAGCGAGGATTGATCCTGCCAGAGTTCCTTGACGTGGATGAGGCCCGGCTCCAGTACGTCCTCGGCATAGGAATAGCAAAGGCAGCCATCCTCGGCGCGGCTTCCTTCCACCATCCGCCGCATCACCGGGCGAGCCGCGTCAAGCTTTTCGGCCGGCAGGCGTATGGTTCCGACGATCAGCAGCATGGGATGTCTCGCTTTGTCATGAGGCGGGCAGCATGAAGGGCGCCGAAGCGCCCTTGTGCGTGTTTTCCGGGTTTTCTGTCCGGACTTGTTCGTTCAGGCGACCGCGTCGGGTCACCCCGATCAGTTGCCGAGGCCGTCGAACAGCGCGGTCGAGAGGTAGCGCTCGGCAAACGACGGGATGATCACGACGATGGTCTTGCCGGCGTTTTCCTCGCGGCGGCCGATCTTGATCGCCGCGGCCAGTGCCGCACCCGAGGAGATGCCGACGGGCACGCCTTCGAGCTTGGCCACTTCGCGCGCCTGCTCCAGCGCTTCCGGGCTGCTGATGGTGACGATCTCGTCGTAGATGTGGGTGTCGAGGATGGCGGGCGCGAAGCCGGCGCCGATGCCCTGGATCTTGTGCGGACCGGGCTGGCCGCCCGACAGCACTGGCGATTCCGCCGGCTCCACCGCGATGACCTTGAGGCCCGGCTTCTTCGACTTCAAAACCTGGCCGGCGCCGGTGATCGTGCCGCCCGTGCCGATGCCGGACACCAGGATGTCGACGGTGCCATCCGTGTCGTTCCAGATCTCCTCGGCCGTCGTCTTGCGGTGGATTTCGGGGTTGGCGGGGTTTTCGAACTGCTGCGGAATGATCGCGTCGGGCAGCGTTGCGGCCAGTTCCTCGGCCTTGGCGATTGCGCCCTTCATGCCCTTCGCGCCTTCCGTCAGCACCAGCTCGGCGCCCAGCAGCGCCAGCATCTTGCGGCGCTCGATCGACATGGTCTCCGGCATGGTGAGGATCAGCTTGTAACCCTTGGCGGCGGCGGCGAACGCCAGCGCGATGCCCGTATTGCCCGAGGTCGGCTCGACCAGCGTCGTGCGGCCGGGCGAAATCTTGCCCTGCGCCTCAAGCGACTCGATCATCGCCACGCCGATACGGTCCTTCACGGAAGCGATGGGGTTGAAGAATTCCAGCTTGGCGAGCAGGTTCGCCTTCACGCCCTTCGCCTTGGCCAGCTTGTCGAGCCGCACGATCGGCGTATCGCCGATGGTCTCGGTGATCGAGGAATAGATGCGGCCACGGCCCGGTTTCTTCGACATGATAGGCTCCCTTGATGAAATCTGCTCAGAGAATAGGGTCTAAGCCGGGCTGCGGCCAGAGCGGCTTTATCCCGGTATGCCGCGCATCCGGGAAAAAAGCCTTTGAAAACGCGGCTTTACCGGATGATTTTTTCAGGCCGCACGCGTCGCGATGAAGGCCGCCGTGCCGGCCAGCACGCTCGCGGCCACGCGGTTCAGCACCTGCAGAGCCCTGGGGCGCTTGAGCAGGGTGCGCGCGCTCGAAGCGAGCATCATGTAGGGGATCAGCACCACCAGCAGCACCGCGAAGGTCGTCGCCAAGAGGATGCCGTATTCCCTGAGGCCGATGCTGTTGATGTCGATCAGTGTCGGCACCAGCGCCACGTAGAACAGCATGGTCTTCGGGTTGCCCAGCGTCACCAGAAGGCCGGAGAGGAAGCTCATGCCGATGTTGCTGGATTTCTTGGCGGCGATATCCTGCGACAGCAGCCCAGCGGTCCAGAGCTTGTAGGCGATGTAGCCGAGATAGAGCGCGCCCAGGATCTTGATGACGATGAATACCTCGGTGAAGGTTTGCGCCACGAAGGCCAGGCCGAGGATCACGGCGGTCAGATAGGTCATGTCGCCGAGAACCAGCCCGAGCCCCATGAAGAAGGTTTCGCGGAAATTCGAGCCCAGCGCGCGCGCCACGATGGCGGTAATGCCGGGGCCTGGAATGGCGGCGGCGATAAACAGCGCCGCGGCATAGGCAAAGAGTGCGGTGAACGACATGGTGACCCTCCCAATCGCCTGTCTTCTACGCCTGTTGATCGGCCGTTTCAACGGGGTGTGGCTCGGTTGATCTTGCCGACGAGCGGCGCGCACAATCTGTCACAGTCGCCTGCTATTGACGCCTCGGATCGCGGTGCTAGTTCTCGGTTGTGGCGGAGATCTGGCCGTAGCCGGAGTCAGCATCGTCGACCGCATTGGGGGAGGAAAACCCGTTCCGGCACCCGTATCACGCCGATCTGGCGAAGGAGAATACTTGATGTCTACACCCGTCGAGAAGCGCAAGACTGCCGCGCTCGCAACCCCGACCGATCTGAAGAGCAACGCAATCCAGGATATCTCCGGCGCGCTGGCGGCACTTCTGGCCGATACCTTCGCGCTTTATCTCAAGACCAAGAATTTCCACTGGCACATGTCCGGCCCGCATTTCCGCGATTATCACCTGCTGCTCGACGAGCACGCGGACCAGATTTTCGCCATTACCGACGATATCGCCGAGCGCGCCCGCAAGATCGGCGGCACGACGCTGCGCTCCATCGGCCACATCGGCCGCCTGCAGCGCCTGGCCGATAACGATGCCGATTACGTGACCCCTGAGGACATGCTGGCCGAACTGCGCGATGATAACCGCCAGCTTATCTCGCTGATGCGCGAGACCCACGACGTCTGCTCCGAACACAACGACGTCGCCACGACCAGCCTTCTTGAAAACTGGATCGACGAGGCCGAGCGCCGCCACTGGTTCCTCTTCGAGATCACCCGTCAGGCGAAGTGATCGCAGCCGTCGGGCACATCGCTCAAGTCCGGACGCCCCGCAGCACACCTTTCAGCCGCGCGGGCGTCCAGCCAAGGTTCATGCCCGCCGCCGCCAGAAGAATGATGGCGGCGCCGGCGATCTGCAGCGGCTGCAGCGCATGGCCGAAGGCGACCCGGTCGACCACGATCGCCGCGATCGGATAGAGGAAGGACAGCGCGCCGGTCAGGTGGATCGGAAGCTTCTGGATCGCGCCGTAGAGCAGCACATACATCAGCCCCGTATGCACCACACCAAGCGTCACCAGCAGCGACCATGTCTGGATATCATGGGGCAGGCCGGAAAAGTCCGTCATCGGCGCCAGCATCACGACACCGGTCGCGACCTGGATCAGCGCGATCAGATGCGGCGGCGTGCCCTTCAGCCATTTCGCGGCCAGCGCCGCCAGCGCATAGAAGAAGGCCGCGCCCAGCGCCATGGCGACGCCGGTGGCATAATCGCCGCCCGCGCCCGCCGCCTGCGGCTTGCCCTCGACGATACCGATCATGCCGATGAATGCCAGCGCCAGCCAGAACAGCTTCGCTGCCGTGATCCTCTCGCCGAGAAACAGAGCCCCGAGCCCGAGCAGCATGAAGGGCTGCGTGTTGTAGACGGTGGTCGCCACCGAAATCGAGGTATGGCCATAGGCGCCGAAGAGCAGCAGCCAATTGAGCACGATGGCGACGCCCCCGAACACGGCAATCGCAAAGGCGCGCAGCCCTATCGTCCCGGGCTTCAGCAATCCCATCACCGCGCAGACGACGAGCAGGCTGACCGCGCCGAACAGGCAGCGCCAGAAGACCACGCCGCTGACGGGTTGGCCCGACATCACGACGAACCAGCCGATCGTCCCCGAAATCAGCATCGCAGCCGTCATCTGCATGCTGCCGCTGCGGATATCCTGTTGCATTCCTGTCTCCCGTTGTTGAGAGCAAGGATATTGCCGCCCGCACACCATTTATATAATCTTGAAGCGCCGAATGACGGCTTTCACCTTTCATCGTGAGGCGAAATGAGCGTTCAGCCTAACAATGATCTCGACGACATCGACCGCCGCATTCTCGAGGCGCTGGCCGCCGATGCGCGCATGTCGCTGAAGGAGCTCGCGCAGGCAGCCGGTCTGTCTTCGCCCAGCGCCGGCGAGCGCCTGCGTCGGCTGGAGGAGCGCGGCGTCATTTCCGCCTTCACCGTCGATATCGATCCCACGGCACTCGGCTATCCCCTGCAGGCGATCGTCCGCGTCCGGCCGCTGCCGGGGCAGCTGCATGTGGTGGAGCGGATCATTCAGGAGATGCCGGAGTTCGTCGAATGCGACAAGGTCACCGGCGATGATTGCTTCGTCGCCCGCCTCGTCGTCCGCTCCATGGCGCAGCTGGACACGATCCTCGACAAGGTCGCGGAGAAAGCCGAGACAAGCACCTCGATGGTGAAAGCCTCGCCGGTAAAGCGCCGCCTGCCGCCGCTGAGCTAGAAATCCGCCATCGGCGAAAACATCGCCGGCCGCTCAAGGCTGATGTCGGCATCGGTGCGGATCATGAACTCAGTGCCGCCGTCGATCGCCCGCGCCTCGCCCTGCCAGCCGAGCTTGTCCGGCGAAAACAGAACCTCGACCGCTAGCGGCGCGATGCCGAGACCGCCGAGAATGGCGCTGAGCGGCGGGATAGTTTCGGCAATCACATCCGACAGCACGAATGTGTTGTCATCCCCCACCTTCCAGGCGATCACCGCCTGCCGGTCCTCCAGCCAGCTCAGCCGCACATCCGGGTCGAACTGCGTGTTGATCAGGAACATCGCCGCGCTCTCGCAGACCGCGAGAGCATCTGACACCGGCGTGCGGGATTTCAGCGCCCGCTGCAGCAGCGCGAGATCCTCGGGCTTCCACGGGTCGAGCGTCCGCGCCGGCTGGGCGCCCATCACAGGCTCCGGCGCCGCGCCGGCATAGAGATGCATCGGCAGCGAGCGGAAACCATAGGGCGTGTAGAGATCAGGCTTGTCCGTGTAGAGCACGATCGCCTCGAAACCTTGAACCGCGCACCAGTCGAGCGCCTTTCGGGTCACGTCGCGATAAAGCCCGCGCCCGCGCCAAGGCGGCCGCACGGCGCCCGATTGCAGGCCGGCGGCATTGATTTTGCGGCCGTTGATGACGATCGGCATGGCGAAGGCCGAGAGGTTGGCGGCCAGAAGTCCTGTCTCGTCGAACCAGCCGAAGGGCATGCTGGCGGGATCGGCGCCGCCGAGACGCTTCAGCGGCTCGAGATCGATGCCGAATGTATCAGAGAGAAGCGACACCAGCGCGGCCCAAGCCTTGTCGTCGGCGAAATAGTCCTGCTGGAAATTGAGGCCGGAGCTATCGGTCGCCTTGCCCATCACACGCCCGTGGAGCCGAAGCCGCCGGCGCCGCGCGCCGTCGTACTCGCCTCGGTGATCTCGGCAACGCGCGCCTGGGTCACCGGCGCGATCACCATCTGGGCGATGCGCATGCCGCGGGTGATCTCGAACGGCTCCTCGCCGAGATTGATCAGGAGCACCTTCACTTCGCCGCGATAATCGCTGTCGATCGTGCCCGGGGTGTTGAGGCAGGTGATGCCGTTCTTGAAGGCGAGGCCGGAGCGCGGGCGGATTTGGCCTTCGAAGCCCTCGGGGATCTCGAAGATCAGCCCGGTCGGCACCAGCGCCCGTTTGCCTGATGCAAGCACCATCGGCGCACCGTCGTCTACGGCGGCACGCAGGTCCATGCCGGCGGCACCCTTGGTTTCGTAGGCGGGCAGCTCGATGCCTTCGCCATGGGGCAGACGCAGGAGATTGAGGGTCGGGCGGGTATCTGTGTGAATGGTCATGCGCCATTACTTTGCCCCCGCAAGGCCAAGGTCAATTGCAAAGCGGCGCCTAAATCGCTAGATACGCCGCAACTCCACAGGATTCATAGCATGGCCGAAAGTCTCGCCGAGGCGGTTTCCCGCCGCCGCACATTCGCTATTATCGCCCACCCGGACGCGGGCAAGACGACGCTGACCGAAAAGCTGCTGCTGTTCGGCGGCGCCATTCAGCTCGCCGGTGAAGTCAAGGCGAAGAAGGATCGCATCCAGACCCGGTCGGACTGGATGAAGATCGAGCGCGAGCGCGGCATCTCGGTCGTCACCTCGGTGATGACCTTCGAATATGAAGGCAATGTCTTCAACATTCTCGATACGCCCGGTCACGAAGACTTCGCCGACGACACCTACCGCACGCTGACGGCGGTCGACGCCGCCGTCATGGTCATCGACGCCGCCAAGGGTATCGAGCCCAGAACGCTGAAGCTCTTCGAAGTCTGCCGCATGCGCGACATCCCGATCATCACCTTCATCAACAAGATGGACCGCGAAAGCCGCGATCCCTTCGAGATCCTGGATGAGGTCGAGGAGAAGCTGGCGCTGGACACCGCCCCGGTCACCTGGCCGATCGGCCGCTCCAAGACCTTCTGCGGTTCCTATCACCTTGCCGACAACACGGTGCGCGGCTCGGATACCGAAGTGACGCCCACCAAGGTTAACGGCCCGCAGGCCGTTGCCGACCGCCTGCCGGAAAACGAGCGCTCGGCCTTCGTCGACGAGACGGAACTGGCGATCGAGGCCTGCCGCCCGTTCGACCGCAAGGCCTTCCTCGAAGGCCACCTGACGCCTGTCTTCTTCGGCTCGGCGCTGCGTAATTTCGGCGTCCGCGATCTCATCAACGCGCTCGGCGAGTTCGCGCCGCCGCCGCGCGATCAGGTCGCCGATATCAGGACCGTGCATGCCGCCGAAGACAAGATGACGGCCTTCGTCTTCAAGATCCAGGCCAACATGGACCCCAACCACCGCGACCGCATCGCGTTTGCCCGCATCTGCTCCGGCAAGCTGGAGCGCGGTATGAAGGCGCGTCTTGCCCGCACCGGCAAGCAGCTCGGGCTCACGGCGCCGCAGTTCTTCTTCGCCTCGCAGCGCCAGCTGGCCGACACCGCCTTCGCCGGCGACGTCGTCGGCATCCCGAACCACGGGACGCTCAGGATCGGCGATACGCTGACCGAAGGCGAGGCGCTGGTGTTCCAGGGCGTGCCGAATTTCTCGCCGGAAATCCTGCGCCGCGTGCGCCTGGAAGACGCGATGAAGGCGAAGAAGCTCAAGGAAGCGCTGCAGCAGATGGCCGAAGAAGGCGTCGTTCAGCTCTTCTCTCCGGAAGATGGTTCGCCGGCTATCGTTGGCGTCGTCGGCGCCCTGCAGCTCGATGTTCTGAAGGAACGCCTGTCGGCCGAATACACGCTGCCGGTCTCGTTCGAAATGTCGCGCTTCTCCGTCTGCCGCTGGATTTCCTCGGATCAGCCGGCCGAGCTTGAGAAGTTCCTGAACGTCAAGCGCGGCGATATCGCCCGCGACCTCGACGGCGACCCGGTCTTCCTGGCGCAGGACAGCTTCTCGCTGCGCTACGAATCCGAACGCTTCCCCGCGATCAAGATGGTCGCCATCAAGGAATATCACGTCGCCAAGGCGGCGTGATGGGCGGTAGGGTGGCTGATGTTGCGGCGGGTAGCCCCCTCATCCGGCTGCCGCCACCTTCTCCCCATGGGGGAGAAGGGGATGTCGCGGGCCGCTCGCTTCTGTCACTACCGTTTACGATAATGCTGCTGAATCTGTTGCTATCGGGGCAAAGCGCCGCCCCTTGTCCCTTCTCCCCAACGGGGAGAAGTGCCGGAGCGTAGCGAGGCGATGAGGGGGCCACACGGCACAACCTCACCCCAAAATACAATCAATCCACCGCGACCATCACATCCGACGCCTTGACCACGGCATAGGCGTCGGAGCCGACGGTCAGCCCCAGTTCCTTGACAGCCTCGTTGGTGATCGACGACGTCACGATAGAGCCGCCGCCGATATCGATGCGCACATGCGCCGTCGTGGCGCCGAGCGTGATCTCGACGACCTTGCCCTTGAGGCGGTTGCGAGCGCTGATTTTCATGATTTTCTCCCTGTTTCGATGGCGAAACCTAACCATTCTCCATCGAAACGGCAATCTCACTCGCCGCGCGGATAGCGCTGGTTTTCTTCCAGCACATTCAAGTCCATGTGGTTGCGCATGTAGCGCTCCGAGGCGCGCTGCAGCGGCTGGTAGTCCCAGGGATAATAGGCGCCGTTGCGCAGCGCCTCGTAGACCACCCAGCGCCGCGCCTGGCTTTCACGCACGGCGGCGTCGAAGCTGGCAAGGTTCCAGCGCTTCTCCGCCTGCGCGGTCAGATGCGCCAGTGTGTCCGCATAGGCGGGATCGGTGGCGAGGTTCTTCAATTCCTTCGGGTCGGCGTCGAGGTCGAAGAGCATCGGCGCGTCCTTGTCGCAGAGCGTCAGCTTGAACTTGCCGTCGCGAAGGCCGACCAGCGGCGCGATCGAACCCTCGGCCGCATATTCCATCGGCACCGGCCCGCGCGTTCCCGTGCCTGTCGCAAGCGGCGTCAGGTCCTCGCCGTCGGTCCAGGGCTTAAGCTTGGTGATGTCGATGCCGGCGAGCGAGGCCAGCGTCGGCGTCACGTCCAGCGTCGAAACCGGCTGGCTGACCAGCTTCGGCTCCCAGCCGGGTGCTGCGATTGCCAGCGGCACGCGCGCGGAACCGTCGAAGAAGCACATCTTGAACCACAGCCCGCGCTCGCCCAGCATGTCGCCGTGGTCGGAAACGAAGAGGATGACGGTATCCTCGGCCATGCGCCCGCGCTCGAGAACGTCGAGCAACTCTCCGACCTTCTCGTCGATATAGGAGATGTTGGCGAAATAGCCGCGCCGTGCGTTGCGCACCTGCTCGCGGGTGATCTCGAAGGCGTCGTAATCGCAGGCCTTCAAGAGCCGCTGCGAATGCTGGTCCTGCTCTTCGAACTGAATGGTGCCGACTTCAGGGTCGAGGTGAGGGCAATCCTCATAGAGATCCCAGAACTTGCGGCGCGCCACATAGGGGTCGTGCGGATGCGTGAAACTGACCGTCAGGCACCAGGGGCGATCGTCCTGCCGGCGCGAGAGGTCGTAGAGCTTGCGGGTCGCGTTGTAGGCAACCTCGTCGTCATATTCCATCTGGTTGGTGATTTCGGCCACGCCCGCGCCCGTCACCGAGCCGAGATTGTGGTACCACCAGTCGATGCGCTCGCCGGGCTTGGTATAGTCGGGCGTCCAGCCGAAATCGGCCGGATAAATGTCGGTCGTCAACCGTTCCTCGAAGCCGTGCAGTTGGTCGGGACCGACGAAGTGCATCTTGCCCGAAAGTGCTGTGTGATAGCCGGCCGCGCGAAGATGATGCGCAAATGTCGGGATGTCGGAGGCGAATTCGGCGGCGTTGTCGTAGACACGGGTGCGGCTCGGCAGTTGCCCGGACATGAAGGACGCCCGCGCCGGCGCGCAGAGCGGGCTTGCCGTATAGGTGTTGGCAAAGCGCACGGAGCGCTTCGCCAGGGCTTTCAGATGCGGCGCGTGAAGAAACTCGGCCGGCCCATCGGGAAACAGCGTCCCGTTATACTGGTCGACCATCAGGATGAGAAAATTCGGGCGCGCCATGCGTGGGTCCTTGCGAAAGAAGCGATGCCGGCACGCGCTTGAAGCGCCCGGCATCCGGATGCTTCGTTTCTTTTAAGGCAAGCCGTCGTGCAAGACGAGAACGGTTGCGCCGGTCTACCTATTATTTGCGACGAAGGCCTCAGGCAGCCCGCAGATCCTGCAGGAAATCGTCGCACCACTGCGAGACGTCGTGGACGAGAAGATAGTCCATCATCTTACGCCAGCGCTCCTGGCGTTCCTCGAGCGGCATATTGAGTGCCCGGGCGATCGCATTGGCCGTGCCCTCGATATCGTAGGGATTGACCAGCAGCGCGCCCTTCAATTCGCGGGCGGCGCCGGCGAAGCGCGAAAGCACCAGAACGCCTGGATCTTCGGGGTCCTGCGCCGCGACATATTCCTTTGCGACCAAGTTCATCCCATCCCTGAGCGGCGTCACCAGTCCGACTTTGGCGAGCCGGTAGAGCCCCGCCAGGATCGGCCGGCTGAGGGAGCGGTTGATGTAGCGGATCGGCACCCAATCGACCGTTCCGAGCGCGCCGTTGACGCGCCCGGCCTGCTCGGCGACGGTGCGCTGCATCTGCTCGTATTCCGGCACTTCGGATCGCGATTTCGGCGTCACCTGCAGATAGGTCACGTTGCTCTGATGCGCCGGGTTGGTCTTTACGAAGCGTTCGAAGGCGTCGATGCGCTGCGTCAGCCCCTTGGAATAGTCGAGCCGGTCGACGCCAATGATCAGCTCGCGTCCCTCGATACTGCGTTGCGCCTTGTGCACCATCGCGTGGCTGACCGCCTTCCGCGCGAACTCGGCGAAGGCTTCCGTCTCGATGCCGATGCCGTAGGCGCCTCCCTTGAAGACCTTGTCGCCGGCGGTGAAGCGGCCGTCGCCGATCGCATCGCCCATTTCCTCGCGCCGCAGGCAGCCGGCGAAGTTCTCCAGGTCGTAATCGGTCTGGAAACCGACAAGATCGTAGGCGGCAAGTCCGCGCATGATCTCTTCATGGACTGGCATGGTGGCAAGCACGTCGGCTGGCGGCCAGGGAATGTGGTGGAAGAAGCCGATCTTGTTCTTGATGCCCATCTGCCTCAGTTCCGCGGCAAGCGGGATCAGATGGTAGTCGTGGATCCAGATCGTGTCGTCGGGCTCCAGCAGCGGTGCCAGCCGGTGCGCGAAGAAGCGGTTGACCCGGAAATAGCCAGCCATCTCCTTGCGGCCGTATTCCGCGAGATCGAGGCGATAGTGACAGATCGGCCATAGAACCCGGTTGGCGAAACCGAAATAATATTCGTCCACGTCCTTCTCGGTCAGGTCGGTCAGCGCGTAGGTGATGTTGCCGTCTTCCTGCAGCGACAGCGGTCCCGGCTCGTTGTCGCCGCTCGAATTCCCGGACCAGCCCATCCAGATGCCGCCGCGCTTCTGCAGCGCGGCTTCAAGCGCAACGGCAAGCCCCCCCGCCGCCGCACCGCCCTTTTTGGGAGCGGGCACGCGATTGGATACGATGACAAGTCGGCTCACGGAAAATTCCTTTCATTATGGCGGGCAATCGATTGCGTGGATCAAACGGCGATCCGGGCAATCAGTTCCCGCAGGGCCGAGGCGGCCGGTAAAATCATGGACGCCGCGGTTTCCTGCCGCGGCTGGCCGACCCGGATCGAGTAACCGCCGCGCTGGTTGGCGACGTGAAACATTGCTTCGTCGGTCACGTCGTCGCCGATGGTGATCGGGCGCCGCCCGGAAAACGGCGGCCTTGCGAGAAAGGCTTCGACGGCCCGGCCCTTGTCGGCGCTGGCCGGGCGGATTTCGAGCACCATCTTGCCGCGTTGCAGGGTCCAATTCGGCCCTGCAGCCGCGAGAAACGCCTGCATTATCGGCTCGAGTTCCGTCTGCTTCTCCGGCGCGAGGCGATAATGCGCGGCAACCGCTGCACCCTTGTCCTCGATCAAGACGCCCACCAGATCCTTCGTCGCGTCGCGCAGGTCGTGCTTCAACTGCTCGAAGGTGGGCGTCGCTTCGGCCTTGGTGACCGCGCCATCGGGCCAGCGCAGTTCCGCGCCGTGAAGTCCGGCGATCGGAAAGGGAAAGGGCGCAAACAGGGCGCCGGCATAGTCGAGCCCGCGTCCCGTCACCAGCGCCAGCGCGCCGCCGAGCCTTCGCGACAGCGCATCGAGTTCCGTCGGCAGCGAAGGCGGCACGACGATCGCGTCGGGCACCTCGGCCAGATCGAGCAGGGTCCCGTCGATATCGAGAAAGAGCGCGTAGTCCTCGGGATGGTCGCGCAGCGCTGAAAGCAACTGCGATTCCCCCGGAACCGGCAGCGGTTTCGAGGCGGGTACTGGCTGATCCGTGTATGACATGCAGCTATAACTATGGCGCGGCCAGCCGGCGGCAACCCCAATTGCCGCTATAAATGGTGCAGCGCAAGATCAAGGCAACCGCCGCGAGCTCTGGCAATGTCCTTAATCGGCGGGCGATGCACCCGGCCGCGCGGCGTAGAACGCCTTGGCGTCGGCGGTAAAGGCGGCGCGCTGCGCCGCCCGCGTATAGAACATATGGCCGCCGCGATAGACGTTGAGCGTCACGCGATCACCGGCAAGCGAAGCCGGCAGGTGATCGACCACGTAGCGGCTGACGCCATAGGGCGTGACCATGTCGCTGTAGCCATGGGCGATCAGCAGGTGGAATTTCGGATTGGAGGCAAGGAGTTGCCTGATATCGTCGGTCACGCTCGCCTGCAGGCGCCCGCTTCCGCCCCGGCCGCCCCACTCCCATTTGCGATTGATGTCGCTGTCGAGCAGCGAATAGGTCATATCCGTCTTGAAGCCGAGTTCGTTGCGCGCATAGCTGGCGAAGGCGCCGCCATAGGCGCGGGTGAAGCCGTCGAGTATGGCGTCGTCGCTGCGGTCGTAAGCCGCCTCGGGATAGGGGTCGGGCGTCGCAAAGGCTGCGTCATAGGGGCTCATTACCTTTCCTGTCAGCCCGCCCGACTGCTTGGCGAAGGCGCCGCCCAGAAAGCCGCGGTTCTTCTCGACGACGTCGGCGGGAATGCCCGTCATCGCGGCAAGCTTGCCGTAGAACGTCTTCGCCGCATCGCCCGTCGGCGCCGGACCGGCAAGCGTGGTCAGATAGTCGCCGAGCGCGAATTTCTCCGCCTCCCGCTGCTTGCCCTCGTCGAAGCCGTTGTGGCGATCCATCTCGGCGGCGGCAAGAGAGGGGAGTTCAAGCGCGGCACCCAGCGCGAACTGGTCGGCGTTGAACATCAGCTGCCCCTCGAGCAGCGGCGAAAGCATGATCGCGCCGGAAATGATGATCCCCTGGCTGTCCTTCAGCGCCCCGGCGACCTTGGCGGCGCGAAATCCGCCATAGCTCTCGCCGAGCAGATATTTCGGTGCCCCTGCGCGGTCGTTGTGCGCGACATAGAGCGCGATCGCCTTGGCGATGCTCTCCGCATCGGCGCCGACGCTGTAATATTTGGCGGCGTCGTCGGCCTTCGCGGTGCGGCTCCAGCCGGTGCCCATCGGGTCGATGAGGACGAGATCGGTGAAATCGAGCCAGCTCTGCTCGTTATCAACGAGTTTCGCATCCGCGCCGTCATCGCCCTTGGGGCCGAAATCGAGGATGCGCGGGCCGACGAGGCCGAGATGGAGAAAGGCCGAGGCCGCACCCGGTCCGCCGTTGAAGGCAAAGGTCAGCGGCCGATCCGGGCCGCCGTCCTTTTTCACATAGGCGGTGTAGAACATCGCGCCCGTCTGCGCGCCGTCCGGCCCAAAGAGATCGAGCGTGCCGGCGGTAGCCGTGAAACCGATCTTCTTGCCGCCGATCGTGATCTCGTGGTCGGTCACGGAATCGCCAGGCAGCAGCTTCAGCACGCCTTCCCGAACCGGGGGCGCATTGTTCTGCGCCTGCGAAACCGTCGGCGCGACAAGCGCCAGCGCCATCAACAGGGCGAGGGATCGTAACCGCAATGCTCTTCCTCCGGCTGTGCATTCGTCGCCGAAGCCTAGCATCGGAACATCAAGAGCGGCGATCAAGAGATGGTGAGCCTCAGCCCTTCTTCTCGGTCGTGCGCGCGTTGACATGCAGTGCCCGGCCGGCGCTCCAGCCGTTGATCGCAGCACCGATGCCGAGCGCCACGAAGAGAACGGCGCACCAGGCAAAGCTTCCCGTCCAGCTGCGGATCAGCCCGACGATCAGAGGGCCGATGGCGGCCAGCAGGTAGCCGACGCATTGCGCCATTCCCGAAAGATGCGCCGCGACATGCGGGTCGCGCGACCTGAGCACGATCGTTGTCATTGCGACCGCAATCAACCCGCCCTGGCCGATCCCCTGCAGCACCGCCCAGATCCAGACGGTTGAGAGCGGCGCAAAGAGCAGCCCGAGCAGGGCAATGACGGCGAGGCCGCAGAGCGAGGAATTGATCAGCCGTTGGTCGTTGCCCCTGACGGCGATCTGAGGCGCCACCAGGCAGGCGGCGGCCTGGATCATGACCGACACCGAGACGATCGCGCCGGCCGTGACGCCATCCAGCCCGCGTTCGCGCAGGATCGGCACCAGCCAGCCGAAGACGCAATAGGCGAGCGCCGACTGCAGCCCCATGAACAGCGTCACCTGCCAGGCAAGCCGATCCCGCCATAGACCCTCGACCGAAAAGCCGCTGCGCTTGACCTGCGTCTTGGTGGCCAGAACCTGCGGCAGCCAGATCAGCCCGACAATCAGCGCCGGCAGCGCCCAGATCGCCAGCGCGCCCGGCATCGAGCCGCCAAGCGCCCTCTCGATCGGCAGCGTGAAGCCCGCAGCACTCGCGGCGCCCGCGCAGAGCGCCATCGTATAGAAGCCGGTCATCAGCGCGGCGCGATCCGCGAAGTCACGCTTGACGAGGCCGGGCAGCAGGACATTGCCGACCGCGATGCAGGCGCCGGCAAGGGCGGTGCCGACAAACAGCAGCGGCAATGAGGAAAGGCCCCGCAGGCCGGTGCCGAGCGCCAAAAGGAACAGCACGCCGAGCAGCGTGCGCTCCGCCCCGATGCGCTGCGCCAGTCGCGGCGCGAGCGGCGAAAAGGCGCCGAGGCAGACGACGGGCAACGTCGTCAACAGGCTGGCGCCAAAGGCAGAAAGGCCAAGCTCGCTGCGTATTTCGGGCAGGAGCGCCGAGGCGCTGGAGAAAACAGGACGCAGGTTGAATGCGATCAGCACCAGGCTGGCGCCAAGCAGGATGCGGGCCGCGGTGCTGCCCGCGGTAGCATGCTGTGGTGCGGGCATGCTGTCGGCCTCGGCGTCGATCAACTGCTCGTCGGCCAGCGTATAGGTCGAAGCGGATGAGTTTGGGGATGTGGTCATGAAAGGATCATTCTATCGAGGGCAGTGATAACGGGAGCCATGAAACGGCGAACGGCGGCATCGGCCTGCTGCGGATCGCCGCTGGCAATGGCATCGATGATGGCGGCGTGCGCCTGCATGTCGGGTTCGGGCACTTCCTCGCCAAGCGTCGCTTCGATCGTCTCGGCGATCGTGGAGGAAAAGAAATCGTAGATCTCGATCATCGCGCGATTGCCGGATGCGGCGATGACCGCCTTGTGAAAGGCGAGGTCGCGGGCGATGAAGCCTGACTTGTCGCCGCCGGCATAGTTGCCGCGCGCCGCGAGCAGTTTGCGCAGCTCGGCGATGATTTCCGGCGTTTGACGTGCAGCGGCAAGTCGCGCCGCCTCGACATCGAGCGCGCAGCGCGCCTGAAACTGGTCGCGCAGGCTGGCGCGCCGCGCCATGGTCAGCGGCGTTGATGCATCGGTCGCGGAAAGCACATAGGTGCCCGAACCCTGGCGGGTCTCGAGCAGGCCCTGCGAAACCAGCGCGCGCACGGCTTCGCGGATGGTGCCGCGGCTTACGGAGAGCATGGAGGACAGCTCTGCCTCGTTCGGCAGCTTCTCGCCAACGGCCCAGCGCTTGCCGAGGATTTCGCCGCGGATGGATTCGATCGCGGTATCGGCGAGGTTTGTTCGACTGATCGGTTTCATCGGCATATTCACCAAGTCANNTGACTTGGTGAATATGCCGAATGCGCATCTGCGTCAATCCTGAAGGACTAGAACGAAAAGGGCCGCACGAGGCGACCCTTAACTGAGTTTTGGCCTGTAACCGGCCGGACCGCTTCAAAGCGATCCCAGGAAGGCGGGTTTTAGAGCGAGGGCTGCCTCGCTTTCATCACCACTTCCAAGCCCGTTACGAGGTCCGAAATCTCATTAGACATCGGATCACCTTCCTTTCGTTCTGTTGTCGATAAGCAAAAGGTAAGATGATTTCCGCCGGATGCAAGGCCTAATTCCGTATCTGTGGAATTTACAACTCTCGCGTGATATCGATGGGGCCGTGGGAGGGGAAAGCAGCGTCCGCCGTGCCAGCCGGCGGGATCGGGGAAGATGGGCAACCCCGACCGCGGCGATCGGCCTCGCCGTCCCACAAGGAGGTGAGCTATGTGGTTTCCACTTGGCATCACGCTTAGAGTAAGAAAAACCCGGACCAGCTGGCTGCTCGAGATCCGGGTCAATTTCTTAGGATAAGCAAACGGGAGGCAGGCAGCAACCTGCCTCCTACTCCTGAATATAAGGCATTCCCGCATTTCCATCAAGGCGGTCGCCCGGCATGCATTCTTGCGATGCCATCCTCTCGAAACAACTCGTCCCGTTCACGCAAGTTGATCGGCGCAATGCCGAAAAAAGGTCATCTTCCGCTTGCAAGCGATACCGGTGTTTCGGTTTTGTTAACCATCCGATTCGACAATCATCGGTGCGTTCAAAGCATTATCCCGCTTCGGATCGCGGGTGCGGAGTGAGAGAGCATGTGTCGCTGGGCTGCCTATCGCGGAAAACCCCTCTACCTTGAGGAGCTGGTATCCTCGCCTGCGCACTCCCTGATCGAACAATCCCACTGTGCTACCCGCGCCAAGACCGCCACCAATGGTGATGGCTTCGGTATCGCCTGGTATGGCGATCACCCCGAACCCGGCCGTTATCGCGATACGCTGCCCGCCTGGTCGGACTGCAACCTGAAAAGCATCGCGCGGCAGATCAGCTCGCCGCTGTTCCTTGCCCACGTCCGCGCGGCCACCGGCGGAGGCACGCGGCGCGACAACTGTCATCCCTTCGTCTTTGCCAACTGGTCGTTCATGCACAATGGCCAGATAGCAGGCTTCGAGCGTCTCCGCCGGCCGATGGAGGCGATGCTCGACGACCATCTCTTCGACGCCCGCGGCGGCACGACCGATTCCGAACTCATGTTCCTGCTCGCCCTGCAGTTCGGCCTGCGCCAGACCCCGACCGCGGCCATGGCGGAGATGATCCGCTTCGTCGAAGGTCTGTCGGAGAACATTCTTGGCTCCGTGCTGGTGCGCTATACGGCCGCCTTCTCCGACGGCAAGTCGCTCTATGCCATCCGCTACGCAACCGATCGCAAGGCGCCGACGCTGTACGCCTCGCCGATGGGCAAGGGCCATTGCCTCGTCTCCGAGCCGCTCAATGACGACGTCGATGCCTGGGCGGAGATCCCCGACGGCAGCGCGGTAACGCTGACGGATAGCGGCCTCGATGTCATGCCGTTCCAGCCGATGGAAGCGGTAGCAAAGGCCGAGCCGGTCGCTATCCCTGCCTGAGACGTTCAGCGATTAGCTCCGCCAGCTTGGCCGCGACGTCGTCCTTCGCCATGTCGGGCCACTGCTCGACCCCACTGCGGCTGACGATCTTCACGCGATTGCGCGCACCGCCCATGATACCGGTCGAGGGCGAAACGTCGTTGGCGACGATCATGTCGGCGCCCTTGCGCTCCAGCTTCGCCTTGGCATTGCTGTCCACGTCCTGGGTCTCGGCCGCGAAGCCGACCACCAGCTTCGGCCGCATCGTGTGATGGCCGATGGTCTTCAGGATATCCGGGTTCTCGGTCAGCGCCAGCGTCGGGATGGATTCGCCCGGATGCTTCTTGATCTTCTGGTCGGAAGCCGAGGCGACGCGCCAGTCGGCGACGGCCGCGACCATCACCGCGATGTCGGCGGGAAGGGCGGTCAGCACCGCGTCGCGCATCTCTTCCGCACGCTCGACATGAATGGTCCTGACGCCGGCGGGATCGGCGATCGTTACCGGCCCCGAGACCAGCGTCACGTCGGCGCCGAGCCGTGCCAGCGCCGCGGCGATGGCATGCCCCTGGCGGCCTGACGAGCGGTTGGCGATATAGCGAACCGGGTCGATCGGCTCATGCGTCGGACCCGAGGTCACGATCGCCTTGCGGCCGGCGAGCGGCTTGGCGGTGGTGTCTAGGATCACCTCGGCGGCCGCCACGATATCCAACGGCTCAGCCATGCGGCCCACACCCGCTTCCCGGCTCTCCGCCATCTCGCCCGCCATCGGGCCGACGAAACGGATACCGTCGGCTCGAAGCGTTTCGACATTGCGCTTGGTCGCAGCATGGCTCCACATATGCGGGTTCATCGCGGGTGCGATCAGCACCGGCTTGTCGGTGGCAAGCAGCACCGTCGAGGCGAGATCGTCGGCAAGCCCGTTGGCCATCTTCGCCATAAGGTCGGCGGTGGCGGGCGCGACCAGCACAAGATCGCAATCACGCGCCAGGCGGATGTGTCCGACATCCTGCTCGTCCTGACGCGAGAAGAGATCGGTGAAAACATGATCGGCGGCGAGCGCACCGACGGCGAGCGGCGTCACGAATTCCTGCGCACCCGAGGTCATCACCGGCCGCACAGCAGCGCCGCGCTCGCGCAGCCGCCGGACCAGGTCGAGGCTCTTATAGGCCGCGATGCCGCCCGAGATGATGAGGAGGATGCGTTTGCCGCTGAAAACCATGACGCCTGCTCGCAGAAAAATTCTCTGGCGCAAACCCTAAGCCTTTGGCGGATATTAAGCAATCGGCGCCGGCCGACCACTGGCCGTTCAGGCGGGCTGCAGCTGCCTCCTCACTCCCTATTCCTGAACGATCCCGACACAGAAATCGATGAACGCCCTGACTTTCGCCGGCACATGCTGGCGGGAAGGATAGAAAGCGTAGAGCGGGAAGGTCTCGTCGGGCCAATCCGGAAACAGGTCGATCAGCTGGCCGCTTTCCAGATAGTCCTGCATCCCAAGCGAAAACACCTGCGCGATGCCGATCCCGGCAAGGCAGGTGGCGAGCGTCGTGCCGGCGTCGTTGACGAGAATGCGTCCGCGCGTCTCGATCGGCACGACCTCGGCGCCACGCCGCAATTCCCATTCGAAGGGACGCCCGGTGAGTGAATCCCGGAACTGGATGCAGGTGTGGTCGGCAAGATCGCCGGGTGCCATCGGCTGCCCATGCTTGGCGAGATAGCCAGGCGCCGCGATGGTGATCACCCGCGTGCGCATCAGGAGCCGCGAGATCAGCGTGGTCTGCGCGGGATCGCCGAAGCGCACCGCCACGTCCATGCCGTCGGCCACCAGATCGCCGATCTCGTTGCGGGTGATGATCTCGATCTGCAGCTCGGGATAGAGATCGAGAAACGCGCCGAGCCTGGGCCCGAGAACCAGTCGCGAGAAATACGGATCGACATTGACCCTGAGCCGCCCGCGCACCGACTGCGCCACGCCCGAGGCCGCCATCGCCGCTTCCTCGATGCCGCTCAGGAGCGGCGCCACCTGCTCATAAAAGCGGGCGCCGTCGTCGGTCAGGCGCATGGTGCGGGTGGTGCGGTCGAGCAGCCGCAAGCCGATGCGGCCTTCCAGCCGGGCGATGGCGCGGCTGACGCCTGATGGCGACAGGCCCATCGCATCCGCCGCCCGCGCGAAGCTGCCGCTTTCGATCACCGCCGCCAGCACACTCACCCCGTTCAGCAATCGTCCGTCGAACATCGATCAATCCGTGATTTTCAGTCACCAATACCATGACATATGAGCACTTCAATCAAAGATCGGAAAGGATCATTTTGCGGGCGAACGGAAAACGGAACCAAAGGAGTTTCCAATGTTCGCCATTACAGGAGTAACCGGACAGGTCGGCGGCATCGTCGCCACGCAGCTGCTGCAGACGGGTTTGCCGGTGCGCGCCATCCTTCGCAACGCCGAGAAAGGCAAGGCCTGGCGCGAGCGGGGCGCCGAACTGGCGCTGGCCGACATGACCGATGCTAATGCGCTAACCGCCGCCTTCACCGGTGCGGAGGGCGTCTTCCTGCTGATCCCGCCGACCTTCGACCCGACATCAGGCTTCCCGGAAGTGCGCGCCGTCATTGCCGCCTTGAAGACGGCGCTGTTGCGGGCGCGACCGGAAAGGGTCGTCTGCCTCTCCACCATCGGCGCGCAGGCCAAGGAGCCGAATCTGCTCAGTCAGCTGGGCCTCGTCGAGCGGGAGCTGTCGGGCCTGCCGCTGCCGATCGCCTTCCTCCGCGCCGCCTGGTTCATGGAGAACGCCGCATGGGATTTGGCGGCCGCGCGCGAGGTCGGCGTCATCGCAAGCTTTCTCCAGCCGCTCGACCAGGCCTATCCGATGGTCTCGGTCGCCGATGTCGGCGAAAGGGCAGCGTCACTGTTGCGGGAGAACTGGACCGGCAAGCGCATCGTCGAGCTGCAGGGCCCGGAGAAGGTAACACCTGCCGATATCGCCGCTGCCTTCTCCAAGGTTCTCGGCAAGCCGGTCAGCGCGGAAGTCGTCGCGCGCGAGAGCTGGGAGGAGCTTTTCGAAGGGCAGGGCATGCGCAACCCCATGCCACGCATCCGCATGATCGACGGTTTCAACGAGGGCTGGATCCGCTTCGAAGGCCAGCCCGAGAGGGGGTCGACAACGCTGGAGACAGCCATTCGCCGGCTGGTCGAAGCCGCCTGACACAAACGAAAGGCCGCGGACGAAACATCCGCGGCCTTTCCATATCAACTGGACACACTCGATGTCAGAGATTGCTCATCCCGCCATCGATGACGAGTTCGCTGCCGACGATATAGGCGGCCTCGTCGGAGGCGAGGAAGATCACGGTCTTGGCGACCTCTGCCGCGTCGCCGAAGCGGCCGACCGGGATTTGCGACTGGATATGATCGGCCATCGCCTTCGAATCCGCCTCCGATGCGCCGAGCTTGCTGTAGAGCGGCGTGGCGATCGGGCCGGGGCTGACGGCGTTGACGCGGATGCCGCGGCCGATCAGTTCGCCGGACAGCGTCTTGGCAAGCGTCAGCAGGGCGCCCTTGGTCAGCGAATAGACGCTGGAGTTCGGCATGCCGATATGCGCGTTGATCGAGGTATTGAGCACGATCGCGGCCTGCTTGGAGAAGATCGGCAGCAGCGCCTGGATCAGAAAGAACGGACCCTTGACGTTGATCGCGATCGACTTGTCGAAGGCGGCCTCGCTCCATTGTTCGAGCGGGCCGAACTCGGCCACGCCGGCATTGACGAAGAGGATGTCGAGATGGCCGAAGGCTTGTCTGATGGCTTCGGCGACCACCTGCTGCCCGGCGACATTGCCGGCGTCGGCCTGGATGACGATGGCCTTGTCGCCGAGTTCGGCGCGCGCGGCGGCGACGCTGTTGGCGCTGCTGCCTGTGATGGCGACGCGGGCGCCCTCGGCGATGAACTGGCGGGCGGTTTCAAGGCCGATGCCGCTGGTGCCGCCGGTGATAAGCGCAGTCTTGTTCTGAAGGCGTGACATGGATTGATATCCTTGTGGGGTGGGCTGCTTGCCCATGATGTGTTGTTGGGGGGGGCGGTCGGCAGAATGCCCTGCTGTTGGGTCGCGATCACCCCCTCCGAAAGGCGAAGGTGATCGAGCGAGTATGCGTATCAGGTCCGGGTGATCGAGGCGCCGCCATCGACCAGCGAAGCCGTGCCGGTCACGAAGCTCGAATCGTCCGAGGCGAGGTAGAGCACCGAGCGTGCCAGTTCATCAGGCGTTGCTACGCGCTTCAGCGCATGCAGGTTGGTGACGAAGCCCTGCTTGTCCGGCGTGTCGTTCATCTCGCGATACATGTCGGTATCGACGGCACCTGGGAGCACCGAGTTCACGCGCACGTTCTTCGGGCCGTATTCGGCGGCGAGCGCCTGCGTCAGGCCGATCAGGCCGGCCTTGCTGGCGGCGTAGGCTGCGACACCGGGGAAGGCGAAGCTGTAGCCGACGAAGGTCGAGGTGAAGATCACCGAGCCGCCGCCATTCTTCTCCATCTGGCCGATCTGGTGCTTGGCGGCAAGGAAGGAGGCCGTCAGGTTGATCGTCACGGCTTCGGTGAATCCGGCTTCGGAAACACCCGTGCTCGGGCCTGCCTCGCCGAGGATACCGGCATTGTTGAAGGCGATATCGAGCTTGCCGTAGCGTTCGACTGCGGCGGCGACCAGCGCCTTGTGATAATCTTCCGAGCGCACGTCGCCGGCAACGGCGACTGCGTCTCCGCCAGCGGCCTTGATCTCCTCGACCAGGCTGTCGAGCTCGGCCTGACGGCGAGCACCGACCACGACCTTGGCGCCTTCGGCGGCAAAGAGTTTGGCCGTTGCGCGGCCGATGCCTGCGCTGGCACCAGTGATGATGGCGACTTTTCCATTCAAGCGGTTCATTCTTCCATCTCCTTTTTGGGTGGGGTCGGCGTTTGCCGCCCCGTTCGATGAGTGGAAGATGGCATTTTCCTTTTGTTCGGATTAGTCTCCAAATAGCGGAACTCGAATTCGGAAATGCCGAACGATGATCAAGATTGAGGGAATAACGGCATTCGTGTCGGTGGTGGAATCCGGCTCGGTCAGCGAGGCGGCGCGGCGCCTTCGCCTGTCGAAATCGGTGGTCAGCGAAAGGCTGGCCGAACTGGAGCGCTCGCTGGGCGGCATGCTGCTTCATCGCACCACCCGCAAGCTGACGCTCACCGAGGACGGCACCGCCTTTCTCGAGCGCGCCGCCCGCATCGTCCGCGAGATCGAGGACGCAACGGCCGAGATGGCCGAGCGGCGCGGTACGCTTTCCGGGCCGCTCAGGATCGCCGCCCCCGTCACCTTCGGCCGCATGCATCTCGGCCCGGCGCTCTATCCGTTTCTGGCGAAGCATCCCGAGATCCAGCTGGTGCTCGATATCGATGATCGCCGCGTCGATGTTTCATCGGAAGGCTATGACGCCATCGTCCGCAACGGGCCGATCGTCGATTCCCGCCTCGTCGTCTGGAAACTCAGCCGCAGCCGCCGTCTGCTGGTCGCATCCCCCGATTATCTTGAACGCCACGGCACGCCGAAGACGCTGAATGATCTCGATGGCCACAAGGGCATTTTCTACACCAATCGCGGCGTCTCCGACTGGCGCTTCCAGACGCCCGATGGCGCCATCGTGGTGCGCGCCAGTCAGGTGCTCGGCATGAACAATGGCGACATGATCCGCGATGCGGCGGTGGCCGGCCTCGGCATCGCGCTGCTCCCCGCCTTCATCGCCGGCCCGGCGGTGAGCGAGGGGCTGCTGAGCGAGATCGACGTCGGCTACAAGCCGGAAGCCGAGTTCATCTACATGGCTCATCCCGAGGGCCGCAATCCCTCGGCCAAGCTGCGCGCCGTCGCAGATCATCTGCGCAAGACCTTCGGCGATCCGCCCTACTGGGATCCATCTGGTTGATCAGATCAGGCTCATCAGATTGCCGACAACGCGCGACCGCCGCGCCTTCAGCATCGCCAGTCCAAGCCGCGCCACCAAAGGCGGCCCCTCGATCGGCCGGTAGGCGACCCCGTCGAGCTTGAGGTGCGCGAGCGAACCCGGCACGATCGACACGCCGAGATCGGCGGCAACCAGATTGATGACGGAAGGGATCTGCGGCGCCTCCTGCGTCACGACAAGCTCGAACCCCGCATCCCGGCAGCCGCGCACGATATCGTCGTAGAGGCTGAGGCCGACGGTGCGCGGAAAGAGAATGAAGGGCTCGCCCGAAAGTGCGGAGAGCGGCACGGTCTTCAGCTTCGCCAACGGATGGTGCGCCGGCAGCGCGATCAGCATCGGCTCGTCCGCCAACCGCTTCAGGTGAACATCCCTGGGGTCTTCCAGCCCGGGGCGAATGAAGGCGGCGTCGATCTCCTGCCGCATCAGCTTTTCCATCAGCCAGTTGCTGTTCATCTCGGTGAGCGACAGGCTCACATCCGGCCATTGCCCGCGAAACCGGCGGATCGTGCCGCTGACGGCGGTGTTGAAGGCCGAAGACGCCGTGAAGCCGAGAGCCAGCCGCCCCGTCTCGCCGCGCGTCGCCCGCTGGGCGGCAAGCTTCGCTTTTTCGGCCGACGCAATCGCCGCGCGCGCCTCCGGCAGAAACGCCGATCCCGCCTCCGTCAGTTCCGCCCCATGCGGCACGCGGTGAAACAGCGCCGCGCCGATCTCGTTTTCGAGATCGCGGATCTGCTGGCTGAGCGGCGGCTGGCCGATGCCGAGCTTAAAGGCGGCGCGGGTGAAATTCTGCTCCTCGGCCACCGCAAGGAAATAGCGGATATGGCGCAGCTCCATCGGTATCTCCAAAACCTATCAAGAAAGCCAGTTCCATATATTGGACAAATGATGGTCGGTTGGCTAGATCAAAGGGCGTGAAAGGTTGGTCCTCAATGCCACGCGCCGCAGACAAGCAGTCCGTTCCCTCGGAAATCCCCTCCCGTCCTCATCTGACCGTCATCGAGAATGCCGCCTCCCAACAGCAGGGAAGCGAAGCGCAGGAAAAGCAGTTCCTGCTGCGCGGCACGCCGGCCTACAGGCGCGCCAGCATCGCGCTGTTCCTCTCGGGCTTCGCCACCTTCTCGCTGCTCTATTGCGTCCAGCCGCTGATGCCGATCTTCGCCAGCGACTTCGGCATCAGCCCGGCCGCAAGCTCGCTCTCTCTGTCGCTGTCGACGGGCCTGCTCGCCTTCGCCATCTTCTGCGCCGCCGCCGTCTCCGAAAGCTTCCGCCGCCGCAGCCTGATGTTCGCCTCGCTGCTCGGCGCCGCCCTCTGCACCATCGCCTGCGCGCTGGTCCCGAGCTGGCATGCGCTGCTGGTCATCCGCGCGCTTGAAGGCCTGCTCCTTGGCGGCGTGCCCGCCGTCGCCATGGCCTATCTCTCGGAAGAGATCGATCCGCGCGGCCTCGGTGCATCCATGGGCCTCTACATCGCCGGCAACGCCTTCGGCGGCATGGCCGGCCGCGTCGTCACCGGCACGCTGGCCGAGTTCTTCTCCTGGCGTATCGCGCTCGGCACGCTGGGCGCCATCGGCCTTGCGGCGGCCATCGGCTTCTTCCTGCTCCTGCCCGCCTCGCGCAATTTCACCCCACGCAAGGGCTTCAACGCCCGCTTCCATCTCGGCGCCTGGGCCGGCCATATCAGGAGCCCGGCGCTGCCCTTCCTGTTTGCCATCGGCTTCCTCGCCATGGGCACCTTCGTCACGGTCTATAATTACATCGGCTTCCGCCTGGTCGAAGCGCCGTACAATCTGAACCAGACCGAACTCGGCCTGATCTTCACCGTCTACATCTTCGGCATCGCCGCCTCATGGATCGCCGGCCTGCTCGGAGACCGCTTCGGCCACTTCGTCGTGCTGCCTTCCGGCATAGCGCTTTCGGCGATCGGCGTGGCGTTGACGCTCTCGGCCTCGCTGCCGCTGATCATCCTGGGCATCGTGTTGCTAACGTCAGGCTTCTTCGTGGCCCATTCCGTGGCAAGCGCGCTGGTCGGACGGCTGGCCAAGGGCACCAAGGGCCACGCCTCGTCGCTCTACCTCCTGTCCTATTACATAGGCTCCAGCGTCGCCGGCTCCGTCGGCGGCTATTTCTGGGGCGCCGATGGCTGGAATGCGGTCGTGATGTTCACCCTGGCGCTGCTCGCGGTCGGCATGGTCGCCGCACTCGCCGCAGCAAGGTTGTCGCGGCGTTAGACGCTCTTCAGCGTCCGCCGAGGTTCCCTCGGTTGGCGCAAGCCGCTCCACAGATACCAGGCAACGGCCACCAGAATGATCGCCGCGCCCGCGATGGTCGCGGTGCTCGGCGTTTCGGAAAATGCCAGCCACACCCATAGCGGTCCGAGCACGACGTCGAGCAGGCCGATCAGCCCGGCTTCGCCCGAGGGAATGTACCGGCCGCCGGTCATGAACAGCAGATAGGCGATCCCCGAGGTGGTCGAGCCGAAGGCGGCAAGGATCAGGATTTCGGAGAAGCTCGGCAGCGTGTGCGACATCAGGGGCAGGCAGAGCAGCACGCAGAAGCCGGCGCCCAGCGCATTGACGGGCGCCAGCCGCAGCGCCGGATAGCGCCGCGCCGCGACCAATAGAATACTGAACGTCACCGTCATCAGGAAGGCGAGCGCATTGCCCGCCACGTCCTCCGGCCGCGCCCCGAAGCCGGCGACGATCAGCACGCCGACAAAGGCGATCAGGCTGGCGATCAGCACCCGGCGGGAGATCGCTTCCTTCAACCACACATAGGAAATCCCCGCCGCGACGAAGGGCACGGTGGCGTAGATCGCCAGAACATTCGCCACAGTCGTCAGCTTCAGCGCGCCGACATAGCCATACATCGAGATCGCCGCCATCAGCCCGAACAGCGGATAGAAATAGAACGGCACCCGGCCGGGCACGGCGCTGATCCGCTGCTTGGCGAAAACGATGATCGCAAGCGTCAGCCCGCCGAACAGCGAGCGCCAGCCGAGCACCGTCCATATATCGAGATCCAGCCCCCGCACGAAGAGTCCCGCCGTGCTCCATATGATCGTCGCGGTGAGAACGAGAAGCATGCCGTAGGTGCGTGGCTGCATGAGGGGTCCGTGCGATGAGGGTCGGTATCGACCGTGATTCGATATCTATCAGATATGAAACGGCAAAGACCTATCCGCCTGCGCCATGTCATGGCGCTTTATGCCCTCGCGTCCCGCTCACCCCAGCCGGATATACGGCACGTCCTTCTTCGCCACCTCGTCCAGCGCCTCCTCATAGCCGGCGTCGGCATAGCGCATGACGCCGAGTGCCGTGTCGTTGGTCAGTGCGTGGTCCAGCCGTTCGTCGGCATCGTTGCTACCGTCGGCGACCACGGTCACGCCGCAGCTCGTCATGTAGCCGGCATAGCCGCCGCCGCCGGAGTGCACGACCACGAGATCGGCCATCGACGAGCAGAGCATCATCGCATCGATCAGCGGCCAGTCGGCGATGGCGTCCGAGCCGTCCTTCATCCGCTCCGTCATGATGTTCGGATGCGCCATGGCGCCTGCGTCGAGGTGGTCGCGCGAGAAGGCGACCGGGCCTTTCAGTTCGCCGCTCGCCACCAGTTCGTTGACGCGCCGCGCCAGCGCCGTGCGCTCGCCGTGCCCGAGCCAGGCGATACGCGCCGGCAGCCCCTCGAAGGGCACATGCTCGCGCGCCAGCCGAATCCAGTTGGTGATGATCTTGTTGTCGGGAAACATCGTAAGCAGCAGGTCGTCGATGCGGGCGATGTCGCTCTCCTCGCCCGAGAGCGCCATCCAGCGGAAGGGGCCGATGGCTCGCGCGAAGAGCGGCCGCAGATAGGCTTCGGTGAAGATCGGGATGTCGAAGGCGTTCTGGACGCCGCCTTCCTTCGCCTGCGTGCGGATCAGGTTGCCGTTGTCGAAAACCTCGGAGCCCTTTTTCTGGAAATCGAGCATGGCGGTCACGTGCTGGACGATCGAGGCGCGGCTCGCCGCCATCAGTTGCCCCTGGCCGTCGTCGCGCAGGGCCTTCACCTGCTCGAGGCTCATGCCCTTCGGCACATAGCCGTAGACGAGATCATGCGCCGAGGTCTGGTCGGTGACGATATCGGGCACGATGCCGCGCCGCGCGATCTCGGGATAGATCTCCGCCGCATTGCCGACGAGGCCGACCGACAGTGCCCGCTTCTCCTTCACCGCCGCATCGATCATCTCAAGCGCCGTGTCGAGATCGGGCGCGATCTCCTGAAGATAGCCGATCGCCTGCCGCTTCCTCGCCCGTTCGGAGTCGATGTCGACGCAGAGGATCGCGGCTCCCGCCATGCGCCCCGCCAGCGGCTGCGCCCCGCCCATGCCGCCAAGCCCGGCCGTCAGCACGAAGCGCCCGAGGAGATCGCCGCCGAAGCGCCGCTCGGCGATCCGCATGAAGATCTCGTATGTGCCCTGGATCACGCCCTGGCTGCCGATGTACTGCCAGGCCCCGGCCGTCAGCCCGCCCCAGCAGATCAGCCCCTTGCGTTGCAGCTCGTAGAACACCTCCGCCTTTGCCCATTGCCCGACGATATTGCAGTTCGCCATGATGACGAGCGGCGCCTTGGCGTGCGTCTTTACCAGTCCGATCGGCTTGCCGGACTGGATCAGTAGCGTCTGGTCTTCCTCCATCTCGGTCAGCGCCTTGACGATGCCCTTATGCGCCGCCCAGTTCCGCGCCGCCTTGCCGAGAGCGGCGTAGACGATGAGATTGTCGGGATCCTCGCCCACGGAAAGCACGTTTTCGAGCAACCGCAGCAACGCCTCCTGCCGCCAGCCCTTGGCGCGCAGCTCCGGTCCGCCGGGAATGGGAAATTTCGGATGACGTGGATTGGCCTTCGGCATGGTGCTGTTCCTCTCTGATTGCGATTTCCCTTCTCCTCACGGAGGGAAGGGATTTCCTCGCTTACGCCTTGGCCGCCAGCGCATAGCGCGCGATCTCGATGCCCATCGCCTTCTCCACGCTCGGATAGACGGTCGGGTCGAGCACGCTGGCAGAAAGCGGGATGATGCCCATCGGCACATGCAGGATGAAGACGTGCATGCCGCCCTTGAGCTGGCCGACCGACAACGGCTCCCCTTCGGGCGACAGCGTGGTGATGACCGAAGGGAAGGTCGCCACCCGTTTGCCCTCGGCGTCGTCGACGGCCATGTATTCGTTCATCACATGCATGGTCACCGCCTTGTCGCCGGCGCCGACCACGATCGTGCCGATGTCGAAGGCCTCGCGGGTATAGACGACGTCCTTCTTGGTGATGATGCCCTCGGCGAGGATATGCCCGCCCGTCGTCTTGCAGATCGCGTCGATCACCGCCGAGCCGCCGATCTTCTCCGCCGCGATGATCGCCTCGCCCAGCGAAAGCGCCATGGAGATGCCGCCCAGCGCCGCGTGGCCGCGCACGTAGGAGGCTCGCAGCGGGTTGCGACAGCTGGCGATGAAGCCGCCGGACTGGTCGGCGGCGGCGCGCAGCACCGGCGAGATCTTGGCGGTCGCGCCCTTCACGACAAGCTCGATATAGCGGTTCTCTGACCGGTTGCCGCCGACCGCCGTCTGGATCATCTGCTCGGGCGAGCCGGCCATGCCGATCGAGCCCATGTCGCCGGTCGGGTGCGCGCGGATATCGCCGACGGCGTCCACCACCTTCGTTCCCAGGATCGCCGACGGCAGCCAGCCGTTCAGCGTCGAGGATTTGCCGTTCTGGCCGATGAACAGCCCGGAGAGCTTCTCGCCGAGCGCGTCCTGCAGCAGCTGCACGGCCTTTACATAGTCGATGCCCTGCATCTCCCAGGGCGTCGTCGATGCGGGCGCGCCGATCGCGGCTGCCGTGGCGATCCAGTCGTCGTCCTTGAGCTCTTCGATCGAGACGAGCTCCGGCTTGCCGACATTGACGGCCGCGTAGCCGAGCATCCGGCCGTGATCGGCCCACCCGCCGCCGCCGGCGGCATAGACCGAACCGCCCTTGACGGCGGCCTCGACGTCCTTTTCAACGAGTATGCGTCCCATCAAGCCTTCTCCTCGTTCAAATTCCGGTCCATCTCGCGCACCGCCTCGAACAGCACGGCGGCGCCGAGCGCGATATCGTCGTTCTCGGCCCACTCGTCGGCCGAATGGCTGCGCCCTTCCTTGCAGGGCACGAAGATCATCGCCGCCGGGGCCACCTTGGCGATCCAGGCGGTGTCGTGCCCGGCACCCGAGGCCATGCGCCGGTGCGTGGCGCCGACGCTGTCGCAGGCCCGCTCCAGCGTCTTCAGCAGCCCGGGATCACAGGGTGTCGGGAAGTTGTCGGAGACGCGCGCCGGGCTGCGGATCGAAACGCCCTGCGAAATGGCGAGTTTGATAACATGCGCATCCAGCCACTCGCAGAACGCATCCATGTCGTTGCGGATTTCGGCCCGCGCGTCGATCAAGAGCACGACCTTCGAGGGCACGACATTGGCGGCGTTGGGTTCGATCCTGAATTCGCCGACGGTCGCCGCGAAATGGCCCGGCCGCCTGGCGCGCTCGACGGCCGCGTCGCGGATGTCGACGACGAGCTGGGCCGCGGCCACCAGCGCGTCGGCGCGGCTGTCCATCGGCGTCGTCCCGGCATGGTCGGCGCGGCCTTCGACGGTGATTTCGATGCGCGTGATGCCCGCGATCGCCGTCACCACGCCGATGTCCGTCTTGCCGTTCTCCAGCACCGGTCCCTGCTCGATATGCAGTTCGAGAAAGCCGGCGATATCGGGCCGGTTTTCCTGTAGCAGCACACCCGGCCGGCCGCCGACCTCGGCGATCGCCTCCGCCAGGTCGCGGCCGTCGCTGCTGCGCGAAAGCCAGGCCTCCGGCAATTGTCCGGTCATGCCACGGCTGCCGATGCAGGACACGCCAAAGATGCTCACCTCCTCGGCGAGGAAGTCGATGATTTCAAGATCATGGTCGAGCGCAATATTCCGTTCGGAGAGGGCTCGCGCAACCTCAAGCGCGGCGACCACGCCGGCAATGCCGTCGAAGCGGCCACCGTCGGGCACGGTGTCGGAATGCGAGCCGAGCATGATCGTGCCGGAGCCCGGTTTGGTCCCCGGCCGTCGCCCGATCAGGTTTCCCGCGGCATCGATCCGGGTCTGGAGCCCCGCCGCCTTCATCCGTGCCTCGATATAGTCACGCCCTCTCAGGAACAGCGGCGAGAAGGCGCGGCGGGTCCAGGGATGGCCCGGCTCCGTGATATCGGCCAGCGCCTCGATATCCTCGGCTATGCGGTCGGCGTTGACGGGCAGGTTGCGGCTCATGCACCGCCTCCCGAAAGCACCTGCCGGGGCAGCGGTCGCGCGAAACGGCCGGTGCCGGGCGCGGCCGAAACACTGGAGCCGCGCGCGATCTCCTTGCCGCGCAGATAGGTGGCGGAGACGGTCCAAGGCAGGCGAATGCCGTTATAGGGGCTCCATCCCACCACGTTGTTGCCGCTGGCGGCGGCGTCGTAGACCGTCTCGCGCGGTTCCAGGACCACGATATCGGCGTCCTTGCCCGGCGTCAGCGCGCCTTTGACGTGGTCGAGCCGGAAATGCCTGGCCGGGTTCTCGGCCATCAGCTTCGCCGCCCAGGTCAGCGGCACGCCGCGCTCCAGCGCCCCTTTCACGAAGAGCGGCACCATGACCTCCAGCCCCGGCACGCCGGAAGCATTGGCGAGCATGTCCGGGTTGGTCTTGCGGTTTTCCGACCAGCTCACGTGATCGGTCGAGACCAGCCAGACATCCCCCTCGGCCACCTTGCGCCACAGCGTCTCCACCTCGGCGCGCGGGCGGATCGGCGGGTTGATCTTGGCTTTGCCGCCCAGCCGCTTCACGTCGTTTTCCTCGTCGAGCACGAGATAGTGGATGCAGCACTCGACCGTCGCCTCAAAGCCGTCACGGCGGTAGGCGCTGGCAATGTCGTAGCCGCGGCCGAGCGAGCAGTGCACGACATGCGAGGGGCAGCCGGTATTGGCGCCGGTCTCGAAGATCGTGTGCATGGCAAGCAGTTCGGTGATCGGCGGGCGCGACAGGCCGTGCGCGCGGTAATCGGTGATCCCGCTCGCCTTCACCTTCTCGATATAGGAGCGCACCGCCTCGTCGTCCTCGTTATGGACGCCGGCCGTCAGCCCGGTGGGCGCGATGGCCGCGAAGCAGTCATCGAGCAAAGCAGGGGGAATGCGCGGGAAGCGCTTTGGATCGGTCCCGAAGGTCGAGAACTTGAAGGCCGCGACGCCGGCATCGACCATCTCGCGAATGCGCGCCGGACCTTCCTCTGGATCGACGGTGCCGTAGAGCGCGAAATCGACGCGCGCCTGCGGGCTCGCATGGTCGATCTTCTTCTTCACAGCTTCCGCCGAGCAGACGAGATTGCCTTCGTCATAGGGCATGTCGACGATCGTCGTAACGCCGCCCGCCGCAGCAGAGCGGGTCGACCAGATGAAATCCTCCTGGTCCTTCTGCGAAAGCGAATGGGTCTGGGCATCGATCGCGCCCGGCAGGATCAACGCCTTGCCGAGCAGGTGCCGGTCAGTGGCAGCAGGCGGAACGCCGATACCGACCTCGGCGACCTTTCCGTCGCGCACCGCCACATAGCCTTGCTCGACAATGCGCTCGGGCAGAACGACGGTGCCTTGCAGAACGAGATCGAAATCAGCCATGCCGCATTCTCCTGAAGTGAGGGATCAGATGACGACCGCTTCGCTGGTCAGCCGTTGCTCGACGCGTTCCAGCGAGCCGAGCGCGAAGAAATCGTCGAAGGAAGCGATCGGCACGCCGTCGATCAGCTTCGAGATGAACTCGTCGGACCCCAGTTCCTCCTCGATCGCCTCGACTTCGGAGGAGAGCGGCCGGTCGACCGTGTAGAAGTCCGCATGCTTGCGCACCACCTCGTAGATCATGCCCGCGACATCGCGCGGCCGGTCGCCGAGAATGTCCACCGCCTGCGCCGAGAGCAGCGCTTCCAGCGCCGCAAGGCGTCTCAGCGCCTGCATCTGCCGCTCGAAGCGCTCGATGACCAGCGGCAGGAAGGCAGCCTCGTCCTCCAGCCCGGCGGCGACGACAAGCGACTGCGCCGAGACCGGGTTCGACATCGACAGCACGCGCGAGAAGATTTCGCCGGCAAGCTTGATGATCGGGCCGAAGCCGGTGGCGATCCGCCCCGGCGGCACGAGGTTGACCGGCAGGTCGCGCCGCTGGCCGTTGCCGAGAATGACGCAGCGGTTAAAGGCGTTTCTGGCCGCATGCGCCATGCAGAGCGCCGCCGATTCCAGGAGAATGGTCACGTCGAGCGGCAGTGAACCGCCCGAGGTCATCACCCGTCCCTCGACCACCACGGGATTGTCGTCGGAGCGGCCGGTCGCGGCGAGGATCTTGTGCCCTGTCGTGAGCAAGTTCTCGATGACGGCACCGAACACTTGCGCGATCATCCGGAGGCTGAGCGGGTCTTGCACGTGGGTGGTCACCGGCCAGTCCCAGTCATGCGAGGCATTGCAGAGCCACGAGCCGATCAAGGCCTCGCTCGAGGTGCCGACATGGCGCACCGCCCGCCACGGGTCGCGCGAGGCGCCGAGCGCGCCCGATGCCATCATGCCTGTGGCCAGCAGCACCCGGATCGAGGCGGCGGCGTTGCGTGTCGCATTGGCGGCGGCGGCGAAGGAAACGGCGTTGATGCTGAGCGAGGCCAGGCTGTCGCGCGGCGCCATCATCACCGGCTGCAGGCCTGCGGCGGCGAAGGCTTCGGCGGCCTGCATGCGCTTGCCGCGATAGACGGCCTCGCCGACACCCGTCAGCACCGCGCCGATCTGCCCCATCAGGCCGATATCGGCGCAGCCGATCGAGCCGGTCCGCCGCACGACGGGAATGAGGTCGGCGTTCAGCATGCGCATGTAGGCGTCGATCAGTTCCGGCGTGCAGCCGACCTGACCGGTTAGCGCCGTGTTGATGCGGATCGCCATGGCGTTGCGCACGATGTCGCAGGAGAATGGCGTGCCGGTGCCGAAGTGGTGTGCACGCACCAGGCCGAGATTGAACGCGTCGAGATCCTCGGGCGACCACTCGACATCCTTCATCGCGCCGACGCCTGTGGTCGAGCCGTAGACCGGCGTGCCGATGGAAATCGCGTCCTCGACGATCGCGCGCGCCAGTCCGACGCGGGTCATACCGCTGGCCGAAGCCGACAGCCCCACCTTGCCCGCGCCGATCCTCGCCATTTCGGCAAAGCTCAGCGGCTGACCGGAAAGTTCGATGCCGGGGCGTTCATGCTTCATCTGCCGTATCTCCTTGAAAAGCGAGACTATGCGACGGCGTCAGGCGGCGGGATATCCCAAATGTCGAACACTCCATGCCTTTGCATGAAGAAAGGTCAGGTCACCGCCCAGGCTATAAAAAGAAGCGTCAGCGCAATAATCCAGAGGGCAAACCGGCCGGACCGGTTGTGGCGCGCCTCGGCCTTGCCGATCGCATCCGCCGTTTCCGCGTCGAAACGCAGGCCGTTCTCGCTCATCTGCATCAGCTGGTGATGGAACTGTTCGGTCTTCGCGGCGATCTCTGGGGCTGCCTCGGCAAGCTTCAGCGCCGCCTTGAAGCCGTCCTTCAGGTCGGTGGCGATGCGCTTCGGTCCGAGATTGTTGCGAATCCACTCGCCGACAACGGGTTCCGAGGCTTTCCACATGTTGAAGCGCGGGTTCAGAATGCGCGATACGCCTTCGACGACCACCATCGTCTTCTGCAGCATCACCAGTTCCGGCCGCGTCTCCATGTCGAAGAGTTCGGTCACTTCGAAGAGCAGCGTCAGCAGCTTGCCCATCGAGATCGTCTCGGCCGGCTGCCCGTGGATCGGCTCGCCGATCGCGCGGATCGCCTGCGCGAAGCTCTCGACATTGTGATGGCCCGGCACGTAGCCCGCCTCGAAGTGCACTTCGGCGACGCGGATGTAGTCGCGGGTGATGAATCCGTAGAGGATCTCGGCGAGGAAGCGGCGTTCCTTCTTTCCGAGACGCCCGACGATGCCCATGTCGACCGCGACGATCATGCCCTTGGGGTCGACGAACAGGTTGCCGGGGTGCATGTCGGCATGGAAGAAACCGTCGCGCAGCGTATGGCGCAGGAACGACTGGATCAGCGTATCGGCGAGTGCGTTGAGATCGTGGCCGGCCGCTTTCAGGCCCTCGACATCGGACATCTTGACGCCGTCGATCCACTCCATGGTGATGACGTCGCGGCCGGTGCGTTCCCAGTCCACGGTCGGAACACGGAAGCCCGGATCGTTTTGCGTGTTCTCGGCGATCTCGGAAAGCGCAGCGGCCTCGAGCCTGAGGTCCATCTCGACCTTGGTCGTCTGCTCCAGCGTCTTCGTCACCTCGACCGGGCGTAGGCGCCGGTGCGATCGCAGGAAACGTTCCTGCAGATGGGCGACGAGGTACATCGCCTCGATATCATGGGCGAAGCGCTGGCGAACGCCGGGGCGCACCACCTTGACGGCGACCTTCCTGCGTCCCTCCGGCGTGCGGATTTCCGCCGGATGCACCTGCGCGATCGAGGCGGCCGCGATCGGTGCGCCGAAAGTGGCGTAGAGTTCCTCGACCGGGCGGCCGAGCGAGCCGGCGATGCTCGCCTTCGCCGCCGCTTCCGGGAAGAAAGCCATCTGGTCCTGAAGTTGCGAGAGATCGTCGGCGAATTCGACGCCGACGACGTCGGGGCGCGTTGCCAAGAACTGGCCGATCTTCACATAGGAGGGGCCGAGCCGTTCGACGGCCTTGGCCAGCCGGTCGCTGCGCTTCTTAGACTTGGCGCGATTGCGCGCGAATATCCCGACGAAGGACTTCGCGAAGCGGATCGCCGGCGGCAGGTCGTCGGAGGGCAGGGCGGAAACCACGCCCTCGCGCACCAGGATCCAGCCGACGCGCACCAGCTGGAAATATGCGGAAACCGTGCTCATGCGCCTGCTGCCGAAAAGAGAGAAACGATCAGATCGCTCATGCCCGATCAGATCTTCCAGCCGGAGTGAAGGGCCGCGATGCCGCCGGTGTAATTGGTGTAGCTGACGCGCGAGAAGCCGGCATTGCGGATCATCGCCGCGAAGTTCTCCTGGTTCGGGAACTTGCGGATGGATTCGACCAGATACTGGTAGGGCTCGGCATCGCCGGTGATCGCCTTGCCGAACTTCGGAATGGCGTTGAACGACCAGCTTTCATAGACGCGGTCGAGCAGCGGCATGTCGACTTCGGAGAACTCGAGTACCAGCAGGCGACCGCCGCGCTTCAGCACGCGGTAGGCCTCGCTCAGCGCCACGTCGATGCGCGGCACGTTGCGGATGCCGAATGCGATCGTATAGGCGTCGAAGCTGTTCGGCTCGAAGGGCAGCTCCTCGGCATTGGCCTCGACGAAGGTGAGGTTCTCGGAGAGCTTCTTCTTGGCGGCGCGCTCGGCGCCGACCGATAGCATCGAGCCGTTGATGTCGAGCACGGTCGAGTGCGCCATCCGGCCTGAGGCTTCGATGATGCGGAACGCGATGTCGCCGGTGCCGCCGGCCACGTCGAGCGTCTTGTAGCCGGGCTCCTTGCGCGGGTTCAGCGCCGCGATCATCGCATCCTTCCAAACGCGGTGCATGCCGACGGACATCACGTCGTTCATGATGTCGTAGCGCTTGGCGACCTTGTGGAACACGTCGTTGACGAGGCCTTGCTTCTCGCCATTCGCGACTTCGCGGAAGCCGTAGGATGTTTCCATGCCGCCTTCGGCGGAGGTACGGCTATCTGACATCGAATGACTCCATATCTCTTAAATCAATGCGGCGACCATAGCGAAAGCTGTTCGACGGCGCTATCTGTGGGCCACGGTCCGATCCGCGACACCTTGGCGCTATAGCGCACATCGCCGGCGGTTTAAACATGTTAGATATAGATGGGTTAAGATGCCGGAATTGCCAGAAGTCGAAACCGTCAGACGCGGCCTCGCCCCCACCATGGAGGGCGCGCGCATCGCCCGATTGGAGCTCAGGCGCAAGGACCTGCGCTTCCCTTTTCCTGAGGGAATGGAAGCAAGGGCAACCGGCCGGACCATCGTTTCACTCGGCCGCCGCGCCAAGTATCTGCTGATCGATCTCGATGATGGCGCCACCATCATCGCTCATCTCGGCATGTCCGGCTCCTTCCGCATCGAGACCGGCCCGGTCGCGGAAACCCCCGGCGAGTTCCACCACCCGCGCTCCAAGGACGAGAAGCACGACCACGCGATCTTTCATCTGGAAGGTCCCGCGGGTGTCAGCCGCGTCATCTATAATGACCCGCGCCGCTTCGGCTTCATGGACATGGCGGAGCGCACGGCGCTTGACATCAATCCCTTTCTCCATGGCCTCGGCCCCGAGCTGACAGGCAATGCGCTGAGTGCCGCCTATCTCGCCGAACGCTTCAAGGGCAAGGCGCAGCCGCTGAAGAGCGCGCTGCTCGATCAGAAGAACATCGCCGGCCTCGGCAATATATATGTATGCGAGGCACTGTGGCGCTCACACCTGAAGCCGACGCGCGCCGCCGCAACGCTGGCGACAAAGACCGGCAAACCCACCAAACAGATGGATCTGCTCGTCACCTCGATCCGCGAGGTCATCGCCGATGCGATCCTGGCCGGCGGCTCGTCGCTGCGCGATCATATCCAGACGGATGGGTCGCTCGGCTACTTCCAGCACTCCTTCTCCGTCTATGATCGCGAAGGCCAGCCTTGCCGGACGCCCGATTGCGGCGGTACGATCGCCCGCATCGTTCAGGCCGGGCGTTCGACCTTCTATTGCCCAACCTGCCAGAAATAGCCGCAGTATTGCTCTGACCGGGAGAAACGCATGTCCTATGAAACGCTGATCGTCGAAACCAGAGGCGCCGTGGGGCTGATCACGCTCAACCGCCCGCAGGCGCTCAACGCCCTGAACTCGACGGTGCTGAAGGAACTGCTGCAGGCCTATGCCGCGTTCGAGGATGACGACGCCATCGGCGCCGTCGTCCTGACCGGTTCCGAGCGCGCCTTTGCCGCCGGCGCCGATATCAAGGAAATGCAGCCGCTCGACTTCGCCGATGTCTATGGCCGCAATTTCCTCGGCGGATGGGACGATGTCGCGAGGGTGCGCAAGCCCGTCATCGCCGCCGTCAGCGGCTTCGCGCTCGGCGGCGGCTGCGAGCTGGCCATGATCTGCGATTTCATCATCGCCTCGGAGACCGCCAAATTCGGCCAGCCGGAAATCACGCTTGGCGTCATCCCCGGCATGGGTGGCTCGCAGCGCCTGACGCGGGCCGTCGGCAAGGCCAAGGCGATGGATATGGTGCTGACCGGCCGGATGATGGATGCGGCGGAAGCGGAGCGTTCAGGACTTGTATCGCGTGTAGTGGCGTCCGATCGTCTGCTCGATGAGGCGCTTGAGGCGGCGGCCAGGATTGCGTCTCTTTCCCGCCCCTCGGTGCTCATGGCCAAGGAGGCCGTCAACCGGGCTCTGGAGACCACGCTGGAGGAGGGCCTGCGCTTTGAGCGCCGCCTGTTCCATAGTCTTTTCGGCACTGCTGACCAGAAAGAAGGGATGACGGCCTTCATCGAGAAGCGTAAACCCGTCTTCAAGAACCGTTGATCGCAAGGTGATCCCGGGGAGAAAAGGCGGCGTTTCCTTGAAAATGCGCGTTGACGACGCTCAGCTTTAGGGTTATATGCCCGCCCAAGGTTCGGGAAGCCACTCCGGTTTTCCGATAATGCTCCCGCATTGCTGTGTAGGAATTGGCCGCAAGGCCCGCGGCGATAGCGGAGTTTGTTCGAATTCTTGAGAGAGGCATCCATGGCCAATACAACTTCGGCGAAAAAAGCGACCCGCAAGATCGCCCGCCGTACCGACGTCAACAAGGCTCGTCGCTCGCGCGTTCGCACGTTCGTTCGTCAGGTCGAAGAAGCACTCGCATCCGGTGATGCTGCCAAGGCCAAGGAAGCTTTCCTCGCCGCGCAGCCGGAACTGGCCCGCGCAGCAAGCAAGGGCGTCCTGCACGCCAACACGGCATCCCGCAAGGTCTCGCGCCTCGCAGCTCGTGTGAAGGCTCTGTCGGTCGGCGCGACCGCATAATATTTCTTTAACGAACTCATCGTTATGATTAGCCCGGCAACTTTGTCGGGCTTTTTCGATTCCGCCGATTGACTGCCGTACGGTTAATTCGGCGACAGCTTGATGTCGAGCGTGTGACACGAAAAAGTAAGTGAAATCAATCGCTTGCGACAGGATGCTTCAGCGGCGCTCGACTCGGGGCCTGCAATCTTGGGTCTGGCCCGAGTCAAGAATCTTTTTTCTTTTTTTCTTTTTATGCGTGTCAAAAATGCAGGATTGCTGAATCTCCTTGATTCAAAAGCGATTCTTTTTTGACGCGAGTGTGACGCCCTAAAACTGCCGCCAGAGTCAACGGGGCGCGGTCGGTTTTGCGGAAAATTCATCGTTGATTCCCGCATTCGATCCTGCCTAAATGCCGGTCAACAAGGGGCCCGGACATCACCTGAAAAGGCTTGGTCTAAACAACTGCCACGTCGGCAGGCTGGTCGTTCTGTGTCTCTTGCTGCGAGGATTGGGTTCCTCGGAATTTTCACGCACTTGAGTGTTTTGAGCTGCGACGTGGCTGTCGCAGAGCGTAGATGTTTTGTGTGTTTTCGACCGCACGTTGAGTAGGCGGTCGGCTGTAGGGGAGTCGCGAAGTAAACTGGCTGACCGACGTTGCTGCGAGGAAGCGGCGGTCAACCCCGGAGACGATGACGAGGCCGCATGAGGCGGTCTTCGAACCCTCCGGAGAAGTTTCGTGTGTGGGACGGTATTTGAGTGAACCGGCTGGAGAGTGGCTCATGAGGGTGTCGCTGTCTGGTCATAGCGGGGAAATAATCCGGGCGAAAAAAACGTCGGCCGGTCGAATTTGGAAGGCGGCATAATGCGGATGAATTCAATGGCGGCGGATGTCTTGGGCAGTGGGGACAGCGCACCGCGGGATTTTGGCTCTATTAGTGCCGAAGCGGCAGGGGAAAAGGGAGACATGAAAGATGGTGTACTTTTTGAACGTGTCAGCGCGCGACTTCGGGCTCAGGTTGGACCTGACGTCTATGCAAGCTGGTTTGCCCGGCTGAAGCTTCATTCGGTCTCCAAGAGCGTCGTAAGGCTCACGGTACCGACAACCTTTCTCAAGTCCTGGATCAACAATCGATACCTCGACCTGATCACCGGCCTTTTCCAGGCCGAAGATACCGAAATTCTGAAGGTCGAGATCCTGGTGCGCACCGCAACCCGCGGCGCCATCAAGCCGGTCGAGGACGTCGTCGTTCCGGAAGTTGCCTCGGCGGCTCCGCAGGCGCGCCGTCCGGTCGCCCAGCATGCAGGCCAGATCGTACAGCAGGCCGTGTCGGTCGCCGCCCAGGCGCGTCCGGCAACCTCCGGCCAGCCGCTTTTCGGCTCGCCGCTGGACTCGCGCTTCACCTTCGACACCTTCGTTGAAGGCAGCTCGAACCGTGTCGCGCTGGCCGCAGCAAAGACGATCGCCGAAGCCGGCCAGGGCGCCGTGCGCTTCAACCCGCTGTTCATTCACTCCAGCGTTGGTCTCGGCAAGTCTCACCTCCTGCAGGCGATCGCCAATGCCGGCGTTCAGAACCCGCGCTCGCTGCGCGTCGTCTACCTCACGGCGGAATACTTCATGTGGCGTTTCGCAACCGCGATCCGCGACAATGACGCCCTGACCTTGAAGGACTCGCTGCGCAACATCGATCTCCTGATCATCGACGACATGCAGTTCCTGCAGGGCAAGATGATCCAGCACGAGTTCTGCCATCTCCTGAACATGCTGCTCGACAGCGCCAAGCAGGTCGTCGTTGCAGCCGACCGTGCGCCGTGGGAGCTGGAATCGCTCGATCCCCGCGTTCGCTCGCGTCTGCAGGGTGGCGTGGCGATCGAACTCGACGCGCCGGATTACGAGATGCGTCTCGAAATCCTCAAGCGTCGCCTGGCCGTCGCCCGCACGGAAGATCCGTCGCTGGAGATGTCGCCCGAGCTTCTGAACCATGTTGCACGCAACATCACGGCCAGCGGTCGCGAACTGGAAGGCGCCTTCAACCAGCTGCTCTTCCGTCGCTCCTTCGAGCCGAACCTCACGGTCGAGCGCGTCGATGAGCTTCTGGCCCATCTCGTCGGCTCCGGCGAGCCGCGCCGCGTGCGTATCGAGGACATCCAGCGCATCGTCGCGCGTCACTACAACGTGTCGCGTCAGGAACTCGTCTCGAACCGCCGCACTCGCGTCATCGTCAAGCCGCGCCAGATCGCCATGTATCTGGCGAAGACCCTGACGCCGCGCTCCTTCCCGGAGATCGGCCGTCGCTTCGGTGGACGCGATCACACCACCGTCCTGCACGCCGTTCGCAAGATCGAGGAATTGATTTCGGGCGACACCAAGCTTTCGCACGAAATCGAGCTGCTGAAGCGTCTGATCAACGAATAGTCGGCACCTGCCGAGCATGAAATAGACGGCCGGAAGCGATTCCGGCCGTTTTCTTTTCAGGAATTTCTACTTTATAGAGCCTGCATGAATGATTTGCGCCACGGGAGGAAACGGCGGCGCAAGAGGGAGGAAATGAATGAGCTTCAATAAGATCGCCGTCATCGGCCTGGGCAAGGTCGGACGGCTGGCGGCAACGCTTTTGCATGAGGGCGGCTTCGAGGTTACGGGCGTCGACGCGCAATCACCTGTGGGCGGTGTGCCGTTCAAGACGCGCACGGGCGATATCGCCGATCCAGCCTTCGTCGGCGAACTCCTTGGTGGTGTCGAGGCGGTGCTCTCCTGCCTGCCCTATCACCTCAACATCGCGTTGGCGCGTGCCGCGCACGCCGCCGGAATCCATTATTTCGACCTCACCGAGGACGTTCCCACCACCAATTTCATCATCGACCTGTCGAAGACGGCGCGCGGCCTGATGGCGCCGCAATGCGGGCTTGCGCCCGGCTTCGTCGGCATCGTCGGCGCCAGCCTCGCCGATGGCTTTGATCGCTGCCGCTCGATCCGCATGCGCGTCGGCGCCCTGCCGCAGAACCCGACCGGCCTGCTCGGCTACGCCTTCAACTGGTCGCCGGAAGGCGTCGTCAACGAATATCTCAACGACTGCGAGGTCATCGAGGGCGGCATCCGCAAGCTGGTATCGCCAATGGAGTGGCTGGAGACGATCTATGTCGAAGGCGTCAAGCTCGAAGCCTTCACCACGTCGGGCGGCCTCGGCACCATGTGCGATACGCTGCTCGGCAAGGTCGAGAACCTCGACTACAAGACCATGCGCTATCCCGGCCACATGGACCTGATGAACTTCTTCTTCCATGAGCTGTTGATGCGCGACAAGCGGAAGCTCGCCGGCGAGATACTGACGGAAGCCAAGCCGCCGGTCGAAGACGACGTCGTCTACGTCCATGTCGCTGCCGAAGGCACCGGTAACGGCAGGCTGCACCGCAAGGAGTTCGTGCGCGCCTACTACCCGATCGAGATATCAGGCGAACGCCGCACCGCGATCGCCTGGACCACCTCTGCCTCCGTCGTCGCGGTCATCGAGATGGTCCGCGACGGTCTCCTGCCGTCCACCGGTTTCCTGCACCAGGAGCATATCCCGTTGGACATGTTCCTGAGCACGCCGACCGGCAGCCTGTTCAAGCAGGGCTCGGCGCGGCGGCTCTAGGCC
Organism: Hyphomicrobiales bacterium; assembly: GCA_900471485.1. Classification (GTDB taxonomy): domain Bacteria; phylum Pseudomonadota; class Alphaproteobacteria; order Rhizobiales; family Rhizobiaceae; genus Rhizobium. The sequence goes on from UCEU01000029.1 coordinate 43,642, forward strand.
GGGCGCATGCACGACCCTGCCGGCGGATCTCTCGAAGCGAAAGGTTCGCCGGGAAGGCGTTCGGAGCGCGTAAGCCCAGCAACAGGCGGCAGTATCTCCGCAATGCCTGGACAGCTAGACACAAGCCATTGTGCGTAACAACCGGTCAATACTTGATCATATTGACCTGTGCAGAGGACGCGCATGTATTCCGATAAGAGAATTACGCCATCGAATGGACGTACGGTGGATACGCTGATTGTTCTACTGCACGATCGCGGGTCGGACGATGGCGTAATGGCTGCATTGGCGCAGCGATGGACGGGGCATCTGCCTCGCGCCGCCTTTGCGTTGCCGCAGGGCTATTCGCCTGCTTCCGGCGTTGGTGCGAGCGCTGCCTGGTTTGATGCCGCGACAACGATCGAAGCGGCTGCCGAGCGGCTCGGGCGATATGTCGATGCGCTGAAGGCCGAGTACCGATTGAACAATCGTCAAGTCGTTCTCGTTGGGTTCGGCGATGGTATGGCGTTAGCGATTGCGCACGCGCTCCGGCAGCAGGAAGCCTATGCTGCGGTCGTTGGGTTTTCCGGGACGATCCTCGGCTTCGGGGACTTTGGCCGTGAAGTCGTCAGCAAGCCGCCCGTCATGCTCATTCACGGAGAACTGGACGAATTTGTCTCTCCACCCGCGTTCCTGAAGAACTTCAATCTTCTCGAAAGCGCCGACGTTCCCACTTTCACATGCTTCCGCCCGCAGCTTGGCCACACGATCGATCCTTACGGCGCCGATGCGGCGATGTTCTTCCTGCAGGGGGCGGTCGCGGCCAACCTTGGCTCCACGCTCCGCAAGGACGTCGACAGGACCCCGGATGAGATCGCAGCGGCGACAAAGCTGGTGATCTGGGATCTGGACGACACGCTCTGGGACGGCACGCTCGATGATGTTGGCGAACTTCGCCTCAATACCTTCCGCGCAGACGTGATTAAGCGTCTCAATCGAAGCGGAATCGTCTCGGCGATCTGCTCGAAGAACGAATTCGATGTGGCGCGCAAGGCCCTGGAGAGCTTCGGACTTTGGGACGAGTTCGTCTTTCCGCGCATATCCTTTGTTCCCAAGGGCGACGCTCTGAAGTCGCTGATCGCCGACATGCAGTTGAAACCCAAGAACTGCGTCTTTATCGACGATAACGTGATCAATCTTGCCGAAGCCAACGCAATGCTGCCCGACCTGCACGCGCTTGACGCGACATTGGCCGAAACTGACGTGTTCCTGCAGAAACTCGTCGACGCTCACTCTCATGTCGAGAAATCCCGTGTGGCGGAATATCGATCGCTGCAGTCGCGCGTGACGGAGGGCGAGCAGTTTGACGGTGACAGGGAAAGCTTCCTGGCCACGTGCGACATTCACGTCTGCATCGCCTGGCGGGCCGACGTCGTGGATTTTGCGCATCGCATCGAAGAGTTGATCAACCGCACGAACCAGCTCAACTTCCTCAAGACGAGGGTCGAGCCCGGCAAGATGCTGGAATTCGTCTCCGAGCCTTCCCGGCGCCAGTGCCTGGCGGTATTCGCCTGGGACAAGTTCGGATACCATGGCCTTGTCGGTTTCATCGGCATCGACATTGAAACACAGACGCTGGTGCATATGGCATTCTCCTGCCGTATCATGCACATGGGCATCGAGAACTGGCTTCTGCTGCGCGCACTTGCGATGTTTCCGAAGCTCAAGTCCCCGGTTCCGCTTTCGGTCAAGCCGCAGAACCCGGCCTGGCTCAAGGAGGAAGTGTTCACCAACCCCAGCGTTCGCAAATTTATCCTCGCGGAGGAAAAGAAAACGGGAGCCAGCGCATCCTCGGCGCGTATCCGGATCATGGCCAATTGCCATTCCGGCGTGTGGGCTCACTTCTCGGGCCTGCGCGACGTCGTGGAGATCGACAATTTTCCGCGGTCCTTCATCATGTCGCAGGTGCTCTCCAAAGCCTACCTCACGGATACCTTCGCGCCGGCGCTCGTCTACCAGTTCGGAACCGACCTGTATGACGACAAATGGCCGGAAGAGGCGCGCGCACAGTTGGAAGGAGGGCTCTACGAGCAATGCGTACGCGAGTTCTGCGAATTCACGCAGGCGCGCGGCCACAAAATGCTTGTCGTCGGTTCTCCGCAGGGAATGAGCGACGAAATGTTGTCTCCCAAGCTGGGTATCACGCGGTCGCGTCTGGAGAGCTTCACGGCTGTGTGGCGCGAGATGGCAGGGCTTTATGATTGCGTCGAGCTGATGGATGCCGATGCCGTTGTTGGCTGCGACGGTATGATCGACTTCGGCCACTATACGATCGAGGCAAGCCAGGAGATCGCCAAGGAAATCGCACACTGGTCGGAAAGGCTTCCGTCATCACTCTTTGAATCGGCTGCCGCCGCCGCTTGATGCGATCGCAGGGTGACGCGGCAAATCTGGTCAACCCTTGGCTTCCAGGATCAGCCAGCGGCGGAAGGCTGCCACCGCCGGCCGCTCCAGTGCGGTACCTGGATAGACCAGGTGGAAGGCGAGGCGGCTTGCCACGCCCATGGGGAAGGGGGCAACGATGGTCCCTTCCCGCAGCTCCGCCTCGACGAATGACCGGCGCATCAGCGCCACGCCGAGCCCAGCCTTCATCGCGTCATAGGCGCCGTTGCCATGCATGAAGATCGGCCCGCGCGCCGCATCCACGCCGGTCGCACCCGCGGCCTCCAGCCAGAGCTGCCAGTCGACGCGATAGACGTCATGAATAAGCTGCAGGTCGGCCAACGCATCGGGCGAGGGGTTGTCGCCAAGATCGGCTGCGATCTTCGGGATGCAGACGGGCAGGAGCTCGTCATCGAGCAGTCGTTCGCTGACGAGCCCGTCATAGCCGCCGAGCCCGTGGCGAATGGCGAGGTCGATGCCGTCGCGCTGGAAATCGAGGACGCGATGCGATGCGCTGATCCTGACGTCGATCTCCGGATGCAGCGCCTCGAAGCGGCTGAGCCGCGGCACCAGCCAGTAGGTGGCGAAGCCCGCCGTGCAGGTCACGTTCAACACCGAGCCGCGCGCCCGCGCCGTCAGCGCCGCCGTTGCGTCCCGCATCTGCCGAAACGCCGAGCGCATCGTGGTGAAATAGTCCGCACCCTCGAGCGTCAGCGCCAGCGCCCGCGTCTTGCGCTCGAAAAGCTGCACCCCGAGCGAGGCCTCGAGGTCGCGGATCTGCAGGCTGACGGCGCCCGGCGTCACGTTAAGCTCGTGGGCCGCCAGTGTCATGCTCAGATGCCGCGCCGCCGCCTCGAAGGCTCGCAGCGCCGAAAGGGAGGGAAGATAATCGCTCATGGTTTAGTCCAGCTAAAGCATATGCCGAGAAAGACTCGTTTGATGGGGCTATGATATCGAAATAATATCAATCATGAAAGCCGGAGACGGGAGCGTTCTTCGCTTTGGAAAAGTTAAATGGCCACACCACGCAAGGAACGGGTGGCCGCGCCGCGCGGGACGCGCTAGGCCTGTGGTGTTTATCGGAGGAAGACCATGCAACAGAAACAGATGGGCCTTGCCGAGTGGGGAATGCTTTTGGTGCTCTCGCTTCTGTGGGGCGACTCCTTCCTCTTCAACGGCATCCTGGTAAAGAGCCTGCCGCCCTTTACCATCGTCACCGGCCGCGTGCTGATCGCGGCGATCGCGCTCAATCTCATCGTCCGCGCCACCGGCCACGCCATGCCACGCGACGGCAAGGCCTGGGCCGCCTTTTTCGGCATGGGTCTGCTCAACAACATGATCCCCTTCTGCCTCATCGTCTGGGGCCAGACCCACATCGCCAGCGGCCTCGCCTCGATCCTCAACGCCACCACGCCGCTCTTCGGCGTCGTCGTCGCGCATCTGTTGACGGCGGATGAGAAGATGACCGGCAACCGCCTGCTCGGCGTCCTCGTAGGCTTCGCCGGCGTGGCCTACATGATCGGCTTCGACGTGCTGCGCGATCTGGGAACCAACGTGCTCGCGCAGCTTGCGGTTCTTGGCGCAGCACTTTCCTATTCCTTCGCCGGCATCTTCGGCCGCCGCTTTCGCCAGATGGGCATGGCCCCGCTGATCCCCGCCGCCGGCCAGGTCACCGCCTCCACCATCCTGATGCTCCCCATCGCCCTCCTAGTTGACCAGCCCTGGACGCTCGCCGCCCCCTCCATGGAGACCTGGCTGGCGCTCCTCGGCTTGGCGCTGCTCTCGACCGCGGTCGCCTACGTGCTCTTCTTCCGCATCCTCGCCACGGCTGGCGCCACCAACCTCATGCTCGTCACCTTCCTCATCCCCGTCAGCGCCATCCTCCTCGGCGCCGCCATCTTGGGCGAGCAGCTGCAGGCCAAGCACCTGATCGGCATGGCGATGATCGCGATCGGCCTTGCGGCGATCGATGGACGGTTGTTTGCGCGGGTGCGGAGGAGGGTGGTGTGAGAGCCACTTGCTCCCCCTCTCCCCTTGGGGAGAGGGTAGGGTGAGGGGGGTACTGGTTGTGGCGTCAGAGATTTAGATATTTAGAACAATAGGATAGGATCGAGCCCGGAGCCCCCTCATCCGCCTGCCGGCACCTTCTCCCCGTTGGGGAGAAGAGACCCGTGGTGGGGCGCTCGCGCCAATCTTCCCTTCGCCCCATAGGGGAGAAGGTGGCCCTTAGGGCCGGATGAGGGGGCCACTTGCGTAAGCCTCTCCAGAGCCGCCACCCCAATCAACAAGCCAGATCAGCCACCACGGAATCCAAGATCAGCATCCCCGACGGCGTGCAGCGCAGGCGTGAGTTGCCGATCCGTTCGATGAAGCCGTGTTCCAGTAAAAATTCTTCGCGCTTCGGGTCCGGATCTCGGCCGGAGAGTTGCTGCCAGCGGGCGAGGTCGACGCCCTCGGTGAGGCGCAGACCCATCAGGAGCAGTTCGTCAGCCTGCTCGTCATAGCCGAGCTGTTCTTGATCGAGTACGCCATGGCCGTCGCGCTCCACGAGCTCGAGCCAGGCTTCCGGCTTGCGCTCGGTGGCGGTGGCGAGCTTGATGGGACCGCGCGTCAGCCGGCCATGCGCGCCGGGGCCGATGCCGGCATAGTCGCCGTAGCGCCAGTAGGTAAGGTTGTGGCGGCTTTCCGCGCCCGGGCGGGCATGGTTGGAGACCTCGTAGGCGGGCATGCCCTCGGCGGCTGTAATCTCCTGCGTCGCCTCGTAGAGCAGCGCCGACTGGTCGTCGTCGGGCACCACGAGCTTGCCCATCTTGTGCAGCCCGAAGAAGGGTGTGCCCTCTTCGATCGTCAGCTGGTAGAGCGACAGGTGGTCGACGGCGTAGGAGATCGCTTCGCGCAGCTCGCGTTCCCATTCCTCCACGGTCTGCTTCGGTCTTGCGTAGATCAAGTCGAAGGACATGCGCGGAAAAATGTCGCGCGCCAGCTTGATCGCCTTCAGCGCATCCTCGACATCGTGCAGACGCCCGAGGAACTTGAGGTCGCGATCGTTCAGCGCCTGCACGCCGAGCGACACGCGGTTGACGCCGGCGGCGCGGTAGCCGCGAAAGCGCTCGGCCTCGACGCTGGAGGGGTTCGCCTCCATGGTGATCTCGATACCATCGGGCATGTGCCATTCCCTCGCGATGCCGTCGAGAATGGCCGAGACGGTCGATGGGTTCATCAGCGATGGCGTGCCGCCGCCCAAGAACACGCTGGTCACCGTCTTCGGGCCGCTCAGCTGCCGCATCGCCGCCATCTCCTTCAGGAAGGCGGCGGTGAAGCGCTCCTGATCCACAGGCTGGTGGCGCACATGGCTGTTGAAGTCGCAATAGGGGCACTTGGCGGCACAGAACGGCCAATGCACGTAGACGCCGAAACCGGGTTCGCCGGTATCGGGCAAAAGAGATGCATAGCGCGTCAGGTTCGGCTGTTCCAAAGTGTCCACGATCGCTCTTAGGCGTTAAGGCAGGTTTCGACGAAGATCTTGAAGGCGCGGGCGCGGTGCGAGAGGGCTTGCGCGTCGCCGGGCTTCCAGCCGTGCTTTTCCTCCGCGCTCATCTCGCCGAATGTAGTGTCGTAGCCCTCGGGTTTGAAGACCGGGTCATAGCCAAAACCCTGGCTGCCGCGCGGCGGCCATGCGACGGTGCCTTCCACTTCACCACGGAACATTTCCGTGTGCCCATCCGGCCATGCCAGGCACAGAACGCTGACGAAGCGCGCCGTGCGCTTGTCGGGGGTGGAGGCGCCGACCTTTTCCAGCGCGGTCTCGACCTTCTGCATCGCCATCGCGAAATCGCGGGTGCCGTCGGCCGTTTCCGCCCAGTTGGCGGTGTAGACTCCCGGATCGCCGCCCAGTGCGTCGATGACGAGGCCGCTGTCGTCGGAAAGCGCGGGCAGGCCGGATGCCTTGGCGGAAGCCAGCGCCTTGATTGCGGCGTTTTCCTCGAAGGTCGTGCCGGTCTCATCCGGCTCCTCGAATTGCAGTTCGGCCGCCGATTTTGCCGAGAAGCCGAAGGGTCCGATCAGGTCGGCGATCTCGCGTATCTTGCCGGCATTGTGGCTGGCAACGACGATGGTGCGGGTATCGAGCTTGCGCATGAGCGGTCCTTCAAAGATTCCAGAGTTTGGGTTCGGCGCATTCCAGGCTGTTGCCATCGGGATCGCGGAAATAGATCGATCGCGCCCCGTTCGGCCAGCAGAAATCGCTTTCGATGGAAACACCCGCCTTGTTGAGCTTTTCCGCGATCAAGTCAATCGCTTCCGCATTGACACGGAAACAGGCATGCCCCGCTCCCGCCGTACCATGCGGCGGAACCGGCAGCGCGTCGGTGGAGGGTGGCTTGATGGTTTCGTTGCGGTTGAAGATCAGGAGAATGCCCGGGCCGCAGCGAAAGAAGACGTGCCGGTTGTCGTGGCGCAAGACCTTTTCAAGGCCGAGCAGATCGCCATAGAAGCGTTCTGCGGCATCGAGATTGTTGACGTAAAGCGCGGTTTCAAGAATGCCGTCGATCATGCTCTCATTCTCCGGGGGGCTTTGCGTCTTGGCTTAAGACCCTCTCTGGCCTGCCGGCCATCTCCCCCACAAGGGGGGAGAACCGCTGGGCGCGCCCGCTCGCCTCAATTCGGCGTCTAGGGCTAGGCCAGGTTAAGCCCTCCCCCTTGTGGGGAGGGTTGGG
>UCEU01000069.1 GCA_900471485.1 Hyphomicrobiales bacterium
AATGGCAAAGAGTAAGTTTGAGCGCAACAAGCCGCACGTTAACATCGGCACGATCGGCCACGTTGACCACGGCAAGACGTCTCTGACGGCAGCGATCACGAAGTTCTTCGGCGAGTTCAAGGCGTACGACCAGATCGACGCTGCTCCGGAAGAAAAGGCACGCGGCATCACCATCTCGACGGCACACGTCGAGTATGAGACGCCGAACCGCCACTACGCGCACGTCGATTGCCCCGGCCACGCCGACTACGTCAAGAACATGATCACCGGTGCCGCACAGATGGACGGCGCGATCCTGGTTTGCTCGGCAGCTGACGGCCCGATGCCGCAGACCCGCGAGCACATCCTGCTTGCTCGTCAGGTTGGCGTTCCGGCGATCGTCGTGTTCCTCAACAAGGTCGACCAGGTTGACGACGCCGAGCTCCTCGAGCTCGTCGAGCTGGAAGTTCGCGAACTTCTGTCGTCCTACGACTTCCCGGGCGACGATATCCCGGTCATCAAGGGCTCGGCTCTGGCCGCTCTCGAAGATTCGGACAAGAAGATCGGCGAAGACGCGATCCGCGAACTTATGGAAGCCGTTGACGCCTACATCCCGACGCCTGAGCGCCCGATCGACCAGCCCTTCCTGATGCCGATCGAAGACGTGTTCTCGATCTCTGGCCGTGGTACGGTTGTGACCGGCCGCGTCGAGCGTGGCATCGTCAAGGTTGGCGAAGAAGTCGAAATCGTCGGCATCCGCGCCACCTCGAAGACGACGGTTACCGGCGTTGAAATGTTCCGCAAGCTGCTCGATCAGGGCCAGGCTGGCGACAACATCGGCGCACTGGTTCGCGGTGTTAACCGTGACGGCGTTGAGCGTGGTCAGATCCTGTGCAAGCCGGGCTCTGTCAAGCCGCACAAGAAGTTCATGGCCGAAGCCTACATCCTGACGAAGGAAGAAGGCGGCCGTCATACGCCGTTCTTCACCAACTACCGTCCGCAGTTCTACTTCCGTACGACTGACGTGACCGGTATCGTCTCGCTGCCGGAAGGCACGGAAATGGTTATGCCTGGCGACAACGTCACCGTTGCCGTCGAGCTGATCGTTCCGATCGCGATGGAAGA
>UCEU01000059.1 GCA_900471485.1 Hyphomicrobiales bacterium
AAGCGCAACGAGCGAATCTGGAAGATCGCGGCGCGCTTTAGTTCGGGAAGTGGCTGGCGACGCCGTTGAACAGCCCCCCGATATTGCCGCCGAGCGCCTGCACGGCGCCCATGATGGCGACGGAGATGACCGCCGCGATCAGGCCGTATTCAACGGCGGTCGCACCACGAACATCTTCTATGAACTGCTTGACTGCCTTCATTGCCCCACCTCAGCGCTCGCGGCAGTGATCGATGCGTTGCGGCAGCCGCGGCCGCAAGGCTTGTCTCAGCAGCCGGCGCCGCTTCCGTAACCCTGAACGACGCAAACCGAACCCGGTGTTTCCTGCAGCACGCTGCGGCGGATCGTATAGCGCTTGCCGTTCTCGGCCTTGGGAATGGAGCCGGTCGTGATCGTGTCGTAATCGGACGGCGCGCTTGCAAAGACGCTGGACTTCGACTTGTCGGCCAGCATCGGCGTCAGGATCAACGTCAGCGCAACGACAGCCGTGCCGAACAAGAGCGCAATGTTAAGCACTCCCGTCCTGCTCGAAGCAGCCGAAGTCTGTTCCTTTTCCCGAACAGCTTTCCAGAAATCATCGTCCATGCGTCAAGCCTTCTACACACACGCCAGTTGCTTGATTGAGGCCGATATTTGGCAGAAGGTGTTAAACGATCGATTAATATCCACAGCCAAAATTACTTCGTGACGAATAATAATCAGCTATTTCTAAAGTAGATCCTGGAGAATGGGGATCAGCGGCTCGTCGGCCGGCGGCATCGGGTAATCGCGCAGCGCCTGCGGCTTCACCCACTTCACCGCCTGCCCTTCCTTTCCATGCGGAATGCCCTCGTAGCGACGGCAGACATAGAGCGGCATCAGGAGGTGGAACTTCTCGTAGGAATGGCTGGCGAAGGTCAGCGGCGCGAGGCACGCCACCTTGGTGGTGATGCCGAGTTCTTCGTGAAGCTCGCGCACCAGCGTTTCCTCCGGCGTCTCGCCGGGCTCGACCTTGCCGCCGGGAAACTCCCAGAGGCCGGCGAGCGACTTTCCCTCGGGCCGCTGCGCCAGCAGGATACGGCCGTCGGCATCGATCAGAGCACAGGCGACGACAAGCAGGATGTTTCTCTGCGCATCACTCATCGCCTACGGTTCCTGCCGCCAGTAGGAGTAGCGGTAGGCTTCCTGGAAGCCGAAACGGTCGTAGAGCTTCAGCGCCGCCTCGTTCGTCGCCTTGACCTGAAGCCAGGCGGTGCGCGCGCTGCGCATACGCGCCCAGCGCAGCGCCGAGGTCAGGATCTCGAGACCGAGGCCCTCGCGACGGCGCGACGGCGTGACCGACAGCGACATAATGCCGGCGAGATCGTTGTCCTGCACGCAGATCACGGTCGCAACCGGACCCGCCTTCTGGTCGTCTATCATGAACAGGCCCGACGGCGGCTTGATCGCGTTGATGATCTCGGCGAGCGCCGGCTTCAGCTTGGCGGAGACCTGGTCGGTCGCAAGGTTCGCATCGACGAAGCGGCCGATATCATGCGTCGGCAGGTGATCGAGCGTATCGGGCAATTCGGCATGCGTGAGGTCGCAGGTCATGACGATCGTCTCGTCGAACGGCTGCCAGCCCTCGGCGCGCACCAGGTCGATGAGCACGGGCGAGGCCAGCGGCGTCTGCCGGAGCACGGCCGGGCGGCCGTAGGCCTCGAACTTGCGGCTCGCCTTGGCAAGGCGGATCTCGACGTCGCGATGGTCGGACGGGTCGAGCGGCACGATCGAGTTCAGCCGGTTCGACGGATGCCCGGCGGTCAGCCGCACCTGCCAGCTGCCGTCATATTGCACGGACGATGCCGGCCATGCCCTGAAACCAACGGCCTCGAGCCTGCGAACGAGCGGCAGATTTGCCTTCTTGGGGGATGCTTCGGTCAATGAAAAATCAGCTCCGGTAGTCACCGTTGATGGCGACATACTCCTTTGTGAGGTCGCACGTCCAGACCGTTGCCGTGCCGTTTCCGAGGCCGATTTCGACCTTCACCGGAATGTCCTGCTTTTTCATGACGTTGGAGGCGGCCTCTTCCGAGTAGCCGGCATCACGTTCGCCGTTGACGGCAACGCGCACGTCGCCGAACCAGATGGCGAGGCGGTCGCGGTCGGCCATTTCGCCTGATTTGCCGACGGCCATGACGATACGGCCCCAGTTGGCGTCCTCGCCGGCGGCCGCGGTCTTGACCAGCGGCGAATTGGCGATCGACAGCGCGATCGTCTTGGCGGCGGCATCGCTTTCGGCACCCGTCACGGTGATCTCGAGCATCTTGGTGGCGCCTTCGCCGTCGCGCACGACCTGCAGCGCCAGATCCTTGAGGAGATCGTTGAGCGCGGCGCGGAACGATGAGAGGCGCGGATCGTCAGCCGTCTCGACGCGAACCTGACCGTCTTCGGCGGCGGCACCCGTCGCGAACAGCATCAGTGTATCTGACGTCGAGGTGTCGCTGTCGACGGTCATCGAGTTGAAGGTCGGATCGACACCGGCGGACAGCATGGATTGGAGCGCGGCCGGCGCGATGTCGGCGTCGGTGACGACGAAGGAGAGCATCGTCGCCATGTCGGGCGCGATCATGCCGGCACCCTTTGCGATGCCGTTGATCGAGACCGCAACACCACCGATCTCGGCCGTGCGGGTCGCGACCTTCGGATAGGTGTCGGTGGTCATGATCGCCTTGGCGGCCTCGAACCAGAAATCGCCGGTGGCATCAGAATAGAGCGTGTCGAGCACGCCGGAAAACTTGGTGGCGTCGAGCGGCTCGCCGATGACACCGGTGGAGGCGAGGAAGATCTCGCTTTCGCTGCAGCCGACGGCGGCCGCCGCCGACTTGGCGGTGAGCGCGGTCGCTTCACGGCCCTTCACGCCGGTAAAGGCGTTGGCATTGCCGGAATTGACGACCACGGCGCGCGCGATGCCGCTAGCCAGGTTGGCGCGGCAGAAATCGACAGGCGCCGACGGGCACTTGGAACGGGTGAAGACACCGGCAACGGCCGCCGGCTTGTCGAACACCATCATCAGGACGTCGGTACGGTTCTTGTACTTGATCCCCGCCGAGGCGGTCGCCATGCGGACACCGCGTAGTGCTGGCATGGACACGAAGGTTTTGGGAGCGAGCGGAGAAACGGAACCGGACATGATCATCGACCTGGCATGAAAGGGGATACGGAAGGGCCCGGAAAAACCGGGCCCTCGATGGATGCTATTACTGCTGAGCCGGCGCGGCGGGCGCATCGCCCGGCTGCGGCTGCTTGTTGGCGTCGTCGTAGCCCTTGCGGAGCGCCTCGTCGGTGATTTCCACCTTCGACTTGTCCTTGGCGGCTGCGAGCAGCGCAAGATACTTGTCGCGCATGACGAGCTGGCGAACCTGGTCCTTGACCTGGTCGAAAGCCGGAGGAGCGGCATCGCGCTTGTCCTCGACGAGGATGACGTGATAGCCGAAATCGGTCTTCACAGGGGTCTCGGTGTACTTACCCTTGTCGAGCGCGAAAGCCGCGTCCTCGAATTCCTTGACCATGCGGCCCTTGGTGAAATAGCCGAGATCGCCGCCGTCAGCCTTGTTCGGGTCGGTGGACTTTTCCTTGGCGAGGTCGGCGAAGTTCTTGCCGGCGTCGAGCTGCTTGATGACGTCCTTGGCTTCGTCTTCCGTCTTCACCAGGATGTGGCGGGCGTGAACTTCTTCCTGCTTCGGAAGGGCCGCGACTTCCTTGTCGTAGCGAGCCTTGACTTCATCGTCGGTCACGGTGTCGACGACGTGCTTCTTGAAGTAGGCGTTGTGCAGCTCGCGATCGGCGAGGTACTGCATGCGCTTCTTGAACTCGGCGGTCTGGTCGAGCTTCTCGGCGGTTGCGTCCTGAGCGAGCAGCTTGACGTCGATGGCGGCCGACAGGGCGGCGACCTTCTTCTGGTCGTCGGGCAGCTGCGCCAGTTGCGGGTCCAGGTTGGCGACGGCAAGATCAAGCTCGGACTGATGAATCTCGAGATCGCCGACCTTGGCAACGACCGCATCGGCGGTGTCCTGTGCCCGGACAGGCACCTGGAACGCAACGAATGTTGCGAGTGCCATCACGGCGATTTTGTTGTAGTTCAACATCAAATAACCCTTCACAGTTAAACCAGCGGCTTCAACTTCGCGAATCCAGCCTGAAACAGGCAACAACACTGGAATGTGGCCTTTCTATATCGGCCAAATCCGTTGACATCATTCGACCCCCCTCTTATCTGTCACGCAACCTCGCGTCCAGAACAGTTTCCTGGCGTTTCGAGGCGTACGCCTGAAATTCGGCCGGGCGACGCAGCTGAAATGTCGTGGAGTAATCTTGAGAAAGGGCCAGTCATATGGTCAGCTTTGGCGGCATTGCCCGCAAACTTTTTGGCTCTGCCAATGACCGCCGCGTGCGGTCCTTCACGCCGAACGTCGCCGCAATCAATGCGATTGAAGAAAAGACCAAGGCCCTCTCCGACGAACAGCTCGCCGCCCAGACGGTCGAGTTTCGCAAGCTGCTCGCCGAAGGCAAGACGCTGGACGATATCCTCGTCCCCGCTTTCGCCGTCGTTCGCGAGGCTTCGCGCCGCGTTCTCGGCATGCGACCTTTTGACGTACAGCTGATCGGCGGGATGATCCTGCATTCGAACGCGATCGCGGAAATGAAGACGGGTGAAGGCAAGACGCTGGTCGCCACCCTTCCCGTCTATCTGAACGCGCTGTCGGGCAAGGGCGTCCACGTCGTCACCGTCAACGACTACCTCGCCCAGCGCGACGCGGCCACCATGTCACGCCTCTACGGCTTCCTCGGCCTGACCACCGGCGTCATCGTCCACGGTCTCTCCGACGAGGAGCGCGCTGCCGCCTACGCCTGCGACATCACCTACGCGACCAACAACGAGCTCGGCTTCGATTATCTGCGCGATAACATGAAGTACGAGAAGAACCAGATGGTCCAGCGCGGCCACAACTTCGCGATCGTCGACGAAGTCGACTCCATTCTGGTCGATGAAGCCCGCACGCCGCTGATCATCTCCGGTCCGCTCGACGACCGCTCCGATCTCTACAACACGATCGACGCATTCATCCCGCTGCTCGTCGAAAGCGACTACGAGATCGACGAAAAGCAGCGTTCGGCCAACTTCTCCGAAGAGGGCACCGAGAAGCTCGAGAACCTGCTGCGCCAGGCAGGCCTGCTCAAGGGCGCCGGCCTCTACGACATCGAGAACGTCGCGATCGTCCATCACGTCAACAACGCGCTGAAGGCCCACAAGCTCTTCACCCGCGACAAGGACTACATCGTCCGCAACGACGAGATCGTCATCATCGACGAGTTCACCGGCCGCATGATGCCGGGCCGCCGTTATTCGGAAGGCCAGCACCAGGCGCTCGAAGCCAAGGAAAAGGTCAAGATCCAGCCTGAGAACCAGACGCTGGCGCAGATCACCTTCCAGAACTACTTCCGCATGTACGACAAGCTCGGCGGCATGACCGGTACCGCGCAGACGGAAGCGGAAGAATTCGGCAACATCTACGGCCTCGACGTCGTCGAAGTACCGACCAACCTGCCGATCAAGCGTATAGACGAGGACGACGAGGTCTACCGGACGTTCGAGGAGAAGTACAAGGCGATCATCGCCGAGATCGCGGATGCGCAGAAGCGCGGCCAGCCGGTTCTGGTCGGCACGACCTCGATCGAAAAGTCCGAACTGCTCGCCGAACTGATGCGCAAGCAGGGCTTCAACAACTTCCAGGTCCTGAACGCCCGCTACCACGAGCAGGAAGCCTATATCGTCGCCCAGGCCGGCGTCCCCGGCGCCGTCACCATCGCCACCAACATGGCGGGCCGCGGTACCGACATCCAGCTCGGCGGCAACCTCGACATGCGTGTCGAACGCGAGCTTGGCGAAATCGAGGAGGGTCCGGAGCGCAACGCCAGGATCGAGGCGATCCGCGAAGAGATCAAGCAGCTCAAGGAACAGGCGCTGGCCGCCGGCGGTCTCTACGTCATCGCCACGGAACGCCACGAAAGCCGCCGCATCGACAACCAGTTGCGCGGCCGTTCCGGCCGTCAGGGCGACCCGGGCCGTTCGAAGTTCTATCTCTCGCTTCAGGACGACCTGATGCGCATCTTCGGCTCGGACCGCATGGATTCGATGCTGACCAAGCTCGGCCTCAAGGAAGGCGAGGCGATCGTCCATCCCTGGATCAACAAGGCTCTGGAACGCGCGCAGAAAAAGGTCGAAGCCCGCAACTTCGACATCCGCAAGAACCTCCTGAAGTACGACGACGTTCTGAACGACCAGCGCAAGGTGGTCTTCGAACAGCGCCTCGAGCTGATGGAAGCGGCCAACATTTCCGAGACCGTTTCCGACATGCGCCGCGAGGTCATCGAGGATCTGGTCCAGAAGCACATTCCCGAGCGCGCCTATGCCGAAC
>UCEU01000043.1 GCA_900471485.1 Hyphomicrobiales bacterium
CAATCATCACAATACGCATGAATCCATTTCCCTAAACGACAATCGCAGCAAAGCCGGACGGCAATGCTGCGATCGTGTTAAAGCCCCAAGTCTACAAGTTCAAGACGGGAGGGGCGGATCAGTTGCGGCCGAACTCGTCGACGATGCGGATGATGTCGTCCTCGCCGAGATAGGAGCCGGTCTGCACCTCGATCAGTTCGAGCGTGATCTTGCCGGGATTGGCGAGGCGGTGGACTTCGCCGAGCGGGATGTAGACGGATTCGTTCTCCCGCAGCATCTGCACGTTCTCGCCGATCGTCACCTCGGCGGTTCCCTTGACGACGATCCAGTGCTCGGAGCGATGGTGATGCTTCTGCAGCGACAGCTTCTTGCCCGGGGTCACGAAGATGCGCTTCACCTGGAAGCGGTCGCCGTTGAAGATCGACGTGTAGCCGCCCCAGGGGCGGTAGGAGGTCGGGTGGGTTTCCGTCAGCTTCGCGGTGGCGGACTTGGCGGCCAGCATCTTGACGATGGCGCCGACCTCCTGGCTGTCCTGCAGGCGGCCGACATAGACGGCGTCCTCGCTGGCGACGACGGCGACGTCATCCATGCCGTGCACGGCAAGATGCACCCCATGGGTCATCACAAGCGAGTTGCGGGTATTGACCAGCGTGGTGTTGGCGGCCGCGACATTGCCATCGGTGTCGCTGGCGCCGCTCTTCCAGATCGCATCCCAGCTGCCGAGGTCGGACCACTTGAACGGCGAAGGGACGACCGCGGCATTGCTGGTCTTTTCCATGATCGCGTAGTCGATCGAAATGTCGGGGCTTTCGGCGAAGGCTGCCTTGTCTAGCCGGATGAAATCGAGATCCTTGACGCCGCGGGCGACGGCCTCGCCGGCGGCCTTCAGCACGGCGGGCGCATAGGTCGTCATTTCGCTACGCAGCTTGGCGACCGGGAACATGAACATGCCGGAGTTCCAGTAGAAACCGCCCGATGCCAGCATCTTTTCCGCCTCGGTCAGCGGCGGCTTCTCGATGAAGCGCTTCACCGACAGAGCGCCGCTCGGCAGCGCCTCGCCGCCCTCGATGTAGCCATAGCCGGTAGCTGGTTCGGTCGGCTTGATGCCGAAGGTGACGAGCTTGCCGTCGGACGCGGCGGCGATCGCGGTGCGCACGGCGTCGAAATAGACCTGGTCGGCGTCGATCTCGTGGTCGGAGGCGAGCACGTGCATGATCGTGTCTTCGCCGAAGCGGTCGCGCACCAGCGCGCCGGCGGCGGCGACGGCCGCCGCGGTGTTGCGCGCCATCGGCTCCAGCAGGATGGAGGCCAGTCCGATGTCGAGTTCGCGGGCCTGCTCGGCGACCAGGAAGCGAAATTCCTCGTTGGTGATCACGATGGCCGGCTCGTAAAGAGCCTTGTCGGACACGCGCAGCAAGGTTTCCTGGAACAGCGTCGTGTCGCCGATGAAGCGGATGAACTGCTTGGGCGCGGCGGAACGCGACAGCGGCCAGAGGCGTGTGCCCTTGCCGCCGGCCATGATCACGGGAACGATCTTCTGTGTCATCGAGTGTCCTTGGATGGTCTTCTTTGGATCAATGGGTGGCAGCCCAGGCGCGGATGCGCTCGAGGCCGGCGTGCAGCAGATTTGCCGCGGCGGTTTCGGTTTCGGCCTCGACGTAGCAGCGCATTTCTGGCGCGTTGCCGGAGGGGCGGAAGTGAATGACGCTGTCGTCGCTCAACGTCACCCTGAGGCCGTCGATATCGCTGGTGTCGGCAACCTCGCCGATCGGCTGCAGGAAGGCGGAGAGGTTGTCCGCGCTTCCGCGCAGATAGGCCATCAGCCGGGCGCTGGTCTCCACCGGAAAGTTCTCCAGCCGGTCGGCCGCGGCCACGGGCAGGTGATAGGATGCCGCGATCGCCGACAGCGGCTGCTTGCGCGATGCGGCGAGCGAGAGAACGGCCAGCATCGGAAGGAAGCAATCGCGCGTCGGCAGTGCACGCAGCGTGTGGCCCTCAATGACGAAATCGCTTCCCGTCAGCAGGCCGCCATTGGCCTCGAAACCGGCGACGCGTTCCTCGCCCGATGCGAGCGCCTCTTCCATGCCGGAGATGACGAAGGGCGAGCCGACGCGCGTGCGGATCACGCCGAAATGACCTGCGGCCTCGATGCCTGAGTTGGAGGTGACAGGGGTCACGACGGTCTTGGCGCCGAGGAAGCTCGAGGTGATCAACCCGAGGAGATCGCCGCGCAGCGGCGTGCCGGTTTCGTCGGTGACCAGAGGCCGGTCGCCGTCGCCATCGGCGGAGACGATCGCATCCAGCCTGGACTGCCTGGCGTGCTTGCGGAGCTTGGCGATCGTCTCGTCGGAGACCGCCTCGGTATCGACGGGGATGAAGGTTTCGGAACGTTCGAAGGGCACGACGTCGGCGCCGTAGTGTTCCAACAGATCGACGAGCAGGTCGCGGGCGACGGTGCTGTGCTGGTAGACGCCGATCGTCAGGCCGCTCAGCGCATCGGCATGCAGCACACCGGCGTTGCGATCGAAGAACAGCGCCCGGCAGTCCGCGGATTTGTCAGCGGCCTTCGTGTGCGAGGGCGTGAAGGCGAAGCCGGCGTGGTCGAGTTCAGCGGCAGTGCCCGTTATGGCTGCTTCGTCCGCCTTGTCGATTTCGCCGTCGGGCCGGTAGAACTTGATGCCGTTGCGGTCGGCCGGGATATGGGAGCCGGTGACCATCAGACAGGCGGCCTTCTGCTCGAGGCCGTACAAGGCAAGCGCCGGCGTCGGAAGCGTGCCGCAGTCGATCACCTCGAAGCCGAGACGGGCGAGGGCATCGGTGCAGTTGGCGGCGATCTCGGGGCTTGAATCGCGAAAGTCGCGGCCGACAAGGATGCGGTCGCCGCGCTTCGCCAGGCCGCTCTCAAGAAGATGGCGACCGAAGGCGGTGGCATAGAGCGCGGACGCCCTGCCTTTCAGATCCTCGGAGAGGCCGCGCAGCCCACTCGTGCCAAACTTCATTCCGGATAAGTCTCCCGATACGCTTGAATTCGCCAGCGATTTAAACGCAATTTACGAGAGGAACGTAAATTTTGACAGGCAGCGACGACTAAAATGTCCGCGAATTCGCCTTTTTAGGTAAGCCGAGACTTCGTTCGCGCCGATGGGAAAGAGTGATGACCGAGCAGACGATATCGATCGAGGAGAGCTGGAAGGCGGCTCTCGCCGCCGAGTTCGAAAACCCCTACATGCAGCAGCTGAAGGCCTTTCTGGTTGCGCAGAAGGAAAGCGGCAAGCGCATCTTCCCCAGGGGCTCGGAGTATTTTCGGGCGCTGGATCTCACACCGCTCAAGGATGTGAAGGTGGTGATCCTCGGCCAGGACCCCTATCACGGCCTTGGTCAGGCACATGGCCTGTGCTTCAGCGTTCGGCCGGGCGTGCGCATTCCCCCGTCGCTCGTCAACATCTACAAGGAAATGCTGAGCGATCTCGGGATTACGCCGGCGCGACACGGCTTTCTGGAACATTGGGCGCGACAGGGCGTGCTGTTGCTGAACAGCGTGCTGACGGTTGAGGAGGCGCAGGCCGCCTCGCATCAGGGCAAGGGCTGGGAGCGGTTCACCGACGCCGTCATCCGCAAGGTCAACGAGGAATGCGATGCCGTCGTCTTCATGCTGTGGGGCGCCTATGCGCAGCGCAAGGCTGCCTTTGTCGATACATCGCGTCACCTGGTGCTGAAGGCGCCACATCCGTCGCCACTATCCGCGCATAACGGCTTCTTCGGCTCCAAGCATTTTTCCAAGGCCAATACGTTTCTGGCCGAACATGGGCGGACGCCCATAGACTGGCAGTTGCCGACCGATCCATCGGCGACCTAAGTCCTTCCGTGTGAACGATCATTTCACGTCGTTCACTAAAAGGAGACAATGCGTTCCGGTCGTCGGGGCTATTCCCGAGGCGTCGAAGGGATCATCTATCACCCATCCGAAGCCCGCGAGGCGGGCAAGAAAGGGGTCTGAAATGATCGATCAAATCAAGGGTCTGCATCACGTCACGTCGATGGCGGAGGATGCCCGCACCAACAACCGCTTCTTCACCAACACGCTTGGTCTGCGCCGCGTCAAGAAGACCGTCAATTTCGACGCGCCCGATGTCTACCACCTTTACTACGGTGACGAGACCGGCGCGCCCGGCACCATCATGACCTACTTCCCGTTCCCGAAGATGGCGCAGGGCCGTCCCGGTACCGGAGAGGTCGGCACCACGGTGTTCTCGATCCCGCAGGGTTCGAGCGGCTTCTGGAGCGATCGTCTCGGCAAGCTCGGCGTCACCGGCCTCAAGGCCGAGGAAACGTTCGGCGAGAAGCGTCTGAATTTCGCCGGTCCGGATGGCGACGGCTTCGCGCTTGTCGAGGTTAAGGACGATACTCGCCTGCCGTGGACGCAGGGTGGGATCAGCGAGGATCACGCGATCCGCGGCTTCCACTCGGTCGCCATGCGCCTGCGCGATGACGGCGCGACGTCGGAACTCCTGAAGTTCATGGGCTACGAAGTGCAGGAAGAGCGCGACGGCGTGAAGCGGATGACCATTCCCGGTGGCAATGGGGCGCATCTGATCGACCTCGAGACGATGCCGAACATTTCCCGCGCCCTGCCGGGCGCCGGCTCCGTGCACCACGTCGCCTTCGCCGTCGAGAACCGCGCCAAGCAGCTCGAAGTCCGCAAGGCCTTGATGGACACCGGCTACCAGGTGACGCCTGTCATCGACCGCGACTACTTCTGGGCGATCTACTTCCGCACGCCCGGCGGCGTGCTGTTCGAGATTGCCACCAACGAGCCCGGTTTCGACCGCGACGAGGATACGGCGCATCTGGGCGAAGCACTGAAGCTGCCGGAACAACACCAGCATCTGCGCGGGCTGCTCGAACAGCATCTGCAGCCGCTTGAAGGCTAAACTGGGAGAATTGACATGATCGACAATGATTACGTGCACCGGCTGCAGGCCGGTGTACCGGGAAAGCCTATTGTCTTTACCCTGCATGGAACGGGCGGCGACGAGAACCAGTTCTTCGACTTCGCCCGCCGTTTGCTGCCGGAAGCGACGATCGTATCGCCGCGCGGCGACGTTTCGGAACATGGCGCGGCGCGTTTCTTCAAGCGCACCGGCGAGGGCGTCTACGACATGGCGGACTTGGCGCGGGGGACCGAGAAGATGGCGGGTTTCGTTCAGGCGATGGCGGCGGAGCATCAGGCATCCAGCATCCTCGGCCTCGGGTTTTCCAATGGCGCGAATATTCTCGCCAATGTGCTGATCGAGAAGGGGCTGTTCGACGCGTCGGCTCTGCTGCATCCGCTGATCCCGTTCGAGCCGCAGGCAAATCCGGCTCTGGCCGGGCGCAAGATCCTGATCACGGCTGGTGAACGCGACCCGATCTGCCCGCCGCCGCTGACGCAGGCTCTGGTCGATTACTTCACGGCGGAGAAAGCTTCTGTGACGACGGAATGGCATTCCGGCGGCCACGAGATCCGGCCGAACGAGGTCGAGGCGATCCAGACCCTGTTTGCAGCCTATCGTTGATGCCGAAGCGGCGGACCTCCATCACTTGCTGGAGGTCCGCCGCATGTTTGTATCGGGCGAAATTAACCAGAGTAATGATCACTGGTTGTGGTGCCGGTGTTTTATGGTAAGTATTTCGTTAACAGGGCTGAGCGGGTATTGGTTTTAGATATTCGGGGTTCGCATTCGTATGGACGACGTTACCGATCTTCGAATGCTTCTCGGGCTCATGCGCCGGCAGATGCGGACCATCGTCGCGACCGCATTGATCGTCTTTCTCTCGGGCGTTGCAATCGTCCTCATGCTGACGCCGCGCTACACCGCGCAAACGCTTGTTCTGGTCGATACAAGCGCTAAAAATCTTCTCGATCCGGAAGCTGTCACGGCAAGCGGGCTGACCGACAATTCACGAGTGGAGGGAGAAGTCCGGATCGTCCAATCCGACGCCGTTCTTCTCGATGCTATCCGAGCCAGCGACCTTGTTACCGATCCCGAATTCGGCCCGCGTGATGATCTCGTGTCCCGGCTCTCGGCCATGCTCGGCTGGAGCGGGGCCTCGATGCCGCGCGCTGATCTCGCACAAGGCAAGGTGCTTGCCGCCTTCAAGGATGCGCTGAGGGTCCGTCGTGAGGGGCTGACCTATCTGATCACCATCGGCGTGACTTCAGAGGATGCAGAGAAAGCGGCGCGGCTCGCGAACCTGGTGACGGATGTCTACATAAGAAAGCAGGTCGATGCCAAGGTGGCGGGTACCGTTGCCGCCCGCAACAGCCTGCAGCGCCAGGTCGAGGCGGCAAAGAGCGTTTTGATCGACAACGAGAAGGGGCTCGATCTCTTTCTGTCCAAACACGGTGACTTGTCGACGGCGAGCAGCGTCGACAGAGGGACGGCACTGCATCTCGCGGATGCACGGTTCGGTCGCTTTGTGGCCGATACGGGCGGCGGCGACGTGGGGTCAGAAACACTGACGCAGTTCTACAGCCTGCAGCAGGCCTCGCAGATCGCGCGCACGCAGTATCAGACCATGCTTGCCCGGCTGCAGGATTTCGAGGCGCAGGCGAGTCTGCAGATGGCGGACAGCAAGATCATTTCGCAGGCGCTCGCTCCGATCGAGCCGTCCTATCCGCGAAAAGGTCTCATCCTCGCCGTTATCTCCTTGCTGGCCTTGGGGGCAGGCATAGGGGTGGCGTTTCTGCGTGAATTCTTCGTCGGCGGCTTTACCAGCGATGACCAGGTGGGGGCGGTGCTAGGCATTCCGCTGGCCTCGGTGATGCCGGACCAGAGTGGAAGCGAGCTCGGAAAACCCCATGGAAAGGGACTTTCCGACACGATCCTTTCGGCGCCGCTCTCGGTCTTCTCGGAGTCCATTCGCAGGATACGCGCGTCGATCGACCAGACCCTGATGCAAACCACGGCTGAGAGCGAGGACGGCATCGTCATCATGGTGTCGTCGGCGCTGCCGGGCGAGGGGAAATCGACGCTTGCGACGGCGCTTGCACGTACCTACGCGCTTGCCGGGCGACGCACATTGCTGATCGATTGTGACCTGCGCAAACCGAGCATTCATCGCCATGTCGATCGCGAGCCGATGCCGGCCTTCGTCAACCTGCTGCGCGGGGAGCCGGATCCGGGACTGGCGAATATGGTGGTGACCGATAACGCGACGAGCCTTTCCGTCATTCTCGGCGCACGTCCGGCCGACTATCCGACAGATGATCTGCTGATGAACCCGAAGGTGAAGGCCTTGCTCGAGCGCGCAAGGCAGCATTTCGACTACATCATCATCGACACGCCCCCAGTGGAGGCGGCCGTGGATGCGCTCTACCTCGCGCGGCTCTGCGATGCCGTGCTCTTTGTCGTTCGCTGGGCGAGTACGCCGCAACGTGCCGCACGCAAGGCTGTCACGGCGTTGAAGGGAAATACGAGAGACGCCACACCGGTCGTCGCCGTGCTCAATGGGGAGGATCGACGAGCATGGTTTCGTTTCGGAAACAGTCACATCTTGTCTAGGGCATGGATGGATGGGCGCCGAGCTTGAAAATCATTTCAAAGATCGATCGATCCGATCGCGAACAACCCATATAAAAACAAGAATATATTCTTGACATTGCTGATAAATTTATCAATGTTCAATTAACATATGAATAAAAGTATATTTTTTATTAGTGTTCCGTCGTGATTTTCATCATTCATGACGAGCAATCGAGGTGCGATACTGCTTTCCTCTAAAATTTCCGAGAAAAATGATGCTTGTCGGGAATCGTGTACTTGTTCATGACTATTCCGGGCATCCGTTTCAGGTGCAGCTCTCCCGCTCGCTTGCCGGCAGGGGCTATGAGGTCATGCATGTTCACTCCGCCAGTTTCCAGACACCCAAAGGCGAGGTGAGCAGACGGGCCGATGATCCGCCAGGGCTTGAGATTGTCGGGGTAAGGCTAGCTGAGCCGTTCCGCAAGGACGGCTTTCTCAAGCGCCGCGCGCAGGAGGTTGAGATCGGCCGTCGCGTTGGTGCGATGATCGCCAAGTTTCGGCCGGCCATCGTTCTTTCAGCGAATGCGCCGCTCGATACGCAAGCGGAGATAATGAAGGTCGCACGGGAATGCGGATCCGCGTTCGTTTTCTGGCTGCAGGACGTCTACAGCGAAGCCATCGGCCGTATCCTGCCAAGAAAACTGCCGGTTATCGGCACCGTCATCGCGACGCGCTACCGCAGGCTGGAATTCGAGCTTCTGAGGGATAGCGATCACGTGGTTGCGATCACCGAAGACTTTCTGCCGGTTCTGAGGCGCAATGGCGTTGAGCGGCGCCGGATCAGCGTTGTCGAGAACTGGGCGCCGCTCGGTCCGTCCATGCCCGCCAATGTGCCCGAGATCGGACATCGTCGCGTCCGGGCGGTCTATGCTGGAACATTGGGCTACAAGCACAATCCGGACATCCTCTTGGCCGCTGCGGCAAGCCTGCCGACAGAGGTCGACGTCGATGTGTTCTCGGAAGGTCGTGTTGCGGATGATCTCGCAAGGCGTGCGACCATCGAAGGGCTGTCCAACCTGCGGGTCAGGACGTGGGTGCCGTTTTCGGATCTGCCACGCGTGTTCGGCGGGGCGGATTTATTGATCGCGATGATCGACAGGGACGCCGGCATCTATTCCGTGCCGTCGAAGGTGCTGACCTATCTCAGCCACGGAAAGCCGGTGCTCGGATCCATTCCGACAGGCAATCTCGCGCGGCGGATTCTTGAGCGGGAACGGGCCGGACTGGTCTCCGATCCGGACGCGCCTTCGCATTTTCTCGATAATCTCAGGCAGCTCGTGGGTGATGATCAGCTGCGCAACCGGCTGGGTGCCAACGGGCGGGCCTATGCCGAGAGGAATTTCGACATCGACCGGATCACCGACCGGTTCGAAGGCATATTTGGAAATCTGCGATTGGCGGAGTTGGAAACAATCTAGCGCTGGGGGCGTGGCGTGTTGCGTAGGGGTGCTCTTGTTTGTGGTGCCGGAGGTTTCATCGGCAGCCACCTTGTTCGTCGTCTGAAACATGAAGGCTTTCATGTTCGCGGTGTCGATTTGAAACTGCCGGACTATGAGCCAAGCGAGGCCGACGAGTTCATTGTCGGCGACCTCAGAAGGCGCGATGTCTGTGAGCAGGCGGTCGATGGTCCGTTCGACGAAGTCTATCAACTGGCCGCCGATATGGGTGGCGCCGGCTATATTTTCAGCGGCGAACACGATGCCGACATCGTGCACAATTCGGCGACGATCAATCTCAACGTCGCCGATCTCTGCCGGCAGCGGAAGGTGGGACGGCTGTTCTATTCCTCGTCCGCCTGCATCTATCCGGCGCATAACCAGGCGGATCCCGACAATCCGAACTGCGCGGAAGCCTCCGCCTATCCGGCCGCGCCCGACAGCGAATATGGCTGGGAGAAGCTGTTTTCCGAACGGCTCTTCCTCTCCTACAACCGCAATTACGGCATGCGGAACCGCATCGCGCGCTATCACAACGTCTTCGGTCCCTCTGGCACCTGGGACGGTGGAAGGGAAAAGGCGCCGGCGGCTATCTGCCGGAAGGTTGCGATGACACCTGATGGTGGCGAGATCGAGATATGGGGCGATGGCGAGCAGACGCGGTCGTTCCTTTATATAGACGAGTGCATCGAGGGCACCTTGCGGCTGATGCGGACCAATTTCGATGGACCGGTGAACATCGGGTCCGACGAGATGGTGACGATCAACCAGCTTGTCGACATGGTCTCCACCATCGCCGGCAAGCGGCTGCACAAGCGGCATATTGCCGGGCCGCTCGGGGTGCGCGGACGCAATTCCGATAACCGTCTGGTCGAAAAGGTGCTGGGCTGGCGTCCATCGAGCCGGCTCGTCGAGGGGCTTGAAAAGACCTATGCGTGGATTGAGGGCCAGTTGCTGCGGAATGCCGCATGATGGCCTGCGCATGGCTTCGTAAGAAAGCGAAAGATCGTGGCGCGATGCCGGCGGTGGGCAACGCCGTGCTGCTGATCGCAAGCTTCGGCATTGGGCAAGGTTCCCTGTTTCTCGCGCAGACATGGCTGGTCGGGCAGGGGGAATTGAAGCTCCTTGCGCATTTTGGCGCGTTGTTCTCCTTCGCCATCCTGGCCTTGATGCTGGTCGACTGCGGTGCGGTGACGACGTTGGCCAGGCGGATTTCGTTGGCCGGCGGGGATGAACGCGATGGCATAATCTGGAAATGCTATTGGCATGCAAGCCTTGTCAGGTCGTGCGCGGCGACCGGGGTCTTTCTGGTGGCCTTAAGCTATGCCGTTTTGAGCGAGGATGGGTTCGACCGCGCCTACCTGCTGTCCGCCGGGCCGGCGCTCTTCATCTGGGCGTTCAACGCGGCTGGCGTGCTTGATGGCCTAGCGCTCGGTGGACTGAGCGGGCTGACGGGCGTGCCGATCTACGCCGTTCCATCCGTCGCCTTGCTGTTGGCCGGCGACCAGACGCCGGGCACGGCAGGTGCGCTGCTCGGTGCAGCGCTATCACTCGGTGTGATGCTTGCCGTCGTCTCGCAGGTCGCGATCCTGCACAGGCTCGGACATGCGCCAGCGCCTGTGCGGATCAGGTGGAGCGGGATGGTGGGTTTCGCGCGTGAGGGGACGGGCGTGCTCTTGGCAGTGGTGCCCGGCCAACTCTCCTTTCGCTTCCAGATCGTCGTCTGCTCGCTGTTTCTGGGGGAGGTGACCACAGCCGTCTTTCTCTACGGGCGGCAGATCGCGGTCGCACTGTCGCAGGTGCTGGAGTTCATCCGGCGGGCGCATTTTCCGCTGCTGGTCCGGGAGGTTCGCGGCGGCGAAGGCAGCATCGGCCTCGTCTTCAGGACGCAGCGGCTGGCGACTTGGCTGGCATTGCTTCTCTCCATCGTGATGCTTGGTGCCGGTGCCCTGATGGCGTGTCTGCTGGATGGTGCGGCCGCCGAGGCTGGCGCCGTGGTGGCACTGTTTTCGGTCGGTGTCTTTACAGGGGCCATCTCGCAAACGCTGTCGCAGGCGGGTCAGGCGTTGGGGCGCTATCGGATGGTTGCGTGGGCTGCCTGTATTGCCATGTTTGCCGGCTTTGCGGCGAGTGCATTGTTCGGGTGGGCGTCGGGGCTCGCCGGGCTGGCTCTGGCGGAAGTGGTGACGCATGGGGTCGTCTTCCTGATCATTTGGGCTGTTGTTTTTCGACGGTCCGCGCGCCTCCCTGCTTTGGCGGTGCGCTCATGATCCGGATTGGCGCGGTGCTCGGGCTCTATCTCCTGAACCTGCCATTCGCGGATGGGCTGTTCGTGGTGCTCCTGACCCTGCCGATGCTGGCTTTTGTCCTCCTGGGCCTGTCGCGGCTGAGGTCGCCCCGGTTCCAGGTCGGCGAAGTGTTCTGGTTCTGCCTGTTCATCTATTTCGTGATCTCACCGCTGCAGCGCCTGCATGGCGACCGGATCGGCGGCATTACCGCGATCACCGCCTACGCCTATGAGCGCTGGGAATACGTGGTCGCGATGCTGATCGTGCTGGTATTCGCGCTGCCGTTTCTGTTCGTGCCGATGCAACGCAAGGAGGACGATCTCGCCGAAAGCGCCAGGCCCGGGCTGTCCTTGCTTTTGATCGGTAGTATCGTTGCCTTCGCGCTGTTTTCGGCATCCGAAGGCGGGCTGGAGCGGCTGCTGTCGCCCCGGCTGGAGCAGGATCCGACGCAGACGTTCATTGCGAGCATGCTGTTTCTCGGCGTGCAGTCGGTGACCGCTTGCCTGGTCGCGGCCTCCGTCGCGAGGTCGCGCCACAAGCTCGCCGGTTTGGGCGCTTTGCTTGTCGTCATGGTCTTGCTCGCTATAGCGAGAAATCCATTCAATGCGCCGCGCTTCGTGCTGCTGGCCGTGTGGGGACCGGTTCTTCTGGCGCTGGCGCGCGGGAGGCTATCGGCGGCGGCGTTCCACATCGCCTGTCTGCTGGCGCTGACGATCCTGTTTCCGATCCTCAACATCACCACACGATCGGGCATGGAGGGATTGCGGGACCTGTCCGGTATCGCCTTCGTCGATAACCTGTTCGACATTCCCTCGATCGACGTTTTCGATACGGCGGTGCATGCGGTCCGCTTCATGCAGGGGCAGGATTTTCAGTGGGGCGAGAAGCTGGCGGCGGTTCTGCTGTTCTTCGTGCCGCGCGCGATCTGGCCCGGCAAGCCTGTTGTCGGCGGGCTCGATATCGGCAACCAGCTGTTCGCCGCCGGCATGTACGGAACGCCGAACCTGTCCTTCTTCCTCGGCTGCGATTTCTACATGGATTTCGGCTTCGTTGGCGTCGCGCTCGGCGGCATTCTCACGGCTCTGCTGCTTCGGTGGGCTATCCGATCCGGGGCCGGCACTTTCTTTGAGCTGCCGGTGCTGCATTTCGTCATCGCCTCGTCGTTGCCCATTCTGCTGCGCGGTCCTGTCGGTGCGGTGCTGCCGCTGTTCGTCTGCCAGGTCTTCGTTGTGATGGTGCTGGGGGCGATGCGCGGGCGCGCGGGCCGACGCGCGCATTTCATGACCGAGGGAGCAGGGGTGTGATGGAACCACTCGAATTCGGCATACTCGATGCCGCCAGGAGCGGCTCGCTGACGGGCGGCCCGAGTTTCTCGCTGCGGCATCGGGCGCTACGGGCGGCGTGGGCTATTGTCTGGACATTGCTCGCCGCCTGGACGCCGCCGCCGTTTCATCGGTGGCGGGCGCTGCTGCTGCGGCTCTTTGGGGCACGGCTCGCGCGTAATGCGCGCGTCCACGGTTCGGCGAGGATCTGGTATCCACCGAACCTCGTGATGGAGGAGAACACGCTGATCGGGCCGCGGGTGATCTGCTACTGCGTGGCGCCGATCCGCATCCGCAGGAACGCGATCATCTCGCAGGGTGCGCATCTCTGCACCGGAACGCATCGGATCGATGAAGCGAGCTTCCAGCTTTCGGCGGAGCCGATCACCATCGGCGCCAATGCTTGGGTGGCGGCGGAGGCGTTCGTCGGGCCGGGCGTGGTGCTCGAGGAGGGTGCGGTGCTCGGCGCGCGTGGCGTCGCCTTCAAGAGCTTGCCGGCCTGGAGCGTCCATGCCGGCAATCCTGCGCGCTTGCTGCGAAAGAGGTCGCGCTTCACCATCCCATAGCGAGCGTGGCCTCGGCCCATTTTGCCGCGACGACTGCATAGCCGGTGTCGTTGAGATGGATTGCGTCGGCGCGAAGCGATCTCGGAACGAAGCCGGCGGCGATGTCGGCGTTATCGTCTGCCGTGCCGTTGCCGGCGGCGTGGAGTGGGGCGAGGAGATCGATGTAGCGGCCGGCGTATGAGGCGGCGAGTTGGGTGTTCAGCTCGGAGATGACCTGCAGGACGGCAGGTGTATCGGTCGCGGCCGGCAGGATGGAGCCGATGAGATAGCGGCCGCCGCTCGCGTAATCGGTCATGGCCGCGATGTCGGCGAGAACCGTGGCGCCGTCCTCCGCATTGTTGCGGCCCGCCCATATCCAGTGGATGGCGCGGCGAAGCGAGACGGCGTCGTCGAGAGCGAAATCGGTCGCGTAGGGTACCCGGACGGCGTCGCCCGCGGCGTGTCTGGTGAAGCTCCATTGGCCGAGCACATCGGTGGCGATCGTGCCCGCGATGCCGGACAGGTTTCCTTCGGCGCTGCCGCCCTGCGCGCCCGAGACCGTGAGGATATCGGTCGATCGGTATGTCACCGGCACCTGCGGGCTCTCGTCGCCCCATTGGATGACGATGTTGTCGAGAGAAAACGTCAGCGGCGATCCGCTCGTCACGAAAGTGAGGGCGCCGCAGGTGGGGTTGGCGAATTCGTCGTTCCCGCTTTTCAGCACTAGTTCGTGGTGGCCGGCATGATCGATTATCCAGGTCGGGTCGCCGTCGGCGGTCGTCGTTGCCCAGCTGCCGCCTGGGGATTGCAGGCCACCGACGTGAACCTGGCCGGCGTCGGACACGAACTGGAGGTCGAAGGCGAGATGGATGGTCTTGCCGTTCGGGATGGCGGCCAGCGCAAATTCGCAGCCGCGCAAGACGCCGCCGTCGTCGTTCTCCACGATGAGCATGCCGTCCTGCACATGAACGGGCGTCACGTGCCCGTCCTGGATGCGGGCGGACCAGCCGTCGCTGTCATCTGTAAATTCGAAGGGCTGTGAGTATTCCGGATGATAGGCGGGGATGACGCTGTCTGGTGGCGTCAATTGCAGTGCCGTGGCCGTTGCGCCGACTTCCAGCTGGCCGGGGAAAATGCGCAGGGTGATGTCTATCGCGGCGCCTGTGACGACGTTCAGCACGAAGGTGGAGCGGATGAAGGGGTGGCTCGCGATGCCGGTGGCGCTGACCCGGTTGCGTGCGCCGTCCAGCGGCAGGCTCGGCGAGGCGATCTCGTTGAGATAACCGCCGAGTTCGTCGGACTGGATGAGCGGCAGGTTCAAGCCGATCACGCCGGCCAGGGAGCCGTCGATCCGTTCGATGTCGCCGGTGATCGTCCAGCTGGTTCCGGAGGCGACCTCGTAATTGGCGGCAAGCGCGCCGTAGGGTTGCCGGGCGATGTCGGTGAAGGATGCGGTGGCGATGCCGTGGATGCGGATGTCACCGTAAGGCAGCCCGTCTGCGTCGGTGCCGGTTCCGACAAGCTCGTGCGTGAGGCCGTTGACGCTGCCTGTCTCGAAGCTGGTCTGCCAGTCGCGCGTATGCGGAAACAGGTTGCGCGGCGCTTCGCCACGGACGGCGAGTTTGAGCGGCAGGCCACCCTGGCGAACGGCGATCTGCGTGGACGTCTGGCCGCCGATGCCGCGATTGGCGACCGTGCGCGGTTTGGGAAAGAGGCTGGCGGCGACAGCGGGGTAGGCGTGCTCGAAGGCCGACGCGCCGGTGCCGGCGGTCAGGCTGTCCCCAAAGGCGGCGATTGGCCTTGGGAGGGATGGCCGATATCGGGGTGGCTGCGTGGTGGCGAGGCTGAAGCCGAGAAGCATGACGGTGTCTCCGGTGAACAAGGAGCCCGATCCTAAATCGCGCTGGAGCCAGGGGGACGCGGGGCGGATCACTTCAATGGAAGATGCAGCGCACGGTAATCTCGATGCAGTTGTCGAACCGCGATTCTTCATGGTGTGTTAAGTAATTTTCTCGAAATTGAAGCACTATAGTTCCGCGATTCCGGCCCTGATATCGACAGGACCTGTATCGTGATGATCGATGCAGATCATTGACCGCCAAGAACATGTCTTTCGGATTCGGTTGCGCTGTCGTGACCGATAGACTTTCTTTTTTTCGTCGGCGTATACTCGCGGCGGTTCTTGATTAGGAAATCTGTATGAATTCGGATTTTGCCGTTCGCCCGATGCGACCCGGTGAGTTGGAGCTAGTGCTCGAATGGGCACGTCAGGAAGGGTGGAATCCCGGGCTCGACGATTCGCTTGCCTTTCATGACGCCGATCCGTCGGGCTTCTTCGTCGGCGCGGTCGGCGAGGTGCCGGTCGGTTCGATTTCCGTCGTCAAGTATGGCGACGACTTTGCCTTTCTCGGCCTCTACATCGTTCACCCGGATTTTCGCGGGAAAGGCTACGGCAAGGCCATATGGGAGAAGGGTCTCTCCTCCGCCGAAGGACGCAGCATCGGGCTCGATGGCGTGACCGCGCAGCAGGACAATTATCGCAAGGCCGGTTTCGAAGAGGCCTACAGGACGGTTCGCTATGGTGGCGTGATCTCGTCGGTGCCGTCATCGACGCTGGCCGCCCAGGTGGTCACCGACAAGCTCGACGGGCTGCTGCGCTACGATTCCACGATCTTTCCGGCTCCGCGTCCGGCCTTCGTCGCCTCCTGGTGCGCGACGCGGAAGGATCGCCGCACGGCGCTGGTGCGCAAGAGCGGCAAGATCCGCGGCTACGGCACGATCCGGCGCTGTTACGAGGGCTACAAGATCGGCCCGCTCTTCGCGCAGGACGCCGATAGCGCGGCCGCCGTGTTGTCGACACTGGCGCCGGAAGCCAAGGGCGCACCCGTGTTCATCGACATTCCGGTCGAGAACAAGGCGGCGATAAGCCTGGCCGAGGAGATGGGGCTGGAGCCGGTCTTCGAGACCGCCCGCATGTATCGCGGTGACGCGCCGTCGGTGCCGTTGAAGAACGTGTTCGGCGTGACGACGCTGGAATTGGGTTAGTTCGCGGCCGGGGCGGGCACCTTCGGCCGTCCCTTTTCGGCGATGGCGATGCCGCCGAGCGCAAGCGCAAGCGCGATGACGTGGAAGAGCTGCAACTGCTCGCCGAGCAGCGCCACGGACAACAGGGTGCCGAAGACCGGAACCAGGTTGATGAAAAGCCCGGCCCGGTTGGCGCCGATCGTAATCACGCCCTTTATATAGAAGACCTGCGCCAAGAGCGACGCAAAGATCGCCGTGTAGAAGGCGATGATCCAGCCTTCGCCATCTGGAAGCTGCACGTTGCCGCGCGAGGCTTCCCAGATCATCAGCGGGATCGCGCTCAGCATCGCGCCGAGCGACGGGATCGCCATAAGCGTGCGCCAGTCGAGCGGCGGTCGCCAGCGCAGGAAGATGGTGTATGCGGAATAGGCGACGACGGCGATCAGCATCAGCGCGTCGCCGCGGTTGAGATCGAGGTTGAGCAGGGTGGCGAGATCGCCATGCGCGGCGGTCAGCGCCACGCCCGCCAGCGTCATGGCAAAACCGGCGATCTGGGCGGTGGAAACACCGGTGCGGAAGAAGACGAAGTTCAGGAGAAAGATCAGCATCGGGATGCCGGCCTGCTCGATCGCCACGTTGATCGCCGTGGTGTATTGGACGGCGGAATAGAGGATGGCGTTGAACAGGGTGTAGCCGACGATGCCGTAGAAGAAGAGCAGCGGCAGGTTCTTGCGCACCACCGGCCAGTCGCGCTTCAGCTGCGGTACGGAAATCGCGGCGATCAGCGCCGTTGCCAGGAACCAGCGCAGAAAAGTGAGCGTCATCGGGCTCACATGACCCAGCGCCAGCTTGCCCGCGACCGTGTTGCCGCCCCAGCAGAGGGCCGCGATCGTCAGGCAGATGTAGGCGATGGCTGGCACTGGCGATTCTTTCAGACGTCCGCCGTGGCGGTCTCAACGCTTGATGTGATCGGGCAATAGCGTGATGGGGGCTGTTTTGTCACGTAAAAAGCCTATTTGGCGGGCAATACAGGGTCGCTTTCCCGAAAACAAAGTTTTATAGATGCGCGGGTTTGAGCAAGGTGCGGTTAAATCCGCCTTTAACAGGAAGACGTTGAATGACGAACGTAGTCGTAGTCGGTTCGCAATGGGGTGACGAAGGCAAGGGCAAGATTGTCGATTGGCTTTCGGAACGCGCAGATGTGATCGTACGCTATCAGGGCGGGCACAATGCCGGCCATACGCTGGTTATCGATGGTGTCAGCTACAAGCTCGCTCTGTTGCCTTCGGGCCTGGTGCGCGGCAAGCTCAGCGTCATCGGCAATGGCGTCGTCGTCGATCCGCACCATTTCGTCGCTGAAGTCGAGAAGCTGCGTGCCCAGGGCGTCAACGTATCGCCCGAGGTTCTACGCATCGCCGACAACGCGCCGCTGATCCTGTCCCTGCATCGCGATCTCGACGGCTTCCGCGAAGATGCTGCCTCCAACAGCGGCACCAAGATCGGCACCACCCGCCGCGGCATCGGCCCGGCCTATGAAGACAAGGTCGGTCGCCGCGCGATCCGCGCCATCGACCTTGCCGACAAGGAAGCGCTGCCGGCCAAGATCGACCGTCTTCTCACACACCACAATGCGCTGCGCCGAGGTCTCGGCCTGCCGGAGATTTCGGTGGAATCGCTCGAGAAGGAACTGAACGACGTCGCAGACCAGGTTCTGCCCTATGTCGATCAGGTCTGGCGTATCCTCGACGACCAGCGCAAGGCCGGCGCCCGCATCCTGTTCGAAGGCGCGCAGGGCGCGCTGCTCGACAACGACCACGGCACCTATCCCTTCGTCACCTCGTCGAACACGGTTGCCGGTCAGGCCGCCGCCGGTTCGGGCCTCGGCCCGACGGCGATCGGTTATGTCCTCGGCATCACCAAGGCTTACACGACCCGCGTCGGTGAAGGTCCGTTCCCGTGCGAGCTGAACGATGAAGTCGGCACGCATCTTTCGACCGTCGGCCGCGAAGTCGGCGTCAACACGGGTCGTCCGCGCCGCTGCGGCTGGTTCGATTCCGTTCTGGTCCGCCAGACGGTGAAGACATCCGGCATCACTGGTATCGCGCTCACCAAGCTCGATGTTCTCGATGGTCTCGACGAACTGAAGATCTGCGTCGCCTACAAGCTCGACGGCAAGGAGATCGATTATCTTCCGGCCAGCCAGGCTGCGCAGGCTCGCGTGGAGCCTGTCTACATCACGCTCGACGGCTGGAAGGAATCGACGGTCGGCGCGCGCAGCTGGGCCGACCTGCCGGCTCAGGCCATCAAGTATGTGCGCCAGATCGAGGAACTGATCGGTGCTCCCGTCGCTCTCCTGTCTACAAGTCCCGAGCGCGACGACACCATACTTGTGACCGATCCTTTTGAGGACTAAGGTCTGCGGTCATTATTCGTGGTTCGGATTGTGAGTCCGAATCACGCTTTTTGAGAAAGTACGAATGGCGGATTTTATCGCAGTTATCCGGCGGGCGGTTGACGGCCTGACCGAGAATACTCCCGAGATGCGGGTGAAGGTCTACGAGCGCGCTCGCGGTGCTGTTCAGCGGCAGCTCGAGAACATGAAGCCGCGCCCGCCCGAAGCCATGCTGCTGCGGCAGCTGGACAAGCTTGAAGCCGCCATTCGTGAAGTCGAGGCCGAGCACGCGGAAGCGGGGCCGGCCGAGGAAACGGTTGAAGCCGCCGGCGTATCGCCGCCGCTTGCCGTGCCGGTGCCAGAGCCTGTGGTCGAGGAACCTGCGGCCGAAGAGACGGTCGCCGAGGAACAGCCGACCGAGGCTGAAGCGCCCGCGCCGGTTCACGAAGAGCCTGCCCACTACGAAGAGCCGGTGGCCGCGCAGGAAGAGGCTGCAGCACCTCACTACGAGGAGCCTGTTTCCCATCATGAAGAGCCGGCATTCGTAGAGCCCGAGCAGCCCGCAGAACAGCACGAGCCGTGGAAGGCGGAGGAAGAGCCCGCCGCCGAAGAGGACGTTCACCCTGCCGAGCAGTGGCAGGCGGAGCATCCCGAAGAGATCGTGCATGTCGAGCAGCATGGCCGCGAAGAGCCGCTGTTCGAGACCGAAGCTCCGGCGGCCGAGCCCGAGCCCGTGCAGACCTTCCACGAAGAGCCCGTTCATGAGGAGCCTGCCCACGAAGAGCCGGTCCATCAGGAACCGACATTCGAGGAGCCGGCTTTCGAAGAGCCCGTATCCCAGCCGGCGGCCCGCGATTACGATCTGAACAACCGCCTGGTCGAGCCCGTCTTCAGTGTCGAGGCTCCCGCGGAATTCGTCGATCACAGCCAGGCGGAGCCGTTGCATGCGGATGCCGCCGGTCATTTCGACCCCGTCTGGAACGAGCCCGCCGCCGAGGCGCCGGCGCCCGCCGAACGTGCTGCGGAAACCGACTGGGCGCTCGAAGAGCTGCGGCAGTTTTCCGAGACGGCACCGGTAGCGCCGACGGACAAGGTGGCGCGCGCTTTCGAAGACGCAATCGCCGGCCTCGAGCAGGCGCAGACGACTTCCAAGATGCCGGCCGCCAACGAAGCCTTTTCGTGGGAAGCCGCGGCCTTCGACGATCTGCCGGCTATCGACAATACCGCGAAGGCGCCGGCAAGAGCCGTCTTCGACGACAGCGACCTCATGTCCGAGGTTCACGGCACGCCGAAGGCAACGCAGCCTGCACCGGCCGACGACAGCGACGATTGGCGCGAAGTCACGGCCCTTCGCGGCTACGACAACCGCACGGCTGCCGCCAACGACGATAATGACGGCATTCCGCCGGCCAGCCTCGGAAACGACATTTCGTCGAAGTTCGAAGGCAAGAACTTCCGCATGGAGCCGAAGCGCCGTCGTTTCGGTCTCGGCGCCATCATCGGCTCGCTGGTCGCGCTCGGCGTCATCGGTGGCGGAGCTTACGCAGCCTGGACCAATCAGGATGCGTTGACCGACATGGTCAAGGGCCTGGTCAGCGCCGCGCCGTCGCAGACGGCCTCCAACGGCCAGCAGACGCCGGCAACGCCGCAGGCACAGACGCCAGCCGCGTCCACGGATGCTGGTGTTGCCAAGCCGGCCGAAGAAAATAAGGAAGTAGCGTCGCTCAACGACGGCTCCTCCGTCAGCAACAAGTTCAACCAGCGGCTCATGGCCGATGGCACCGAGGTCGACAGCGGCCCGGCCGCGGTTCCCGGCACGCCGACGGCAGAAGGCAAGTCGGTCGCGCAGCAGAACGTCGCCGCAAGCACTTCCGCGCCGGCATCCACGCCAGCAACCGAAGCCGTTCCTCCGGCCACGACGCCGGCTGTCTCGGGCGAGGCCGTTCCGGCTGCCGCGACGCCGACCGGCGCCAGCGAAAAGATGTTCCTCTACGAGGAGCGCATCGGCCAGAGCTCGCCGACGGCCATCCAGGGTTCGGTCGTCTGGAGCGTCCAGCATGAGGCCGGAGAAAACGGCAAGCAGGAATCGACCGTGCAGGGCATCGTGACCGTGCCGGAGCGCAATCTCTCGGCTCAGGTGACGTTCAAGCGCAACGGCGATGCGTCGCTGCCGGCCAGCCATATCGTCGAGATCGTCTTCTCGCTGCCCGCCAACTTCGAAGGCGGCGCGATCGAGAGCGTCCAGCGCATCTCGATGAAGCGGACGGAGCAGGATCGCGGCGACCAGCTGATCGCCGTTCCCGCCAAGATCACCGACGATTTCCACATGATTGCGCTCAACGACTACCCGGATGCACGCAAGTCGAATCTCGACCTGCTCGCCACCCGCGACTGGATCGATATCCCGGTCACCTACCGCAATGGCCGCCGCGCATTGCTGACCATGCAGAAGGGCGCAACGGGCACGGAAGCGTTCAATACCGCGATCAAGGACTGGGCCGCGCTGGGCGACGTTTCGACGAGCCAGTAAGACGGCGCAGATATCCAGGCAATGAAAAAGGCGGGTCCGATGGGCCCGCCTTTTCTTATTCTGTACTGCGGAGAGCCGTTACGCCGTGGCGTCGACCATCCGTACCGCCTTGGCGCGGTCCAGCGCGTCCTTGCGGACGGCGTCCTGGACCTTTTCGAAGGCACGGACTTCGATCTGGCGCACGCGCTCACGGCTGATGTCGAACTCCGAGGACAGGTCCTCGAGCGTAACCGGGTCTTCCGCGAGGCGACGTGCCTCGAAGATGCGGCGTTCGCGGTCGTTCAGTACGCTCATAGCCTTCGCCAGCATGCGGCGACGGGTGTCGAGTTCGTCCTGCTCGATCAGCACATCTTCCTGGCTGTCGTGGTCATCCACGAGCCAATCCTGCCACTGTCCGGAATCGCCTTCCGATGCCTTAATGGGGGCATTCAGCGAAGCGTCGCCGGAGAGGCGGCGGTTCATCGAGATGACCTCCTCCTCAGACACCTTCAGCTTCGTCGCGATCTCGGTCACGTGCTCGGGCTTCAGATCGCCTTCATCGATGGCCTGGATGCGGCCCTTCAGGCGGCGCAGGTTGAAGAACAGGCGCTTCTGATTGGCGGTCGTACCCATCTTCACGAGCGACCACGAACGCAGGATGTATTCCTGGATCGAGGCCTTGATCCACCACATGGCATAGGTTGCCAGGCGGAAGCCACGTTCCGGGTCGAACTTCTTCACGGCCTGCATGAGGCCGACATTGCCCTCGGACACGACTTCGCCGATCGGCAGGCCATAGCCGCGGTAGCCCATCGCGATCTTCGCGACGAGACGCAGGTGGCTCGTGACCAGCTTGTGTGCGGCTTCGCGATCGCCATGTTCGGCATAGCGCTTCGCAAGCATGTATTCCTGCTGGGGCTCCAGCATCGGGAATTTGCGAATCTCATCGAGGTAACGGTTGAGACCGCCTTCGCCAGCGGTAATGGATGGCAAATTATTTCGGGCCATTTATTGCACCCTCCTATCTGAATTCCGATCCCCGTTCGAACGCGTCCCTGCGCTCTTAGAGGCGGACCGGGACATGCGGCTTTATCCAAGCCCGCATTAGGTCAATGTACAGATAAGTATGGCGAGACATCGGTTCAAGACCGATCCCGCCTTCACGAAGGCGTTACACGTCGACCGTCCGCAGCGCTTCGATCAGGCCGATCAGATCGTCGGGCAGGGGCACTTCGAAGCGCATGACCTCGCCGGTGCGTGGATGCTCGAACTGCAGCATGTAGGCGTGCAGCGCCTGGCGGCCGAAGCCATTGACGGCCTTCTTGGCGACCTCGGGGAGGAGGTTGGCCTTGGTCTTGAAGCCGGCGCCGTAGACGGTATCGCCGAGTAGCGGATGGCCGATATGCGCCATGTGGACGCGGATCTGGTGCGTGCGGCCGGTCTCGAGATGGCACTCCACCAGCGATGCGAGGCTCGTCGCGTCCGGCTTCTCGCAGAAGCGTTCCAGAACCTCGTAATGGGTGATTGCCTCGTCGGCGTCGGCGGTGCCCGGGCGCTTGACGGCACGGCGGGTGCGGTCGCCGGTGTCGCGGCCGAGCGGTGCGTCGATCATGCCCTTCAACGAGCGGGGATGGCCCCAGACGATCGCTTGGTAGGCGCGCTCGAGCGGCGTGGTGCGGCCGTGGTCGGCGAACTGCTGCGAGAGGTGGCGGTGGGCGACGTCGTTCTTGGCGACGACCATGACGCCCGTCGTATCCTTGTCGAGGCGGTGAACGATGCCAGGGCGGCGCACGCCGCCAATACCGGAAAGGCTGTCGCCGCAATGATGGATCAGCGCGTTGACCAGCGTGCCGGTCCAGTTGCCGGCGGC
This sequence comes from Hyphomicrobiales bacterium, assembly GCA_900471485.1. Classification (GTDB taxonomy): domain Bacteria; phylum Pseudomonadota; class Alphaproteobacteria; order Rhizobiales; family Rhizobiaceae; genus Rhizobium. The sequence goes on from UCEU01000043.1 coordinate 22,952, forward strand.
AGGGTGCACGACGAGGCCGGAGGGCTTGGAGACGACGATCAGGTCGTCGTCCTCGTAGAGAATGTCGAGCGGGATGTCCTCGCCCTTGGGCGTGGGATCTTCCGGTTCCGGCAGATTGATCTCGAAGATGTCGCCCGGACGCACCTTTTTCTGCGGGTCGGCGACGACGTTGCCCCTCGAGGAGACGTTGCCTTCCTTGATCAGAACCTTCACGCGGCTGCGGGAAAATTCCTCGCCCAGCTGCGCCGTCATCCAGGCGTCGAGGCGGCCTTCGGCATTCTCATCCGCCGTCAGGACTTTCATAATGCCGGATGCTTGTTTAAAGGGGTCGCTCAAGACGCTTCTTCTCCGAAGTATTTTATAGATTGGAACGCAACATATGACGACTATACCGCCAGAAGACGATCAGGAAGAAAAGCCCCTCGATCCGGCGATGGAAAGTGTCCGGCGCAAGATGATCCGCCTGCAGATCGTATCGGGTGCCATCATGTTCGTGAGCCTTATGGCGGTCTTCGGCGCCGTTGTCTACAAGACGATGCGCGCTCCGGCCAAGGAACCCGTTGCCGTCACCTCGGCCGGCGTGCCCTCCGATGCGCCCGTTTCCGTGACCGCCACGCTGCCGCCCGGCTTCATCATCCAGTCGTCGTCCCTCTCGGGCGGCCAGATCATGTACTTCGGCGCGACAGCCGAGGGCGTCATGAAGTCGCTGGTCGTCGATATCCGTTCCGGACGGATCGTCGCCGACGTCACCATCAACGGCGGCTGAGCCTATGTCCGCCTGGTTGATCGCGATCGAAAGCGCCGATGATCCAAGAATCTCGGAGTTTCGGGATATCCGCGAGCGCGATCTGACGGGCAGGGAAAACAGGTTCATCGCGGAAGGCACCGTGGTGCTCCGTATGCTTGCCGAGGCAAGCCATGGCGATACGGGCTTTTCTGCCGAAAAGGTGCTCCTATTGAAGAACCGCGTCGAGGGTGTCTCCGATATCCTCGACCGCTTGCCTGACGATGTGCCTGTGTATGTCGCGGAAGCGGCGGTGCTGGACCAGATCGTCGGCTTTCATCTGCATCGCGGCGTACTGGCGCTTGGGCGTCGTTCCGTCGATGCCGGTGACCTCATTGATCGCCTGCCGGCCAAGTCGCTGGTGCTCGTCGGCTGCGGCATTTCCAATCATGACAATGCGGGATCGATGTTCCGCAACGCGGCGGCGTTCAAGGCCGATGCGCTCCTGCTCGACGAGACCTCGTGCGATCCGCTCTACCGCAAGGCCATGCGCGTCTCCGTCGGTTCGGTGCTGAGCGTGCCCTATCAGCGGAGCGGGGCGGCGCTCGATATTCTGACGCGGCTGGCGGAGCAGGATTTCGCCATCTGGACGCTGTCGCCGCGCGGCGAAACCGATATCCGCGCTATTCCGCCATCCGACCGCATGGCGCTTGTGGTGGGAACGGAAGGCGAGGGGTTGCCGGAAAGGGTGCTGTCGCGCTTTCGCAGCGCGCGTATTCCGCAATCCGAGGGGCTGGACAGCCTCAACGTCGCGACCGCCACCGGAATTGCACTCTTCCAGATGTCGTCGGCGGCCAAGCTTATCTGATCAGCCCGGTTCGGAAAGGATCGTCGCGGCGCGCTGTGCCAGATTGATGCGTTCGCCTTCCTTCTCCTCCGATGTCTCGGGAAGCAGGTCGCGGATCGGCGAGGTCGGGCCTTCGTTGATGGCAGTCAGCGCCACCATGCTGGCGGCAATCCCGGCGATCTCCTCGCGCATGGCGCCATCGCCGGAGCTGTCGGACTTCGCTTTCAGAAGCTGTTCCGACACCACGGCACTGCGTTTGCGCACTTCGTCACTCAGGCGGGCGGCAACGGCCGCGGTATCGAGTTCGGTCGGCATGGTGTCGGCGTTTGCCAGTTCCTCTGCGGCTGTTTCATCGGACAGCGGTGGAAGGCCGGCGCTGCGAAGCGCGCGGTTGGCCTTGCGCAGGTCGGCATTGGCCGCCTTGACATGTTCCTTGAGCTTGGTGATTTCCTGCTTGTTGCGGCCGAGCAGCGTGTCCTTGTCGGCAAGCGACGCCGTGTCACGGGCCGCCTTGTCTTCGAGACGGATCACCATGTGTTCCTGCTGCGAGAGCTTCTGCTCGGCCTCGCGGGCACGCTTCTGCAGGAGGTCCACGTCCTGGCGGAGATTGTCGCGCTCGTCGCGGACGGCGTTCGACTTGAAGTTCAGGCTCTCGATCTCGGTGACGCGGGCGGCGAGATCGATCTTCAGCGTGTCCGTCTGTTCGGCAAGCTTGTTCAGCCGCCCCCGTTGCGCTTCCAGCTCGGCGTCCTTCGATGCGTTCGACTGCTCCGACACATGCAGGTTCGTCTTCAGCTGGCTGATGTAGTTCTCGTCCTTGCGCAGGCTCGAGCGCAGCTCGGCGGCCTCGACGCTCATGTCGCTGATCTGGCCCTGGAGGGCGCTGATCTCGGAGGCGAAGCGGCCGGCATCGAGCGCGATCGAATCATGCTTCAGCTGCAGCGAAAGCGATTTTTCGCGCTCGCGGGCGAGATCCTGCGTGGTGCGGGCGTTTTCGGCGGCGTAGAGGGCGCGGACCATGTCCTTTTGCGCGCGAACCTCCTGGGGGCTCAGCGGCATGGTCGCCCGCATACGGTTCTCGGTGTACCAGACAATGCGGCGGTGAACGGCGGGCGATATCAGGAAGACCAGAAACGCCGCGGTCAGGAAGCCCAATCCGAACAGTAGAGCATATTGGATCACAGCGTAGCCACGGCTTCCAGAAGTTGATTTGCGTCAGGTCCAATGATTAAGCGGACCGGACGCCCAGGGCAAGTGGCCGATTGGTGACGGTGACCAAAGTTCGCCGCCACCTGCCGAAGATATTGCCGGTCAGAAGGGATTCCAGGTCGGGCTCGGGGTAATCTTCAGGTAGCCGACATTGAGGCCCAGACGGGCGCCGACGCCGGTGCGGATCGGCACGACCAGCACGTTGTTGTTCTTCAGGAGCGTCATGCCGAAGCCGGCAATCACGAAGGCTTGGCCGCTGACGCCGCCGAAGCGGGCGTAGATCGAGTCGGTCGAAGGCAGGTCGTAGACCAGCATCATGACGCGCGTGCCCTGGCCGCCGTAGTCGATGCCGAGCGACGGGCCCTGCCAGTAGAGCGGGTGCTCGCCGGCGTTCTTGGTGTTCATTTGGCCTTCGCCGTAGGTCAGGCCGGCAATGAAGGCGCCGGAGCCTTCCTGGCCGAGAATGTAGCCGTTCGGCAGGCCGTATTTCTGGAAGGCGGCTTCGACGACCTTGGCAAGACCGCCGCTGGTGGAGCCGAAGAAGTTATTACCGGTGTCGATGATCTCCTGCATCGTGTACTGGCCGCCGTTGTTCTGCTGCGCAGATGCCTGCACAGGAGCAAGGAGCACAGGCGAAAGCGTCAGCGCAACAAAGAGCCGGCAGAAGGCTTTGAATCTTCCGAGGAAATGGGGGCGCATGGTTGTCATCCGTTCATCATGGTCGGTACGATGAGCCGTTTCCGGCGTTTCCATCATTTTGCGCACATGGTCTTAACAATCGGTTTACCAAATATGGTGTCATTATGGCGCCCGAGTACGGTCGCAAACTTCGCGCAATTTTGATGAAGCTATATGGCGGAATGAACCTGCCGCCCTGGAGACAATGATGTCGAAGAACCCTAATCTTACACTGACCGGCCCGGATCTCGCCGCGCTTCTCTGCAGCCGCGTTTGCCACGATGTCATTTCGCCTGTCGGTGCCATTAATAATGGTCTGGAACTGCTTGATGAAGGCGGGGCCGATGCCGACGCCATGGATCTTATTCGCACAAGTGCGCTGAACGCCTCCGTGCGTCTGAAGTTCGCGCGTCTTGCGTTCGGCGCCTCCGGCTCCGTCGGTGCGTCTATCGACACCGGCGAGGCCGAACGCGCCGCGAAGGATTTCGCGGCCGCCGAAAAGAAGACGGAAGTCGTCTGGACCGGTCCGCGCGCCATCATCGCGAAGAACCGCGTGAAGCTGCTTTTGAACATGTTCCTGGTCGCGTATTCCTCGATCCCGCGTGGCGGCGTTCTCGAAGTTACGCTTGAAAATCCGGAGCTTGATGCGAAGTTCAAGATCGTCGCCAAGGGCAAGATGATGCGCATGCCGCCCAAGTACGTGGAGATTTCCACGCGCGAAGTGGAAGAGGCGATCGATGCCCATTCGATCCAGCCTTACTACACCGTGTTGCTCGCGGACGAATGCGGCATGAAGCTCGGGCATGAAGTCACTCCCGAGGAGTTGATCTTCACTGCCGAGATTGTCGCGGAATAAGCATTGTTGCAGGCTCGATTCCGGTAATCGAGGTAATAATTCCTTAGCCTAATGTTTTTATCTTTGCGGGATAAATACGCCCGCCGGATAGAAGTTGGGCCAAGGAGCAGCCATGCAGAGGTTTATGATCACTGACTCGTCGGACGTTGTTCGCAAGGTCGGAAAGCGAATTCTCTCCGAACTCGATTTCCTGGTCAGTGAAGCCTCCAATGCCGGCGAGGCGCTCACCCGCTGCCAGACCGAGCTGCCGGACTATCTGATCGTCGATTCGGCCATGGATGGCGCGATCGATCTCATTGTCGCCATCCGCGCCATGGAAGGCGGCAAAGAGGTCAAGATTTACTATTGTGTCGTCGAAGCCGATCTGAAGAAGCTGATGATGGGCAAGCGGGCAGGGGCGACCGACTTTCTGCTCAAGCCTTTCGACCGCAAGATCCTGACCGCCGTGTTCGGCAATCGCGCCATCGCTGCCTAAGCCCTTCAATCCGTCCTCTATCAAAGCCGCTCCTTCCGGGCGGCTTTTCTGTTTTGTCGATATCGCGCAACGAAAAAATCCCGCCTTGCGGGCGGGATTTTGACTGCCTCTGTAAAGGGGGCGGCCTGAAATCAGGCAGTTTCGGCGTATTCGGCACCATCGGGCTCGCGCAGCACATAGCCGCGGCCCCAGACGGTCTCGATGTAGTTCGCGCCGCCGGCAGCATTTGCAAGCTTCTTGCGGAGTTTGCAGATGAAGACGTCGATGATCTTGAGTTCCGGCTCGTCCATACCGCCGTAAAGGTGGTTCAGGAACATTTCCTTGGTGAGCGTGGTGCCCTTGCGGAGCGAAAGCAGCTCCAGCATCTGGTATTCCTTGCCCGTCAGGTGAACGCGCTGGCCGCCGACTTCGACGGTCTTGGCGTCGAGGTTGACGATCAGTTCGCCGGTCATGATGACGGACTGGGCGTGACCCTTGGAACGACGGACGATCGCATGGATGCGAGCAACCAGTTCGTCCTTGTGGAACGGCTTGGTCATGTAGTCGTCGGCGCCGAAGCCGAGACCGCGAACCTTGTCCTCAATGCCGGCCATGCCGGAGAGGATCAGGATCGGTGTTTTAACCTTGGACAGACGGAGAGTGCGGAGCACTTCATATCCGGACATGTCTGGAAGGTTGAGATCAAGCAGGATGATATCATAATCATACAGCTTGCCGAGATCGACGCCTTCTTCACCCAGATCGGTGGTGTAGACGTTGAAACTTTCTGACTTGAGCATCAATTCGATGCTCTGCGCTGTCGCGCTGTCATCTTCGATGAGTAGTACCCGCATTCTTATCCCCTTTACCGCCGCCGAAAGGTGGTCTGGCCCCCTACGCGATACCGAATATGTCACTGCGTGATTTGGAAGCTGCCACGGAATGGTTAACAAATTCTATTCCACTCTGGCAAGAGGGAGAGAATTTATTAAATATTTTGTCCATTCCGCTGTTTTCCAACGAGAATCCGCAAAGCCTAATCCTTAACTTTTACATTAAGAACGGCTGGTAAGCGATTCATTCGACTCACCAATGAAACGGTATCGGAAATCGCGTAGTTGTGTTTACCGACCCTTAAATCATCGGCACTATCATTAACGATGCCCGTAAACGAAAGGTTACCAGCGGTAGGTTTTTGTTAACGCCGCCGGAATTTTTTCGGGTGGGTCGTGTCAAAGCGGCTCGCAAGGGGCGGTTACGAGTAGAGCCGGGGTCTCGCATCACTGGAGTAATGCGTATGAAGTCGCGTGAGAGCCTAGTTCGCCTGAAGGAGTTTCAGGTGAACGAAAAACGTCGTCAGCTGCAGCAGTTGCAGATGATGATGTCTGAATTTGACCGGATGACGAAGGATCTGGAGAGCCAGATCGTCGTCGAAGAGAAGAAGTCCGGGATTTCCGACCCGAATCACTTCGCCTATCCGACTTTCGCAAAGGCAGCTCGCCAGCGCGCGGATAATCTTCAGGTTTCGATCAAGGAACTGAGGATGCAGGAAGAAGCGCTGGAACAGGCGCTCGAAGAGATGCAGGCGGAATACGCACGTGCGGCCGCGCTGGAAGAGCGCGACGGCGCCATTCGGGCTCGCGCCTGAAGCAATAGGCGGGCGCCGGCCTGGGCGCCTGGGGGAAGCCTTTAGAGAAGCCATGTATGATGGACTGATGTCCGTCATACATGGCTTTTGGCATGCCGTTTTGGTGGTCTAGCCGTTGATGACGTCGCGCCATTCCTCATGGCGTTGCGACTGCGCCTTGAAGAACGGGCAAAGCGGAAAGATCTTCCAGCCACCTTTGCGGGCCTCTTCCACGGCATGAAGCGCGAGCGCCTGGCCGACGCCCTTGCCGCGCAGCGCATCCGGCACACCGGTATGATCGATGATGACGAGTTTCGGGGAGGTGCGGGAATAGGTCATTTCCGCCTGGTGTCCCTCGACTTCCGCGACATAGCGGCCGCCCGATGCGCTTTCCTCATTGCTGATGTTCATCGCCGATCTCCATTTTCAAACAATAGAGCCGGACCGTCGCACGCCGCGATCGTCGCGCCAAGTGCGCCGTCGGACACGCAGTGTTCAATGAAAAAGGGGGGCAGGGGCTTCGGCGGTCTGCCTGCCGGCATTGCCGGCAGTCCAGTGCATGCTCTTTCGCGAAACGGTCTGCATCCGGAGTGGTCTGTGGTGGATGAAACCAGCGATCGGCATCTTGCGGCATCCGAAGGGGTCGGCGCCGCGTCATGACAATTTCGGGCCGCCGGCATACCCTTTGGGGAGATGCGGACGGCCCGAAATGAACTAATTCGGCAATTGCCTCTAGTGGCGATACTGCTGGATGCGCGTGGTGCGCAGGCCGGCGAGGCCATGGCTGTTGATCGACGACTGCCAGGACAGAAATTCCTCGACGGTCAGCGTGTAACGCTCGCAGGCTTCTTCCAAGCTCAACAAGCCACCGCGGACGGCCGCGACAACCTCTGCTTTACGACGGATAACCCAGCGCCTCGTATTGGGCGGCGGCAAATCCGCAATCGTCAGCGGGCTGCCATCGGGGCCGATGACATATTTAACTCGGGGACGTATCATTTCGGTCATTGGACTCTCTACACAACTCAAGACCACGGCAGCCACTCTAGCTTGTCACATTTAAAAATTGCCTAAGCTCATCGTAACACTTTGATAAGAAGTTTAACTCTGCTGCTTCGATTGCACCGTGAGGCTGTACTGTTGCCTTACGCAGGGTAAATTTGAGACTGGCGCATGGGAGCCATGCGTTATGCATTATATTCATATGTTTTTTTTCAATTTATAAGCGCATCAAAATAGGTGCGGGCGAGAGGGTTTCGTCCGGGCTCCTTCTGGCAGGTCTAAAGTGATTGGGCCCGCCGCTACGCGCCGTTCCATGCGGTGCGGCCTTGCTCCAGCCGCCGGAATTCGCCGCCGGACGGGTGCAAGGCATGGAGCTATCGCGAGGGACAGGAAAATGCCGAGACCGATAGGGTCTGCCCGGAACAGGGCGGACGAGAATATATTTTCGCCAGCGAAATCGTGCGACAGTCCGATTACTGAAGATGCTGATGATTATCTTGGCGAAATGGCCCGGTTAGCCGGGTTCGATTATTACCTGCTGTCGTCTTTCCCGCGCGGTGACCGCGCCGGGTTCATGGCCAACTGCATCGCCAGCAACTGGCCAGGAAAGCTGTTGGCCTTCTATGAGCAAGCGGACGTCTTTTATTGTTCCAATATGGTTACCAAACTGAAAAGCACCATCATGCCGGTGTTCTGCGACGGTGTTCCGTTCGAGGGCACGTCATCGAGCCGCCAGGGACCGAATGTGACGGAGTTCATGCGCCTCAATGGACTGAAGAGCACGCTCGCCTTCACGTTGCATGACGCGGATCTTCGCCACTATGTTTTTGCTTTTTCCGGCGACCGGGAACTGCCATCGCGCGATGAGGCTTCGGCGCAGATTGTCCGGGCAATGGAATTTCTGGACATGTTCGGGCAAAACAACCCCGTCGAACAGCCGGCGGAAAGCCTGAGCGGCCGCGAGGTCGAATGCCTGCGGTGGTCTGCCGCCGGCAAGAGCAGCGAGGAGATCGCGATTATTCTCGAACTTTCCGCGCACACCGTTGTCGGATACCTGAAAAGTGCGATGCGCAAGCTCGATTCCGTCAACCGCATGCAGGCGGTGGCGCGTGCGCTGCGGTATCGGCTGCTCTAGCCACCTTCGTTCTTCGAGCATCAAAGCATCACCAGTGACAGCTCGGTCTTGCCGGCGCCGAATTCATATTGCGCGGCGCCGGAGTGGACGAGGGCCAGCCAATCGCCTTCGACAAGCGCGATGACGGTGTGTACGGATTGACGCGTGGATGAGGTGGAAGCACCAGCTTCGACCGATGCCACGGAGATGGTCCCGTTGATCTCGATCGCAGCGGCATGGCCGGAAGAAGACATGGTGCGGGTATTCAGCGTCGCGAGGTAAAGGCCGTTCTGCTTCACGACCAGACGGTGGCCGCTGCCAGACGGCACGGTCGGACCGAGTTCGAAGCGGTCTCCTTGAAGCAGATGAAGATCGTCGAAGCCTGTGCGCGCTCCGGCTGCGACAGAGAGCGTCGCTGAGGCCAGCGACGTGCGGATGATCGGCCGGGCCGGCGCGCTGACCACGCCTTGCTGCGATATAGCGAGCGCCGTTGTCCAGGCATCGCCGTCGCTGCTGACCTTAATCGCGAACTCGTCGTTGCCGGCGAGACCCATTTCGGCGCGTCCGGACCATGCCGTCTGAAAGAGCAGCGAGGCGGTGTCGGCGACGGCGGCCTTGTTGACCTTGATCTGGTGGCCTTGGCCGGCGTGGCTGAAGAGGCTTGCATCCGATGCCAGGGCAAGGCGGTTGACTTCATCCGGGGCGGCGTTGATTCCGAGCATGGCGAGCGAACCGTCCATGGTCAGCGAAACCGGGCGCCACGCGCTCCCGTCGAAGCAGTTGGTCTGTTCGCTTTCCAGGAAGAAGGCTTGCCAGCCTATGCGCGGCTGCAGGTAAATCCAGGCACCGTCTTGCCGAAAGGCGAGGCGTCCCTCCTTGCCCGTCCAGTCGCCTGACGCTTCTTCCGCGACCAGAAAGCATTGTCCCTCGTCGCTTGCCTCGGGAGGTGCTGCGCGCTCGGCGGTGACGACCATTTGAACAAGGGCGTCGAGGCGCTGCAGGGCTTCGTTATGGGTGACGTGTTTCTGCGCCTGCGAAGGCAGGATGTAGGGGAGGGCAAGGTTGGTGGTCTGATCGGACATTGGTGGCTCCCGCCGTGGCCGGAGTGATCACCGGCGTTTCTGCTGGCGAAAATCCTATGCACCTCTGGGAGCGCGGGGATGAAAAATCCCGCCTTTTGCTGATTTTGCTTCCTATTTTGGAGCTGTCATGCCCGTTCGAGAGCCGATGACGCGCCGCCCCAGGAGATGAAGTGCGGATTGGCGAAATCGGTATCGTGCTCTTGGTTTCGCTTGCCGTAGGTGAGCGGCAGTCCGTCCAGCGTCACGGTCGAGCCGCCGGCGGCACGCAGCACGGCGTCACCGGCGGCCGTGTCCCACTCCATGGTGCGGGTGAAGCGCGGATATACATCCGCAAGGCCTTCGGCGAGCAGGCAGAACTTCAACGACGAGCCGATATTGGTGCAGTCGGAAATGGCGTTTTCGGCGAGGAAGCTTTCCGTCTGCGGGCTGTTGTGCGAACGGCTGGCCAAGGCGGTGCGTCGGGTCGGCTGCGGTCGTACGCCGACCGACGTCCTTTGAGTTATCCGAAAAGCCTCGTCGATGACTAGCTTCTCGGCCTTTCCGTTCTCGCCGGAAAAGGCGATCCCGAGGCCGGGGGCAAAGACGATGCCGACGGTGGGGCAGCCGTTTTCGATAAGCGCGATGTTCACGGTGAATTCCCGACGCTTGTCGATGAACTCGCGCGTGCCGTCGAGCGGATCGACCAGGAAAAATGCCGCGTCGATGTCGGGAATGTTGCCGGCCGCGAAGGATTCCTCTGCGATGATGGGGATATCGGGAAAATCGCGTTGGAGATGCGCAAGGATAATTCGTTCCGCCTGCTCGTCGGCGATCGTCACCGGACTGTTGTCTGCCTTTCGGGCCGACTGACAACCGTTGCGATAAACCTCCATGATCGCCTTGCCGGCTTCCAGCGCGGCGGCTTCAAATGTCTCGAGCATTGCTTTCCTTAAGAGTGGTGGTCGGAAACCGATCCGCTGTTAACATATATAGTCGGGCCGATGGCTGTTTGGAAACGGTCAGGACGGAATCTTTCGCGCGTCTGGCTTCCGTTCGGTTTACCCTCAAGTCGCGCATGTTGTAGTTGAAATCAGCTTTTTTAAGCTTACGGCGCTAAAAAATTCGACTTTGTGATCGATAAACAGTCATTTTAACCGAATGGGCAAAGAACTTTGGAGTGTCGTGATTTTGCGCTTCCCTTTTGCCTTGAAAACAGTATGAAATCTTAATCAAGGGGCTCGCAAAGAGCTCGAATAACAAGAGACGCAGGCCTTTTCGGGTTCTGTGTCCAGGGGAAAGACATATGGAATATTTTGTCCAGCAGCTCATCAATGGGCTGACTCTTGGATCCATCTATGGCCTCGTGGCTATCGGCTATACGATGGTTTACGGCATCATCGGCATGATTAACTTCGCGCATGGCGATATTTTCATGATCGGTGGCTTCGCCGCCCTTATCGTCTTTCTCGTCCTCACATCGATTTTTGCTGGTTTGCCGGTCGCGGTTTTGCTGCTGCTGATGCTTCTCATTGCGATGCTGATGACGAGTTTGTGGAATTGGACGATCGAGCGCGTAGCCTATCGCCCGCTGCGCGGTTCGTTCCGCCTGGCGCCGCTGATCACAGCGATCGGCATGTCGATCACGCTGTCGAACTTCATCCAGGTGACGCAGGGTCCGCGCAACAAGCCGATCCCGCCGCTGATCAGCAGCGTCTATAATATCGGTGGCGTCACCATCTCGCTGAAGCAGATCGTGATCATCATCATCACGGCCGTGCTGCTCACCGTCTTCTGGTATCTCGTCAATCACACGGCGCTTGGCCGCGCGCAGCGCGCCACCGAGCAGGACCGCAAGATGGCGGCGCTGCTTGGCGTCAATGTCGACCAGACGATCTCGGTCACTTTCATCATGGGCGCCGCACTCGCTGCCGTCGCCGGCACGATGTACCTGATGTATTACGGCGTGGTGAACTTCAACGACGGCTTCGTGCCTGGTGTGAAGGCGTTCACGGCGGCCGTTCTCGGCGGTATCGGTTCGCTTCCGGGCGCTGTTCTCGGCGGTCTGATGATCGGCCTGATCGAAAGCCTGTGGTCGGCCTACTTCACCATCGCCTACAAGGATGTGGCGACCTTCGCCATCCTCGCTTTCGTGCTGATCTTCAAGCCGACAGGTATCCTGGGCCGGCCGGAAGTCGAGAAGGTTTAACGTCATGGCAAATGTTGAAAACGCCCCTGGCAAGCCCGCATCCGGACTTGTCCAGAAGGGTATTAAAGAAGCTATCTTCGCGGCCGTTATCTCCTTCGGCATGTTCGTTCTCTATGTCGGTCTCGGCACGCAGCAGAACATCAGCAACGAACTCGTCGTCGTGCAGCGCTGGGGCCTGCTCGCGGTCTTCGTCGCCATCGCGGCGGTCGGCCGGTTTGCGATCGTGGTGTTCCTGCGTCCGCATCTCGATGCCCGAAAGCTTGCCAAGGCGCGCAGCGGCGAGCTCGACATCTCCGACAAGAAGGGCTTCTTCCACGCCCACTTCCTGAAGATCGCGCTTCTGGCGCTTCTCCTCTATCCCATGGTCATCGTGGCCTTGGTCGGCGCGCAGGGCTCGCTGAAGTGGGTCGACAACTTCGGTATCCAAATCCTGATCTACGTGATGCTGGCCTGGGGCCTGAACATCGTCGTCGGTCTCGCCGGTCTGCTCGACCTTGGCTACGTCGCCTTCTACGCGGTCGGCGCCTATTCCTACGCGCTGCTCTCCAGCTATTTCGGCCTGTCCTTCTGGGTTCTACTGCCGCTGTCGGGCATTCTCGCTGGTCTCTGGGGCATCATCCTCGGCTTCCCGGTCCTGCGTCTGCGCGGTGACTATCTGGCGATCGTGACGCTGGCCTTCGGTGAAATCATCCGCCTGGTCATAATCAACTGGACGGATCTCACCAGGGGCACGTTCGGTATCTCGAGCATTCCGAAGGCAACGCTGTTCGGCATCCCCTTCGATGCCAGCCCGCATGGCTTCGCCAAGCTGTTCCACCTGCCGATCTCGTCGGCCTACTACAAGATCTTCCTCTTCTATCTGATCCTGGCGCTGTGCCTTCTGACGGCATACGTGACGATCCGCCTGCGCCGCATGCCGATCGGCCGTGCGTGGGAAGCGCTTCGCGAAGACGAAATCGCCTGCCGTTCGCTCGGCATCAACACGGTCATGACCAAGCTCACGGCTTTCGCCACCGGTGCGATGTTCGGCGGTTTCGCCGGCTCCTTCTTCGCCGCTCGTCAGGGCTTCGTCTCGCCTGAATCCTTCGTGTTCCTGGAATCGGCGGTCATCCTCGCCATTGTCGTTCTCGGCGGCATGGGTTCGCTGACCGGCATCGCGATCGCCGCGATCGTCATGATCGGCGGCACGGAGATGCTGCGCGAGATGGAGTTCCTGAAGCTGATCTTCGGGCCCGACTTCACGCCCGAACTCTACCGCATGCTGCTCTTCGGTCTGGCGATGGTCGTCGTCATGCTCATCAAGCCGCGCGGCTTCGTGGGATCGCGTGAACCGACGGCCTTCCTCAAGGAACGGAAATCGGTATCGGGAAGCTTCACCAAGGAGGGCCACGGCTGATGAGCCCTCAGGAAACCAACATGTCCAGCGATACCCTGCTCAAGGTCGAGCACCTGTCGATGAAGTTCGGCGGCCTGATGGCGATCAACGACTTCTCGTTCGAAGCCAAGCGCGGCGACATCACCGCGCTGATCGGACCTAACGGCGCCGGCAAGACCACCGTGTTCAACTGCATCACCGGCTTCTACAAGCCGACCATGGGCATGATCACCCTGCAGCAGAAGAGCGGCAAGGAATACCTGCTCGAGCGTCTGCCCGACTTCCGGATCACCCGCGAGGCAAAGGTCGCCCGCACGTTCCAGAACATCCGGCTGTTCTCCGGCCTGACGGTTCTCGAAAACCTGCTGGTCGCGCAGCACAACAAGCTGATGCTGGCATCGGGCTACACCATTCTCGGCCTGCTCGGGATTGGTCGCTACAGCGCGGAAGCGAAGAATGCGATCGAGGTCGCCCGCTATTGGCTGGAGAAGGCCGATCTGATCGATCGCGCCGACGATCCCGCCGGCGATCTGCCATATGGCGCTCAGCGCCGCCTGGAAATCGCGCGCGCCATGTGCACAGGGCCTGAGCTGCTCTGCCTCGACGAGCCGGCCGCCGGTCTCAACCCGAAGGAATCGCTGACGCTGAATGCGCTCCTGCGGGGGATCCGCGACGAGGGCACATCGCTGCTCCTCATCGAACACGACATGTCCGTGGTCATGGAAATTTCCGACCACGTCGTCGTGCTCGAATACGGCCAGAAGATTTCCGATGGCACGCCAGACCATGTGAAGAACGATCCGAAGGTCATCGCGGCCTATCTCGGTGTCGAAGACGAGGAAGTGGAACAGGTGATCGCAGACGTCGAAAACCTCGAAGGAGGTACGCACTGATGACCGGTCAGCCACTTCTCAAGGTCGAGGGTGTTGAAACCTATTACGGCAACATTCGCGCGCTCGCCGGTATCGACATCGAGGTCAACCAGGGCGAAATCGTCAGCCTGATCGGCGCCAACGGCGCCGGCAAGTCGACGCTGATGATGACGATCTGCGGCAGCCCGCAGGCCCGCACGGGCAAGATCATTTTCGAAGGCCGCGACATCACCAAGATGCCGACCCACGAGATCGCCCGCCTGCGCATCGCGCAGTCGCCAGAGGGACGCCGCATTTTCCCGCGCATGAGCGTGATGGAAAACCTGCAGATGGGCGCCGGCCTCGATAACCTGAAATACTTCAAGGAAGACGTCGAGAAGATCTTCGCGATGTTCCCGCGCCTGAAAGAGCGCCAGACGCAGCGCGGCGGCACGCTTTCGGGTGGCGAGCAGCAGATGCTGTCGATCGGCCGCGCGCTGATGGCCCGCCCGAAGCTTTTGCTTCTCGACGAGCCGTCGCTCGGTCTCGCACCACTGATCGTCAAGGGCATCTTCGAGGCGATCAAGAAGCTTAACAAGGATGAGGGGCTCACCGTGTTCCTCGTCGAGCAGAACGCATTCGCGGCGCTGAAGCTGTCCGACCGGGCCTATGTCATGGTCAACGGCAAGGTGACGATGTCTGGCTCCGGCCAGGAACTGCTCGCCAATCCTGAAGTTCGCGCCGCCTATCTCGAAGGCGGACGGCATTGAGCATGACGAAGGGGAGACTTTGATATGCAGGGACTTTTCTTTGAAGGCGATACCGGCGTTCGCAGCGTCATCCGCCTGATCGTCGTGCTGATCGGGTTCTGGACCGCTTGGCGTTCGGGCAAGGCTGCGGCTGACGGCTGGAGCGACTATCCCATCGTCATCGGCTACAGCGTGCTTCTGGCGGCCGCGATGCAGTTTCTGCATCATGCGCTGTTCGACGGACCGGTGCTGAGCGTGTTCTATTACGCCATCGACTTCGTCCTTCTCTTGATCTTCGCGACGGCGGGATACCGCTATCGCCGGACCAATCAGATGGTCAACAATTACTACTGGCTCTACGAAAAGACGTCGCCCTTCTCCTGGAAGGCAAAACATTGACAGCCGGTTGAATCTAGGGACAAATTACCTCTCCGAGTGGAACAGGTTTCCCGGCGCAGTAAAGTGGGTGATGCGCTGGGTAATGGAACGGAACCCGCTAAAAAACTGGGAGTAACATAATGAAGAAGTCTCTTCTGTCGGCAGTGGCTCTGACGGCGATGGTCGCCTTCAGCAGCAACGCTTGGGCCGACATCACGGTTGCCGTTGCCGGTCCGCTGACCGGCCCGAACGCTGCGTTCGGCGCACAGCTCCAGAAGGGTGCCGAGCAGGCAGCTGCCGACATCAACGCTGCTGGCGGCATCAACGGCGAGCAGATCAAGATCGTGCTCGGTGACGACGTGTCCGACCCGAAGCAGGGTATCTCGGTTGCCAACAAGTTCGCAGCTGACGGCGTCAAGTTCGTTATCGGCCACTTCAACTCGGGCGTTTCGATCCCGGCTTCCGAAGTTTACGCTGAAAACGGCATCCTCGAAATCACGCCGGCTGCGACCAACCCGCAGTTCACCGAGCGTGGTCTGTGGAACACGTTCCGTACTTGCGGTCGCGACGACCAGCAGGGCGGCATCGCCGGCAAGTATCTGGCCGACCACTTCAAGGACGCCAAGATCGCTGTCGTTCACGACAAGACCCCATACGGCCAGGGCCTCGCTGACGAAACCAAAAAGGCCATGAATGCCGCTGGTCTCACCGAAGTCATGTACGAAGGCATCAACGTCGGCGACAAGGACTTCTCGGCCCTCATCGCCAAGATGAAGGAAGCCGGCGTTTCGATCATCTATTGGGGTGGTCTCCACACCGAAGCTGGTCTGATCATCCGCCAGGCCGCCGACCAGGGCCTGAAGGCAACGCTCGTATCGGGTGACGGTATCGTTTCGAACGAACTGGCATCGATCGCTGGTGACGCAGTCGCCGGTACGCTGAACACGTTCGGCCCGGACGCAACGCTGAACCCCGACAACAAGGCACTCGTCGAGAAGTTCAAGGCTGCCGGTTTCAACCCGGAAGCTTACACGCTGTACTCCTACGCCGCGATGCAGACGATCGCTGAAGCTGCCAAGGCAGCTGCTTCGACCGACGCTGAAGCCGTTGCCGCAGCGATGAAGGCCAAGGGTCCGTTCAAGACCGTTCTCGGCGACATCTCGTTCGACGAAAAGGGCGACCCGAAGATCCCAGGCTACGTCATGTACGAATGGAAGAAGGGTCCTGATGGTAAGTTCTCCTACTTCCCGCAGGACGCGAAGTAAGAACTTTCGTTCTCACCTTGGAAGCCCGGTCTCGCACCGGGCTTCTTTCGTTTTGGGCGGCAGTGAACCATCTGGTGGCTAACCGGCCTTGCGATCGAGGATGATCCGGTTAGGATCGCCCGCGAATTCAACAGGTTGCCGCCGATCGGCGTGCAGCCGCAGCCGATACGGATACGCCATGTCCCGCCCCAAGATTCTCCTCACGCGCCGCTGGCCCTCCGCCGTCGAGGCGGTGCTTGCCGAGCGTTTCGACGCGACCTTCAACACCGATGATCTGCCGATGTCGCCCGAAGCCATCGCAGAGGCGCTGCGCACCCACGACGCCGTGCTGCCGACCGTGTCGGACAAACTCCCGGCGTCGGTTTTCGAAGGCGAGATCCGGGCCAGGGTCCTCGGCAATTTCGGCGTGGGCTACAACCACATCGACATCGCGGCGGCGAAGGCCAAGGGGATCGTGGTGACGAATACGCCTGGCGTACTCACCGATTGCACCGCCGATATCGCGATGCTGCTCCTGCTTTCTGTCGCGCGCCGTGGCGGCGAGGGCGAGCGGCAGGTGCGGGCCGGCGAATGGAAGGGCTGGTGCCCGACGCATATGATCGGCAGCAAGGTCACGGGCAAGACGGTGGGGATCATCGGTTTCGGGCGCATCGGAAAGGCCTTCGCCCAGCGCTGCCATTTCGGCTTCGGCATGGATGTGGTGTTCTACAACCGCTCGGCAGTCGATCCCACTGAGGCGGCGCGATATGGCGCGCGGCAGCTCGCGAGCGTGGAAGAAGTGCTGGCGGCCAGCGACTTCGTGTCGCTGCATTGCCCGGGTGGGGCCGAAAACCGGCACTTGCTGAACGCATCCCGTTTCGCGGCCATGAAGCCTGGTGCTTATCTGATCAACACGGCGCGCGGCGATGTCGTCGACGAGGCGGCGCTGGTCACGGCGCTTGAGAGTGGCGTAATCCGTGGTGCCGGACTCGACGTCTATGAGGCGGAACCGCAGGTGCCGGAAAAGCTGCGCGCGATGGAAAACGTGGTTCTCTTGCCGCATCTCGGTAGTGCGACTGAGGAGACGCGCAACGCGATGGGGATGAAGGTGGTGGACAACATCACCACCTTTTTCGAAGGACGCGAGCCGCCGGACCGAGTTGCCTGATTCCGTTTATCGCTGTGCGCCGACGGTCTCGGGCTTGCCCGATGCGCCGCGCGGCTTGGGCTCGAGACCGAAGAGCAGCCGTGCTCGGCCGGGGATGAGATCGACGGCGACAGCGAAAAGCACGGAGAGAACGAAGGTCGCGGCGGCGACGATGAGGAAACTCGGCATTGCTTCGAGCCCGAGTGGCAGCACGTAATAGAGTGCGCCGACGATCACCGTCTGGTGGATGATATAGAGCGGGAAGACCAGTCTGTTGACAGTCACCACGCGCGCGTCCGGCTGGTTGAAATGACGGGCGGCGAAACCGATCAGCGACAGGATCATAGACCAGGCGAGCAGAAAGATCGCGGCCTTGAAGAGCGGAGTTTCATTGGCGTAGCTGCCGAACGCCTGCTCGGCCGGCACCAGCCAGGCGAAGAGGTAGAGCAGCACGGCAACCGCAAGGGCGATGGCGGCGCTTAGGAAGCGCTTGGCGATGATCGGCTCGATCAGGCTGCGATGATTGCGGGCGACGAGAAAGCCGAGGCCGAACCAGCTCGCCCACACCGCGAACCATGCGCCGTCATTGTAGAGCGCATTGGTTTCCTTGGGATAGAACGGCGTCAAGGCGAGATTGAGCAGCAGCGGCAGCAGGCAGAACAGGTAGATCATTCCAGTCTTCGCGACGCGCTCGAACCAGGCCATGATCGCGTTGCCCGGCCGGCTGAGATAGAGAAAGATCGGGTAGCAGATCACCGACATGACAAGTAGATAGGCAACGAACCACATGTGCGCCCAGGTGAAATTGCCGGTCGGGTAGCGGCCCTCGGTGAAATAGCGCGTCAGCCAGAAGGTCATGAGCGAGCCGTCATAGCCGTTCTCGTACATGCGCTCGTACCAGACCTGCGGCACGACGAGGACGGCCATGGCGAAGAGCAGGGGCACGAGCAGACGGATGGTGCGCTTGCGCAGGAAGGCGAGGCTGGAATCCGAGCGGAACGAGAAGGCCGCCCCCATGCCGGAGACGAAGAACAGCAGCGCCAGCCGCCAGGCGCGCGGGAATTCCATGATCAGCGAGAGCGCCGGGCTGGTGCGATCGCTATGGATCAGCCAGCCCATGTCGGTGAAGAAGGCTGCTGAGGAGTGATAGAGGATGAGGATCGCGAAGGCGGAAATCCGCAGTCGATCCACATAGTAAAGCCGTTCCTTCATGACCCGCCACCAATTCGTTGCAGCCGCGATCCCTTGCGGGTTTTCTCAGCTTTAAGCGAACAGGCTTTAAGAAATCCTGTTGGCCGGATCAGGTCTCGTGCAACACATGCGCCGCCTTGACGGCAGCCGAGGCGCGGTTTTCGACGCCGAGTTTGACGTAGATCTGCTCGAGGTGCTTGTTCACGGTGCGGGCCGAGAGGCCGAGGATTTCGCCGATGTCGCGGTTGGCCTTGCCCTTGGCGATCCAGAGCAGTACCTCGGATTCGCGGTGGGTGAGCGCGAAGCGCTGGCGCAGTACCTGGTCGTCGGCGCGCTGGCTGGCGGTCAGGCGGAAGAGATATTCGTCGGGGCCGATCGTGCCGAGGAACGCGAGCTGCAGGACGTCCTGGCCGCCATGGGCGACGGCGATGGTGGCGGCGGTGCGGTCCTTCATCCAGGCGGCGATGGTCGAGATCACGGTGTCCATGCCGTCGTCGCTACCCATGGCGGCGTTGACGAGGCGCGTGGCCTGCGGGGTCGACCAGTGGATGTTGCCGTCGCCCTTGACCGCCAGCAGATGGCGGCCGGCGGCGTCGAGCGCCACGCGGGCGCTCTGGGCGGAGCGGGCGTTCTTTAGGTGCACGCCGATGCGGGCACGGAGTTCGTCGATGTTGATCGGTTTGGTGAGATAATCGACGCCGCCGGAGCCGAGCGCATGGACGACGTGCTCGGTTTCCGTCAGGCCGGTCATGAAGATGACGGGGATCTGGCTGATCGCCGGGTTGGCCTTTAGCCGCCGGCAGGTCTCGAAGCCGTCCATGGTGGGCATCACCGCGTCGAGCAGGATCAGGTCTGGGGTGATGCGCTCGACGATGTTGAGTGCTGCCGAGCCGGATGTCGCGATCAGGACGGAGAAGCCGGATTGCTCCAGCGCATCGGTGAGGAAGCCGAGCGCTTCCGGCGAGTCGTCGACCAACAGAACGATGTCGCGCGGGAGCTCAGCCAATGTGTTCCACCTTTTCGTTGAAGCGGTGCAGGAAGGCCATGAAGCCGTTCAGGTCGAAGGCGGCGACATAGGATCGAAGTTCCTCGGTAAATGGCTGATTTGCCTCCACCTTGGCAAGGTCGGCGAGCTTTGCCTCGATACCCCTGATGTAGCCGATCTCGCCGAGACGCAGCAGTTCCTGCACATGCGCATCGCCGGGGCTCTGCAAGATCTGCTCGGTCTTCTTGGGCGTCGCGGGAGCCGCTTCGGCGTAAAGCCATTTCAGGCCGAGGTGCAAGGCAAGCTTGTCGCGCAGGCGGCGGATGTCGACCGGCTTGCCGATCGCGTCATTGTGGCTGTCGTCGCTGTCGCCATGGGCGGCGACGTCGCCGATATTGGCCGACAGCATGACGATCGGCGCGGTCTGGCCGGCTTCGCGCAGGCGCGAGACCAGCTGCCAGCCGTTCATCCCAGGCATCAGGATGTCGACGAGGAAGAGATCGGGCTGGATGCCTTCGATCAGCGTCAGACAATCGGTGCCGCTTGCCGCCGTCAGCACGACGAAATCGAGCGGCACGAGGATCTCGCGCATCATCTCGCGGTGATCCTCGTTGTCGTCGACGACGACGATGGTGCGACGCGGGCCGTCATAGCTGACGATCTTCTTTTCCTGCGGCGGGGCCGCCATCTCGCGCAGCACAGCCGAGAGCATCAAGCGCACCTTGAAGGTCGAGCCCTTGTCCTTTTCGCTGGTCACCGAGATTTCGCCGCCGAGCGTGTTGGTCAGAAGCTGGGTGATCGTCAGGCCGAGGCCGAGGCCGGGCATGGGGCGGATGCTGTCGGCCTCGCCGCGCTGGAAGGGCTCGTAGATGCGGCTCAGGTCCTTCTCGGCGATGCCGCGGCCGGTGTCCGTCACGGTGAAGGTCGCAACCTGGCTGCGATAGGCGACGTCGAAATTGACAGTGCCCTCGTCGGTGAACTTGATGGCGTTGGAGAGCAGATTGACGAGGATCTGGCGCAGGCGCTTCTCGTCGGTGCGCACGAACTGGGGCAGGGCAGGCGCGCGCTGGTGGTTGAAGGTCAAGCCCTTGGCGAGCGCCTGCGGGCGGAACATGTCGACGATCTGGTCGAGGAAATCCTGGATGTTGATCTCGTTGGAATAGACCTGCAGGCGGCCGGCCTCGATCTTCGAGATATCAAGCAGGCCGTCGATCAGGCCGGAGAGGTGTTCGGCCGAGCGGCGGATGACCTTGATAGAGGATTGGCGTGGCGTCGGGATGGTTTCGTCGCGCTCGAGGATCTGGGCGTAGCCGAGCACGGCGTTGAGCGGCGTGCGCAGCTCGTGGCTGAGGCCGACGACGTAGCGGCTCTTAGCGCGGTTGGCGGCCTCGGCGGTTTCCTTTGCGGCCTGCAGCGCGGCGTCGGTCTTCTTGTGGGCGGCGATTTCCTTGAGCAGCAGCGTGTTCTGGCGCGAGGATTCCTCCTCGGCGACGACGCGGCTGTCATGCGCCAGCACATAGAACCAGCAGACGACGCCGGCGATGACGGCGAAGACGAAGAAGACGATCAGGATCGTGCCGTTGACGACTTCCGCTGTTGCCGGCGAGGCTGCGGAGACCTGGTGGGCGATCATCGCCAGGATGGCGCCGACGGCAGTCAGCGCCAGGATGACGGCGATGCCGTAGCGGCCAAGCCGTGTGGTGAGCTTCTGGACGATGGTTTCCGGCAACACCGCCTTGGCGACATAGCCGACCTGCGCGTTCAGGTGCGCGTTGGGCTTGCACATGTCGTGGCAGCGGCTGTCGAGCGAGCAGCAGAGCGAGCAGATCGGCGCGGCATAGGCGGGGCACCAGGCCATGTCTTCCGGCTCGAAGGGGTGTTCGCAGACCGAGCAGGTGATGTTGGTCAGGTTCTTCCAGCTCTGGCGCGGCTTGCGGGCGAGGTAGAACTTGCCTTTGGTGGCCCAGGCGATCGTGGGCGAGGCGATGAGGGCGACGATGAGGGTGATGTAGGGTGCAAGCGAAGCGGCGATCGTGCCGAAGGCGCCGAAATGGGCGATGAGCGCGATGGTCGCCGACAGAGTCATGGCGCCGAGGCCAACGGGGTTGATGTCGTAGAGATGGGCGCGCTTGAACTCGATGCCTGGAGGCGCAAGGCCGAGCGGCTTGTTGATGAAGAGATCGGCCGAGATGGTGCAGAGCCAGGCCATGGCGATGATCGAGAAGATGCCGAGCGTCTCTTCCAGCAGCCGGTAGATGCCGAGCTCCATCAGCAGCAGCGCGATCGCCACGTTGAACACCAGCCAGATGACGCGGCCGGGGTGGCTGTGGGTCAAGCGGGAGAAGAAATTCGACCAGGCGAGCGACCCGGCATAGGCGTTCATCACGTTGATCTTCAGCTGCGAGACCATGACGAAGGCGGCCATCAGCAAAAGCGCGGCGTTGTGCCAGGGGATCATGTAGCCGAAGGCGGTCAGATACATCTGCGCCGGATCGGCGGCGCGGTCCGCCGGCACACCGGAAGCGAAAGTGAGCACGACGAGGAAGGAGCCGGCGAGCAGCTTCGGTGCGCCGATGATGACCCAGCCGGGGCCGGCGAGGAAGACGGCGAGGCGGTGGCGCCACTTGGTCTGCTTTTCCGGCGGGAGGAAGCGCAGGAAGTCGGCCTGTTCGCCGATCTGCGACATCAGCGCCAGGATGACGGCTGAGGCCGCGCCGAACTCGACGAGATCGAAGGGAGCGACGGTGCCGGGCGGGCCAGAGGCATGGCGGATGCCGGAGAAGGCGCGCCAGAGGTCGAACTTCTCCCAGTCCATCACGGCGATGAAGAGGAAGGGCAGGATGTTGAGGACGATCCAGAAGGGTTGCGTCAAAAGCTGGAAGCGGCTGATCAGCTTAACGCCGTGGGTGACGAGCGGGATGACCATGACGGCGCTGATGATGTAGCCGATCCAGAGCGGAATGCCCAAGGTCAGCTCCAGCGCGCCGGACATGATCGACGCCTCGATCGCAAACAGCATGAAGGTGAAGCTGGCATAGATCAGCGAGGTGATGGTCGAGCCGATATAGCCGAAGCTGGCGCCACGGGTCAGAAGATCGATGTCGACGCCGTGGCGGATGGCGTAGCGGCTGATCGGCAAGCCGATGGCGAGCATGGCGATCGAGGCGACGATGATGGCGTAGAAGGCGTTGGTGGTGCCGTAGGAGAGCGTGATGGCGCCGCCGATCGCTTCCAGCGCCAGGAAGGAGATGGCGCCGATCGCCGTCTGCGAAATGCGCTGCGAGGAGAACTGCCGGGCGCTCTTGGCGGTGAAGCGCAGCGCATAGTCTTCCAGCGTCTGGTTGGCGACCCAGCGATTGTATTCGCGCCTGACCGGAATAATGCGTTGCCGCGCTGCCATGCCCGTAATCGGCCCCTTCGTTCCGCTTGTCATGCGTTCGTAACATGGAACAGTGCGGGGCTTAAGAGTGCGGTGCAACGCAAAACTGCACATTTCGCCCCGTCACCTACGTCATTTCGCGTATACGCTTTCGCGGTGCAGCACCGGATAGTCCCTTAAGCAACAGTTAATCGCCGTTTCAGGCCTGTTGTCGGAACAAGAAGAGGGGATCAACCAGATGAATCTGCGATCATATGTTTCCGGTGCCGTGCTCGGCGCCGTCATGTCGGCCACGGCCGCATTTCATGGAGCCGTTGCGGCTGACGACACCATCAAGGTCGGCGTTCTGCATTCGCTGTCCGGCACGATGGCGATCTCCGAAACGACGTTGAAAGACGCCATGCTGATGCTCATCGACGAGCAGAACAAGAAGGGCGGCCTTCTCGGCAAGAAGCTCGAAGCCGTCGTCGTCGACCCGGCTTCCGACTGGCCGCTGTTTGCCGAAAAGGCACGCGAGCTGATCGAAAAGGACAAGGTCGCGGCCGTCTTCGGTTGCTGGACGTCCTCGTCGCGCAAGTCGGTCCTGCCGGTTTTCGAAGAGCTCAACTCCATCCTGTTCTACCCGGTTCAGTATGAAGGCGAAGAATCCTCGCGCAACATCTTCTACACGGGCGCCGCTCCGAACCAGCAGGCGATCCCGGCTGTCGACTACCTTATGGAAAAGGAAGGCGTTAAGCGCTTCGTTCTCGAAGGCACCGACTACGTCTATCCGCGCACGACCAACAAGATCCTGGAAGCCTACCTGATCTCGAAGGGTATTCCGAAGGAAGACATCATCGTCAACTACACGCCGTTCGGCTTCTCCGACTGGCAGACGGAAGTCTCCAAGATCAAGGAATTCGGCGGTGCCGGCAAGAAGACCGCCGTCGTCTCCACCATCAACGGTGACGCCAACGTTCCGTTCTACAAGGAACTCGGCAACCAGGGCGTCAAGGCAACCGACATCCCTGTTGTCGCCTTCTCGGTCGGCGAAGAAGAGCTTGCCGGTCTCGACACCAAGCCGCTCGTCGGCCACCTCGCTGCCTGGAACTACTTCGAGTCGGTCGAAAGCCCGGCCAACAAGAAGTTCATCAAGGAATGGCATGCCTACACCAAGAACGACAAGCGCGTGACCAACGACCCGATGGAAGCTGCCTATATCGGCTTCAACGCATGGGTTAAGGCAGTCCAGGCTGCCGGCACGACCGATACGGACAAGGTTCTCGACACGATCATCGGCACCACGGTTCCGAACCTGTCGGGCGGCTACGCCACCGTCATGCCGAACCACCACATCACCAAGCCGGTGCTGATCGGTGAAATCCAGGCGAACGGCCAGTTCGAAATCGTCCAGCAGACCCCGGCTGTCGTCGGCGACGAATGGTCCGACTTCCTGCCTGACTCCAAGGGCCTGATCTCCGATTGGCGCAAGCCCATGAACTGCGGCAACTTCAATGTCGCAACGGGCAAGTGCGGCGGCAAGGGCTCCTGAGTGGACACCCCTTCACTCTAAAGCCTGAAAACAGCTTCCGTCCGGCCCTCCTGTCCGGGCGGAAGTTCTCTCCCCGAAGCGTGGCCCTGATGCTTCGGCCGGCAGCGGTTCCCCTTGGCGGGTCCAGCCGACATGGATGCTTATTTTCTCTTTGCGATTGCGCCGGAAGGCCAACGATAACCGAGGCAGAAAGCCGATGTATCGCGCCATCAAGATTTTGCTTTTGACCTTGTGCCTGGCCCTGCCGGCATTCGCCACGGCGCTGAAGGCGCAGGAAGACATCCATGCGCTGGTCGACGCGCTCGGCGTCGGCGATTTCCCGGAGCGCGAGGTCGCCATCAAGGCGCTGGTCGCATCCGGTGATGCCCATGTCAGCCAGATCCTGCAGCAGCTCAGCGACGGCCAGCTTTACGTGAATTCGGAAAGCGGTGGCCCGGTTCTGCTTCAGGGCGGCACGGAGGACGAGCCGACATTCTCCGATCCCATCAGCGGCGAGGCCGTCGCCGATATCGACGCGGACTACATGTCCAAGGTCCGTATCAACAATTCGCTGCGCGGCGTCATCGCCTCGGCCATGAGCCAACTGACGCTGCTGTCTCCCGATCGCGGCGCCCGCCTTGCGGCTGCCCAGGGGCTGCTGCGCGATGCCGATCCCGCCAATCTCGAACTGCTGAACTCCGCACTTGCCGCCGAGAAGGACGGCGAGGTCAAGGAGACGATGGAGGCCGCCCGCGCCGTCATGGTGCTGAAGAGCGATGTCGGCGCCGAGGACAAGAAGGCCGCGATCGACACGATCGCCGCCCGTGGTGGCCGCAACGCGCTGACCATCCTGACGACGGCGATGGCGACCGCGCCTGACGAACTCAAGGGCGAGATCCAGACGCATATCAACACGATCAACCGCAGCCTGGCGCTCTGGGACGTGGTGCAGAACGTCTGGTACGGCCTGTCGCTCGGCTCGGTGCTGCTGCTTGCGGCCATCGGCCTTGCCATCACCTTCGGCGTCATGGGCGTCATCAACATGGCGCATGGCGAGATGGTGATGATCGGCGCCTACACGACCTATGTCGTGCAGCAGTATATCGCCTCGACATTCCCCGGCCTCGAAGTCTATTCGCTGGCCTTCGCCGTACCCGCCGCCTTCCTCTTCACCGGCTTCGTCGGCCTCGTCATCGAGCGGACGGTGATCCGCTATCTCTACGGTCGTCCGCTGGAAACGCTGCTCGCCACCTGGGGCGTCTCGCTCATATTGCAGCAGGCGGTGCGCTCGATCTTCGGGCCGACCAACCGCGAAGTGCGCAATCCAAGCTGGATGTCGGGCGCGTTCGAACTCGGCGGCTTGTCGATCACCTGGAACCGCCTCTGGATCATCGTCTTCTCGATGGCGGTGTTCGTGACGCTGCTGATGCTGCTGAAGCGTTCCGCCTTCGGCCTGCAGATGCGCGCCGTCACGCAGAACCGGCGCATGGCGTCGTCGATGGGTATCCGCACCGGCTGGGTCGATGCCTTCACCTTCGCGCTCGGCTCCGGCATTGCCGGCATGGCGGGCGTGGCGCTCAGCCAGATCGACAACGTCTCGCCCAATCTCGGCCAGAGCTACATCATCGACAGCTTCATGGTCGTGGTGTTCGGCGGCGTCGGCAATCTGTGGGGCACACTGGTGGGCGCGCTGTCGCTCGGCGTCGTCAACAAGTTCCTCGAGCCCTTCGCCGGCGCCGTGCTCGGCAAGATCCTGGTGCTCGTCCTCATCATTCTCTTCATCCAGAAGCGGCCGCGTGGGCTCTTCGCACTCAAAGGAAGGGCGGTGGAAGCATGATTACGGCCTTCCTTCTCCGGTCTCTCGATCGCAAGATCATCGTCGCGCTCTTCATCCTCCTGGCGCTCGCCGTGCTGGTGCCTGTCCTGAACCTGATGACGCCGGCATCAAGCCCCGTGCACATCCCGACCTACATCATGTCGCTGTTCGGCAAGTATCTGACCTATGCGCTTCTGGCGCTGGCGCTCGATCTCGTCTGGGGCTTCTGCGGCATTCTCTCGCTCGGCCACGGCGCCTTCTTCGCGCTCGGCGGCTATGCGATGGGCATGTATCTGATGCGCCAGATCGGCACGCGCGGCAGCTACGGCGACCCCATCCTCCCCGATTTCATGGTGTTCCTGAACTACAAGGAATTGCCGTGGTTCTGGCATGGCTTCGACCATTTCTGGTTCGCGGCGCTGATGGTGCTCGTCGTGCCCGGATTGCTCGCTTTCGTCTTCGGCTGGTTCGCCTTCCGCTCGCGCGTCAACGGCGTCTATCTCTCGATCATCACCCAGGCGATGACCTATGC
The DNA here is from genome assembly GCA_900471485.1 of Hyphomicrobiales bacterium. Classification (GTDB taxonomy): domain Bacteria; phylum Pseudomonadota; class Alphaproteobacteria; order Rhizobiales; family Rhizobiaceae; genus Rhizobium. Next base: position 49,887 of record UCEU01000043.1, read on the forward strand.
GCTGCTGCTTGCCTTCTTCCGCAACGACATGGGCTTCGGCGGCAATAACGGCCTGACCGATTTCAAGGATATCATTGGCTACAACATCCAGGCCGACGGCACTCGCGCGGCGCTGTTCTCGGCCACCGCGATCCTGCTGGCGCTGTCGCTGCTCATCGCGTCCGCCATCGTGCGCTCGAAGTTCGGCAAGGTGCTGGTCGGCGTGCGCGACGCGGAAAGCCGCACGCGCTTCCTCGGCTACCGCGTCGAGCACTTCAAGCTCTTCACCTTCGTCGTCTCGGCGATGATGGCGGGGATTGCCGGCGCGCTCTACGTGCCGCAGGTGGGCATCATCAACCCCGGCGAGTTCGCCCCGGCCAACTCGATCGAAGTCGTCATCTGGACGGCGGTGGGCGGGCGCTCGACGCTGATCGGGCCGATCATCGGCGCGATCATGGTCAATGGCGGCAAGACGATCTTTACTGGTCTCTTCCCGGAATTCTGGCTCTTCGCGCTCGGCGGGCTGTTCGTGGCGGTGACGCTGTTCCTGCCCAAGGGCATCGTCGGCACGATCGACCAGTATATCGGCAAGCGCAAGCCATCCTCCAGCGACACGCCGCCCGCCAAGCGCGAGGACGGCGTGGACGCAGAAATCCAGCCCGCGGAGTGAGCGCCATGATCCCTGACGTCAAACCCAACAGCGTTCTCTATCTCGACAACGTCTCCGTCTCCTTCGATGGCTTCAAGGCGCTGAATTCGCTGTCGATCGTCATCGAGCCTGGCGAACTGCGCGCCATCATCGGCCCCAACGGCGCCGGCAAGACGACGATGATGGACATCATCACCGGCAAGACGCGGCCGGACACCGGCCAGGTGTTCTTCAACGGCCAGACCGATCTCACCAAGCTCGACGAGGCCGACATCGCCCAGCTCGGCATCGGCCGTAAGTTCCAGAAGCCGACGGTGTTCGAGAGCCACACGGTCTGGGACAATATCGAGCTGGCGCTGAACCGCCGGCGCGGCGTGTTTTCGACGCTGTTCTATCGGCTGTCGAGCGAGGACTGGTCGCGCATCGAGGAGATCCTCGCGACCGTTCGCCTGACGCATCGCCGCGACGATCTCGCGGCCAATCTCAGCCACGGGCAGAAGCAGTGGCTGGAGATCGGCATGCTCTTGGCGCAGGAGCCGAAGCTTTTGCTCGTCGACGAGCCGGTGGCCGGGATGACGGATGCGGAGACGGCGGAGACGGCGATCCTGCTCAAGGAGATCGCCAAGACGCGGTCGGTGGTCGTCGTGGAGCACGACATGGGCTTTATCCGCGACCTTGGGGTGAAGGTGACGTGCTTGGCTGAAGGCTCGGTGCTGGCTGAAGGGTCGATCGATTTTGTCAGTTCCGATCCGAAGGTGATCGAGAATTATCTGGGGCGGTGAGGGATGTTGGCACTTTTCGTTGCAGGCAAAACCCCTCCCCAACCCCTCCCCACAAGGG
>UCEU01000031.1 GCA_900471485.1 Hyphomicrobiales bacterium
GGGAGGGGTTGGGGAGGGGCCTTTGCAACAAGCGGGAAGAACGCGATGAAACCCTTCGCCGACCTCCTGGACCGACTGGTCCTCACCCCATCCCGCAACGGCAAGCTCAAGCTTCTCACCGACTACTTCCGCGACACCCCCGACCCCGACCGCGGCTACGGCCTCGCGGCAATCGCCGGCACGCTCGACGTGCGCAACGTCAAGCCGGCCATGCTGCGCGAACTGGTGCTGGAGCGGATGGACGAGGTGTTGTTCCGCTATTCCTACGATTATGTCGGCGATCTCGCCGAGACCATCTCGCTGGTCTGGGACAATGAGCGCGATACCGAGCGTTCGGCGCTGGCGCAGCCGCGCTTGGGTGCCGTGGTGGTGGAGATGAATTCGCTGGGACGCACCGAGGTGCGCGGCTTCGTCCGCGACATGCTCGACCGCCTCGACGCCTCCGGCCGCTTCGCCTTCATCAAGCTGGCGACCGGCGCATTGCGCATCGGCGTCTCGGCGCGGCTGGCGAAGCAGGCGCTGGCCGATCTCGGCGGCATGGATGTGGCCGAGATCGAAACGCTCTGGCACGGCCTGCAGCCGCCCTATGAGAGCCTGTTTGCCTGGCTCGAGGGCAGGGGCGGCAAGCCGGTACTGGCGACGCCGGCGATCTTCCACTCGGTCATGCTCGCCAATCCCGTCGAGCCCGGCGATCTCGACGCGCTCGATCCCGCCGATTACGCGGCCGAATGGAAGTGGGACGGCATCCGCGTGCAGCTGTCGCGGGCCGGCGATACGAGAAAGATCTATTCGCGCTCCGGCGACGACATCTCCGGCGCCTTCCCCGATATCGTCGATGCCATCAGCTTCGAGGGCGTGGTCGACGGCGAGCTTCTGGTCGGCGGCACCTCGCGTTCCAACAGTCCCACGCGCACCTTCTCCGACCTGCAGCAGCGGCTGAACCGCAAGACGGTGACGGCCTCGATGCTGGAGGAATACCCGGCCTTCATCCGCGCCTACGACCTCCTCTTCGACCGCGAGGAGGATGTGCGCGGCAGAACCTATGTCGATCGCCGTGATCGCTTGAGCGAGATCATCGAGCAGGCGCCGCACGAACGCTTCGACCTGTCGTCACAGGTGACGTTCTGCTCCTGGGACGAGCTGGATGCGCTGCGCTCGACCCCGCCCGATCCTGTCATCGAGGGCGTGATGATCAAGCGCCGCGACAGCGTCTATCAGTCCGGTCGGCTCAAGGGTCCGTGGTTCAAGTGGAAGCGCAATCCGTTCAATGTGGATGCCGTGCTGATGTATGCGCAGCGCGGCCACGGCAAGCGATCGAGCTACTATTCCGACTTCACCTTCGGCGTATGGGCCGAGACGCCTGACGGAGAGCAACTGGTGCCCGTCGGCAAGGCCTATTTCGGCTTTACCGACGCCGAGTTGGAAGTCCTCGACAAGTTCGTCCGCAACAACACCACCGAGCGCTTCGGCCCGGTGCGCGCTGTCCGGGCCGACAAGGATTTCGGCTTCGTCGTCGAGGTCGCCTTCGAAGGCATCAACCGCTCGAACCGCCACAAATCGGGCGTCGCCATGCGCTTCCCCCGCATCTCCCGCCTGCGCCCCGAAAAGCCCTCCTACGAAGCCGATCGCCTGCAGACGCTGGTAGCGATGATCGATGCGAAGGCGGGGTAGGGGCGATCTCCCCCACAAAAACGCATCACACTCCAGATCCTCAACACAATGTGTCTTGGCGTCCGCGTTTCCTGGTGTAACCATCTGAAATGCCGGGAATATGGAAGTGCGACATGAGATCGAATGAAGACAACGGCTTTTTCCGCCAGCGCCGCCTGGTTCTAACAGGCATCGCCGGCGCCCTTTTGGCGCCGAGCGTGGCGCCGACGGTAGCGAACGCCTTCGAGGTGCCGAAGGAACCCCGGCTGATCACTCGCGACTATGCCAAGGTCCGCAATCGCTTCCGCACCAAGCTGCTGCAAAAGGGTCCGGCGCCCGACAAGTATGAGCCGCTCGACGCGCCCGCCAATGCCGACAGGATCTTCTATCGCAGCGGCTATGGCGGCGAGCTCGAGCTGACCGCCTGGGTCTCGAAATACAAGCGCGGCCACAAGTCCAGGCCCGGCGTTCTCTTCCTGCATGGCGGCAACGCCATGGGCCTCGGCCACTGGAACCTGATGGGTCCCTACGTCGATGCCGGCTTCGTGGTGCTGATGCCGTCGCTGCGCGGCGAAAACGGCCAGTCGGGCAATTTCTCCGGCTTCTATGACGAGGTCGACGACGTCTTGTCGGCCGCCGATCGCCTGGCGCATCTGCCGGGCGTCGATGCCAACCGGCTGTTCATCGCAGGCCACAGCATCGGCGGCACGCTCACAATGCTGGCCTCGATGAGCACCCACAAGTTCCGCGCCGCCGCTCCCATCTCGGGCAATCCCGATGCCTTCCGTTTCTTCAACCGTTATCCGCAGGATATCCGCTTCGACGACAGCAACACGCATGAGTTCGAGGTGCGCACCGCGCTCTGCTATGCGCAGAGCTTCAAGTGCCCGGTCAGGATCGTTCACGGCACCGAGGAGGAGCATTTCAACGATCGCGCCGGCCTGCTCGCCAGCCGCGCCCGCGCAGCCGGCATTCATGTCGAGACGGATACGGTGACCGGCAATCACACCTCGGCGCTGCCGGCTGAGATCGAGCAGAGCATCCGCTTCTTCCACGGCGTTGCCGCGTAACGGTTCCTGAATGCGAGGCGGATGACCAGCCTCGCGCCAGCCGCGAATGCCATCTTCCGCACAGTTATCGGAATTGCTGTCGTCGACGAGGATGGATTTATGAATTTTCTCAGCCGGGTGCCGTCTTTTGCCGGGCTTGCGGTTGCGGCCCTGTCGCTCAGCGGCTGCAACATCCTGATTCCCGATACCGGTGCGACCGATCCCGCCCGTTTCGTGCAGGAAACCTCGCCGGTCTTCTATCATCCGCCAGGCGTCGATCCCGATCGTGTCCGCCCGATCAACGCGCCGGTGCCGCAGCGGCCGGGCGTTCCGGCGACGATCTACAACCAGACCTATGGCATCCCGGGCGCGACCACCAGCCGGATCTATGGCCTCCCGGTCAGCAATCCCGTCAGTGCCGCCATGTATTCCGAGGTGCGCGACAACGATTTCACGCTGCCGGCCATCCCCGTCAGCCGTGTCGATCCGCAGTATCTGCGCCAGGAGGTGGATTATCCGAGCACCGAGAAGCCGGGCACCATCGTCGTCGATACCAAGACCAAGCACCTCTATTTCATCGAGCCCGGTGGCAAGGCCATGCGCTATGGCGTCGGTCTCGGCCGCGAGGGTTATGCCTGGTCCGGCCGCGGCGTTATCCAGTGGAAGCAGAAGTGGCCGCGCTGGACGCCGCCTGATGAAATGGTCGAGCGCCAGCCCGATGTCCGTTCTTTCTCGGCGGCGAACGGCGGCATGAACCCCGGCCTCGGCAATCCGCTCGGCGCGCGCGCGATGTATATCTTCAAGGATGGCCAGGACACGCTCTACCGAATCCACGGAACGCCGGACTGGCAATCGGTCGGTAAGTCGACCTCGTCCGGTTGCGTGCGCATGCTGAACCAGGATGTCGTCGACCTTTACGACCGCGTTCCGGCCAAGGCCGAGATCGTCGTGATGTAGCCGCGCAACAGCCTTGCCGATATCGTATGCCCTTGAGGGGACACGACTTCGTGAGGTTATGGTTTATTTAACCCAAGCGGATAGATTTCATCGTGGCGACAGGATGTTGCCTAACCTGCGGGGCGCGCTGCCCCGTCAAAGGATTAACGACACGAATGAGTTCTGAAAAATCTATCTCCCGGCGCAGCTTTCTTTCTCTTTCTGCGCTCACCGCGGCTTCGGCACTGGCCGGCTGCGCGTCCACAACGGGAAGCCCGACCGCCCAGCCGATCGCCTTCCGCAATCCGGTCCGGATGTTCCAGACCACGCCGGCTCCCACCGACGCCGAGCTGGCCGTCATGTACGGCCCGATCGAGGACGGTGGTTTCCTGATCCCGCCGGTTCCCTACCAGCAGATCGATCCGCGCTTCTATCGCCAACAGGTCATCGATCCCACGGGTGAGGCCCCCGGCACCATCGTCGTCGATACGCCCTCGCGCTTCCTCTATCTGGTCCAGCCGGGCGGCACCGCGATGCGCTACGGCGTCGGCATCGGCCGCGAAGGCTTTGCCTGGCAGGGCGATGGCGTCATCCAGTGGCGTCAGAAGTGGCCGCGCTGGAAGCCGCCGAATGAGATGGTTGCCCGCCAGCCGGAACTCGTCAAATATTCGATCGAGAACGGCGGCATGGAGCCGGGCCTGAAGAACCCGCTCGGCGCCCGCGCGCTCTACATCTTCTCGGGCGGCCAGGACACGCTCTACCGCCTGCACGGCAATCCCGACTGGCGCTCGATCGGCAAGGCCGTATCGTCCGGCTGCGTCCGCCTGCTCAACCAGGATATCATCGACCTCTACGACCGCGTGCCGAACAAGGCGCCGATCGTCGTCAAGCAGTAATGCTTCTTCAGTCTCTCCCCGAGAAGGGGAGAGACATCCGCTCCAGGATCACGACCAGAAGAACGATTTCGCGACCTCCGCCTGCGCCTCGCCCGGCGTGACGCCGATATCGGCGAGCTGATCCCTTGTCAGCTCTGTCAGCGACCGGCGCGTCCGCCGCTTCACCAGCCAGCGCCTCACAAGATCACGTCCGTTCTCCACGAGTGCACGCAGCACGCCCGTCCGCTGCCGCTCTATCGTGCCATCGCTATCGTCAACCCTGTCCACTGCCATCGCCTGCTGTCCCGTTGTCTACAGGCCACCAGAATGCGCTGGATATCGAATCGATAGAAGCTTATGCATCTTATGCAAGACATAAGGAAAACTTCTATAAATGCTCAATCTCGACCAACTCCAGGCCTTCGCTCACGTGGTCGAGCTCGGCAGCTTTACCGCCGCCGCCGATCGGGTCGGGCTGACGCAGCCGGCGGTAAGCCTGCAGATCAAGCTTCTGGAACAGAGACTTGGCGTGCGCCTGATCGAGCGCGTCGGCCGGCGCGCGCAGCCGACTGTCGGAGGGCAGGAGCTGCTTGGCCACGTGCGGCGCATCCTGCAGGCGGTTGGCGATGCGGAGGAGGCGATGACGCCGCATCGCAACGGCACGGCCGGGCGCGTGCGGATCGGCAGCGGAGCTACCGCGTCCATTCATCTGCTGCCGCTGGCGATCAAGAAAGCCAAGGCCAGGATGCCGGGGCTGGAGGTCACCGTGCGCATCGGTGACACCGGCGATATCCTGCGCGAGCTTGAGGCCAACGCGCTGGATGTTGCCGTCGTCACGCTGCCGGCGCCGGGCCGCTCCTTCGAGATCGAGCCGTTCTGCGAGGATGAAATGATGGCGGTGGCGCCGCGCGGTGCCGTCATGCCCGAAGGCGGCCCGGACGCGGCCTTCATGGCCGCCCAGGCTCTCTTACTCTATGAGGGTGGCAATACGCGCCGCAGCACCGACGAGTGGATGGCCGAGGCAGATGTGAAGGCGGCACCCGCCATGGAGTTCGGCAGCGTCGAGGCGATCAAGGAACTGGTCGCCGCCGGCCTCGGCTGGTCGATCCTGCCGGGACTGGCGCTGAAGCGCGACAGGCAGCCGGATATCGAGATCTCCCCGGTCCGCCCACGGCTGGTGCGCCAGCTCGGCATCGTCATCCGCCGCGACAAGCATCTGGGCAGGGGGCTACGCGAGATGATGAAATCGCTGCGCGAAACCGGCGCGCCCGGCGCCTGATCTGGCTCACCGTCCAGGGGCAGGCGGTCAGACCGCCGCCTTGAGGTTGGTTCGCAGCCCCTGCAGCATCTCGCGGATCTTCACCATCTCCTCGATCGTGCAGCCCGCCGCCTCGCCGATGCCGGACATGATGGTGTCGATCTCGGCGCGCATCTCGTGTCCTTTCGGCGTCAGCGACACGATCACCTGCCGCTCGTCGGTTGGATCGCGCAGGCGTGTCAGCAGCCCGCTCTGCTCCAGTCGCTTCAGGAGGGGCGAGAGCGTGCCCGAATCGAGGTCCAGCTTCTCGCCGATCGATTTCACCGGCAGCTCGGATTTTTCCCAGAGCACCAGCATGACGAGATATTGCGGGTAGGTGAGACCGACGCGGTCGAGGATCGGCTTGTAGGCGCGGGTAAACGCATGCGCCGTCGAATAGACCGCGAAGCAGAGCTGCCTTTCGAGCCGCTTTTCCTCTTCCGGTATGTTCATCGTCTTAGCCATCTGCGTTTTCATGGTCGTCATTCCCGAGGTCCGATTGTCCTCTTTTCGGCTTGTGAATGCAATTTGCAAAATTCGCTTGCGTACAATTTAATTGCGCGATATACAAAACTCAACACCAACGCAAAGGAGACCGACATGCCTATCCTCTACACGACCAAAGCTTCCGCCACCGGTGGCCGCGCAGGCCGCGCTGTTTCCGAAGACGGCGTTCTCGACGTCACGCTCACGGTTCCGAAGGAACTTGGCGGCGACGGCGCGACCGGTACCAATCCCGAGCAGCTCTTCGCCGCCGGCTATTCCGCCTGCTTCCTTGGCGCCCTGAAGTTTGTCGCCGGCCAGCAGAAGGTCAAGGTTCCCGAGGATACGACGGTCACCGCCACTGTTGGCATCGGCCCGCGCGAGGATGGCGGCGGCTTCGGCATCGAAGTATCGCTGGCCGTCCACATTCCCGGTCTCGACAAACCCACCGCCGAGAAGCTTGCCGCTGCAGCGCATATCGTTTGCCCCTACAGCCACGCGCTGCGCACCTCGACGGAAGTGCCGTTCACGGTCGTCTGATCGGTCGATCCGCTGTGAATTTGAACGCCACGCTGTCGCCAGCGTGGCGTTTTCACGTTAGAGAGCGGCGCAAAACGATAGAAATATCATTCGAATCTAATATTTCTCACCGAAGAATACTGACTATCTCATCATACCAGTTGACGAGTGTGCGACATTTTGAAAGAGTTGCCGCGCTCGCCGGGAGGAGACATGTCCGCTGGAGTATGGAGAGCCTGACAGGCTCATGGGCCGAAATAACGCCCAAGTCCGGACACGAATTCCATCCCAACAAGCGAGCTGAGATCAACACTAGGCATTCCCGCATCGACGGGTCTGCGAAGCACGGATCATGTTCGGGGGGCCTGTTGGCCGGGATATGGTTTTGTTGCGGGAGGATTTAGTGAACGCGACTGTCAAAATATCAGAGCAGGAACAGCAGGTCGAAAAGTCGGCCATCAGGAAGATCTCCATCCGGCTCGTCCCCTTCATCGCCCTGATGTTCTTCATCAATTTCCTCGATCGCACGGCAATCTCCTTTGCCGGCCCGAACGGAATGACGCAGGACCTCGGCATGACCGCAGCCCAGTTCGGGTTTGCGGCCGGCATCTTCTTCTTCGGCTACATCGTGCTGGAAATCCCCAGCAACCTGGCTCTCCACAAGTACGGCGCCCGCCGCTGGCTCGCCCGCATCATGGTGACCTGGGGTATCGTCGCCATGCTCTTCACCTGGGTGAGCAGCGTCTCCGGCCTCTACACGCTGCGCTTCCTGCTCGGCGTTGCCGAAGCGGGTTTCTTCCCCGGCGCCATCCTCTATCTCAGCACCTGGGTCCCCGGCCGTCACCGCGCCAAGATCCTTGCGCTCTTCTATCTGGCGCAGCCGCTGACAACAGTTATCGGCGCTCCGATCGCCTCGTTGCTGATCCAGGCGCACGGCCTTTTCGGCTACGAAGGCTGGCGCATCATGTTCTTCGGCGTTGCGGCACCCGCGATCATCGTCGGCATCATCACCTGGTTCTACCTGCCCGATACCCCGACGGCCGCCAAGTGGCTGACGGCTGGCGAGCGCGACTGGCTGAACCGTGAACTCGCCAAGGAAGAAGCCGGCAAGCTCTCCGGCCATGGCTCGATGACCCTGCAGGCCCTGAAGGACAAGCGCGTCTGGCTCCTGTCGGTCATCTACTTCGGTCTGATCTACGGCCTCTACGCCCTGGCCTTCTTCCTGCCGACGATCATTTCCGGCTTCGAAACCAAGTTCGGCACCAAGTTCGACGTCTTCGACAAGGGCCTCATCACGGCGATCCCGTATCTGCCGGCCGCTGTCGCGCTGTTCTTCTGGAGCCGCGATGCGTCCAAGCGTGGCGTTCGTGCCTGGCACGTCGGCATCCCGGCGCTCGTCGGTGCCATCAGCATCCCGCTTGCGCTCCTGATGTCCTCGCCGGAAGCGACCGTGCTTGCCATCACGCTGACGGCCTGCGCGATCTTCTCGGCGCTCCCGAACTTCTGGTCCTTCCCCTCGCGCTTCCTGACGGGTGCGGCGGCCGCGGCCGGTATCGCCCTCATCAACACGGTGGGCAACATCGCCGGCTTCGCCGCCCCCTACATCACCGGCGCGGTCAAGGATGCCACGGGCCTCTTCGAGCTCCCGATGTTCATCGTCGGCGCCCTCATGTTGATCTCGGCGATCCTCGCCTTCTCGATCGGTAAGTCGATCAAGGATCCCCACGCGAAGTAAGGTCCGACTTCAGTGGACAATGGCAACCCGGTCTGTTCCGCAGGCCGGGTTGTCTCGTTTATTGGCGGGCGGTGGCGCCATCGCATCTTTTCATATGAAATAAATCGTCTATATTATTTCCAAGGAAAGGATGTTGCCATGCTCATTGCAAACCCGGTTTCGGGTACCCGCCCGTCGGAAGCCGCCGTCATGACCAAGGCGACGGTCAACGCCGCCGAGCGGCTCGGCATCAGCGCCCGCACGCTGTCGGCGGTGCTCGGCCTGTCGGAAGCCACTGTTTCGCGGATGAAGCGGCAGGATTATCTCCTGGAGCGCGGCTCGAAATCCTTCGAGCTCGCCATTCTTCTCGTCCGCCTGTTCCGCTCGCTCGACGCGATCGTCGGTGGCGACGAGGCGATAGCACGGCAATGGCTGCGCAACGCCAACACGGCGCTCGGCGCCACGCCGCTCGAAAAGATCGTCAGCATTTCAGGATTGACCGATGTCCTTGCCTACCTGGACGCCCGCCGCGCTATCGTCTGAAGCGCGGCCCGTTTCCGGCCGCTTCTGGCGTCTGGTCGAGGCGCAGCACCAGATCTCGACGCTGAAGATCGTCGACACGCTGGACGAGCAGGCGCTGCTCGAAACGCTGCTGGAGGAAAGCAAGCCGGCGCTGCCGCCGGAATGCGCCGGTCTCGACTATCTGCTGGCGACCCCGTTCCGCTATGGCGCCGTCTATCCGCACGGCTCGCGCTTTCGCAGGGCGGGGCGCACGCTCGGTGTTTTCTACGCCTCGGAAAAGGTGGAGACGGCGCTGGCGGAAATGTCCTTCTACCGGCTTCTGTTCTTCGCCGAATCCCCCGCGACGCCGCTGCCCGCCAATGCCGCCGAATACACCGCCTTCGCCGCCTTAATCGACGCCCCCTCTGTGATCGATCTCACCCAGCCACCGCTCGACCGCGACCGTGAAGCCTGGACCGACTTCCAAAACTACGAGCCGTGTCAGGCACTCGCCGATGCCGCGCGTCAGGCCGGCTGCCAGGCAATCCTCTACCAGTCCGTCCGCGATCCCGCCCGTGGCCGCAACATCGCGCTCTTGACGGCCACCGCCTTCGCCGCCCGCGAGCCCGTCGACCGCCAGACCTGGCGCATCCGCCTCTCGCCGCTTGGCGTCCAGGCGCTGTGCGAATTCCCGAAAACGAGGATCGGCTTCACGCGCGCCGATTTCGCGGCGGATCGCAGGATTGTTATGGGGTAGGGCTCTAAGCCAGCGCCCGCAGGTCCTGCCGCAACCGTCCCGCATTGCCGTCGGGCAGGTCGGCCTCGAGTGTTGCGTGCGTGCTTTCCCAGATCGGCACCGCCGAGGCCAGTACGGCCTTTCCCTCGGGCGTCAGGCTGAGCAGCCGGCCGCGGCGGTCCCTCGGGTTCGGCGTAACGACGACCCAGCCGCGGCGCTGCAGCGGCTTCAGCGCCGCCGTCAGCGTCGTCTGGTCCATGGCAAGCAGGCTCGCGACCGGACCCATGGGCGGCGGTTCGGGACGGTTGAGCGACATCAGCAGCGAAAATTGCCCGTTGGTCAGGCCGACGGGCCTGAGCGCATCGTCGAACAATCGCGCCAGCGCGCGCGCCGCCCGCTGCACATGCAGGCACAGGCACGTATCGCGTACCAGCAGTGTCGTCGCAAAAGGAATCTCGGTCGAGTTTGACATGTGCAATTTATATTGATATCAATTCATTTAATCAAGTCATAGGAGAATGAACGGACAATCCGATAGCGCCGGAGGAGGGCGCAGACGATGCAGAACCAAGTCGTTTCCCGTGAAGAATGGATCAAGGCCCGCCGCGCGCTGCTCCTGAAGGAGAAGGAAGCAACGCACCTGCGCGACAAGCTCAATGCCGAGCGCATGGCGCTCCCCTGGGTCAAGGTCGACAAGGACTATGCCTTCGACACGCCTGAAGGCCGCAAAAGTCTTTCAGATCTCTTCGATGGCCGCAGCCAGCTGATGATCTACCACTTCATGCTCGGGCCGGATTGGGAAGCGGGTTGCCCCGGCTGTTCGTTTCTTTCCGATCACGTCGATGGAACGCTGCCACATCTCAACAATCACGACGTCACCTGGGTCGCCGTCTCCAGGGCGCCGATGGACAAGATCGAGGCCTACAAGAAGCGCATGGGCTGGAAATTCCCCTGGGTCTCGTCCTCGAGCAGCGATTTCAACTTCGATTATCACGTCTCCTTCACGCCCGACGATCTCAAGCAGGACACGGTGGTCTACAATTTCACCGCCATCCCGCCGGCGGAAGCGCACGACGAGCTGCCCGGCCTCAGCGCCTTCTACAAGAACGACAGGGGTGAAATCTTCCACACCTACTCCAGTTACGCCCGTGGACCGGAAGAGCTGATCGGCACGCTGATGATCCTCGACCGCGCACCCAAGGGCCGCAACGAGGATTCGACGATGAACTTCGTCAAGCGCCACGACGAGTATGCCGAGGCGCCCAAGGCGTCATCCTGCTGCCACTGAGGCCTGAGATCATGGGCGCCTGAGATCGTCAGCGCCCATATCGACGCAACGAATAACGTGAAAGGGAGATCACGATGTCGGAGACCCACGGCAAGTTCATCTGGTGCGAATTGATGACGCCCGATACCAAGGGCGCCAAGGATTTCTATACAAAGGTCGTCGGCTGGACGACCAGCGAAATGACCGTCCCCGGCATGCCGCCCTATACCATCTTCGAGGCAGATGGCGTCGGCCGGGCCGGCATGATGGTCTTTCCCGCAGAGCTCGAAGGCACCGGCATCCCGCCGAACTGGACCGGCTATGTCGCGGTCGATGACGTCGATCAGAGCGCCCGGGATTTCGCAGCCAATGGCGGCTCGGTCCGCCGCCCGCCGGAGGATATCCCCGAGATCGGCCGCTTCGCCGTGGTCGCCGACCCGCATGGCGCCGTGATCTGCATCATGACGCCGGCCCCGATGGACAGCCCGCCGCCCGAACCGGCGATGGGCGCCCCCGGCACACTCGGCTGGAGCGAACTCTACGCCGGCGATGGCGGTGAGGCCTTCACCTTCTACGAAAAGCTCTTCGGCTGGACCAAGGACCATGATTTCGACATGGGCCCGATGGGCGTCTACCGCATCTTCGCCGAACACGGCACGCCCGTCGGCGGCATGATGACGAAGCCGGAGAACGTGCCGATGCCGGCCTGGGCCTATTACTTCAACGTCCCCGCCATCGATGCCGCCATCGAGCGGGTCAAGGCCGGCGGCGGCCAGGTCGTCAACGGCCCGATGGAAGTGCCCGGCGGCAGCTGGGTGGTGCAGGCGATCGACCCTCAGGGCGCCTTCTTCTGCCTCGTCGCGCCGGCTCGATAAGTCGTTCGTTTCCTGTTTCCGTTTCACGCCCCGGCCGGTCGTTCCGCGTCGGGGCGTGCCCGTTTATACTGTCCGGCGGTCGGTTCTATCCGCCTAAAAGACCGCGAATCTGTCGTCGGCGGGAGTAGGGGCGGTCGCCGCCACACCATTATTACTTCATTAATTTTATTAGATTTTTAGCGTTTCAAGCATTGCCGAAGTGCTTTCGCGGTTAACCGTCCCTAAACATTTTTGGGCTGATGCATAACCGGCTATGTCGGCAGGGTTAAGGAAGTATTGCATTTGCCCCGCCGGCGTAATTCATAGGCTCCAGTTTCATATTGGGGTTATCTGTATGTCTATCGAAGATCTGCGCATTTCTGCTGTCGACGGCGAGCACGTATCCAACGACGTCATTGCCGACACGCATGAGGATGGATCCTCCGCCCGTCAGGGTGTCGACGTTGCTCAGGCCGATACCAGCGAGCAGCCGGTTCGCACCGATCGCCTGCCGGAAGCCCCCGCCGCTGCCGCCCCGGTCGCCGCCGCCGGCCACCCGAACGAGATTGTCCCGGATCAGAACAACGTCGCCCACCTGCCGGCCGATGTCTCGATCGATGACATCCGCATCGAGGGCAACAACCTCGTTCTCGTCCAGGCCGATGGCACCGAGATCGTCATTGTCAACGGCGCCCACCACATCCCGACCTTCCTGCTCGGCGAAGTCGAGCTTCCCCAGCAGGCGGTGATCGCAGCACTCGAGCAGAGCAACATCAACGTCGCCGCCGGCCCCGACGGTTCCTATTCCGCAAGCGCTGCTCCCTCGAGCTCCGGCGCCGAGTTCCAGGATTCGCTCCAGCAGGACGCGCGCGACCCGACCCAACTCGCCCAGTTGCTGGCCGACACGCAGCAGCCCGATGGCGGCTTTTCCGGCCGGGAAGAGCTGCGCAACGGCGTACCCACCATCACCTCGACCGGTCTGCTGACGCTGACCGAGACGGAAGGCTCGGAAGGCGGCTTCCAGCAGCAGACCGTCAACGGCACCTTCGGCTTCACGCCGGGCCGCGACGGCGGCAATATCGTCGCCGTTCAGCTGGCCAATTCGCTGAACATGGAAGAGGGCACCCAGACCGGCACCCATGTCGACCTGACCTCCGGCGGCAAGCCCGTGGTCGTGACCGTCTCCGGCCTGACCATCACCGGCTCCAGCGACGGCCACACCGTCTTCGTCCTCACCGTCACCAATCCCAGCACTGGCGCCTTCACCTTCACGCAGTCCGGCGCGCTCGATCATCCCGACAAGGGCGAGGCCGGCGCCGACGACACCCTGCGCCTGCTCTTCGAATACACGGTGACCGACAAGGACGGCGATAGCGTCAAAGGGACCGGCGCGATCGATATCAACGACGCCGCGCCGAGCATCGCCGGCGATGCGCACGCCGTCAATCTGCTCGCAAACGGTGACTTCCGCAGCACGGCAGCCACCTGGCACCCGGAAGGCTGGGACAACCTCGGCTCGGCCGGCTCGGCCAATAGCGATATCGGCTGGAAGGTCGAAGGCACGGGCGGCGCGGTCCAGCTCGAGCGAGTCAGCGACACCTACTTCGGTATGACCACCAGCAACGGGGCGCCGATGGTCGATCTCGGCGCGTCGCCGGGCAACACCACCATCTCGCAGCAGATCACCGGCCTTGCCGCCGGCGAAACCTATACGCTGAAGTTCGATTTTGGCGCGCCCGTCCCGGAGAGCGCACGCCTCGAAGTGTTCTGGAATGGCGTGAGCGTCGGCATTTACGAGCCGGGCAAGGCCATGGTGACGGAAATCGCGGCGTTGACGGCGCAGGCCGGCACCAACACGATCACCTTCCAGGAGATTGGCGACGATAGTGACCCCCACGGCACCTATCTCGCCAATATCAGCCTCACCAAGGGCGTCGACGTTCCCGTCTTTACCGGCTCGGCCGGCGAAGATGACAAAACCATTGCCTTCGACCTGGCGGCCGGCAAGCAGTTCACCTATGGCGCCGATGGCGCTGGTAGCGTTTCCCTGGGAACCGCTACCGTTTCCACGGCATCGGGCATTTCGCTGACACTCAAGGCATCGGACTACAGCTACGTGGACGGCAAGCTCGTCATCAAGGCGGGCGTCTTCGATGTGCTCAACGCCGGAGAAATCGCCACCGTCACCATTCCCTTCACCATCACCGACGCTGACGGCGACAGCAAGACCGGCGCCTACCAGATCGAGATTACCGGCGCCAACGACGCCGCCACTATCACCGGCGACAGCATCCGCACCGTGACGGAAGACGGCACGCTGCATGCCCAGGGTACGCTGACCGTCACCGATGTCGATGCCGGCGAAAACCATTTCCAGGCCCCGTCCTCCTCGTCGCTGGCGGGCGCCTACGGCACCTTTACCTTTAACCCTGCCAACGGCCAGTGGACCTACGATCTCGACAATGCCAAGGCGCAGGAATTGAGAGAGGGCCAGACCGTAGATGAAACCCTGACGGTCGTCTCCGCCGATGGTACTGCGCAGCAGACGATCACGGTTACGGTAAACGGCGTCAACGATGCGCCGGAAGCCCACGCCGATACCAACACAGCCAGGGAAGCCGGCGTCGGCACCTTCGGCGACTGGCGCGCCGAGGGCAATGTTCTCACAAACGACACCGACAAGGACGCCGGCGACACCAAGACTGTCACCGCCGTCGTCGACGCCGACAACCATTCGGGCATTTCCGGTCGCGACGGCTTCGCCATCGAAGGCAAGTACGGCTACCTGCTTCTCGGCACGGACGGCAAGTACGTCTACATCCTGAACAACCTCGACGGCGACACGCAGGCCCTGAAGCAGGGCGAGGTCGTCGATGAAGTGTTCACCTACACGATGAAGGACGCTGTCGGCGCGACTTCGTCCGCAACGCTGACCATCACGATCACAGGCACCAACGACGCGCCGATCGCGATCGCCGACGTCAGCAGGAACACCGTTGTCGAGGACGGCGTTGCCGCCGGCCACGCCACGGCAAACGGCAACGTGCTCACCAACGACATTGATGTCGACAGCGATGGCGATCTCAAGCAGGTCACCGGCATCGCCTCCGGCGTGAAGTTCGGCAGCGTCAGCGGCGGCGTCGATGGCGTCGTTGCCGGCAAGTACGGCTCGATCACCCTCGATAAGGACGGCAACTGGACCTACACGCTCGATAATAGCAAGACGACCACGCAGGAGCTCAACGGGCGCGACATCGCCAAGGAAGTCTTCACCTACACGATGACCGACGCGCATGGCGTGACGTCGACCACGACGCTGACCATCGAGATCAAGGGTGCCAACGACGCGCCGACGATCACCGCCGGTCCCGTCTCCAACGATCTGGTCGAACGGGGCACCGATGTCGCGGGCGTTTCGACCGCGACCGTCAAGCTGGCGATCGGCGATATCGATGACGGCGACCGCGCGAGCTACGACACCAAGGGCTGGACGCCGTCGAAGCTCAGCTACGTCTTCACAATGGCGACCGACCACGGCACCGCGACGCTCAACACCAGGGCGGGTATCGTCACCTTCACGCTCGATCCGGCGAAGTCGGATTCGCTCAGCGGCACCGACGTTGTCACCGATTCCGTGACCGTCACGGTCAAGGATCAGAACGGCGCATCGACCTCGACCAAGGTCGATTTCACCATCCACGGCACCAATGACGCTGCCGTCATCACCGGCAAGGCGGACGGCTCGGTCACCGAGGCAAGCGGCGTAGCCAACGCCACGGCGGGTGTTCCGACCGCAAGCGGTGTGCTGCATGCGACCGATGTGGACGGCAGCGCCGATTTCGACATCAAGTCGAATGTCGCTACCACCTATGGCAGCTTCAGCATCACGGCAGCCGGCAGCTGGACCTACACGCTCAACGACGCCAATGCTGACGTCCAGAAGCTCAATGTCGGCGGCACCCTGAAGGACAGCATCACCGTCACCACCGAGGATGGAACGCCGAAGGTGATCGAGATCACCATCCACGGCGCCAACGACGCTGCGGTGCTCTCGTCCGATACGCGCACCCTCAATGAAACCAACGCGGTTCTGACCACAGACGGCAAGCTGACGATCACCGACGTCGATAGTTCAGCGACCTTCAACGCTGGCACAGTCAACGGCAACTACGGCACGCTGGTGATCGACGCCAATGGCAACTGGAACTATACCGCGAGCTCCGCGCACAACGAGTTCGCCAAGAACGAAATCTACACCGACGTCTTCAAGGTGACCTCGGCAGATGGCACCGAGACCTCGGTGATCATCAACATCGTCGGCACCAACGATGCTCCCGTCATGACGAGCGTCACCACGGCGAGCGTTGCCGAAAACAGCACTGTCGTGATGGCGTTGAACGCCACCGACGTCGATGGTGACAAGCTCACCTATTCCTTCAGCGGCAAGGACGGCAATCTCTTCACGGTCGACAAGGACGGCAATCTGGTCTTCAAGTCCGCGCCGGATTACGAAGGCCGCCATGGCAACTCCTACGAGGTCAAGGTCACCGTCAGTGACGGCAATGGCGGTGAGACGTCGCAGACGATCAAGATCGGCGTCACCAACGTCAACGAGGCGCCGGTTCTCTCGCCGGACATCCGCACCGTCACCTACGAGGAAAACGACAGCGGCGTCCGCCTGCTCTCGAACGCCACGCTGAGCGACCCGGACTTCCCGTCGAATTTCGATGGCGGCTCGATCAAGGTCGATCTTAGCGGCGCGGTCGATGGCGACAAGCTCATCATCGCTGCTGATAACTCGGTGCGCATCCTGGGCAGCCAGGTTCAGGTCTATCAGGGCGGCGGCCATAACGGCGGCTGGCAAACGATCGGCACGATCAGCGGCCTCGGAAGCACATCGCTGACGATTACGCTGAACGACAAGTCTGATACCGCAGACGTCCAGAAGGTCCTGCAGACCCTGTCCTTTACGTCGTCCTCCGACGACCCGACCTCCGCCGACCGCACCGCCACCATCACCTTCAACGATGGTGGCAACGACGGCAGCGGCTCGTCCCTGTCGGACACGTCCGTCATCACCATTCACGTCGAGCCGTGCAATGACGATCCGGTCATCAGCTCGGACGGCGGCGGCACCTATGCGAACGTCACAGTCAGCGAAAACCAGACGGCGGTCACCACTGTCACCTCGCGGGACCCGGATGGCGGCAGCCCGATCTACTCGATCCGCGCATCGGGCGACACGGACTACACGAAGTTCGTGATCGATCCGAAGACGGGGGTACTGTCCTTCGTCAAGGCACCCGACTACGAGAACCCGCAGGACGGCAACAGGGACAACAAGTACGTCGTCGACGTCCAGGTCTCGGATGGCCATGGCGGCTATGATATCCAGCGGCTGACGGTGACCGTCGACGATGTCAACGAAGCACCGGTGCTCACCCCGGCCACGACCGCGGCCTCCTACATCGAGAACGGCTCCGGCGTGTACCTGATGCCGGGTGCGACGCTGAGCGACCCGGACAAGCCCACGAACTTCAGCGGCGGCTTCATCTCCGTATCGCTCAACAACGCCCAGGCAGGCGACAAGCTGATCGTCATCGACAACAGCTCCGTCAGGATCGTCGGCACCGACGTTCAGGTCTACCAGGGTGGCAACAGATGGCAGAGCGTAGGAACGATCTCCGGCGAGGACACGACCGCGCTGAAGATCACCTTGAACAGCAATTCGGACAACGCCGACGTCCAGAAGGTCCTGCAGAGCCTCGGCTTCGCGTCGAGCTCCGATAATCCCGGCAATGCCGACCGCACCGCCACCGTCACCTTCAACGACGGCGGCCATGACGGCAGCGGCGGCGCGCTCGCGGACAGCTCCGTGGTGACGATCCACGTGACGCCGGTGAACGACGCGCCGGCCGGCACGAACGGGACGGTCACGACCGCCGAGGACACGGCCTATGCCTTGAAGGCGTCCGACTTCGGCTTCACCGACGTCGATGGCAACGCGCTTGCCGCGGTGAAGATCAGCACGCTTCCCGGCGCCGGTACCCTCTATCTGAACGATGTCGCGGTAAAGGCCGGCGCCTTCGTGCCGGTGGCTGAAATTGCCGCAGGTCATCTGGTATTCGTTCCGGCGGCCAACGCCAATGGAAACAGCTATGCCAGCCTGACCTTCCAGGTTCAGGACAGCGGCGGCACCACCAATGGCGGCGTCGACCTCGACCAGTCGCCGAACATGCTGACGATCAACGTCACGCCGGTCAACGATGCTCCCGAGACCAACGCGGCGACGGCATCCGGTAACGAGGACAAGACGATCGCCGTCACCCTGTCCGGCAGCGACATCGATGGCACGGTTGTCTCCTACACGATCACGGGCCTGCCGCAGCACGGCACGCTCTACAGCGACGCCGGTCTCCACAATGCCATCGCTGCGAACGGCGTCGTGACAGGCTCGACGGTCTACTTCGTTCCTGACGCCAACTATAACGGCCAGGCGACGTTCCAGTACGCCGCCACCGACAATGGCGGCCTTACCGACACCACCCCGGCAACGGCGACGATCACCATCGCCCCGGTCAACGACGCTCCGACGAACCCGATCGATGCGAACACGGCGGCCAACAGCGTCGCCGAGAACGCGGCGACCGGAACGCTTGTCGGCATCACCGCAAGCGCGACGGATGTCGACGGCGATACGGTCAGCTACAAGCTGACCGACAGCGCCGGCGGACGCTTCCAGATCGACAGCGCAACTGGCGTCGTCAGCGTGGCGGATGGCACGAAGCTGGACTACGAGACGGCGCAGTCGCACTCGATCACCGTCGAAGTCTCGGACGGCCATGGCGCTACCAGCACCGAAGTCTTCACGATCAACGTATCCAATGTGAACGAGGCGCCGGTCATCACCTCGGGCTCCACCGGCAGCGAAGCCGAGAACACGGCTGTATCGAACGTCGTCTATCAAGTGGTGGCGAGCGATCCGGAAAAGGGCGCTCTGACCTATAGTCTGTCGGGCGACGATGCCGGATTGTTCAACATCTCGTCGAGCGGTGCCGTCACCTTCAAGGAGTCTCCCGACTTCGAGAAGCCGTTGGATATGGGCAAGGACAACACCTACAACATCACCGTGATCGTCAAGGATGCCGGTAACCTGACCGCGCAGCAAGCCGTGACCATCACCGTGACGGATGTCGTCGAAGCACCGGTCAAGCATGATCCGAGCGGAAGCAATGCCACCATCTCGATTGTCGAGGATGTTTCGCACACCTTCGCGGTCAGCGAGTTCGGTTATTCCGACGCCGATGGCGATGCCCTCGCGAGCGTTGTCATCAAGAGCATTCCTTCCAGCGCTGACGGTGTGCTGCTCTACGGCAATGCTGCGGTTGCCGCCGGCCAGGTGATCAGCGCGGCGGATATTGCATCGGGCATGCTGGTCTATGTTCCGGCGAAGGACGTCTATGGTAGCGCGGGCGATGCCAGCTTTACCTTCAGCGTCAGAGACTCGTCCGGCGCTACGGACGCAACGCCGAACACCATCACGCTCGATATGGGCTCCAACTACCAAGACGACGTGATGAAGCCATCGGACAACAACTTCCTGTACAGCCTTACGGGTTCAGGTAGCTCGTCTCACGCTTCGGTCACCGGCAGCAATTCCGGCAGCGACTCTGTAGAACTGGATACCAGCTCGGGAACAAAGTTCCTGACACTCGACATCGAGCGGGCAGGCGACAATCTGGAGATCGCTTGGTCGACTTCGGGTGGCGAGCGAACGCTGACCATGCTGGACCAGTTCGACGGTCGTTATGGGATAGAGAAGTTCGGTTTCGACGGCGGCGGAACCTTCGCCGGCTATAGCCTGAGCACCAACACGTACACAATCGCCAGCGGCCTGACGGGCGGGAACGCATCCGAGCTCATCGCCGGTAGCGGCGCAAGCGAGACGCTTTCCGGCGGTGCGGGTAACGACCTGCTTTTCGGCGGCGGCGGCAACGACATCCTGAAGGGTGGCGAAGGAAACGACCTTCTGGTTGGTGGGGCTGGCGCAGACAAGTTCGTTTGGGGAACCGAAGCACTGGGCTCCAGTAACGCTGACGTCATCGCCGGCTACAACTTAGGCGAAGGCGATAAGATTGATCTGCAGATCCCCGTTCCGACGATTGCGAGCAATAAATCGATTAGCGACTACGTGAAACTCGTCGATACCGGGTCAGTCCTACAGGTTCAGGTTTACGTGAGCGGCAAGAACGGCGGCTGGACCACCGCTTACACGTTGGCGGACGTTAGAACCAATGGTGTTGATTCGGTTCGAATTCACGCTGGAGGTCAAGACTACATCATCAGCGACAACGGTGCTGCGACTCCATCCGCCATCGACCCCATCATCCTCGACCTCGACCACAACGGCATCGCGCTCACCACTCTCGACCAGGGCGTCTCCTTCGACATCAATGCCGATGGTCATCAGGACAAGATTGCCTGGACGGCGGGAACGGATGGGATTCTGGCCTACGATCTCGACGGCAATGGCAAGATCGACAATGGCAGCGAGATCTTCTCGCCGCACTTTGCCGGAGGCACCTATGTCGATGGTCTGGCAGCGCTGGCGACGTTGGACAGCAACCATGATGGCAAGATCGATGCAGCCGATGAAGCCTTCTCGAAGCTGACCGTCTGGCAGGGCCTGAACCACAACGGCATCACCGATGCGGGCGAGCTGTCGAGCTTGACCGATCACCAGATCACCAGCATCTCGCTCGACGCCTCGGCTTCCGGCACGGAGGTCAATGGTCAGTCGATCATTTCCGAGGGCAGCTACACCACCTCGGATGGCGTCGGTGGTCACTTCGTCGAGGTCGCCTTCGACACCACGCTCGGCGGCACCGACAGCGACAGCCATGCCTATACGATGTTCGGCAGCGATGGCGATGATCTGATCGCCGGCGGCGGCGGCATGTACACGATCACCGGCGGTGCCGGTGCCGACACCTTCGTTCTCGACGCCGATGCGTTCAAGGATGTGAAGCTTGCCGATGTCATCACCGACTACAAGGCAGGCGAAGGCGATGCGCTCGATGTGTCGAAGCTGCTCGACAGCCTGCTCGGTCATCAGGCGAGCGAGCAGGAAGCGCTGGCGAGCGTCAAGACCACAGTCTCCGGTACGGATACCGTGGTCAGCGTCAACGACAACGGCGCCTGGCACGATGTTGCCGTGCTTCAGAACACCACTGAGGCCGTCAAGATCCTGTTCGACGACAAGCACGACGCGACCACCGCCCCGCACGTCGGCTAACCAGCCGCAGCACCACACCCTCGAAAAGGCGCCTCGGCGCCTTTTCTGCGTTTCGCGCTTTTCCTGGAATTGCTCTATGCAGCGGGCAGGCGGGAGATCGGGATCGGCTCGTCGGCGTCGCCGCCGCGCTCCATCGCCATTTCGTCGGCCAGCTGGCGGATGTGGTTGAAGTCGGTCGCGCCCTCGAAGACCGCGCCGCCAAGCCTGACGCCGATCGACAGCGGCATCTCGCCGGCGGTGAACGAGGCGGCGGTGACGCGCTGGCGGATGCGGGTACCGACATCCTGGGCGTTCTCGATCGAGGCGCCGGGCAGAAAGACGCCGAGTTCGTTGGAGGCGAGCCTTGCGACGAGGTCGCCGCTGCGCACGGAGGACTGGATGATCGAGGCGAGCGACTGGATCACCGTATCGGCCCACTGCGGCCCGTAGCGCCGGTTGATCTCATCCAGCGTGTCGATCACCACGGCGATCATCACCCCGCCGGCATCCGTCGCGATCCGCTTGCGACGGTCCATGTAGTGCTCGACGGCCGCGGCGAACGCGGTGCCGTTCAGCGCCTTGGTAACGGCGTCGTGGCGTTGAGTATAGTTGACCGTATCTTGTAGTTTCTTCAGCTCTCCGACCTTGAGTTGCAGAAGCATAAGAAGCGGAAATGCAACAAAAAGCGAAATAAGAATTACCCCCGCGAACCCAACCAAAAATGGTTGATCCGGCGCGATGAGGTTTAAGATAAGTAACACCCCGACTGATCCCGCCGCGCAGCACAATGCTCCGACGATGGAGATTCGGAGAGCAGAAATTGTAGTTGTTGCGGATGAGTAACGTTGGCCGAAATTCATTGCGGTTTGTACCCGTTTTGACGTCGTGCCAGCTAATCAGGCCGGGGCAAAATCCCGGTTAAAAAATCCTGTAAAATTCTCGCTTTAGGTAGTTCTCCCCTGCCGGGTTAACTGTCTTCGGAGGAAGGCTGCGGGCCGCAATTGGAATGTGGAAAGATTGGTGTTACTCGTTTACCCAAGAATAGGCTTGGTATACGCGTTCGCCGTATGAATCTTTGATGTTGAGGGGCATCTTCTTTGTTTAATCGCAAAAGAATATTTGCAGTCTTGTCTGCAACCGTTGCTATAGGGCTGACCGTTTGTGCTGATGCTGGTGCAATGACCTTGCAGCAGGCCATTGAAAAGACGATGAAGACCAACCCGCAGATCTTGCAGGCCGCAAAAGATCGCGAAGCGGTTGAATTTGAACTGCGCCAGGCGCGCGGCCTTTACTTGCCGACGGTCGATCTGGAAGCCGGCATCGGCCGCCGCCGCCTGTCGAACAACAGCTCCGGCACGCTGAGCTCGGATCATGATTACCTGTCACCCGGCGATGTCGGTCTGACGGTTTCTCAAACCATCTTCGACGGCGGCAGCCGCAAGGCGCAGGTGCAGCAGCAGGCCGCCCGCGTCGACGGCGCTTCCTTCCGCGTTCTCGAGCGTTCGGAAGCGCTGGCGCTTGAAGTCACGCAGGATTATCTCGAATACATGCTGCAGACGCAGATCGTCGCGGCCGCCAAGCAGAATGTCAGCTTCCACCAGGGCATGGTCGGCGACATCAACGAGAGCATCAAGGGCGGTGCTCTGACCGATGCCGACCGCCTGCAGGGCAGCGAACGCCTCCAGGCCGCCAAGGCCCGCCTGCGCGAAGCGCTGGAAGAGCTGGAGCAGACCAAGATCCGCTTCCTCCAGGCCGTCGGCGAGCAGATTTCCAACCCGTCGACGCCTCCGTCCGTGTCGAAGTACCTGCCGAAGACGCTGAACGACGCGGTCTATGTCGCCGCCAAGAACAGCCCGCGCATCTACTCGGCCAATGCCGATGTCGACGCGGCCGACGCCGGCGTTCGCGGCGCGCGCGCCAACTACATGCCGAAGGTCAACCTTGAAGGCACGGCCCGCGTCGGTGACGATATCGACGGCGACGAAGGCAACACCAACGACTACCAGGTCCGTGTCGTCGCCCGCTGGAACCTTTATCGCGGCGGCATCGACGTTGCCCGCGAGCAAGAACAGATCCGCCGCTCCGGCGAGCAGCGCTATGCGCTGGCGCAGGTTCAGCGCGAAGTCGAGCAGTCGGTTCGCTCCGCCTGGAACGAGCGCATGAGCCGCAGCGATCTCTCCAAGATCCTCGGCGAGCAGACCTCGATCAACGAGAAGCTGGTCGGCTCCTATCGTGAGCAGTTCAAGGTCGGTCAGCGTTCGCTGCTCGACGTGCTCGACGCGCAGAACACCCGGTTCAACACCAAGGTGCTGGCCGATACCGCCCGCGTCGCCTCGCTGTTCGCCGAGTACAAGATCCTGGCTGCATCCGGCAACCTGCTGCAGACCATGAAGCTGCGCCCGGTCGAACAGGCTCAGCCTTATGCGCGCGACAGCTTCGCGGTTCCCGCGACGGCAGCCAACCCCAACTATGTCGAGCTGGATTCGCACCAGAAGGCAGGCATGCCGCTGGACCTCCTGGCCCCAATTCGACAGCAGTAGTCGAGACGGCCACGGACCATGTTGAACGTAGCGCTAGAGACTTCAAGCGGCACGCCGCTTCAGACATTCAAGACGGCGTTCAAATCCGTGGCCGCGTTCTACGGCCGTCCGAGCTCCGATACCGTCCTCTTCTCCGGCCTGCCGGACGAGGTGACGGAATCGCTGGAGACGGATGACGTCGAGCGCATCGCCGAGCGCATCGGCCTGCAGGTCATCCGGCACGGCGAGCGTGAATGTCGCCTGGGCAACTTCGATTGCCCGGCGATCGTCTCATTCGCCGATGGCGGCGTCCTGCCGCTGCTCGAAGTGGCGGAAGACGGCTCCTACGTCATCGATATCGTGCCGATCGCCGGCAGCCCGCTCAGGCTCACCCGCGCCGAACTGATGGCGCTGCGGCCGCAGACCGCCTTCGCCTTCACGCTGTTTTACCAGAACGCCTCGGAAGAGGCGCTGGTCGGCAATGCGGTGGAGATCGAGAAGCGCCACTGGCTGGCCACCACGCTTCGGCCCTACTGGCGCACCTATGTCCGCGTCATGGTCGCCGCGCTCTTCATCAACCTGATCGCGCTCGGCTCGCCGCTGTTCACCATGAACGTCTACGACCGGGTGCTGCCTAACAAGGCGATCCCGACGCTCTGGGTTCTCGCCGCTGGCATCACGCTCGCCTACCTCTTCGATTTCCTGCTGAAGACCGCGCGCTCGTCGCTGATCGATTATGCCGGCCGCAAGGCCGATCTGCGGCTGTCGCAGATGATCTTCGACAAGGTGCTGAACTCGACGCTCGCCTCGCGGCCGATGTCGACGGGCGAATATGCCAACCGCGTGACCCAGTATGAATTCGTGCGCGAGTTTTTCACCTCGAACACCATCGGCGTCGTCATCGACAGCCTGTTCGTCTTCGTCTTCCTGATCGTGATCTACCTGATCTCGGGCTGGCTGGTGGTCATCCCGGCGGTCGCCTTCCTGCTCTCGGTCGTGATCGGCCTCTACGCGCAGGCCGCCATCGGCAAGCGCATGGCCACCGCTGCCAACGAAGCCTCGCGCCGCCAGTCGCTGCTGGTCGAGACCATCTCCACGATCGAAACCCTGAAGAGCCTGCGCGCCGAGGCCACCATGCTGCGCCGCTGGCACGAGCTCACCAAATATTCGAGCCGCACCAGCGAGGATATCAAGCACGTCTCGACTAATGCCATCAACATGACGATGTTCGTGCAGCAGATGGTGAGCGTCCTCATCGTCATTGCCGGCACCTCCGAGTTCTCGGAGGGCCGCATCGCCATGGGCGCGATCGTCGCCACCGTGATGCTGGCGAGCCGCGCCGGCGCGCCGCTCGGCCAGATCGCCATGACGCTGGCGCGCTTCCGCCAGGCCACCACGTCGCTGCGCATCCTCGACAAGATCATGGAGCAGCCGGACGATCGTCCCTCCACAGTGGGCTTCGTCAACCGCGAGATCGCCCGCGGCTCCTTCAGCTTCCAGGATGTCTCCTTCCAGTATCCGGGCTCCGATTATCCCGTCATCAACAAGCTCTCCTTCAGCGTCGCTCCCGGCGAGCGCGTCGGCATCATCGGCCGCATCGGCTCCGGAAAGACCACGCTCGGCCGCCTGCTCGATGGCCTGTTCCAGCCCTCCGGCGGCCGCGTGCTGATCGATGGCGTCGATATCCGCCAGTATCACATGGCCGAGGTGCGCGCCGCCGTGGCCGTCGCCGGCCAGTCGTCCGATCTCTTCTCCGGTACCGTCAAGGAGAACCTGTTGATCGGCCGCGCCGATGCCAGCGACGAGGAACTGCTCGAGGTCGCCCGCATGACTGGCGTCGACGAGTTCGTCGGCAACCACCCGCGCGGCTTCGACATGCCGGTGGGTGAGCGCGGCACCAACCTCTCCAGCGGCCAGAAGCAGGCGCTCACCATCGCCCGCCTGCTGCTGACCAAGCCGAAGATCGTCTTCCTCGACGAGCCCTCGGGCGCCATGGATCTCGCCACCGAGCGTCACCTGATCGCCCGCCTGTCGAAGGCATTTACCCGCGACACGACGCTCCTGATCGCCACGCATCGTTTCAGCATGCTCGAACTGGTGGACCGCCTGATCGTCGTCGACAAGGGCCGCATCATCGCCGATGGGCCGAAGCAGGCCGTCATCGAGGCCATGCAGCGCAAGCCGGCGGGGCCGCAGGCATGAGCAACCAGGTCGACAACCCGCCGTTCCTCGCCCGCGCCATCCTCGCTCTGGTGGCGCTCGTCATCGCGAGCTTCCTTGCCTGGGCGGCGATCGCCGATGTCAACGAGATCGCCCGCGGCGAGGGCAAGGTCATTCCCGTCTCCAAGACGCAGATCATCCAGTCGTCGGAACCCGGCGTCGTGCAGCAGATCGCGGTCGTTCTCGGCCAGGTCGTGCGCAAGGGGCAGTTGCTCGTCCAGCTCGACAACACGACGACGACCTCGACGCTCGGCGAATCCGTCGCCAAGGCCCGCGCGCTCGGCGCCAAGGTCGCCCGCCTCAAGCTGGAAGAAGCCGGCCAGTACGACGCGCCTTTCGTCTGCCCGCAGGATATCCTCGCCGTCGCCAAGGATGTTTGCGCCAACGAGGAACAGCTCTTCGCCGCCGATCGCGCCAGCTATCAGAACAAGCTCGGCGTGTTGAAGGAGCGCGTGCGTCAGCGCGACAATGAACTCAGCGAAGCCCACGCCAACATCGATCGCTTGGAAGAAAACATCGACGGCGCCCAGCGCCAGTACGATCTCATCAGCCCGCTCGCCAAGAAGAAGCTCGTGGCCGAGACCGAGGTGCTGAAGACCGAGCGCGAACTCAAGGACCAGCAGGGCCAGCTCAAGGTCTATCAGGAGAGCATCGATCGGCTGGAGGCTGCTGTGCAGGAAGCCAAGCTGCAGCTCGGCGATCTCGCGCTCGAACTGCGCCAGCAGGCCCTGACCGACAAGGCGCAGGCGCTGGCCGAGCTCTCCGTCGTCGACGAAACCATCCGCGGTGCCTCCGATCGCGTCAAGCGCACCGATATCCGCTCGCCTGTCGATGGCATCGTCAACACGCTCGAGGTCAACACCATCGGCGCCTATGTCGATCCCGGCCGCGTCATCGCCGGCATCGTTCCGACCGCCGATACGCTGCTTGTCGAAGCCAAGATCTCGCCGCGCGACGTCGCTTTCGTCCGTCGCGGCCAGCCGGCCATCGTCAAGGTCAGCGCCTACGACTTCTCCATCTTCGGCGGGCTGGAAGGCACCGTCGAGAACATCTCGGCCGACAGCCTCGTCGAGAAGGAGAAGGGCGAGACCTATTATCTCGTGCAGGTGAAGACGGAGCGCTCGGAACTCGAGCGCAACGGCAAATCCTATCCCATCATCCCCGGCATGGTCGCCTCCGTCGAAATCATGACGGGCAGCAAGACCGTGCTCAGCTATCTCATGAAGCCCATCAACAAGGCGCGCTCGGAAGCGCTGACGGAGCGATAGATGCTGATTGCCAAGCCTGGCAGCACCGCGATACCGGACAGCGATCTCCTTGATGAGGGGCTGCCGGAGATCGATGCCGGCGAGATCGAGCCGCGCTTCCGCGCCGTGGTCGGGCGTGGTGGCGAGCGCCGTGGCATCCGCCTGGAGCGCATCTACTGGGATGGCCTCGGCCGCATGTCGGCATCGGGGCGCATGTCGACCTCCGACCTCGTGCACTACACCGCATCGCAGATGCCGGAATCGGGCAATCTCGCCTCGCTGCTGCGCGTGCTCAGCCTCAAATGGGCGTTGCGCCGGCTGGATACGGTGGAAGACATTTCATCGCTGGCCAACGTCAATGCCATCATCCAGGCCTCGCCGTCGCCGACCATCCTTCTGACGCGCGACAGGAAGGTGCAGCTGTTCAACGAGCCTTTCCTCTCGATGCTGCGCCAGCGCCTGCCGATGGGCAATGCCGAGCAGCTGACCAGGGGCCTGCGGTTCTCGATCGATACGCAGATCGACGAAGCGCTGGAAACGCTTGGCCGCAACAAGGGCAAGACGCTCAACACCGGCTTCACGATCACCGTGGGATCGATGACGATGAAGGGCCAGATCAACCTCGCGCTGGCGCCGACCCATGAGAAGCCGATGCTGATCGGCTATATCTCCCGCTACTGATCAGCTGCGCTGCAGCGCCAGATGCGCTCCGAGGCCGACGAGCGTCGCGCCGCCCAGTCGCCGTACCAGCCGCTGCGCCGAAGTCGAGCGCCGCAGCCTGCCGATCACCGCGCCCGCCAGGAACACGCAGACGATATCGGCGGATGAAAAGATCACGTTGACGATCGTGCCGAGGATCACGAACTGCAGCCAGACCGGGAAACCGGCCGATGCGTCGATGAACTGCGGCAGGAAGGCGAAGAAGAAGATCGCCGTCTTCGGGTTCAGCACGTCGATCATGAAGCTCTCGAACAGCGCCCGCCGCCCGGATTTCGGCTCCGTGCCGGGCAGGGCGGCGGTCTCGCCTTCCTGCTTGCCGCGAAACAGCGAGATACCCAGCCACACGAGATAGGCTGCGCCGATCAGCTTCACCGCCATGTAGAGCATTGGCACCGCGTGGAACAGGATCGAAAGGCCGGCGGCCGCCGCCGCCACATGCACGTAGCAGCCGAGATGAATGCCGAGCGCCGCCATGAACCCCGCACGTCGACCCCGCGCCATGGTCTGCGCTGCCGCATAAAGCATGGCAGGACCTGGCATGTAGGCGAAAAGCGTCGTGGTGATGAAGAAGCTGATCAGTAGTTCGGCGGATGGCATCGTTTCCCCCCATTCAAGTGCTAAGCCGTTGATATCAGGCCGCGCTTGATCTGCATAGCGGATCAAGGAGAGACTTTGTCGGCCGGTCCGGACGCCGCGTGGGCGATCCGGAAAGGCCCCTTTGCGTCAGAAGGCGACGCCTTCGCCGGGCGCGACCTTCTCGATCGGCATGGCGGCCGCCAGCTGCTTCGTCCCGACACGCGAGCCGTGCAGGTAGCCCTTGCCGTTGGCGATCGAGTAGAGCGGCTGGTAGTCGGGCAGGCGGGTGTCGGCCAGCACCTCGTCGCGCATGTTGTCGAGAATGAACCGGCTGCCGCCGACCGAGACGGACAGCACGGCGTGATAGAAGCGGCGCTTCTGGTCGAACAGCACGACCACGGCCATGTCCTTGAGGTCGACGCCCTCGGCATTCAGCGCCGCCATCTTCAGGATTGCGAAATCCTCGCAGTCGCCCTGCTGGCGCGACAGCGTCTCGGATGGCTTTGCCCAGTAGTCGGGCTGGCCATAGGTGTCGATGTCGCGGCGGTAGCGGATGCTGTGGTTGACCGTCGCGTTGACGGCATTGAGCTTGTCGCGGATCGATGCCTGCGCCGTGCGCGTGAAGGCCGCCTTGATCGCGGTCGCGGCTTCACATTTGCCCTTGGCGCAACCGATCGCCGAGCCGCTGTTCATTTCTGCGAGCGACGGCGCGAGCTTTTTCAGCGCCGCGAGCTTCTTGAACGGGATGGCGACTGTGCCGAAAACGGCGCTGTCGGAGCGAGTGGCGGTGACAGCCGGGCGCGTCGCCGGCCTGATCGATGCCGTGCTCTCAGGCGACCACGAGGCCGGCTGGACGAAAGACGACATGTCGACCAAACTCATCGCCCGCACGATGCCGTCGGCTGCAGCGCCGACCAATGCGGCGACACCGGCAAGGCTGCCGGTCTGCGCCAGCGTCCGTGCCGGAATGGCGGAGAAAATTGGCGGGTAGGCGGCGCCCGTGAGCTGCGCTGAGCGAAGCGCGCCGGCCTGTGCGAAACCGCAGGCGGACAGGGCCATGACAAGGGCCGAAGTCAGGGAAGCAAGTCTTCTTGTTATTCTTGCGGGCTTCATGTCGATCGTCTCTCCGTGATGGAGGGAAGATTACAAATAACCTATAAAAATCAGGTATTTAAACGTAGATAAGTATTCCGGAATTTATCGGATCGAATACGCATAAAATTTTAGTTTTGCCGTCAACCAAGTTTGGGGGAAGGGTTTGCTTTCGGCCGTCGCCTGTGCAGATATGAAGCCCACGAAAAGCCTGCGTTTCAGGCGTATTTTGAGTTCGGGGGAACAGGTGAGAGTGCATCGGATCGCGCGCGGGGAGCGCGGGCATGGTTTACTTCAGCAAGCCGCAAAGCCGCTTTTCAATGCCGCCGCTTCGCTTGGGCGTTTCCGGGGGCTCTCGGCATCGGCGCTTCTGCTCCTCTGCGGCACACTTGCCGCCTGTCAGTCCGATGTCGATGGCGTCGCCAGAAACGTCAAGACGAACGACATCAAGCCGCCATCGACGGAGGTCGAGGAAAGCTACGGAGATACCGGTGCGGAAATCACCCTGCTGCTGCCCAAATCCGGCAGCGGTCTCTACGAAGGTGCGGCCCGTGACGTGCGCGATGGCATGGCGCTCGGCGTCGGCGAGCTCGGCAACAGCCAGGTCTTCGTCAAGGTCATCGATGTCTCCGGCGGTGCCGGCGCGGCCGCAACTGCGGTGAGTGCTGCGAAGGCGAGGGGATCGACCCTGCTCGTCAGCTACGCCTCGCCGGCCGTCACGTCGGCCATCGCCTCGCTGCCGGCCGATCAGCGCCCGCCGCTCGTCAATCTCGGCGCGCCCGTTCCCGCCGGCGCCGGCAATGTCTACAATCTCGTCTCCGACGAAGTCGACAGCGCCATCGAAGGCGCGCGTGCCGCTGCCGCAAGCGGCCACAAGAAGGTCATGGCCTTCGCCCAGGCCGACTTCTCGCCCGCGTCCGAAAATCGCCTCTCCAGCGCCATCCGTGCATCCGGCGGCACTTGGGTCGGTATCGCTCGCTACGATCTGACCGATGCGTCGGCCTCCGATGCCGTGCAGAAGAGCAGGGCGCTGCTGCAGGGCGCCGATACGGTGCTGATTCTCGGCAAGAGCGCCATCGTCACAACGGTGGCCGGCGCGTTGAAGGCGGGCGGACAGCCGAACCTCAGCTTCGTCGGTACCAGTGCCTGGCCGCAGCAGACCTGGTCGAACGCCTCGGTCAACGGCACGCTGATCGCCCGCGTCGAGCCCGATGGTGCCGGCATGATCGGCGCCCGCTACAAGCTTCACTACAAGCGCACGCTCACAGACGATGCGGCCTATGGCTACGACGCCGTCGCCATCGCCTCCGGCATCGTCAGGACCAAGGGTCCGGAAGCGATGACATCGGAGACGCTGACCAGCAAGGTCGGCTTCCATGGTGTCACCGGCGTCTTCCGCCTGACGCCGGGCGGCTCCGTCGAGCGAAAGCTCAGCCTCTACGCCATCTCAGGCGGTAAGCTGAACCTGCTCGGCGCAGCCTCTGCCTCGTTCTAGAGC
This sequence comes from Hyphomicrobiales bacterium, assembly GCA_900471485.1. Taxonomy (GTDB): domain Bacteria; phylum Pseudomonadota; class Alphaproteobacteria; order Rhizobiales; family Rhizobiaceae; genus Rhizobium. The sequence continues at coordinate 31,028 of UCEU01000031.1, forward strand.
AAAAGCCGCGGCAGCTCGATGCCGCGGCCTCTTCTGTCACACCATACCTGACGCGGACGCGAAGAACGCCTCCGGGCTCTCGACCTCGACCAGCCGCTTCCTGTCGATCACCCAGAAGCGGTTGCCGACGGTGCGGATGAAGCTGCGGTCGTGCGACACCAGGAGGCAGGTCGCCTGCTGCGCCATCAGCTCCGCCTCCAAGGCTTCCTGGCCCTCGATATCGAGATGGTTGGTCGGTTCGTCGAGCAGGTAGAAGTTCGGATTGGCGAGCCGCAGCGCCAGCATGCCGAGCCGCGCCTTCTGCCCGCCGGACAAGCGGCCGATCGGCTTTTCCTGCATCTCCACGCTCATGCCGGCGCCCGCCAGCAGCGACCGCGCGCGGGCGTCACCCAGATCGAAGCGCCGCAGGATCATCCGCATCGGCGTCTCCTGGTCCTTGAGGTCGCCGAGCGCCTGGTCGCCATAGCCGAGCACCACCGAAGGCGTCACCTTGATGCCTTCGGTGCCGTCGCCGGACGCCTCGATCGCGCGGCGCAGCATCGAGACCAGCCGCGTCTTGCCGGCGCCGTTTTCGCCGAGCAGCACGATCCGGTCGCCCTGGCAGAGAAACTGCCTGCCGGTGCGAAACAGAACCCGCCCGTCCGGCGTCGTCACCTCGGCATCTTCAAGCGTCACCAGCACCTTGGCATGCGTGCCACGATTGGCGAGCCGGATGGCGCCGGCCGAGCGTTCGAGATGCGCGGGCTTTGCCGCATCCTCCAGCTTGTCGGCGCGTTGCTTCAGCTGCTTTGTCTTGACCACGAGCAGGTCGCTGCCGGAGTTGATGCCGATATTGTTGAGCTTTGCCGCCTGCTGGCGCAGCTGCTGCGCCGTCTTCATGTCGCGCTGGTAGCGCCGCTCGTCCGCGGCGTCGGTCTCGTCGAGTGCCGCCCGTGCCCTGGTATAGCCGAGCGCGAAGACGGGCGAGCGTTCCGGGCGCAGGAACAGCGTGCGGTTGGTCGTCGCATCCAGAAAGGCGCGGTCGTGGCTGGCGATGACAACGGGCGTGTCGCGCGGCAGCCCGTTCACCCATCCCTCCAGCCTTGCGATCTTGCCGAGATCGAGATGGTTGGTCGGCTCGTCGAGCATCAGTACGTCGGGTTCTGTCACAGAGACGCACGCCAGCATCGCCAGCCGCTGCCAGCCGCCGCTGAGCTGACCGACCGGCCGTTCGCGCAAGAGATCGGGCACATCGAGCGCGTCGAGCACGATGTGCACCCGCCAGCTCTCGTTCTCCTGCTGGTCCAGGGGCAGTGCCTGCAGCACCGCCTGGTGAAACGGCACGCCGGCAAGTGCTGCCGGCACGTCCTGCTCGACATGGCCGATCGTCAGCCCGCGCGAGCGCGTCACCTCGCCCTCCGTCGCCTCCATCGTGCCGGCGATGGCGCGCAGCAGCGTCGACTTGCCCCGCCCGTTGGCGGCCACGAGGCCGATGCGGTCGCCTGCGTTGATGGTCAGATCGAGGTTGGAGAACAGCGGCCTGGAGAGGGAGACGCCGAGATTGCGGATATTGATAAGGGTCATGATCTTGCTCTGGTCTTCCGAACGACCACAGCCGCGCGCTTGAGCGCCACGGTCATGCGTGTCGGTTCGGTGGATAAGTCACAAGCAGGCGAGCCAAGGCTCGGCTCTGCGCAGCCACGAAGGGCGGACCAGGAAGAGATTTGCGAGAAACGGTCTCTGGTCAGCCCTGCAAACGCATCTGCAGGGCGTTGACGGGGCCACGCTGCCGGTAAAACCGGAAGTAAAAATTCTGCACGTGACCCTCCTTTCTCTTTGGCGCAATGGCAATGAAATAACACCGCACACCCCGCGACGCAACCACGCGCTCCGGCTCCACGCCTTGCGGCTGTCCGCCGGCTGCTATAAGCGCCGGTCTCATACTTTAATTTCTTTCAGGAGATGCGCCGATGGCCGCGGATGACGACGATTACGTTTACGACGAAGCAACCGGCGAATGGCGCCCGGCATCGGAGCTTGCCGCCGAGGCGGCGAAGGCTTCCGAAGTGCGCGACGCCGCCGGAAATGTGCTGGCGGACGGCGATTCCGTCACGCTGATCAAGGACCTCAAGGTCAAGGGCGCCGGCCAGACGCTGAAGCAGGGCACCGTGATCCGCTCGATCCGGCTGACCGACAATCCCGAGGAAATCGACTGCCGCCACGATGCCATCAAGGGACTGGTGCTGCGCACGGAATTCGTGCGCAAGCGCTAAGACATGACGCCTGTTGCGGCGCGAACGATCGCCGCCGCAACAGGATATCAATTCGAAACTACCGTTTCAGGCTGCCGAGAATGCCGCGCACCAGCGCGCGGCCGACCTGCGTCGCCACTGTGCGGGCAACGCTCTTCATAGCCGCTTCCACCACCGTTTCACGCTGGTAACCGGCGGCGCGGCCACGGCCCTTGGCGGGCTGGTCATCCTTGTCGTCACCGCCGAAGCCGGGCAGCGTCCACCCGCCGGTCGTGCTTGCCTCGGTCGGCTGCGGTGCTTCCTTGGCGGCATTGGCGTCTGCCGCGCTCTTGGCGCGGGCGGCGAGTATCTCGAAGGCGGATTCGCGGTCAACATCTTCGTCGTAGACGCCGAGAACGGGGCTCTTGTCCATCACCTGCTGCCGCTCGGCATCGGTCAGCGGCCCGACACGACCGGATGGCGGCCGCACCAGCGTGCGCTCGACGATCGACGGCGCGCCTTTGTCCTCCAGCGTCGAAACCAGCGCCTCGCCGGTGCCGAGCGTGGTGATCACGGTGGCGCAATCGAAATCCGGGTTGGGGCGGAAGGTATCGGCAGCCGTCTTCACCGCCTTCTGCTCGCGCGGCGAATAGGCGCGCAGCGCATGCTGGACGCGGTTTCCGAGCTGCGCCAGAACGGTCTCCGGCACATCGAGCGGGTTCTGCGTGACGAAATAGACGCCGACGCCCTTGGAACGGATCAGGCGGACCACCTGTTCCACGCGTTCCGTGAGCACCTTCGGCGCGTCGTTGAAAAGCAGGTGCGCCTCGTCGAAGAAGAACACTAGGCGCGGCTTCTCGGGATCGCCGATTTCCGGCAGTTCCTCGAACAGTTCCGAGAGCAGCCAGAGCAGGAACGTCGCGTAGAGGCGCGGGTTCATCATTAGCTTGTCGGCGGCGAGCACCGAGATCTGGCCGTAGCCGCGATTGTCGGTGCGCATGATGTCGCTGATCTTCAGCGCCGGCTCACCGAAGAAGTGCTCGGCACCCTGCTGCTCGAGCACCAGAAGCGCGCGCTGGATCGAGCCGACGGAGGCCTTGGAGATCAGGCCGAACTGGCTGGAAAGCTCGCTGGCGTTCTCGCCCATGTAGTTGAGGAGCGCTGCGAAATCCTTGAGATCCAGCAGCGGCAGACCGGCCTTGTCGGCGATCTTGAAGGCGATGTTGATGACGCCTTCCTGCGGCTCCGAGGCATCCATCAGCCGGGCGAGCAACAGCGGGCCCATCTCGGCGATCGTGGTGCGTACGCGGTGGCCCTTCTCGCCGAACAGATCCCAGAAGATGACAGGGAACTGGTCGAAGGCGAAATCGTCGAAGCCGATCTGCTCGCAACGCTTGGTGATGAAGTCTTTCGGTTCGCCGCGCGCCGCGATGCCGGAAAGATCGCCCTTGATGTCGGCGCAGAAGACCGGCACGCCGGCCTTGGCGAAGCCTTCGGCCAGCACCTGCAGCGTCACCGTCTTGCCGGTGCCGGTGGCGCCGGTGACCAGGCCGTGGCGGTTGCCGAACTTGAGATCGAGATATTCGGGGCCGTTGATGCTATCGTCGGGCTTGCGGCTCACGCCGATGAAAATCTTGCCGTCCTCGATCATTGCAAACATTCTCCCAAAGGCGCTTGGCCGCTTGCGTCAAAATGCGGAGAGCAGTTTCCGCACGGTCATTGTAATATCGTTCGTCTGTTATAAGCAGGGACTTCAATGCCGACAACTGTCTGCATTAAAAGGAAAACCGGGATTGAGGCCCGCCACCGGCGCGGGTCGCTTGAGTTACCTGAGAAACTCGATTAACGTTGACGTTAACGTCAACAAAGGAGGATACCATGAACGAACTCGTAGATCAGGTTGCCGCACGTGTCGGCATTCCGGCCGAGGTGGCCGAAAAGGCTGTCGGCATGATGCTCGGCTTCCTGCAGCGCGAAGCCGCCGACGGCCCAGTGGCCCGGATGATCGAAGCCATCCCCGGCGCGTCGGATCTCGTCGCCCAGTATAACGGCGAGGGTGCATCCGGCGGTGGCGGCATTCTCGGCAGCATCATGGGCGCGTTCGGCGGCGGCGGCATCATGGCGCTCGGCCAGCAGCTGATGTCGGAAGGCCTCGGCATGGGCGAAATCGCCAGCCTGGCCAAGGAAACCATCGCGGTTGCCGAGCAGCATGCCGGCAAGGAAGTCGTCGACGAAGTGGTCGCCTCCGTTCCCGGTCTCAGCCAGTTCATCTGAGGCGAAAATCGCGCAACGAAAAACGGACGAGCGCTTCGTTCGTTTTTCTACTTAAAGTTCAGTTTTGAGCGGTGACGCCGAGCAGGATGAGCCAGTTTTTGGCGAGATCCGCCGCCGCCTGCCGGCCCGCGCCGTCCAGCTTTTGCGGCCCGCAGGCGCGTGCCATTTCGCTCTGGTCATTGATATGGGGCGAGGCGTTTTCAGCCTTCACGATCACCTCTCGCCACGCGCAACTGCGCATCGCGTCGGGCTCGACGGCGCCGCCGCAGCCGGTGGCAAGGCAGCGCGCGACGATCCGTTGGCTTTCCATTTTTCCGGCGATGGCATCGCCGTAGATATCGGTCCAGCGCGCCCGCAGATCCGTACAGCTCTGCGCATTTTCGGATTGCCCGCAGCTCGTCTTCGCCACGTAAACGGCTGCATCCGGCCAGTCGGCGACTTCAGCCAGACTGACGCACCCGCAAGCCAGAAGCGCGGCGGCGACCCACTGCAAATTCCATCTCCGATGCGCCAGGATGCGCCGTTAACACTTTGAATATACGCAGGATTTAACCGGAGCTATCGATCGGATCGCCCGGAAAACCCACGCAACGGCCCGCAACGAGAATCACCGCGAGGTCGTCTCGCGTATTTTCTAGCTGCTAAAACCTGATGTCGAAAGTGTCTGCTGCGCTCGGCGGGATACAAAAGAACGCGGATAAGCCGGGTCAGTGCTTTTTCTTGGTTTCCCGGGCCAGCTTTAGTATCACGTCGTCTGCCGCGTCGGCCAGAGCCATCGCGATTTCGGCCGCTTTCCACCCACGCTTCTCACCGTTCTTGATGAGCTCGTAGAGAATGGGTTCAAACTCGGACCGGCACGTTTCCATGCGTTGATCGGAACTTGGATGATTCTTCGAAGTTTGAATATCCGTCATGTCAATACCCCAAAACCCGTAGGATAGATTTAGCAAGGCCAACGAAGAGCGCAAGTAAATATGTTAATCCGACATTAATAATTCGGGGTGGTGTGCTTTTTCAGCCATTGGTTGGTGTAAAACCCAAGAAGGGCCCGCCGGGGTTTGACGGGCCCCGCCTTCTTTGTCGCACTGGAAAAGCAACGCCGTCAGCAGGAAAATCTTCGCATCTATGCCCTGTGCGTCAATGCATACCTATGTTGTATGACGCACCGCCATTTTGCTGCATGCTCGCGAATATTCATTGAGTTCAGTCAATTGCCTTGCGGCAAGCCGAAAATATACGGGAGTCTTCTTGGCTATACTTTAGTTGGGCGTGTATTTCATGGCCTTGCCTTGTTTGGGTTGTGCAGCATGACGCCAAGCGCGTGCCATTCCCGGCCATCCCGCTTGATGAGCTCTTCCGCGCAGGTCGGTCCCATGCTGCCGGGAGCATAGGTTTCCGGCTCCTTGCTCTCCTTGGCCCAGACGTCGAGGAACGGCTGCACCGCGGCCCAGCCCGCCTCGATGCCGTCGGCGCGCTGGAACAGCGTCTGGTCGCCGATGAAGAGGTCGTAGAGCAGGGACTCGTAGCCCGTCATCTTGCCGATGTCGAACTTGTCGGCATAGCGGAAGTCGAGCGAAACCGGCACCGTGTCGACCGAAAGCCCAGGCGATTTGATCGAGATTTCCATGCTCAGCCCTTCGTCCGGCTGCACCTGGATCACCAGCTTGTTCGGCGGCAGGTTGCGCTGCACGTCGGTCTCGCGAAACTGCGCGAAGGGCACTTGGCGGAAGGTCACGACGATCTCCGTGTCGCGCGCCGTCATCGCCTTGCCGGTCCTCAGGTAGAACGGCACGCCCGCCCAGCGCCATGTATCGACGAAGAGCTTCAGCGCCACGAAGGTCTCCGTGTTGCTGTCGGGCGAGACGTCCTTCGTCGCCCGGAAGGCGGTCACCGGATTGCCGTTCAGCTCCCCGCCGCCATAGGCGCCGCGCACCCCATGCGTGGCGGCTTCCTCCGGCGTGTAGATCCTGAGTGCGCTCAGCGCCTTGCTCTTCTCACTGCGGATCGCCTCGGCGCCGAACCCGTTCGGTGCCTCCATGGCGATCATGGCGAGCAGCTGGAACAGGTGGTTCGGCACCATGTCGCGCAGCGCGCCCGTCGCATCGTAGAACTTGCCGCGGCTGCCGACATCGACGGTCTCGGCGGCGGTGATCTGCACGTGGTCGATATAGTTGTTGTTCCACAGCGCCTCGATCATCATGTTGGCGAAGCGCGTCGTCAGGATGTTCTGCACCGTTTCCTTGCCGAGGAAGTGATCGAGCCGGTAGACTTGGCTTTCCGAGACCTTGGCGAGGATGCGCGCATTCAGCGCCTTGGCGGTCGAAAGATCGGTGCCGAAGGGCTTTTCGATGGCGATCCGCCGGAACACGCCGTCGCTCTCGCGGGTCAGCCCATGTTCGGCCAGCTTCTCGACGATCGTCCCGAAGAACTGCGGCGGCACGGCGAGATAGAAGGCGGCATTGCCAGCAGGCGCCCGCGCCAGCCGCGCCTTGATGTCGAGATAGATCTCGTCCCTGGTGAAGTCGCCCGAGGTATAGGCGATCCGCTGGCGCAACCGCTTCCAGCCGTCGCTTGCGGCATGCGCGCCGCCATCGTCGAGCGTCGCCAGAAAGTCGTCCAGCCGCGCAACCAACATGGCGTCGTCGCCGGGCTCGATCCCGATCCCGAGAATATGCAGGTCGTCCCCGGTCAAGCCGCTCTGCGTCAGGTTGATGATCGCGGGAACAAGCAGCCGCCGCGTCAGGTCTCCGGTGGCTCCGAAGATGACAAGCGTGACCGGCGGGCTGGGAGCTGCGTCCATGATGATCTCCTTGATATGGGAAGGGGAAGATAGAGCGGGTGATGGGGGTGCCAAGCGGGGT